>CAWIDX010000031.1:0-115223 GCA_963834955.1 uncultured Actinomycetota bacterium
TCCGCGTTACATCTGCCTGGGCCTGCCATCCCGGAAGACAGGCCATTCGCGGGCCTGGGGGAAATTATGACGCGGGCTGGGACGGCTGGTGTCACACTTTTGCCGTGACTTCAGGGGAATACCCCTGGTCCTACTGCATTCCGCAACCGCCTCGGGCCGCATCTGGCAGGACATTGTTCCGCTGGTGTCCGAGCATCACGATGTTCACGCGCCGACCCTCTTCGGGCACCGCGGCGGGCCTGCCATCCAGCGCCGTCCGGCGGGGGTTAGCGACATGGTGGACGCGGCGGAACACTATCTGGACGAGCGTGGTCTGGCGCGACCGCATCTCGCCGGGAACTCTCTGGGCGGATGGGTGGCCATCGAGTTGGCACGGCGTGGGCGCGCCGCGAGCGTCTGCGCTTTCTCCCCGGCGGGCTTCTGGTGGGACACCGATTCTCATAAACAAGTCCTCGGAACAGTAACGCAGGCTCTCGCGCGCTAACCCCGCGTCGCCCGTCCGATAGCGCCGCTGAGAGCTCAGGTTCGGCAGTAGTCCGCCGCGTCGGTTTCCGTGACGGCCGGGCGTCGACGGCGACCGCCTTAGCGCCGCGAGGATGTTGGAGGTGATGGACGATTCCATCGACTGCCCGTTCATGGATCACTATTCCCCCGACGAGCAGGCCCTGAGCCGCTGGACCCATTGAAGTCCCTGGTTACTTTGGCCTGGGCCCAGTTCGACCGACTCGCTCCGGCCGGCGACGTACGGCCAGACTGCCCGCGAACGCCTGCCCGGGGCTACGTGGGTGCTCTTGCCCGGCGTCGGACACCTTGCGATGGTCGACGACCCCGACCTGGTGGCCCGCACCATCCTGGCCGTGACGGGCGCGGGATGAGTCCTGGCTGTCTCATACTGCTGCTGGCACCGAATGCGTGAAGAACACTTTGAATCGTAGCAGCTCAAAGCTGCCGATCACGCAACGCTCAACCGTTCCTCGGCTTACACTTCCGCAATGTTCTCGGAGACGCGCTATGCGATGAACGGGGACTTGCGCGTCGCCTACCGCGCGTCACCCCCTGGCGCTCGCGACATCGTGTTCGTCCCGAACTGGTTCACGTGCTGCGACCTCTTTCCGGAGCTGCCGTCCATTCAAGGCTGGGTCGAGGCGTGCATCGTCGGCGGCTGATCTTCTTCGACCAGCCGGGCACGGGTGCGTCTGATCCGGTCACATCGGGCGCGCTGCCGAACTTGGAGCAATGGGCCGACAGCATCACCGCGGTGCTCGACGATCTAGGAAGTCGCGAAGCGTCGCTCCTCGTCCCTACCGGCGCGCTCCCGACAGCGGGGCTGTTCGCCGCCACACATCCGTCTCGCACAACTGCGCTGGTCGTGCTTGAGGGCGCCGATCCGAAGGGCATCAGTGCGTTAGCGCCTCCGGGTTCGATAGCGAGGAATGGAGCGCCGCTGTGGTCGATATGTGGGGCACCGGCGAGATTCAACATGTAGTCAATCCGGACATGCCGTGGAACGAGGAGATCCGGGCAACGTGGGCCCGACACGAACGCCTGGCGGCCAGCCCCGCGACTGTAGCTCTCATGATGCCGCTCGTGCTCGAGTTGGACGTGCGGGCCATCCTTCCGACAATCCGCGTGCCAACCCTCGTCGTCCATCACACCGAGGACCCAATCATCCTGCCCGCGGCGGGAAGATACATTGCTGATCACATATCGGGCGCGAAATACGTTGAGCTGCCTGGACGCAACGAGTTTCACTTCGTCGAGCCGTGGCGGCCAGTCGTTCCAGGAGATCGCCGAGTTCCTCACCGGCGAGCAGCCCGACGTGGCCGATGATCGGGTGCTCGCCACGGTGCTGTTCACCGACATCGTGGACTCGACGCGCCGCGCCGCCGAGATCGGCGACCGGGACTGGCATGCGCTGCTCGACGCGCACGACGCCGTTGTCCGCGCGCAACTCAATCGCTTCCGAGGCCGCGAGGTGAACACCTCGGGCGACGGTTTCCTGGCGATGTTCGACGGCCCGCAGCGAGCGATCCGCTGCGCGATGGCGATCCGCGACGCGGTGCAGGCGCTGGGCATCGAGGTGCGCGCCGGGTTGCACACCGGCGAGTGCGAGGTCCGCGGCGATGACATCGGCGGGATCGGCGTGCACATCGGCGCGCGCGTGAGCGCACTGGCCGGGGCGAACGACGTGCTGGTGTCCAGCACGCTGCGCGACCTCGTGATCGGGTCAGGACTCGAGTTCGAGGACCGCGGCGCTCACCAGCTCAAGGGCGTGCCCGGCGAGTGGCACCTCTTCGCCGTCGCGTCTCCGTAGCGGCGGGTTTCGGCGAAACTCATTTCGCCTGCCATAAGCGCTTGCGCGCCCGTGTTTTCGGCATAGGCATTTGAGGTTGGACGGGTGGGTGGGCCCTATCGGGTAGGGGATGGTGTGGTCGAGGTCGCAGAACTCGGCGGGCTCTTCGCAGCCCGGGAAGCGGCAGGTGAGATCGCGGCAGCGCACGAACTCGGCCAGCTTCGCCGAGGGCAGGTAGCGGGCTTCGGGCGCGTCGCTTGGCAGGCGGACCTGTTGGACCTTGGCGCCCGAGCCGATCAGCTCGGCCAGCAGCGGCGTCGGGACGATGCCGCCACCGAGTAGGAGGCCGGCCGGTGGCTTGACCCGTCCTTGGCATGGCGGGTCGGGTTCGGGGTCAGGAGCCAGCAGCTCGCTGAGTGTGGTGCTCGGGGTGATGGTTGGTGTCGACGGGCCCTGGCCGGACATGTGCGCGTCGGGCTGCGCGTCGAGCGCTGAGGCTTCGGCCACGATGTGGATGACGACGTTGGATGCGCGCCCGTCGTCGCCGCCCGATGGGCAGTCCGGGTGCGCGCAGGCGCAGGCGAGGCGCTCGGCGCCGGCGGCGAGCGCGCCCAGGGCGTCGGCGCGGCGTTGGGCGATGGTGCGCGGGTCGTCGTCGCAGACCGCATGTGCCATGTCCATCAGCCGCCGATTGAGCACCGCGGCGTCGGTGGCATACAGCCGGCCCCACACCGCGGTGGTGTCCGACTCGTCGCTTTTCTTGCCGACGTAGAGGTCGCGGCTGCGGGCCCGGGCGCGGGTGTGGCGCAGCGCGCCGGGATCGTGGCGGTCCACCCAGAAATCGATGGCCTGGGCCAGCCGGTAATCGGAGAGCCGGCCCCATTTTTCTGCGTGCTCGGCCAGCGCGGTGTCGATCAGCCCCAGCGCCTCGTCGGCCTGGACCAGGAAGGTGTGCCACCCGATGGCCGAGATGACGCGGTGGCTGACCCTGCCGTCCAGGTACAGCGCCGCCACCCTCGGAAGCCGATCACGCAGGGTCAGGCTCAGCTGCATCTGACTGGACGCCTTGCCGTGGCTGACCCCGAGCGCGGCGGCGACTTCGGCGGCCGCGCCATCCCAGCCATCGCATGACCAGTGCGCCCGCTCGCCCTGCTGGTCGCAGCGTCGGCCGGTCAGCTCGGCGATCGCATGCAGGCGCCGTGCGCTCGCGGCCGCTTCCAGCCGGTGCCACTTTTCGATCGCCGCCACCACGGTCGCGTCGTCGGCATCACGCAGCGCCGCCGGGTCGGGAAGCGTCTCCGTATCGAACATGTGTTCGAGTATACACGGGGCCACCGACAAGATCCGACGAATCAGCGGATCACGCGCACGTCGATAGGCAAGTCCAGCTTTCGCCATGCTCGATCGGCTGTCAGTACCACTGCAGGAACGCTCCGGACAGTCAATGCCAGGCAGCATCGATCGCCGAGCGACAACGACCGCCCACCTCGGATCGCCCGAAGCGCACCGGCGAGTTCCGCATCGTCAGGAGTCAAGGGCTCGATGTTGACGCCTGCCGTGACGAGAAGTTGACGAACGGGCGCGGCGTCGATCCCCGCGTCGACCAGCTTGCCGATCACCTCCGCGAGATTCGGCGTTCCGATGGTCGCATCGGTCATCGCCGCGGCCACCACATCGGCGCCCGGTTCGTCGTGGATGAGGGCGAGAACCGCGGACGCGTCCAAGACGGTCATTCGGATGCGGCCGCGGCCCGCCGCTCCGCCAAGAGCTCGTCGACCAGCGATCGGCCGCGCGCCATGTCCCTTCCCAGCGAACGGAGTTGGGCGACGGCATCTTCCGGTCGTTCAATGACGATCCTGGCGCCGTCGACGCGGACATGTAGTCGTTCGCCCTGCGGCCAAGCCAGCGCTGTTCGCATCTCCACCGGTATCACCAGCCGGCCCTGCTTACCCAGCGTTATCGTGGCATCCATGTCAATCGTGGAATGGTTCAGAGCTTGCCCGCGAGGCGTCGCTGTTCGGCTTCCTTGACTGCGTGCACAAAGTCGGCCTGAGACGCGCTTCGCGCCGCAGCTCGTCAACCCAAGGCCGCCCGCACCGTGGCAAGTAAGAAAAATTGTGTCCGAGGGGGGACTTGAACCCCCACGCCCATTAGTAGGGCACTAGCACCTCAAGCTAGCGCGTCTGCCATTCCGCCACTCGGACCTGTGTGGGCAGCTAAGGCTATCGGATCCGATGGACCGGACCCAAACCTGCCGCCGCCAACCAATGGTAGGAAAGGTGACTGTGACACGCCCCGTCGATGAAGTGGTCGACCTCGTCAGCGCGCTGATCCGATTCGACACCTCCAACACCGGTGATCCGGCGACCACGAAGGGGGAGCGGGAGTGCGCGCAGTGGGTCGCTGCGCAGCTCGAAGAGGTCGGCTACCAGACCGAATACCTCGAGGCCGGCGCCTCCGGAAGGGGCAACGTGTTCGCGCGGCTGCCCGGCGCCGACCCAAACCGTGGGGCGCTGCTCATTCACGGCCATCTCGACGTGGTGCCCGCTGAGCCGGCCGACTGGAGCGTGCACCCGTTCTCGGGGGCGGTGGAGGACGGGTATGTGTGGGGCCGGGGCGCGGTCGACATGAAGAACATGGTCGGCATGACGATCGCGGTGGCCAGGCAGTTCAAACGCCACGGGATCGTCCCGCCGCGTGACCTGGTGTTCGCCTTCGTCTCCGACGAGGAGGCCGGGGGCAACTTCGGTTGCAAATGGCTGGTCGACAACCGGCCCGATCTCTTCGACGGCATCACGGAGGCGATCGGCGAGGTCGGCGGGTTCTCGCTGACGGTGCCGCGCCGCGACGGCGGCGAACGCCGCCTCTACCTCATCGAAACGGCCGAAAAAGGAATGTTGTGGATGCGGCTCACCGCCCGGGGGCGCGCCGGGCACGGGATGCTGATCCACGACGGCAACGCCGTGACCGCGGTCGCCGAGGCGGTCGCGCGGCTGGGCCGTCACCAGTTCCCGATCGTGATGACCGACGCCGTCGAGGAGTTCCTGCAGGCCGTTGGCGACGAGACGGGCTATAGCTTCGACGTGGACTCACCCGACCTGGACGGGACGATCGCGAAGCTCGGCTCGATTGCGAGACTCATCGGCGCGACCCTGCGCGACACCGCCAACCCGACCATGCTCAAGGCCGGGTACAAGGCCAACGTCATCCCGGCCGTTGCGGAGGCGGTCGTGGACTGCCGGGTGCTGCCCGGCCGGCTGTCGGCGTTCGAACGCGAGGTCGACGAGCTTATCGGTCCTGACGTCACTCGCGAGTGGATCGTCGACCTACCGTCATATGAGACCACCTTCGACGGCGACCTGGTCGACGTCATGAACTCCGCGATTCTGGCCGCCGATCCCGAGGCCCGCACCGTGCCCTACATGCTGGCTGGCGGCACGGATGCAAAACACTTCGCGCGCTTGGGAATCCGGTGCTTCGGGTTCGCCCCGCTGCGGCTGCCACCGGATCTGGACTTCGCCGCGTTGTTCCACGGCGTCGACGAGCGGGTACCCGTGGATGCACTGATGTTCGGTACCGAAGTTCTCGAGCATTTTTTGTTGCACTGCTGACTAGAGAGAGGAACGCCTTCCATGGCTTTTGACTACAACCCCTACGACTTCCTGCCCGAGCTCCCCACATTCACGCTGACGTCCGACGACGTCACCGACGGACAGCCGCTCAAGAAACCACAGGTCAGCGGCATCATGGACGCCGGCGGCGAGGACGTGTCCCCGCAGCTGAGCTGGTCCGGCTTCCCGGAGGAGACCCGCAGCTTCGCCGTCACCGTGTACGACCCCGACGCGCCGACCGCGTCCGGCTTCTGGCACTGGGCCGTGGCCAACTTGCCGGCGACGTGCACCGAGCTGCCCGCCGGTATCGGCGAGGGCAGCGAATTGCCCGGCGACGCACTGACTTTGGTCAACGACGCCGGCATGCGTCGCTACATCGGTGCGGCGCCGCCGCCCGGGCATGGCGCCCACCGCTACTTCATCGCCGTGCACGCGGTGAAGGTCGAGAAGCTCGAGCTGAGCGAGGACGCCAGCCCGGCGTACCTCGGCTTCAACCTGTTCATGAACGCCATCGCCCGCGCCGTCATCCACGGTACCCACGAGCAGAAGGAGAGTTAGCGGCGAGCCGCCGAGCCCACCGCGTCGGCCAGGCACGCGAATCCACCCTCATGCAACCGGCGGGCAACGCCGTCGTGGATGTGCTTGGCCCACAACCCGCCGCCGTACACGAACCCGGTGTACCCCTGCAGCAGTGACGCGCCCGAGATGATGCGCTCCCACGCGTCGTCGGCCGTCTCGATGCCGCCCACACTCACCAGCACGAGACGGTCGCCAACCCGGGCATACAGCCGCCGCAGCACCTCCAGCGACCGCTGCGCGAGCGGCGGCCCGGAGATCCCGCCGTCGCCTAGGTCAGCGGCCCCGGGCGTCAGCAGCCCGGCCCGGGACACCGTGGTGTTGGTGGCGACGATGCCGGCCAGGCCGAGCTGCACGGCCAGGTCGGCGATCGCGTCCACTTCGTCGTCGGGCAGGTCGGGCGCGATCTTGACCAGCACGGGCGTCGTCGTCTCGGCGCGCACCGCGGCCAGGATCGGGCGTAGCGACTTCGACGGCCTGCAGATCGCGCAGGCCCGGCGTGTTGGGCGAGCTGACGTTGACGACGAGGAAGTCGGCCAGCGGTCCCACCAGCCGCGCGCTGGCCTGGTAATCCTCGGCGGCCAGTTCGGCGGGCGTGACCTTGGTCTTGCCGATGTTGACCCCGATCGGTATGTCTGGGACCCGGCGGACGAGTCTTAAGGCCAGCTGAAGGGCGCCGTGGTTGTTGAAGCCCATCCGGTTGAGCAGCGCCCGATCATCGGGCAGCCGGAACAGGCGCGGCGACGGGTTGCCCGCCTGCGGGTGGACCGTGACGGTGCCGACCTCGGCGAAGCCGAACCCGAGCGCACCCCAGGCGCCCAGGCCTTTGCCGTCCTTGTCGAAGCCGGCCGCCAGCCCGAGCGGACCGGGGAACCGCACCCCGAACACCGTGCTGGCCAACACCGGATCGCGCGGGGCCAGCTGCCGTTGCAACAACCGGCGCAGCGGTGCGACGGCGGTCACCGCGCGCAGCAGCGCGAACACCCAGGTGTGGATTCGTTCGGCGGGCACGACGAACAGCGCCGCCCGCACGGCGCGGTATGCCGTCACAACCCCGGTTGCTCGCTGGGGTACTGAGACTTCTTGCGTCGCAACAGAACTCGTCGGGTGCCGTCGGTGTACAAGCGCACCCGCGTCAACTCCCAGCCGCGGTACTCGGCTTCGATCGACAGCCGGGTGGAGGCGCTGAGCCGGGTCACGTCGGGCGGCAACCGCAACGGCGCCCATTCGTACTCGTCGGACAGGTCGCCGTCCCAGCCCGCTGGCATCACCGCGCTCCGCCCGCGTCGGTGATCACTTGCACACCGTCTCCCGCGGCCGACACGACGAACAGCGTGTTACCGGCGTCGTCGAAGGCCAGCGTGTTGGGTTGCCGCACAGTTGGGTAACGCGCCCTTTCCACAGGTATCCCGGTGGCCAAATCGTAACCAATAACCAGATTCGCCGCGGTCAGGGACACCCACACGAGCCGGGACGTGCCGACCAGGCCGTACGGCGCCTGCCGCACCGGGTAACGCTGCCGCAGCATCAGCGGCTCGACGCCGAACACCAGCAGCTCGTCGCCGCGAGTGTCCGCGACCAGGCCTCGCCCGGCCGGGTCGACGGCCAGCGTGGTGGCGCCCTCGCCGGCGCGCAACGCCTGCTGCGCGCTGGTGCCGCTGGCATCGATGCTGGTCACCGACGTCTGCCCGCGGTCCAGCACCAGCGTGGTGTCGCCATGGGTGGCCAGAGCGTCCACCCGGGCGAAGATCTTGATTTCGGCCGTGACGCGCCCATCTGGGTCCAGCGTGTACACGGCCCCGTCGGCGGTGCCGAGCACCAGTCGACCATCAGCGCGCCGAGCGATCGCGGTGAAGGCCGTGTCGTCGTGCCCGTCGACCCGAGCGGCCGTCATCGTCAGGCCGCGAAGATCGATGCGGACATAGCCCCCGCGAGATGACAGGTAGACGGAACCGCGATTGTCGCTGGTCAGCGCGGTGGCCCGACCGGGCACAGCGATCGACCGCGGGGCTTCCCCGGACCGCGCCAGCACCGTGACCGTGGCGGACGCCGATCCCTCGGCGCCCGGATCGAGCACCACCAGCGACGACGTCGCGGCGTCGAACACCGCCGCATCCGGGCGGCCCGGCAACGGCTGCACCCGCCCGGCTGGTGCGGTAGTGACGGGAGGTGACACGGCGGGGCCGGCCGGCGCCACGGTCGGCGGCGCAGCGACCGGATTCGACGAACATGCCGTCATCGCGAGGCCGGCCACCAGCAGGAGGTTCGCGGCTCGACCCGCAAGCCTGGTGCATTGCGCCAAAAGGAAACTCACCAGGAGAGGTTGTCACACCGAATCCGGCGAGGATCGCCCGCAAACGCCGAGCCGGGCGGTATGGTGCCACCATGAGCCTCGCCGCCGATAGGGGCGGTTTCGGTCAGGAGTTTTTTGTCGACGACGTCTCGACGGGTGTCCACGCGAGCGGGTTCGGGCACTTCGAGGACGGCCGCAGTTTCGCGTTTCACACCGAACGGCGCCACCTGGTGATCGAGGTGTACAGGCCCCGCCTGCCCGGCCCCGTCCCGCAGGAAGAGGACGTGATCGCGGTCGCCACCCACCCGTTGATCAACATCGACCTCACCGACGAACGCAGCATCATCGCCGCGGTGCGCGACGCCGTGGCCACCGCCCAGCCGGTCGCGCGAGCCGGTCGGCGGATCTCCGACTAGCCACCCACCAGGTACGGTCGTCCGCGTGGAAACCGCGGCGATGCCAGCCTCGATGTCGTGGTTGCAGGTCATCGTCCTGGCCGTGCTGCAAGGCCTGACCGAGTTCCTGCCGATCTCCTCATCGGGCCACCTCGCCATCGCTTCGCGGGTGTTCTTCGACGACGACGCCGGCGCCTCGTTCACGGCCGTTACCCAGATCGGCACAGAAGTTGCGGTGGTGGTGTACTTCGCCCGCGACATCGGGCGGATCGCGAAGGCGTGGGTGAACGGGATATTCGTCCGCGCGCACCGCGACAATCCGGACTACCGGCTGGGCTGGTACGTGATCATCGGCTCAATTCCGATCGGCGTGGTGGGACTGCTGTTCAAGGACGAAATCCGAACCGGCGCGCGGAATCTGTGGGTCATCGCGGTGGCAATGATCGTGTTTTCCGGGGTCATCGCCGCCGCCGAGTATTTCGGGCGGCAGACCCGCGGCATCGCGCAGCTGACGTGGCGCGACGGGCTGGTCGTCGGTGTCGCGCAGACCCTCGCGCTGGTGCCGGGGGTGTCGCGCTCGGGCGCCACGATCAGCGCGGGGTTGTTCCTGGGTCTGGACCGGGAACTGGCCGCCCGGTTCGGTTTTCTGCTGGCGATTCCCGCGGTGTTCGCCTCCGGGCTGTTCTCGCTGCCCGACGCGTTCGATCCGGTCGGTGAAGGCATGAGCGCCAGCGGCGCACAGCTGTTGGTGGCGGCCACCGTCGCGTTCGTGGTGGGACTCGCCGCGATCGCGTGGCTGCTGCGTTTTCTGGTGCGGCACAGCATGTATTGGTTCGTCGGCTACCGCTTGGTGCTCGGCGTCGTGGTGCTGGCGCTGCTCGGGACTCAGGTGGTGGCGGCGAAGTGACGGTCATCCTGTTGCGGCACGGCCGCTCGACGTCCAACACCGCGCATGTGCTGGCCGGGCGCTCCGACGGCGTCGACCTCGATGACAAGGGCCGAGAGCAGGCCGCCGCCCTGGTCGACCGGATCGGGTCCCTACCAATCCGTGCGCTGGTCCGCTCGCCGCTGCTGCGCTGTGAACGCACCGTGGCGCCGCTGGCCGACGCACTCGGTCTGGAAGCGATCGTCGACGAACGGCTCTCGGAGGTCGACTACGGGCAGTGGACCGGACGGAAGATGAGCGAGTTGGTCAACGAGCCGCTGTGGGCGGTCGTGCAGGCACAACCGAGCGCCGCGGTCTTTCCCGGCGGAGAGGGTCTGGCCGCGGTCCAGGCTCGCGCGGTGGCCGCCGTCCGCGAACACGACCGTCGGCTGGCTGACGAGCTGGGCGGCGACACGCTGTGGCTGGCTTGCACGCACGGCGATGTGATCAAGGCGGTGGTCGCCGACGCGCTGGGCACCCACCTGGACAGCTTTCAGCGCATCACGGCCGACACGGCGTCGATGAGCGTGATCCGCTACACGCCGCTGCGCCCGTTCGTCGTGCATGTCAACCACACCGGCGCCGAGCTCGCCTCCGCGTTGACGAGCACACCCACCGAGGGCGAGGTGCCCACCGGCGACGCGGCGGTCGGCGGCTCGACGGAGTAATTCGCGTGGCGGCGCGGTATTTTGGGAATGTCATGGCGCGTCATATCCATGTCTTCCGCTCACCCGACCGCTTCGTGGCCGGGACCGTTGGCCAGCCCGGAAACCGGACGTTCTATCTGCAGGCGGTCCATGATGCCCGCGTGATTTCGGTCATTCTGGAAAAGCAGCAGGTGGCCGTGTTGGCCGAACGGATCGGGGCGCTGCTGTTGGAGGTGAATCGCCGGTTCGGCACGCCGATTCCGCCGGAGACAAGTGACGTCGAAGACCTCAGCCCGTTGGTCACGCCCGTCGATGCGGAGTTCCGGGTGGGCACGATGGGGCTGGGCTGGGACTCCGAGGCGCAGACCGTCGTGGTCGAGTTGCTCGCCGTGACCGACGGTGAGTTCGACGCCTCCGTCGTGCTCGACGACGCGGAGGAAGGCCCCGACGCGGTGCGCGTGTTCCTCACACCCGAGTCGGCGCGCGAGTTCGCGACGCGCTCCCACCGGGTCATCTCGGCGGGCCGCCCGCCCTGCCCGCTGTGTGACGAGCCGCTGGATCCGTCGGGGCACATCTGCGTGCGCACGAACGGCTACCGCAGGGGCGCGCTGTCCGAGTCGGCTGATGACGCCGAGTCCTGAAAATCAGCGGGTTCTGGAGACTGGCGAGCTGACGGTCATCGGGCGCATCCGCTCCGCGAGCAATGCGACGTTTTTGTGCGAGGCCACCAGCGAGGCAGACCGGGTGCATTGCGTGTACAAGCCGATCGCCGGTGAACAACCGCTGTGGGACTTCCCGGACGGCACACTGGCCGGACGTGAGCTGGGCGCCTACCTCGTATCGGTCGCGCTGGGTTGGAACGTGGTGCCCTACACGATCATTCGTGACGGGCCGGCCGGCCGCGGCATGGCGCAGCTGTGGATCGAGGAGCCCGGTGACTCGACCGGAGCCTCGTCGGCAAACGACGGTCGTGACATCATCGACGTGTTCCCGGCCGGCAAGGTGCCGCCGGGCTACCTCCCGGTGCTGCGGGCCTACGACTTCGCCGGCGACGAGGTCACACTCGTCCACGCCGACGATGCTCGGCTGCGGCGAATGGCAGTCTTCGACGTGCTGATCAACAACGCCGACCGCAAGGGCGGCCACATCCTGACCGGGCTGGACGGCAACCTCTATGGCGTCGACCACGGCGTCTGCCTGCACGTGCACGACAAGCTGCGCACCGTGCTGTGGGGATGGGCCGGCAAACCGGTGGACGACGACACCCTTACCGCGGTCACCGGCTTGGTCGACAAACTGCGCGGTTCGCTGGCCGACGAGCTGCGCGAGCACATCACTGGCGTCGAAGTCCAAGCGCTGCGGCGGCGCGCCGAGGATCTGCTGGACAACCCGCTGATGCCGACTCCGGATCGGCACCGGCCGATTCCGTGGCCGGCGTTCTAGGTCGCGGTGCGCTTGCGGTGCCAACGACACATGCGGCCCACAATGCGGCAATTCGGTCGTGTGCGCACGACCGGTTACCCGGATGGACCCGTGCAACGTCTCGTACCGCACGCGTTCGCGTAAGGCGACGGAGGCGTTCGTGTTCGGCCACTCGTGGGTACACCGGAACCGGGTGAGATTCCGCATGGAGGACGTCACAACGTCGGCACCGTCTTGGCTCCATGGGACTTGAACTGCAAGACATTTTCAAGGGAAGCAGTGTGCGCGATATCAGTTGTCGTGGATCGTCACCGCTAGTTCTCGTTGGTCGCGGTGGCAGGTGCATGCAGCCCACACCGCAATAGCGACACATCGCGCACATCCGTGACAACGGTCAAGCCTCAATCCATCGAAGTGCGGCTGTACGAACAGCGAGAGTCAGCAATTGCAGAGGGGCCGAACGGCACACCCATTGATGCGACGTTGGTAGGCGAGAGCTATCCCTCCTCAACCGGATTATGGATTGGTTGCGCAGGTACTGCTGCGACGACGACGTATCGACTGGACCGCAAATTTACTCGGCTAACCGCGACGGTGGGACTGCAGGAGCAAGCGCCTGATGGCCTTGCCGCAAGAGTCACGATATCCAGCGATGGCCAAGTCCTAAGCGAGTTCACCGTTCGCAAGACGGCGACCACCCCGGTTGACTTGAGGGTGAATAAGACCGATTCCCTCGTTGTGGCGGCGATCCTCGAAGAGGGAACCTGCGGACGAGGGGATATCCCATACGGCGCCCTTGGCGATGCCGTCTTGACCACGAACCTCCTCTAAGCTTCGCTAGCCGGACACCGAAGTGTTTGCCAATGCGTCGGGCCGAGGTCATTCCGCAGTGGTCGGCCTCGAGGATGTGGCCGAGGGCTCCACCGTCACCGTGACGTGGTACCGGGTCGATGGACTCGAGAAGCGCGAGAATTTGCTTTCTGATGAGATCGCCGTCGGGCCAGGCGATCTGGCGTTCTCGCAAGCCATTGCCCCCGACGGCCTGGCCCCGGGCTTCTATGACGCGGCCGCCACCATGGCCGGACACACCACCCACCGGATCGGCACAGGCCGATTCCGTGGCCGGCGGTCTAGCGCCGACTGTGCGGCAGTCGGCGGTCCGTATGCTGGCTAAGTGAGTTTGACCGATGCGGCGCTAGCGGCCGAGATCGCCGAGGCCGCCGGAGAACTGCTGCTCGCGGTGCGCGACGACATCGGTTTTCACGATCCCGGCGGGCTCGGCGCGGCCGGCGACAAACGGGCCAACCAGCTGATCCTCGACCGGCTGCGTGTCGAGCGGCCCGACGACGGCGTCCTCAGCGAGGAGGCGCACGACGACTTGGCCCGGCTCAAGCTGGAGCGGGTCTGGATCATCGATCCCCTCGACGGCACCCGGGAGTTCTCCACGCCGGGCCGCGACGACTGGGCCGTGCACGTGGCGCTGTGGCAGCGCACCAACGGCGTCGCACAGATCACCGACGCCGCGGTGGCGCTGCCGGCGCGTGGCGAGGTCTACCGCAGCGACACCGTCACCGCGGCGGCAAGCGGCGGCGCCGCCGACCGCCCGCTGCGGGTTGCGGTCAGTGCATCGCGACCACCGTCGCTGCTGTACCGGCTCCGCCACACGATGGCGCTGGAGACGGTGCCGATCGGCTCGGCCGGCGCGAAGGCGATGGCGGTCGTGCGCGGCGACGTCGACGCCTACCTGCATGCCGGCGGGCAGTGGGAGTGGGACTCGGCGGCACCCGCCGGTGTGGTGCTGGCGGCCGGGCTGCACGCGTCGCGGCTCGACGGATCGCCGCTGGAGTACAACCAGCCCGATCCCTACCTGCCCGACCTGCTGATGTGTCGCACGGAGACCGCGGCGGCGTTGCTGGACGCGATCCAGCGTGCGGTGTACTGACTCAGCGGTATCCCACCTGCGGTAATCGCCCTTCCACCTGCGGATACGCGACCCCGCTAAGTGCTCACAAGTACCCAGGAGATATCCGGTGGCAGTCCCTCCGCACATCCAGCCCGACCTCCTGGCGCACCTCGACGCCCATGTGGGGCCAGACCCGGAGTCGTTGCTGTCCCCTCCAGCAGGACCGGTTGCCACCTGGCCAGCCGGTCGTTCCGCACGAGCTTTGACAGCGTGCTGACGGGCGTGAGGGTGTTCGCATTCACGACCTAAGACTAAGGCATTTCAGCGGCAGCCGGGTGGCTCGGATGGCCAACCTGAGACGATGGAGCACCTCGGGCACTCCACCCCCTCGGCTTCACTGCGGTATCAGCACCTGGTCTCCTGCCCGCGACGCCGAGATCGCCGCAGACCTCTCACGGCTGGCCGAGGGGCCTGCCGAGGGTCGAACCCTGTAGCCCAGATGTAGTCCGTACTCAATCCAACTATATTGTGCTCCAACGGGTCTCATGATTTTTCGAGTACTGGTTTCTGGGCTAGCGTGCATTGGTATGACAAGCGATTTGCAGCCCTCGGTCACGCCCAACATCGGGGCGGCGCTCCCCGAACTCGAGGCACTCCCGGCACTGCCGACGATCAACCAGGCGGCCGCCGCAGTGGGTGTCTCCCACAACTCGATCCGACGGCGCATCAGCGACGGGACGCTGAAGGCTTACCCCAGCAAACTCACCTGTCCGCATCCGCGCTGGGGAGATCGAGAAGAGAGCGAGTAACGCAATGACCCAAACCGACGACTGGTTCCCCTGGAACCACCACCGGAGCCGTCGCATTGCCCGCCCGGACTGTTCAACATCATGAACGACGGCGAGGTGCAGGAGCCGTGCGTGCTGGCCCTGACGTAGGAGCGCATCACCTTCGACCCCGACGAGGGCTAGGTCCGCAAGGTCAGGGTGGTGCCCGCAGTGGTGCGCGCCGGCGAGTTCGTCCCCGCGTCCGGCCAGCGCTACGGTGATGTCTGTAGTCATGACGGGCATACGTATGCCCAACCGCGAGGGCATCGCGGCCATGACACCGCGCCAGCACAAGAGTTTCGAGACCCGCTTACGCGAGGCGGCCAAGCGCCGGGGCCTCGGCTTGGTCAAGAGCCGCCGGCATGATCCCCGTGCCCTTGACTACGGCGGCCACTGGCTCCTCGACGGCCTCGGTCAACGCACGCGTGCAATCCCTGGACGTGTTAGCTTCTTTTCGGGCGGATAATTGTGATTTACGTCACATAACGAAATGATTACGAAATGGCTACAGGTAGGTAGAGGTCAGTCTGGACCTGGGGAAATGCTGAAGTGTCGTGGGGTTTTAGAGTTCTTTTAGGGTTTGCCATTAAGCATGAAACGCTAATTTCGCAAAAGGTGACGTGATCCGGGTCACGCGCTACCGTCGTGACCCGAGCCAGCCGAGCCTTTCCCAGCGGCGGGCCTTCCCCTCCCTTTCGCGCCGAGCTCCATCCGTTGGGCGGGGACACCGACGAGCACCGTGGATGGAGGCGGGGGACCCAACTGGTCCACCGAAATCGGACCCTGGAGCCGCTTGCGGCCCCTTGGGGTGAAGCCGACGACGTTTCCACCCGGAAACAATCGCCGGCCGGGCAACCTCTCCAGCCCGAACCCGACAGCTGACCTCGTGGGCGCGTACAGAGAGGACACACCGAGCTATGAGTAGAACGCATCGTAAGCCCACCGCATCTGCCAAAAAAGTCGCCAAGATCGCCTCCACAGGGGCAGGGAAGCGAGTCTTCGTCGCCGCGCTCAGCGTTCCGTTGATGTTGGGGGTCGCGAACACCGCTGTTGCCTGGGCTGATGAGCCGCCGGGTGACGCGGATCAGTCGGATGCCACCGGGAACACAACGAGTCCGGTGAATGATCCGGTGGGTAAACCGGTGGGTAAACCGGTGGCTGATAAACCGGCGAGTGGCTGATAAACCGGCGGTGGCTGATAGAACCGGTGGAACCGCCCACTCCAACGTCTGATGCAGAACCGGGTACGGTTCCGATCCGAAGCCGGTGTCACCGAACCTGCCGACTGCTGTTGAACCGGGTCAGGTTTCCGCGGTCGAGGTCGAGGTGCGGGGAACCCAGTCCGCGCAACCGACTGTTACGCAGCCGGGTAAACCTGAGAAGCCGACTGTCAAACGGCGACGTGGCAGACCAGTAGATAGCTGAAACCGGCCACACCTGTCGTCACACCGACTAAACCGGCCACACCCGCCGTAACACCGACGAATGTTGTCGTGGTTAGGCCCCGAAGAAAACGCGGCAGCGGTCCCGCCGCCGCCGGTGGCGGAGGTCACCACAATCCCCGCCACAGTGAAGGTGGCGGCTGTTGTGCAGCCGGTGGCGACAAGCACACCTGCGCCGCAGGCCAAGGCACCGGCTGCTGTCACCGAGGTTGTGTCGAATACTTTGGGGGCTGTGGGGTTGAATCCGTTTGTTTCCCCTGATCCGGCGAAGATTCCTCTGGGTTCCCTGGCCACGTCGGTGTTGCTGGCTGCGGCACGCAAACAGGAGGAGGTGCTTCCGCCGTCCAATTTCGGGCGAATGTTCGATACCTTGGAACCGCTGAATCAGCAGACCAATGAGCAGTTGCGGATGCTTGCGCAGGAAATGCGGGAAGACCCTCCCCGGTGCCGCCGGTCGCCAACCCGAAAGGCACCACCGCGGGTATCACGTTTTTCGGTCAATTCATCGACCATGATTTGACGCTGGACACTGCGCCGCAACCGAACGCCCCGGTGGATCCCACGACCTTGGTCAACGGGCGCACGTTCGCGTTCGACCTGGACTCGGTGTACGGCGGCGGGCCGAAGAAAAGCCCGCAGTTGTATGACGGCAAAAAGTTCAAGATCGGTGTCGCTACTGACGGTGTGTCACCGGATCTGCACCGCGACCCCAAAACCGGGAAGGCGATCCTCATCGAGCCGCGCAACGACGAGAACTTGATCATCGCCCAGATCCATTTGTCGTTCCTGCGGTTGCACAACGAACTCATCGACCAGGGCATGTCGTTCGATCAGGCCCAGGCGACGGTGGTGGACGCCTACCGCTATGTCGTGATCAACGACTACCTGCCGCAGATCGTCGGAGAGCAGGCGGTGAAGGACGCGCTGAAAGCTCCTGTCAACAAGGGTTTCTACCAGCCGGGACGCAAGGGTGCCCCGTTCACCCCGGTGGAGTTCTCGGTTGCGGCGTTCCGGTTCGGTCACTCCCAGATCCGCAACGCCTACAACATCAACGACCTATCCGGCGGCGTTCCGGTGTTCTCGCTCGACGGCACGAACGATCTGCAGCGGGGGCCGTCAACTCCCGGCGAACCTGATCATCGACTTCGACAATTTCTTCAGCGAACTACCCCCCGATGGGGGGCAGGTGCTGATCGGGCGGGCGATCGACACAGCCATCGCGCAGTCACTGTTCCAGTTGCCGATCCCCGGCGCAGAAGGCGGCGGGGATAACGTGTTGGGGTTCCGCAACATGCTGCGCGCCAAGTTCTACGACATGCCGTCCTACGAGGCTGTCGCTAAGGAGATGGGCGTCCCACCTCTCCGCGATGCGGCTAACGAACTAGTTCCTCCGGTCTTCCCCGACGAAGGCACGCCGCTGTGGTTCGGCATTCTGCGCGAGGCCGAGATCACTTCGGGTGGCGCCGAACTGGGGCCGGTGGGTGGCCGGATCGTGGCCGAGGTGTTTGTCGACGTGATGCGCCAGGGCGACCAGAAGTCGGTTACCCAGAAGCTGGTCGATCTGCTTCGTCACAACAAGACGGACAAGAAGGTCCGTCTGCCGGATGTGTCCGGCGGTGATTTCCGCATCGGTGACCTGCTGGTCGCCGCCGATCAACTGCAATCGACCCGCTACTAGCCGGCGACTTGACGGCGAGGCAGTACCCGTCGATGCAGGTGGTCGACCTAGCGATGGGAGAGGTCACCAGCGAGTACGAACCCACGCCGTATTCGTACGAAGAGGCCCGGGTGCTCGTCACCTCGGCGCTGGCGAATTACTGCCCCGACGCGGCGTAGGCCCGCCTACGACGAACAGCCACTGCCGGGCAGGCCGTCGGTCCGTGGTTCGACAGGGGTAAACCAACTTAGGCGAGTTGGCCAACCGCCGCGCTCCTCAGGTTGGCGATGAACGCTCGGCATCGCGCCGGTCGAACCGGTGCAGGTGAAGGAATGGCACACCGGTGCCCCGCCGGGGGCCTACGACGGCCCATACTGGCGCGGGAGCGTCGCGTCGCCGACAACGTCGTCTGGGGTTTGGACGCCAGCCGCAACTTCGTGGTGTTACGCACCGGCACCGAACTCGCCATCGACACGTCGGCGTACTTCTCGTCCGACCGGGTCGGCATCCGCGCCACCCCTGCGGGCGGGGTTCCCCTACGCGCACCCCGCCAGCGTCGTGAAGGTGCGGCCGGGCGGCAGCTAGACGTTCGACGCGCCCCGGCACGGTTGTGACGATAGCGTGTGCCGCGCGTCGACGGACGCCCGGTCCCGGCCAGCTTAAGCCGCCGTTACCCCTCGGTTGTGACACCGCCGGGCCGGGCGCACCCAACCGTGTCGTAAGGGCGTCGTAAAAGTCTCGGATCCGTCCGTCAAGGACGCGCTAGGAACTCATGAAGTCGCCGTGCGGGTGTCACGCTGGGAGCCAGACCCCTAAGGGGAAGGATAATCTCGTGACCTTTGGTCGCCCGCCGGTCAAGACGTCGACGCCGTGCGTCGCATCCGCGACGAGGTCGAACGCCGCGTTCGCCACCTACTCACCGAACTCGAAGTTCCCATTAATACGTAACCGAATGCGAACACCGCACCCGCCGGCCCTGCCCGCCGACGCTCCGGCTACCCCCGGCGGGGCGTAGTGACGCGCGTCCGCGGCACATTCCGATCGATCATCGACTGGCTCCGCGCCGGCTACCCCGATGAGGGCCCCCGCACCGGATACTCGCCGCTACTTGCCCTCAACGGACCCATCGCGATGTCCCCGCGACAAACCGAACAGATCGTCAAACGAACTGGGCGCTGGGACCCACGGACTCCGTCGACATCAAGGTCGCGATCACCAAAGCCACTGACCGGCTACCCACCGAGACTCAGCTACGCAAAGTCGCCCGTGCACTCGACCAGAAGACACGGCGTCGATTGAACCATCCCGATGCTCCTATGGTTGTCAAGCCGCTGCTGGAAGTTCGGGATTGGCGACGTTTTGCCTGGTAAGGGCCTTGTAGACCTCGCGGGCGGAGGTCAAAACTCGTCGTCCGCGTCGGCGAACTCGGTCGGGTCGTAGGCGTCGTCGTCAGCGTCATCGAAGGAGTCCGTGCCGACGTCGAACGCATCCGGGTGCTGCTCCGCCTCGTCCACCTTACTCGATGATCTCGCCCCACATCTCCTGCGGCACTGTGTACTTACATGACCAGCACCCTGTGCGTGCCGGTGAAACCAGCCCGATTGACGTGGGAACCGACGTTCATCCTGCACCCGCAGCCTGAACCAGCGGATGCCCGAAAGGGCGGTGCCGAACACACTCACCAGAGTTATTCGACACGCTATTAAAGTCGAGTGCATGCGTGCCTGGCCTGCGGCGGATGTTCCGGAGTTGCCGGGCCGCGGACCTGAGCTTCGGCTTTACGACAGCGCCGACCGTCAGATCCGGCCGGTGGCGTCCGGTGCGACCGCCACCATGTACGTCTGCGGCATCACCCCCTACGACGCCACCCATCTCGGCCACGCCGCGACCTATCTGGCATTCGACCTCGTATATCGGCTGTGGCTGGACTCCGGACACGACGTGCACTACGTGCAGAACATCACCGACGTCGACGATCCGCTGTTCGAGCGCGCCCGCCGCGACGGGGTGGACTGGCGTGAGCTCGGCGACCGGGAGATCGAGCTGTTCCGCACCGATATGGCGGCAATGCGGGTGCTGCCGCCGCACGAGTACGTCGCCGCCACCGAGGCCGTCGACGAGGTGATCGAGCTGGTCGAAAAAATGCTCGCCTCCGGCGCGGCGTACGTCGTCGACGATCCGGAGCATCCAGACGTCTACTTCCGCGCCCGCGCCACGGGGCAATTCGGTTACGAGTCCAATTACGACCGGGCGACGATGGAGCGGCTGTTCGCCGAACGGGGCGGCGATCCCGGCCGGCCCGGCAAGGCCGACCCCCTCGACGCGCTGCTGTGGTCGGCCGCGCGCGACGGCGAGCCGAGCTGGCCGTCGCCGTTCGGGCCCGGCCGGCCCGGCTGGCACGTCGAATGCTCGGCGATCGCGCTCAGCCGCATCGGCACCGGCCTCGATATCCAGGGTGGTGGCTCGGACCTGATGTTCCCGCACCACGAGTTCTCGGCCGCGCACGCCGAATGCGTGACGGGCGAGCGGCGCTTCGCCCGGCACTACGTGCACGCCGGGATGATCGGTTGGGGCGGGCAAAAAATGAGCAAGAGCCGCGGCAATCTGGTCCTGGTCTCGAAACTGCGCGAGCAGGGTGTCGAGCCCGCCGCGATCCGACTCGGACTGCTCGCCGGGCACTACCGCGCCGACCGCGAATGGAACGCCGAGGTGCTCGACGCCGCCACGGCTCGGCTGAGTCGCTGGCGGCAGGCGGTGTCGTTGCCGGCGGCACCCGACGCAGACGATCTCATCGCTCGGGTGCGCCGCTACTTGGCCGACGACCTCGATACGCCCAAAGCTCTTGCGGCGTTTGATGGTTGGGCTACCGATGCACTGGAGTTCGGCGGCCGCGACGCCGACGCACCGTTCGCGGTACAACGGGCCGTCGACGCACTGCTGGGGGTCGACCTGTAATCGCGGCCAGAGTACGTTTCCGCCATGAACTCAGTTGACGGCAAGGTCGCTTTCATCACCGGTGGCGCTCGCGGGATCGGGGCGGCGGTCGCCCGGCGGCTGCATGCCAAGGGCGCCAAGGTGGTGCTGACCGATCTCGACGAGGCGGCGCTGCGGGCGCTGGCCGAGGACCTCGGTTCCGAGCACGCCCACGCCGTGGTGGCCGACGTCCGTGACCTCGCGTCGATGGAGGCCGCGGCGACTCAGGGGATCGAACGCTTCGGCGGTATCGACATCGTGGTGGCCAATGCGGGCATCGGCATCTACGGATCGGTGCTCAAGGTTGACCCCGAGGCCTTCAGGATCCTCATCGACGTCAACTTGATCGGTGTCTTCCACACCGTGCGTGCTGCTCTGCCTGCGGTCACCGAGCGGCGAGGCTACCTGCTCATCGTGTCGTCGGCCGCGGCGTATCTCCCAACCGCGGGGATGGCGGCATACGACGCCTCCAAGGCGGGGATCGAGCACTTCGCCAGCGCGCTTCGTCAGGAAGTCACTCATCTGGGCGTCGACGTCGGCTCCGCGCATATGGGGTGGATTGACACGCCACTGATGCGAGAAGGCACCGAAGAACTGTCGACCGCCCGCGAGTTCTTCTCCTCGCTGCCTGGGCCACTGAAGAAGCCCACGTCCGTTCAGGCGTGTGCCGATGTGTTCGTCAATGGGATTGAGGGTCGTCGACGGCGCGTGAACTGTCCCAGCTGGATCGGTGTATTCCGCTGGCTTAAACCGCTCCTGACCACTTCCTTCGGCGAGTCGCAGTTGGCCAGGTGGGTCCCCGACCTGCTGCCTCGGATGGATGCCGAGGTGGCGGCACTGGGCCGATCGATGAGCGCGCGCACCGAGGCGCTGGAAAAGCAGTCGGCGCGCTAACGGGTGGCCGAAACGTCGCCGACCGCGCGCTCGTTCGGAGTACCTTTCCGCCATGAGCTCTGTGAATGGAAATGTCGTGTTCATCACAGGCGGCGGCCGGGGGATCGGGGCTGAGGTCGCGCGGCAACTGCATGCCAAGGGCGCCAAGGTGGTAGTGACCGACCTGGACGAGGTGCCGCTGCACGACCTGGCCTCCGATCTCGGTGGTGATCGGGTGCTGACACTGGTAGCGGACGTTCGCGACCTCACGGCCATGGAAGGCGCCGTCAGCCGGGCGATCGACCGCTTCGGCGGTGTCGACGTCGTCGTCGCCAACGCCGGGATCGCGACGTTCGGGTCGGTGCTGCACGTCGATCCCGAGGCGTTCAAAACCTTGATCGACGTCAACGTTGTTGGCGTGTTCAACACCGTGAAGGCGGCACTGCCTTCGGTGATCGACCGGCGCGGCTACGTGCTGATCGTCTCGTCGATGGCGGCCTATGCGGCGGCTCCCGGCCTGGCTCCGTACAACCTCGCGAAGGCCGGCGTCGAGCATTTCGCGAACGCGCTGCGCCTCGAGGTTGCCCACCTCGGCGTCGACGTCGGCTCGGCGCACATGTCCTGGATCGACACTCCGCTTGTGCAAGAGGGGAAAGCGGAGGTGTCCTCCTTCACCGACCTGATCCAATCGCTGCCTGGGCCACTGAAGAAGACGACGTCGGTGCGCAAGTGTGGCGCAGCGTTCGTCAAGGGCATCGAGGGCCGCAAGGTCCGCATCTATTGCCCCGAGTGGGTCGGCCTGATGCGGTGGCTGCGCCCGCTGCTCGCCACGCGCCTGGGTGAGCGGGATTTCCGCAAGATCGCCCCCAGGTTGGTGGCAAAGATGGACGCCGAAGCCGTCGCGTTGGGCCGCAACCTCAGCGCGCGCACCGAGGCCCTGGAGAAGCACGCTCAGTAGCGGCCGCGGCGGCGCAGATACCGCTCGAACTCGGCGGCGAGCGCGTCTCCATCGATCTTGCCGAGGGCTTCGGTCATGTCCACCTGGGCGTCGCCGCGCTGTTCGAGGGTGGCGACGTACTCGGCGATCTCCTCGTCGTCGGCCGTCATCTCCGTGACGGCGGCCTCCCACTCCTCGGCCTGGGCGGGCAGGTCGTCCAGCGGCACCTCGACGTCGAGAACATCCTCTACGCGGCGAAGCAACGCGACTGTGGCCTTCGGGCTCGGCGGCTGCGACACGTAGTGCGGCACCGCCGCCCAGAACGTCACCGCCGGAATGCCGGCAGCAACACAGGCGTCCTGGAACACGCCCGCGATGCCGGTCGGCCCCTCGTAGCGGGTCTCCTCCAGGCCGAAGTAACGCGCCGACTCGGGCGAGTAGGCCGCGCCCGACACCGGCACCGGCCGGGTGTGCGGGGTGTCGGCCAGCAGCGCACCCAGGATGACCACGGTGCCGACGTTGAGCTTGTCGGCGATGGCGAGCAGCTCCGCGCAGAACGTCCGCCACCGCATATTCGGCTCGACACCGTGCATCAGCACGACGTCGCGGTCGCTGCCGGGCGGGCGGCAGTAGGAGATCCGCATCGACGGCCACTCCAGCTCGCGGGTAACCCCGTCGATCTGCCGGATCACCGGGCGGTTGACCTGGTAGTCGTAGTAGGCCTCATCATCGATTTCGACGAGCGGCTCGGCGTCCCAGATGTCCTCCAGGTGCTCCAACGCGCCGCTGGCTGCGTCACCCGCGTCGTTCCAGCCCTCGAAGGCAGCGACCACCACGGCGTCGTGCAGATCGGGCAGCTCGGCACCATAACGACGTGGCGATTCGGACGGGGTCACTACTTCAGCGTAGAGCTTGTTCTGCCACCATGAGTCGCTTGCCGAGAACCCCAATTTGCTAGGACGACTACCCTGTTACCGTGACTGCCGCTGATCACCGCACCTACGACACGGACCTGCTGACGACCCTGTCGCAGCGTGTCGTCGTCGGCGATGGAGCAATGGGCACCATGCTGCAGGCTGCCGACCTGACGCTGGACGACTTCCGCGGCCTCGAGGGCTGCAACGAGATCCTCAACGACACCCGTCCCGACGTGCTCGAGCACATCCACCGCGCGTATTTCGAGGCCGGCGCCGACGCCGTCGAAACCAACACGTTCGGCTGCAACCTGTCCAACCTGGGCGACTACGACATCGCCGAGAAGATCCGCGAGCTGTCGGAGAAGGGCACCGCGATCGCGCGCCGGGTCGCCGACGAGATGAACACGCCCGAGCGCAAGCGCTATGTGCTCGGCTCGATGGGCCCGGGCACCAAGCTGCCAACCCTCGGGCACACCGAGTTCGCGACGATCCGCGACGCGTATGCGGAGGCTGCACTCGGGATGCTGGACGGCGGCGCGGACGCGATCCTGGTGGAAACCTGCCAGGACCTGCTGCAGCTCAAGGCCGCGGTGTTGGCCGCACGCCGGGCGATGGCCCAGGCCGGCCGGTACATCCCGGTGTTCGCCCACGTGACCGTGGAGACCACCGGCACGATGCTGCTGGGCAGCGAGATCGGTGCGGCGCTGACGGCGGTCGAGCCGCTCGGCGTGGACATGATCGGCTTGAACTGCGCCACCGGGCCCGCCGAGATGAGCGAGCACCTGCGGCACCTGTCCCGCCACGCCCGCACGCCCGTGTCGGTGATGCCCAACGCGGGCCTGCCCGTACTGGGCGCCAATGGCGCGGAGTATCCGCTGGGGCCCGAGGAACTCGCGCAGGCTTTGTCCGGATTTGTCACCGAGTTCGGGCTGGCGTTGGTCGGCGGCTGCTGCGGCACGACGCCCGAACACATCCGGCAGGTTGAAGAGGCCGTGAAAGGCTTGAGCCGACGTGCCCGCTCGGTGACCTACGAGCCGGCCGTGTCGTCGCTGTATTCCGCGACGCCGTTTGCACAGGACGCCTCGGTGTTGATGATCGGCGAGCGCACGAACGCCAACGGCTCGAAGGCATTCCGTGAGGCGATGATCGCCGAGGACTACCAAAAGTGCTTGGACATCGCCAAGGAGCAGACCCGCGACGGCGCGCATCTTCTCGACCTGTGCATCGACTACGTCGGCCGGGACGGCGTGGCCGACATGACCGCGCTGGCGAGCCGACTGGCCACCGCGTCGACGCTGCCGATCATGCTGGACTCCACCGAAACCCCGGTGCTGCGAGCCGGTTTGGAGCATCTCGGTGGCCGGTGCGCGATCAACTCGGTGAACTACGAGGATGGCGATGGCCCCGAGTCCCGGTTCCACAAGACGATGGAACTGGTGGCCGAGCACGGCGCCGCGGTGGTCGCGCTGACGATCGACGAGGAAGGCCAGGCCCGCACCGCCGAGAAGAAGGTCGAGATCGCCGAGCGGCTGATCGACGACATCACCGGCAACTGGGGCGTCGACGAATCCTCGATCTTGATCGACACGTTGACGTTCACCATCTGCACCGGCCAAGAGGAGTCCCGCCGCGACGGCATCGAGACCATCGAGGCGATCCGCCAGCTGAAGAAGCGGCACCCGAATGTGCAAACCACCCTGGGGCTTTCGAACATCTCCTTCGGCCTGAACCCGGCCGCGCGCCAGGTGCTCAACTCGGTGTTCCTGCACGAGTGCCAGGAGGCCGGGCTGGACTCTGCGATCGTGCACGCGTCGAAGATCGTGCCGATGAACCGGATCGACGACCGCCAGCGCGAAGTCGCGCTGGACCTGGTCTACGACCGCCGCCGCGACGGCTATGACCCGTTACAGGAACTCATGCGGATCTTCGAGGGCGTGTCGGCGTCTTCGTCGAAGGAGTCCCGCGCCGCGGAGTTGGCGGCGCTACCGCTCTTGGAGCGGCTGGCACGTCGCATCGTCGACGGTGAACGCAGCGGGTTGGAGGCCGACCTCGACGAGGCGATGACCCAGAAACCGCCGCTGGACATCATCAACGAAGACCTGCTGGCGGGCATGAAAACCGTCGGTGAGTTGTTCGGCTCCGGGCAGATGCAGCTGCCGTTCGTGCTGCAGTCCGCCGAGGTGATGAAAACCGCCGTGGCGCACCTCGAGCCGCACATGGAGAAGTCCGAGGACGACTCGGGCAAGGGCCGCATCGTCTTGGCCACGGTCAAGGGCGACGTGCACGACATCGGCAAGAACCTCGTCGACATCATCTTGACCAACAACGGCTACGAAGTGGTGAACATCGGCATCAAGCAGCCGATCAACACCATTTTGGAAGTGGCGCAAGACAAGAGCGCCGACGTGGTCGGCATGTCCGGCCTGCTGGTGAAGTCCACCGTGGTGATGAAGGAAAACCTCGAGGAGATGAACCACCGCGGGATCGCCGACAAGTATCCGGTGCTGCTCGGTGGGGCCGCCCTGACCCGGGCCTACGTCGAGAACGACCTGGCCGAGATCTACCGAGGCGAAGTGCACTACGCCCGCGACGCGTTCGAGGGCCTGCGGCTGATGGACACCATCATGAACGCCAAACGCGGCCTGGCAGTCGATACCGACAGCCCCGAGGCCGTGGCCGCGCGCGAGAAGGAAGCGGAACGCAAGGCGCGCCACGAACGGTCGAAACGCATTGCCGCCGAGCGCAAGGCAGCCGAGGCACCGGTCGAGGTGCCGGACCGCTCGGACGTCGCCGCCGATGTCGAGGTGCCGGCGCCCCCGTTCTGGGGCACCCGCGTCGTCAAGGGGATCGCGCTGGCCGAGTACACCGGTCTGCTCGACGAGCGAGCTTTGTTCTTGGGTCAGTGGGGATTGCGCGGCGCGCGTGGTGGTGAAGGTCCCTCGTATGAAGACCTTGTGGAGTCCGACGGACGGCCGCGGCTGCGGCACTGGCTCGATCGGCTGTCCACCGACGGCATCCTGGCGCACGCCGCGGTGGTGTACGGCTACTTCCCGGCCGTCTCCGAGGGCGACGACGTCGTGGTGCTCAACGAGTCCAAACCGGATGCGGCCGAGCGGTTCCGGTTCACGTTCCCGCGTCAGCAGCGCAGCCGGTTCCTGTGCATCGCCGACTTCATCCGGTCGCGTGAGCGTGCCGTCGAACTCGGCCAGGTGGACGTGCTGCCGTTCCAACTCGTGACGATGGGTCAGCCGATCGCCGAGTTCGCGAATCAGTTGTTCGAGTCGAATTCCTACCGTGACTACCTCGAGGTGCACGGGATCGGTGTGCAACTCACCGAGGCGCTCGCGGAGTACTGGCACCGTCGCATCCGGGAGCAACTGACGTTTGCCGGCAAGCGGTCGATGGCGGCCGAAGACCCGGACGCGGTCACCGACTACTTCAAGCTCGGCTACCGCGGCGCGCGGTTCTCGTTCGGATACGGTGCGTGCCCCAACCTCGAGGACCGCACCAAGATGGTGGCGCTGCTGGAACCGGAGCGAATCGGTGTCACGCTGTCTGAAGAGCTGCAACTGCATCCCGAGCAGTCCACTGACGCGTTCGTGCTCCATCATCCTGAAGCCAAGTACTTCAATGTCTGAGGCTCCATGAAAGCCGTCCTGTGGGACATGGACGGCACCTTGGTCGACTCCGAAAAGCTGTGGGACGTCTCGATGTATGCGCTCTACGAGCGACTGGGCGGCACCCTGACCCCCGAGGTTCGCGCGGCAACGGTCGGCGGTTCGGCCGAGGAGACCATGCGCATCGTTTACGAAGATCTGGGACTCGACCTCGATCCGGTGGACATGGCGGCCACCTCCGACTGGCTTCACGACCACACCGCGGAGTTGTTTGCCCACGGCCTGCCCTGGTGCGACGGAGCTCAGGAACTTCTGGATGCGCTGGCCGGCGAGGGCATCCCGATGGCGCTTGTGACCAACACGCGCCGGGCACTGACCGAACGCGCGCTGAAGACTATTGGCCCGCAGTACTTTTCGGCTGTGGTCTGCGGTGACGAGGTCAAGCGCGGCAAACCTTCGCCGGAACCCTATTCACGGGCGGCCGCGCTTCTCGGCCAGCCACCGGCGTGGTGTCTGGCGATCGAGGACTCGGTCACCGGTGCGGCGGCCGCAGAAGCGGCGGGATGCCCGGTTGTGGTCGTGCCCAACGTTGTCGAGGTACCGACCACCGCCAGACGCCGACGTGTTTGTTCGCTGCAAGACCTCGACGTGGACCGACTGCGCGAGATCTTCTTTGAGCTCGACGCACAGTTCGAGCAACATTCGCCCAACCGCTCCTCGTGTGACTAGTGTGACTCTCATCACACTGTGGTGACGAGAGGGGACGTGTCATGGCGCACGGTCCGGTCGGTGACGATTCAACCGCGGTTGATTACGAGGAATCCGAGCACAGTGGCCGTGTAGTCCGGATCGCGTCGGTCGCCGCGCTCGGCGGTCTGCTGTTCGGCTACGACAGCGCGGTGATCAACGGCGCGGTGTCGGCCATTCAGGACGAGTTCCAGATAAGCAACAACACGCTCGGCTGGGCCGTTGGATCGGCGCTGCTCGGCGCGGCGTTGGGGGCCGTAACCGCCGGCCGGCTCGCCGACAGGATCGGACGGCTGGCGGTGATGAAGATCGCCGCGCTGCTCTTCCTGATCAGTGCGATCGGCACCGGCCTGGCGACCGGTGTGTGGATGATCTTCCTGTTCCGGATCATCGGCGGCATCGGTGTCGGCGTCGCGTCCGTGATCGCGCCGGCCTACATCGCCGAGACCTCGCCACCGCGCATCCGTGGGCGGCTGGGCTCATTGCAGCAGCTGGCGATCGTGACTGGCATCTTCGTGTCCCTGGCCATCGACTATCTCCTGGCCGAACTCGCCGGCGGGTCTCGCGAGGAGCTCTGGCTCGGGTTGGAGGCCTGGCGCTGGATGTTCATCATGATGGCGCTGCCTGCCATCCTTTACGGCGCACTGGCCTTCACGATTCCCGAATCACCGCGGTACCTCGTTGCCAAGTTCCGCATTCCGGAGGCCCGCCGGGTGCTGACCTTGCTGCTCGGCGAGAAGAATCTGGAGCTCACCATCACGCGCATCCAGGAGTCGCTGAAGGCCGAGAAGCCGCCGTCCTGGCGGGATCTGAGGAAGCCAACCGGAGGGATCTACGGGATCGTCTGGGTCGGTGTAGGCCTTTCGGTCTTCCAGCAGTTCGTCGGCATCAACGTGATCTTCTACTACTCGAACGTCTTGTGGGAGGCCGTCGGATTCGACGAAAGCCAGGCGTTCGTCATCACCGTCATCACCTCGATAACCAACATTGTCACCACCCTGATCGCGATCGCACTCATCGACAAGATCGGCCGTAAGCCGCTGCTGCTCATCGGGTCGACCGGCATGGCGGTCACGCTGGCGACGATGGCCATCATCTTCGCCACCGCCCCCGTGGTCGACGATAAGCCGCAACTCGGCGATGTGGCCGGGCCACTCGCGTTGGTCGCCGCCAACCTGTTCGTGGTGGCATTCGGCATGTCGTGGGGACCCGTGGTGTGGGTGCTGCTGGGCGAGATGTTCCCCAACCGCATCCGTGCGGCGGCCCTGGGGATTGCCGCCTCGGCCCAGTGGGTGTCGAATTTCCTGATCACTTGGACGTTCCCCGAACTGCGCAACCACCTGGGCGCGGCCTACGGGTTCTACGCGATCTGCGCCTTCCTGTCGTTCCTCTTCGTGTGGCGGTGGGTCGAAGAAACCAAGGGCAAACACCTCGAAGACATGCACCAGGAAGCGTGGCACCACGAGTTTCGCCGGTAGGTCTGTAGCGGGCGCTTGCGAAACCCGCGTGACCGGGGCGCGGGCCGCATGGAACAATCGCCTGCCGTGAAGACCTTCGACGCCCTGTTCGCCGAACTGAGCGAAAAGGCGCGGTTACGCCCCGTGAACAGCGGCACCGTGGCCGCGCTCGACCGGGGTGTGCACGCGTTGGGCAAGAAGGTCTTGGAGGAGGCCGGTGAGGTGTGGTTGGCCGCCGAACATCAAAGCGACGACGACCTCGCCGGTGAGATCAGTCAACTGCTGTACTGGACGCAGGTGCTGATGATCTCGCGAGGACTCACCCTCGACGACGTGTATCGGAAGCTGTGATGCTGCGAGTTGCGGTACCCAACAAGGGCGCGCTGAGCGAGCCGGCCGTCGACATGTTGGTCGAGGCGGGGTACCGGCGCCGCAGCGACCCGAAGGATCTCACCGTCATCGATCCGGCGAATGACGTCGAGTTCTTTTTCCTGCGGCCCAAGGACATTGCCATCTATGTGGGCTCGGGGCAGCTCGATCTCGGCATCACCGGACGTGACCTGGCGCAGGAATCGCAAGCGCCGGTGTCAGAACGGCTTGCCCTGGGCTTCGGGTCATCGAGCTTCCGCTACGCCGCGCCCGTCGGCCGGGACTGGGCTGTCGAGGATCTGGCCGGCAAGCGAATCGCCACCGCTTACCCGAATCTGGTGCGAAAAGACCTCGCGGCCAAGGGAATCGATGCCACGGTCATCAGACTCGATGGTGCCGTGGAGATCTCAGTGCAACTCGGAGTGGCTGACGCAGTTGCCGACGTGGTGGGCTCCGGCCGAACTCTGCGGTCACACGATCTGGTCGCTTTCGGAGCGCCGCTTTGTGATTCGGAGGCGGTGCTGATCGAACGTGAGACACCGGACGTTGCCACGGCCGCAACGCGTGACCAGTTGGCCGCGCGTATGCAAGGAGTGGTGTTCGGCCAGCTGTACCTGATGCTCGACTACGACTGCCCGCGTACCGTGCTCGACCGCGCAACCGCAGTGACACCCGGCCTCGAATCACCCACGATCGCACCGCTCGCCGATCCTGAATGGGTGGCCGTTCGCGCTCTGGTGCCACGTCGGGACGTCAACACGATCATGGACGAGTTGGCGACCATTGGTGCCAAGGCAATCCTGGCTTCCGATATCAGGTTCTGCCGTTTCTGAGCGGTTGCGGTGTTAGCGTCCGGGTGACAGCATTCCCGGCGGGAGGCCGCTTATGACTCATGCGCTTGTTCTGCTGCTAGCCCTGCTCATTGGTGTCATCGCCGGTCTGCGCGCGATGATGGCACCGGCCGTGGTGAGCTGGGCGGCCGCGTTGGGTTGGATCGACCTCGACGGCACCTGGGCCTCATGGATAGGCCACCCGGTGACGGTGGGGCTGCTGACGGTGCTCGCCCTGGTCGAGCTTGTCACCGATCAACTGCCGCGTACGCCGAGCCGCAAGACCGCGCCGCAGTTTGTCGTCCGAATGGTCACCGGCGGATTCGCCGGCATGGTTTTGGGCACGGCGTTCGGCTACAGGTGGGGCAGCCTCGGGGCCGGCGTCGTCGGTGCCGTTCTCGGCACACTGGGCGGATACGAGGCGCGACGTCGCCTCGTGGCGGGCACCGGTGGTAAGGACCTGCCGATCGCGCTGGGCGAAGACGTGGTCGCCGTGGGCGGCGGTTTCCTCATCGTCTACCTGGCGAGCCTGCTGTGAGTCAGTAGTGAGTCAGCCAAGCCACTTCGACGCGATCATCGTCGGCGCCGGGCAGGCCGGACCGCCGCTGGCCGGCCGGCTCACCGCGGCTGGGCAGACCGTTGCGGTGGTGGAGCGCAAGCACATTGGCGGAACATGCGTCAACACCGGCTGCATCCCCACGAAGACGCTGGTCGCCAGCGCGCACGCGGCCCATCTCGCCCGGCGCGGCTCGGACTACGGCGTCGGCACCGGCTCGGTGACCGTCGACATGGCCAAGGTGAAGGCCCGCAAGGACGGCATCATGCTCTCCGACCGGTCCGGCGTGGAGTCGTGGCTCGAGGGTATGGAGGGCTGCACACTGATCCGCGGCCACGCCCGGTTCGAGGACCCAAACACCTTGCGGGTCAACGGCGAACTCATCTCTGCCGACCGGATCTTCCTCAACGTGGGCGGGCGGGCGGTGGTCGCGGATATCCCCGGCCTGGCCGACGTCGACTATCTGACCAATGTGTCCATCCTCGAACTCGACACGGTGCCAGACCATTTGGTGATCGTCGGCGGCAGCTACATCGCCCTCGAGTTCGCGCAGATGTATCGCCGGTTCGGCGCGAAGGTCACCGTGGTGGAACGAGGTGACCGCCTGGCGAGCCGCGAAGATCCCGACGTGTCGGCGGCCATCCAGGACATCCTCGAGAACGAGGGCATCACGGTGCAACTGGGCGCCGATGACATCCGGGTCGCTCGCGACGGCGACTCCGTGACCGTCACCCCCCACGCGGATGCCCCACCGATCGTCGGCTCGCATCTGCTGTTGGCGGTCGGCCGGCAGCCGAACACCGACGACCTAGGGCTGGAAAATTCAGGGGTCGAGACCAATTCGCGCGGCTACATCGTGGTCGACGACCAGCTGCGCACCAACGTCAGCCACATCTGGGCGATGGGCGACTGCAACGGCCGCGGCGCCTTCACTCACACGTCCTACAACGACTTCGAGATCGTCGCTGCCAACCTGCTCGACGACGATCCCCGCCGGGTCAGCGACCGGATCACGACCTACGCGCTCTACATCGACCCGCCGCTGGGCCGGGCCGGGCAGACCGTGACCCAGGTGCGTGACTCGGGGCGCAAGGCGCTGGTCGGGTTCCGGCCCATGACCCGGGTCGGCCGCGCGGTGGAAAAGGGTGAGACGCAAGGGCTTCATGAAGGTCGTGGTCGACGCCGAGACACATGAGATCCTCGGCGCGGCGATACTCGGTGTCGGCGGTGACGAGGTGATTCACGCCATCCTCGACGTGATGTCGGCCAAGGCGCCGTACACCACGCTGTCGCGCACGATGCACATCCATCCCACGGTCAGCGAACTGGTGCCGACCATGCTGCAGGAGATGAAGCCGCCCCTGTCGTAGTCTACCGCCGCTGGATCAGCAGGGTCTGGGCACAGGTGCCGACAAAGCCGTCGCGGTCGAAGATCTCCGCGGTGGTGACGCCGATGCCGTCGGGACCGATCGATCCGCGGGCACGTAAGCGCGAAATCCTCGCCGATAGGCAGTCTGTGCACATGCACGGCGGTGTCGGTGTTCATGTACATGAAACGGTTGGGGTCGAGCACCGAGCCCACTCCGTTGGCCGAATCAACCACCAGCGCCATCTTCTCCAATGACGTGGTCGACTCACCGGCGACGAGTTCGGCCCGCGGGCGCAGCCAGAACACCGCCGCGCCCGACGGGTCATCGACCTGGCGTCGCCACTCGATGCTGCCGATGTATCCGGTCATACCCCACCACCCCGGGGGCAGCGGCTGGGTCGGTCCTTCGATGAGCGGCTGGTAGCGGTCTGAGGCGACGTCGCCGGTGTCGCTGGTGGTCGATGGCCCACGCGGTGACACGGGCCACCGGACGCGCCGCGTCGTCACCCGCGGGCGTCATCTCGGCCATCAGCAGCGAGATCCGTCGTCCCGGACGTTCGACCCACGCCCGCACCCGAATCGGAGCGACCGGGATGGCGCCGAGGATGTCGAGAGTCACCCGACCGATGCGCAGCGGGGTGCCGCCGAGAAGCTCGTCGATTTCTTTGGTCAGCAGTGCCAGCGGCGGGGAGCCGTGCTGGATGTTCGGATCCCAGTTGCTGCGGGTGCAATCGGTGGATTCGAAGACCTTTCGTCGCCAGTCTGCTCGAGCCGCCGGTAGTAGCTATCCGTCATGCCGCGTCACCGGCATGCCAGCCCGGGTACGGCGGGGGCGTGCCGCCGAATGCCGGACAGTGCGCGTGGTGAGCGCACCAGTCGCACAGCCGAGACGGGCGAGGCCGGAAATCGCCGGTGGCGCCTGCCAACTGGATGGCCCGCCAGATCGCCATCAACGTCTTCTCGAAGCGCAACAACTCGTCGAGGTCGGGGGAGTAGTCGAGCACCTGGTTGTCGGCGAGGTACAGCAGGCGTAACCGTGCGGGCAGCACGCCGCGGGAGCGGAATAGCGCCACGGCGTAAAACTTCATCTGGAACATCGCCTTGAACTCGGCCAGCGCCCACGCCTCCGGCGGTGACTTGCCGGTCTTGTAGTCGACGACGCGAAGCTCCCCGGTGGCCGCCACGTCGATGCGGTCAATAAAACCCCGTAGCCGCGTTCCGTCTTGTAGCTCCACCTCGACGCGCTGCTCGCAGGCCTGGGGGTCGAACCGGGTGGGGTCTTCCAGCCGGTAGTACCCGCTGAGCAGCGCCCGCGCCTCGTCGAGGAGAGCCGCGCGCTGGGTGCCGTCGACCACGGCCTCGAGTTCGGGTGCCTCGGCGAGGATGCGTTCCCACGCCGGACCGACAAGGGCCGCCGCAGTGTCCGCGCCTCGCTGGGGCGCGGGCAGCGCGTACAGCTGCTCGAGCGCCGCATGCACCACCGACCCGCGCAGCTGCGCGACCGAGGTGGGCTCGGGCAGCCGGTCGATCGCCCGGAACCGATACAGCAGCGGGCACTGCTTGAAATCGGCTGCCCGTGACGGAGACAACGCCGGCCGCGACGGGGGCGGGGCCTGGTCGTCGGTCATAAGGAAAGCGTAGGTCGGGGGACCGACATCACCGGGCAACAATCATCGGCGCGTGTTTTCACCCGCTGGTCTGCCCGCCGGTCTGGCACGCTTGGAGGCTGTGCGTCCTACCGGTCCCTTCGAGGTCGGCGACCGTGTGCAGCTGACCGACGCCAAGGGCCGGCATTACACGATGGTGCTGACGCCGGGCGCCGAGTTTCACACGCATCGCGGTGCGGTCGCCCACGACGCGGTGATCGGACAACCGGAAGGCAGCGTCGTCAGGGCGGCCAGTGGCGATCAGTTCCTGGTGCTGCGGCCGCTGCTCGTCGACTACGTGATGTCGATGCCGCGCGGCGCCCAGGTGATCTATCCGAAGGACGCCGCGCAGATCGTGCACGAGGGCGACATCTTCCCCGGCGCGCGCGTGCTGGAAGCCGGCGCCGGCTCGGGCGCAATGACCTGCTCGCTGCTGCGCGCGGTCGGGCCGACGGGCACGGTCGTCTCCTACGAGGTGCGCGAGGACCACGCCGAACACGCAGCCCGCAACGTCGCCACCTTCTTCGGGGAGCGGCCTGCCAATTGGGAGTTGGTGATCGCTGACGTGGCCGACTACGCCGGTCCACAGGTCGATCGGGTGGTGCTGGACATGCTTGCGCCGTGGGATGTGCTCGACGCGGTCGCCACGGCTTTGGTGCCGGGCGGCGTGCTCGTCGTCTACGTCGCCACGGTGACGCAGCTGTCGCGCACGGTGGAGGCCCTCCGCGAACAGCAGTGCTGGACCGAGCCGCGGGCCTGGGAGACCCTGCTGCGGGGTTGGGATGTCGTGGGCCTGGCGGTGCGCCCCCAGCACACGATGCGTGGGCACACCGCGTTTCTTGATTAGCTGCCGGCGGCTGGCTCCCGGCGTGGTCGCCCCGACGCCGCTGCGCCGCAAGCGCCATTTGTGAGGTCGTCGGCGTCTGCGCCGCAGACGTTTGCAGACGACACGCTGCGCGGCGACTGCGAAGCATCGGTTCGACGAACTATTCGCAGTGAGCGCACGCTGGCGGCGGTTACGGACCCAGGGTCAGTCATCGTCGCTGCGGTGCAATCCGCGCCGCGTCGACAAGAGCTCGATCTCCGGCCGGGCGGCCACGAGCCGTTCGGCGGCGTCGAGCACATCGGCCACATGCGCCCGGTCGGCCGCTGTCACCGCCACACCGACCGTCGCTCGCCGGTACAAGTCCAGCGCGCCCGTCTCGGCGGCCGACACGCTGAAACGTCGCCGAAGCTCAGCCACCAGCGGGCGCACCACCGAGCGCTTCTGCTTCAGCGAATGCACGTCGCCGAGCAGCAGGTCACACTCGAGCCACCCGATCCACATGAGCGGCCCTCAGCCGGTCGGGGGCGCCTGATTCTGGCCGAGCGTCAACAAGATGTCGGCCGTTTGGCGAGAGAGTTGCCACCCGCTGGGCGCTTGCGCGAACTCCATCGGGAAGGTGAAGCCGCCTGCCCAGCGCCGGGTTTTCGCTGCTGGACCGAAACATCGGCGGCGACGTGGCCGGGAGTGCTCGTCGACCATGCGATGTTCTCGGCGGTGAAGCCCAGCGGCGTGTACTGGTTCTCCAGCAGCGCCTTGCCGAACTTGTCGATCTGCTCGGCATTGCCGGCGGTCGCCCCTTCGATCAGTGGAACCTTTTGATCAGCCGGAATCGAAGTGTCAGCGAGCTTGTACAGCACATCGGTGAGCACCTCAGGCGGAGGCGGCGGAGCCTGCGGTGGCGGGGCCGCGACCGTCGAGATGGTGGGCGCCGGGGCCTCCGACGAGGCGGCGGGGTGGCTGTCATGTCCGCAGCCGGCGAGCGCTACGGCAAACGACAGTGCGGCGGCGACCACAGCCGAAGCCATGGATCGCGACCGCACTGTGAGCGAAATCAACTGGACGCCAGCGCGGCCTGCAACAGGCTCGTCGCAGAGTCTTTCGACAGCTGCCAGTTTCCGCCGTTGCTGACGAACGTGACGTTCTGCGTGATACCCGATAGCTGAGGCCCGGATGCTGTCACCGAGGCGGTGGCGCTGTTGCCGGACTGCACGATGGTGTCGGGGTCCACGTAGATTTTGAGCGGCAGATAGCCGTTCTGCGCCGCGTTGCTCAACAGCCGGTCCGCGGTGCGGCCCTCGATTGGGCCTACGCCGCCCTCAATCAGGTACTGATTTGCGGTGATCGACCCTGAGTTGGCGAGAGTGCTCAAGATCCGGGTGAACTCGGCGGCCAGCGCCTCGTTTCCCGTTTGCAGCGGGATGTCGAACACCACCGGACTGGCGGCGGCCACGGGCGCAGACGTCAGGCTCGTGGAGGTCACACCGAGGGCCGCGCCACCCGCGATGGCAGCGGCTGCCACGCCGGTGGTGAGCGATTTCAGGATCACAGTTGTCCTTTCGGTTTACCCGACTCCGGGAATAACGCTAGCAGGTCATGCGTCGTGTCGAATTGCTACACCGCACACGATCGCCCATTCGCCGGTAGCGTTGAAGAACCACCGTACCGACTTCGGTTCGGGAGAGGGGCGCAGCATGAGCGAGTCAGAGCGTTCTGACCCATTCGGAACACCGATATCCAGCGACGACGCCGCCGAACTGGAAGAGCTGCGGCGTGAGGCCGCGGTCCTGCGTGAGCAGCTGGAAACTGTCCTGAGCGCTCAGAGCGGCCTGCGCAGTGCACGTGACGTTCATCAGCTCGAGGCGCGCATCGATTCGCTGGCCGCCCGGAATTCGAAACTGATGGAAACCCTCAAAGAGGCCCGCCAACAATTGTTGGCGCTGCGCGAAGAGGTCGATCGGCTGGGCCAGCCGCCCAGCGGGTACGGGGTCCTCCTGTCCGTTCAGGAGGATGACACGGTTGACGTGTTCACTTCCGGCCGCAAAATGCGGCTGACATGCTCCCCCAACATCGACGTTCAGTCGCTGAAGAAGGGCCAGACCGTACGGCTGAACGAGGCGCTGACGCTCGTCGAGGCCGGATCGTTCGAAGCCGTTGGCGAGATCAGCACACTGCGGGAGATCCTGTCCGACGGACATCGTGCGCTGGTGGTCGGGCATGCCGACGAGGAGCGGATCGTCTGGCTGGCGGAGCCGCTGGTTACCGGCTATGAGGACGTCGACATCGACGACGACCTCGATGACGATCGACCGCGCCGGCTGCGGCCCGGGGATTCGCTGCTGGTGGACACCAAGGCCGGGTACGCGTTCGAGCGGATCCCGAAGGCCGAGGTCGAGGATCTGGTCCTCGAAGAGGTGCCCGACGTCACCTACAACGACATCGGCGGTCTGACTCGCCAGATCGAACAGATCCGCGACGCCGTCGAGTTGCCGTTCCTGCACAAGGAGCTGTACCGGGAGTACCTGCTGCGGCCGCCCAAGGGCGTGCTGCTGTACGGGCCGCCCGGCTGCGGCAAGACGCTGATCGCCAAGGCGGTGGCCAACTCGCTGGCCAAGAAGATGGCCGAGGTCCGCGGCGACGACTCGCGCGAAGCGAAGTCGTACTTCCTCAACATCAAAGGTCCCGAGCTGCTCAACAAGTTCGTCGGCGAGACCGAGCGGCACATCCGGCTGATCTTCCAACGGGCGCGCGAAAAGGCGTCCGAGGGCACGCCGGTGATCGTGTTCTTCGACGAGATGGATTCGATCTTCCGCACCCGCGGCACCGGGGTGAGCTCAGATGTGGAGACCACGGTCGTCCCGCAGCTGCTCTCCGAGATCGACGGTGTCGAGGGGCTGGAGAACGTCATCGTGATCGGCGCCTCCAACCGCGAGGACATGATCGACCCGGCGATCCTGCGGCCCGGCCGCCTGGACGTCAAGATCAAGATCGAGAGGCCCGACGCCGAGGCGGCGCAGGACATCTACAGCAAGTACCTCACCGAGGATCTGCCGGTGAACGCCGACGACCTCGCCGAGTTCGACGGCGACCGCACCGCGTGCATCCAGGCGATGATCGTCAAGGTCGTCGACCGCATGTACGCCGAGATCGACGACAACCGCTTCCTCGAGGTCACCTACGCCAACGGCGACAAAGAAGTGATGTACTTCAAGGACTTCAACTCCGGTGCGATGATCCAGAACGTCGTCGACCGGGCGAAGAAGTACGCGATCAAGTCGGTGTTGGAGACGGGCCAACGCGGTCTGCGCATCCAGCACCTGCTCGACTCGATCGTCGACGAGTTCTCCGAGAACGAGGACCTGCCCAACACCACCAACCCGGACGACTGGGCCAGAATCTCGGGCAAGAAGGGCGAGCGGATCGTGTACATCCGCACCCTGGTGACCGGCAAGACGTCGAGTGCCAGCCGGGCGATCGACACCGAGTCGAACCTGGGGCAGTACCTGTAGGTCAGGTCGTCACCAGCGAAATACAGGCCCGAGGGCACGCCACGAATAGCGGCGTCTGCACCAGAGTCTGGGGGAGCGGCACGTTGATTCCGAACCACGTTCCCGCGCATGGCGGTTGGCCCGTTGCGCAGGTTTCCTCACCTGACCACGACCGTGACGTCATTTCGGGCACCGCGATGGTGCCGAGCGCCAAGAAGAACGCGAAGATGCCGGTGGTGAACAAACAACCTGAATGGCTTGGGCCACAACCATTACCGCGAGGACGTTGAGCTGCTCGGGACGCGACAGCGGCGCGACGACGGCGCCGCGTTGGCGCGTCACCTAGGCTGAACGGATGCAACGGATTATCGGAACCGAGGTCGAGTACGGCATTTCGTCGCCGTCCGATCCGACCGCCAATCCGATTCTGACGTCCACGCAGGCGGTGTTGGCGTACGCCGCAGCGGCCGGTCTGCAGCGGGCCAAGCGCACCCGGTGGGACTACGAGGTCGAATCGCCGCTGCGGGACGCGCGCGGCTTCGACCTGAGCCGTTCGGCCGGTCCGGCTCCGGTCGTCGACGCCGACGAGGTGGGGGCGGCCAACATGATCCTCACCAACGGTGCCCGGCTGTACGTCGACCACGCCCATCCCGAGTACTCCGCGCCCGAGTGCACCGACCCGCTCGACGCGGTGATCTGGGACAAGGCCGGCGAACGGGTGATGGAGGCTGCCGCGCGCCATGTGGCCAGCGTGCCCGGGGCGGCCAAGCTGCAGCTGTACAAGAACAATGTCGACGGCAAGGGCGCGTCGTACGGATCGCACGAGAACTACCTGATGTCGCGTCAGACGCCGTTCTCGGCGGTGATCGCCGGGCTGACCCCGTTCCTGGTGTCCCGGCAGGTGGTCGTGGGGCAGGGCCGGGTCGGCATCGGGCCGGCCGGCGACGAGCCTGGTTTTCAGCTGTGCCAGCGCGCCGATTACATCGAGGTCGAAGTCGGGCTGGAGACCACCCTCAAGCGCGGCATCATCAACACCCGCGACGAACCGCACGCCGACGCCGACAAGTATCGGCGACTACACGTCATCATCGGCGACGCCAACCTGGCGGAGACGTCGACCTACCTCAAGCTCGGCACCACGGCACTGGTCCTCGATCTGATCGAGGACGGGATCGACCTGTCCGACCTCGCGCTCGCCCGGCCGGTGCACGCCGTGCACGTCGTCAGCCGCGACCCCACCTTGCGCGCCACGGTGGCGCTGGCCGACGGCCGCGAGCTGACCGGGCTGGCGCTGCAGCGGCTCTATCTCGATCGGGTGGCCAAGCTGGTGGATAGCCGTGACCCCGATCCGCGGGCCGCCGACCTCGTGCAGAGCTGGGCGCACGTGCTGGACCTGCTCGAACGTGACCCGATGGAGTGCGCGGACCTGCTGGACTGGCCGGCCAAGCTGCGGCTGCTCGACGGTTTCCGCCACCGCGAGAACCTCAGCTGGTCGGCGCCGCGGCTGCACCTGGTCGATTTGCAGTACTCCGACGTGCGGCTGGACAAGGGGCTGTACAACCGCCTGGTGGCCCGCGGGTCGATGAAGCGCCTGGTCACCGAGCAGCAGGTTCTTGACGCCGTGGACAAGCCGCCGACTGACACCCGGGCGTACTTTCGGGGCGAATGCCTGCGCCGCTTCGGCGCGGACATCGCGGCTGCCAGCTGGGATTCGGTGATCTTCGACCTGGGCGGCGACTCGCTGGTGCGGATTCCGACACTCGAGCCGCTGCGTGGTAGCAAGGCGCACGTCGGGGCGCTGCTGGAGTCGGCCGAAACCGCCGCCGAACTCGTCGAGCAGCTCACCACCTGAATTTCTCCCGGGTCGCTTCGCTTCAGCCCGCCGGTGACGCGGTGTTGAAGCGAGCAAATCGGCGCTGCCCGGTAGGGTAGAAGGGCCGGTGGTTGGGAACCGCCGGATGAGGCGAACGCAGGAGGCAGCGATGGCTCAGGAGCAGACCAAGCGCGGCGGTGGTGGCGGCGAGGACGACGACCTCACCGACAGCGTGGCCGCCGGGCAGGAGCGTCGCGAAAAGCTGACCGAGGAAACCGACGACCTGCTGGACGAAATCGACGACGTGCTCGAGGAGAACGCCGAGGACTTCGTGCGCGCGTACGTCCAAAAGGGCGGCCAGTGACCTGGCCGCATCGCGAACAGCTGGCCAATCCCACTCTTACTTCCGGAGTTTTTTCCGCGCCCGTGGACTTGTCGTCCTTTTCCGAGTTCCTGCGCAGGCAGGCGCCGCAGCTCCTGCCGGGCAGCGTCGGCGGCACGGGTGGGGCTGCCGCCGACCCGAACCTGCCGCACGGCACCACCATCGTCGCGCTGAAATATCCCAGCGGTGTGCTGATCGCCGGTGACCGCCGATCGACTCAGGGCAACATGATCGCCGGCCGCGACGTGCAGAAGGTGTACATCACCGACGACTACACGGCGACCGGCATCGCCGGAACCGCGGCGATCGCCGTCGAGTTCGCCCGGCTCTACGCCGTCGAGCTGGAGCACTACGAAAAGCTCGAGGGGGTGCCGCTGACGTTCGCCGGCAAGGTGAATCGGCTGGCGATCATGGTGCGCGGGAATCTCGGCGCGGCCCTGCAGGGCTTTGTCGCGTTGCCGCTGCTGGCGGGCTACGACATCGGCGACCCGCACCCCGGGTCGGCCGGGCGGATCGTGTCTTTCGACGCGGCAGGCGGCTGGAACATCGAAGAAGAGGGCTACCACTCGGTGGGCTCGGGGTCGATCTTCGCCAAGTCGTCGATGAAGAAGCTGTATCCCCAAGTTGACGACGCGGATTCGGCGTTGCGGGTGGCCGTCGAGGGACTTTACGACGCGGCCGACGACGATTCCGCCACGGGCGGGCCGGATCTGGTGCGAGGCATCTATCCCACCGCGGTCCGCATCGACGCGGACGGCGCGGTCGAGGTGCCGGAGGAGCGCATCGCCGAGGTGGCGCGCGAAATTCTCGAAAGTCGTTCGCGGACAAGCACTGTGCGGTCCAAGGGCGGACCGCCGACCGACGCCCGGGATGAGCAGTGACCTTCCCGTATTTCATCTCGCCCGAGCAGGCAATGCGCGAGCGCTCCGAGCTCGCGCGCAAGGGCATCGCCCGCGGCCGCAGTGTGGTGGCGCTCGCCTACTCCGGCGGGGTGCTGTTCGTGGCCGAGAACCCGTCGCGCTCACTGCAGAAGATCAGCGAGCTTTACGACCGTGTCGGCTTCGCTGCGGTGGGCCGGTTCAACGAGTTCGACAATCTGCGTCGCGGCGGCATCCAGTTCGCCGACACCCGCGGCTACGCCTATGACCGCCGGGATGTGACGGGTCGCCAACTGGCCAACGTGTATGCCCAGACACTGGGCGGCATCTTCACCGAACAGCCCAAGCCGTACGAGGTGGAGCTGTGCGTGGCCGAGGTCGCCCACTACGGCGAGTCGAAACCCCCCGACATGTACCGGATCACCTATGACGGGTCGATCAACGACGAACCCCAGTTCGTGGTGATGGGGGGGTCGACGGAGCCCATCGCCGTCGCGTTGAAGGAGTCGTACCAGGAGAACGCGACGCTGGCCGAGGCGGTGGACATCGCGGTCAAGGCCTTGCAAGCCGGTATCGGCAGTGATGGTTCGACGGCTGGCTCCGGGTCGGCCGAGCATCGGACGCTGGGGGTGTCGACGCTGGAGGTGGCGATCCTCGACCAGAATCGGCCGCGGCGTGCGTTTCGCCGCATCACCGGGCCGGCGTTGGAGTCGCTGCTGCCCAAGGCGGATTAGGGATTCACCCCGTCCAGCGCAGAAACCACGGCTTGGCGGTGGTGTACGGCTGGCCCGTCAGCACCGCGAAAATGTTGCGCCATGCGTCCGAGGGCGCGTTGATGACATCGGCGTGGGCGGCTTTCCCGGCCATCAAGCGCCCGTCGTCGTAGTACCCGGTGTCAAGTGTCGTCACGCCCGGCATCAGGTCGGGGTCGGCGCCGTGCGCGTCGTACGGAAAGGCCTGCGCCCACCCGATCGGGTCGTTCGGTGCTGTCATCGAGAACCGCTCGACGTCAGGGTTGGTGTTGTGCCACTGATTCGGCAGGTAGACGCCGACGCCCGAGCCCGCAGCCGCCACGTAGATCGTTTTGTCGGCGGTCAGCCCGCCGGCTTCGGCGGTGCCGAGGATGGATCCGCCATAGGAGTGCCCGATGTACGTGACGGGAATGTCGCGCCCCGTCGATCGGCCCTGAGCGTCGACGACGCGGTTGACGTCTTCGCTGAAGGCAACGAGCCGCGGCGCCATGTTGACTGCGTAGCTGGAGTCGGCCGCACGCTGCAGGTCGCGAGGCAACTCGCCCTGCGGGAACGGGCCACCCAGATAGGTGATCATCGCAAGGTCGCCCTGCGCGGCCTGCACGAATCGGTTGGCGGTGGCGGTGTTGGCGGCCGACCCCGTGATCGTGGTGTTGAAGCCGGGGACCAGCACGCCGACGTTCTTGGCGGTGTCGAGATCGCCGATCAGCTCGATGAACGACGACCGGTCCAGGTCGAACGCCAGCACCTTCCGGTCCACCCGGCCGGCCCGCCCGGTGGGGTCGGGCACCTCGTCGAGCAGGCCCTGGAAGAAGGCGATCCGCTGCTTGACCTGGTTGTCGTAGGCCGTAACCAGCCTTCGGCCCCGCGGGGTGTCGTTCTGCAGCGCGGCCCAGTCGGCGGTCGCACCCATGTTCACCGGGACACGATCTGGTGTCCAGCCGGGATACCTCGCGGCCATAATGGCGCGGATCTTCTCGTCGCGCGGCCGCTCGAGGTTGCGCCGCTCGTCGAGGACCGCCTGGGCGACGTTGAGACGGTTCGCGGCGATCCGCATGTCCCACGGCACCCCGTCGGTGTTGCCGACCTGCGCAGGGAAATCCTCGACGAGTTTGCGTCGCTGCTCGGGTGTCATGCCGGCGATCTGCGTCGCGATGGCGTCCTGGCTCATGTGCGGCCAGTCCGCCGGCGGATTGCCGTCACCGAAACCCGCGGGGTTGGTGTCAGGAGTCGTCACGCCGGTGAACGCCTCCTCGATGTCGCGGGCCGCGTCGGCGTCGGCGGCGCCCAGGGCGTCGAGCTTGGCGACGATCTCCTCGGTGAATTTGGCGGCGCCGGCGCGCAACACCTCCTGCTCGACGTCGGCGTTGCCGACGGCGACCTGACTCACCAACGCTGATGGGGGCTGGGCGGGTGCGGTGACCGTTCCGTCGTCGGCGACGGTGCAGCCGAGGCGGCGCACGGCGGCGACGGTGTCGAGCACGTCGGTTCGCGTGGCCGATATCTGCTCGGCTCCGCTGCGCGCCGCGACGGCGGCGGCGGCCAAGGCGCGGGCGAGCGCGTCGGCGTCGCTGGACAGTGACTTGGCGCGATCGCGCGCCGCGTCGGCGGCGTTGCCCTTCCAGAAGTCGTGGCTGGCCTGCAACCCGGTCACCACCACATCGAATTCGCGGCTGAGGTCGGTGGCCGCGCTGTCCCAGGCGTCGGCTGCCGCGCGCAATGAATCAGGCCGCCACGCCTGCGCCTCGGAAATGGTCGGCCGGCTCATCGCCTCATGCTGACACGGTGACCCCACTGCCCGCGGACGTCATCCACAGGCATGCGACTCCCCGGCTGGTTTTGCGAGTTGACGTGCTCCCTCGACCGGCGCCGATGCGGCTCGTCAGCGCCTATCCGCAGATCGACGTTTTGCATGCGAGGATGCCTGCAAAACGCCGTTTCTGCGGCACGAGCCGCTCCCAAATCGCGCGTTATCGCATCGACCCGACGATCGAGCGTTTTGACGGACAGTCCGGAAGTCTGTCAACCACGGACTCGGCGCGGCTTGCGCGCGGTGTTCGGGAAGCAACAAGTACGCTCGATCTCGTGCAGCGGCGAATCATGGGCATCGAGACAGAATTCGGTGTCACCTGCACGTTCCATGGTCATCGCCGGCTGAGTCCCGACGAGGTCGCCCGGTATCTGTTCCGCCGGGTGGTGTCCTGGGGCCGCAGTTCGAACGTGTTCCTGCGCAACGGCGCGCGGCTCTACCTGGACGTCGGCTCTCACCCGGAGTACGCCACCGCGGAGTGCGACAGCCTGGTGCAGCTCGTCACCCACGACCGGGCCGGCGAGCGGGTGCTCGAAGACCTGTTGATCGACGCCGAGCAGCGGCTGGCCGACGAGGGCATCGGCGGCGACATCTACTTGTTCAAGAACAACACCGACTCGGCCGGCAACTCCTACGGCTGCCACGAGAACTATTTGATCGTCCGGGCCGGAGAGTTCTCCCGGATCTCCGATGTGCTGTTGCCGTTTTTGGTCACCCGCCAGCTGATCTGCGGCGCGGGCAAGGTCCTGCAGACCCCCAAGGCGGCCACGTTCTGCCTCTCTCAGCGCGCCGAGCACATCTGGGAAGGGGTGTCGAGCGCCACCACACGCAGCCGCCCCATTATCAATACCCGCGACGAACCGCACGCCGACGCCGAGAAGTACCGCCGGCTGCACGTGATCGTCGGCGACTCGAATATGTGCGAGGCCACCACGATGCTCAAGGTGGGTACGGCCGCGTTGGTGCTGGAGATGATCGAGTCAGGCGTGGCGTTCCGCGATTTCTCCCTCGACAATCCGATCCGGGCGATCCGTGAGGTCAGCCACGACCTCACCGGCAGGCGGCCGGTTCGGCTGGCCGGCGGCCGGCAAGCCAGTGCGCTCGACATTCAGCGGGAGTATCACGCGCGCGCCGTCGAGCACCTGCAGACCCGGGAGCCGAATGCGCAGATCGAGCAGGTCGTCGACCTGTGGGGCCGCCAACTCGACGCGGTGGAGGGTCAGGACTTCGCCAAGGTCGACACCGAGATCGACTGGGTGATCAAGCGCAAGCTATTTCAGCGCTATCAGGACCGCTACAACCTGGAGCTGTCCGACCCCAAGATCTCCCAGCTGGACCTGGCCTACCACGACATCAAGCGGGGCCGCGGTGTCTTCGACCTGCTGCAGCGCAAGGGCCTGGCGGCGCGGCTGACCACCGACGAGGAGATAGAAGACGCCGTTGACACCCCGCCGCAGACCACGCGTGCCAAGCTGCGCGGCGAGTTCATCGCCGCCGCGCAGGAGGCCGGTCGCGACTTCACCGTGGACTGGGTGCACCTCAAGCTCAACGACCAGGCACAACGCACCGTGCTGTGCAAGGACCCGTTCCGGTCGGTCGACGAGCGTGTTAAGAGACTGATCGCCAGCATGTGAGGCCCTACCCTGGACGGGTGGGGATCTCCAAAGTCGAGCGGTTGGTGAATCTTGTCATCGCGCTGCTGTCTACCCGCAACTACCTTCCCGCCGAGCGGATCCGCCGGGTCGTGGCCGGGTACGCCGACTGCCCGACGGACGAGGCGTTCTCCCGGATGTTCGAACGCGACAAGACCGAACTGCGCGACCTTGGCGTGCCGCTCGAGGTGGGCCGGGTGTCTCGGTTGGATCCGACCGAGGGTTACCGGATCAAAAGCGACGACTATGCGCTGCCGGACATCACGCTGACGAGCGACGAGGCCGCGGCTGTGGCGGTGGCCGTGCAGCTGTGGCAGTCACCGGAGCTCATCACCGCCACCCAGGGTGCGCTGCTGAAGCTGCGCGCCGCCGGCGTGGAAATAGAAGCTATTGAATCCTCTAATGTGTCGATCACCTCGGGCTCGGCGCTGCCTGGCATCCGCGGGTCCGAACCGGTGCTCGGAATCCTGTTGTCCGCCATCGATTCCGGGCAGGCGGTGCAGTTCGGCCACCGCGCCTCGCGGGTCGAGCCGTACACCACCCGCACCGTGGAGCCGTGGGGCGTGGTCACCGACCGCGGCCGCTGGTATCTGGTTGGACGCGATCGGGACCGCGACGCGGTGCGCACCTTCCGGTTGTCGCGGATCGGCGCGGAGGTCACCCCGATCGGGCCGGTCGGCGCGGTGCGCAAGCCCGACGACGTCGACCTGCGCGAGATCGTCGCGCGCGTCGTCGGGGAGGCGCCCACCGGCGTCGAGGCGCGGATCTGGCTGGTCGACGGGCACGCCACGGCGTTGCGGCGCGCCGGAACGGTGGTCGACCGCGCGACGGTGGGCGACCGCGAGGGCGACGTGGTGTCGGTCGACATCGGTTCGCTGGACCGGCTGGCGCGGGAGGTCGCCGGGTATGGGCCCGACGCCGTCGTGCTCGAGCCGGAAGCCCTCCGCGACGAAGTGCTGGTGCGGCTGCGCGCGCACGCAGGGCAGGTGCCGGCGTGAGTGCCCTCTCCACCCGGCTGGTTCGGCTGCTCAACATGGTGCCGTACTTCCAGGCCAACGCGGGGATCAGCGCTGAGGAGGCGGCCGCCGACCTGGGCGTCACGCCCAAGCAACTGATGGCGGACCTCAACCAGCTGTGGTTGTGCGGGCTGCCCGGGTATGGACCCGGCGACCTGATCGACCTGTCGTTCTCCGAGGAGAGCATCGAGGTCACGTTCTCGGCCGGAATCGACCGCCCGCTGCGGTTGACGTCACCGGAGGCGACGGCGGTGCTGGTCGCCCTGCGCGCGCTTGTGGATGTACCCGGCATGGTCGATCCGCAGGCTGCGCGCAGCGCGATCGCCAAGATCGAGTCGGCGGCCGGAGCTGCGGGCCTTCCGCCGGTATTGCCGGAGTCGACCGCGGTCGAAAGTGCCGCGGCCGCCGCCGTTCGGGAGGCGGTACGCGGGCACTGCGCGGTCGCGATCGACTACTACAACGCCTCTCGTGACACCACATCGAACAGGGTGGTGGACCCGATCCGCATCGTCTTCGTGGGCGAGGCGAGCTACCTGGAAGCGTGGTGCCGCAGCGCCGAGGGAGTGCGACTGTTCCGATTCGATCGCATCGACGGCGCCCGGGTGCTGGACGAACCCGCGGCACCCCCGCCACCGGCCGTCGAGGCCGGCCCGGACACGTCGCTGTTCGACGCCGACCCGTCGCTGCCGTCGGCGACGCTGCGCATCGCGGCGAACGCGACATGGATGTTCGACTACTACCCGATGCGGATGCTGCGCGAGCTACCCGACGGCTCCTGCGAAGCCGAGATGACCTACGCCGCCGAAGAATGGATGACGCGACTGGTGCTGGGTTTCGGGCCGGCAGTGACCGTCCTGGCACCGGCGTCGCTGGCCGACAACGTGCAGCGCAACGCCGCCGCGGCGCTCGCGGCATACCGCGCTGCAGTGCCGACCGTGGGATGACCACCTGCTGGGGTAGCATCGAGAAGACGTCTGGAGGTAAGCAAATTGGGCAGTTTAAGTCCGTGGCACTGGGCGATCCTTGCCATCGTGGTGGTCTTGCTGTTCGGTGCCAAGAAGCTCCCCGACGCGGCGCGTTCGTTGGGCAAGTCGATGAGGATTTTCCGCTCCGAGGTGCGTGAGCTGCAGAACGAGGACAAGAAAAGCCCGGTCGAGGGGCCGACTGGGTCCGATGTGCAGGCCCCACCCACCACCGTGCAGTCCGAGCGAGTCGACCCGCCCGCGCCCGGACAGAGCCATACCGACGCCCGGCCGGCCTGAGTTCGGGTCTTCGATCGCGGCGCCTCGCGCCGTAGCTGAACCGCCCTCGTGCGCATCCCCGACTTGGCCAGGCGGCTGAACCCGCGCCGCCGCCGCAGCCGCACCAATCCCGACGGGACGATGTCGCTCGTCGACCACCTCACCGAACTGCGTCGACGGCTGCTGATCGCCTTGGCGGCGATCGTGCTCACCACGATTGTGGGGTTTGTCTGGTACACCCATTCGTTCTTCGGCCTGCCCAGCCTCGGCGAACTGCTGCGCGGGCCCTACTGTGCGCTGCCGGAATCCGCGCGCGCCGACATCGCCCCAGACGGGGGTTGCCGGCTGCTGGCGACGGCGCCGTTCGACCAGTTCATGCTGCGACTGAAGGTCGGGCTGGCCGCCGGGATCGTGATGGCCTGCCCGATGTGGTTCTACCAACTGTGGGCGTTCATCACGCCCGGCCTGTATCGCGGCGAGCGACGGTTCGCGGTCATATTCGTCGTCTCAGCGGCGGTCCTGTTCGTCGCCGGGGCGGTGCTGGCCTACGTGGTGCTGGCCAAGGCACTGCACTTCCTGCTGACCGTCGGCAGCGACGTGCAGGTCACCGCGTTGTCGGGCGACAAGTACTTCGGCTTCCTGGTCAACCTTCTGCTGGTGTTCGGCGTGGGATTCGAGTTCCCGCTGCTGATCGTCATGCTGAATGTTGCCGGAGTGCTGTCCTACGAGCGGCTCAAGCGATGGCGACGCGGCCTGATCTTCGCCGTGTTCGTGTTCGCCGCCATCTTCACCCCGGGATCGGATCCCTTTTCGATGCTCGCTCTCGGGCTGGCGCTGACCCTGCTGCTCGAATTCGCCATCCAGATCGCACGATTCCACGACAGCCGCAAGGCGAAGCGGGAGGCCGACACAGCGATTCCCGATGACGAAGCCGCGCCGATCGAGACGCCGTCCCCGGTGCCGGCGCCGTCGCGGGCCGCGCCGCCCGACGACCTGTAGGGATCGGGGTGAGTACCGGCACCGCCCGCTCGGAACTGGCGCAGTTCGCCGCATTGCTGCCTTTTGATCTCGACCCGTTCCAGCGCCGGGCATGCGAGGCGTTGGAACAGGGGCACGGCGTTCTGGTGTGTGCTCCTACCGGCGCCGGCAAGACGGTGGTGGGGGAGTTCGCCGTGCATCTTGCGCTGGCGGTGGGCCGAAAGTGCTTCTACACCACACCGATCAAGGCGTTGAGCAACCAGAAGCACACCGACCTGGTGCGCCGCTACGGGCCGGAGCGCATCGGATTGCTGACCGGGGATGTGTCGATCAACGGCGGCGCACCGGTGGTGGTGATGACCACCGAGGTGCTGCGCAACATGCTCTACGCCGACTCGCGGACGCTGCATGGGCTTTCGTACGTGGTGATGGACGAGGTGCATTTCCTGGCCGACCGGATGCGCGGAGCGGTGTGGGAAGAGGTGATTCTGCACCTGCCCGACGAGGTCCGCCTGGTCAGCCTGTCGGCAACAGTGTCCAACGCCGAGGAGTTCGGTGGCTGGATTCAGACGGTGCGGGGCGACACCACCGTGGTGGTCGACGAGCATCGGCCGGTGCCGCTGTGGCAGCACATGATGGTGGGCAAGCGGCTGTTCGACCTGTTCGACTACTCCACCGACGGCGGTCCCGACGACGCCGGGCGCGGCACGCTGGTCAACCCGGAGCTGCTGCGCCACATCGCCAATCGGCAAGAGGCCGACAGACTGACCGACTGGCGTCCGCGCGGTCCTCGACACGGGCGCCGGCCGACGCTGTACCGGGCGCCGTCGCGCCCCGAGGTCATCCGCGTGCTCGACGGCGACGGTCTGCTGCCCGCGATCACGTTCGTGTTCTCCCGCGCGGGGTGCGACGCCGCGGTGGGCCAATGCCTGCGCTCGCCGCTGCGCTTGACCAGCGACGAGGAGCGCGCACGCATCGCCGAGGTGATCGACCGGCGCACCGCAGACCTGTCGGATGCCGACTTAGCGGTGCTGGGATACCACGAATGGCGGGAAGGGCTGGTGCGCGGCCTGGCCGCACACCACGCCGGCATGTTGCCGATCTTCCGCCACACCGTGGAGGAATTGTTCACTGCGGGTCTGACCAAGGCGGTGTTCGCCACCGAAACACTCGCGCTCGGGATCAACATGCCGGCGCGAACCGTGGTGTTGGAGCGGCTGGTCAAGTTCAACGGGGAGCAGCACATGCCGTTGACTCCCGGCGAATACACCCAGTTGACCGGGCGGGCCGGCCGGCGGGGTATCGACGTCGAAGGTCACGCGGTGGTGCTGTGGCGCCCCGGAGACAACACTGCCGAGCCCGCCGAGGTCGCCGGCTTGGCGTCGACCCGCACCTTCCCGCTGCGCAGCTCGTTCGCGCCGTCGTACAACATGACGATCAACCTGGTCGCGCAAATGACCCCGGAGCAGGCGCACCGGCTTTTGGAGCGCTCATTCGCCCAGTACCAGGTGGACCGTTCGGTGGTGGGTCTGGTTCGTGCCATCAGCCGGGGCGAAAAGCTGATGGAGCAGTTGGCTGCCGAATTGGACGACGACGCCGAGGCGCTGCTGGACTACGTACGGCTGCGGGCGCAGATCGGCGAGCGGGAACGCGCGCTGGCAAAGTCCTCGCGGCTGCAGCGCCGCCAGGCGGCCAACGACGCGCTGTCGGCGCTGCAGCGCGGTGACATCATCACGATCAGCCGGGGCCGTCGTGGCGGCCTCGCGGTGGTGCTGGAGCCGGACCGCGACTCGGCCGACCCCCGGCCGCTGGTGCTCACGGAGAATCGTTGGGCGGGAAGGATTTCGGCGACAGATTATCCGGGGGCCGTCGAACCGCTGGGGTCCATGACACTGCCGAAGCGCGTCGAACATCGTCAGCCCCGGGTGCGACGTGATGTCGCGTCGGCGCTGCGGTCGGCGGCGGCCGGCATCGCCGGCCCACAGAAGCGGCCCGCGGCGGCGGCGGCGATGAAGATACCGCCGATGCCGAACTGCGTGAGCTGCGTGCGCGACTGCGTCATCACCCCGGGCATCGGCTCGCCGACCGTGAGGCCAAGGTGCGCGGAGCGGAGCGATATCTGCGCGTCGAACGCGAGAACGAGCAGCTGCGGCGCAAGGTCGCCGCGGCGACGAACTCGCTGGCGCGCACGTTCGACCGGATCGTCGGGCTGCTGACTGAGCGGGGCTTCATCGAGGGCTCGGCCGACGAACCGCCGCGAGTCAGCAGCGACGGTCGTCTGCTCGCGCGTATCTACGCCGAAAGCGATCTGCTGGTGGCGGAGTGCTTGCGGCGCGGATCATGGCGCGAGTTGGCGCCTGCCGAGCTGGCGGCGGTGGTGTCGGCAGTGGTGTACGAGTCCCGCGGAGGTGACGGACCCGCACCGGCCCGCACCGCGGATGCACCGACGGCGCCGCTGCGCCGGGCCCTGGTCCGGACCGCACGATTCGCCGCCGACCTGCGAGCCGACGAGCAACGCCACCGAATCAATCCGAGCCGCGAACCCGACGAGGGGTTCGTGCACGCGGTCTACCGCTGGGCCACCACCGGTGACCTGACCGCCGCGTTGGCGCCCGAGTCGACGGACGGCGAAACCGCGTTTTCCGCAGGCGATTTCGTGCGCTGGTGCCGGCAGGTGCTCGACCTCTTGGATCAAGTCCGCAATGCGGCGCCGGAGGCTGCGCCGCGCAACACCGCGAAACGCGCGATCGACGACATCCGGCGCGGTGTCGTCGCGGTTGATAGCGGCTAGAGTAGGCAGGCGCTACGGTGAGACTCGGCGGCAAACGCAGACCATGCGGGCAGACCGCCCGGCAACGAACGGAGACACGATGAGCGGACCTCAAGGGTCGGATCCGACACGGCCTTGGCAACCTCAGCAGCCGGGTATGCAGCCACCGGATCAGGGGGAGACGCAGGCGGCTTATAACCCCAATTACCCGTATCAGCCGCCGCCGACGCCCGGCTACGCCCCGCAATATCCGCCGTACCCGCCCCCGCCGGGTGACCAGTTCGGGCAGCAGCCGCCGCCCGGCCCGTTCGGCCAACCACCGCCCGGCCAGTTCGGCCAGCAGCCGGCCTTCGGGCAGTACGGCGGCGACACGGGCGCCCCACCGCCGCCGAAGAAGTCCGGGGGCCCAATCATTGGCGTAGTCGCCGCGGTGGCGGTGCTTGTACTTGTGGCGGTCGGCGTTCTCGGCTTCTGGAAGCCCGGCTTCTTCGTCACGACGAAACTCGACGTCAACAAGGCGCAAGACGGCGTTAAAACGGTGCTCACCGACGAGACCAACGGCTATGGCGCCAAGAACGTCCAGGACGTCAAGTGCAACGACGGTGCAAATCCCACCGTCAAGAAGGGCGACACCTTCACCTGCGACGTCAGCATTGACGGGCAGCACCGCCAACTCACGGTGACGTTCCAGGACGACAGCGGCACCTATGAGGTCGGCCGGCCCAAGGGCTGATCGGCTGCCGGATTACAGCCTCGACGGTTCGGGCTGTCTGCGACCGATCGGGTGTGGGGCGAAGCCCAAACAACGGCTCGCTGATATCGCCCCCAGTGAATGGCAGGCTCAGCCGCCGCCGCTGGGTGTCGCCAACTTCCAGACGGTGTTTGACATCTTGTTCAGCAAGGCGTCTGTCTCGGGCCGGCCGTCCTTGTCACTGCGACATGTGTAGCCGCGCAGGATGACGTTGTCGCGGATTCTGGCCTCGCCGAAGCACCGGTAATTCTGGTTCGCGTTGGTTTGGTCGTTGGTCCACTTGATGGTGTCGTCGTTGGACTCGTCGACGGCGTACTTCCAGTCGCCCGCCTTGTCGTCGCGCGTTGCCTTACCGTCGCATGCCTTCATCTCGCGGGCGACCGCGGCCATCGTGGCTTTCGCCGCGTCCTTGTTGTCGTAGACGATCGCGGTCTGTAACGCGTAGTGAGTGATGTTGTCGCCCGCCCTGTCCCACGACACCCGCGACCTGAACCCAGACCACCCGTCACCGGCATTGGTGCGCTGGCCGATGCCCAGCATGACTTCGCATTCCTTCAGTGCGCTGTCGGGCACGGGCGGAGAGTCGTCGTCGGGCCCCACCGGTTCCACCTGGGCGCCGATGATCTCGACGACCTCGGAGTTGTCGATGAGAATGTCCTCGACCTCGGACGCCTCGATCGGTTTGGACGCCTGATTCGGCGCCCACTCCGCGCTACCTTCGGTGGTGCGGGAGCAACCCGCGAGGATCAGGGCGGCAGCAGCGCCGACGCTGAGAATGGCGACATGTTTGCGCCTCATGACGGGCATGTCGGAATCGTAGCCGACTCTGCCGGATGTGAGCAGACTTACGATCTCCGCGGGAGAGTCGGCGACGTAGCTGGACCGATCCGTCGAGCGTCAGCGCCACCGACTGTGAGCTGATCCTCAGCCAAGAAATCTGCGGACGGCAGGGCAGCGGCTATCGTGTGAATAGTTTGCTCATGCAGGGTGTGAACGGGAGGGCTTTGTGGAGGAGGTCGCATTCGGCCGCTACCGCCTGCGCGATCTGCTGGGTAAGGGCGGCATGGGGCGGGTCTACCGTGCCTACGACACGGCGACGGATCGCATCGTGGCGGTCAAGGTGCTGCCCGACGAGCTGGCCGGAGACACGACCTTTCAGCAGCGTTTTCGTCGCGAGGCACACGCGGCGGCCGCACTGACCGAGCCCCACGTGGTGCCGATCCACAGCTTCGGCGAAATCGAGGGGCGCCTGTACGTCGACATGCGGCTCATCGAGGGGATCAACCTCGACGCCGTGCTCCGTGAAGGACGGCCGATCGAGCCACTTCGCGCGGTGACGATTGTCGAACAGGTGGCCTCCGCGCTGGACGCGGCCCACAAGGTGGGATTGGTGCACCGCGACGTCAAACCGTCGAACATCCTGCTGACCGAACGCGACTTCGTCTACCTGATCGACTTCGGAATCGCCCGTGGAACAACGGAACAGGGCATGACCCAGGTAGGTCAGATGGTCGGCACGTGGGCATACATGGCACCGGAGCGGTTCGCCACGGGAAAGGACACGGGAAAGGTCGATCCGCGCTCAGACGTGTACGCCTTGGCGTGTGTGCTCTATGAGTGCTTGACCTGTAGTCGGCCCTATCCTGGCGATTCGCTGGCCCAGCAGATGACCGGCCATCTGACCGGTTCGCCGCCGCGGCCGTCCCAGCGGCGCAACGTGTCGCCCGAATTCGACGCGGTGGTGGCGAAGGGCATGGCCAAAGACCCTGCTCAGCGATACCAGACCGCGCTCGAGTTGGCGGCCGCCGCCCGGCAGGTGCTTACTGCCCACTCGATGCCGCGACCGCCGATGCCCCTGCCGCCAGGACCGGTGACACCTCAGCCGCCCGGCCCGGCTACCCCATGGCCGCCGACGCCTCGCCCTGGGCCGACGACTCCGTGGCCGCCGACGCCGGTTCCCACTGGGCCGGCGACCCCGTGGCCGCCGACGCCTCGCCCCGGAGGGCCGACGACTCCGTGGCCGCCCACGCCGCGGCCCCCGGGGCAACCGACGCCTCCGCCGACGCCGCGCCCCGAGGAGCGGCCGTGGTGGCGTGGCAAGGCCGCCGCCATCGCGGCTGTGCTGGTCGTTCTGGTGGGTGGCACCGTCGTCGGGGTGGTGGCGACTTCCGGAGGGTCGGAGTCGGGCTCGGGCCCGCCACCGCCACCGGAACCGGACACCGCCACCGACGCCTGTGTCCGCCGACTCGCTGGTGCTCGACGCCGGCGATATCAACTCCTTGATGGGCACCACCGGCATGGTCATCAGAGACGATCACCAGCATCCGCCGTCAGATGACGGGGAAGTGATACCGCCGCAGTGCTACACCGTCCGATGGACGTTCAACGCAAAGTCGTTCGGCGACATCGGATACGACGACTTTCGCGCGCAGGTTCTGCAACAGCCGGGCGATGACTTCACCGACAGCGTCGTGCAGAGCATCATGCAGACGTCGAGTTCCACACGCGCGCAACAGTATTTGGACGACGTGAAAACGAACTGGCAGGCCTGCGACGGTCAGGTGTACACCGACGTGCCGGCCAATGAGAAGTGGCGGGTGCAGGACTTCACGGGGAACAGCAACATCGTCTCGATATTGTCGGTCGGGCAGGAGTCAATAGCCGGCCAGCAATGCGAGGATGCGCGCGGCATCAAGAAGAACTTCGTCATCGCGGTGAATGCATGCCGTCGTCAGGGCGACGCCAGCGGCCTCGCCGTGCCGATCGTCGAGAAGATCCTGGGCCAGATCAAGTGAGATAGGTCGGGTTACCTGTCGCTGGTGGGCAGCTGGTCGAGTGCCTTCTGCAGGCGGCCGATCGACGAGGTCACCCCAAACTGGTGCGCGAGCTCGGCGACCCGTTCGGGTTCGGCAGCCACCAGGGGCAGCCTGTCGTCGGCAGTCGACATTTCCACCGGTGCGTCCACGGCCACCCGCACAACGGTCCCGGCGACGTCGAGATAGTCCCGTGCGGCCAGTAGCTTGCCGCGAAATGTCTTCGGCATCCTGGATTTCGGGTCGTCTGCGGCGGCGACGATGTCGGCAAGTGAGCCGTACCGCCCAAGGAGTGTGGCCGCGGACTTCTCGCCGATTCCCGGCACACCCGGTAGGCCGTCTGACGGATCACCTCGCAGCAGCGCAAGTTCGGCGTACGCCGGGCCGGCGCGGTCGACCGGCACCCCGTAGCGGTCTGCCACCTCCGCCGGCCCGAACATGGTGGCGTTGGCAAGGCCTCGGCCGAGGTACAGGACGCGCACCGGCACGGGTTCGTCGGCGACCACCTGGAGCAGGTCTCGATCACCGCTGACCACCACCACGCGGTCACGACGCTCCCGCGCCGCCAGCGTGCCGATGACGTCGTCGGCTTCGAAACCGACTGCACCGGCCGTCGGGATACCGAAGGCGTCCAGGACCGCGGTGATCATGTCGACCTGAGGAGACAGTTCGTCGGGAACCTCCTCGACGTAAAGTCCTACGTCGGGGTTCGCTACCGATCTCTCGGCGGCCACGCGGTGCGCCTTGTACGACGGAAGCAGGTCGACGCGGAATTGCGGCCGCCAGTCCAGATCCAGACACACCACGAGCCGACAGGGCCGCTCCCGGGTGATCAGCGACGCCATGGCGTCGAGGAAGCCTCGAACGGCGTTGACGGGACGGCCGTCGGGACTGGTGATCGACGACGGCACGCCATAGAACGAGCGAAACCACATGCTCGCACCGTCGAGCAGCATCACGGGCCCGGTAGACATGTGCGTCATCTTGCCAGCCGCAGGACGTCCACTAGCCTGACGTCATGACCCGAACGCGGTTCGAGGCCGACGTGTACGGCCGGCGGCTCGGGGAGGCGAAGGCGGCAACGGCCCGCGCCCATCTCGGTGGCCTGATCATCACCCCCGGCTACGACATGCGATACCTGCTGGGTTCGCGTGCGCAGACCTTCGAACGGTTGACAGCACTCGTGTTGCCGGCGGTCGGTGATCCCGTCGTCGTGGTGCCGCGGCTGGAGCTGGCGTCGTTGGCCGACTCGGCCGTCACCGAACTGGGCTTGCGCGTGCGTGATTGGGTCGACGGCGATGACCCCTACCGGTTGGTGGTAGAGGCGCTCGGCGGGGCACCGGTGGCCACCGCGGTCACCGACTCGATGCCCGCGCTGCACCTGTTGCCGCTCGCCGAGCTGCTCGGTGCCACGCCGACGCTGGCCACCGATGTGCTGCGCCCTCTGCGAATGATCAAGGACGCCGCGGAGATTGACGCGTTGTGCAAGGCCGGTGCGGCGATCGATCGGGTACACGCCCGTGTCCCAGAGTTTCTGGTTCCGGGACGCACAGAGGCCGACGTGGCCGCTGACATCGCCGAAGCGATTGTGGCCGAAGGTCATTCCGAGGTGGCGTTCATCATCGTCGGCTCGGGTCCGCACAGCGCCGATCCGCACCACGAGTGTTCCGACCGGGTTCTCGTGGCCGGCGACGTGGTCGTCGTCGACATCGGTGGCGCCTATCTGCCGGGTTATCACTCCGACTCCACCCGCACGTACAGCCTGGGTGATCCGGAACCCGAAGTGGCGCAGCGTTATCGCGTGTTGTGTCAGGCGCAGCAGGTAGCGGTCGCCTCGGTTCGTCCCGGCGTCACGGCGGAACAGGTCGACGCCACGGCCCGGGGCATTCTCGCGCAGGCGGGGCTGGCGGACGTCTTCGTGCATCGCACCGGGCATGGCATCGGGTTGTCCGTGCACGAGGAGCCCTACATCGTGGCCGGCAACCGCATGCCGCTGCAGGAGGGCATGGCCTTCAGCGTGGAACCCGGCATCTACTTTCCGGGCCGGTGGGGAGCGCGCATCGAAGACATCGTGGTGGTGACGGCGGACGGGGCCATGCCCGTGAACACTCGCCCACACGAGTTGACCGTCGTGCCGGTGGACTAGCCTGTCGGGGCGTCACCGGTGAGATAACGCCTGCCGCACCCGCGCGTTGGCTTATGGTGACCATACTTTGCGGCGAGACGCTCGGCAGGGGTGAGGTGATGGACGAGAAACCGTTTGGCCGATACCGCCTGGTGAGCTTGATCGGCGAGGGCGGAATGGGCCAGGTGTTTCGCGCGTTCGACACGGAAACCGAACGCACCGTCGCGGTCAAGGTGCTGCCACCGCATCTCGCCAAGGATGAGAAGTTCCAGGAACGCTTCCGCCGCGAAGCGCATGCGGCGGCGGGGCTGGCGGATCCGCACATCGTGCCGATCCACGATTTCGGCGAAATCGAGGGGCGCCTGTACGTCGACATGCGGTTGATCGACGGCCGCGACCTGGAGGCGGTGCTGGCCGACGGTCCCATGGACCCCGAGCGGGCCGTCTCCATCATCGAGCAGGTGGCGGGGGCGTTGGACGCCGCCCACCGAATCGGACTGGTGCACCGCGACGTCAAACCCACCAATGTCCTGGTCGGCGAACGCGATTTTGCCTACCTGATCGACTTCGGGATCGCACGCGGCACGGGCGAGGTGGGGGTCACCAGCACCGGCCAGACGATCGGCACGCTGTCGTACATGGCGCCGGAGCGCTTCGCCACCGGCATGGCCGACTTTCGATCCGACGTCTACGCGCTGGCTTGCGTGCTGTATCAGTGCCTGACGGGAATGCGGCCCTACGCCGGCGACAGTCTGGAACAACAGATCGCCGGGCATATGATCGCGCCGCCGCCGCGGCCGTCGGCTCATCGACTCGGCATCCCGTCGACGTTCGACGAAGTGATCGCCACCGGTTTGGCCAAGGACCCGGATCGGCGATATCAGACCGCCTCCGATCTGGGCCACGCCGCACGAAGGGCGCTGACCGCGGCGGCCGCGGCGGCGTCCACGAACGTGCTGCCCGCCGCACCCACTCATGTCGGTTCAGGTCCGCTTGTGGCAACTCATGCCGGCGCGCCCGCTCCACCACAGCCGCCACAGCCACCGGTCATGTGGCAGTCCGGCCCGCAGCCGATCCCGCCCCAGATGCAGTCCGGCCCGCAGCCGATCCCGCCGCGGATGCCGACCGGCCCGGTGCCACAACGCCAACCGTCGTGGTGGCAGCGCAATATCGTGGGGGTGGCGGCGGTGATCGCACTGGTGGTCACGGTTGTCGCCGTCACCATGATTCTCGCGACGGGTGGCGGAGAGGACGTCCCGAAGCCGACTGCGGACATCGACACTCTGCTGGCCAGCAGGCAGGACATCGACAGCATCATGGACGAGCGGAACCTCGTCGCCACGCGGCGTTACGACAAGATCCCGGGCGATACCTCGACGATCTCGCCCGAAGAGTGTCATTCGATCGTGTACTCGGCCGGCGAGCGCGAGTTCTCGACCACCGGATTCATGGCCATGCGGGAAGAGATTCTCGTCGGCTCCGGAGATTCGCCACCCGTTGTCGACCAGGCGGTCTTCCAGGTTCCGGCGCCCGACCGGGCACAGACCTTCCTGGAGACTATGGCCGAACAATGGCAGGGGTGCCTGAACAAGGACATCACCAGCACACCTTTTGACGGGTCGGCCGCTACGGAGGAGAGCTTCGAGGATTTCGTGCAGAAGGACGACCTCATCTCCGTGCAGCAGAAGTCGGACACCGGCGGCGGCCAGAACTGCCAACGCGCGCTCTCGATCAAGGGCAACTACATCGCCGACGTCCGTGCGTGTGGCGACAGCGTCACCGACCAGGCCGAAACCATCGCGACGAACATTCTGAGCAAGGTGGGGTAAACGTGCCTGAGTCGATGTCGTTGCGCCGCAATGTGCTAGCGATCTGTGCGATCGTCGCGGTGGCGGTCGCCGTGATCGTCGTCACCGCCCTCGTCGCCGGCGGCGGTAGCGACAGCAACGCATCGACCACTACCACGTCCGTGGCCCCGACACCGGATCTCGACGGAATGCTGCTCGACCGCAACACGTTGAGCGAGATCATGGGCAACGTCCCCCTAGACGTGGAGGCGCGTCAGGACTTTTTGAACCGTCCGGCCGACGACGCGACGTCGCTTCCGGCGTGCCGCTCGGTGGACACCTTCGGCGACGCGAGCCTCTACGCCGACGCGCCGTGGCGCGGTGTGCGCCTGGAAGACCTCAAGCAACCCGACCCGCAGAACGCGCAACTCGTTCGGCAGGCGGTGCTGTGGATGCCGAGCGAAGGCGCCAGCAAAGAGCTGCTTGACAAGGCATCCAAGGATTGGTCGGCATGCAGCGGGAAACCCTTCACGGCCTCAGGCACCCGATGGGTGCTGCAGGATCTCACCGAACGTGACGACACGATCGTCGCGGTGACACGGGTCGAAGGCCCTGCCTCCGACTGGTCGTGCCAGCACGCGCTCGGCGTCAAGGACAATTTCGTCGCAGAGGCGCACGTGTGCGGCCGGGGCGCCGGTCAAGCAGAGCGAGTGGTGCAGGAGATCTTGGCGAAGGGGAACTCCTGACCGGCGTTCTCGAGGGCACCCCGCTAGCCGGTCCGATCGAGAAGATCCGACGAACCCAGGACCCGCTCCACCTGCACCTCGATGACCACGCGGCGAGGGTTTTCACGAGGCGTGCGATAGCGCTGTGCGTACCGCAGCTCCGCGTCGCGGACCGCCTCGGACTCAGTGTTGACGCTGGCGCGGCCCTCCAGCGACAGCCACCGCGCGCCGTCGACCTGGCTGAGTACCGCCACCCCGCCGCGGTCAGCGTTCACAGCCTTTTGTGAGCCCGCGGTGGTGATGACCCGCGCAATGTGCGTCTTGGGATCGAACGTGAACCCGACCGCCACGACATGCGGTGTGTTGTCGATGCGAAGGGTGGTCAACATGGCGAGGTGTCGCTCGGTGAGAAAAGCCAGTGCGTCGGTGGTGAGCCGGGTGGTCGGTGCCTTTGCCATCAAGCCCCACGCTACTGCAGGAGATAGTCTCCAGCCGTGGGCGACACGGGGCGACACGTCGTGGTGATCTTCGGCGGCCGCAGCGAGATCGGCGGAGAACTGGCCGTGCGGCTCGCGCGCGGGGCGACCGTCGTGCTGGCCGCCCGGGATCCGCAGCGGCTCGACGGGCAGCGGGCGGCGATCCGGTCGGCCGGCGCGCAGGCCGTGGATGTGGTGACGTTCGAGGCCGACGACTTGTCGGTACACGGCCCGCTGGTGGATTCGATTGTCGCCGAACATGGCCCGATCGGCACGGCGGTGCTGGCGTTCGGGATCCTCGGCGACCAGGCGCGCGCCGAGGTGGACGCGCAGCACGCGGTTGCGATCGTGCACACCGACTATGTGGCTCAGATCAGCCTGCTGACCCATCTCACGCGCGTGATGCGGGCCGCCGGACAAGGAACCCTGGTGGTGTTCTCCTCGGTGGCCGGGGTGCGGGTGCGGCGGGCCAACTACGTGTACGGCTCAGCCAAGGCAGGGCTGGACGGCTTCGCCAGCGGCCTCGCCGATGCCCTGCACGGCAGCGGCGTGCGTCTGCTGATCGTCCGGCCCGGGTTCGTCATCGGCCGAATGACACAAGGCATGACACCCGCGCCGCTGTCGAGCAGCCCGCAGCAGGTCGCCGATGCCACCGTGCGCGCCTTGGGTCGGGGCCGCCGCGTGGTGTGGGTGCCGTGGCTGCTCCGACCGGTCTTCTTCGGGATGCGCCTGCTGCCGAGGGCCGTGTGGCGAAGGCTGCCGCGATAGTGATCGTCGTCGTGGGCATCGGTGCCGACGGGATGGCGGGCCTGGCGCCCGCCGCCCGCGCCGAGTTGCAGCGCGCGCGGGTGGTTTACGGCTCCGCCCGCCAACTGGCGCTGCTCGATGACACCGTGAGTGCGTGCCGACGCCAGTGGCCGTCGCCGATGCTGCCGGCCCTGCGTGGGCTCGACGATGGGGTGCACGTGCTGGCCAGCGGCGATCCGCTGCTGCACGGCGTCGGTACCACGCTGATGCGGTTGTACGGCCCAGAGCGAGTGCGCGTGTTGCCACACGTGTCGAGTGTGACGCTGGCATGCGCGCGGCTGGGGTGGGGGACCGGCGACGTCGAGGTGATCAGCCTGGTCACCGGACAGGCGCACACCGCCGTCCGCCGCGGCGGCCGGGCGGTCGTGTTGTCGCGCGACGCCGCAACCCCGGCGGTCCTGGCGCGGCTGCTGACCGACACCGGCCGCGGCGATTCGCAGCTGACCGTTTTCGAGCAGCTCGGAGGTCCCGCCGAGCTGCGCCGCGATGCAACGGCGCGAAAGTGGGCCGACGACCCGCCGTCCGACGTCGACGACCTCAACGTCGTCGCGGTGCGATATCTGCCCGACGACCGGGCGTGGTTGGCGCCCGACGACGCGTTCGACCACGACGGCCAGATCACCAAGCACGGCATCCGCGCGGTGACCGTGGCCCAATTGGCGCCGCGTCCCGGCGAGCTGCTGTGGGACGTCGGCGCGGGTTCGGGAAGCATCGCGATCGCGTGGGCGTGTAGCGAAACCGGTTGCGCCGCGGTGGCATTCGAGCGTGATGAGCAGCGGCGCGCCCGAATCGCCCGCAACGTACTCGGTTTCGGCGCCCGGGTCGAGGTGCGCGGCACCGCCCCGGAGAGCTTCGACGGCGTGCCGGATCCCGCGGCCGTCTTCGTCGGCGGCGGCCTGACCGAGCCGGGGCTGCTCGACGCGTGCCTCGACCGCCTGCCGCGCAACGGCCGGCTCGTCGCGAACGCCGTGACGGCCGAGTCTGAAGCCCTCATGCTGCAGCGGTATTCCGCGCTGGGCGGCACATTGCGCCGGTTTCAGCACTACCAGGGTGATGCGCTGGGCTCGTTCACGGGTTGGCGGCCCGCGATGCCGATCACCCAGTGGGCGGTGATCAAGCCATGACCGTGTACTTCATCGGCGCCGGACCGGGCGCTGCCGATCTGATCACCGTGCGCGGTCAACGATTGCTCGGTAGCTGCCCGGTGTGCCTGTATGCCGGGTCGATCATGCCCGACGACCTGCTGGCGCTGTGCCCGCCCGACGCCCGCGTCGTCGACACCGGCCCGCTGACGCTGGATCAGATCATCGCCGAATTGGCCGCGGCCGACGCCGCGGGCCTCGACGTCGCGCGACTGCACTCCGGTGACCCGTCGTTATACAGCGCGGTCGCCGAGCAGTGCCGCCGCCTCGACGGCCTGGGTATCGGCTACGAGATCGTTCCGGGTGTGCCGGCGTTCGCCGCCGCGGCGGCGGTGCTGGGCTGCGAGTTGACCGTGCCCGGCGTGGCGCAGACCGTGACGCTGACCCGGGTGGCGACGCTCTCGACCGCCATGCCGCCCGGCGAGGACCTGGCCGCGCTGTCCACACCGGGTGCGACCCTGGTGTTGCACCTGGCGGCCGCTCAGATCGACGCGATCGTGCCGCAACTGCTCGCGGGCGGGTATCGGCCCGAAACACCCTGCGCGGTCGTCGCTTTCGCGAGCTGGCCGCAACAGCGGGCGCTGCGTGGCACGCTCGCCGACATCGCAGAGAAGATGCACGAGGAGGAAATCACCCGCACTGCGGTCATTTTCGTCGGCGATGCGCTGGCCGCCACCGGGTTCAGCGACAGCTACCTGTATTCCGCGGGTAGGCGACGCGGCGAGCGGCACTGATGCGGGTCCTGGTGCTCGGTGGGACGGCGGAGGCGCGGGCGCTCGCCGAGCGGCTGCACCCCGACGTCGACGTGATCAGCTCGCTGGCCGGACGTGTGCCGCACCCGGCCCTGCCGGCCGGGGAGGTGCGGGTCGGCGGGTTCGGCGGCGCCGAACCGATGCGCCGGTGGCTCGTCGACAACCGGGTTGATGCCGTCGTCGACGCCACGCACCCGTTCGCGGCGGCGATCACAGCGCGGACCGCGACGGTGTGCGCCGAGTTGGGCCTGCCGCATCTGGTGCTTGTCCGTCCGCCGTGGGATCCAGGCGGCTCCATTAAGGTGGGCTCCGCGGCGGAGGCCGCTGAAGTCGTTCAACGACAAGGGTATTCGCGGGCGTTTCTGACCAGCGGGCGGTCCACCATCAGCGCATTCGCCCGCTGCGACGCGTGGTTTCTGATCCGCGTGGTCATCGCACCCAACCCCGACATGCTGCCGCTGCGCCACGAGCTGTTGCTGTCCCGGGGCCCGTACAGCTACGAGGACGAGCTCGCGTTGCTGCGCGGGCACCGCATCCACGTGCTCGTCACCAAGAACAGCGGCGGCGAGTTCACCCGCGCCAAGCTCGATGCCGCCGCCGCCCTTTACATTCCGGTCGTCATGGTGCAACGACCGCCACTGCCGGCCGGGGTGCAGACCGTCGCGACGGTGGACGACGCGGTCGCCTGGCTGCGCGCGCACTGAAGCTGGCCGCCGCGTCACATGTCAGTGCGTTGTGGCATACTCGAACACATGTTCGATAGGAAGTCGAAGAAGCCGACGCCGGAGCAGATTGCCCGGTTGGAGGAGTTGTTCGAACGGCATTACCCCTCGACCACGCCGGAGTCCGCGGAGCTGGTGGATCGGATCTGTGCGGCGTCGCGGGCGGAGAATCAGGCGGCCGCCCGGCGTTTGTCGGCGATCGGGGAGTTGTTCGCGTTGCGGCTGCGCCGTTGTTCGGAGACCGAGGAGTGGGCGGCCGACACCATGGCCGCTGTTGGCGCCGAGGTGGCCGCGGCGCTGCGGATCAGCCAGGGTTTGGCCGGCAGCTATCTGCGCTATGCGCGGGCAATGCGAGAGCAGCTGCCCATGGTCGCCCAGGTGTTTGGCGCGGGGGACATCGACTATCGGATGTTTCAAACCATGGTGTATCGCACGGATCTGATCACCGACCCCGAGATCATGGCGGCGGTGGATGCCGAGTTGGCGCTCAAGGTGGCGCGGTGGCCGTCGATGAGCCGGGGCCAGCTGGCCGGGCGGATCGACAAGATCGTGGCCAGGGCCGACGCTGACGCGGTGCGCCGCCGCAAGGACCGGCAGGCCGGGCGGGAAATCGAGATCTGGGAGTCCGATTCTGGCATGGCCGAGATTTCCGGCAGCATGTTCGCCACCGACGGGCACGCCTTGGAGAAGCGACTCGATGCGTTGGCCGCCACGGTCTGTGAACACGATCCGCGCACCCGCACGCAGCGCCGCGCCGACGCCCTGGGCGCGTTGGCGTTCGGGGCGGATCGGCTGAGCTGCCAGTGCGCCCGGGATGACTGCGCCGCCGCTGCGAAACCGCCCGCGGGTCGGCCGGTCATCCATGTGATCGCCGACCAGGCCACCATCAACGGCGCAGGCAGTGCGCCGGGGTCGCTGCTGGGCGCCGACGGGCTCATCGCGCCCGAACTCGTTGAGGAGCTGGCGAAGTCGGCGAGGCTGGTGCCGCTGATCCACCCCGCCGATGCCCCGCCGGAGCCCAACCACACCCCGTCCAAGGCGCTCGCGGATTTCGTGCGCTGCCGCGATCTGACGTGCCGGTGGCCCGGCTGCGACAGACCGGCCACCGAGTGTGACATCGACCATACGATTCCCTACGCGCAGGGCGGGCCCACGCAGGCCTCGAATCTGAAGTGCTACTGCCGCACGCATCACTTGGTGAAAACGTTCTGGGGCTGGCACGACAAACAACTTCCCGATGGGACGCTGATCCTGACCTCTCCGTCCGGGCACACCTACGTCACCACCCCGGGCAGCGCCCTGCTGTTTCCCAGTCTGTGCCAACCCACCGGCGAACTCACCCTGCCACCGGCGTCGGCCTCGCTCGATGATCACCGCGGCGATCGCACCGCGATGATGCCCAAACGGCGGCGCACCCGCGCCCAAAACCGGGCCGCTCGCATCGCCGCCGAACGCCGCCAAAACCAGCGCGCCCGCGACGCCCGGCGCCAAGCCCGCCGGGCCGCACTATTCGCACCCGCACCAAGAGCCAGCGACGACGACGAACCACCACCGTTCTAAGACGGCAGCAGGCCGGCGGCTCGCACCTCCTCGAGCAGGGCCTTCGGCCGCGATTCTTGACATGCAGCGGGGTCAGGACGGATAGCGACGCGGAGTGAACACCCGGTCGTCATACCACTGGGTCTGCGACGACCCGACGATCAGCAGGCAGCGCATGTCGATGCCGGACGGGTCGAGGTCGGCGAGCCGGACCACGCGCACTGATTCCTCGGGACCCGAGACATCTCGGCCGATGACTACCGGTGTGCCGGGATCGCGGTGTGCCAGTAGCAGATCGCGCATCGCGGCAACCTGCCAGCGGCGGGTCTTCGACGCCGGGTTGTAGACGGCGAGCACCAGGTCGGCCTGAGCCGCCGCCGTCAGTCGCGCCGCGATCACCTCCCACGGCTTGAGCCGGTCGGACAGCGAGATCACGGCGTAGTCGTGGCCGAGCGGCGCGCCGACCCGGCTGGCCACCGCCTGCGCGGCGGTCATCGCCGGGATCACCCGCACCCGCACGCCCGGCCACTGCTTGGCCTCCTCGAGCACGGCGGCGGCCATCGCGAACACCCCGGGATCACCCGAGGACACCACCGCCACCGCGCGCCCTTGCTCGGCCAGCGTGCACGCCAGTCGGGCGCGGGCCTGCTCGTCGGTGTTGTCGCTGGGGTGACGATGCTGCCCGTCGCGCAGCGGGACGCGATCCAGATACGGCCCATAGCCGATCAGGTCGGTCGCCGCCGCCAGCTCGCGGCGGCACTCCGGCGTCATCCAGTCGAGGTCGCCGGGGCCCAGACCCACCACCGCAACACCGCCGGTGTCCACCGTTCGGCGGTGCCCGCCGGGCACGAGCGCGAGCGAGAAGTAGGGCACCGAGCCATCCTCGACGTCGACGGCGGGCAACACCCGCTGACCGGCGGTGCTGGCCCGCTCCACATACATTGCGTCGGAAAGCCGGCCCGACAGCGAAAGTGCCTCGCGCACAGCGGGATAGGAACGACCCAGCTTGAGCACGACGGCCGCGTCGGCGTCGGCCAGCCGACGGGTCAGCTCACCGACCGGCAGCGTGCCCGGCAGAATCGACAGCACCTCGTCGCCCTGCACAAGGGGCGTCGCGGTGGCGGCTGACGCTGCGCTGACCGACGTCACACCCGGCACGATCACCGCGTCGAACTGTTCCGTCAGCCGGGCATGCATGTGCATGTAGGAGCTGTAGAACAGCGGATCGCCCTCGGCGAGGAGCGCGACGTCACGGCCGGCGTCAAGGTGCGACGCGATCCGCTCGGCCGCCTGGTGGTAGAAGTCCGCCATCGCGCCGGCGTACCCGCCGGGGTGGCCGGTGGTCTCGGTGGTCACGGGGTAGACCAGGTGCTCCTCGATCTGGCCCGCCCGCAGATACGGCGCGGCGATGCTCCGAGCGATGCTGCGGCCATGGCGGGCGCTGTGGTAGGCCACCACGTCGGCCGCGCCGATGATGCGGGCGGCCTTCACGGTGACGAGCTCGGGGTCGCCGGGCCCGAGCCCGACGCCGAACAGCGTGCCGCGCGTGCTCACGCGCAAGCCCCTCCGGGTGATCGCGTTGACGGCCGCGGCCGCCATCGCGCTTCCCCCGCGGCGGCCCCGCACGACCAGATACGACATGCCGCGCGGCCGGGCGACCAGTTCCTCCTTGCACTGCGCGGAGCCGACGAACCCGACCGGTCCGCCGAGCACGGCCGCCGGCGCGGGCGCACCCTCGTCGAGCAGTTCCAACAGCCGGAACAATGCCGTCGGCGCGTTGCCGATCGCCATCACTGCACCGCCCAGGGCGTCGCACCAAAGCTCCACTCCCGCCGCCGAACGGGTGGTGTGCCGGCGGGCCGCCAGGTCGGCCGCCCGCGGATCAGCGACGAGCGAGACCACCTCGTTGCCCGCCGGGAGCCGGGTGATGCCGGCGGCGACCATCGACGAGTCGCACAGCACCGGCGCACCTGCCTGCAGCGCCGCCCGCGCGCGGGCCACGACGTCATCGCTGTATGCGACATGGTCGGTGAGGTCCACTTGCCCGCAGGTGTGGATCAACCGGACCACCACGTCCGCGACGTCCTCGGGAAACCGGGACAGATCCGCCTCCGCGCGGATCGTCGCGAACGACTGCCGGTAGATCTCGCCGGCGTCGCGGATGTAGTCCAGCACGCGCTCAATCTACGGCCGCAGCGGCCGGTACCCGTCACCGGTGGCGACCAGCACCTCGCCGGCCGGTGGGCTGCCGCAGGCCCGCTCACAGCCGACGTAGTGCCGGCGCACGCCAGCCTCATTCACAGCGCCGGTCAGGGCCCGCGCGGCGTCGGCCCGCACGTCGGCGAGGGCGTGTTCGCAGCCGGGACTGCCCGTGCACGAACTGATGTCCAGCCACGGCGACGTCTCGTCGAAGATCAGGCCGAGCGGCGCCAGCACGCGCAGCGACACGTCGGCCACCCCCTCATCGAGGTCGCAGACGAGCACCGAGCGCCAGGGGGTGATCACCATCGGCGCGCCGATCGCCGCCAGGTACTCCGCGACGGTCGCTTCCAGCACACCGAGCGGTACGCCCGCGCCGAGGGTAATGCGGCCGTCGACCTGCTCGAACCACCCCACGCGCGCCCGGGTCACCGGCGCCATGGGTGCCAGCAGGTCCATTCCCGCGGCCATGTCGACGAGCCCCAGGGGATCGGCGAGTTCGGTTACCCGCCAAGCCTTTCCGCGCATGCCGACGAATCGGTTGGCCACCGTGATCAGGGCGGTCACCACCTCACCGGCAGTCACCCGGACGCCGGTGTCGCGCCCGGCCAGCAGCAGTGCGACGTCGCCGCCCAGACAGTGAGCGCCCACGTCGGCGCCCAGGCCGGACACGTCGCCGCGGCCGTCGTCGACGCTGAACCAGAACCGACCCGGCAGGTCAGCCAGAGCGGACTCGGACTGGATCGCGGCGTCCAGTTCGAGGACCAGGCCGCGAACGTCCGGTCCGTCACCGACCCGGCCGGACAGCGGTGAGGCGACGATGTTGCGGACGCGCTCATGGGTCGCCGACGGCAGCAGACCGGCGGCCGCCACCGCGTCGGAGACTGCGCTGCTGGCTCGGCTGTTCTTGATGCCGCGGATCTGGATGTTGCCGCGCGAGGTGAGCTCCATGGCGAGGGAACCGAACCGGCTCGCCGCCCCGGCGAGGGCCTGCAGTTGAGCTGCGGTGATCATGCCGCCGGGTAGCCGGACGCGGGCGACGTCCCCGTCGGCCGCCCGATGCAGCGTCAGGGCACCGGGGCACCCGTCGGTCTCGCGTGCTCGGACCACGGATTCACGGTAGACGGCTGCCACGCGGGCACGCTTCCCGTGCCACCATGGGGGCACAGACCGCAACAGCGGTGAGAAAGCAGTCGGTGGAGGCCCATGCCGGGTAGCGGTAAGACGCGCGTGGTCGTTCTGATCGCGCTCTTCCTCCTGGCCGGCATCGCGTTGCGCGGCTACCTGCCCGGTGACGAACCCGCCGCCGAAGAGAAGGCCACCAGCAGTCCGGCCACCTCGATCGCCATCGTCCTGGTGCTGGCCGCTTCGCTGGCGATCATCGCGATCGCGATCATCGCGTCCCTTCGGGATCCGCGGGGGGCGGTGGACGCCGGTTTCGGCGCGCTGCCCGCCGCGATGGCCGGCGAGCGGTGGCGACCCAACTGGCGGCTCATCCTGCTCGGGCTCGGCGTGATCCTGGTGTGGCTGCTCGTCATCGTGGTGCTGCTCCGGTTGGTCGCGCCAGACCTCGAAAACGCCACGTCGGCAACCCCGCCGAGTACGCCGCAGAGCAGCGACGGCGCCCCTACGCCACCCCGGTCGGCGGAGCCGGAGGCACCGGATGACAGCGGGGACGTCTTCGTGTATCTGGCCGCGGCGACCGTGATCATGTTGGTGTTACTGGTCATCGGCGGGGTCGCCGCGTTCCGTCGGCAACGATGGGCGCAGCGCCGACAGCCCCTCGTCGACGAGGATTTCGCACCCTCGGCGGAGGTAGCCGCGTCGGACCCGCTGGCGCTGGCGGCCGAACGCGGACTCGCGAAGATCGGCGACCGCAGTCGCGAACCGCGGGCGGCGATCATCGCGTGCTATGCGGCGATGGAGAGGGCACTCGCCGACTCGCCGGGCGTCGTTCCGCAGGACTCCGACACACCGACGGAGGTGCTGGCCCGGGCGGTCGGACATCATGCGATTCAACCCGAGAGCGCGACCGATTTGGTTGACTTGTTCGCCGAGGCACGGTTCAGTCCCCATGTCATGACCGAAGCACACCGCGCCGCCGCGGAGCGGGCACTGCGCCTGGTGTTGGCCGACCTGCGGAGCCTGGTATGAGCGAGACCACCGGCAGCGAGCTGACCAAACTCGTCGTCGGAGGCGTCGCGCTAGTGGCCTTCGTGGAAACGATGGCGGTCGTGATGGTGGATCAGCGCCACGTGCTGTGGCTTTCAGGTGTCGCGGTGGCCATCGCGTTCGTCGCGGCCTGGCGCGTCTTGCTGAGTGCGACGAAGCCTGAGGCGGCCGAGTCATTCGTCGCCGGCCCCGACGAGTCACTGCGTCGCTGGATCGCGCAAACGGAGACCCTGGTCCGCTGGGCGGATCGCAGCCGGGCGGACTGGGATCGGCACTTGCGACCGAAACTGGCCAGAGAATTCTTGCTGACCACCGGCCAGCGACAGACCAAGGACGCGGCGGCGCTGCAGGCCACTGGCCGGATGATGTTCGGCGACGACCTGTGGCAGTGGGTGGACCCGGGCAACGTCACGCCCACCGGTCGTGGCGAGCCCGCACCCGGGCGCGCTGTCCTCGACGAGATCCTGCAACGATTGGAGCGCCCATGACAGCGAGTATGGGGCTGCCGGCCACCGTTACCACCGCCCACTGCGAGGCGGTCCTCGATGAGATCGAGCGCGTGGTGGTCGGTAAGCGGGGCGTGCTTCGACTGATCCTCACCACCGTGCTGGCACGCGGGCATGTCCTCATCGAGGATCTGCCCGGCCTGGGGAAGACGTTGATTGCGCGATCCTTCGCCGCGACGCTGGGCCTGAAGTTCACCCGGGTGCAGTTCACCCCCGACCTGCTGCCCGCGGATCTTCTCGGCTCGACGATCTACGACATGCAGTCGGGCCGCTTCACCTTCCGTCGCGGACCCATCTTCACCAACCTTCTGCTTGGCGACGAGATCAACCGGACACCGCCCAAGACGCAGGCCGCGCTGCTGGAGGCCATGGCCGAAAGCCAGGTCAGCATCGACGGTGAAACTCACCCCCTCCCTTCGCCGTTCATCGTCTTGGCAACCGACAACCCCATCGAGTACGAGGGCACCTATCCGCTGCCCGAGGCACAACTCGACCGGTTCGCGGTGAAGGTGGAAATCAAGTACCTCTCCGAGCAGAACGAAACCTTGATGTTGCGCCGTCGACTCGAGCGAGGGTCCGTCGAGCCGGTGGTGAACCAGGTCGTCGACGCGCACGACCTGCTGGCGATGCGCGAGTCGGTCGAACAGGTGACCGTCCACGAGGATGTCCTGCACTACGTGGTGTCGCTGGCGGCCGCCACCCGAAGTCACCCGCAGGTAGCGGTCGGCGCCAGCCCCCGAGCAGAGCTCGATCTCGTTCAGCTCGCCCGTGCGCGAGCGCTGCTATGCGGGCGCGATTATGTGATTCCGGAGGACGTCAAGACCCTCGCCGTCCCGGCGGTGTCGCATCGGATCAGCCTGCGGCCGGAGATGTGGGTGCGCAGCGTCCGTGGGTCGGATGTGGTGGAGCAGTTGCTGTCCCGTCTCCCGGTTCCCCGGGCCCGGGGGCAGACGTGAACGGTTTTCCGGAGACCCGTGCCACCGACGTCGAATTACATTGGCGCGCATCGGCCTTGACGAGCGCTCTCATCATTTGCGTGGGCGTCGCCCTCGCCGGCGCGTTGATCTTTTCGCGCTGGCAGCTCATTGCGTTCGCCGCACCGCTGCTGGGGGTGTTGGGCTCGATCGGCTGGCAGCGGCCCGTCACACGGGTGCGGGTGCACGGCGAGCCCGGTTTCTCCCGCTGCTTCGAGGACGAGCAGGCGCCGACGCACGTCTGGGTCACGTCGGAGTCGGCCGATGTCGCGGTCACACTCGACGTGGCCGGCCCGAACGCACAAGTGGACGGCATGGAACTGGAGATCCTGGATAGCCTAGAGGACCCCGACGGCGATTCGGGCCAATCCAAACGAGTGGCGGCCTCGGCCGACCGGTGGGGCCGGTATCCATTGCGGGCCAGGGTCGAGGCCATTGCACGCGGCGGGTTGCTGGCCGGGACGGCAACGGTGGACGCGGCCGATATCTTCGTTTTTCCGGTCGTCCCGCCGCAATACGCGACGCTGCCGCGTACCGAGCTGCCCGATCGGCTGGGCACTCACCTCACCCGTCGGGTCGGCCCGGGTGTCGAGTACGCCGACGTCCGCCCCTACCTGCCCGGTGATCAGCTGCGCACGATCAACTGGGCGGTCAGCGCGCGCCGCGGCCGTCTGCACGTCACCGAGCGGTTGACCGATCGCGCCGCCGACGTCGCTGTGCTGGTGGACCTGAGCCAGCAGGTTGCCGGACCCGCGACCACGGCCACCGAGCGCGCGGTGTACGGGGCCGCGCAAGTGGTGCAGAGCGCGCTGCAAAACGGGGACCGGGCCGGGATCGTCGGGCTCGGCGGCCGCCGTCCTCGGTGGCTGGGTCCGAACGTCGGGCGGCGCCAGTTCTATCGGGTGCTCGATGCGGTGCTTGGCGCCGGAAGCGATTTCGAAACCACCGGAGGCACTTTGGCGCCGCGTGCGGCGGTGCCGCCCGGTGCCGTGGTCGTGGCGTTCTCGACGCTGCTCGACACCCAGTTCGCGTTGGCGTTGATCGATCTCCGCAAACGTGGGCACAGGGTAGTGGCGATCGACGTGCTTGAAGGGGCTCCGTTCGTCGACGAGCAGGATCCGTCCGTCGTGCGGATGTGGACGTTGCAGCGGGCCGCCATGTATCGCGACATGGCCGTGATCGGTGTGGATGTGGTGCGGTGGCCGCAGGAGACGACGCTGGACCGGGCCATACGCTTGGTGCCCGACCGCAGCCGCCGGATACGGAGTGGCGTGTGAGGCTCACCGCTCAACCCGCGCCGCGCGTGTTCTCGACCGCGTTCGGATTTCTGATGTGTGTGGCAGCCGCCGTCGACGGTGATCGCCTCGGCCTCATGGCGGCCGCGCTGGCCGCCGCCGCGGTATCGATCGGCGTTCTCTCCCGGCATGCGGCCACACTTGCGGTGGTGTTGGCGGGGTCGGCCATCGTGCTGTCCGAACCGCCGATTCTGTTCGCGGCGCTGTCCGGGCTGTCGGCGGCCGCCTATCTCGTCCTGCGCCATGCCGCCGACGATTCGGCGGGTGTCGTCACGACGACGTGGCCGACTGTGGTCGGGATGGTCGGGTTCACCCTGGCCGGTGTCGTCGCCACCGCCGTGCCGCTGCGCGCGCCGTGGCTTCCTCTGCTGGCGCCTCCCGCCGTGGTCATCTTGTTCGCCCTGGCGATCGCGCCGTTCCTCGGCGGCCGGCTCACTGACCCCGATGCCCATCAGGCGTAGGGTCGGCACCCGTGGCACTGCGGCGCGGACTCGCCTTGGCGGTTGCCGCCGTGTTGCTCCTCGGCTCCGGCTGCTCGGGCTCGTCGGCCCAGCCGCAGCCCGACACCACCGCCGTGGCGGTGTTGCGTCCCACCGTGCTCGCGGAGGTGCCGCACGATCCCACGGCGTTCACCCAGGGCTTGCAGCTCGACGGGCCGGCCCTCTTCGAAGGCACCGGGCTCGTCGGGCGATCCCAGCTGCGTGAGCTGGACCCGGCGACCGGAGCGGTGCGCCGTGAGGTCCCGATACCGGCGCAGTTCTTCGGGGAGGGCATCACCGTCGCGGGCAACACGATCTGGCAGTTGACGTATCAGGACGGCGTGGCGATCGAATGGGACAAGGCCACCTTCACCCGCCTCCGTGACGTACCCATGGATGGCGAAGGTTGGGGCCTGTGCTGGGACGGGCAGCGACTCATCCGCAGCGACGGCAGTAGCCAGTTACGGTTCCACGACCCGGCGGACTTCCGGCAGACCGGCTCGGTGCCCGTGACACGCGCGGGCGAGCCGGTCGGAGGCCTCAACGAGTTGGAGTGTGTCGAGGGGCAGGTCTGGGCCAACGTGTGGCCGTCCGATCAGATCGTCCGCATCGACCCGGCGACGGGCTTGGTCACCGCCGTCGTCGACGCGGCCGGCCTGCTCGACGCCGGCCGTCGCGCGCACGCCCAGATGCTCAACGGCATTGCGTATGCCGGCGGCGGCGAGTTCCTGCTCACCGGCAAGTACTGGCCCGCGATGTTCCGGGTTCGGTTCGACCGGGCGGCCTGACACAGGTAGCGCACTACGGTTCGGGGTAGCTGAAAGCCACCGAACACCAAGGAGCAGAACGATGTACGCACTGATCGCTCTCGCCTCGTCGATAACCGTCTTCGCCGCGCTGGTCGGCAAGCCGTACCAGCAGTCGTGGTACAAGCGCTGGGACCTGACCCGCAACGCCACTCGCTGAGTAGCGCTCGCCGGGCCTGCGGTACGAATTGTGGGTGCGCAAACCCACCGTGCTGCTGCTGTCGACGTCGGACACCGACCTGATCACCGCACGGTCCAGCGGCGCGCACTACCGATTGGCCAACCCGGCCCGGCTGGCGGTCGACGACCTCGCCGATCTCCTCGCCGGCGTTGACATCGCCGTGGTCCGAATCCTGGGCGGATACCGGGCCTGGGAAGACGGCATCGACGCGGTGACCGCCGGCGGCGTCCCGGCCGTGATCGTCAGTGGCGAACAAGCCGCCGATGCGGAGCTGATGGGCCGCTCCAGCGTGCCGGCCGGAATCGCGGTGCAGACCCACCTCTACCTGGCGCACGGCGGCCCCAATAACCTCCGGAACCTACATTCATTCCTGTGCGACACCGTCCTCATGACCGGCTTCGGATTCGTCCCGCCGGCCGCGACGCCGACCTGGGGGGTGCTGGACCGGCCGACCGCGCCGAACGACGGCCCGACGATCGCGGTGCTGTACTACCGCGCCCAGCAGCTGGCCGGCAACACGGCGTACGTGGAGGCACTGTGCCGGGCGATCGAACGGGCGGGCGGGCGCCCGATGCCCGTCTATTGCGCGTCGCTGCGAAACGCCGAACCCGAGTTGTTGGAGACGCTTGCCGTGGCCGACGCGATGGTGGTCACCGTGCTGGCGGCCGGGGGAGCAACACCGGCGGTGGCCGCGGCTGGGGGTGACGACGACAGCTGGAACGTCGCTCACCTGGCCGCGTTGGACGTTCCGATTCTGCAGGGGCTGTGCTTGACGAGCTCGCGTGCCGCCTGGATCGCCAACCACGACGGCCTGACGCCGCTTGACGTGGCGAGCCAAGTCGCCGTGCCCGAGTTCGACGGCCGCATCATCACGGTGCCGTTCTCGTTCAAGGAGATCGACGACGAGGGGCTGATCTCCTACGTGCCCGACGAGGAACGGTGTGCGCGGGTGGCCGGCATCGCGCTGCGCCACGCCAGGTTGCGCTCGATTCCGCCGGCCGACAAGCGCGTCGCCGTGGTGTTCTCGGCCTACCCGACCAAGCACGCCCGCATCGGCAACGCCGTGGGGCTCGACACACCCGCGAGCGCGGTAGCGCTGCTGAACGCGATGGCCGACGCCGGCTACCGGGTCGGCGAGGTACCGGGACTCGACCGCCACGACGGTGACGCGCTGATCCACGCGCTGATCGAACGCGGCGGGCAGGATCCCGACTGGCTGTCCGACGGCCAGCTGGCCGGCAACCCGATCCGGGTGCCCGCGGCCGAATACCGCCGCTGGTTCGCGACGCTGCCCGCCGCGCTCACCGAGCGGGTGCAACACCACTGGGGGCCACCGCCCGGCGAGCTGTTCGTCGACCGCAGCCGCGACCCCGACGGCGAGATCGTGATCGCCGCGCTGCCCGCCGACAACGTCGTGCTGATCATCCAGCCGCCGCGCGGCTTCGGTGACAACCCCGTGGCGATCTACCACGACCCCGACCTGCCGCCCAGCCATCACTATCTGGCCGCCTATCACTGGTTGCGAGGAGCGTCCGGTTTTGGAGCCGACGCGGTCGTGCACCTCGGCAAGCACGGCAACCTGGAGTGGCTGCCCGGCAAGACGCTGGGCCTGTCGGCCGGCTGCGCTCCCGACGCGGCACTGGGCGAGCTGCCGCTGATCTACCCGTTTCTGGTCAACGACCCCGGCGAGGGCACCCAGGCGAAACGGCGCGCCCACGCGGTGCTCGTCGACCACCTGATCCCCCCGATGGCGCGGGCGGAGACGTACGGCGACATCGCGCGGTTGGAGCAGCTGCTCGACGAGCACGCCACGATCGCGGCGCTGGACCCGGCCAAACTGCCGGCGATACGCCAACAGATCTGGACCCTTCTGCAGGCGGCGAAGATGGACCACGACCTGGGGCTGGCGGAGCGGCCGGCCGACGACCAGTTCGATGACATGCTGCTGCACGTCGACGGGTGGTTGTGCGAGATCAAGGACGTGCAGATCCGCGACGGCCTGCACGTGCTGGGCAGCCCGCCTGAGGGCGAGCAGCTGCTCGACTTGGTGCTGGCGATCCTGCGGTCCCGGCAGCTGTGGGCGGGGGAGTTCTCGGTGCCCGGGCTGCGCCAGGCTCTGGGCATCGCCGACGACGGCACGGATGACCGACGGGCCGTCGACGCCGCCGAAGAGCAGGCCAGGGCGCTGGTGCTGGCTCTGCAGAAGGCCGACTGGAATCCCGACGCGGTGCCGTCGCTGACCAGTGACCCTGATCTGCAGGCGGTGCTGCGGTTCGCCGCGACCGAGGTCGTGCCGCGGTTGGACGGCACGAGACGAGAGATCGACCAGGTGCTGCGCGCGTTGAACGGGCGCTTCGTCGCGGCCGGTCCGTCCGGTTCGCCGCTGCGGGGACTGGTCAACGTGCTTCCCACCGGACGCAACTTCTACTCCGTCGACCCCAAGGCGGTGCCGTCGCGGCTGGCGTGGGAAACCGGTGTGGCCATGGCGGATTCGCTGCTCGCGCGCTACCGGACCGACCACGGCCGCTGGCCGGACTCGGTCGGCCTCTCGGTGTGGGGCACCTCCGCGATGCGGACCGCGGGCGACGACATCGCCGAAGTGCTTGCGCTGCTGGGAGTTCGCCCGCAGTGGGACGACGCGTCGCGCCGCGTGGTCGGGCTCGAACCGATCGAGCCAAGCGAGCTGGGCAGGCCGAGAATCGATGTGACGGTACGGATCTCCGGGTTCTTCCGGGACGCCTTCCCGCACGTCGTCACGATGCTCGACGACGCCGTCCGACTGGTCGCGGGTCTCGACGAACCCGACGACGTCAACTATGTCCGCGCGCACGCCCGCGTCGACCTCGCCCAGCACGGCGATGAACGACGCGCCACCACCAGGATTTTCGGCTCGAAGCCCGGGACCTACGGCGCCGGGATGTTGCAGCTGATCGACAGCCGCGCCTGGCGGGACGACGCCGACCTCGCCGAGGTGTATATCGCGTGGGGCGGCTACGCGTACGGCCGCGACCTGGACGGCGCGCTCGCCGACGACGACATGAAACGTCAGTACCGCCGAATCTCCGTCGCCGCCAAGAACACCGACACCCGCGAGCACGACATCGCCGACTCCGACGACTACTTCCAGTACCACGGCGGGATGGTCGCCACCGTCCGGGCGCTGACCGGCACCGCGCCGGCCGCCTACATCGGCGACAACACCCGTCCCGATGCGATACGCACCCGCAGCCTTTCGGAGGAAACCACCCGGGTGTTCCGGTCGCGCGTCGTCAATCCGCGGTGGATGGCCGCCATGCGACGCCACGGCTACAAGGGCGCGTTCGAGATGGCCGCCACCGTGGACTACCTGTTCGGCTACGACGCCACCGCGGGCGTCATGGCCGATTGGATGTACGAGCAGTTGACCGAGCAATACGTGTTCGACGACGTCAACCGCAAGTTCATGGCGCGGTGCAATCCGTGGGCGCTGCATGGAATGTCCGAGCGGCTGCTGGAAGCGATCAGTCGCGGCATGTGGGCGGACCCGAGCGACGAAACGGTCGCCGGCCTGCGCCGGGTGCTGCTGGAAACCGAGGGTGACCTCGAGGGCTGAGATCGCTAGGTTGAGCGAGTGACCACATTCGATGACGTTGCCGCCGCCCGCCACGTGCTGTTGACGACGTTCACCAAGGACGGCAGAGCCAAGCCGACGCCCATCTGGACGGCTCGCGACGGTGACCGACTTCTGGTCATCACCGAGGAGAGCTCGTGGAAGGTGAAGCGAATTCGCAACACCCCTCGTGTCACGCTGGCGCCCTGCGATATGAGGGGCAATACGAAGGGCAATGCGATCGAGGCGACCGCGGCCATTCTCGACAAATCGCAGACGGGCGTCGTCTACGACGCGATCGGCAAGCGTTATGGGATCGTCGGCAAGGTGTTCAACCTGTTCAGCAAGCACGTGCGCGGCGGGATGCAGAAGAACGTCGGCCTCGAGCTGAAGGCCGCGCGGTAGGAACCCGCCGGACCGCCGATTCGTTGGCATTCCATGGTGCGCCTTTTCTGGCTCTACGTGCTGGTCGAATTGGCCGCCGTCGTCGCGCTGGCCTGGAGCATCGGTGTGGGATGGACACTCCTCATCCTCGTTGGCACCTTTTTCACCGGGTTCGTGCTCGCCGGCTCGCAGGTCAAACGGCAGGTGCAGCGGCTACGGGCGGGGATGGCCGCACCGCAAGGCGCGATCAGCGACGGCGCCCTGGTGGCTCTCGGCGCGCTGCTCGTCGTGATACCTGGACTGGTCACCTCCGCCTTGGGCGCGCTGCTTCTGCTGCCGCCGACGCGCATGCTCGCACGGCCGGTGGTGACCTTCCTGGCCCTGCGCGGCCTCGGCCGGCGGGCGCCGCTGATCACGGTCGCCACGGTCGGGGCACAGCAGTACCGGTCGCGGCGAGACGACTACATCGACGGCGAGGTGCTCGACGTCACCGATTGGGAGCCCCCGGCGCTGCCGCGCCAACCCGAATCGTGAGCCGCATTCGTTGACAACGCTGCTGTTGGGCGGGCGTATCCACAGCCCCTCGCACCCCGACGCCACCGCCATCGCGATCGCCGATGGCGTCGTGGTCTGGCTGGGCAGCGACGACGTCGGACGGGCGCAGTTCCCCGAAGCCGAGGTGACCGACCTGGACGGCGCGTTCGTCGCGCCCGCTTTTGTGGACAGTCACGTGCACGTCACCGCCACCGGGCTGACGCTTTCCGGCCTCGACCTGCGCCCGGCCACCTCTCATGAGCACTGCCTGGCGCTGCTCACCGAGCACGCCCGGCGCAATCCCGACGGGCCGGTATGGGCGCACGGGTGGGACGAGTCGACGTGGCCGCAGCCGGTCGCACCCAGCACCGATGACCTCGACGCCGCCGTCGGCGACCGACCCGCTTACGTCGCCCGCGTCGACGTGCACTCCGCCGCCGCGTCCACCGCCCTGCGCCACCTCGCGCCGGACCTGCCGGGCGCCACCGGCAACCACGAACAAGCACCGCTCACCGCCGACGCGCACCACCTCATCCGGGCCGCCGCGCGCGCATTGCTCACCGCTGACCAGCGGGCGCAGGCCCGGGCTGCCGCGCTGGCCGCCGCCGCGACGGCCGGCATCGTCGCCGTGCACGAGTGCGCGGGCCCGGACATCGGCGGGCTCGACGACTGGCGAGAGCTGCGCGATTCCCGTCACGGCGTCGAGGTGATCGGCTACTGGGGCGAGGCCGTCACCGACGCGGATCAGGCCCGCGATCTGATCGCCACGACGGGGGCGGCCGGCCTGGCCGGTGACCTGTTCGTCGACGGCGCGCTGGGTTCGCACACCGCGTGGCTGACCGAGCCCTACGACGACGCCGTGCACTGCGGCAACCGCTACCTCGACGCCGACGCGATCGCCGCGCACGTGCAGGCCTGCACCGAGGCCGGTATCCCGGCGGGGTTTCACGTCATCGGTGACGCTGCGGTCGGTGCCGTCGTCGAGGCGTTCGCCGCCGCGGCGGACCGCTGCGGAGTGCCGGCGGTGGCGCGCTGCGGGCATCGGCTGGAGCACCTGGAGATGATCACCGCCGAGCAGGCCCGCCGCCTGGGTGGCTGGGGCGTGATCGGCAGCGTGCAACCCAGTTTCGACTCGTGCTGGGGCGGCGAGGACGGCATGTACGCGCGCCGACTGGGCGCCGAACGCGCCCGGCGGCTGAACCCCCTTGCGCTGTTAGCATCCGAAGGCGTGCCACTCGCCTTCGGTTCCGACTCCCCAGTGACCAGCATGAATCCGTGGGAATGGGTGCGTGCGGCGGCCAACCATCGCACCCCGGCCAGCGCGGTATCCGTCCGTGCGGCGTTCAACGCCGCCAGCCGAGGCGCGTGGCGGGCCGGCGGAGTCCGCGACGGGATCACGGGCACGCTGGTGCCCGGCGCGCCGGCGTCGTACGCGGTGTGGGAGGCTGGCGCGCTGCAGGCGCCAGGCGCCGCGGAGGCGGTGCAGCGCTGGTCGACGGATCCGCGATCTCGCGTGCCCGCGCTGCCGCGACTCGATGGGGATGATCCGTTGCCGAGGTGCGTGCGCACCGTCCACCGCGGTGAGGTCATATATGGCTGACTCGACCACGCAACCCGCGGAAGGGCAGGCCCGAGAGGACGACGCCAACGACGTCCAGGGCGGCAAACACTTCGCGACGCCCGAGAGCACCCGTGCGCGACGCTTCGGCCGAGCCTTCCTCGCCCGCCTACCGGCCCTCACCGCCGCGATCGCGGGCGGGTTGCTGCTGGACGTGAGCTTTCCGCCGTTCGGGTGGTGGTTCACCGCGATCGCCGCGTTTGCGCTGCTGGCCTGGGTACTGCTGCAGCGGTCGACCACGCTGGTCGGTGGCTTCGGTTACGGCTTCCTGTTCGGCGCCGTGTTCTACATTTCGCTGCTGCCGTGGACCGGGGAACTCGTCGGTGCGATTCCCTGGCTCGCGTTGTCCGCGCTGTGCGCGGTATTTCCGGGTGTGTTCGGCCTGGCTGCCGTCGCGGTCCGCCGCCTTCCCGGCTGGCCGATCTGGTTCGCCGCCTTATGGGTGGCGCAGGAGTGGATCAAGTGCTCCGTGCCCTCCGGCGGGTTTCCGTGGGGAGTGGTGGCATTCGGCCAGACCGACGGGCCGATGCTTTCGATCGTCCGGTTCGGCGGCGTCCCGTTGCTGTCGTTCGCGGTGGCCCTGTTCGGGTTCAGCATCACAGCGCTGGCGCTAGAGCTGTTCGATTGGTGGCGACGCGACAGCGCAGAGCTTCGCGCCACCGGTCGGCGTCGGGAGGAGCCGCCGCGGGTGGTGCTGCCCGCGTTCTGCATATGCCTGGTGCTGTTCGGCACCGCCGCCGTGTGGCCCGTGGTACGGCATTCGGGCACCGGGGCGGGCACCGAGCCGACCATCAACGTCGCCATCGTGCAGGGCAACGTGCCCCGGCTGGGCCTGGACTTCAACGCCCAACGGCGCGCCGTGCTGGATTACCACGTGGCAGAGACGATGCGGCTGGCCGAGGATGTGCGGGCCGGGAGGGCGCCGCAGCCGCAGTTCGTCGTATGGCCGGAGAACTCCTCGGACATCGACCCCATCGGCAACCCCGATGCGGCCGAGCAGATCTCGGCCGCCGCCGACGCCATCGACGCGCCGATCCTCGTCGGCACTGTGCTCGCCGGCCCGGGGTACTCACCGGACAATCCGGTGTCGACGAACACGGTGATCGTCTGGGAGCCGGGTCGAGGTCCCGGTGAACGGCACGACAAGCAGATCGTGCAGCCGTTCGGCGAGTATCTGCCGTGGCGGTCCGTGTTTCGTCATCTGTCGCCGTACGCCGACCGGGCCGGCTACTTCGTGCCGATCGACGGTGACGGCGTCGTGTGGGCCGACGGCGTTCCGGTCGGGGTGACCACCTGCTGGGAGGTGATCTTCGATCGCGCCGCCCGCGAGTCGGTGCGCAACGGCGCGCAGGTGCTGGCCGTGCCCACCAATAACGCCTTGTTCGGCGACGCGATGAGTGAGCAGCAGCTGGCATTCGCCAAGGTTCGCGCCGTCGAGCACGACCGCTATGCCCTTGTTGCGGGCACCACCGGGATCAGCGCGGTGATCTCGCCCGACGGGCATGAGATCGCGCGCACCGCGTTCTTCGAGCCCGCCCACCTCGTCAAAGCGGTTCACCTCAAGACTCAGTTGACCCCGGCCACCCGGTGGGGACCGATCCTGCAGTGGTCGCTGATCGCCGTCGCCGGTGCCGCGCTGCTGGCCGCGATCCTGCACAATGGACTGTCCTTACGTCGCCGACGCAGGTCGGCGAACGCCGTGACCCCGTCGAGCGGCGCAACCGATGCCGTCCAACCCGCCGGCGGAGACGAAGGAGCGACATGACCGCTGGGCAGGAGCGGAGCGACCCGGGGAAAGACACCGCTGGGCAGGAGCGGACCGCCCGCTTGCGGGGGAGAGCGAGCGACCGGGGAAGCCTCGCGGCCGAGTCAGCGCACGCTGGCGATCATCCCCACCTACAACGAGCGCGAGAACCTGCCGCTCATCGTGGACCGGATGCACAAGGCGCTCCCCGACGTGCACATCCTGGTGGTTGACGACAGCAGCCCGGATGGCACCGGCGACCACGCCGACGAGCTCGCGCTGGCCGACCCCGACCGCATGCACGTCATGCACCGCACCGCCAAGGGCGGGCTGGGCGCCGCCTACCTCGCCGGATTCGCGTGGGGATTGGGCCGCGGATACTCGGTGCTGGTGGAGATGGACGCCGACGGCAGCCACGCCCCCGAGGAGCTGCAGCGGCTGCTCGACGCGGTCGACGCGGGCGCGGACCTCGCGATCGGATCGCGCTACGTGGCTGGTGGGGAAGTTCGCAACTGGCCCAAGCGGCGGCTGGTGCTCTCACGCACCGCGAACTGGTACTCGCGCACGCTGCTGGGCACCGATGTGCGCGACATCACGGCCGGCTATCGCGCATACCGTCGAGAGGTGCTCGAGAAGATCGACCTGGACTTGGTGGACTCGAAGGGCTACTGCTTTCAGATCGATCTGACGTGGCGCACGCTCAATCACGGTTTCACCGTCGTCGAGGTCCCGATCACCTTCGTCGAACGCGAACTGGGCGTGTCCAAGATGAGCGGATCCAACATCCGCGAAGCCTTGGTCAAGGTCGCGCGGTGGGGGATCCGCGGGCGTGTGGACCGGCTCAGGGGTGTGGCGCGCTAGCGCGCAGCCACAAGTTCAGCTGCCGCGCCGGCGGGCCTTGATGATGTCGAGGCGTTCCTTGAGCAGCTCTTCAAGCTCTTCCGTGGAGCGGCGCTCCAGCAGCATGTCCCAGTGCGTGCGGGGTGGCTTGACCTTCTTCGGTTCGGGGGTGTCACCCTCGATCAGGGTGCCCTCCATACCGTTGCGGCACAGCCACGTGCCGGGAATCTCGGCGTCGTCGGCGAATGGGACGTCGAATTCCTCGCCGTTGTCGGTGCGGTACCGCGCGACCTGACGCGGCGCCAGGTCGTGATTACGATCGGTCTCGTAGCTCACCGCTCCGAGCCGACTGCCTCGCAAGACGCGATCAGCCATCGTCACTCCTCATCAGCGCATATCGTTCCTGGTAAGCAACGCCAAATCGGCGCAGGCAGTTCCCAGGACACCGCCCGAGTCGCTTCGCTCCAGCCCACCGGAAGACGACGCGACGCGACTACCCATGATACCGGGCTTCGGACGGGTGGCCGTCTAAAGTCGTCAGTCGTGGGCCACCGCACACGCCCGCACCACTGCCGGTGGTGCGGTAGGGAAGTCATCGACACGGGCGTGGGACGGCGGCGCCAATACTGCCGTCAATCGTGCCGCCAACGGGCCTACGAGCAGCGCGCCGCCGTGAAAGGTTCGGCCCTCGCCGCGGATTCGGTGGTGCTCTCCGCCGATGAGGCCGCCCAGCTGTCCGACCGGGTTTATCAGGTGCGCTGCGCGGCCGAGGACGTCGCCATTGCCATCGACGAGGGTGCCGAGACCGGTGAACTGAGGGCGCTGTGTCGCGCGCTGCTGCACGCCGCCGAGGCCGCCGACGGCTGGCGCTGACCCGGTTTCCTCTTCCGCGAGCGTGCGTGTCCGCTGCGCGACACGCCGCTCTGAGCCGACATTTTCCGCACGCTCGAGCAGGGTTGAGAGGCGCCCAGCGCTATTATCTGCGTATGAATGCAGATACGCAGCCAGAGGGGTCTGTGCTGGCCGGCGACTACGCCGACCTGGTGGTCGAGGTGTTCCGGATGCTGGCCGACGCCACCCGCGTGCAGCTGCTGTGGGCCCTGGTGGACTGCGAGCGCAGCGTCAACGACCTCGCGCAGCGGATCGACAAGCCCGCGCCGTCGGTATCTCAGCACCTGGCGAAGCTGCGGATGGCGCGGCTGGTCCGCACCCGCCGGGAGGGCACACAGGTTTTCTACCGGCTCGAGAACGAGCACGTGCGCCGGCTGGTCATCGATGCGGTGTACAACGCCGAACATGCTTCGGGCGGGATCCCGCCGCATCATCTCTCCCGCGAAGGCGTGGCCGTGCTGCGGCAGGAGAGCCTCTGATGGGCCTGGGACACAGCCATGACCACGCAGAGCACGTCGACCACGCGCTGGCCGACAGCGCGCAGGGGATTCGTGCCGTCAAGATCAGCCTGATCGCACTGGCGGTGACTGCGATCCTGCAACTGGCCATCGTGTTCGTCTCCGGCTCGGTGGCGCTGTTCGCCGACACGCTCCACAACTTCTCCGACGCGCTGACGGCTGTGCCCCTGTGGATCGCGTTCGCACTGGCCGGGCGCGCGGCCAGCCGCCGGTACCCATACGGTCTGGGCCGTGTCGAAGACCTCGCGGGGTTGTTCATCGTCGCCGTCATCGCGGTGTCCGCCGTCGTGGCGGCCGTGCAGTCCATTGCGCGGCTGATCGAGCCGGCGCCGCTGAACCACCTCAGCTGGGTGGCCGCCGCGGGGCTTGTCGGCTTCATCGGCAACGAACTCGTCGCCGTGTACCGCATCCGGGTGGGCAGGCGAATCGGGTCGGCGGCGCTGCGGGCCGACGGGCTGCACGCCCGAGCTGACGGCCTGACCTCGCTGGCGGTCGTGCTCGGCGCCGCTGGCGTCGCGGCCGGCTTCCCGGCAGCGGACCCGGTCGTCGGTCTCGTCATCGCCGCGGTGATCGTGGGCGTCCTCGTCGTCGCGGCCCGCGACGTGTTCCGCCGCCTGCTCGACGGCGTCGACCCCGCGTTGATCGACACCGCGCGGGAGGTGCTTGCGGGGCAGGACGGTGTCGAGTCGGTCTCTAGGGTCCGGATGCGCTGGCTGGGGCATCGCCTGGTCGCCGACGCCGAACTCGACATCGACCCGGAATGCAGTCTGGCCGGGGCACACCGCATCGCGCACGACGCCGAGCACGCCCTCATGCATGCGATGCCGAAACTGGTCGAGGCGACCATCCACGCCTACCCGGCACACCACCCCACTCGCGAAACGTGTCGGTAGGTGCACGCTCGCGGCAGTGGGATTCGCTACCGTCGGAACATGGCCGATCGCCGAGTGACCACCGCCAGCGGCACTGTCGAAGGCTTCACCCGCGGCGGCGTCACCCGATGGCGCTCCATCCCGTACGCGCGCCCGCCGGTGGGCAAGTTGCGGTTGCGGGCGCCGCAGCCGCCGATCCCGTGGCGCGGGGTGCGGTACTGCTACGAGTTTGCGTACTGCGCGCCGCAGCAACGCCGGTACACCATGATCGGCGTCAACAGGTACCAGCCGATGAGCGAGGACTGTCTCACACTCAACGTGGTGGCGCCGGCGGAGCCACCCGATCACCCACTGCCGGTGATGTTCTTCATCCACGGCGGCGGCTACATGCTGGGCAGCTCGGCGACGCCCGATCTACGACGGCGCGCCGCTGGCCCGCCGCGGCTGCATTTACGTGTCGGCCAACTATCGGCTCGGCGCGCTCGGCTGCCTCGACATGTCATCGCTCGCCACGCCCGAGTACCCCATCGACGGAAATTTGTTCCTCCGTGATCTGGTGCTCGCGCTGCAGTGGGTTCGCGACAACATCGCCGCCTTCGGTGGTGACCCCGACAAGGTGACGATCTTCGGGGAAAGCGCGGGTGCGGACGCGGTGGCGACGCTGCTCGCGGTGCCCGCCGCGCGAGGGCTGTTCTCGGGCGCCATCGCCGAAAGCCCCGCCACCGGGATGGTCTGTGGGTCGGACGGAGCGGCGCGGTTCGCCCACGAGTTTGCCAACCTGCTTGGCGCCCAGCCGCACAACGCCGCAGCCACACTGATGCAGGCAGAGCCGTGGCGGCTCGTCAAGACGCTGAAACGGCTGCTCGAAAGCTCCGTGCAGGAGATGGCGGGGTCCTTCGCGATCGGCCCGACCGTCGACGGCGGCTACCTGCCTCGCGACCCGGTCGAGGCGATGAGATGCGGCGAGTCGCATCCCGTTCCGGTCATAGTCGGCCACAACGCCGAGGAAGGTAGGCTGTTCGCCCGCTGGCTCAAGATGCTGCCGATTACCGAGCCGGTGATCGAGCGGTTGCTCAAGGACATCGAGCCCGCCGCGCGGGCGCGGATCGACGTCGCCTACCCGAACTACCCGCACCCCGACGCCTGCATGCAGCTCGGCGCCGACATGTGCTTCGGGTCGGCCGCCTGGCACATCGCCGACGCCCACGGCCGGCACGCGCCCGCCTATCTGTATCGCTACGACTACGCGCCCCGCACGCTGCACTGGACGGGGTTCGGCGCCACGCATGGCACCGAACTGCTGGCGGTCTTCGACGTCTACCGCACCCGGTTCGGGTCCCTGCTCACGGTGGCCGCAGACCGCCGATCCGCGCGCCGGGTGAGCCGGGAAATCCAGACGCGCTGGCGCGAATTCAGCCGCACGGGCACACCGGGAGACAACTGGCCGGTCTACACCCAAGACGACCGGGCAGTAATGGTGTTCGACCGCAGGTCGCGTCTCGAGTTCGATCCCGCGCCCGAGCGCCGGCAGGCCTGGGAAGGCTTCACGCGTGGTCCGCTGAGCGCTGTCTAGGGTCACCGGCATGGCCGCCACCGAACCGCAGGTGCCCTTCGGCAACTACCAGTACGAGATCTACCTGAAGGGACTGGGCGGCGAGACACCCGAGTTCCCGGTGAGTTGGAATGCCCTGGAGGCGGCGGCATCTGACGCGATGGACGCCGGCGCGCACGGATACGTCTTCGGCAGCGCGGGCACTGAAGACACCGAACGGGAAAACCGCGCGGCCTTCACCCGGCACCGCATCGTGCCGCGGATGCTGCGCGACGTGTCGGCACGCGACGTGCGCACCGAAATCCTGGGTCGTCAGCATGAGGCGCCGGTGTTGCTGGCGCCGGTCGGTGTGCAGTCGATCATCCATCCCGACGGGGAGTTGGCGTCCGCCCGCGGGGCGGCGGAGGCCGGGATCGGCTACGTCGCATCCACCGCGTCGTCGTACTCGATGGAGGACATCGCGGCCGCTTGTGCCGACGCGCCCAAGTGGTATCAGCTGTACTGGCCCAAGGACCCCGAACTGACCGCGAGCTTCGTCTCGCGGGCCGAGGCGGCCGGCTACAGCGCGTTGGTGGTCACCCTCGACACCGGGCTCTTGGCGTGGCGACCGCGCGATCTGCAGACCGCGTACTTGCCGTTCCTGCGATCCGTGGGCATCGCCAACTACCTCTCCGACCCGGTGTTCCGCGCCGCACTGCCCGAGCCGCCCGAGGCCAACCCCACCGCGGCGGTGCTGCATTTCGTCAGCGTGTTCAGCAACCCGGCGATGAGCTGGGCCGACCTGGCATCGCTCCGGGAGCTGACGACGCTGCCGATCCTGCTGAAGGGCATCCTGCACCCTGACGACGGCCGGCGGGCTCGTGATCACGGAGTGCAGGGCGTGGTGGTGTCCAACCACGGTGGGCGGCAGGTCGACGGCGCGATCGCCGCGCTCGACGCCCTACCGGATGTCGTTGACGCGGTTGGCGACGAGCTCACGGTCATGTTCGACAGCGGCGTGCGCAGCGGCGCCGACGTGGTCAAGGCACTTGCGCTGGGCGCCCGCGGAGTCCTGCTCGGCCGGCCGTATCTGTGGGGGTTGGCGGTGGGCGGCGCCGACGGGGTCCGGCAGGTCCTGCGCCACTTGCTGTCCGAGATCGACTTGACCCTAGCGCTTTCCGGTCACACATCCCCGCGCACGCTGGATCGCGGCGTTCTGCGCTCGCGCAACTAGGTCGTCACCTTAGTGTCGAACCCATGAGCGCCGAGCACACGATCGACACCCGCGCCGATCTGACTATCGAATGGCTATCCACGGCGGTCGGCGCCGCTGTGGCGGATTTCGATGTCGAGCGGATCGGCACCGGTCAGATGAGCGAGTCCTACCGCGTGCGGCTGCGGTACGCCAACGGGAATCACGCACCCGACGTCGGTAGTCCTCAAGATCGCTGCGTCGGATCTGATGAGCCGGCAGACCGGTATGGCGCTCGGTCTCTACGAGCGCGAGGTCCGGTTCTACGCCGAAGTGGCGCCGAAGATCGGCGGGCCGATCGCGCCGTGCTATCACGCGTCGTTCGATGCCGAGAAAGGCACGTTCACACTGCTTCTCGGCGATGCCGGACCCGCGGAGGTCGGCGACGAGATCGCCGGCACCACGCCCGAGCGGGCGCTGTTGGCGGTGACCGAGTTGGGCCGTCTGCACGGCCCGGCGCTCGGCGACCCTTCCCTCGCCGGCGCGTCCTGGCTGAGCCGCGAGACGCTGTTCAACCAAGATCTCATGGCCCAGCTGTATGCCGGGTTCCTCGACCGCTACGCGGACCGCGTTGCGCCGCAACACCGGACGGTGTGCGAGCATCTCGTCGCAAGCTTTGACGCCTTCGCGAACGGCGACGACGGCCCGCAGGGATTGGTGCACGGCGACTATCGGCTCGACAACCTGCTGTTCGGCACGCAGGGTGCGGATCGGCCGCTGACCGTGGTGGACTGGCAGACCGTCACATGGGGCCCGGCCATGACCGATCTGGCGTACTTCCTGGGGTGCGCGTTGCCGACCGACGTGCGGCGCGCTCACGGCGACGAGTTGATCGCGGCCTATCACCGTGCGCTGGGTGACGAGACATCGTTGAGGCTCGACGACGTGCGTGAGGGCGTGCGGCGCCAGACTTTCTTCGGTGTGATGATGGCCATCGTCTCGCCGATGCTGGTCCAGCGCACTGAGCGCGGGGATCAGATGTTCATGACGATGATCGAGCGTCACTGCGCCCACGTGCTCGACACCGATGCGCTCGACCTACTTCCCGAACGGACTGTGCCGCAACCACTTCACCCGTCTCCCGATGACGAACCCGCGCATCCCGCGTCCGACGAGCCGATGTGGAACGAAAGCTGGTATTGCGATTTCGTCGACGTTGACCAAGGCGTCGGCGGGTACGTCCGCCTCGGACTCACTCCCAACGAGGGCGTCGCATGGTTCACCGCCGTGCTGTGCGGGCCCGGCCGCCCCACCGTGTCGGTCATCGACTTCGCGGCTCCGCTGACCGATCCCTACGCGATTCGTACCGGGGACTATGAATTCACACACTCCGTCGAGTCGCCGTTGCAGACCTACCGCGTGCGGGTACACGGACGCGCGGAAGCCCACGACGATCCGGCGGCACTGCTGCGCGGTGGATCCGGCCGCGGCGTCGACGTCGACATCGATCTGACGTGGACGACCGTCGGCACCGCGTACCAGTACCGGCTCACTCCGCGCTACGAGATCCCGTGCACGGTGAGCGGGACGGTGGTCGCCGACGGGCAGCGCGTCGCGATCGCAGATGTGGCAGGTCAGCGTGACCACTCGTGGGGCGTGCGGGATTGGTGGGCGATGGACTGGGTATGGAGCGCACTGCATCTCGACGACGGCACGCATCTTCACGGACTCGACCTGCGGTTACCTGGCACGCCGCCCATTGGTATCGGATACATTCAGGCGCCTGGGGTGCCGCTGACCGAACTCACGGGCGTCACCGCGCGGGAGTCGTTCGCGGACAACGGCTTACCGGTCGCCACGACGATCACGCTTGAGCCCGGCGCGCTCGAGGTGGTCGCCGACATCCACGGCCACGGACCGCTGCGGCTGGTGGCTCCGGACGGGCGCGTCGCCGAGTTCGCGCGGGCCTGGGCCACAGTCGCCACGCCCGACGGGCGCCGCGGCGTGGGGTGGATCGAATGGAACCGTAACGACGTCCAGTGAGCAGGTTCCAGCAGTACCTCTTGTTCGCCGCGGTGAGCCGCCACTGACCCCCCTCCGCGCGAGCGTGCGTGCCAGCGACACGCCGCTTGGCCTGGCATTTGACGCACGCTCGCCGCAGGGTCGACTTACCGCAGCCGCGCACTTCCGTCGTCGAGGTCGTCGCGCCGCAGCGCCATGGGGGTCATCGCCGGGATATCGCCGCCGGCGACGACCTTGCGCGTGAGCGGTGTGAGCGACTGGAAGAGCGCTTCGACCTCGTCGTCATCCAACGCGTCCAGCGCCGAGAGGGCCAACATGTCGGTCGTTGATTCGATGCGGTCCTTCAACTCCCGGCCCTGCGGTGTCAGTGCGCCTTCGGAGTCGAGGAGTCCTCGGCGTCGCAGGGTCGCCTCGTTGGCGCGCCACGTTTCGTCGTCGTAGTCCCGGCTGCGGGTCAGATAGTCCCGACGCACCTGTCCGGCCGCGGCGTGAAGGACGTTGGATTCGCGCCCCGAGACACCGGCGGCGGTCAACGTGGCGACGTGGCCGTCGCCACGGTGTTCACGCAGCAACGTCGTGGCGTGCCACAGTCCGGCGACCGGGTCCTCGGGCCAGGGCAGCGCTCGGTTGGCCGCGAAAAGCGGCCGACCGTCGATCGCTGCGTGCCGCGCCGCTTTCGCCGCCAACTGCCCGGCGACGGCAGCCTCGTCGTCGGTGATCCCGCAGCGGCGCAGCACAGCGGCCGCCGACTCTTCGCGCACACGCAGTGCAGCCTGCGGGCCGGCCACCCCCCATGCCGCGGGCAGCGCCTTCTCGACCCGTTCCGGAGAGAAGTTGTAGAAGATTGCAGTGACGACCTGCGGCGGCACCGGGCCCAGCGGGGCAGACCGGGCAGCGAAGTAGCCCATCCAGAACCCGCGGTAGCCGAGGCCGTCGAGCGCTGACCGGGCCTCCGGCGCGAAATAGGTTACGGCGTGTACAGGTTCGAAGCGTTCGTATAAGCGCCGCGCAAGTGCAGGTTGTCGGTCCATTTCCCCAGTCGCTCCGCTCTGCCCGCCGGGTCCATTTCCCCAGTCGCTCCGCTCTGCCCGCCGGGTCCACTTTCGCAGTTAACCACTCCCACTTGCCACGCGGTTGTTAGGTTCCATTTCATCGGGGTCATCCGCGAAAGGATGGTGACGGCGTGTTCAAGCCCGTATTGGTGACCGCGGTGGGGCAGTTGCGATTGCCGGTATGGCGCTGTCGGGATGCAGCTTCAACATCAACGGCGGGTCCCGAAAGAGACCATCGACTACAACTACACGCCCAAGACGTAGCTGGCTGAAGCATGGGCTCGCCGATCGTCGTCATGGGAGTTTCGGGCTCCGGAAAATCCACCGTGGGTGCCGCCCTCGCACAGCGACTTCAAATGCCGTTCGCCGACGCGGACGATTTCCATCCACCGGCGAACATCGCGAAGATGACCGCCGGCCAGCCGCTCGACGACGACGATCGCTACCCATGGCTGGAAATCATCGGCGAATGGCTCGTCGACCACCGCGACGGCGGCGTGATGAGCTGTTCAGCGCTCAAGCGCAAGTACCGCGATCAACTCCGAAGACATTGTCCGACAACGGAATTCCTGCACCTCAGCGGCAGCCAGGAAGTGATCGCGGCGCGGCAGGCAAGTCGGCCGGGCCATTTCATGCCGGCCACCCTGCTGGCGTCCCAGTTCGCCACCCTGGAACCGCTTGAACCCGATGAACGCGGGGTAACCATCGATGTCAGCGGAGACATCGACTCGATCGTCGAGGGTTACATGGCACGAACCAAGGAGCAGTGATGACCACGGGCACCATCCTTCTCGCCGTCGACACCGAACTGCCCGAACCGGTCGCAGGCGGTTTGCAGTTGGTGCTCGCCGCACTGGCCGGCATCGGGCTGATCGTGTTGCTGATCACCATTGCCAAGCTGCACCCCTTCCTCGCGTTGATATTCGGAGCGCTGACGGTCGCCATCGGCGCGGCGGAGAGCTTTTCCGCCGTCCCGGAGTCCTTCGCGACAGGACTGGAGTCCTTCGTCAAGGGATTCGGCACCACCGCCGCAGGCGTGGGCATTCTGATCGCGTTAGGTGCGATGTTCGCCAAACTGCTAGCCGATTCCGGCGGCGCGGACGAAATCGTCGACACCATCGTCGGCCACGCCTCTCCACGGATGCTGCCCTGGGCGATGGCCCTGGTCGGATCCATCATCGGCCTGCCGATGTTCTTCGAGATCGGTCTGGTTTTGCTGATACCCGTTATCTACCTGGTAGCCAAGCGATCTCAGCTCTCACTGATCACTGTGGGTATCCCTGCGCTCGCCGGCCTATCCGCGATGCACGGTCTGGTCCCGCCGCACCCCGGCCCGTTGACCGCCATCGCCATCCTCGATGCGGATCTGGGCATCACCCTGGCCATGGGTGTGGCCGTGGCAATTCCGACGATCGTCGTGGCCGGGCCACTGTTCGGCAAGCTGGCGGGTCGCTGGGTCGTGCTGGACGTCCCCGACAGGTTCGAGGCCGACGACTTCGCGCGCAATGACGACCGCAATGACAACCGAGCCACCGCAAGCAGCCCGGATGGTGTCTCAAACGGTGACGGCGACACAAACCCGGCGCCGGCCATCCTTCGGGATGACGCTCTTCAGCGTGCTACTCCCAGTTGCCCTGATGATGGGCAAGGCGCTCGTCGACATCTTCATCGACGACGAGGACAATCTGGTGCGCCAGACGTTCGACATCATCGGTCAACCGTTGATTGCGCTGCTGATTGCCGTAGTCGTCGGCATTTTCACGCTCGGACGCGCCGCCTCGATGAGCCGCGACCAGATCATGAAGGCCATCGAAACTTCGCTTCCCCCGGTGGCCGGCATCATCTTGATCGTCGCCGCCGGCGGCGGCTTCAAACAGGTGCTGGTCGACACCGGCATCGGCACACTGCTGGCCGATTGGGCCACCAGGGGGAACATCTCGGTCGTCCTGCTGGCGTGGGTGCTCGCCGTGCTGATCCGGCTGGCCACCGGGTCGGCGACCGTCGCCACCATCACCGCCTCTTCATTGATGCTTGGGCTGGTCGGGGACATGAGCACCACCGGTGTTTCACTGGTGGTGCTCGCGGTCGGCGCAGGCTCGTTGTTCTTCTCGCACGTGAACGACGCCGGGTTCTGGATGGTCAAGGAATTCTTCGGAATGACCGTGGGTCAGACCATCAAGTCCTGGTCGTTGATGGAAACCGTGCTGTCGGTGGTGGGCCTGATTCTCGTGCTGCTACTCGATTTGGTGATTTGACCGGTCAGAGTTCCTTGACCACTTGTGTTCCGCCAGCGAGCTCGTCGTGCTTGCCCTGGTTCGTCGGGCTGGAGATCAATGCGAGGAGGCCGCCGACGAAGGGGATGATCGAAGCAAGAGGAACGAGTTACGAATCGCCGACTCCTGAGCGGTCGGTTTCGGCGCCCCGCCCGCTCCGAGCACCCGACCACCGGAGATCAGACCGCTCATAGTCGTTGAAGAGGCGCATGAGGGGCGTGTGCCTCCCAAGTTGGCCGAAACGAAGAGCTACCCGGCCTTTCGCAGCTCTTTCTGAGCGCGCTTGGTCGCCTTATCCGCCTTCCTCTGTGCTCGCTTGGCGGTCTTGTTCGCGCGGGCGACGTCGGCGAACTCGGCGCCACGCTCGCGGGCGACGTCGGCGAACTCGGCGCCGCGTTCGCGGGCCAGTTCGGCGAATTCCGCACCACGTTCCCGTGCGACCTCGGCCCACTCGGCACCGCGCTCGCGGGCGACATCGAGCAGCGGCGACACGCGTTCACTGGCGACATCGGCGAGTTCACGTCCGCGTTCGGCACCAGTCTGCAAGCGGTGGCTCACCTTCTCACCGACGGTGCCCAACGCTGCGCCACCGGACGCCGCGCCAACGGGCAGGGCCGCCGATACCGCCTTCGACGCGCGTTCGGCCGCCTTCCGGCCGCGCCAGCCCAGCGACGGCTTGCCTTCGGTGTCCACCGACGCAATCATCAGCCCACCGATCAGACTCAGATCCGTGAGGAAGTCTCGGCGTTGCTCCGCCTTGCGGGTCGGATCCGACTCCGTCCAGAACAGATGACCGCCGAGACTTCCTGGAATTACGGTGCACGCCAACGCAGCCGACGCCAGTCGCGGCAGTTTGCCACTGGCCAGCAGCAGGCCGCCACCGATCTGCGCCCCGGCGGTGATACGCGCTAGCGTCTCGGGGTCTTGCGGCACCTTTGTGGCCGCCGAGTCGGGCAACTTGCGCAGCCCCTCGACCGTCGGACGCGCGGTTTCAGCCGCCTGCTGGGGACTTCGCAACGATTCGATTCCTTGGCCGATGAACACGGCCGACAACAGCGGTCGCGCAACTCTGCGAACTAGCATGCTTCTTCAATGCCCTTCTTCGGTGGTTTGCAAACCCAAGACGTCACGCTTGCGCGGCTGTATCGTCCGTGGTTCCGCGCTGAAGCAGCGGTAGCGCAACCCAGAGACGCGATGAACCCATGGCGGTGCACACTCCGGCGACGATGGCTGCGGAATGGCCGATGGACGATGTCGAAGATCACGACGGCGACTCCGGTCATCGCCGCGCCGAGCAGAAGCAGACCCGCGAACGCGAAGTGATGCGCGGCGGTGACAAGCGTGCCAAGCCGATGCCGACGAAACAGCAGCCGATGCATGCCCACCGGGGCGACCAGCAGCACGGTGGAGCCGATCGCACATGCGACGGTAACGAGATACACGATGCGCAACCGTTCGTTCAGCTCATCGAACCGGGGCGAAACGGCACGGTCAGCAGGAAGCCGATGAGCACTTGGACACCGGTTTGGGTGACGCGAAGTTCTTGCAGCAGCACGGCCCAGTTGCGGTCCAGCCGTTCGGTTGGAGTCTCCTGGCGTCGCGCCGATCCCCGCCTTGATCACGCTCGGGCCGGTCAATTGCCATGCCGTGATTCTGACAGCTTGCCGGCCGTGACGGACGTCGATCGCCCGAGATCACCCGCTGCCGTAGCGCAGGAGCACGATCCCCGACCTAAACGACCGAGGAGCGTCAAGCAATCGCAGTTTCGGCCGTGCCGTGGAGGGAAACAGCGACCGCCCGCGACCCTGGACCACCGGGTAAACAAACAGACGGAACTCGTCGACCAGATCCGCGGTGATCAGTGTGTGCGCCAGGCGGATGCTTCCCGTCAACACGATGTCCTTGCCTGGCCGGTGCTTCAGCTCCTGCACGGCGGGCACGGGATCGCCTTTCAGCACCACCGAGTTGCCCCACTCCGGGTCGGCCATGGTGGACGAAACCACATATTTTGCAACGTGATTGAGGTAGTCGGTCACCCCGGTCGGGTCGTCGGTTTGCGCCGGCCAATACCCGCGAAAGTCCTCGAACGTCTGCCGGCCGACCAACAACGCGTCGGCATCCGCATCTTGCCGATGGGTCTCCTCGATGAGTTCGTCGTCTTGCAGCTGTGGATCGAACCAGTCGTCGAGCATCTCGATCGACCCGTCGAGGGTCATGTTCTGGGTGACAACAAGCTTTCGCATACCGGGATAGACCCAACCGAGCGCCGAAAGTCATCGGCTAGCCTTCGCCGGACCACGGCCGACCCGTCGCGGTCCCATACTCACTACGGTCGGAAGCTGAACGAAGGGACTACCCATGCGGCTGCCAGAAGCGATCGACACCATGACACCGGACGGCCGGGCCGCTCTCGTCTACGGCCAGCCCTACGAGACATCCGACGGCACCACCGTCATCACGGTGGCCAGGGTCCGAACCAAGAGCCGATTCAGGAAACGTGACGACGCATCCGCCGACCCCGCGGTGGTGGCGCGACCCGTCGGCGTTTACATCATCCGCGATGGCAAGGCCACCTGGAAACCTGCGGTGGACGTCACGCGTATCGCGCTGCTGGGGGAGTGCGCCGGCCTGATTGCGGGGATGCTGGCCACGCTGGCGATGGTCCGCCGGCCGCCGTGGCCCGATGTTTCTTCGACCTCGGTAAGGCCGGCCACGTTCGTCGTCGATCGCCGAGTTGTGACGCAGATAAAGGCGCTAAATGTGACCTAGCTCATTGTCCGTCGGCAGGACGCAACATGCATCCTGGGCTTTCCGCGAAAAACTTAGGGAAGCCAAAGCTAATGCCGAACGACTTAGCGTTCGCCTACGACTTGACCCTCGACGAGGCTCGTCGTCGCACCGCGGTCCTCGAGGCCATCGGCGACGAGTGGGACCCGCTCCAGGTACTGGCCGAAGAAGAACTGGCCTACCGGATGCTGTACTCCGGGCTGGACGACGAACAACTGCGGATCTACCGCGAGCTCGTCGACGCCGGGGTGTTGCCCGAACAGGTGGTGAACCATGCTGCCGATTGACCCCCAGGCCGACCCCTGCCGACGCGCCTGGCTGCCGTGCCCGCGCTGCGACGAAGGCACATCCTGCGCTGACTGCGCCAGCAGCCGCAATTGCGGCACCCACTGGCAGTACCTGCTCAGCACTCAGGCGTGGCTGGCGCATCTGCAATGCCGGGCCTGCGGCCATGTCTGGACCGCCGACACCCGATGGCGGCACGCACGTTGCCGGACACGCAAGGCGGCCTGAGCAACACCGCCGGACGTTCGACATCCTCGGTCGACCGCTTGATCGTCGGGCCGGCGGCGGCTTCAGGCAGCTGCTCGTTCAGCCGCGTCTGCGCCGGAAGAGTGTGCCGATCGCCAGAAAGATCAGGCTGACCGCGAGAATCGCGGTGGCCAGCACGTCGATCTGGGGCGGGACGGCGGCTTTGGTCGCGGCGTTCACGTACAGCGGGTAGGTGACCGTGGAGCCGCTCACGAAGTACGTGATGATGAAGTCGTCGAGCGACAACGCGAACGACAGCATCGCCGCGGCGATGATACCGGGCACGATCAACGGCAGCGTCACCCGGAAGAACGTGCGCGTCGGGCTCGAACCCAGGTCCATCGACGCATCTTCGAGTGTCCAGTCGAATCCGCGCATTCGGGCGCGCACGGTCATGGCGATGAAGCTGATCTCGAACGCGACGTGGGCAACCACGATGGTCGTGAATCCGACGACCCACCCCAGATCCAAGAACAGCGTCAGCAGCGACGCACCCATCACCACCTCGGGTGCGGTCAGCGGCAACACGAGGAATGTCTCGACGGCCTTGTTGCCGCGAAACCTCTGCCGCACCAGTGCGATCGCGATCAGGGTGCCGAACACCAGCGCGATCAAGGTCGAGATGCCTGCGACGTAGAGGCTGACCCTCAGCGCCTCCGTCAACTGCGGGTACTTGAACGGGTCTGCCCAGTTCTCCAGCGTGAAGCCCTGCCAGGTGTAGTTGAACTTGCCCAGCGGCTTGTTGAACGAGAACAGCACGATCACGAAGATCGGCACGAACAGGTACAGCAGCACCAACCCCGCCACCACGCGCAGCGCGATGTCGCCGAACATCCCGACGGGTCGTCGGATTCGCTTGGGTTTGTCGCCGGTAACGGCCTCGATGACGGCGGTCATACGAGGTCCTCGGTGCCGAGCGCCTTGGTGTAGGACAGCACGCCCACCAGGATCAGCCCGATCAGCACCATGCTGATGGCGGCCGCCGCAGGATAATCCTTGACCTCCAAGAACTGATTCTGGATGACGTTGCCGATCATCGTGGTCTGCGGGCTCCCCAGATAGTCGGCGTTGATGAAGTCGCCGGAGGAGGGAATGAACACCAGCAGGCAGCCGGCCAGCACACCCGGCATCGACAGCGGCAGGATCACCTTGCGGAACGAACGCCAACTCGACGAGTACAGGTCCTTGGACGCCTCTATCAGCCGCGCGTCGATTTTCTCGAGGCTCACATACAACGGCAGGACCATGAAGATGATCCAGTTGTAGGTGAGGCCGCCGATCACCGCCAAACTCGTCGACAGCAGGCGGTCTTCACTCGTGACGAGCACGGTGTCGAGGCCGGGGATCCATTGCTGGTTGGCGATGGTATCGATGAGCTTGAGCACCCCGAGCGCATCGAGCGTATTCACGACGATGCCGTCGTCGGCGAGGATGGTCTTCCACGCCAGGGTCCGGATCAGGAACGTCACGAAGAACGGCAGGATCACCAGGCCGAGCAACAGGTTCTTGTAGCGGCCGGACTTGAACGCGATGACGTAGGCCAACGGATAGGCGAGCAGAAGACACAGCACCGTTGCGGCGATGGCGTACACGAACGTACGGAGGATCTGGTCCTGGAACAGCCGGAACGCGTCGAAGTAGTTGCTCCAGTCCCAGGCGAACTCCATCGTCGGCATGTAGATGTTGCCGCTCGATGTGGAGAGCGACGACCGGAACAGTGACCAGAACGGCACCAAAAAGAACACCGCGAGGTACATCAGCGCGGGCGCGATCATCAGATACGGCGCCCACGGGCTACGCCGTCGGCTGCTGGTCGCGACCCCCGCCATCGTCGTTAGGCGCCGGTCACGGCGGCGTATACCTTGTTGAACTCCTGCCCCTGCTCGTCAGTCAGCGTCGCCCAGGACTTCAAGTTGTCGAGCGTCGCCTGAGCCGGGTTGATCAGCGGGTTGGATGCCGCGGCGGGATCGATCTTGTTCAATTCGTCGGTCATGTCGGAGAGCACCGGCACGAACTGCGTGTAGGCAACCAGCTTGGCGTAGTTGGCGCGGTCGTAGACGTAGTCGATCCAAGCCTCGGCGGCGTTCTGGTTCTGCGTCGTGTACGGGATCACCATGGTGTCGACGAATGTGGTGCCGCCGGCCTCGGGAACCACGAACTTCAGGTCGGGGTTGTCGGCATTGAGCTGCACGACGTCGCCGGAGTAGGCCTGTGCGATGACGACGTCGCCGGACGCAAGGTCCTGGGAGTAGTCGTTGCCGGTGAACCGGCGGATCTGGCCCTTGTCCTTCTGCTCTTTCACCAGGTCGACGGCCTTCTGTACGGACTCAGTGGACGGATCTTCCACGGAACTGCCCTGAGACAGCATGATCATGCCGAGCCCGTCCCGGACGTCGGAGAACAGGCTGATCTTGCCCTTGAACGCCGGGTCCCACAGATCCTCGATCTTGATGATGTCGCGTCCGGTCACCGCTCTGTTGTAGGCCAGGCCCACCATCCCCGACATGTATGGGGCGGTGACCTTGCGGCCCGGGTCGTCGCTGGCGTCCAGCAGATCCGGGCGCAGGTTCTTCTTGTTGGGTACGCGGCTTTCCCTGATCTCGTTGAGCCACCCGAGTTGGCCGAGGCGGGCGGCCATGAAGTTGGTGGGCACCGCCAAGTCGGAACCGATGTCCTGTCGACGCGACAGCGGCTCCTTGTTCTTGGCGAACCATTCCTCGTTGTCGTTGAAGTCTTCTTTGTAGTCGACGGTCAGTCCGCTTGCGGTCTGGAACGCGGCGACGAACCCGTCGGCCATGTAGAGCGGCCAGTTGGAGATCCGTAGGTTGCCGCTCGCCGGTTTGCCGTCGTCCGGCGGCGTGGTCGCGGCGGGGCTGGCGCTGCTGCCGCTCTTGTCGTCGGAGCCGCATGCCGCCAGGACCGACGGGCCCAGGGCGAACGCGGCCGCGGCCGCGGCGCCGCCGCCCAGGAAACGACGGCGGCTGGTACGGGCGGACAACCGCGGCAGCATCCTGGGGTCGATGTGGTTGGCCATGCGAGCACCTGCCTTTCGTGGAAACCGATGCGGAACCGGTCGAAACGTCCTATCAGGAGTCGTCGAACATCTCCTCGAGATCCTCGGTGGTGGGGATATCGGCGGCGGGTAGCACGAGGGAGGCGCTCGGCGACCAGGACACGTAGACCTGCTCGCCTGGGCGCAGAAGAGGCAGGTCGTCGTCCGGGCCGACGTGCGCGATGACCGGGGAGCCGTCGGGGGCGTCGAGCTGCAGCCGGACGACCGGCCCCTGGAACGTCAGATCGCGGACGGTCGCGGCCACCACGGCGACGTCGCCGGTGGGCGCGGCTGTGGTCACCCGCACCCGTTCTGGACGGATCATCAACGTGGCCTGGCCGCCCGGCTCGATCGCGGTATGGCCGGGCCGGGCACGCAGCGTCGTCCCGAGCACCGATAGTTCGGCAAGCCGGCCGTCCATCCGATTCTGGCGGCCCGCCCACAGGTTGGCCTGGCCGATGAAGTTGGCGACGAACACGGTCGACGGCCGGTCGTAGATCTCGGCGGGAGTGCCGATCTGGTCGACGTTTCCCGCGTTCATGACGGCGATCCGGTCGCTCATCGTCAGCGCTTCTTCTTGGTCGTGTGTCACATACACGAACGTGATGCCGCAGTCGCGCTGGATGCGCTTGAGTTCGAACTGCATGGCGTGGCGCAGTTTCAAATCGAGCGCGCCGAGCGGTTCGTCGAGAAGCAGCGCGCTCGGGTAGTTCACTAGCGCGCGCGCCAACGCGACCCGCTGCTGCTGGCCACCGGAGAGCTGAGCCGGTTTGCGCCGCGCGAACTCGGTGAGCCGCACCACCTCGAGCATCTCGTCGACGCGCTTGCATACTTGGGCCTTGTCCGCTTTGGCGCTGCGGGGTCCGTACGCGACGTTGTTCCACACATTCATGTGCGGGAACAGCGCGTAGTGCTGGAAGACAGTGTTGACGTGCCGTCTGTGTGGCGGCACGTGCGAGATGTCGGCGCCCTGTAGCCGGATGACACCCTCGGTCGGGGTCTCGAATCCGGCGATCATTCGCAGGGTTGTGGTCTTGCCGCATCCCGACGGTCCCAACAGCGAAAAGAACTCGCCGGCTCCAACCGAGAAGTCGGCGTCGGCCACCGCCACGTAATCGGCGAAGCGCTTCGTGACGTGCTGGATCTCGATGACCGGCTCACCGGGAGCGGGGGGTGTCCCATGCTTTCCGGTCGGGTGTTGAATGGCTGTGACGCCGATATCGCTCAGAAGGCGGCTCCTTCCTCGGCGTTCCGGTACGCGACCGGGGGGCAGCGTCCGCAGGCTGGAACGCGCTCCGTAGTAACCTTCGCGGATCAGCGCACTGCGCGCAACCGATTCCGTCACGAAATTCTGGCTCAGCGATGGAATCCCTTGCCGAAACCGCGTCACTCTGCGCGATATCATCAACACCGGCGCAAGCTATTTGGTATCCGGGTCTCCTACTGTTCGCGGGGACCGACCGGCTGCATCCTCGTGGCGCTGCAGCTGAAGAGCGAAACCTGTTGGCGCGTGGGCGATCAGTACCGCGTGGATCAGCGTCGGGTGCCGATGCGAGCCCGTCGCCGTCGCCGGGCCCAGCCGACTGTGCAAATTGGTACGTACCTGTCGGCGCGTCGCGTACGAAACTGCACAGTCGACGATCGGCTGACGGCGCCGCCCTATGCGGCCGTGTGTTATGTATGTCATCATACATAGATGCCGAGTCCTCGAGAGCGGATGGTGGTCTCCGCGGCACTGCTGATCCGAGAGCGCGGCGCAAGAGCGACCGCCATCGCCGACGTACTGGCACACAGCGGCGCGCCGCGGGGATCCGCGTATCACTACTTTCCGGACGGCCGCACGCAGCTGCTCTGCGAGGCGATCGACTACGCCGGCGATCACGTGGCTGGGCTCATCGGCAAGTATCCACGATCGATCGACGTGCTCGACGCGCTCGTCGGCGGATATCGACGGCAACTCCTCGACAGCGACTATCGGGCAGGATGTCCGATCGTCGCGGTGACGGTCGAGGCCGGTGATCCGGATAGCCGGGACCGCACAACCCCAGTGATCGAACGGGCCGCGGCCGCATTCGCGAAGTGGACCGACCTGATCGCGCAACGACTCGCCGCCGATGGCGTCACGTCGTCGCGTGCGGAGGAACTCGCAATGCTCATGACAACCGCGATCGAGGGCGCGATCGTCGTCGCCCGCGCCTCTCGCGATGTCAAGCCGCTCGAGATCGTGCATTCCCAGCTGCGCACGCTGCTGGAGGCCGAAACCAGGGATAGGAAGTCCAGCGATGACCGGTGAGTGGCAGCCGACGGCCTGCATCTTGTGCGAATGCAATTGCGGCATCGTCGTGCAAGTCGAAGACCGCAAACTGGCCCGGATTCGTGGTGACAAGGCTCATCCCGGGTCGCAGGGATACACCTGCAACAAGGCACTGCGCATCGACCACTATCAGAACAACCCGAACCGCCTGACGTCGCCGATGCGTCGGCGCCCCGACGGCAGCTACGAAGAAATCGATTGGGAGACAGCGATCGCCGAAGTCGCCGCCGGGTTCGAGCGCATCAGGGACACGTACGGCGGCGACAAGATCTTCTACTACGGCGGCGGCGGCCAGGGCAATCACCTCGGCGGCGCATACAGCGGCGCCTTCCTCAAGGCCATCGGCTCTCGCTATCGCTCGAACGCTTTGGCGCAGGAGAAAACCGGCGAGGCATGGGTGGACGCCAATCTCTACGGCGGCCATACGCGCGGCGAATTCGAGCACGCCGAGGTGGCGGTGTTCGTCGGGAAGAACCCCTGGATGTCGCAGAGCTTTCCGCGCGCCCGCGTGGTGCTCAACGAGATTGCCAAGGACCCGGCGCGGTCGATGATCGTGATCGATCCGGTGGTGACCGACACCGCCAAAATGTCCGACTACCATCTCCGGGTGCGTCCCGGAACCGACGCGTGGTGCCTGGCGGCGATGGCCGCCGTGCTCGTCCAAGAAGACTTGTGCGACGAAGCATTCCTGAAAGAACACGTCAAAGGCGTCGATGCGGTGCGAAAGGTGTTGCGCGACGTACCGATCGATGATTACGCACAGCGCTGCGGCGTCGACGAGGAGCTGCTGCGTGCGGCGGTGCGGCGGATCGCCGAAGCCGAAAGTGTGGCGGTGTTCGAAGATCTCGGTATCCAGCAGGCCCCCAACAGCACGGTGTCCTCGTACCTCAACAAGCTGCTGTGGATTCTCACCGGCAGTTTCGGCAAAAAGGGTGGCCAGCACCTGCATTCCTCGCTTTCACCGCTGTTTCGCCACGCCCCAGAAGTGGGTCGCACACCGGTCACCGGTGCTCCGTTGATCGCCGGCTTGGTGCCGTCGAACGCAGTGCCGCAAGAGATCCTCTCCGATCACCCCAACCGGTTCCGCGCGATGATCGTCGAGAGCGGCAACCCAGCGCATTCGCTGGCCGATTCCGCCGCATGTCGGGCGGCGTTCGAGTCGCTCGAACTAATGGTCGTCATCGACGTCGCGATGACCGAAACCGCCCGGCTGGCCCACTATGTGCTGCCCGCGGCCACCCAGTACGAAAAGGCGGAGGCCACATTCTTCAATTTCGAGTTCCCGCACAACACTTTTCACCTGCGCCATCCGCTGTTGGATCCGCACCCCGGCACCCTGGCCGAGCCGGAGATCTGGGCGCGACTGGTCCGTGCGCTCGACATCATCGACGAGGCCGATCTGCAGCCGCTGCACGAGGCGGCCAAAGCAGGCCGTGATGCGTACGCCCTGGCGTTCATGCAGGCCATCAACACCAATCCCGTGTTGGCGAGGCTGGTGGCCTTCGTGTTGTACGAAACCCTCGGGCCGACGCTTCCCAAAGGACTTGCGGGAGCTGCGGCGCTGTGGGGTCTGGCCCAGAAGACGGCGTTTGCTTACCCGGAGGCGGTGCGTCGAGCCGGCTACGCCGACGGAAACGCACTCTTCGACGCGATTCTGCAGAACCGCTCCGGTGTCACGTTCACCGTGCACGAATACGCCGACGATTTCGATCTCGTCGGCCACGCGGACCACAAGATCGCGCTCGAATTGCCCGAAATGCTCGCCGAAATAAGCGCATTGCGTGACGCCCGCCCTGGTCTGACGACGCACGAGTTCCCGATGGTGCTGTCGGCCGGCGAACGCCGCGCGTACACCGCCAACGACATCTTCCGCGATCCCTCTTGGCGCAAGCGGGATGTCGATGGGGCGCTGCGGGTTAGCGTCGAGGACGCGCAGTCGCTCGGACTGGTCGACGGCGGTCGCGCCCGCATCACCACCGCCGCCGGTAGCGCCGACGCCAGCGTCGAGATCAGCGAGGCAATGCTGCCCGGGCACGCATCGCTGCCCAACGGCTTCGGCCTGGATTTCACCGATGACGATGGGCGCGAGACGATTCCCGGGGTGGCGCCGAACTCGCTCACCTCAAGTGACTGGCGGGACGCATATGCGGGCACTCCATGGCATAAGCATGTACCGGCGAGAATCGAACCGGTGTTGAGCTGAACCACTAAAGCCAGTCGCGGCGCCGGAACATGACATACAAAGCGATGACGATCACGACGATCGCCGCGGTACTGGTGATGAATCCGGAGTACGCCTCAAATCCCGGGTACGGAACGTTCTGTCCGTAGAAGCCGGTGATCGCCGTCGGCACCGCGATGATGGCCGCCCAGCCGGTCAGCTTTTTCATCACCGAGTTCAGCCGGGCGTCTTGCAGCGACAGGTTCGTCTCGAACACCGTCGTGATCATGTCGCGAAGTGATTCGGTCCATTCAGACACACTCATCACGTGGTCGTAGAGGTCGGCATAGAGCGGATCGAGCTCCGGCGGGCTTTTGGTGTCGAGGCGGCGATGGTGAATCGCGTTGATCACCTCACGCATCGGAAGGACAACCCGGCGGAACGCGACCAGGTCCTTGCGCAGCTGGTAGCTGCGTCGTTGTAGCCGACCTTTATGCGGCACATCGTTGAAGAGGTCGTCTTCCAGCGACTCGATGCCGTCGTCGAGCGACTGCACCGCATCGAAGTGTCCATCGACCACGACGTCAAGCAACCCGTGCACAAGTGCCCCAACGCCGTAACGCTGAGCGCCGATTTCGTCCCAGCGTTGCGACACCTGCTCGATGTCGAAGGTAGGGGAGAGGCGCACGGTGATCAGCGCCTGCGGAAGCACGAACGCCGAGATGCGGTGCACGGAGATCATCGACTGGCGCTCGTCGGCTATGGCGTTCTCATCGACGTGCACCGCGTACACGGTGAGGAAAGTGTGTGTGAGGTAGAGGGTCGCCTTGACCCGCTCGGCCAGCGCGACGGCGTCCTCGACCGCCCAAGAGTCGAAACCCAATTCCTCTGCCAGCCGCCACAACTCGTCGTGGTCCGGTTCGCACAGATCGACCCACACCAAGGTGTCGCGCTCGGCGAGGTAATCGGAGATCCTGTCGAAGACGAAGTCGTCTTGTGCCTTTCCCGAGCGCCACACCCGACCGCGAACGCTGGATTCCGGCTGCATGATCAGCTGAGCGCGGATTTGGCTGCAGCAAGATTGTCGGCTGCGAGCACCAGCCGGGTGTTCGTCGCCAGGTAGGCGATCGTGAGGTTGACGTTCGCATCGCCCAGTTTGCGAGCCACCTCTCCCAGTGCCCCGGGCCGGTCTTCGATGTCGAGGACGATCACTTCCTGCTCGGCGACGATCTTGATCCTGGCGCGTTGCAGGGCTTCGAAGGCTGGGGTGGGGTCCTGGACCAGTATGTGTACTTCCGCCTGCCCGCCGCCGCTCGTTACGGCGCACAGGCCGGCGATGTTGGCACCGGCCTCGCCGAGAATGTCACCGATCCGCGCAAGCTCGCCGGGCTGGTCGTCGAGATAGAGGGTCAGGTCGGTCGCCATGACGCGTTCCTTTCGTCCACCCGATCACGCAATATCGGCGACGAACACACCGACTCGTCGACCTGCCCGCCGGGCAATCGGAGGTAGTTCTGCGGTGCCGGTGCCCGCCGGCAGCACGCGAGGGTTGGTGATGCGCACATCGCGGCGAAACAGGTGCACGTCGGCCTCACCGGCAGCCAGCACGTTCTTGACCCAGTTCGTCTTGCCGTGCCCCAACGTAACCGCTAGCACGTTCCCCTTTCGGTAGGCATTGACGACGGTCTCGTACTCTTTGCCCGACTTGCGACCGCGGTGTTTGATGATTGCGAATGTCGGCAGATAACGCGCCAGCGGTTTGACCATCGGGTTGATGTACTTGATCTGCAGGCGTTCCAACCACAGCGGAAACACCATCGGGACGCCGGGGGCGTTGTTGGGATGACTATCTGCGGACACGGCGGCTCCGTTTCGCGGTGGTGCGATGGCTGTACGAAGCATGTCATGGGAGATGAAGTGATGACGACGATCTACGCGACGCATCCGCGCTACACCGAACATGACTACCGCGGGCACCCGGAAAACGCCGACAGAATTCGTGCCGTCTGGCGTGGTTTGGACGAAAGCGGCCTAGACGCGCGGATGCGGCGTCTAGACGTGCAACCGGTTGACACCGAGGCAGTGCTGGCCGTGCACACCACCGATCACCTCGAGACGCTCCGCCGCGTCAGTGCCGGGTCTCGCAACGCGTTTCTGGACCCGGACACGTATGCCGGTCCGGATGCCTTGGCGATTGCGCTGTTGTCGGTCGGCGGCGCGATCGGGGCGGTCGACGAAGTGCTGAGCGGTGCAGCCGACAATGGGTTGGCGGCTGTCCGCCCGCCAGGCCATCACGCCATGTCGGATCACGCGATGGGGTTCTGCCTGCTGGGAAACGCTGCCATCGCCGCGCGCCATGCCCAGCGCACGTACGGGATCGAGCGCATCCTGATCGTCGACTACGACGTGCACCACGGGAACGGCACAGAGGCGATGTTTTACGACGACCCCTCGGTGCTGTACGTCTCGACGCACCAGTATCCGTTCTATCCCGGCACGGGTGGGGCCGCGGACATCGGCGCGAGGGGCGGCGAAGGCTACACGGTCAACATTCCGTTGCCCGCAGGCAGCGGCGATGCCAACTACGCAACGGTTTTCGATCGCATCGTGTGGCGCGCCGCCGAGCGGTTCAATCCCCAATTCGTCCTTGTCTCGGTGGGATTCGATGCCTACTGGGCAGATCCGCTCGCCGGGATGCGGCTCAGCTTGGCCGGCTATTCGCATCTTGCAGGCGAAGTGATCCGGATGGCGCAGCGCTCCTGCGACGGCAAAGTCGTGTTCCTGCTCGAAGGCGGTTATGACCTGGACGCATTGCGTTACGGTGTCAGCAACGTGGCCCGATTGCTGCTCGGCGAGCAGCCGACCGATCCGCTCGGTGCACCGCCGGGACCGCTCGTCGAACCGGATATCTCGGACTTGCTTGCGCTGCTTGCGACTTTGCACTCACTGTAGGGGAGGGGTGCCGACCTCGAGGGCGTTCATCGGGCTGCCGTGGCCGACGAATGCGGCCGGCGTCGGCATCGTGATGTCTCGTGGGCAAAGGTCGGCATCGGTTTCCATCGGGGGTGGATCGACAAGCATTGGGCCGGCACCCGCGTTATCGCGGTGAAGTACCGGGCGCGAGGCTTGGGCGGCTGGTGAACTCATCCGCTTCGCGGCAGGCCTTTTCAACCGCAGGAAACAACGAGGTTGCGCAAAGCGGTTGCACAGTCGTTACTTTCAGCGCGTGTGCGCACCGGTAACCGGTATGCCCCTCCTTCGCATCGGTTCTATAAACGCCAGAACTGTCGCTTGAGCAAATTCGGCAACACGATACTTTCGGGCGGAGGCGTCGTAGTCAGAGAACTGAGGAAACCATGTCACGGACCGTGAATCGCTTGGCCTTCATCGCTTTTGCGACTGGAGGGGCCTTTTGGGCTGTTCACGTGCTCAGCCCTCCACCGGCCAGGCCCAATCATCAGCCGAGCACCACACCACGACGGAGCGGCAGTTCCGGCCCACCGACACGCCCACTCCGAGGCATGCCGGGTCCACCGGAAAACACCCACCGCCAGCGGCCAACACCGTTCGGGCCGCACCCAAACGGGACTCACTTCTGCCAGGAACGGTCGCGAGCGACGGTCTGACGGGCCGGTGAGTCTAGACTCGCAGGGCCGGCTGCAGCGCTACGAGGAGGCGTTCGCCGATCTCGATGCACCGTTTGCGTTCGTGGATCTCGACGCGATGTGGGGCAACGCAGAGCAGCTGCTCGCACGTGCCGGTGACAAGCCGATCCGTGTGGCGTCGAAATCGTTGCGTTGCCGGTCGCTGCAACGCGAGATCCTCGGCAGCAGTGAGCGGTTCGAGGGGCTGCTGACGTTCACGCTGGCGGAGTCACTGTGGCTCGCCGGTCACGGATTCTCGAACCTCTTACTTGCGTATCCACCGACCGACCGGGCGGCTGTGCATGAGCTTGGCGAGGCAACGGCGAAAGATCCGGAACTGGCGCCGATCGTGATGGTCGACAGTGTCGAGCACCTCGACCTGATCGAGAACGCGACCGACAAGCCGGTGCGGCTGTGTCTGGACCTCGACGCGGCCTACTGGCCTGCGGGGGGCCGCGTGAAGATCGGATCCAAGCGCTCGCCGCTGCACACCCCCGAGCAGGCTCGCGCGCTCGCGGTGGAGATCGCGCGACGGCCGACGCTGACACTGGTGGCGCTGATGTCCTACGAGGCCCACATCGCGGGCCTCGGCGATAACGTGGCCGGAAAGCGCGCCCAGAACGCGATCATCCGGTGGCTGCAGCGCGTGTCGTTTGAGGAGTTACGCGAGCGCCGCGCCTGGGCTGTTGAGCTGGTGCGCGAGGTCGCCGACATAAAGATCGTCAACGCCGGTGGCACCGGCGACCTGCAACTGGTCGCGCAGGAGCCGGCGATCACCGAGGCGACCGCCGGCTCGGGGTTCTACGCGCCGACGCTGTTCGACACGTATTCCACGTTCACGTTGCAGCCGGCGGCGATGTTCGCACTGCCAGTGTCGCGTCGGCCCAGCCCGAAAACCGTTACCGCGCTTGGCGGCGGCTACCTCGCCAGCGGGGTCGGCGCGAAGGATCGCATGCCGACGCCCTACCTGCCGGCCGGGCTGAAGCTCGACCCGATGGAGGGCACAGGCGAGGTCCAGACGCCACTGCATGGCGACGCGGCCCGACGGCTGAAGATTGGCGACAAGGTCTATTTCCGCCACACGAAGGCCGGGGAGTTGTGCGAGCGGTTCGACCGCCTGCATCTGGTCCGTGGAGCCGAGATCGTCGACACCGTCCCGACGTACCGCGGTGAGGGGTGCACGTTTCTCTGATGTCTGTGATGCCGACATTGGACAGGGGGAGTTGACATGACCGCGAAGTTGGCGCGATGAGCCGCGTGTGGAGCAACTGGGCCAAGGACCAAGTCTGTGCGCCGTCGGCGATAGCAAGGCCGACCTCGGAGGCCGAACTGGCGGAGATCGTCGCTTGTGCTGCGCAGCGAGGCGAACGCGTGCGCGCGGTCGGCAGCGGTCACTCATTCACCGACTGTGCGTGCACGGACGGGTTGATGATCGACATGACCGGCCTGCAGCGGGTCATCGACGCCGACCCGGCGACGGGTCTAGTGACGATCGAGGGTGGCGCCAAGCTGCATTCGCTTGGACCGCAACTGGCCGAGCGCGGGCTCGGGCTGGAGAACCAGGGCGACATCGATGCCCAATCGATCACCGGCGCGACGGCGACCGCGACACACGGGACGGGGGCGCGCTTTCCGAACCTGTCGGCACGGATCGTTTCCCTGCGACTCGTCACCGCCGGCGGCGACATCCTGAACCTCTCGGAGGGTGATGACTACCTGGCCGCGCGGGTGTCGATCGGTGCGTTGGGGGTGATCTCGCAAGTCACCGTGCAGACGGTGCCGCTGTTCACGTTGCATCGCCATGACGAGCCGCGCCCGCTGACCGAGACGCTAGAGCGCCTCGACGAGCACGTCGACGCCAACGACCACTTCGAGTTCTTCGTGTTTCCCCACGGGGACATGGCGTTGACGCGCAGCACGCGCCGCAGCGACGAGGAGCCCAAGCCCACGCCGGGGTGGAGGCGCCGGATCAGCGAGGACATCATCGAGAACGGGGCGTTCAGCCTGCTCTGCCGGACCGCCCGGCGTTTTCCGAGTGCGGCGCCGAGACTGAACCGCTTCATCACGGGCGCGATGTCGCACTCCACCGTCCAGGACCGTGCCTACAAGGTCTACGCGACCGAGCGCAAGGTGCAAATTCACCGAGATGGAGTACGCGATCCCGCGTGACAACGCGCGTGAGGCGATCGAGCGCGTCATCGACCTCGTACACCGTCGCAACCTGCCGATCATGTTCCCGCTGGAGGTGCGCTTCGCCGCCCCCGACGACGGCTTCTTGTCGACCGCGCACGGGCGTGACACCTGCTACATCGCCGTTCACCAATACATCGGCATGGAGTTCGAAACGTACTTCCGCGCCGTCGAGGAGATCATGGACGACTACGCGGGTCGGCCGCACTGGGGCAAGCGCCACTATCAGACCGCCAGCACGCTTCGCGGTCGCTATCCCCAATGGGACCGCTTCGCCGCGGTTCGCGACCGCCTAGACCCCGAACGCGTCTTCCTCAACGACTACACCCGGCGCGTGCTCGGCAAATGATGCGGCTACCTAACAGTCACAGAATGCCAACTGCGCGCGGCAACACTTAGTCGACGGCGAACTGGTTATGTCCTCATACAAATCGTTGAATTCGGTATGCGGGCTTGTATGACGGGCTAGGCGGACTCAACCCACGCTGGTCCGGTAGCGGACTCGAACACCGCGATGCGGAAGCAACACGATTCCGCGTCGGACCTGTCGGTCCTGGCCCTTGTGTACGGCTTCGAAACTGCCGGAGCGCAGCAGCGTTTGTAGCGCAACGGTCAGCTCAACCATGCTGAAGCTCGCACCGAGGCAACGCTTGATGCCGCCACCGAACGGAATCCACCCGTAGGTCGGCGGACGCTTATCGACGAATCGCTCGGGGCTGAATTCGTGCGGATGCTCATAGGTTTCCGCGTTGAGATTGACTTCGCCGATGTGCGGCACGATCCGGGTCCCGGGCGGCACCGTGTATCCACCGAGTTCGTAGGGGCCGGTGGTGTAGCGACCGGTGAACGGGGAGGGGGGCCGAACGCGAAGCGTTTCGGTAATCACGGCCTCGGTGTACGTGGTCGATTCGCCCGCTTCGGCTTCCGCCCGCACTTTCGCCAGGACATCGGGGTGATGCAGTAACAAGTCGATCATCCAGGTCAAGGTCGTGGCGGTTGTTTCATGTCCGGCCAGCACCAGTGTGACCAGGTCGTCGCGAATCTCCTTGTCCGTCAGGAAATCTCCATCCTCGGCACGGGCTGTGAGCAGCAACGACAAGATGTCGGTGCGCTCGTGCAGATCGGGGTCCCGGCGACGGGCCGCGATCATCGGCATCACCAGCTCGTCGATTGCCTGATTTGCGCGGTCCAGCTTGCGCCAGTGCTTGACCGCTCCGACCGAGTGAAGGGCGACGCGCAGGGTCAGCTCTTCCGACACCCCGAGGTCGAGCAGGGTCTCGAAGGGTCGCCCTAGGCGGGCGACCTCGCGGCTGTCCTCGACGCCGAACATGACGCGAAGAATGACGTCGAGAGCGAGGTGACGGGCCGCGGGGAGGAACTTGAACGGTTTGTCCGACGGCCAGGTCGCAATCGCGCGCCGCACGCTGTCCTCGATGATCGGCTTGCATTTGTCGAGCGCCTTGCCATGCAGCGGGGGAGTCAACAGCTTGCGACGGCGCAGATGTTCGGGTTCGTCTTGAACGAACATGGAACCGGTTCCGTAGATGATCGCGGAGGGACGCACGCCCCGACCACCCAACAAGACATCGGGCTTCTCCGTGAACACCTGCTTGACCAATTCCGGATCCTTGATCAGAACCACAGGAATGCCGGGCAGCGGAATGGCAACGACGGGCCCATAAATGGCGAACAAGCGTCGTATCAGCCACTGGCCGGCGAGCAGGTATCCGGCGCCGCAGGCCGCCGCGAGCAGTGGGCGGATCGGGGTTATCACCCGCGGGCCGGGTGGGCGGCGGCCCACCGAAGTCGCGGCGGCAAGTCCGTCGGTCGCGGTCACCTGTGACCCTGCGTGCTGTGCGCCATGTTCGCCTCTGAACGGAGTGTACTGTGCCGACTTGGCTTGTCTCACAGTTCGTAACGCCACCGGATTCCATTGAAGCGCGCCCACATCTGCCCGGTGCGCTCGGCCGGCGTCACCATCGCCGTATCCGGCGGCAGGGCGGCCGCCAGTTCGGCGCGCTTGACGAGCCGGGTGCTGAGCGGCACCGGGTGACCTTCGAGCATCTGCCGGTAGGTGACGTTGCCCCGTTCGAAGCCTTGGGTGTCCAGCCAGTTGTGATAGCCCAGATCGAATCCGGCCAGAAGCTCACCATGTGATCGGGTAGCCAGATCGAGTGGTAACGGCCGCCGTCCAACTTCTCTAGCTGCGACAGGTCCAGTGGCAGAGTGGTCCGGAAGAACGCTGCCGGTTGAACCTTCATCGCTGCACCACCTCTACCTTGGAAATATCATGCTCAACATCGAGAATGATATTCTCCGTGATCAGGCCCGTCGTCGAGGAGGAATGGAGTCACCGATGTTTTCGGCAATTCTGATCGAGAAGGGCAGCGAACAGGGCAGCGAAAAGGGCGGGGCCGGGCAGTCCGTTGCCGTCACGGATGTGGACGAGGCGCAGCTCCCGGACGGTGACGTGACCATCGACGTCGAGTACTCATCGCTGAACTTCAAGGACGGCCTCGCGATCACCGGCAAGTCGCCGGTGGTGCGCAAGTTCCCGATGGTGCCCGGCATCGACCTCGCCGGCGTCGTCACCGACAGCTCGCACGCGGACTGGAAGACGGGGGACCGCGTCGTCCTCAATGGCTGGGGCGTCGGCGAGACCCACTGGGGCGGGTTCGCCCGGCGCGCCCGCCTCAACGGCGACTGGCTGGTGCCGCTGCCGTCTGAGTTCACCACCCGCCAGGCGATGGCGATCGGCACGGCCGGCTACACGGCAAGCCTCTGCGTGGATGCGCTGCTCGGCCACGGCGTGTCACCCGATCAGGGCGAGGTGCTGGTGACCGGAGCCACGGGCGGCGTCGGCAGCGTCGCGATCGCGCTGTTGACGAAGGCCGGCTTCAAGGTGGTGGCCGCGACCGGCAAGTCCTCGGAGGAGGCCGAGTACCTCGAAAACCTTGGCGCCTCAACGGTGTTGGACCGCGCCGAGCTAGCCGAGAAAGGCAAGCCTCTGCAGAAGGAGCGCTGGTCGGGTGTGGTCGACGCGGTCGGCAGCCACACGCTGGCGAACGCTTGCGCGCAGACCCGCTACGGCGGTGCGGTCGCCGCCTGCGGCCTGGCCCAGGGCATGGACTTCCCGGCCTCGGTGGCGCCGTTCATCTTGCGCGGTGTTTCTCTGCTCGGCATTGACAGCGTGATGGCACCCAAGCCGCGACGCCTTGCGGCCTGGAAGCGCCTGGCACGCGACCTGGATACCAACGCTCTCGATGCGATTGCGACCGAAATCGCGCTTGGAGATGCGATCGCCGCGGCCGGGCAACTCATGGACGGCAAGGTGCGCGGCCGCATTGTCGTCGACGTCAACCGCTGATGGAGCACAGAATGGCCAGGAAACCGACCACATCAGGGCCCAAGTCCGAAAGCGCCGAGCTCGACCTGTCCGACGTCGACCACCGCGTGGGCAAGCCCATCGGCGGCGGGCAGTTGTGGGATCCCTGCAGCTCTTCGGACATTCGCCGTTGGGTGATGGCGATGGACTACCCCAATCCGCTGCACTGGGACGAGCAGTTCGCGCGCGATTCCAAGTTCGGCGGCATCGTCGCGCCGCAGTCCATCGCCGTGGCACTGGACTACGGGCACGGCGCAGCGCCCGCGTGCGTGGGGCACATTCCCAACAGCCACTTGATATTTGGTGGCGAGGAATGGTGGTTCTACGGTTGTCCGATACGTCCGGGGGACAAGCTGTTCCAAGAGCGCCGTTTCCACGACTACAAAGTGGTGGAGACCGATACGTTGCGGCTGAGGGAGCGGGCCCTGGCGGAGGGCAACACCAACTTCACGTTTGTTCTCCGAAAGGGATTACTACACGACTGGACCATCTTCGCTTTCCTGCCCGACGCGCGGGCCGACCGGCCGGACATCTATCTCAGCTCCTCGGAACTGAGGTGTGACTTCACTGTCCCGGCCACCGGCGTCGCGCTTCCCGTCGACGCCGGAAGCTGCCATCAAATAGGGGAGAACATGGCGATTGCGAAAGACAACCTGAACGATTCGGTCGTCTACTACGACCCTTACGACGTCAACATCACAGCCGACCCGTACCCGACGTACGCACGTCTCCGTGAAGAGGCGCCGGTCTACTACAACGAGCGCTACGACTTCTGGGCGCTGTCGCGCCACGCCGACGTCGAGAAGGCGCTGTCGAACTGGGAGACGTTCTCAAATCAACGAAGCGACATCCTCGAACTGGTGAAGTCCGACTTCGACATGCCCAAGGGCGTCATGATGTTCGAGGACCCGCCCGTGCACACGATGTTGCGCGGGCTGATGTCGCGGGTCTTCACACCGCGTCGGATGGCCGCGATCGAGGACCAGATACGTCAGTTCTGCATCACCTGCCTGGACCCGCACGTGGGGTCGGGCGGCTTCGACATCATCGCCGAACTCGCGTCGATGATGCCGATGCGCGTCATCGGCATGCTGCTGGGCATCCCTGAGTCGGAACAGATATCGGTGCGCGATGCCAACGATGCCAATCTTCGTACCAAACCGGGTACGCCGATGAAGGTGGTGAAGGCCGACAAGATCGCCGACGGCCGCATCTACGCCGACGACGTCGAGTGGCGCGCGAACAATCCGTCCGACGACCTGATGACAGCTCTGCTGAACGTCGAGTTCGAGGACGAGCACGGCGTGACGAGAAAGCTGACGCGCAAAGAGATTCTGCACTACACGCAAGTCGTGGCAGGAGCGGGCAACGAGACGACCGGGCGGCTGATCGGCTGGCTGGCCAAGGTGCTGGCCGAGCATCCCGACCAGCGCCGCCAGGTCGTCGAGGACCGGGCCCTGTTGCTGCGGGTTGTCGACGAGACGCTGCGCTTCGAGCCGACGGGTCCGCACGTCGCCCGTTATATGGCAAGGGATTTCGAATACCACGGGACGACGGTGCCGGCTGGTAGCGCGATGCTGTTGCTGTTCGGCGCGGCGAACCGTGACCCCCGGCGATACGAAAACCCCGACACGTTCGACATTCACCGCGACAACATCAGCCACCTGACGTTCGGCAAGGGATTGCACTATTGCCTCGGCGCGAACCTGGCGCGTTTGGAGGGCAAGGTGGCGCTTGACGAACTGCTGAACCGGTTCCCGGAGTGGGACATCGACTACGACAGCATGCAAATGGCGCCGACGTCCACCGTTCGCGGTTGGGAGCGGCTGCGGATCGTGGTGCCCTGACCAGGAGCGACGCGAGATCCGCGTTATCCAGTAGGGACAGGAAATGCGGCAAGGTGGCGATCCGCCGGCTTGCCCAGAACCCTATCTCGACCTGGGCGTGCTGAGACGAGGCGGCC
>CAWIDX010000032.1:0-50386 GCA_963834955.1 uncultured Actinomycetota bacterium
AGTTCAGCGAGCACCGACGGCGCCGAAGACCGTGCCGTTGCGTGTGTGAGTGGAATCAGGCCGGGGAACCAGCCGTCGGCGTAACGCCCGGCGGCTCGCAGCATCCGCGGCCTATTGAACCGCCTATCGGTTTCGGGCAGGATCGGGTGAGGCGGCGGGACACCGCTCGACCGATGAGGAGTCCCCTGTGCTGCGCGACGACGCGACCGATTCCCGACGGGCCGCGAGCGCTCCGCGGCCCGGTCCTCGCGCTGGTCTCCGTCGGGCTGCTGGCGGTGGTCGTGTGAGCGAGCCCGTGTGGGACCTCGCCGTCGTCGGAGCGGGCCCGGCCGGCTCGGCCGCCGCGCTTGCCGCGCTGCGGGAGGACCCGACGCTGCGGGTGCTCCTCCTCGACCGCGAGGACTTCCCGCGCGACAAGGCCTGCGGTGACGGCATCGCGCCGCACGTCGTCGACGTCCTCCGCGAGGTCGGGGCCGACGATGTCGTCGACGGCTGGGTGCCGCTGCAGCGGCTCGAGCTCGCCCACGGCGATCGTTCTGTCGAGCGACGGATGCGGCGACCGGTGTGGGTCATCCCGCGCTCGGTCTTCGACGCCCGGCTGGTCGACCACGCCGTGCGGGCGGGTGCGGAGCTGCGTCGCCACCGGGTGCGTGCGATCACCCCGGGCGGGTACGCGTCGGAGGTGGACCACCTCCGGGCCCGGGTCGTCGTCGGCGCGGACGGCGCCGAGTCGGTCGTCCGGCGCGCCCTCGGACGCGCGACCGACCGGCGGCGGGCGGTGGCCCTGCGCGGCTACGCGCCCACGCCGTCCGGGCGCGAGGGGGTGCAGGTCATCCGCTACGGCGACCGATGCCCGTCGTACGCCTGGGCCTTCGACCGCGGCGACGGCCTCTCCAACGTCGGCTACGGCGAGTTCAGGGTCGCCCCCGACGCCCGCCCCACCAAGCGGCTGCTCCTCGACGAGCTCGAGCGTCTATTGCCCGGCAGCACTGCCGGAGGCACGAGCTGGAAGGCCCACCACCTGCCGCTCTCGGGGTGGCGGCTCGAGCGGTCGCACCCGCGGGTCCTGCTCATCGGCGACGCCGCACACCTGGTCAACCCGATGACCGGCGAGGGCATCTTCTACGCCGTCGCGACCGGCGTCGCCGCCGGGCGCGCGGCCGCCGCCGCCCTCCGCGCCGGCGACCCAGCCCTCGCCGGCCGCCACCACGACCGCGCCGTCCGACGGCTGCTGGCCACGCACCTCCGGCACACCACCGTCGCCGCCGGCCTGACCTGCTCTCCCGCGGTGCTCCATGCAGGCATCGCCGCGGCACGGCGGGACCCGCGCGTCTTCGACACCCTGGTCGAGCTCGGTCTCGGCGACGGTCGCATCACCCCACGCGTCGTCGCGGCCCTCGGCCGTGGCATCCTCAACCGCCCGCTCGAACGGAGCTGACACGGAGATCCTCTCGGTCCCCGGGTCCTTCCCCCGACCCGGTGCCGAGGACCTCGATCTGAGGCCGGCGTCGGTGATCGCTTGCGCGACCAGCACATCGAGTCCGACGGGCGCCAATTCACCTGATGCGGACCAGTCGCCGAATCCGCGCCCCGGCGACCGACTCCTTCGCTGCCGGCCGGGGCTGAACGACACGGCGTTGGCGTCAGCGCCCCTGCCAGTCGGGCTTGCGCTTCTCGCGCCACGCCCGACGACCTTCGGCCACGTCCTCGGTGGCCCCGGCCACCTTGCGCATGGTCTCACCGAAGCGGACCGACTCGATCCAGCCCATGTCCGCGGTTCGCCACGCCACCTCCTTGGTCGCCCGTTGGGCCAGGGGTGCGGCCTCGGTGAGGGTCCGGGCCCACGCCCGAGCCTGGGCCTGCAGCTCGTCGGGCTCGACCAGCTTCCACACCAGGCCGATCTCCTTGGCCCGCTCGGCGCTCATCGGCTTGCCGGTCAGGAGCAGCTCCATGGCATTGGCCCAGCCCACCCGCTGGGGGAGCCGGATGGCCCCGACGATGGTGGGCACCCCGATCGACACCTCGGGGAAGCAGAACATGGCCTCGGTACTGGCGATCACGAAGTCGCAGAACAACACCCCGGTCAGCCCGTAGCCGATGCAGGGACCGTGCACGGCGGCGATGGTCGGCTTGAACAGCTCCATCCCGCTCTCGAAGGAGTTGATCGTCGGCTTCTCCCAGAACGTGCCGCCGAAGGTGCCGACCGAGCCCTCGCCGTCCCTGAGGTCGGCCCCGGCGGAGAAGACGCTGCCGTTGGCCGTCAGGATGCCGACCCAGGCGTCCTCTTCGTCGCGGAACCGGTCCCAGGCCGCGTTCAGGTCCTCGCGGAGGGCGCCGTTGATGGCGTTGCGAGCCTCGGGGCGGTTGAGGGTGATGGTGGCGACGTGGTCTTCCAGCTCATAGGTGACGAGGCCCATGGCTGCACCCTAGTTTCGCTCGGCCATCGGCGTCCGGCCAGCCGCGTCCGGTACGGTGCGCTCATGCGCGATCGAAACCGCCGCTTCCTCCTCCGCGAGCGCCCCTCCGGGCGCATCGGGCCGAACACCTTCGAGCAGAGCGAGGAGGCGGTGCCCGAGATCGGGGACGGCGAGGCGCTCGTGCGCGTCGACTGGATCTCGCTCGACCCGACGAATCGCGCGTGGATCAACGACATTCCGACCTACCTGCCGCCGGTCGGCATCGGCGAGGTGATGCGCGCGGGTGGACTCGGCGAGGTCATCGCATCGAACAATCCGAACTATGTGGTCGGCCAGATCGTGCAGGGTCTCCTCGGCTGGCAGGAGTACGCGGTCGTGTCGGACGCGACGCTGGTGCTGCCGGTTGACGTCGCCGAGGGCGTCTCGCCGAGCGCCTACCTCGGCGCACTCGGGATGACTGGTCTGACCGCCTGGATCGGGATCCGCGATATCGCCAAGCCGCAGCCGGGCGAGACGGTCGTCGTCTCGGCCGCCGCCGGAGCGGTCGGCTCGGTCGCGGGCCAGCTCGCCAAGGCCGACGGTGCGCGAGTGGTCGGGATCGCCGGCGGCCCCAAGAAATGCGCGCTGCTGACAGACCGGCTCGGATTCGACGCGGCCGTCGACCACCGCGCCGACGACTGGGCCGCCCAACTCGCCGCGGCAACGCCCGACGGCATCGACGTCGATTTCGAGAACGTCGGCGGCGACATCATGGACGCGATCTTCGCTCGCCTCAACATCCGCGCGCGCGTCGCGCTCTGCGGCCTGATCTCCGGCTACAACGATGCCGACCCGCCGCCCGGACCGCGAGCGTTCAGCAATCTGCTCATCCAGCGTGCGACGCTGCAGGGATTCATCGTCCTCGACCACTTCGACCGCGCGCCGGAGGCGATCGGCGAGATCGCCGGCCTGATCGCCGAGGGCAGGCTCACGCCGCTCGAGACCGTCGTCGAGGGCTTCGAGCAGCTGCCGACGGCGATCAACATGCTGTTCGACGGCAAGAACGTCGGCAAGCTCGTCGTCAAAACTTCCGGCTAGGCACTCCAGCGGCGCCCGAAGGCGTCATCTCCGTCGGCTGGTGACCGTTGTTCTTCGTTGAGATTCAGCAGATGCCTGTTGAGCCCGGTGACGACACGACCAGCCGGGAAGGACAGGCGCCCAGCGGAAATCACGCGGCTTCAGTGGATAATGTCGATTATCCATGAAACGTGAAACATGCTGACCAACAGTATGATTAGGGCGCGCCAGATTGACTGAGCCGGGACAACTGGTCGAAAACTTCTGTTCGGCACCGGTTTTGGAATGCGGCCGCTCTAGAGCCGGTACCGATGCGTAATGCTCAGGTGCGAGTTGCGGGGGAGTTCGTCACTTCGCCTACATTGTGCGCGGTGGCGAGGGGTTGGCGTGGGCGATAGATATGTGCCCGTGCCCTGATGGCGACGATGACCACGGCGTGCTTGTCCTCGTCGATGCGGAAATCGACCCGCGGCGGCGCGGCCGCCCGGATCGCCGAAACGTCGTGGTCAGTGGGCCGGCCGCGAGCGCTGTACGCGTATCGGCGGACGGCCGTGCCAGGCGTCAGTAGGCCGTTGCAGTGGTGTGACACCAATACTAGCGGTGTTACACTGGGGGATGCCGACCATCCACCGGCGCCACGCCATCACAGAAACCGACGACATCAAGCACGCCCTCGACATCGCACGTCGGACCTGGCCCGACCTCGCCGACAAACCCGGCGCGCTACTGCGCCAACTCATTCTCGTCGGCCGAAACACTCTCGCACACCAGCATGCTGCCGTCGACCACACGCGACAGAACGCGGTCGAATCGACCGCCGGCGCGCTGGCCGGCGTGTTCGGCCCCGACTATCTCAAGGAGCTGCGTGAGGACTGGCCGGGGTGATCGTGCTCGACGCCAGCGTGTTGATCGGGCATTTCGAATCGGCCGACGCCCACCACAGCGACGCAACCGCACTACTCAAGACCCACCTGTTCGACACTTTCGCAGCCAGCGTGATCACCCTCGCTGAGGTCTACGCCGGCGCCGCGCGAGCCGGGCAGACCGATCTTCTCCACGAGCTACTCACACAACTCCAAATCGAAAGCCTCGACCTTCCCGCCAGTGCCGGCCTCCGCCTTGGTGAGCTGCGGGCCACCACCAAGCTGAAGATGCCGGACTGCTGCGTGCTGTATGCGGCCGAACAACACAGTGCGGCGATAGCCACGTTCGACGACAAACTCGCCGCCCGAGCGGCCGATCTGGGTCTGACCGTCGCGACCAACCAGCAGTAGCCATGGGCGGGCGTCTTGTCGAGTTCAGACCTGCCGCGGCTCGATCCGGTCCGGACCGCTACCCAGCGGGCAGACGAGTGGTTGGTCAGTAATCCTGTTGGGCCACAACCTATTTACTGGTGTTGACGATTTCTGAATACCGACCCTCTGCATGGCTCTACGATCCCGCGTGTTTCACGCGGACGCTGGGGGCCTTTCTCGGCTGAGCGCGTCGAGCAGCAGCGTCGCGGCCACCGTCGCCCCGTCGGTGCGGATCGCGCCGGCCACGGCGGTCGCTTGTGCTCGGGTCTCGGGGGCCAAGGCCGTCCTCGAGCGCGGCCGATAGGGACTCGATGGTCGGAGTCGGACCGTCGTGTGCGGTGCCGATGCCCAGGTCGGCCACCCGGCCGGCCCAGTACGGCTGGTCCGCTATCTGGGGTACGACCACCTGAGGCGCGCCGGCCAGACTGGCCGTCGTCGTGGTGCCTGCGCCGCCGTGGTGCACGACGGCGGCCACCCGGCCGAAACAGTACCTGGAGGTTGACCTCGCCGACGACGAAGCAGTCGTCCCCGTCGTCGATCATGGCCAGGTCGGCCCAGCCGCGGGAGACGATGACGCGACGTCCCTGCGCGCGGATCGCCTCGATGGCCACCCGGGCGACGTCCTGCGGGGCGCGCACGCTGCTGAAACCCACGTACACCGGTGGTGTGCCGGCGTCCAGGAACGCCTCCAAGTCGGCCGGGAGTGGGCGTTCGTCGGGCAGGATCCAGGCGCCGGTCTGCACGACGTCGAGGTCCGGCGACCCAGGCCATGGGCCCAGGGTGGGGTCCGCCGCCAGCCACGGGCGGTCGGTGAAGACGTAATCGCGGACGTTGTCCACCGGTGGCAGGCCGATCGCCGCCCGGTGGGTGTTGAGCGGCGCACCGTACAGCGCTTGCACCCGTTCGGCATCGACGTCCCACAGCACCCGGTTGTCGGTCACGCCTGGCGGGAACGGCCGGCCCGGCCGCTGCAGCGGCGATTGGTGCGGCGACGGCAGCACGCGAGGAATGAAGCATGCGAACACGTAGCGGATGCCCAGTTTCTCGGCGATCGACCGCTCGCCGGCCGGCATCAGGCCGGTCGCCACCAGCGCGTCACATCCCTCGGCCGCCGCGGCGACCGCATCGAACTGCGCGGCGACCAAGTCGGCGGCGACCCGTGGCGCGTCCGCCGGCGAAGGCGGCTTCGCCCCGTGCACCAGCGCGCGCACCGACTGGCCGACCGGCACCATCGGGACGCCGACCCGGGCCAGCTGCTCCGCGAAGTCCGGCGGCGCGCACATCCGAACCTCGGCGCCGAGTGCCCGCAACGCCACCGCGAATCCCAGCATCGGTTCGACGTCCCCGCGCGACCCCCACGTCGACAACAGCACACGCATTTCACTACCCCCATTCCGTGAGTTCTGGCTTCGGCCAGCAATTTTGCGGCATGACCCGGGTCTTGCCGCAAGCCCCCCTGTGCGCTATATGTTGAAAGTGGAAAGGGTTAGGAACTCTTCTTTCCCGTAATCGTTCGCTCTGGACGACCTCCTCGGCGAAGCGGCGCGCCGCGTACGGCGGTACCGCCGGCCAGGACGGGTTCCGCACACAATCTCCTCCACTGACGATCAGGGCCCAGCGGCGAGGTCGTCAGAGTGTCCAGCTTCGAGCCGCGACCACTGCGCGATGGGGCGTCCGTTAGTCCGCATGCGTGCCGGTCCGTCTTGCCACTGTTGTGGCCAGCCGGGGGGCGAGTCCTCCCACGGCTCCTGGCGTCCGTACACGGTCAGGTCAATGAGCGCGTAGCTGTAGTCCATTGCCTCTACGCCGCGGAGGGTCGTCCAGTAGGTTTCGAAGACGCGGTCGCCGTCCCGTAGGTAGCACACGAGGTGCATCGTGCCGATTTGGCGCCCGACGAGGAGCGTGTCGAGGGAGGCGTGTGCTGAGTACCACGGCATGTCCCAGCCCATGAAGTCGCGGTATCGGTTGCTTTCATCGTAAGGCCCCTGACAGAACACCGCGTAGGTGATGTCGCGAGAATGAAGGTAAGACAGCTCCGCGACCTGCGTGGTGCACCACGTGCAGCCTTCGCACTGCTCGGGCGCGGGTCGGCCGGGGTGCCACATGAAGTAGTAGGCGATGAGCTGTCGGCGTCCGTCGAACGCTTCGAGCAGGGGGAGCGGCCCGTGAGGCCCGATCAGCGCGACGTTGGCGTCTACCTCAACCATGGGTAGGCGCCGTCGGGCCGCGGCGATGGCGTCGCCTTCCCGGGTGTGTGCCTTCTCCCGAACCCGCAGCCGGTCCAGTTCGGCCTGGAAGGTGGCCCGGTCGACGGCCGCGGGTGGGCTCGGTGCGTTGGTGGCGCTGGCCGCCGGCCCGCCGAGGTTTGTTGATTCATCTTTCATGAATGTCTCCTCTCAGTGTTCCGGCGCCGCCGACGGCCTCCGCGCCTAACGGTGGACGCAGTGGCCGCGCTTACCTGGGCTACTCGACGATGTCGGCGTCGGCCGGGCCGAACAGGTACAGGTGATCAAGCACCGGAGTTGGGTCGCCCGACCAGTCCATCTCGGCGAGCTGGGCGCGGCTGCGGCGGCCCGTTCGCCAGCGCAGGGCTTCGAATCGCATAGTGCGGAGCCGTATTTCGGCTCGGTCGTCTGGTCCGACGGAGTATTGGCCGTCTTCCACCGTCACGATCAGCGGCACCGGCGTCCGAAGGTTCGTGAGCACCTGGTCGGAGGAATACCAAACCGCTGCGGAATCCCTGGCCCCGGGCAGGCCGACAGCACCGCGGATGTCGTGCTCATGGCTGGTGATGTCGCCCAGGCCGCAACGGCGGTGCTCCACGCCGCATCGTCGAGTCCCGTCACCAACGCATGATCCGTTCCCTCGTTTCCTGATAGAGCCGGGCCATCAGGCGCGGATCAGCGACCGACACGCGCGTCACTCTTCGGGTCCACGCGGCGGTCGTCGGTCGTTGGGGTCATTGGGGTCGGGATCGCCGAATCACCGCGACGGCTCCTGCTGGCCGTATTCGTCGTGCCAGTCCCACCATTCGTACGTCGGGGTCTGCGGGTAGCCCTCCGGGGAGTCCTCCCACGTCTCCTGACGCCCGAGCGCCGTCATGTCGAGGAAGCTCCAGGTATTGACGAACACCTCGTCGCCGCGGTTGTTGATGAAGTACGTGCGGAACACCCGGTCGCCGTCGCGGATGAACGCGTTGGTGCCGTGCCATTCGTCGCATCCGAAGTCGGCGTCGAACCCGTCGGTGATGGTGTACCAGGGGATCTCCCAGCCCATCCGCGCCTTCACCCGCTCGATGTCCGCCTGCGGCGCGCGCGAGGCGTACAGGAGCGTGGTGTCGCGGGCGTTCAGATGGGCAAGGTGGCCAACGTGATCAGCCATCAACGAGCAGCCGACACAGCCGTGGTCGGGCCACCCGTCAATGCCTGGCTCGACGAAGGCGCGGTAGATGATCAGCTGACGGCGGCCGTGGAACAGGTCAAGCAGGCTCGCCTTGCCTTCGGGCCCCTCGAACTCATACTGCTTCTCCACAGGTGTCCACGGCATCCGCCGGCGCATCGCGGCCAGCGCATCACGCGCACGGGTCAATTCCTTCTCCTTGACGAGCATCTCCTGACGCGCGGCCTCCCACTCCTGCGGAGACACAATCGGAGGCGTGTTCATGCGTTCTCCTTCCGTTCTGCTGCGAGGGTTGTATACCCAGGCGAAACAACGCATATTCGACATTCAACATTCCAGTTGAATATCTTCCCATCAGCACATCACGAGCGACCGTTATAGTCAACAAGATGGTTGAAGATCAGGTGCTGGATCGGGCGTACGCCGCGCTCGCCGATCCGACCCGACGCCGGCTGCTCGAAACATTGCGCCAGGGTGGCGCCCGCATCACCGACTTGGCCGCTCCGCTTCCTATGACGTTCGCCGGCGTATCGCGCCACATCGGCGTGTTGGAATCGGCTGGACTCGTGCGGCGCGAGGTGCGCGGGCGCGAGCACTGGCTTTCCCTGGCGCCGGACGGATTGACAATGGCGCAGCAGTGGATCAACGAGCAGACGGACTTCTGGTCGACACGTGCGGACGCGCTGTCGGCGCGGCTGCGCCGGAAGCAGCGCGCACGATGAAGGAAGCGCCGGTTGCCCGCGTGCAACGCGTCATGCCCGCCGCGCCGGAAGTGGTGTTCGACCAATGGCTCGATACGGAGTCGTTGGCGGAGTGGATGTGTCCGCGTCCCGACCGATGTGTCGCCATCACCGTCGAACCCCGCGTCGGAGGGAGCGTGCGCTTCGACGTCGACCATTCGGGCACCCTGGTCCTGATCACTGGACGCTTCCTGGCCATCGATCGCCCGCATCTGCTGCGCTTCACGTGGAGCAACTCGAACTGGGCCGACCCGACGGTGTCGAGTGTCGTCAACGTCGCCTTCGAGCCCTTCGGCGACGATCAGACACTCATGTCCATCGAGCATTCCCTTATACCGCCAGACAGATTCGCTGATTTCCAGAATGGGTGGGCAACCGTCTGCGATCAGCTCTTGGCCTTTCTACGTGCTTGATGCTGCGTATCCCGTTCGCCCCGAGAACGACCGCGGCGTGCGCGAGCCGCTCCGGCCGTGGCCGCCTCTACGCACGAATCACGCCTACTTCGACGAGGGTTGACAGGCATCCTCGCCGGAAAGCGAAACAGGTTGGGGGAAGAGGCTTGTCGACAATGATGATTCATCGGCTCTGCGCACAGTCGGCTGCAATCTGCTGACATTTGACTATCACTGCTGCGCGTCAGGCGATGGCGCTCGATCCGCAATATCGAGGAATTCGTCGCAGGTCGATCGGGCCGCAGATAGGTTCGGGTTCGACACGACACGACTCGCTTGTCGTACTCGACGGTGCGAAGGATCGGTGCGGGCGCGGCCGAGCTCGCGTGCCCGTTCGGGGGGTTGTCGTCGAGCACGAGCGGCGTCAGGACGTCGTCCAGGTCCGGAGCTTCTCGGGGTTGCGTACTGCCCAAATGTGAGTGATCCGGTCGCCCGCGACGTCGAATGCGAACACCGTCACGGTGGCGCCGTCTAGCTGAGCCACGAGACCAGGCTGACCGTTGACCGTACGCTCCAGGATCGTCAGGTTGGGGGCCCTGCCGGCGATATCGACGTAGGTGCGCGCGATCTGCTCGCTGCCTTCGATCGGGCCCAGGTGGGCCTTGGCGAGGCCGCCGCTGTCGGCGATCGCCGTGGCCTCGGGGTCGAGGAGGCCGATGAGAGCCTCGATGTCCTTGGCTTCCCATGCCTGCTTGAAGGCTTTGACGATGCCGGCCTGTTGGGTTGTGGGAGTCGGGGGAGCCTGCGACGTGCGAATGCGACGGCGGGCCGAGGTGGCCAGCTGGCGACATGCCGCCGGCGTACGGCCGACGATCTCGGCCACTTCGGCGAAGGAGTAGCGGAAGACATCGTGAAGGATGAACGCGACGCGCTCGGCTGGGTCATCGATTCGAGCACGACCAGGAAGGCCATGTTTATCGAGTCGTCAAGGGTGACCCGGTCGGCCGGGTCTGCGACGGTGCCGCCCGCCCGTCCGTTGATCCACTCCGTCGGTGCGGGCACTGGCTCCGGGATCCATTCTCCCACGTAGCGCTCCCGTCTTGCCCGGGCCGAGCCGAGCAGGTCGAGGCAAATGCGGCTGGCGACCGTCATCAGCCAGCCGCCGGGGGATTCGATGGCTTGCTGCTGTTGTACGGACATGGCGTACCAGCGGGCGTAGGTCTCTTGTACGACATCCTCGGCATCGGCCAGGGAGCCGAGTAGCCGGTAGGTGAGGTTGATCAGCTGACGCCGCTCGCGCACGATCGCGCTCAGGCCCGGATCGGGCAGGTCGTCTCCTGGCCCGGAATGGGTACTCATAGTGCCGCCCGCCTTTCCCTTCGGTCGCATCTGCCCTCACCAGTTCGACGAGACAGCGCACCGAACTGTGAGGTTTGGCACGTCGCCTGACATTCCGAGACGTTATGTCGTCGTACTGGTAAGGGAATACACAAGCAATCAAGGAGATCACCATGGAAGCTCGGCTCGACATGTTCAACAACGACGCGGCGGCGAAGGTCATTAAGTACATCGTCTCGGCGAACAAGGTCCTCGCTGACTCGACCCTGCCGACGACAACCCAGGAGCTCGTGAGGATCCGAGCCAGCCAGATTAACGGCTGCGGCTTCTGCCTCGACATGCACACCAAGGACGCCGCGCAGGCGGGCGAGGACCCGGTGCGGCTCAACCTGGTGGCCGCATGGCGGGAGGCGAAGGTCTTCTCCGAGGCGGAGCGGGCGGCGCTGGAACTTACCGAGCAGGGAACCCGCATCGCCGACGGCGGTGGCGTCACGGATGAGGCCTGGGCGAACGCAGCCAAGCACTACGACGACGACCAGCTCGCGGCCATTGTCTCCCAAATCGCCATCATCAACGCCTTCAACAGACTGAACGTCATCATCCAGCAGCCCGCGGGCGACTACCAGCCCGGGCAGTTTGGGTAGCGGAAGGCTTGGTATTCCCATCCTCAGCACCGCCAACCTGAACGCCTTGGCAGATCGCCAGCGGCCCTCCGTAGGCCACCAGGCTGTCTTGCCACGCTACCTCGTCGTTATGCAGCGTTTCTGACATTAAAAGCCCGTTGGTGGCCCTGAGGCGGCCGAGAGCCGTTGTGTGGCAATAATCCCCGTCGGCGTGAATCCGGTCAACGCCACTTGATGCCGCACCCGATCGACGGCCGCTGGTCGGGGTCGACCGGCCGCCCGGCGAGCACCGCGTCGACCGCAGCCCGGACGTCCGCGGCCGTCACCGGCAGGTCGTTTCCGGGGCGGGAGCTGTCGAGTTGGCCGCGGTAGACGAGCCGACGCTCGCCGTCGAAGACGAACGTATCGGGCGTGCAGGCCGCGGAGAAGGCGTGGGCGACGTCCTGGGTCGCGTCGTACAGGTATGGGAATGTCCAGCCATGGCGGCGGGCCTCGGCGACCATTTGCTCGGGACCGTCCTGCGGGTACGTGACGACGTCGTTGCTGGAGATTGCGACCATCGCGACGCCCTGGTCGGTGAGATCCCGACCTAGTGCGGCGAGCCCGGCGGCGACGTGCTGGACGTACGGGCAGTGGTTGCAGATGAAGGTGACGACAAGGGCGGGACCCGTAAGCTCGTCGAGGCTGACCGTCGCGCCGGTGGCGGGCTCGGGCAGTGCGAAGAACGGCGCGGGCGTGCCGAGCGCGAGCATCGTGGACTCGATGGCCATGCCCACCAGAGTAGGCCTACCGCGCCTGCGCCGGGAATGATCGCGAGTGCGGGGGTGCTGTGGGCGCTGGCAGAAATCTAATCCGCGACCGGCTGTTCGCGTGCACCTCTTGAGCTGGCTGTTTTGGCCGAGCTGATGGAACGGCTGGGTCACTCCACACCAGCGGCGGCGATGCGCTACCAGCACGCCGCAAAGGCAGGGATCAGGTGATCGCCGAGCGGATGTCCACTCTCGCTGGCGACGATGTTGACACTTAGCGATAGTTGACTACAGCTGTGCCACAGGATATTTGGGTGATGCCGCAGTTGCAGTAGCAGGTCAGGCGCTGTGTGAGCGCAACAGCTTGCCGAGCTCGTCGCCGTCGGTTCTTCCGGTCTGCCGACGCGAACGGTCGTGCCGCTGTGGCCGCAGCTGTGCGGCGGCCAGTGGGTGAAGCCCGAGGCGATCAGGGCCGGAGCGGCGAGCAAAGTAACAGCGGTAGCGATCGAAGAGCGATGGTGTTCTTGATGATATCTCTTGTTTCCGTTTACTTTTCGTGACTGCCAGGCTGTACGGATAGGCACTCCGGCTGGGAAGTCGGCCCTGTCGGTCACTCACGCGCCATGTTGCGCAGTTGTTGGCCGAGCTTGCGGTTCTCGATCGGTTTGCCGAGGTGGGGTGCGGCCGCTCGGGCGATCATCTCCACCGCGAACGGGCGCGGCGGGATCTTGTAGAAGTGGTTGCCGATGACCAGCCAACCGCCGCCGTCGCCGGCGACACCGCCGATCAGGCCTCCAACCAGATCCGGCAGATGACCCGGCCACTTCCAGGACGGCGTGTTCGAAATGACCGAAACCGTGTTGTCCGTTTGATTGGTGACATAAATGCTGGACCCGTCCGGGGTGACCGCGACAGCGCTCGCGCTGTCGCCAACCTGGAGTGTGGCGCTGATGGTGTTGGTGGGGGTGTTGACCACCGACAAGATGCCATCCAGGCTGGCGACGTAGAGGTGGTTACCGTTCGGGGCGGGTGCCATTGCCGCAGCTGCGAAGCCGGTCACGGAGAACGTGGTGGTCTGGAAGGTGTCGATGTCGAGCACCCTCACCGTGTTCGGCATCGACCCGTGCTGGATCACGTAGATGAGGTTGCTGTCGGGACTGACGGCGACGGCCACTGGGGATTCGGCCGCGGAGGTGGTGACGCTGCTGTTTGTGGTGGTATTGAGCCCCCACAGGCCGCTACTGGTGATAACCCATAGCCGTTCACCGTCAGGGCTGACCGCCAGACCATGAGCCGTGAACCCGCCGAGATCGCTGATCGTTTCGACGGATTCGGTGGTCGTGTCGATCGCCGCCACCGTCCCGTCCGGCAGATCGGTGACGGCATACAGCTTGGTGCCGTGGGGTGGATCGCCAGCTCGAGCCAGGTCTCGCTGACTGGTATCTCGGAGATAACCCCGTTAATGGCGGTGTTTATGACGGACACCACCCCGAGCCGGGCGACGTACACCCGAGTGCCGTTCGGGTGCACAACCACCCCGGTGGGATAGGCGGGATTGACCCCGAATCCGATGGTGGCGGTGACGGCCTTGGTCGCGGTGTCGATCACCGAGACCGTGCCGCTGGTTTGGTTGGCAACATAGGCACGGGTGCCGTCGGGGCTGACCGCCACGTCGATCGGCCAGATTCCCACCGGAATAGTCGCGATGACACCGACCATGACGACCCCCTCCGGTCGAATCGAATGACTGACGAATTCGCCGAACCGGCTCAAAGCTACCGCAGTGCCCGTACCGGTGTCGAAGAAACGGGAATGCCATTGTCTTGGTGAGGAATTCATGCAACCAGGTCTGTTCGGCGCCCACCGGTGTCCTCCGATTGGTGGACAGGGGTTTCATCCGGTGGAGGGGCTGGTTGATGGACATAAATCGGGGTTGTGGTCCGGCATTGTTCAGTTATCGCCGGAATAGCCGGGCAGGCAGATATGGAGCCAATTCCGCCGCCTAGGGTGCTTCGTTGACCACTTTGTGTCTCAAAACAGAACCGAATGAGACAGCCTCCCAGGCTGCGCGACGGTGCCGTTCTCCCGGACCGCTGCCGGTCTGGAAGGTATCGATGTATTGGCGGACCGCCGCCATCGGATCATTTGAGCTAGGCATAATGGGTCTCCTTACGTACACGCTGTTCTCGATGACCCCGCCGTACCCGCACCGTGGGCTTGGGCGTCGGTGATCTTGGCTTCGACTCAGCGACACGAGACGGCGTCGGCGGACCCCTCCAATATCAGTCCAGGGCGTGGCGGTCATAGTCCCAGCGCTCAAGCCACGCCTGCATGTCGTGCAAGCCGACTGCCAACAGACCCACGCCCACGGTCAAGAAGATCACGAGGAGGATGTTCATCGTCGGCCTCCCTGAAGGCTGGCTGGACGTCGCCGGCCAAGTGCTGACGAAGCGCGGCGTATGAATCGACCGGACGATCCGCTTGCGTACCTCACAACCTGTATTCGTCACAACGACTCGGTCGGATCGGTGGTGAAGGGCGACCCGAACGCTATCGGGCCCGCGATACACCGTCGCTCGCGTAACCAAGCTGCTGCGTAATAAGGTTTCGACCGAATACCCTGCGGCAGTTGGCCAAAGCCGACCCAGCGGTGCGAAAAGATCGGTCGCGATTCGTCGGGTCAGCACAGTCGGACTGTGGCGCAGCGGCATTGGGCTCGCGGACAGGGCCGCGCTAGGTATCCGATGGCGCGTCCGCCTCCGTTAGTTCGCCGGGCTTGCCTAAAGGCCAAATCGTCACAGTGACGTATCTCGAAGGGGCTCGAAGAGCGGGGAGAGAGGCGGCCGGCAGCAGCTTGGCCCGCCATAGCGACGCTGCACGGTCACGCGAAGGGCAGGTTTGAACGCGCCTGTGGAACACAAATAGTGAGAAAAGCGCAGATAGATTGAGAAGGGACACCGAGTGCGGCTCCGATAGCGAAACGGACGCGACGTCCCGCCAGCCCACACTTCGCGTGCCGATAAGCGACATTATGTCAAGTAAAGCACTGCATATTGCAACAGATGAATCCGTGACCGTGGCCTCGTTTTCGCTGGATGTGCTGCGCGCGGCCCGAAAGGCTGTGGACCGCCGTGACGAGACGGCCCGGCCGTCGATGTGCTCGCCGAAATCAACCGCATCCAGACCAGCGGCGCGAACACGAAACGAGAACGCAAGGCCGCCAAGCGCGACAGCGTGAACACCCCGGTCGTACCTCGATTAGAGGTCGTCGCCGACGCCGCCGAGGACCTCGATGAGGTCGACACCGACCCGTCCCCGCCGCGCGGACCGCGACAGCGTCGAGCCGCCAGACGCATCGACATCGACGAGGAGCAATAGCCGCGAATGGCCGTCCCTGATTCATTGACCTCGTGGCGAGAGTTCGTCGACCGACAGTCCGTCGAACCTCGGCGCATGACGATGAAGCAGATCAGCGGCCTCTCCCCCGACGAGAAGGCCGCTTATGACCAGGAGCGGTTCGCGTGGTTGGCCGCCGACGTGGTGCTCGAAACACATGACACCGTGGCTCTGACGCGCCAGACCAGGATCATCATGGCCCGAAACATGGCGAAGACCTCGACCGCCCGCCGCGGCTTGGCGATGTCGGGATCTTCCGGGCTTGGGAAATCAACCGCGGCGCTGCTCATCGGCAAACGCCATAGAAGGCGATGCGCAAGAAGACGGGGCGGTATGATGATACTAGCTATGCCCCGGTCGTCTACGCGGTGGTCCCGCCCGGCACCACCCCGAAGATGATGATGCTCGCCTTTGCCGACTTCCTGCGCCTTGTCAGTCCGAATGGGCCACCGCCCAGGATCTGACGGAGCGGGTCGTCGGCGTGATGCGCCACCTCGGTACGTCGCTCGTCATCTGCGACGAGATCCATAACCTGCGTACCAACCATCAGGCAGGCAGCGAAGCCGCGTGGGCCCTTAAAGTGTTCTCTGAACGGCTTGACGCGACATTTCTCTACGCCGGAATCGACCTGCTGCAAAGCGATCTGCTGTCCGGCCACTGGGCGTCAGATCAAGGGCCGTATCACCATTCACGAAATGCGCCCCTACAGTAACGGGACACGCGCACAGCGCGATGCGTGGGAAGAACTCGTCCTGGGCATCGAAACCCTGTTGCCTCTCGGCCGCCACGCTGAAGGGTCGCTGGCCTCGCTGACCAGCTACCTCTACGACCGAACCGGCGGGTCGATCGGATCGTTGCGTGCGCTGCTAAGCGATGCCGCCATCGCAATCCTCGACGGCGCGGAAAAGGTCGACCGCAAGCTGCTCGACACGATTCCGACCGATCACGCAGCCGAAGAGTTCCGTACCCGCACACCGGTCAAGCACAGATGCCTCGCCAACACCGCTGCGCAGGGCCGAATGAGGCTCAGCCGTTGCCGTGCCCACGGGGTTTACGGCGGCGAGGGCGTCGATTTCGTACAGTCACCGTCACGCGGCACGCAACCACAGCCAATCCGGCGAGATCGAAATCGGTGTGCGCGAGCGCGGCATCCGTCTGGGCAAGACGCCAAAGGCATTCCTGCAGCCTGAACGATGTGGACGTCTGGCGGCAACTCGGCGGCCTGCACGAGTGCATTCACGGCGCCCACTAGGATCAACGGAGACCGGTCAGCGATCGGCGACTGTGCATGCGGTGCACCCAGGGAACTGAGCCATCCGGAGGCTGCCCCACGTGGGACTTGTGTGTCTGCGGCACAAACGTTGGCTCGGCAGCTACCGCAGGTCGACCTGCGCGCCTATGTTGCCGCGCTCACCGCCGAACGGCACTTCCGCAACCACCTCGCCGCCCGCGGGGTCCTGTTCGACTCCTTCGCAATGGAACTCGGCAGGGCATGCGCTAACCCGGTCTTCATCGGCACCTACGAAATTGAACGCCGCCGGAAACAAACCGGCATCGACAACGTCTCCGCGCTGGTATACCCAGAGCAGGTGAAATTCGCCCGGATGCTCACCAGTCCCATGTTCTTGGACTACGTCACCGACCCAGCGCGCGAAGCCCACGACCGCCGCGCCCGAATCGCACTGGAAGTCACGAAAATCTTCCTGCATTGACGATTCGGAGTCTGGCGGGTTACAGAACGGATCTGGGATGTCTCACGACGGCTCACCCAGATGCGACGCGAGTCCCTACTATGGGGTGCGCCAGTCCGCGATGCTTACTACAACCTGTTTAGATTCATCGGCTGCCAGACCTCGTGATCGACGACAAGTGGGGCGACTACGGAATCCGGCCTGCCACGCACTTGCGCGCCGACCGCGCAGTCGACGACCACGGGCCGGCGTGAATGGGCCGGCGCGAGTTCGCCCAGAGCGACCTCTCCTCTTGTCTACAGGTCTAGTCGGTGCGGGATCTCTCACGGGTTACCCCCGACGATTTTATCGAGCGGGAGGGCCCTGGAAGAAACTCAATGTCGTGCCCGTGCATACTGCTCGGGCCCGTTCTCGGGTTTCGTCGGCATCGGCGTAGTACCTGGTCAGCTGATGGATCGACCTACCAAGGGAAGGTTCAGTGGTCAGCCTGGTGGGTGCCGATCAGCGGGTTGCTCGGCGCTATTGGTCAGCCGTGACGGGCCGCCTCTTGGACCAGTTGCACTCGGGACTTGATCCCGAGTTTGGTGTAGACGTGCGTGAGATGCGTCTCCACCGTGCGGGGTGAGACGAACAGCCTCGACGCGATGTCCTTGTTGGCCAGTCCCTCGCTGACCAGTCGGACGACGTCGCGCTCGGTGAGATTCAGCGCAGCCCACCCGGCGGATGGACGTTTGCGTTCGCCGCGGCCACGCCGCACGTAGGCGATGGCCTCCTCGGCGGACAGCCCGGCGCCGTCGGCCCAGGCCAGGTCGAACTCGGCGTCGCCCATTGCAGTACCGGTGGTCGCGACGGTCGCCTCGTAGTCTGCCTGGTGAACCAAAAACCGCACCGCACCCATGCGGCTTCTCATGGCGTGGGCCGCGCCGAGCAGTCTGGCCGCTTCCTCGAGGCTGCCGAGGCCCGGCCGCCGACGCGGCAAGACATTCCAGGATGTCGGGGATCCCCAGATGCGCGCCGAGTTCAGCGGCGAGCGCCAGCGCGTCGTGGCCGTCGCGTTCGGCCCGAGCCCACTCGCCCACCCTGAGTGCGACCCGGGCCCGCGTCATCAACGACTCGACGAGATACCACCCCTTCGCGACGCCGACCGCTTCGTCGGCGCGCCGGACGGCCGCGTCGGCATCGCCGGTCGCCAACGCGACTTCGCCGGACAGGTAGACGTACATCTGCTGATGTGTCGGGGCACTGGCCAACTGCTCCAGGGCAATCCGGCACGCGCTCTCGGCCGTCTCGACGTCACCGGCGGCCAGCGCCCCCACCGCGCGTACTCCCGAGGAGTTCCCCGACCACAACCCACCGAGTTCCACGGTGGCCGGCATCGCCTCGTCGAGCAGGGCCTGGGCCGACGCCGCGTCCCCTTGCCGATACAACGCTTGCGCCTCGTAGTGCTCGCTCACCACGCCCCAGATCCGATCCGCGTCGGCCCGGGAATTCGCCTCCCGGAACACGGTAATCGCACCCGCGAGATCGCCGATGATCATGCGAGCCCAGCCGAGAAAAGTCCGACACTGGTGCGATGTGACGCGGTCACCGATGGCATCGGCGACGTCGCGGCCCTCCCGCACTCTCAGTACTGCCATCGGGTCACCCGCCAGGAACGCCAGGCTTGACTGCGCGCCCAGGATGTGCAAGAGCATCCAGCGCTACCCCGACTTGCGTGCCAGCCCGAGCGCCTCGGCCAAGTGGACTTCGGCCGGCTCACCGCAGCCGGCAGCGACGAAACCGCGGGCCACGAGGGCTCGCATCAGGAGGGCCGAATCGCCGATGTCGCGGGCCATCGCGAGCCCTTGTTCGACATCGTCGGTACCACCGGCGCCAAGGGCGTTCATTTCGAGCACGCCCCTATCGGCCAGCGCTCGGGCCCGCACCGCCGCCGGCACCTTTTCGAGCCCTCCTTGGTCGCCTGAGAACACGGAGTCGAACCATGCCAAGCCCTCGTGCATCCGCCCGAGCGGGAACCATAGTGGTTGCAATGACGAGGCCACCCTCAATGCGGCTTCGTCAACCGAATTCTCCCGGCACCACGCAAACGCGGCACGGAAGTTGTCGAACTCGGCTTCGACGAGTTCCAGTGCGTGGTCGTAGCCCATCTGCGTCCCGGACTCGATCAGCTCGGCGAACCGCGCGTAGTGGTCGCGGTGCCGGCTGCGCACCGCATTCGCTTCCCCGGACTCGCTCAACTTCTCCTGCGCATACTGCCGCACGGTCTCCAGCAGTCGGTATCGCGTTCGGTCCGAAGAATTTTCGCTCACCACCAGTGACTTGTCGACGAGTAGCCCGAGCTGGTCGAATACCTGGAAGCCCTCAAGGTCGGTACCGCCGCACACCGACTGCGCAGCGTCCAGCGCGAACCCGCCGACGAAAACCGCCAGCCGTCTAAACAGCACGCGTTCGGGTTCCGTGAGCAGCGCATGCGACCACTCGACCGACGCCCGCAGCGTCTGTTGTCGACGCACCGCGTTGCGCGCGCCACCGGTGAGCAGCCGGAAGCGGTCATGCAAGCCGTCCACGATGTCGGCCAGCGACAGCGCTCGCACACGCGCCGCGGCCAGTTCGATGGCCAACGGCATACCGTCGAGCCGACGGCAGATCTCCTCCACTGTGGCCATGTGCCGGTCGGGGAGAGCGGAAGTCGGAGCGCGCCAAACGTGCCCGGTCAGTGAACAATTCGATCGCCTCAGTCGCCAACGACAGCGACGGAACGCGCCAAGCTAATTCCCCGGCGACCCCGATGGGCTCTCGGCTGGTCGCCAACGCGGTCAGCCGCGGGCACGCACTGACGAGGCCGACGACGAGTGCAGCGACGGCGTCGATCAGGTGCTCGCAGTTGTCTAGCAGCACGGAACTTCGGCGCTCCTCGACGAACTTCTCGGAGCGCATCCATCGCGGACAGACCCGGGCCTGTCGGCCAGGCCAAGCGCGCGGGCCGCCGTCACAGCCAGCAGCGGAGATCGCGATCGGCGCCAGGTCGACGTACCACACCTCGTGCGCGAACAGGTCCGCCGAGCGTGAGGCAACCTCGATGGCTAGCCGCGTCTTGCCCACCCCGCCGGCACCGGTCAGCGTCACCACCCGATTGACGTCGAGCAGCCGGTGCAGTTCGGCCAGCTCGGCCTGCCGACCGATGAAGTTGGTCAATTGGACCGGAAGGTGTTGGAAATGAACGACTTTCGTGGTGCGTAACGGCGGGAATTCAGACCGGAGGTCCGGGTGGCACAGCTGCAGCACGTGTTCGGGTTGCGGGAGGTCACGCAGGTGGTGGGCGCCAAGGTCGGTCAGCCAGGCGCCCGCCGGGAGCAGGTCGCCGACCAGCACCTGGGCGACGCCCGAGAGCACCACCTGCCCCCCGTGCGCCAGCTCGCGCAGTCGCGCAGTTCGGTTGATCGTCGGCCCGATGTAATTGCCTTCGTCGCGAAGTTGTACCTCGCCGGTGTGAATGCCGATCCGCAGCCGAATCGGTTCCAATGGCGCGCGCTGCAGGTCGAGCGCGCATGCCACTGCGTCGCTGGCCCGCGTGAACGCGACGACGAAGCTGTCCCCCTCGCCTTGCTCGACCGGTCGCACGCCACGATGGGCGCCGACGAGCTCGCTTAAGGTGCCGATCCAGCCGAGCAACCGCGGCCGTCATGGCGTCGGAGTCGGCCTCCCACAGTCCCGTGGAACCCTCGATGTCGGCCAGCAACAGCGACACCGTCCCCGTGGGCAGTCCGGTCATACCCAGGTCGCTCCAGTTCAAGGTTTCGGTCCGCAGACCAGATTCGCTCATGCTAGCCAGCATGCGGCCGCGCCTACGCCAAGAACATGGGGAAAACCCGTATCCCGCTGGATCGTGACCTGGGAGATTTCGCTCGGCCGAATGCCGCACCGCACCGATTCGCCCCGTCGTGGTTAGGGACCCGTCGCATGAATCTCTGAGTGCTCACCGATGGTCGTGGCCGAGCATCCCCACATCCTCGAATGACGAACGATCCCGAGGAGGCAATCATGGCGCAGGCACTCGTCCTTGGCGGCAGCATGGCCGGGCTGCTCGCAGCACGGACCCTGTCCGACTTCTACGACACCGTCACCGTCGTCGAACGCGACGAACTGAAAGAGGTTTCCGTCGACAGACGCGGCGTACCCCAGGGGCGCCACATCCACGGGCTACTGCTGCGCGGTGCGCACGCGCTTGAAGATCTACTCCCTGGAATCCTCGACGAACTCGTCGACGGTGGCGCCCGCGTCTTCGACGGGCAGGACATGTGGCGGGTTTCTACTTTTGCATGAACGGGCACCTCGCCGTGAGGACCGGTGCTGGTCAACGGATTCGGACCTACAGCGCGACCCGGCCGTTTCTCGAGAGTCAGGTGCGGAACCGCGTGCGGGCCATCCCGAACGTCACCTTCGCTACGAACCACGATGTGGTGGAGCTGACCGCGAGCCCCGGCGGCGAACGCATTACGGGCGCGCGAGTCGTCGACCGCGGAAGTCGGAAACAGTTGGACGTCTCGGCCGCGCTGGTGGTCGACGCGACGGGGCGTGGCTCACGCACGCCAACGATGCTCGAGCGAATGGGCTACCAGCAGCCTATCGAGGAGTGCGTCACCATCGACCTCGTCTATCGCACTCAACGACTACGGATGTCACCGGAGTCGCTCAATGAGCAGGGCCTGATCGTGTCGCCAGTTCCCGGACGGCCGACGGGGATTGCGCTTGCTGCGGCCGAGCAGGACACCTGGATGCTCACGGCCTTCGGCATGGCCGGCTCCGAACCGCCCACCGACTTCTCCGAGCTGTCCGGGCTCGGCGAAGAGCTTCTGCCCGCTCACGTCGTGGCCGCTCTGCGCGGTGCCGAGCGCGTCGGAGACATCGTGTCCTACCGCTATCCGTCCAGCAGGTGGCGCCGCTACGACAAGAGCCGCCTGCCCGGCGGACTCTTGGTCGTCGGCGACGCCGTCTGTAGCTTCAATCCGATCTACGGACAAGGCATGACCGTGGCTGCGCTGCACGCGTTGGCGCTGCGCGAATGTCTGTCCAGCGGCCCGGAAGACCTTCCGCGACGGTTCTTCCGAGCGGCCGCGAAGCCCACCAGGCTTGCCTGGCAGATGGCGGTCGGCGGCGATCTCGCCCTACCCGAGGTCCCTGGCACACCGGCGTTGTCGACCCGGCTCTTCAACCGCTACGTCGACCGCGTACTGGCCGCCGCCGAACACGACGTCGCCGCCTTCGAACAGTTCGTCCGCGTGGCCTGGCTCGTCGACTCACCGCTTTCCCTGCTGCGCCCGCCCATCGTGTGGCGCGCCGCCATGACGCATTGAAGGCGACCCGTTCCTCAGGAGAGAACACGATCCGGAGACAGCGAACGCTCGTCGATGGGCTCTAATCTGAGGTGGACGTCACCGTGGGCGGTAGCGGACCCAACCGCTTGGCGGCCGCCGGCGTCCGGGTGGCGCCGCGGCTGTTCGAGCACGGCACCCCGCCCTGCCGCGCGCTGAACGGAGTCACAGCGCCCTGAAATAGCAATCAGTTCGGCGCGGGCAGCGGCGGTGCAGTTGCCCTTGCGACTTGCCGCGGAGCGGTCACTCGGCTCCGAATTCCTACCACCCAAGCCTGCGCGTGGTGAATATGCGGAAATAGAATATGCGGCTTTACGGGTATTCCTTGCGCTTGTTGCCTCGTCTGTCCGCGATCTGGGGATCTCCCCTCCTCCGCATTCGTCACTCGGGGAACACGGAGGAGGCAGCGTTCATTCGATCACCCACCTGATCGCGGCAACGATCGGCCTTTCGCGCCGCCGAAAGCTCAACCCCTCGCGGGCAACGACGTCGTGCTCAGCCATCGCATCAAAAAAGGAGGTCTTGAGGTTGCGAACCATCGGCATCGACCATACGGAAATGTCATCTTGATCTGGACAGCTTGGATCTAATTGATCCGAAAAATGTCGGCATACATCAAGTTCGCGCATGCCAACTTAGCTCGGAACGGATGCCCACGGTCAAGAAGATCACGAGGAGGATGTTCATCATCGGCCTCCCTCAAAGCTGGCTGGACGTCGCCGGTCAAGTCGTGACGAAGCGCGGCGTATGAATCGGCCGGACGATCCGCATGCGTACTTCACAACCTGTATTCGTCACAACGACTCCGTCGGATCGGTGGTGAAATGCGACCCGAACGCTATCGGGCCCGCGATACACCGTCGCTCGCGTAACCATCTCCTGCGTATCAGGTTTGGACCAAATACCCTGCGGCAGTTGGCCAAAGCCGACCCAGCGGTGCGAAAAGATCGGTCGCGATTCGTCCGGTCAGCACAATCGGACCTGTGGCGCAGCGGCATTGGGCTCGCGGACAGGGCCGCGCTAGGTATCCTCGGGCTTGTCGATGCCGGATGTCCGATGGCGCGTCCGCTTACGGTGCGTGTTCAGCAGGTGCGAGTTGTCTGGGAGTTCGCAGTGCTTACCGTCGTGCCGTCGCTATCGCCACGGGCTGTCGACTCGCTCGGGTTCGCCGGCACATCCAGCGCTACGCCGTGGCGGTAGTGAATGCGGGATGCTCCTAGCGCGTACCTAATTGGCTCATCCTCGAAACAGGGAAGCGGCGGGCAGCCTGTTCCCGCTGGACGCGACACAGCGACGAAGGGACGAAGGCAAGGGACAGTCATATGTAGTCAGAGTAACGGTAGATATGTATAGTGGAGCCGTGAAGACGATCACCATCACGATCCCCGAGGAGCTTGACGTGCTCGCCGCTGCGGAGGCCCGCCGTCGAGGCATCTCGAAGTCTGAGTTGATACGCCTGGGACTTGGCACCGTCATTTCCACACCGGTAGGCGAGTCCGATGAGGACCTGTGGCGCTCGCTCGCCGGATTCGGCGGGGACCACGTCTCGGTGGAAAAAGGCGAGATCGACGAAGTTGTCTACGGCCGATGAAATTCGCCGACACCGGCTGGTGGGTGGCGTGGGCGCTGCCCGGCGATGCTCGGCACGAGGACGCCCTGGCCATGCTGGGCGCTCTCGGACGACATGAGCAGATCCTCACCACCAACCTCGTAGCGGGAGAAACCTGGACCTTCCTGCGCCGAAAGGACAGCCACCGGACCGCGCTAGCGTTTCTCGATCGGCTCGACACGCTGGGCCAAGCTGAGCGCCTCATCGTGCACCGAGTCACGGAGGACCAAGAAACGGCAGCATGGGACTGGCTTCGCAAACACGATGAGCGGGTGTACTCCTACGTTGACGCGACGAGCTTTCGCGTCATGCGCGACCGGCGCCTACGCGAAGCCCTAGCCTTCGACCAAGATTTCGCGGCGGCTGGGTTCATTGAGGTCCGGGAAAACAGGTAGAGATAGCTCACGAGAGTGCTTGCGGAGCAGTGGATTTCAAGGACTGAATACGTCACTGTGACGAATTGGTAGGCAACCCCGGGCGGGACATCGATCGACTGGTAGCGGTGCGTGTTGCAGAGGTGCGAGTTCTCCCTGAGCCTGTAGGCATCGTGCGCCTGCCCGACCTGGTTGATCGACGTGGGCGCAGTCACTGAAGTCTCCTGTGGTCATACCCCGGCGTGAATAGCGCCCGTAGAGTGCCGCTGCGTGCCAACAACTCGATACGCGGTTTCGACTCGGCGCCGTTGTTAGTTCTCGACGGCGAATACTCGCCACTGGTCGGGCACCCCTTTGAGCGCATGAGCTCCACGGTCGGTGAACTTGATACCCGAGCCGGCCACCAGGTCCTTGACCGTGGACGAGACGAGAACCTCGCTGGGTCCGGCAAGCGCTGACACGCGTTGGCCGATGTGTACGGCGATCCCACCGATGTCGGCTCCGCGGGGCTCGATCTCGCCGGTGTGAAGTCCCGCGCGCACTTCGATGCCCAGCGGCCGCACTGCTCGCCGAGCAGCTCCATGCCCAGCGCGGTCGGGTGCAGGCAGGGCCGTGCCTTGAACGACAGGTTCGCTGTCACCGCGTCGGCGGACAGCTCCCTAGAGTCCGTGTGGCCGCTCAGCGGCTCGCCGACGGGTTGGCCGGTGCCCGCGTCCCACACCCGCACGGTGGTGCCGTAGCTGCCGGAGGCAATCCGCGTGCCGTCGGGGGTGAACGCCACGCTGGACACCAGGTCCTGGCGGCCGGTCAGCGGCTGGCCGAGGGGTTGGCCGGTATGCGCGTCCCACAGCCGCGCCCTCTTGTCGGAACTGCCGGAGACAATGCGGTACCCGTCGGGGCTGAACGCGATGGTGTCAATGGGCGACGTCGTTTCGGCGATCTTGATTGTGGTGATCTTCTTTATCAGCGCGTTGAGCAGTGGACGCCTACTGCTGCACGGACTTCGGCTCCAGGACGTCGAACGCCAGACCGCTCGCCGCCTCGCCTCGCCCGGTCTTGCGCGTGTGGCCGAGCCAGGTGACGACGCGGCCGTCGCGCCAACGGCAGCGCTGCCAGCGCGTCTCGACAAGAGTGCCGGCGCGCTCGACTTCTTCTTCGGCGACGTAGTACGGCGGCAGCGTCGTCGAGGCCCTCGCGCAGCAGCCGCGTGCGCGGCACGATCTTCGCCGGTGTGACGCCCGGCTTGCCGTCGAGCAGCCGGGGCATCGCCGCGCGCTGCAACTGGATCTGCGCGGTTATCGTCCTCGACGTGCACCGGAATGAACGGGATCCAGTGCTCGGCAACCGAGGTCATCAGCGTGTACTTGAGCTTCGCGTCGTTCTCCGGTGGCGGCGGCGATCGCGGGCTGCACGGCGGCCTGATACTTGGCGTGCAGCTCGAGCGCGACCTCGCGGCCCCGCCGTGACGAGCCGTCCGCCAGCTGCACGGTCGTCTCGATGCCCCAGACCATGTTCGACACTTCGTCGCGCACGCAGGCGACCGCTTCCACCGGTGCGCTCTCCAACGCGGTCGGTGTGGTCGCCGGAATGAACAGCCGGTCGTCGTCGGCGCCCTTCGGCGTCAGCTTGAACATGCGCCAGTTCTGGAACTGCGCCGCCGTCACGGCCGGCTCGATCCAGAACCGCTCCCCGAATACGTTCGTCACGGCCAGCCCTCTGATGGACGTCAACGACCCCACGGGAACGTCGATCGGCAGCAGGAACCAGTCGTTTGCGTACACCAGGCCGAATTCGATCAGCAGCAGCTTGGCGATGTCCGTGCGTGTCGGGCGCGATGTCGCCGAAGTTGACGGCGCCCTCTTCGAAGGTCCAATGCCGGGTGTTCGGCATACCGTCGAACTCGCGCCCGTCGGGATGAAGCTCGTCACGGTCGGCGGCCGCGCGGCTGCCGCGCCCTGCGGTTCTTCTGGAGCGACGGCGTCGAAGCTGTACCAGTCGAGTCGCCCGCCGTGGTACTCCGGTGCCGCCAACGCCGCCGGCTCACCCTGATCGGGTGCGGACAGCCCGATCGAATACTCGAGGTGCTGCGGATCCCACGTCGTCACTGTCGGGTCCGGCTCGTAGTACCGGCTGTTTCGCCCAGGCCAGGAACTCCGCGCCCAGTTCGTCGATCGTGCGTCTTCTGCGGGCCGACCAGGCCGAGACCGTCGGACGCCGCGCCGCCGCCGGTGAGATGCAGCAGCAGCGCGCCGCCGTCGATAGCGCGCCCGGCGACCGCCGCGATGCGTCTGCCATGCCGCCGCGTGCGCCGTGATCGGGAAGTCGGCTTCGCCGCCGGCTCGGCGCGGTGAACGTGTACGCGGCCAAGGAAAGTCCGGACACGGGCGCCGTGGCCGATGCGGCTCGCAGCAGCTCGCTTCCACCGCCGGCCCAACGCCAGGCGCAGATCTGCATTGTGCAGGTGCTCGCGATGGTCAGCGGCGACCGGCCGCGCCTCGATCACCGCCTCCAGCGGCAGGTCCGGGTCATACGGCACACGTGCCTGCCGGGCGTGTGCAGTTCGGTGACCTTGTCGGTGTGTCCACGCGACTTTGGCGCTCACCGGCGATCCCGCGTCCTCACCGATGAACTCGCCCATCTGCCACTGCCGCGTGATCATCCAGAGCGGGTCGCGCACCTCGGCCTTGAGCGCGCGGGTGAAGTCCGGTCGGCGCGGCCGGCCCTCGAGCCGATTCCACATCACGATGGTGGGGATGCGGATCTCGTTCGCCAGCACGCTGTCGAGTTCGGCGGTGACGACGTACTTGTTCATTGACGCGCCTCCTCCGCCAGCAGCAGATGCAGGTTGTTGTTGAAGCCGAGGTTCAGCGGCGCGGTGATCGGATACGTGGTGACCGACGACAGCACCGCCGGCAGCAGCGGCGCCAGCGGCGACTGCGTCCAGATCTGCGCCGGCTCGACGGCGCGCAACCGGGCGAAGTCCAGAGTCTCGTGCAGCGTGTCGACGATGTCCTGCCACTGCCATGCGCCTCGGAACTGCGGCGGCGTCGCCAGCAGGATCGCCTGCGGCGCTTCGGAGTTGGGCCGGTCGAAATGGAACGCCAGCCCGGTCGTCGCCTCGTCGGTCGGGATCACCTCGACCCACTCGTCGAGCAGCAGCCCGGAATACGTCGGTGTCGGAACTGGCCGGGTCGATCTGCGCGCCCGGCGGCGAACGTCGCCGAGTACAGCAGCTTGTCCTCGGTCAGCTCGAACGGCGTCCCGTCGGGCAACGTCTCCGGGAAGCGCAGGCCCAGCCACGAGTCGTCCGGCGCGGTACGGGAACTGCAGCGCCTCGAGCGCCGGCGGGTCTGCCGCGCCGAGCGCCTCGCCGAGCAGGACGGTCAGCTCGAGGTGGCGCATCCGCTCGCGCACGCGAGCAACACCATGCAGCCAGTCGTCCACCGGAAACGGTGTGGCGTCCGGACCGGTGGTGAGATGCGTCAGCAGATCCGGTCCTGTTGGCCCACACGTTCTCCCATTCGGCGAGCCGGGCCGGCGCAGCGTGAACTCCGGCAGAAGGATGAACGCTTCACCGAGCAGCGCGGGATGGCCGTGGCGTCGCGCTTCCATAGGAACGGGCCGGTCTGCAGGAACGCGTTGGGGCCGTCATACCGGACTTCGACCGAGGATTCCAGACCGTGAAACGCCAGCGCCGAATACATCGCGACCATCGGATCGAAGTTCGCAGTTCCCCAGCCGTACACCGCGGCGAAATGCCCAGAGGGATCTTGGAAGAGGCTCTTGATCCTGTCGAGCCGCACCGCGGGGCGGATGACCCGCAGTTCACCTGAGCCGCCGGACGGTTCGGTGGCCCGCCGCTCGACGATGCCCAGGAGCGTGAGCAAGAAGTTCAACCTCGGCAGCCGCTGTTCGAGCGGCCGGGCGAGGAAGAGGTCGATCAGCTTGCGCGGTAAGCGTCGACGCAAAAGCTATCGTCGCGTTCGCCTGCGCCGGCGGCAGCGAAGCGGCCCTGGCGTTGATCCGGGCGACGATCGCCTCGGCCGAGTCGACATACCTGTAGAGCCCGTCGAACAACTGCAGGAACGCCCGGGTCAGGCCGCCGGTATCGCCACTGAGGACGGCTGCATCGAGCGTGTCGGCGCCTCCGCGCAATGCGTTGCCGGCTTCGGCCAGCGCCTTGGCGGCTGCCTTCACCGCGGGATCGTTTGCGACCGACGCCGGAAGCTGGAAGCCGAGGCCGTCGGTGTCCACGTCGACGGCGAAAGACACCGAGGCGGCCAGAGCGCGTGCGATCCAGGCGCCCAGTCGGGCGGCGTATACCTCTTCCGTTGCCATCGTTGCCTGCCCTCAGACGGCCTCGTGGCTCGTCTTCGCATTGACGCGACCGGCGCCGTACGCGTGTTTGGCGGCGTCGTTGGGATCCCCGGCGGCAGGTGCGACCGGGTCGCCGGGATCGGCGAAGAGCGCAGCCTTCGCCTCGTTGATGTTGAGAGTCGGTCGCTTCTGGACATCAACGCGACGATCCCGGCGACCATCGGTGACGCCATGCTGGTGCCACCCATCTCCTCGAATCGCGAACCCCAGTACCACCACGGCCAATGAAGGAGCCCGCCGCTATCGCGGCTCGCCGCCGAATTGATGTTCTTGCCTGGCGCCGCGATGTCGGGCTTGTCGCAGAACGGATTCTGTGTGGGGTTGCGGAAATCGCGCAGCGGCCCACGCGACGAAGAATCCGCGATGCCACCGGGCGGATAGCCGGCGCCACCGTCTCGCTCGTTGTAGTTGGCCACCGTGATGATGTGCTCGCCGCCGGAGTCGACGATCGTGTATTCGGCAGATGTCCGGATCACCCCGTAATCGATGTCGGTTCCGTCGCGGTACGTCATGCTCGACTGCAGGTAGGCGGCACCGTAGCTCCAGCCCTCGGCCTGACACACGAAATAGATCTCCGTTCCGGCGGGCGCCTTGATACGTACCTCATAGGTGCCGAAGAGCACGGGCGGCGCCATGCTGTTCGGTATGACGACCTTCTCCGGGGTGTGGTAGCTGATGACGCCACCGCGGTCCTTCGGCCCGAAAGAGATGTCGACGTGCTGGCGGTAGACCACCCCGCCGCGGGGATGGGGGACCGGGGGCGGTCTTCGTGCGCGATCTTGATGCGGTGGATGTCTGGGGCGAAAGCCAGCCAGTTGTCGACGGGTGGCGGACCGGCGAGTGCCTCGATGCCCAACTCGAGCGTGCCGCCGGCCATCACGTCGGTGCTGAAGTTCGGCTGATGGGGGGAGCGCACCGCAAATGCGACTGATAGCGGCATATCGGGTCGGCGGTACCAGAACCATATGCTGAGGGTGGGCTTGTGGCGGACCTGCTCACCTCGGCGCCGAGTCATCTGCGAACCGCGCCGATCGTCGATCAATTTGAACGGGACGACGATCTCGCCGGATGCCGGGACGGTGACGCGGCCGACGGCCCTTTGATCGTCACCGCCGTCGTTGCCGGACGCCTTCACTGCAATAGCGCCGGCCGGGAAGCTGTCGACCGGGAAATCGGGATCGGCCGGCGGAGGCGCCGGATCAAACACCCGGTCCATCCAGTAGGCGTTGCTGTCGAGTGCGTCGCCGGGATGCGAGATGTTGCCGAAGCTCATGTTGATGACGATCGGCTTCCCGAGTTCTGCGGCCGTGCGCAGGCAGTAGACGAGTGAATCGGCGAACCGATGCCCCCATGTCACTTCGGCGCCGGCCGAACCGTCGGGGAGTTTGTAGAACAGCTTCTCGGGCAGGTCGAAATACTTGACCGCGATGATGTCGGCTTCCGGGGCAACTCCCACGAGGTCGGCGTTGCCGACGAAGACATTCTCAAAATTCATGAAGTTCGTTCCGCCGGCGGCAATGCCGGCGACGTGGGTGCCGTGGCCGATAAAATCACGGTGGGCCAGTCGGGGCCCGCCCGCGAGCGCCGCATCAATCTCTGTGCTGTCGAATTCGACGCCGTAGGTATTGGGCGATGTCAGCAGACGCACCGGTGGTCCGTCGGCGACTGTCTGGGGGTCAGCCCTAGGTCCCAGATTCGCAGGATGCGGGTCTTCTTCGTCGCACGGTCGATGAACATCGGGTGGGTGTAATCGATGCCGGAATCGATGACAGCGACGATGACGCCTTTCCCGGTCGCGTTTGGGAAGGCAGTGAGTGCGCCGGTGGCCACGTCGGCATGCCACAGTCCGTCATCGATCACCGAGGGGATCGGCTGGGATGCCCTTGCCCAGATGTCCCGTGCAGCTGTGTCCAGGCGTGGCCGGGGCGGCTCCCCTGCAGACAGCCAGAGGATCCGGGAATCGGCCACCAGGGTCTCGACATCCCGAAACCGGACGACGCCCAATGCCTGATTTCCGAAAACGGTATGTGGCTCGAATCCGAGCTCGGCGATGGAGCCCAGGTCGCCATCGAAAGACAACGTGACCGAAATTGCGGCGTCTGGGGAGAGGTCAGGGTTTTCCCGCCAAATGCGGTAGGCGGCGGTGATGCCGCCGTCCAACTTTTGGTCTTCTTCGGTCGGCTGAGGTTCCCCCATACCGCCCCCTTCGGCACCGTGAACCGCCTGCGTCTACGACAACGCGGACCAATCGGGGTGACCAACCTCGCTGATCAATGTTGTGGTGCAAGGCTCAGCGGAATGTTAGTACTCAGCGATCTTTCCCGGGGGTGATTGAGGATGGCATCCGGTGGGCTGCTCGTCGGCTACGGGTCGCAGACCTGTGGTGTTCGTCGCGCTCGTCCAGGTAGACGTTGACCTCGGCCTCGATCCCGACGGCCTTGGCGAAAGCCCAGAGGATTTCCGGGGTGTCGTAGACGATGTGCGCGGCTGTGGTCCCCAGGAATTTCAGACCGTCTACGACCTCCTCGGGCAGGGTGTCGAGGTACTCCTTGGGCGCGCTGAAGATCAGGTCGCGGATCGGGGGGGCCTCGGGCAGATTTTCCGCATGATCGATCAAGTCGCCGATCGGGTACTGGTAGACCAGGGCCTCGGCGTCCCTGTAGCACCGCATCACGGCCTCGATGCACTCCTGCCGATCTTCGTCTGGTCCGAAGATGATGGTGAGCTGCGGCTCCCAAGGTGATTCGGTGGCGGTGCCGGGCTGCGGTTCAGGCGGCCTGGATGGGTCGAAGCGGACGGTGAAACCGAGTGCATTGGCCTGTCGGACGATGCGCAGCATCGCGCGTTCGGGATCGAGCCGAGCGAAGTAGTCGCCGCCCAGATCGTGGTAGTCGACGTCGTCGGTCAACATGTGCCAGACCGCGGTGAGGATCGAGTGTTCGATGGCGACAATGGCTTTCGGCTTACCCAGTCGAGGTGCCAGGCGTCGGTAGCGGGCAGCGAGGTAGGTGTCGTCCTTGGTGCGGGCCGCGGCCATCGCGGCGGTGCCCAACGCGCCGGACAACCACCGGTTGCCGTGACGGGTCTTGCCCGATTTGCGTTTGCCGGCGGATTCGTGGTGGCCCGGGCACACCCCGGTCCAGGAGACGAGGTGTGCGGCGTGCGGAAGCGGCTCATGTCGGCGCCGGTCTCGGCCACGATCACCTCGGCCACGGTCTGGCCGACGCCGGGGATGGTCGCCAGCCGTTCAAGTTGGCGGGAGAAAGGGCGCATCTGCTCGCCGATCCGGGCCGACAACTCACCGATAGCCGCGGTGAGCTGGTCGATGCGCTCAAGATGCAGCCGGCACAGGAACACATGGTGTTCGCCGAGGTTGCCGGTCAACGCCGCCACCAGCTGCGGGATCTTCAGCCGCATCCTGGCCTCGGCCATCTCGGCCAGCACCTGCGCGTCGCGTTCGCCGTCGATCAACCCGGCCAGCATCTGCCGTCCCGACACGCCGAGGATGTCGGTCGCCACCGTCGACAGCTTGATCCCGGCGTCCTTCGAGCTCCTTCGCAACCGCTGCGCCTCCCGGCTGCGCTCGGCGGTCAGCGTGGTGCGGTAGCAGGTCAGATCCCGCAGGTGCCGGATCGGCTCCGGCGGCACGAACGACGCTCGCAGCAGCCCGCACTCACCCATCTGACACAACCACGCGGCATCGCAGACGTCCGTTTTGCGGCCGGGCAGACCCTTGGCGTGCGCGGCGTTGACCAGGATCACGTTCAGGTCGTCCTCCAGCAGGTAGAACGCGCCACGCCAGTAGTCGCCGGTCGCCTCGAGCACCACCAGGGTGACCTGTTCGGCGACCAGCCAGTCCCGCAGTTCGAGCAGCGAACTGGTGGTGGTCGCATAGGTGCGGACCTCCTGGCGGCGCGACCGCCTGCCCTTCGGACTCGGCGCCCGCACGCACGCCTTCAGCTCCTTCTTGCCGATATCCAACGCGGCGCACCGCCCGTGCAACAGTTCCATCAAATCCCTCCGGACACAACAACTTCCAACATTGCGCGTCCGTCCGCAGGAACCACAGGGCCTAAAGAATCTGGTCCGCGTGCTTACCGCAACAATCGACAGTTCCTGTCGGTGGCTCCCAACGCCATCCTGACCGACGAGCTCAAGGCATCACAGTAGATTCGGCGTCCCGGACGAGCACCGCGTCATTTTCCCGCCTCCACGGCGGCCCCGCGCAGCGGGCCTGGGTTCCTGACCCGAAAATCGGATGGTGAGTGGGCAGCCGAAGGCACCCCGGCGTAGCCGGGTGATGTTGTGCCGGTTCGTATCTGGGGTTAGGCGGCGTGGTCGGCGATGATCGCTTTGCCGCCGCGAATGAGGATCTTCTGACCCGTTATCGCCTCCAGTTGGGTAGCCAGGTTGCGGGCGCGGCGCTCGGCGTTGATCCGCGATTCGAAGTAACTCGGCCCGAGATCGCTGAACACCGCGTCGGGGTCGGCGAGCAGATGCCAGACGGCGATGAGCACGCTGTTGCCGACGGCAACGATAAGTAGGTACACGACCGCCGATGGCGTGCGGTGGCGGGTGCGGTACCGCACCCCGGATCACCGCCAGACCGACAAGCGCGGGTTTGCGACCAAGCGTGAGGCGGCGGCGTTCGCCGCCACCGCGGAGGTGTCGAAGCTGCGCGGCGAGTACGTCGCCCCGGCCCACGCCAGGGTGACGGTCGGCGAGCTGGGCCCGGCGTGGCTGGACAGCCAGCGCGGCCACCTCAAGCCGTCGGCATACAGTCCGCTGGAGGTGGCGTGGCGGCTGCGGGTGGCTCCGCGTTGGGGGATGTCGCTCTTGGTGACATCTGGCCGACCGCGGTGCAGCAGTGGGTGTCTGACCTGCACCGCGGTGTCGGCGGCGTCAAGCCGGTGGCCGCCACCGTCGTGGCGCGTACCCACCAGGTGCTGTCGGCGATCCTGGCCGACGCCGCGCGTGACCGGCTGATCACGGTCAATCCGGCCGCCGGCGTCAAGCTGCCGCGCACGATCCGCACGCGGCCGGTCTATCTCACCCACCAGCAGGTGACCGCGCTGGCGGCGGCCGCGGGCGAATACGAGGGGCTGGTGCTGCTGCTGGCCTACACCGGCCTGCGCTGGGGGGAGGCGGTCGCGCTGCGGGTGCGTGATCTGGACATGCTGCGCCGGCGGGCCACGATCTCGGAGAACGCCGTCGAGGTCGGGTCGCAGATATTCGTTGGTACCCCCAAGGCGCACAAGCAGCGCAGTGTGCCGCTGCCGGGGTTCCTGCTGCCCTATCTGGCGCGGCAGTGCGAAGGTCGTCGCCGCGACGAACTGCTGTTCGGCGCCCAGGGCGGCCGGCATCTGCGGCGCTCGCACAAGGACACCGGGTGGTTCGACAAGGCGGTGGTTGAGTCGGGGGTTCCGCGGGTCACGCCTCACGACCTGCGCCATACCGCGGCATCCTTGGCCGAAGTGCCGGCGCCAACGTCAAGGCGGTGCAGCGGATGCTCGGCCATGCGTCGGCGGCGATGACGTTGGACCTAGCGGACCTTTCGATGACGACTTGGAAGCGGTCGCGACGGCACTAGATACGGCGCGTGCGCGCGAAAGTGTGGGCAAAATGTGGGCAGACTGGGATAGCGAACCCCACTAGCCCCACCGAAACCGGTACCTGCGTTTTTGTCTGGATCGATGCCGCATCGGCAGAGGTGCGCTAACACCTCGGCGTCGACGAGGACTCGCCGGCTCACAAGCGGCTGATCCTGACTCACCACAAAGATCTCAACCGGGGCGACTTTCTCGTCGACGGCCGGCCAAACAATGGCGCGAAAGACTTCGGGGGTGAGTGGATCCAATTCGACTCGGCCGACTTCCCGGATTGGCCAGCCGTGCTGGAGTTCCTCAGACCCAAGGCGTAGAAGGATACGGCAAATCCCCAGACAGCTGTTGATTTGAACGGTACCTTTCGTTCATTCGCTGATCGGAGGTCGCGATGGCACGAATCGGTGAGCACGCGGTCGTTCTAGGTGCAAGCATGAGCGGTCTCCTCGCCGCCAGGGTGCTCGCCGACTTCTACGAAACTGTCACGATTGTCGAGCGCGATGCACTCCCGACCGGTACCGCCCAGCGACGCGGCGTGCCCCAGGCTCGGCACGTGCATGCCCTCTGGGCGCGTGGGTCAAGGATCCTCGACGAGATGTTTCCCGGATTCAGCACGGAGATCGTCGCCGGTGGCTGCCCGGTCAACCCTGACGGCGATTTGTCCAAGTTGTGGGCGTCGTTCGGTGGGCACAAATTCGTCCAGTCCGGAAAGATGCCAGGCTTCCGCCCGGGCGACGAAACGTATTACCCGAGCCGCATTTTTCTGGAGGGTCAGGTTCGTCGGCGAGTACGAGCACTTACCAACGTGACGATGTTGGACGGCCATGACGTGGTGGACTTGACGTCGACAGCTAATCGTACCCGCATCACCGGAGTGACCATCACATCGCATGAAATTGACGAGAAGCGAACTCTCACAGCGGATCTCGTCGTGGACTGCACTGGTCGCGGATCCAGGACGCCGACTTTCCTGGAACACCTCGGGTACGACCGCCCTGAAGAGGACGAGGTGGTGGTGCGACTCGTCTACACCAGCCAGTTGCTGAGAGTTCCGCCTGGCATGCTGAAAGAAGACCTGGTGCTTGTGGGTCCTGTTCCTGGCCGCACCACAGCAATGGCGTTGTTCGGCTATGAGGACGACACGCGAATGCTGACTACCGTCGGGATGGCGGGACGTGAACCACCATCCGATCCCGAAAAGATGCTGGACTTCATCGAGGACTTCACCCCACCCCATGTGATGTCTGCCATTCGCAACGCCGAACCGCTTGGCGAAGTCGCACGGCACGGCATTCCATCCAACCGGTGGCGCCGCTACGACAAGATGCGGCGGTTTCCGGAAGGCCTGCTGGTCTTCGGCGACGCGATATGCAGCTTCAACCCGATCTATGGACAAGGTATGACCGTGGCTGCACTGGAGGCCCAGGCACTCGATCGTTGCCTACGTCGCGGAGCAGAGGGCTTGGCGCCGCGGTATTTTCGTGCTGCCGCGAAACCCATCGGAGTGGCCTGGCAGCTTGCGGTGGGCGGTGACCTCAGCCTGCCCGAGGTCGAGGGCAGACGGCCACTATCCATGCGGCTGGTCAACAGGTATATCGAGCGGGTTCAAACTGCCGCCGAGACGGACACGGTGATCGCTACGCGCTTCATGAGAGTCGCCGGGTTCCGCGACGCGCCCGAGAGTCTCATGCTTCCGTGGGTCATGTTGAGAGTCGCCGCCACAAACCTGCGGCAGAGACGAGCTCGCCATGTCCGCGAACCGGCGATGGCCTCGGCTCAGCGTTGAACGCTGATCCTCAGCGCTGACAGCGCGTTTCGAGGGCGTGGCGCGGCAACGTCATGCATTTCTTCGGCCGTCGCGAACTTGTCGCGGGGCCTGCCTTCGGCCTGGCCACGTTCTATCTCGGCCTGTCGTCGCTCGCGCTATTGCAATCGTGTTGTACGCGGGCAGCAGATTCCGATGGAGACGGCGTTCGCCGGGCCGAAGAAGATCGCCGACCGGATCGGCGGCGTGGATGCCCGCGAGATCGCCGACTACGACCCGGAGAAGTTCGCTGCGCTGTGTTCGGAACGGCCTGCCATACACCGGTTTCCGGGATCGATGGCAAAGCGGATCCAGGCGCTGGCGCAGATCATCGTGGACCGTTACGACGGTGACGCCGCCGCACTGTGGGTTCCGGGCGAACCGGACGGGGCCGAGGTGCTGCGGCGACTGAAGGAGTTGCCCGGCTTCGGCGAGCAGAAGGCGCGGATCTTCCTGGCGCTGCTGGGCAAGCAGTACGGCGTGACCCCGAAGGGCTGGCGCCGCCGAGCAGGACCGCCGCCGCGACGGCGGTCGGGATCAACCATTTCTGTCGGGATGCGCTGGCCGTGGGCTGAGGTCTGCTGTCACGGGCTGCAGCTGGCTTGGCCGGGGCTGGTGCCGACTCAGGCCGTGATGCCGAGCAGCGTCTTGTTGTGATCGACGCACGCCCGGTAGACGTCGGCGTCCGACCCGCTGCGGGCGGGCACCTCCTCCGGCGCGGCGCCCGGCCGCTTGAAGGCGATGCCGCGGTCGGCGGCGATGGGGTACTCGCCGAACCGCGAGACGCCGCCGTTGAGGTGGTTGCCTCCGTGCCAGCGGATCTTGTCGGCCTGCGGCGTGTGCGTTGCTGCCACGGTTTGCTCCCGCCAATCTGCTGCTTGATGGTGACCTGAGCAGGCACCCAACCGCCGGCACGGGTGTCCGTATCGGCGGTGGGTTTCAGGTTGGGGTGGATCAGAGATGGTGGCCGATGTCTGAACCAAAGCACATGATCAGTACGGCGATAACACTTGCCGCTGAAGCGCAGCTGGTTCGAAACCAGCCGGGACCACCAACAAAGCCGCAGCTCACAGCCTATTTTTGGGGGTTTCGGCGAGGGCCGTGCCAAATACGTCCAAACGTCTCGGCGTCGGTCGTGGCACAGATCGGGCATACATGGAACGCTTCGGCAATGTCGAACGACCGGTGGGGTGATCACGCCCCATTCGCGCCGGCAGCGGTTCGGTGCGCTACGTCGACCTGATGAACGGATCGGGCGAAGCCACCGTGGAAAGCAACGAAGAAGCCAGCCTGGTCGTGGTCAACACACCGGACGCGCTCATTCAATACGACCCCTTCAGCATCGGCGGCGACGTCGCGCAGGGCCTCGACTACACGGTGACACTGACGGGCGCGACGCCGGCCGACTAGGCGCTGTCCCTAGCGGGCCTGTCGCCGAGGAGCGTTGCAAAACGGTGAGCCGCTCAAAGTCCGCGCAGGAATGCGATCAGCTCGCGGTTTACGTCGTCCGCACGTTCTTGTTGGAGCCAATGGCCTGCGCCGTCCATCTTCACCACGCCGCGCAGGTCGGGTAGGGCGGCTTTCAGGCCGGCGATGGCATCCGGCGAGTTGCCGGCGATCAGGTCGTGTTCGCCATACAGGTACAGCGCGGGGTTCTTGATCGTGGTGCCGACGAATGGCGCGAGGATGGCGGGAATCGCGTCGATGTTCCGATACCAGTTGAGCCCACCGCGAAAGCCCGATGCGCCCAGCTCCTTCGCATAGAAATCGACGTCGGCCTCGCTCAGCCAGCTCGGTAGCTTCGCCGGCGCGACGCACTGATCGAGGAGCGTTTGGCCCTTTGCGAAGTGACCGTCGAAGGGAACCTTCGCCACGCCATCCTTGAGGATGTCGCCGGACACCGTGTACATCAGCCCCAGCATCGTCCTGCGCACGTCTGCTTCGAGCTCCGCTTCCGCGCGTCCGGGCTCTTGGAAGTAGACCCGATAGTACTCGCGCTCGCCGGCGCCGCCTGCCATCAGCTGCGTCAGCGTCAGACCGTCCGGAAGCGCGAACGGGGCCGTGTACGGCACGCTCAACACCGCCACTGCGCGCATCACGTCCGGTCGCATCAACGCCGAGTACCACGCGACCGGAGCACCCCAGTCGTGCCCGACCACCACGGCTTGCTTCTCCCCGAGCGCAGCGACGCACGCGACCACGTCACCGACCAAGTGCGAGAGCGAGTACGAGGAGATCGCTTGCGGCTTGCTCGTGCCGCCATAGCCGCGCATGTCGAGCGCCACCGCGCGATAGCCTGCTGCGGCGAGCGCAGGGAGCTGGTGCCGCCACGAGTACCAAGACTCCGGAAAGCCGTGGCACATCAGCACGAGCGGACCACTGCCTTGCTCGACGTAGTGGATGGAGATGCCATTGGCGGCGAGCGTTCCGTGCTTGGTGTCGGTCATCGCCGGGACATTAACACGAGGCGACGGTGGATTGAACGCGGGCGCGTGGTCGTTTCACATCGGTTCGCGCGGGACGTTCGAGGCGGTCCGCGCTGAGGTAGCCAAGATGGTTGTGGCCCGCGCGGCTACGCGACATGGCCTTCTCTCAGCTCGAGGCGGCGGAGGAGGCGTGGCCGTTATACTGCGGCGCGCCGTTCGCGATCCACTGCGTGACCGCGGCGATGTATTCGTCGGGAATGCAGCCGCCGTCCTCTTCGCTGCAGCCGTACGGCATGCGCGGAGTCATCCGCAGGGTCCACTTAGAATCGTGACGAGCGCGCTCTGCGCCGGGTTACCCGGCGTGACGAGCTTGTTGTTGCAGGCGTTGGAGACGTACGTGGTCAGGTTCGTGTAGAGCTTCTGGTCGTCGTTCAGCGGCAGCTCCAAAGGGAGCGAGATGGTGACGATTACCGCGCCTACAACCGTGACGTCGAGCCGTTCTGCGTGATCGCCCTGACCGCAGCCGACTTCCCGCGCCGCCAACGCACAGGGACGTTTCATCGGTCGGCGGGGGCGCCAGGATCGCTACCGGCGCACCCGCCGCCGTCTACGACATTCATGGTGGCGGATTCGTTGCCGGTGATCTTGAACTCGACCAGCCCCTCAACGTCACACTGGCCCGTGAGCTCGGCGTCGTCGTGGTGTCGGTGGACTATCGACTCGCGCCAGAGACACCGTTTCCGGGGCCACTCGAGGACGTCTACGCGGGCTCGGCCTGGACCGCCGAGCACGCCGACGAGCTCGGTATCGACCCGCAGCGCATCGATACGGCGCAGCGCGAGCGGGTGTGCGCGGCGCTGGCGTCTCGCGCGCGACCGCGGCGGACCGCATATCGCCTTCCAGTTCCTGTCCGTGCCCGAGATCGACGACCGGCTCGCCACGGCGAGCATGACGGAATTCATCGACACCCCGGTGTGGAACCGTCCCACAGCCGTTGCCAGCTGGGACTTTTACCTCGGCGGCCGCGCCGGCAGTGCTGATGTCTCGATCTACGCCGCGCCGGCGCGCGCGACCGACCCGGCCGGCCTGCCGCCCGCGTATGTCGCCGTCATGCACTTCGACCCCCTGCGCGACGAGGGCGTCGCCTACGCGCTGGCACTCCTCGCGGCGGGCGTCACGGTGGAACTGCATTTGTTCCCCGGGACCTTCCACGGCTCGCGCCTCGTTCCGGATGCTGCGATCACGCAGCGCGAGGTAGCAGAGACGATCGCGGTTCTACGTGAGGCTCTCAAGCTGTAGCGCAGCCTGCTCGATTCGACCCGTCATCGTGCCTAGGTAACGGACCGACTGCTGCACCATGTGGCTGCATCAAAAGGAACCAGGACCGGGGGCACCGCAACGGTTCCGGTGGCCGGACGAGGAGGCGACTTCCCGATCGCGGCGACGCGCCTGAGCGGAAGGAGTACCTGCGATGGCCCGCGATGGACCCGAGTCCGGGGGCCGCCGCGTGAGCGGAGCGGTTCCCCTGGCTGCGGTTCAGCTGGGGCGTTCGAGTTCTGCTCGGGCCTGGTCGATTTGGTCGTATGCGTAGGCGGCTATCTCGGCGGTGCTCATCGTCTCGCCCTTGCGTGCGAGCGATTCGTAGTCTTGTTCACCGAGGACAGTGCGCAGGTGGGCTGCGTGGTGAGAAATTCGGGGTACGCCGCCACGGCGAAGGGAGTTGACGCGAAACCGGCGATGGTGGCTGCGGGTTCGTAGCGTCCCATCCGGTCAAGAACCGTAGAGAGGGTAGCCATCGCTGGTCGCATACTCGTTGGGTTACCCGAGTCGTGGTGATTGTGGATTGCAACGGCGATGTAGTGGAGCGCGCGCGAGCGAGTCACCGTATTCGGCCTCGAGTCGGGCAACGAGGGTCGCCAGGTGTGTCCCGTTGCCGCGGTTGCCGCTGTCTTGCGGCAACCTGCAGCCCGCGGCGACTGGCCTTGAGAGCACCGACCGGATCGGCATGCGTGAGGGCGATCCCGAAGCGCGAGTAGCGCGAATGAGAGCGCCCACGGATTGCGGGTGGCCTCGGCGGCTTCGATCAGCCCAGTGGTGGCTGCGATCGCCTCCTCATAAGACTGGGCGACGGCCAGGGAGATGATGAGGCCTATCCTCGACACTGTGTGCGTGTCACGACCGCTCTGAACCCGGCTGCGGCACCATTCGGCGGTCCGTTCAGGCTGGCCTGCGTAAACATACGCGGTGCACAGCATGGCCCTCGATGCCGAAAGGCACCTCGCCCCGGCCGCTCTCAACAACCGAGATGCCTGCGTCGCAGTAACGCACAGCCGCGTCAACGCGTCCGGATGTATAGCACTGCGAGGCGATCACATACAGGAACGCGAGCCGGGGATGGTCGACAGCGCAGGCTGGCTCGATCAACTCTTCGGCCCAGGCGACGGGCTCGTAGTTCTCGATGCAGAAGCCGAGGAATGCCGCGTAAGTGGCGATGGTGGCGGCATCGTCGAGGTCGCCGCGGTCGGCGGCCCATCGGAAGGCGGTACGCAGATTGGCTAGCTCGGCGGTGAACCAGTCGTAGGCCTCGCGCTGTCGAGGGCTATCCCACAGGGACAGGATGCCGGCTTCACGCGTGGCGAAGTGGCGGGCGTGGGCGGTGCGTGCCTCGGCGGCCTGGCCCGGGCGGCGAGTTGTTCCTCGGCGAACTGGCGGATCGTCTCCAGCATCGAAAACCGAGTGCGCCCCGAGGAGTGATCGGCGACCATCAGCGACTTGCGAACCAAAGCGTCGAGTAAGTCGAGAGTCGCGAAGTCATCGTCGGAGCCTGTCGACGGCCTGAGCACCGGCGAGGTCGAATCCGCCTGCGAACACCGAACAACGGTCGCAGTACCGACCTTTCACCATCGTCAAGCAGGTCGTAGGACCACTGCACGGCGTGACGCAGTGTTTGATGACGTTCCAACCCGCGGCGAGAGCCGACGAGAAGCCGGAACCGATCGCCGAGCCGGTCACGTACCTCGGTGGCCGTCATCGACGGCATGCGTGAGGCGGCCAACTCGATGCCAAGGGGGATCCCGTCCAGGTGGCGACAGATCTCGACCACGGCGGCTGATTCGCTGATCGCGGCTAGCGGGAAGCTCCTGCCTGACAGCTGTGCGCGCGCTCGACGAACAGTGCCGCCGCGGCAGAATCGATCCCGTCCTTCAAATCGAGCGATGGCACTGCCCGGAGGTGCTCGTCGGCAACCCGAAGCCCTTCGCGGCTGGTGGCCAAGACCGTCACCGTCGCCGAGTGCGACAGGATGGCCTCGATCAGGTCGGCCGCAGCGTCGAGAACGTGCTCGCAGTTGTCGAACACCAACAGCCGGACCCGGCCCTCCAGCGCGGCGGCCACGGACTCAGCCACGGTCTTGCCCGGTTGCTGGGTGATGCCCAGCACCGCGGCCACCGCGGCGGGCACCGCTGCGGGATCGGTGACCGCTGCCAGTTCGAAAACCCAAACGCCGTCGGGGAACTCATCGGCCAGGCGCGCCGCGACCTCCAACGCCAGGCGAGTCTTGCCGACCCCGCCCACCCCGGTCAGCGTCACCAGCCGATGGGTCCTCAGCGCCGCTTGGACTCGGCGACCTCGTGCTCGCGCCCAATGAAGCTGTGGCGGGGCCGCAGATTCCCCGGAGCGTATCCAGTGCCCGCAACGGCGGAAAGTCCGTGCGCAGGCCCGGCGGCTCGGACCTGAAACACCCCGACCGGAGCGGGCAGAGATCCCGCAACCGTCGCGGCCCCAGATCCACCAGATCAATCCCGCTGAGCAGAACCGCCGTCGACTCGGCGAGCAGGATCTGACCGCCGTGCCCGGCGGCCATCACCCGCGCGGCGCGGTTGAGCACCGTTCCGAAGTAGTCGCCGTCCCGCAGCTCGGCCTCGCCGGTCGCGAGGCCCATCCGCACCGGCAACCCCAGTGCCCGCTGGGCGGCCACCGCGGCATCCACCGCACACTCGGGGAGGCGAACGCGGCGCACACCCGTCGCCGGTGTGCTTGAACGCCAGCCGCCGTGCGCCTGGATAGCCGCGCGCAACGCCTCGTCGTGGGCGGCCAGCGCCAACCGCATCCCGTCGGCGTCCGCCTCCCACCGACGGGTCGAACCCTCCACATCGGTGAACAGAAACGTCACCACCCCCGAAGGGGCAGCCGCCGAGATCAGCGGACACCCCCGCAGAATCTCACAACAGACACCCGCCTAACTGGCACTTCGCCGGAATCCGGCCCAGACACCCGCGCCCCGAGGCACGGCGCAGCGCGCTACCCGCGGGCCGGACCGCACCGGTGATAACGCACATGTCGGCCGGCAAGCGGTGCCACGATGTTGGCGTGAGCGATGCTCATGCCGGCACTAGGGCCATATTCACCGTTACGACATGACCGCAACCGGCACGGCGTGCGGGTCGTGCGGTGCTGAACCGCTGGAGAACGCCCGGTTCTGCCACCGCTGTGGCTCACCCGTTGCCGAGGCCGAGACCCATGCGGAGTACAAGCAGGTCACCGTGCTGTTCGCCGACGTGGTGCGGTCGATGGCCATCGCGGCCGCGGTGGACATGGAGCGGTGGCGCGAGATCGTGACCGAGCTGGTGGAGCGGTCGGCGGCGCGTCGCGGCTGCTCATGAGCGCCGCCGACTGTCCCGCCGAGGAGGCGCTCGCGATCGGCCTGTGCGAGAAGGTTTGCGCACCGGACGCGCTGCTGGACGACGCGCGCGAGCTGATCGGGCAGATGGCGTAAATCGCGCCGTTTGGCGTGCGTCTGGCCAAGACCGGGCGGCGCCGCTCGTCGCTGATGGGCTTCGAGGCCGCCGTCGACGCCGAGTTCGGCGTGCAGCACCTCGCGATGACCACCGAGGACCATCGCAACGCGATCGCCGCGTTCGCCGAGAAGCGCCCCCCGAGCTACGAGAACCGCTGATGGAGCACTTCGACCTGGACTACTACGGGCGGCTCCGCGACCTGCCCAACGACGTCATCGCGCGGGAGTTCGAGTGGCGCTACCCCGAGCGCGCCAACGCCGCCATCGAGGTCTGCGACCGCCACGCCCGGGAGGGCCGCGGCCTGGCGATCCGCTGGCTGGGCATCGACGGCAGCACGCGCGACGTCACCTACACCGAGGCGCGCGCGACGACGAACCGCGTGGCCAACATGCTCGCCCGCCACGGGTCGAGGAGGGCGACCGCGTCTTCACGGTCCTGCCGCGCATCCCCGAGCACTGGCTGGTGCTCAGTCGCCGACGCGGCCGCGTTCGAGCGGGCGCGGCGCCCGAAACCGAGCAAGCTGTCCGCAAACGCCCCGTTGCGGAGCAGCGCGCCGAGGCCGCCGGCGAGCAGGTCCGTGCGCATCGCACGATCAATGTGAAAGGCCATCGCAGCTCAATCTAGAACCAGACGTCGAGCGCCCGCCCCACTCAGTGACCCGCGGGCGTCCAACCGACAGGCAGCCGCTTGATGCCGTGGATGAACGCCGAGCGCAGGATGGCCGGTTCCTCGACGGCGACGATATCGGGGATGCGGTGGTGCAACTCCTCGAACAGCACCCGGATCTCCCGCCGGGCCAGGTTGGCGCCCAGGCAGAAGTGGGCTCCACCTCCGCCATATCCGAAGTGCGGGTTGGGATTTCGGGTGACATCGAACAACCACGGGTTGTCGAACTTGGTTTCATCGCGGTTGGCCGAGTTGTACCACATCGAAACCTTGTCGCCGGCCTTCATCGTCACACCGCCGAGTTCGACGTCCTCGGTGAGATTGCGTCGCATGAAGATCACCGGTGTGGCCCAGCGCACGATCTCCTCGACGGCGGTAGCGGCGACGCCGTCGAAATCGGCCCACCAATTGTCCCGCGCATCGGGGTAACGGGTCAACGCCACCATGCCGTGACTGATGGCGTTGCGGGTGGTCTCGTTGCCCGCACCGGACAACAGGATGAAGAACGACGCGATCTCCGCAGACGACAGCCGCTCACCGTCGACCTCGGCCCGCACCAGGTTGGGGTCAGATCGTCGGCGGGATCGGACCGGCGGGACTCGGCCAACTGGGCGCCGTACGGGGCGAGGTCGAGGATCGCCTGAATGATCTCGTCGTGGCCGCTGGCCACCTCCTCGTCGCCGGCGCCCAGGATGACCGATGTCCAGTGGAAGACCTTGGGCTCGTCCGCTTCGGGGATGCCCATCATGTCGCAGATGATCTGCAGCGGAAGCGGACCCGAGAGGGACTCGACGAAGTCGGCCTGCCCGTCGGGGTGGTCGGCCACCATGTCGCTCACCAGTCGCTGCGCCCGGGTACGTACGCTTTCCTCGATGCGGGCCACCATCTTGGGGGTGAACGCGCGGTTGACGATCGATCGCAGCCGCAGGTGGCGCGGGTCGTCGAGGTTGATCATCGATCCGCTGAACTCCGCGATCGCCGGGTCGATCTCGCTCAACGACACGCTGGTCGGGATCGAACTGAACACTTCCGGGTGCCGGCTCGCATGGTGCACATGGTCGAACAACGTCAGTGCCCAATGCCCGGGGCCCGATTCGAATCCGGGTAGCGGTGGGAGCCTCGAAGAACGCTATCGGCGCTTCGCGGCGCAGCGTGACGAACGCCCCGTCGCGGCGGTCGTCGTCCCAACTCCAGAACGCGAGTGAGCCCAGGTCGATCTCGCTCAACGGCACCTCCGGTGGCGGTATGCCGTTTTCGCGCTGCGTGATACCCGAGTCAATCGTTGTCATGGTGACCTCCCCGTCCGACCCTGAGTGTGACACCTGTCACGTCGGTGGTCCAGAGAACTCGCTGTGGCGCGCTTTCCCGAGGCTGTCGGCGACCAACGCGGCGCTATACGGGGTCGTTCATTCGATCATCGTGGCGCTGGGTGGCGGCAGACGCCGCGCTGACCGATGTCACGCCCGGCACGATCACCGCGTCGAACTGTTCCGTCAGCCGGGCATACATGTGCATGTAGGAGCTGTAGAACAGCGGATCGCCCTCGGCGAGCAGCGCGACGTCACGGCCGGCGTCAAGGTGCAACGCGATCCGCTCGGCCGCCCGGTGGTAGAAGTCCGCCATCGCGCCCGCATACCCGCCGGGGTGGCCCGTGGTCTCGGTGGTCACGGGATAGACCAGGTGCTCCTCGATCTGGCCCGCCCGCAGATAGGGGGCGGCGATGTGTCCGGGCAATGCTGCGGCCATGCCGGGCGCTGTGGTAGGCGACCACATCGGCCGCGCCGATGATGCGGGCGGCCTTCACGGTGACGAGCTCGGGGTCGCCGGGCCCCAGCCGGACGCCGAACAGCGTGCCCCGGCTCACGATGGCCCAGGGGTGAGCGCGTTCACGGCCGCGGCCGCCATCGCGCTGCCCCCCCGCGCCGGCCCCGCACAACCAGGTACGACATGCCGCGTGGCCGGGCGACCAATTCCTCCTTGCACTGCGCCGAGCCTACGAACCCGACCGGTCCGCCCAGCACCGCCGCCGGCGCGGGCAAGCCCTCGTCGAGCAGCTCCAGCAGCCGGAACAACGCCGTCGGCGCGTTGCCAATCGCCAGCACGGCGCCGCCCAGGGCGTCGCGCCACAGCTCCACACCCGCCGCCGACCGGGTGGTGTGCCGGCGGGCCGGGTGATCTTGCCGTGCGCTCCGATCCGCAGCGGCGGCCTACCCGCCATGGGGCTTCTCCTCCCCGCGCCTGGCAGCCGATCCGCGGTCTGGTCCGGCTGATCCGGCGATCATCGGACCATGGTAGTAAGGCGGTGTGACGTCTAGCGGGACGTGAATTGTTCTTGTTCCCAGTCAATTACATCGCTCAGCCGATACCGTACGTGTCGGCCGAACTTCGCGTAGCGCGGACCAGTCCCCTTGGACGCCCGCTCGGCCGGCGTCTTGACCGGCAGCCCATATCGGTCGGCGAGTTCCTGGCGGGTGAGCCACTTGTCGTCGGTGATGTTCTCCATGGCGGTTTACCTTCTGTTGGTCCGCCCGGGTGAGCGGAACGACATCACTGTAAGTCGGCCCGGTAACTGTCCCGTGCAGAATCTCGAGCGGCAGAAGCCGTCGACACGGACGCGGACCAGCGCGTGACCCTTCGCCCTAAGTCCAACTCCTAGTTGCCATCTCGCCTCTTCTTATCGCTTCTCGCTCTATCACTTCGGTCTCTCAAGCATTCTCAATCACTCTCACGAAACACCTTGCACCTCTTATCATTACATCCAGCGCACGCTCCGCAACACACCCCGAAAAGCGTCGGCACATTTGCACAAGGGTGCGAGAATGGTTGCGGTACAGCAAGTGCCGTAACCGCCAGTTGGCAAGTGGGTGGCCTGGTGTTGACGATCTCGAAGCTGTCGCGGTGGTCGATCGACTACTACAACGCCACCGCCCGGCAGGCCAAGGCGGCGGCGATGGATCGCAGCCGCGCCAATGGCGGGCTGGGGGAGTACTACTCCGAGGGCGATACCCGCGAGCCGAGCTGGCTGATCGCCGGCGACGCCGTCCGGGCGGCCGGGTCGGTGGGGCTTGATGGCCGCGCGGCCGATGGCGGGTCGGCGGACCCCGATGTGGTGGCGCGCTGGCTCGATGACGGCATCGCCCCCAACGGCGCCAAGCGGGCGTGCCTTTCGCAAGGGCAGCGTGCATGGTTTCGACCTGACCTTCGCCGCGCCCAAGAGCGTGTCGCTGCTGCGGGCGTTGACCGATGACATCGGCGAGAAGGTGATGGGTCACGCACACGTCAAGGCGGTGGAGGCGGCGATGGCCTATCTGCATGACCATGCCGGATACACGAGGGTGCACAACCCGGTCACCGGCAGGAAGGACCTGGTGCGGCTGCCGGGGCTGGTGGCCATCGCCTATCAGCACGAAACGTCGCGCTGCGGGGACCCGCACCTGCACACCCACGTGATCGTGCCGAACCGCCAGGCCCGCGCCGACGGGGCACTGGTGTCGATCGATGCCACGTCGCTGTATCACGAGGCCAAGGCGGCCGGGATCATCTATCAGGCGGTGCTGCGCCACGAGCTGCACGCGGAGCGAGGCTTTGAGTGGAACCCGGTCGATGAGCACACCGGGATGGCCGAGATGGCCGGGGTAGATAAGGACTGCATCAGGGCGTGGTCGCAGCGCTCCACCCGGCTGCGGGAATGGGCCAGAAACAATCTGGTGGTCACCGACGGGACGCTGACTACCGCGCAGACTGCGGCCGCGCAGAAGGCCACCCGCCCGGCCAAGCCCGAGTCGCTGGCGTGGGAGACGCTCAAGGAGCAGTGGCGCGCGGATGCGCGCGGTCTGGCGCTGGACCGCGACGCGCACCTAGCGGCGCGCGCGGCGCGGCGCCGGGATGCGCGCGCGCGCATTGGACCGCGCGCGCCTCGCGGCGATGGCGGCGGGCATCGATAAGGCGGCGTTCACCCGCGCGGACATGGTGGAGCTGATCGGCGCGCAGCTGCCCGTGGACGCCGAGGGCGATCCGCGCGCGCTCATCGAGCGCATGGTCGACGCGGTCGGGGTGCGCATCAGCGCGCCGCGCCATGCCCACGAGCGCGAGGGGCACGAGAAGTACACCCTGGAGGTGATCATGGCCGAGGAAGCGCACGTCTTCGACATGGCCGACCAGCAGGAGAACCGTTCGCGGCTGGATGTGCGCCAAGCCGATCTCGAGGGCCTGTCGGCCGACCAGGCGCGCGCCATCGCCAACATCGGGGTCTCGCCGTGGTTGGTGCAGCCGCTGGCTGCGCCGGCCGGCGCGGGCAAGACGCGCTCGCTGCGCGCGCTGCGCGCTGGCGCGCACCGCGCGTGCAAAGAGGTGCTGGTGCTGGCGCCGACCGGTAAGGCGGTCGATGAGGCGATGGCCGAGGGTGCCGGGGATCGCGGCCTGACGGTGGCCAAAGCGCTGCAGATGATTGACGCCGGTGAGCTGACACTGAACCAGCGCAGTGTGCTCGTCGTCGACGAGGCATCCATGGTCGGCACCCACGATCTGGAAAAGCTGTTGGCGGCCAGCACGACCGCGCGGGCCAAGACCGTGTTGGTCGGTGACCCCTATCAGCTGGCCCCGGTGCGGGCTCGTGGCGGCATGTTCGAGCAGTTGTGCGACGAGTTGCCGTGGGCGCAGCGGCTTTCCGAGGTGTGGCGGCTTCGTGATCGCCAGGAGCGGGAGGCCTCGCTGGCGTTGCGCAGCGGGCGGGGTAACCGGCTGCGCAAGGCCGTGGGCTGGTATCGCACCCATGGCCGTCTGCACACGGGTGATCCGGTGGCGATGGCCCCGACGCAATACAGTCGTACCTGGCTGATCGGGCCGCCGGCCGGGACACACTATTGGTCTGTGATACCTGGGAGATGGCCGACGCGCTGAATCGGCGCCTGCACGACACTCTCACGGGGGATGGGCCGAGTGCGCAGGTAGCGCGCGAGCAGGCGTCCGTGTTGGTGACACCATCGTTAGCCGCCGCAACGACGCGCGTATCGGTCTTGTGGCCGCCCCGGGCGCCGAGCGTCAGCAGCCAGATGCAGTGCGCAACGGCAACCGATGGCGCGTGACCGCGGTCGACGCAGCGACGAACCGGATCGCCGCCGTACGGCTCGCTGACAAATCGCGGGTCGTGTTCGAGAACAAATACCTGCGTGAGCATGTGACCCTTGGATACGCGGTCACCGTGCACACCGCGCAGGGAGTCACCGCCGACACCGCGCACGCCGTGTTGGGTGAATCCGCCAACCGCGCAATGGCCTACGTCGGGATGTCCCGTGGCCGCGACGCCAATCACGCATACCTCTACACCGGGTTCAACGCGAAGCCGACGACGAGCACGCCACTCAGCCAGCCGGAACCGAGGCGCATGTAATGCGGCGCGGCAATCGCTACGAGGCCGCCCATTACCTGCGCGCAGTGCTGGCCACCGATGAGCGGCCCCGCACTATGCACGCCGAGGCCGAGCGCACTCATCGTGCGCTGCTTCCTGAGATCGTCACCCGGCTGCTGGATCGCCACGAGCAGCGCCGGGCGTCACGGCGCGAAACCTGGCGGCAGTACGCCGCCGCCGAGAGGGCATTCCGCGCCGCGTACGAACGCCTGGTCGCTGTTGGCGAGCGCACCGTTGAGCGCAGCCGCGGCCTGGACATCGACGGACTCGAATTGTAGGAACAGAACCGACCCCAGAGGCGTGTCGCTGTCGGCGCCGGGGGCCGGCGGGGGCAACCACATGGGAAACCCGTAGCTATCAACAACACTGCGGGGAACCGGAAGATCGCGGGCCGTCCAGGTTGCCGGTGGCCCACTCAGAGCGCACGACAGGCTCATAACTGCGCTTCGGGACCGTTCTTGTCGTAGGACGGCTACTGCCGACGCTTAGAGACAGCCAATTAACCTGCACTCCAAACAATTCGGAACCGAACGGTTTCAGCAGTCAACGTCTATTGATGATCTGTCGGTCGCGGGTCCAAGCGCATATTCAGGCGGGCCCACAAGAGCGTCATCGGTAAGTGTAGATACCGTTAAGTTGATCACTTACGAAGTCCTTGATCCGTGGGCTGCCCTCGCGGATGGCACGCGGCGAGCCATCTTCAAGCGGCTCGCGGCGGGACCGATGGCGGTAGGTGAACTTGCCCGTGAGCTGCCCGTGAGTCGTCCGGCGGTCTCACAGCACCTCAAAGTCCTCAAATGCGCCGGCCTGGTCCGGGACCGGGCCGTCGGGACGCGGCGGCTGTACCAGGTCAACC
>CAWIDX010000033.1:0-75491 GCA_963834955.1 uncultured Actinomycetota bacterium
CCCCTGTCATCGCACCGGGTCGACATCGCTGCGTACCAAACGCAGTTGAGCCGAAGTCCCGAGGACGATCAGGACCGTGCCGGGATCCAGGCGCGTGTCCGGAGCCGGGTTCGCCACGAACCGGCCACTCGCGGTCCTTATGGCCAGCACCAGCGCCCCGTTCGTCAACCCAAGCGAAGTATCGGCCAAGCACCGACCGACCAGAGGCGAGGCGGGAGTGATCTTCACTTCCTCGATTCGGTAATCGAGAGTCTCGTCGTGCATGACGACGTCAAGGAACTCGGCGACGTGAGGCTGCAACGCAAACGCCGCCATCCGCCGCCCGCCGATCAGTTGCGGGTTGACGGCCCGGTTGGCGCCGGCCCGCAACAATTTGGACTTCGACTCCTCCGTGCGGGCACGGGCGATGATGACCAGATCGGGTCGCAACGCTCGACTGGACAAGGTCACGAAAACGTTGTCCGCATCGGTGTTCAGCGCCGCGATCAGTGCATAGGCATGCCCGATGCCGGCGGCCTCCAGGATGCTGTCGTCGGCGATATCGCCCAGCACCGTCGGATAGTCCAGACCCTGCAGGCGGGCGGGGTCTCGGTCGACGATGACGACCTGCTTCCCGAGCGCGTCGAGATACAGCCCGCTGGCCCGGCCAACGCGGCCCCATCCGCAGATGATGAAATGACCAGTCATCCGGCCTATCTGCCGCTTCATCCGCCGCCTCCCCAGCTGCTCGCGTAGGCGCCCCTCGATGAGCGCTTCGAGGACGACCCCGAACGTGTACAGCGCGGTTCCCACACCCACGAGGATCAGCACGATCGTGAAGAACACGCCCGCCGTGGACAGCGGGTGAATCTCGCGGAAACCTACCGTCGAGACCGTGGTGACCGTCTGGTACACCGCATCGATAAATCCGAACCCGAGGATCACGTAGCCCACAGTCCCGGCAACGATCACCAACCAAAACGCTAACAGCGCTCGGCCGATCCGCCGCAGAGGACTCACTTCGTAGATTGTGTACCACGAGTCCGACAGAGGCAGGCGGCGGAGTCATCGCCGACACCGAGAAGAACGCCGCGACGCTGTCTGCGACGGCCGCCCTGGACCCGCCGCAGCGGCGTGTGGTGGCCGCAGCTTGCGGGGTGGCTGAGAATTTCGCCGGCGTGCCCGACGGTCGGCACACCACTCACGCGCTTTGGCTGCTGGCCCACTTCCTGACTCCGGCTGACGGTCAGGCTGCAGGAACCGGTTGAACAACACCAGCCCGCCGGCACCCGCCACATCGAGGCGGTGCGCCATATCGTGGTGGCGCTGAAATACGGGCTGAGCTGACCGCGACCGGATCCGCACCGCGCTCTTCACGGCCGCAAGCACGTCGAGATGGCGCTGCTCGACCTGCCGCTCGTCCACTGCGTCGCCGGCAGAGATGTCACCGCGACCAAGGACATCGACATCAGCGAGGCCGCCGTCCTGGCCAAACTCGTGCTCAGCTGACGGTTCGGCGCACAATTGAGGTGTCCGTCTGAAACCTGGGGAGCCGCGATGAGCGAGCAACTGTACGACTTTTTCGGCGAGATCTTCCAGCGGTACTTCAGACCCGCCATCGGCGCATATCCGCGAATGGGTGGAGTACTCGTCGAAAGGTTGCTCATGCTGACTGACGACGTCCCGGATCGATTGGCACAGACCCGGCGCGCCGCAATGGCATGGGGCAAAGCCGAGACCCCGAACGCCAGGATCACCTCGGAACTCTTCGTGATCACCCAACAGGGACTGTTGTATGCCGCCGGGTTGAACGAGTCGCGCCGGGCGCTGTATTACCTGGCCACGCCGCCCGCGTTGTTCGATCCGTTCGTCGATCAGGTCGACACCGCCGAACTGCGTGAGGGCGCGGTCGTCGTGGTGGACAGCCGGTTCGGCCGCGACCTCGCATCCGCTCATCCGATGGACGCCGCGCTGCGCCGGATACTCGATGAGCACCTGGCGCTGCGGGTGGATCTGCCCGTGTAGCTATTTCTTCGCCGCGGTTTTCTTGGCCGGCGCCCTTTTTCGCGGTCTTCTTGGCCGGGGGCATTCTTGGCGGGCGTTTCTCCGTCGGTGTCGTCGCAGCCATCGCGCCGCGTCTCACCCCATCGCAGCATGGCCCCGGTACTCGGTGCGCTCCACGCAGAACCGGTGCAAACGTGATGCTGGGCGAAGTGAGTCCCGGCGGAGGGCTGCTAATGAATCGCCGGCGTTGTCAGGCGAACGTGGATCCCCGGTCCGGTTCGGACCCGAACTGAAAACGGCGGCCTGTGATCTGGGTTGGGATCACCCGCACGTAATGTTGCTTCAACGTCGCGGTCCACGGGAGCAGCTGGGCGCGTTCGGCTTCCTCGATGTCCTCGTCAGTACGAACCACGCGCGCTGTGCCTTTGACGATCACGCTCCAGCCTTCGGCAACGTCGTGCTCGTCGGCCTCGAACGCCACCCGGTTGTTGATCGCGGCGCTGACCAACTTCGTGCCCTCCGCCGTGCGGAACAACACAGTGCGGTGTTGGACGACAAAGTTGACCGGAAAGATCTCGGGCTGGCCGTCGACGCTAGTGACGACGCGCCCCAGCGCGACGCTTGCCAGGAGACTCCAGCTTTCGTGTTCTGAAAGGATGGTGATCGGCTCACCGGTTGCGGACATCGCGGCGCTCACCGGCCCTGCGGCGGGAGGGCAGCGACCAACGGCGTGTCTACACCGACCCGGCCAAGCTTGGCAGCACCGCCCGGCGAACCGAGAGGACCATCTCGACCCGGCAGAATTTCACCGAAGAACGCGGCGTTGTCGGCGAGGTGCCGTTGCTGGTCATCTGGCAGATCGGATTCGTAGTAGATCGCGCCAACGCGGCAAATCAATTTGCAGGCACCGCAATCCACGCACTCATCGGGGTTGATGTATAGGGCCCTGGCGCCCTCGTAGATGCAGTCCACTGGGCACTCATGGACACATGACTTGTCCATCACGTCCACGCATGCCTTGCCGATCACATAGGTCATGGCCCGAAGGCTACCGAACGGATGCTGTCGAAATCGCCGGCTGAAGGTCCTTTCTTGAAGGACCAACGGCCCTGTCGCCGAACAGCAGGCGTGGCGGCTATTTAGGGGTTGCGGCCAAGGATTCGATGGCGGCCTGCATTTTCGCGCTGACCTCATCGGCAACCGCCTCCAATGCAGGTTCACCGCTCACGTCGACTAACAAACGCCGCCCCGAGTCTATGTGACCACTCACTTCCTAGGCGCGGTTGCACACGTAAGAGTTGTCCCGGCGCATGTAATCGATCACGATTTCATTAGGAGCGATTGTGCTGCTGGGACGGAAAACCTCAACGGAGAGCGAGATGCTGGCATCCGCCCACAGCCAATGGGTGGAATCCTCCTCAACCCAACCCTGCGGTGGGCTTTCGTGGCGTGTGTCGTTGTAGCACGGCGGCAAGTCGCGCCACCACGTCGCACCGTGCGTGTCGTACTTCCGCCCGGTGGCGAACTGCTTCCTCAGGAATGCAACAGTGTCGTCATAGGGTGCGCTGTAGCGCCAGCGTTCCTCACTAGAGCTGTTACCTGCGAAAACTACACCGGCTGGGAGATCGACGTCGGCCAGCGGGGAACGCGGTCCTGGTTGGAGTTCGACTGCCGGTGTCGGTTGGGGCGTCGCGACCGTTGTCTGTGGCGGCGGTGCCGGTATCTGCCGCGTGCATGCAGCGGCGGCGACCGCCGAGACGGCGAGAACCAACATCCAGCGCGACGGTGCCGTGATGCCCCCTTTCAAAGGTTGAACGTTACGCGCTGTCCCGCCCGTTCAGCAGCCAGTCCGCAGCAGAATTTCTGACGGTTGCGTCGGTCGAGACGGCCAACAGCCCTGACCTGCAGCGTTTTTCGGGCCCGACGCGGCTTCACGCTACAAACGCCCAAGAACGTTCGTCAGCGTCGACAGCGTCTACGCAATTCTGACTTGGCCAGAATCGCTGTTTATCCCTCTTCGTCGCTCACCGGTGCCGGAACTTCACCTCAGCGCGACGCCGGCCTTTCGCGATCGGCCGGGCATCGCGGTCGTGCAGGCTGACCACCCGGCTGGCTGCGTCCGGGGTGGTCCCGGCGATCCGTTGCCGGGCCTGTCCGATGATCCGCGTGGTCGCCTCCAGTAGCTTCGACAGGTCGCCCAGCGCGGGCCAGCTGTCCACGCCGCCGTCCCGCGGCGGCGTCCCGCACTCCGGCCTGGGCCAGCTCGGCTGCCTTGACTTCCGCGCGGCGCAGCGCCCGTCGTGCATTGCCCAGCAGACGTTGCGCACCCGAGCCGCGACCGGGCCAGGACGGCGAGCTCCCGGTGATCCGCGCACACCGTCTTTGACCTGATCACGACTCTGTTGGCGCGGGTCGCAGTTTCGCGACGATCCGTGTGCTCGTACCGCCGGCCCGCGACGAACCCGCAGTCGTCGGAAAGCGCAGCGTGCAGACTGGAGCCGCGTCCGGCACCGCGATCCGCAGATCGCCTTGGCCAGCAACCCCGAATCGGTCGGGTAGCACACGTGCGCCGGAACCACCGTGGGATCCGCGCGAACCCGGCTGGGCGCAACACCTTCGCCTCGGCGGCCTTGGGCAGCACGGCATCACCAGAGCGATACCCTGAATCCCGCCACGCGCCGGGACGACGGCCCCGCAACGACATTTGGTCGCGTCGGAAATCGTAGCGGTGGGAAGCGCTGGGGTGGCCGCACCGACGGAGGCGCGCCCGCCCTGATTCACATCCGAGTGTGCTCCCGTTCCCGTTCCGTGCTAACTCGGATCGACTGTTGCCGCTCCCGGCGCGTGTCGCGCGACTGTCGCGTCCATGGTTTCACGTAGTGCGGGTATCGCGTCGACCAAGCTGGCGAGATCATCGCGACGCGATATGCAGCACCTCGGCCGGCCCGGTCGTCGTTACGGTCGCATTACGCAGTTTCCCGCGGCGGAGCACAGATTCGCCGATCACCTCACCCGGCCCCAACACGGCAACGCGCTCCTGGCCGACGTACACCGCTGCCTCCCCGCTGAGCAGGATGTAGCAGGCGTCCGACGGAGTCTGCTCATGAATCAGCGGCCATGCCGCGGACGTCGAGGTGTGGTTTGTTGCTCGGACGAGACGCTGCAGCTCGTCGTCCGAGAAGTTCTTGAATGCGGTGAACTCGCGTAGCCGACGGGCGTCTTCCCCATGTCTCTTCGCATCGATCTGCATAGTGGGCTCCTGATTCGCGATGTGACCTGACATCGAGGAGCCTAACGAATGGTCGTTGTCGGCAATCCGGGCGGGCACTGGATCTCGCCCCCGTGCTAACTCGGATCAATCTGATGGTGGACGGACATACCTGGGTGCGGCCCTCATGGATCGGGTCGAAAAGTATGGGGTTTCTCGGTGCGGCTTGGTCCCCCGCGGCAGCCGTGAGCACCCGATGGCACCGACGGGCACCGCAATCCCACCGCCCGTGACGACCCACGTTTCCAGGATCGATCACGTCTGTCACCTCGGGACACGGCGCCGCCGGTAAAGCTCCGCTGGCCGTCCTCGGGTCCCCGCGGTCGTGGTGCCGGTCGGGACGAGTTGCGGTTCCATGGTGCGGCGGAACTGGCGCGCTAAGAGGGGAAGGAGAAGGCGGCGGGAGAAAGAAGGAGGGGCGACGAAGAGGAAGGAGGGAGCGCGCGCGGACGGGGAGGCGAGCGAGGAGAACGGACGGCCGCGCGCCGGCGAGCCGCGCGGGGAGCAGCCGAGCGACGCGAGGAGCGGCGAGCGGACGCGCGACGACGGAGCGCGGCGCCGAAGCGAGCGAGCCGAGAGGCCGCGCGAGGCACACCCGGCGACGGAGGCGCGCCACGCGCGAGCGGCGACGCGCGGGCGCGAGCGGCCCGCCGGCCGCAGGGGCCGCGCGCGGCGGCCGCGCGCGCAAGGCCGGAAGAGCGCGACCGCACGCCAGACGCGCACGACGCGCGCGAAGAAGGCCGGCGCAGGCGCGCGCGCAAGCGCGCCCCCAGACGCAGACGCCGCGAGAGCGCCACGACGCCGGCGGGCGAGCGCCCGGCGCGGCGCCCGGGGCCCAACGGACGCGGACGCGCGACGGCCGAGAGAGCCGCGAGGAGACCGCCAGGCGGCGGCGAGCGCGGCGCCGAGCGGACGAACGCGGAGAGCCGAAGACGGGGACGGCCCGGAGCCACCGGCCGCGAGAGACACGCCCGACGAGCGCCGCGCGCGAGCGCGCGCGCGCGCGCGCCGCGAGCGGCGCGCGAGGCGCGCCACGCGGCGCCGCGCGCGAGGAGCGAGCGCGAGACGCGCCCGCGACGCGCGCGGCGCCCCGCGAGGGCGGGCGGCCCCCCGCGGCCGCGCCGCCCGCCGCGCCCCCCCGCGCGGCGCTCCCCCCCCCGCCCCCCCGCGCCCGCGACCTGTGAGGTCCCCCATCGGAGCCGATCGTCCCGCCCGACGCGGTGCCCGAAGACCACCCCACGCACCGGTGTCGCGGCGTGTCGATTCGCCGAGGGCCGAGCGTAGGCTGCGAACTGAAGCGGTTGTCTGCTTTACGGCTCCCGGTTCTGTGATTGCCTGTACAGCTTCGTATTTGCTCGAAAGAATGCGCATGACCGATCTGAACACCACGTTGTCTCCCGCGTTGCGCCAGGCGCTGGAGCTGCTCGCTGATCCGCCGACGAACCCGGATGCGAGCAACGGCTATCTCGATCTCTTGAGCACGTCATCGGTCGACGAAGCAGCTTTGCCGAAAAACACCGGTGCGATCCAGGCGTTGTGGGCGTCGCCGGTCGGGTCGATGCTCTACGACAACGCCCAGGCACTGTCGCGCCGGCTGTTTGCCGCATGGCAGCAGCCCACCGAGTGGCTGAACATTCCACCGGGCGGGATCGCGCTGGACGTCGGCTGCGGTCCCGGCACCGTCACCGCGGCGCTCGCCCGCGCCGCGGGCCCGGACGGGCTGGCTTTAGGAATCGACATCTCTGAGCCGATGCTGGCACGCGCGGTCAGCGCCGAAGCGGGTCCACAGATCGGCTTCCTGCGGGCGGACGCCCAACAACTTCCGCTGCGCGACGAGACGGTCGACGCGGTGGTCTCAATCGCGGTGCTGCAACTTATACCCGACCCGGTGGCGGCGCTGGCGGAAATGGCGCGGGTGCTGCGACCGGGTGGACGACTGGCCGTGATGGTACCCACTGCCGGACGTGCTGCCCCGGTTCTGGCGGATGCTACCGAACATCGGGATATACATGTTCGGCGAAGACGAACTCGGAGACGTCCTGGAAGCGCGCGGCTTCGTCAGCGTGCGAACCAAGAATTTCGGCAGCATTCAGTGGGTGCGCGGCAAACGGAAGTGATCCGGTCGCGGCATGACAACGCGCGAGTTGAGGGCCCCAGGTGTTTAGCCCTGTCGTAGCTATCGCGTAGTGGTTTGACGCCGATCAGGGCATGACCGTGACGATGTCGGTGTGTGAGAAGCCGTCGCCTTTGAACAGCAGCGGCTGGCCGCTGACCTTGGCGAGGGCATAAGAAAAGCAGTCGCCGTAGTTCAGACCCGCGCGATGCCTTCCCTTGCCGTACTTCCGGTAGGCGACTCGTGCGACATCCGCCTGGTCGGCATGCACCGCGACCAAGTCGACTTCGGCGCGATGGAGCCACAGATCCAACTCACGTCCGCCAGGTTCACCGAAACGGATTTCAATCACGATCGCCGTCTCAAGATACGACGCCGCCGACATCATCCGGACGTGGTCGGCTTCGACCGCCGCCTCGAACCCCTCGGCCTCCGGTTCGTCGTTGAGCATCGCGACGAGCGCGGACGTGTCGATCACCATCAGGCAGGCAACCCACGCTCGTCGTACCCGAGAATCTCCTCTGCTGTTCGGTTGTCGATCACCGGCAAGGCGGCGCACCGGTGACGAATCGCGGCGAGTTGCTCGCGCAAAGGGATGGTGCGGGCGGGCCCGGTCTCCCGAGCAAGCCGCTCACGGAGGGCGACCACGACCGCCTCGGTCAAGGTCTCACCCGTGTGTGCTGCGAGTTCCCGAGTTCCGCGTCGCCGGTCATCCCAGGACGGACGGCGTGGAGCTCAGACTGCTCCAGAGTTGGGGCAGCGGACGGACGCCGAGCTGGTTCACCACCATATGGGCAGCCTGACTGACCCCCTCGGTGAATGTGGGGTAGGCGAACTGAAGCTCGGCGACCTCCTCGACGCGCATCCCCGCCGCCATGCAGGCCGCGACCATCTGGATCACTTCGGCCGAGTACTCACCGAGCACGTGAGCGCCGACGATCTGCCGTCGCGTGGTCTCGACTATCAGCTTGCAGAACCCTTCCGGCTGCCCGTCGGCGACGGGCCGCAGCATGTCCTCATAGCGGGCCACGGCGACGGCGCAGTCGTAGCGGGCGCGGGCCTGCTCCTCGGTGAGCCCGACGCTGCCGTACTCGGGGTCGGTGAAACTGCCGACGGGGACGATCTCATGGACGACCCGGCGACGCGGGCCGAGCACTGCGTTCTCGGCGGCGACACGGCCTTCGAGCATCGCGCTGCTGACGAGCATGCTGTTCCCATCGACGTCCCCGGCGGCGAAGATGTGGGGGACGTTCGTGGCCGTGAACGCGTCGACCATCACGTAGCCACGCTCGGTTACCACGCCGGCAGCGGCGGCGTCGACGAGGTCGGCGTTGCCGGGCCAGCCGACGGCGAAGAACGCCGCGTCCACGTCGACCGTTCTGGACTCGTCGCCGACTCGGTACAGGACGCGCACACCGGGTTGGAGCGCCTCGAGTTGCTGGACTGCGGCGCCGGTGATGACCTCGATCCCGCGCCCCCGGAAAGCGTGTTCGAGCGCGACCGAGACGTCGACATCGGCTCGCTGCACGATCCGGGGCGCGTACTCGACGAGCGTGACTTCGCAGCCGAAGTCCGCCAGGATCGACGTGAGCTGGCAGCCCGTGTCGGCCGCCCCGATGACGCAGACCCGGTCGGGCAGGGAGGTCAGGCTGCGCAGGTCCTCGTAGGTCAGGCCGAGCTCGGCCCCGCGGATCGGCAGTCGCCCGGCCTTGCCGCCGACGGCGATGATCACCCGATCCGCAGTCCACTTGCGGCCGTCGGCCGCGGCGACCGTGTTGGCATCGACGAACCGGGCGTCGCCGGCCTCTTCGACGAGGTCGACCCCCGCGGAGCGGATGTGGTCGGCATAGCGCTTGCGTTCATAGAGGTAGCGGGCCACCCGCTGGGCGTTGGCCAGGGTAGCGGCGAGGTCGACCTCGGGCCGTGGCCCCCGCAGACCGAACGTTTCCCACGAGCTCCAGTCCCTCACCAGGCGCGCGGCCCGAGCCAGCGTGCGCACCGGTGCCGGGCCGCTGTTGAGGGCGGTGCCGCCGACCCGCCCCCGCTCGACGAGCGTGACCTCTGCGCCCAGCTCGGCGGCGTGCAGGGCGGCGGAAACACCAGCGGGGCCGCCTCCAATGACGACAACGCGCATCTCGCCTGCTCCTCTCACACCGACGCGGTCATGTCGACCACGACCTTGATGTCTTCCCTGCTTGTCGAGCACGGCCGGCAGCGGCGCCTTCGACTTCGCCTGCGGTGGAGGTGGAGGTGGAGGTGGTCCTGCCGCGCGGTGCTCGGTCCAGTCCTACCGTCAAAGTAGCGTTGTCCGCCGTTGCCGGACGGGTCCGGGTACCAGCCCGGCAGTAGTGTGGGCGCCCCCATGCGGGCATCGTAACGGCGAGGACCGACGGCCCTCAGCGAATTGTCATCTAGCGATCGTTCTTGGCACTGATCTGGCTCCACGGGTGCGCACCCCGAAGCGCGACAACGTCTCGCCACTCTGGCTTGCGTCTTCTCAAGTCGGGGCTACCCACCTGAGCTTGGGTCCGGCGTGCCAGTTGGAAGGCGGCTGCGCGTGTTGATGGCATCAACACCTTTCGGTGTATCCGCAGGTCGCGTCACGTCGTTTCGCGTTGTTTCGCATCGTCCGCGTTACTGCAGTTCAATGCGCTTTATGCAGCGGGTTCGATTCCCGGCAGCTCCACTTTTGAACAGCTTGCGCGAACTTACTCGAACCCGTTCGACTGCCCTTTGCGAAGCACGTCGATGGCGGCTCGACTAGCGTTGGCCGGGTGCGGATCGAGCCAAGGATGCGTCTGGCTCAATTGCTGGGTGCCCTGGATAACGGTTCCCGGTTCAGCGCGCAGCGTACCGCCGTGCCCGACGATCTGACCATCGAGATTGCCGGAGTCGGCCCGTTGGAATTGCCGGTGTCCGCGGCGCAGGTGAAACGCCTCCGCAGCATCGCCCGGCCGGCCCGGTACGGGTTGGGCGAACAGACCCTGATCGACGCGGGGGTGCGTGACACGTGGGAGCTGCCCAAGAGCCGGGTGCGGATCGACCGTCGGCGCTGGAACAAGACGCTCGGGCCGGTCTTAGATGAGCTGCGCGCCGAGCTCGGTCTGCCCGACGGCTGCCGCCTGCGAGCTCAGCTGCACTCGGTCTTGATGTACGAGCAGGGCCAATTCTTCGCGCCGCACAAGGACTCGGAGAAGGTTGACGCGATGGTCGGCACACTGGTTGTCACGCTGCCGTCGACAAGTCGCGGTGGGGCGTTGGTGGTTCAACATGGTGGTCGGCGGGAGGAGTACCGATCATCGAATCGGCTGCTCTCGTTCGTCGCGTTCTATGCGGACTGCCAGCACGAAGTGCTTCCCCTGACGAGCGGTCATCGGGTCGCGCTCACCTACAACCTGTCGCTCGAAGGCGATTCATCGACCGGAAAGATTGATGCGCTTGCTGTCGCTGATGTAAGCAGCTGCCTCCGAACGCATTTCGAAGCGCAGGACCGTCTGGTCTACCTGCTCGACCATGAGTACACGGAGCACGGATTGAGCTTCGAACGGCTCAAAGGTGTCGATGCCGGTCGGGTGGCCGTGCTGCGTGCCGCTGCGCGGGAGCGGGACGACGAGATCGTGCTCGCGCTCGCCGACGTGCACGAGACCTGGAGCTGCGACGAGCCGTATCAACGGCATAGTTGGTATGACGAGGACGACGACGAGCCGGATACGGGATCTTACGACCTTGGCGAGTTGCTGGACGGGGGCACCACCCTGGCCGCCTCGATCGATTCGTCAGGCGTGGCTGCCCAAGTCGGCGCGTCCGGCGTTCGGGACGACGAAATATGTGCGACGACGCCGAGCGGGCAGTTGCAGCCATACGCGTCCGAGTACGAGGGTTACATGGGCAACTACGGGAACACGATGGATCGCTGGTATCGGCGGGGCGCTGTTGTGATGTGGCCACGCAGCCACGAATTCGCGGTTCGCGCGCAGGGCTCGCCCCGTTGGGCTTTGGACGCGCTGTGCGGACTGTTGCGCGAGAAGGATCTCGCAGGCGCTCGGGAACGAACTGGTTCGCTGGCGCCCTTCTGGGCCGACGTGGCTGGCAGGCAGCTGGAAAGTGACGAGCAGGTAGCGGGCGATGGGGCAGAACTTGGCATAGCCCTCGACGTCGCGTTCGAACTCGACGATGCGCCACTGGCGACGATGCTGCTGAGGCCGTTCCGTCTCGACCAGATCTCCACGCGGGAAGCATCGGCCCTGGCCGCCGCCGCCGACCGGTACGGGGTGGACTGGTTTCGGCAACTTCTGGCCGAGTGGGAGACCGCTCGCCGTGGGTGGGGCCACGACGGTCAGCGACGTGTGTGGATCGCTGAACTGCCCGCGCTGTGTCGCGCGCTCACAGAACGCGGTGCTTGGAATGTGGCCAGGGATCTCGTTGAGGTGAGCGCCACGGGGCTCCTCGCCACCCTGGAGCGGGCAGGCTCACTGCCGCAACCATCCCGCCGTGCACACGCACTTGGCGAGCTGGCAGGGCCGGCGGCCGGCCTGCTTGTCGGAGCGGTGATCGCGGAGGACACCGAGGTTGGTGCGAAATTGTCCGCAGCCCTCAGTGCGGATGACGAGCAGCTTCGTTGCGCGATGACCACGCTGCGCCTCATCGCCGAGGTCGCACCCGAGCAGCTGACCGTGGGCGCAATCGAGGGCCTGGCGGAGATCACGCGAATGCGGTTGTCGGCCAGGCTCGCCCGACCGGCACGAGATCCCGACGACTGGTCGATCTGCGCGCCGGACGCCTGTACCTGCCAACTGTGCGGCAAGCTCCGCGCGTTTCTGGTCGATCCCGGATGTCAGCATTTGGATTGGCCCTTGGCAGAGCAAGGTCGGCGCCACGTACACGATCGGATCGACCGCAATGAACTGCCGGTTCGACATGAGACGCGAAGGTCTGGCCGGCCCTACACGCTCGTCCTCACCAAGACTTCGGCAATGTTCGAACGGGAACGTAGGGAGCGCGACGTCGACCTGGTCGATCTGCGTTGGCTCGAGACCATTCCGCTGCCTCGGCCGGAGCGGGACGACGACCAAGGGGCTTGCTCAACGGCCAAGGCTTGATGACCTTCGAACTCGGTGCGCCGTATCCCGCGCAAGAGTAGGATTGAGTCCTATCGCTCTGGAGGTGGCTATGCGCACGACACGCCAACTAAGCATCACGCTCCCCAACGATATGGCTGATGGGCTGCGTGAACGAGTGCGGTCGGGGGAATATGCCAGCGAGAGCGAGGTGATCCGCGAAGGACTGCGGGCTTTGTTCGCTCGCGATCAAGCGGTTGAAGCCTGGCTACGGGACGAGGTGGCCGCCGCATACGACGCCGTCATTGCCGATCCTTCGAGGGGGGTCTCTGCGCAGGCGGTGCGGGCGCGTCTTGCCGGGGACGGGTGAGCCTCAGCGTCGTCTTCACGCCTGAGGCAGAAGACCAGCTCCTTGAGCTGCACCGCTACATCGCGGCGGCAGGATCGACGGAAGTGGCTGCGCGCTACACGGAATCGATCGTGGCGTTCTGCGAGGATCTGGGTGCATTCCCGCAGCGTGGCAGGGCACGTGATGACATCAGGTCAGGTCTTCGCACAGTCGGCTTTAAGCGTCGAGTCGTGATCGCCTTCGCTGTGTTGGGCCAGACTGTGGTGATTGTCGGCATCTTTTATGGCGGGCGCGACTACGAGGCGGTTCTTGGTGTCGAAGCACACGAGTGAGTTCGATTTTGCCCCAACGTCTTTCGTTGTTCGATACCTTCCGTAGGTCCGGACTGTCTCATGTGCATTTCAGTCACTCGACACCGATATCATCGGTGCATTGGTCGACCAGCAGAGCCTGCAGACCGACCTGGCGACGCTGTTCGGCGCGCAAAGGGCATCGACATCTTCGCCGGCTCTGGCATGTCCGAGACCGGTCCAGTCGTCACGCTCGCGCAGATTCCGCCCCGGTGTCACCCCGGCTGATGCCGACGACGACGTGCACCGCCGCTCGCTCACCGGGCGCCCAGCGCCCTTCGTCGAGCTCCGCGTCGTCGACGAAGGGATGCGCGACGTGCCGTGCGACGGCAAGACGCAGGGCGAGATCGTCCTGCGGTCGCCCTTCTCGACGCAGGGCTACTTCAAGAATCCGCAGGCTTCCGAGGAGCTTTGGGCCGGTGGCTATCTGCACAGCCAGGACGTCGCGGTCATGTTTCCGGACGGCTCGGTGCAGATCGTCGACCGCATCAAAGATGTCATCAAGACCGGCGGCGAGTGGGTGTCGTCGATCCAGGTCGAATCGTTGATCGGCGACGTGCCGGGGGTCCTAGAAGCCGCGGTCATCGGTGTGAAGGACGAGAAATGGGGTGAGCGGCCAATGGCGTTCGTCGTCGCGAAGCCCGATGCGAAGGTCGACGCGGACGCGGTGCGCGCCCACCTGCTGTCTCAGGTCGCGTCGCACGGGCATCAACAAGTACGCAGTGCCCGAGGTCGACCGCATCGCATTCGTCTCCGAGATCCCGAAAACGAGCGTCGGCAAGATCAACAAGAAGCTGCTGCGCGAGCGCAACGCCTGACGCGCTCACGGGCGCCACCCGGGCTGGCGGCGCATATTGCCAAATGACGCATAAGGGCACCAGCCGGGAGGCGCTGCGGCCCGTTGATGCCGTCAACACCTTTCGGTGTATCCGCAGGTTGTTTGGCGTCGTTTCGCGTCGTCACTTTCAAGATTTCCGCAGGTGTTTCTGCAGCGGCGCCAGCAGGGCGTTGAGCCCGTATTCGAAAACGGCGTCATAATCGGTCGGGGACTGAAGGGCCTTGACGAGCGACTGGTCGGGCCAGTCGTTGGCCCAGAGTGAGGGGTCTTCCTCGTCGTGGTCGGCGCCGCGGATGGCCGAGAATTGCATAAGCGCCGACGAAATGACGTGAACCTGCACCGCCCGCAGGATGAGTGCGGCATCGGTTCCGGTCACACCCAATTCGGCCAGCTGCGCTGCCAACGTCTGCTGAATCGGCAGGAACAACATCGGCGTCCGGTCGCGCTTGTGTGCGATGCCGAGGAGGTGTTGTCGGTCAATCAGCGCCGTGCGCTGGGAGCGGGCGAGTGACGCGATGCGTTCGACCGCAGTGTCACCCTCGATGGGCAGATGCGCCATCTGGCTGAGCAACCGGCCGACCAGGCTGTCGAAGAGTTTGTCTCGGCCCCCGACATGCCAGTAGATCGAGGTGACCGCTACCCCGAGTTGCTCGGCGAGGCCACGCATCGTAAACGCGTCCACCCCGTGGAGTTCGATCAGACGAGCCGCGGTGTCAAGGATCACCTCGGCGCTGATGGCCTCTTGGGCCCGTTCGCCCTTGGGGTTACCGACGGTCCTGCGCTGCGGGGCTGTCAGGTGTCTCACCCCCGGTGATGCGGTCCGACTCGGGCAGTTCGAGATAGCGTTCGAGGTTGCGGTGCATATTGATCACGCGCCGTTCCTCGTTCGACAACGTCAAGTGCGTAAGCCCCGGCTGGTGCAGACCGCGCTGAAGTCCCGCCAACACCGTGATGTCCTGGGTCAACACCAGACCGGGGTGTGCCTCATCCGCCTTCATGCGCACGTCGGCCGGCTTGCTTCGCGGCGCGCCGGGCGGCATTCGCGTCCACAAAATCATCACCAGTTCGCCGTGATCGGGATCGGGCCCGGGATGTGAGGTCATGACCGTCAGGTGATCGGCGTTGGTCAGAAGCGTCATGTTCGGGAAGACGTTGTACTGGTGCAGCCGCATGATCCGGTCGGTAGTCGCCCAGCTCAAATCGACACCGCGCTCGGCGGCGAAAGCCTTTGTGCGCTCGGCGATCACGTCTGCAGCCGATTGGCCGGGCCGGCACTGATCAGCCGGGAACGGGGTGCCCTCCGGAACGCCCATCAGTGCCCCCTGCGTGGCGACATACGCGTCCCACACGTCAGCATCGGTGAGCGTTTCCTTGATCTGCGGGCTCGGCACGCCGTAGAGCTGCTCGGACTTGCCCGTGTGTCCCCAGATCACCTGCGGCGCATAGACATCGTCCATGCACCTGTGCAGCTCGGGATGCAACGTCTGGATGTGATAGGTCTCGCTGAACCCGTCGGCGATCGTCTTCCAGTTCGCCTCGACCTCGATGGTCATGGTTGCGTAGCAACGGAAGTCGCCGAGGCCGCACCACGCGATGTCTTGTGGCACCGCCTCCAAGAAGTCGACCAACGGCATCGCGTTGACGTCGAGATTGATGAAGACGAGCCGTTCCCACGTGTCAACGCTGACCGGGACCAGCGGAAGCTCGGACATCGGGAGCGCTCCGAATCCCTTGCGATTGGGGACTCGCTTGAGAGCGCCGGCAAGGTCCCACGTCCAGCCGTGGTATCCGCACCGCAGTTCACGCAAGTCCGAACCGGACCCGGCGCACAGCGAGTTGCCCCGGTGGCGGCATACGTTCTGGAACGCACGGAGCGCGCCGTCGTCGCCGCGAACGATGAGTACCGAGTAGGGGCCGCACCGGTATTCGAAGTAGTCGCCGGGCTCGGCGACGTGGTCGACCGTGCAGGCGACCTGCCACACCTTCGGCCACATCCGCTCCACTTCCAGCTGTGCAAACGCGGCGGAGTAATAGCGCTCTGTCGGCACCAGCGTTGGGCGTTGCGGCGGCGTGCCGATCGCATCCTCTCGGCGGATCTGGGCGGGGTTGCCGACCGTGGAACCGGCCTGCGCTGCGTGCGTCACGATTCGCCCTTCCTGATTCGGCGCCACCGGTCTGTAACGGTGTTACATTGACCACCGTAGCGGCTGGCACGGCATTCCAGGGAGTAATCGTGTTCGACCTCAAGATCACTGGCGGCACCGTCGTCGACGGAACGGGCGCGGATCGATTCGCAGCCGACGTGGCTGTCAAGGACGGCAAGATCGTCGAGGTTCGTCGCCGCGGGCCGGGCGATCCGTCACTGGAAGGCGACGCGGCCGAGACGATCGACGCGACAGGGAAGATCGTCGCGCCGGGATTTGTGGACATCCACACCCACTACGACGGTCAGGTCAGCTGGGACAGTGTTCTCGAGCCCTCCAGCAATCACGGCGTGACCACGGTCGTCGCCGGCAACTGCGGCGTCGGTTTTGCGCCGGTGCGACCCGGCACTGAGGAATGGCTGATCGCGCTGATGGAGGGTGTGGAGGACATTCCGGGAACCGCTCTGACCGAAGGCATTACCTGGGGCTGGGAGAGCTACGCGGAATACCTCGACGTGATCGGCAAGCGCGAGCTCGCCGTCGACATCGGAAGCCAGATCGCGCACGGAACCGTGCGCGCGTATGCGATGGGGGAGCGCGGCGCCCGCAACGAGCCCGCAACCCCCGAGGACATCGCGACAATGAGCCGGCTGGTGCAAGAGGCGGTGGAGGCCGGTGCGCTGGGGTTCTCGTCGTCGCGCACGCTCGCCCACCGCGCCATGGATGGCGAACCCGTCCCGGGAACGTTCGCGGCCGAAGATGAGCTGTTCGCCCTCGGCCGCGCCATGGCGGCCGGCGGCGGTGCCGTGTTCGAACTCGCGCCGCAAGGCGCGGCAGGGGAGGACATCGTGGCGCCGAAGAAGGAACTCGAGTGGATGCAGCGGCTCGGCGCCGAGATCGACTGCGCGTTGAGCTTCGCGCTGATCCAGGTCGACGCCGACCCCAACCTGTGGCGCGAGCAACTCGACATCTCGGCGGCCGCCCATGAGGCGGGCAGCCGACTGCACCCGCAGGTCGCGGCGCGCCCATTCGGGATGCTGCTCGGATTCCCCGGTCACCACGCCTTCACCCACCGCCCGACCTACCGTCGGCTGAAGGCCGAATGCACCCGTGAGGAATTCGCCGCCCGGTTGGCCGAGCCCGCCGTCCGGGCGGCAATCCTGTCCGAGGACGACCTGCCCATCGACCCGAACGTGTTGTTCGACGGCATGTTCGCGTTCGCGCAGTACTCGGTGGACAGGCTGTACACCATCGGCGAACCACCCGACTACGAGCCCACCGCCGACCGCACCGTCGCCGCGATCGCCCGCCAACGCGGCGAGGATCCACTGACGACGATGTACGACCTGATGCTGCAAGCCGATGCCGGCGCGATGCTGATGATGCCGCTCTTCAACTACTCCGAGGGCAACCACGACGCGATCCGCGAGATGATGACCCACCCGGCCGGGGTGCTGGGACTGTCCGACGGCGGCGCCCACTGCAGCATGATCTGTGACGCGTCATATCCCACCTTCCTGCTGACGCACTGGGCGCGCGATCGTCACCGGGGCGAAAAGCTGCCGCTGGAGTACGTCATCCGCAAGCAGTCTCACGACACCGCCGAACTGTTCGGTTTGTCCGATCGCGGTGTCATCGACGTCGGAAAGAAGGCCGACGTCAACGTGATCGATATGAATGCGCTCACACTGCATGCCCCCCGGATGGCCTACGACCTACCGGCCGGCGGTCACCGGCTCGTCCAGGGCGCCACCGGCTACACCGCCACGATCGTCAACGGCGTTGTGACCCGCCGCGACGGCGTTGACACCGGCGCGCGCCCCGGCCGGTTGGTGCGCGGAGCGCGCTGAGCGCACACCCCACATCACAGCTCCGGCAGTGTCGTTCAGGTACGACCCCGGCCACCGGCCAGCCCGGCCGCGTTAGCCTTCCGCCGACGCATTCACGACACGCCTGCGTGAAAGCACATCGACAATTTTCGCCAGACCTCCACGTCGGTTCACGATCTCGCGTTCGGACTTTGGCGCAATTATCTGCCGTAGCGGCACGCAACTGCGCCGAAGTCGGAGTCGTAGCGCCCGGTATCCGTACGCTCAATGCCATGCCGGAAACCTCGTACGCATCCTGCGGCGATCTCAGCCTGGCGTATCAGGTGTTCGGCGACGGGCCCGTCGAGCTCGTCTTCGTCGGGCCGATCGTCAGCCACATCGAGCTGTTTTGGACCATGCCCGAATACAAGGCCTTCTTCGAGCAGCTCGCCACGTTCTGTCGCGTCCTTGTGTTCGACAAGGCCGGGGTCGGGCTGTCGGACCCGGTCCCGCAAGTTCGCACGCTCGATGATCGAGCGGCCGAGATCGAGGCCGTCATGGACGCCGTCGGCTTCGGAAAGGCCGTGCTTTTCGGCATGAGCGAGGGCGGCCCGCAGGCCATCGTGTTCGCGGCAAGACGACCGGAGCGAACGCGGGCGTTGATCCTCTACGGCTCGTTCCCGTGCATGACCGGCCTCGCAGTTGGGACGACTTGGACCGCGACCCGGCCGAGCTGCGGGCGCGCGCTCTTACCCGAGTTGGGTGAGGACTACACGCCGTCGACGGAGCAGATCGCCCGCCTGCAGGAAATGGTCCGCGCTGCCCGCTCGGCGTGGGGCAGCGGTGCAACAGTCAAGTGGTGGTTCCCGTCGGTCCGCTCGATACGCCAGCTCGCCATGTTCGAGCGCATGAGCGCCAGCCCGGGGATGCTGCGAGCGACAATGGAATCGGCGTTCCGGATCGACGTGCGGCCGATCCTGCCGACGCTCACCGCGCCCACCCTCGTCATCCATGCCTGCGAGGACCTCATGCCGGTGCAGTGCGGCCGATACCTCGCCGACCACATCCCCGGCGCGCGGTACCTCGAGGTCGACGGCGCGGACCACGCGCCCTGGCTCACCGAGCCCGACCGGATCTTGGCCGGGATCGAGGAGTTCCTCACCGGCAGCCATGCGGCGCCGTCGCAGTCACATCGCGCCCTGCGCACCGTGTTGTTCACCGACATGGTCGCCTCGACGCAACACGCCGCGGCGAAGGGCGACGGGCGGTGGCGGGCGGTGCTGGCGCGCTTTGGTGAGATCACCGCCGAACTCACGCAACCATTCGGCGGCACGGTGGTCAAGAGCACCGGCGACGGTCACCTCGCCACGTTCGACGGCCCGACGCAGGCCATCCGCTGCGCCGAGGCGTTGCGCGCTGACGCCGAGACACTGGGCATCGAGATCCGCGCCGGCATCCACACCGGCGAGTGCGAACTGCTGGACACCGACATCGGGGGGATCGCGGTACACATCGCGGCGCGGATCCTCGGCCAGGCCGGCGCCGGCGAAATCCTCGTCTCGCGCACCGTGCGTGACCTGGTCGTCGGCTCGGGCACCGGCTTCGAGGACCGCGGCAGCGTCGAGCTGCGTGGCGTGCCCGGCACCTGGCAACTGCTGGCGGTCGATCGCCACGGCGCGCGGGCGGGATCGGCCGAGGCGGAACTGGCGTCAACACCCACCCCCGGCCCTCGGACCGCGATGCGCCGGTCGGACCGCGCACTGGAGGTGATGGCGAGGCGGACACCGTGGATCCTCCGCGGGGTGGCCCGCCTCGCCCCGGCCACCAGTCGCAGCTGAACAGCTGGGTCAGCGCGCCCGGAGGTGCGCTCATAGGGAATTGAACCGTTCCTGCTCAGTAATCAGGAACGGTTTGGTCGATAAGTCAAGCCGCAGTGATCTTCTCGCGGCTGGCGACGCCCATATTCACAAACGCGCCCAGTACGAGTACGGCAACCACGGCTCCGAAGGCCGCCGCGAGATCCCTGTCGACGATGTATCCGACCACCGGCAGGGTCGTCGCGGCCGTGAGACCGATTACCGCTTGCCGCAATGCACCGACTCTGCCAATCGTGGATGATTTGGCCCAGGCTTGGAGGATGCTAACTTGCTGGCTCGAAGACACCGCCACCCCGAGCCCAAGCAGGACCGCGCCGAATGGCACACCCGACTGCCCCACGGTGCCACCCAGTTCCAACCCGAGCGCGATAGTTGCGAATCCCACGATCTGTATCGCGTAACCCGCGCTAACTGCCCCCCTACTGGACACCCCCGACGAGCACCGCGCCCACAAGGTAGGGGCTACTACTGCGCCGGCCGCAAAACAAACGTCCAGAATTCCGAGCCAGATGTCATTCCCGTAGAGCCGGTGGACAAGTGGTGCCAGTGCCACATTGAACGCGGCGATCGTCAGGAAGTCGACACCGATAAGCAGCAATGACAGGACGGACCGGGAACTACCCGTCGCCTCACGGAGGACCGAACTCCAACCCTCGCCGTCGGTCGCGCTGTCGCCGTCTAGCGCCGTCGATATCGACGAACGCGCCGACGCCAGCGCGTACGCAGCGAGAGCGTACGCGGCGGCGGCGGCGAGAAAAGCCCACTTCGGCCCCGCAGCCCAAAGGAAAGCGCCGGCAACCGCACCACCGACGATCTGTCCGGCCTGAACAGATACCGTCCACCGCATGTTGTACCGGGGGAGGTCGGCCGGATCCAGGGATCGCGGACCAACCGCGAAGATTCCCGCTCGATAGAACGGGCGGGCGAGGTTGACTATCAGACCGATCGCGACGCCCACGACCAGTAGGCCCGCCGGCGCGACCAGGTACGCGAGCAACGCTAGAGCGGGAACGATGGACGCGACTGCACACACCACGGCGGGGTTGACACGGTCGGCGATGCTCCCAGCAATAGCCCCCAGAACCACCGGCACCATGAATTCGATCACGACAACGCCGGTGAATGCCGAAACTGATCCCGACCACTCGAAGAGCGCCTGCCCGAGCGTGATGATGAAGCAGCCGGACGCCAGGTTGAACAGCATCGACCCAGTGAGCAGGCGTGAACCGGGCCACCTCGGAAACAAGCGAAGAAACGAAGAAACCATTACGCGCACTCCAGAATCGGCCTCGGCGTCAGCGCAGCGGCGCGGGCCCGTTCGCACGCCTCCATCGGGTCGTCCGCATGGGCGAGCGCGCACACGGACCTTCCATAGCTGGAATTGACCTCCGGCGACACTCGCTCTCCCGCGTTTAGGAGGGTGGTCACGACATCCACACCAGGCATCGAGCGCGCCTCCTCGACACCGTCCCATCCCGAAATGACGCCGGCTTCGACCGGGAACACGAATTGGCTACTCGCAAAGCCGAGGTTGGTCGCCGCCGGGATTTCGTCGAGAGCCTCGAGCACGTCCCGGACATAGAGTTCTGTGAGATCCAGGCCGGTGGACGACCGCACGAGGTCGAGAATCATGTCGCCTCCGCCGCGAAGGTGGGTCTCGACTACGTGCGCACCGGCGTCGTCGAGGATGACTTCGGTGTGTAACAGTCCGCGGTCGATGCCCAACGCCTCAAGACACGCGGTCGCGGCGTCCACGATGCGCGTTCGCTCCCCGGCCTCAAGTGGGGCCGGGTGAAGGTGTCCGGACTCGACCGCGCCGATGGTGGTCTTGGCTGTCACTCCGTGCCATGCGTGACCCGAACGCACGATAAGAGACTCGACGCTGAATTCCCGGCCCAGCTTCCGTTCTTCCGCTAGATATCCCTCGACCTCGCCCGGATGGGCATCGAGCCACGTTTGGAGCTCGACAGCCGAACGGTGGAAGGTCACGCCCCTGCTGGCCCGGCCATCGACCGGTTTCAGCACGATCTCCGACGTCGGGGCCAGTCCCGACCACTCGACCCTGCCGTCGACAACCACACCGTGAGCCACGGATCCGAGGCCGGTGACGTCGAGGCGGGCCCGCATCGCGGACTTGTTGATCGTTCGGTGCGCCACCTCAGGACTGGGGAAGGACAGCCCCAGCTCCTGGGCTACGAGCGCACCGAGTTCAACCGCCTCGTCGTGGAGGCAAAGTATCCCGTCGAATTTCGTTCCGGCGACAGCCTGGATCACCTCGTCTGCCACGCGGACGCGATCGCCTTGTTCGCGGTCGGAAACATCGACGATCCGCACATATGCCTCAGAGGCGAAGCATTGTCTGCGCCGCTCCCGTCTTGACCAACGTCAACGCGGCCCCGAGTCGACGGGCGACGTCGTGCACCGTTGCGATGCCGCCAACTACGAGCAGATGGGTCATGCCGCGGACCTACCGGCACCAACCACCATCAGCGCTTTAGCGCCGATCGGAAGGAGGCGATGTCCCGCCCGCGCATCGGTGAGTTCGCGACGGATGCCGCAGAAGTCGCTTGTGTCGACGAGTGCGACGTCGTCGATGAGCGCGGTGTCGGTGCCACCGACGAGGTCGCGCTCAAGCAGCAGGCGCCGGCGACCGTCGGGATAGTCGACTGCCCGTGTGCACCGAAAGCCTTCGGAGAAAAACGATCGGAGCGACCCGTGGTTCCGCGGCGATATTTGAGCCAAGCCGCGATGTGCCCCGAGTTCCTGTGCGGCGGCAATGTGGCGGCGGATGCCGGCGCGTTGCAACGAACGCCCTCGGTACTCGGGCAGGACCATGTGTGCGGCGAATACCGCATCATCCAAAGTCGGTGCGCAGGCGGCGAACTCGATGTCCTCGCCGGAGGACACCAGGTCGGTGGTCAGAGCGAGGTATGCGACCAGATCGTCTCCGTCGAAAAACCCGAGAGACTCGCCGAACACGTCCAGGTGGCCGCGGACAAACATTTCCTCGTCGTCCTCGCGAACGTAGAAGTCAGGGTCCGGGAGGCTAGTGAGAACGGCCTGCCGTAGCGCCATGACCGCGTCGTAGTCATCCGGTTCAAGCTGACGCCACATAGTCGGACACCTCCCATTTCGTCGTTGCGTCGATGTGGTGCAAGAGCTTTGAAATCGTGTCCCGCCCGGACTCCACGGAGTCGGCGCGGAATACCGCCCGGGCGAACTCTGAGTTGGTGTGACTCATCGCGGAGAACCTCTGGCCCGGCTTGGCGATTTCCGAGAGGACAACGTCGGGATTGCTCGAAACTCTCCGGAGCTTGGGCGAGCATCCCCGGCACGGGGGAGAAGAGCAGCTGCCCGGCGAGCCGGCGCTGGCGCGGTGAGGCGTGGCGGGGAGGTTCCCCGCGCTGGGCGAGAATCGACTCCTCAACGAGGTTGAACCCGTAGGAGAGTTCGACCTCCTCTGGGATGGATCCCCCACCGATCCGAGCCCCGACCTCGCTGAACACCGGACCTTCCGAGGTGATGAACGCCTCGAGGTGGAATCCCCCGTCAAACGCGGGGAGGGCGTCCTCCAGCACGGAGCGGGCTAGTTCGAGAATGGTCCTGGCTTCCTCGCTCTCAGCGGGGAGCATGACCGAGCCGAGGTGGCCGCCGCCCAGGTAGTCAAGGTGGGTATTGACGTATACCGCGGCGGCGGCGACTACGACGCGGCCGCCACGACACACTCCGTCCACCCGATACTGTTCGCCGGACTGGAACGCCTCGACCAGCCACGGAGTCGTTCGTCCCTGGTCACTGAACGGACCAGTCCGCAGGAAGGTACGCAGCGCCTCCGCGTCGTCGAGTACGGAGACTCCAGACGACCCGCGGCCATGCGGAGGTTTGACCACGCAGGGGTAACCGAGCTCGCCGACTGCCTCGCGAAGCTCAAGTGCGGACCGGACCTCACGGTGCGGGGCCACCGCGATGTTCGCGCTGCCCACCACTCGCTTCATCAACGTCTTGTCGCGGAAGCGGAGCGCGTCGTCGGGCAGCTGCCCGGGAATTCCTCGCCGGGAACGGATTTCAGCAGCTCGCAGGACATCAGCTTCGGCAAGCACAATGATGCGCTCCAGGCCGTGGCGGGCAACCATCTCATCCGCGACTAGCGGGATCTCGTCGTCGGTGGCGTAGTTGGCGAACTCCACGAGGTCGGCCAACCGGGCCTCGTCGACGTCCACCGGCCCTGATGTGATCAGGACCGATCCGACGGGAACGACCGAGGCGAACCGCTCCCGACCGAAGTGATTGATCACCTTGGCCGGACTCATGACCAGGATCGGGCCGTCTTCGCGTAAGACTCATCTGCCCTCTGCTCTTCGCGCAAGCGCTCATCACTCATAACCTCTCTCCTTTCGCGGTGGCAGAAGACAGTTCCGCCAGTTTCCAGACCTCCCGCACGTCGTCGCCAACGGTCAGTACGTAGCCGGTGAGGTCCGATGAGTCCCCGATCGCGGTAACGTCCTCGGGGCGGTGTCGGCTTGGTCGGGACACCCGCAGCACTCCATCCCGCTGCTCGATCCCGTCGATGTGTTCCGGGTAGGCCCAGTCGAGCTTTCGGATGGCGGCGGCGCCGTGCCGGTCGCCAGGTTCGGGGGCGCGCCGACCGAGGAGGGCGAAGATGGTCTCGGTGGCGAAATGGCGTCCTGTCGTCAGCTGGGTGAGCTCCCAGATCTGGTCGCCTCCGAAGCGAGTATGAGTCTCGATGAGTCCGACGTTGAGGCCGTCGACCATCACCTCGGTGTGACTCGGCCCTGTCCGGTGCCCGATCGCGTCGAGGATCTCTACTGTCCGGTTCACGACCGCGTCCCGTTGGTCCAAGCGGAGCTCCGCTGGCTGCCAGTGGCCGAGTTCGACGAATTCCGGTTCCCCGGTGGTGAGCTTTCCTGTGATGGCGACGATTTCGTGACGTCCGTCGACGCTCATCGCCTCGACACTGAACTCACTGCCGGACAACACCGCCTCGGCGATCACAGCGTTCTCCGGATTGTCCAGGAGCGCCCACCACTTGAGCCCCCCGATCGAGTCCCATGCCGCACGGAGATCTGCGTCATTCCGGATCAATCGAACACCCGCACTGCCGGCGCCCGTCACGGGTTTGACCACGATGGGGGCACCCGCCAGTGAGTCCCGGAATGCGACGACATCATCGAGGCTGCTGCACAGTCGCCACGGTGGTTGGGGAACGCCGTGTCGTTCCAGAGCCTGACGTGTGAGCGCCTTGTCACGGGCCGTACGGACGGCATCGACGGGATTCGACGGAATGCCCAGCGCGTCGGCGGCGACCGCTGCCGCCAGGATGGCAGATTCTAGGAAGCACGCCAGCGCGGTGACGGGTGAGGATCGGTGAATCGGTCGCAGCAGGTCGATGAGGGACTCCGCGGTGATCTCCGGCACCTCGATGAACCGATCCACCGTGGAGCGCTGGAAATCTGTGGCCCGGTCCGGTGTCTGGACAAGCGTGATGGTGGTATTCGGCGGGCGCACCACCGGGAGGCTGGAGTCGTTGCCGCTGATCAGGACCAGGTGTGAGATCGAGGTATTCACGTCAGGCCGCCTTGCTTGCCGCCGGCAGACGGCGGCCGGTTCGGGTGGTAATGGCATCCGCGATCGTCTGAGCAGCATGGCGGGCTTGCCGGACGACGACATCGAGCGCTGACACGGTGAAGTAGCTGCCCGCAGACACCTGGCCGACGAGCAGGAGATCATCGCGAGGTCGTCCTTCCGGGGTGAGGGCCCGACACGTCGCGGGATCGACCAGGCCCTGGCCCGCGTCGTCGCAGCCGACGAGACCCGACGCGGCCAGGTCGGCCACCAGTTTGGGGCCCTCCCAGAGGGTCGAGGACTGGCCGAGCGCGGGGATCACGCAGTCAGCTCCCAGGTCGGCGAGGATGCCGTCAAGCCCTGAGTCGCGGGCGTCCACGCCGCCGTGGACGATCAGGCGTCCATCGGCCTGCATGTCACGAAGCTGGCGCCATCGGCTCAGCGGGACCCTGACCCGGTATCGGAACCATTTCGACCCGAGGGACGCGCGAAGCAAATTCCGCTCCGGCTGGGGGAGCAGTGCGAATGCGGCGTTGAGCGCGTGGTTGGTGGCACTGAGTGTGTGGTGGCAGGCGAGGTCGGCCGGATCGGCTAGCGGATCTGACCAGTGGTCGACGTGGGCGACATCATCGAGAACGTCGGACCTGGAGAATCCGAAACGAGCGAGTTCGCGGTCTAGCAACGCGAGCACCGACTCCGCTGTGAGCTCGCTCCGAACCGCAAGCTGTATGACCGCATCCTCGGTGAGATGCCGTGGCGCCTCGCCGTCTTGCGTGGCCTCGACCTGAACCCGGGGCAGGGTGCCGTTTCGGGAGAGCAAGTGGACGCGCGTCTCGCCGTCGTCGAGCGCACATGCGACATCCACGGCGGTGAGACCGCTGCCGAGAACCGCAACCGAACGCCGATCGCCGACGCGAGCCCGCAGACCACTGAGGGGGTAGGCATCGACGATGTCGTGAGAAATCGCCGGCAGGGGGGGAGACCACACACCGGGAGCGACAACCGCGATATCGGCCGACGGCAGATCGGCGGTATCGCCAAGTACCGCCATCCCATCTACTCGGGGCCGTACTGCCCGGGCATGCATCGGATAAAAGCGGACGCGGACCCCGCAGTCACGGAGACGGTCGATTGCCTTCGCCAGGGTCGCCGCCAGGTAGTCGCCGTACACGGATCGGGACATCGGCATTTCGTCGAGGTTGGTCGACGGGCTTCCACACTCGTCAAGCCAGCTGCGAAACGAGTGAAGCGACGGCGAGAGCGCTTCGAGCCGGTTCTGGGAGGTGTTCACCGCAGCGGCTGCTATGTCACTACCGAAAGCGCTGCCGCGCCCGAGGCTTTCTGGGCGGTCGACGATGTCCAGCGCGGTTCCACTCCAGGAACTGTCTGCCTGCTCCGCGAGTCGACTGAGTGTGAGCGTGCCTCCGACGCCGATTCCGACCAGCGCGATGCGTGCGACGCTTGCTGTATCTGCTGTCGCAAGCCCCGTAGTCACCGGGTTCATAGCCATGAGGGAAATAGTCGCGATCAAGTAGTCGCTCCGTAATCGCTGGGAAGTCAGATTCCCCTCTTAAGGAGGAAGGGTTTCCTATCCGCCGGGTAAGGCACCAGGGTCGGGCTCAGCTGCGAAGTCAACGAGTCACTGACGAATCGCTGCTCGTGTCCCCACGCCTAGACTGACCGTGAACGAGGGGCTGCATGAACGTCACCGTCTTCGGCGCGACCGGACAGATTGGCCGCAGTGTCGTTTCAAAGCTGCTGGCCGCAGGCCACCGCGTCACCGCATATGTGCGCGACCCGGACAAGCTTGACCTCGCCGACCCCAACCTGGTCACTGTCACCGGCGAGCTGTCCGATCAGGACCGCGTCCGGCAGTCGATTCATGGGGCGGACGCAGTCATCAGCGCCCTGGGACCGTCGCTGAATCCGCGCGCGAAGGGGACGCCAGTCACCGACGGCACCAAGGCCATCGTCGACGCGATGGAGGCCGAGAATGTCAGCCGCTACGTGGGCCTGGCGACGCCGTCGGTCTCGGATGAGCGCGACAGGCCCACCCTCAAAGCCAAACTCCTGCCGGTCATGGCCGGCCTCATGTTCCCCAACGCTCTGCACGAACTTCGCGGGATGACGGCGGCTGTGACCCAGTCCGGCCTCGATTGGACCATCGCCCGAATCACCAGCCCAAACAACAAGCCGTCGAGGGGAACCCTCCGTGCCGGTTACCTCGGTCGCGACAACGTGGGATCTGCGATGTCACGCGACGACATCGCCGCCTTTCTCGTCAACCAGTTGAGCGACCGGACATTTTCACAAGCGTTACCGTCAATCAGCAACTGAACTAGGGCCACCGCCAGAGCGGCGACTCAGGTCGCGCCATCCTCGGTGAGGTACCGGTATAACGTCGCCCGGCTCACCGCGAGGTACTTGGCGATGTCCTTCCCGGTGTGCCCGTCGGCCCTCATCCGGCGGGAGTGCGGCCTGCGGCTGCCCGGTGTTGTCGATGCGCTGGATGGTCGCCGGCGTGGGGATACCCGAATCACGCAGGGAGCGGCGGTGGGTCGACGGTTTCGGACGGTGCCGCCCGTAGTGCCGGTCTTTCGGCGAGGCTCGCTAATCCTCGAGCGCCGCCTTCACCTCGTCGCCGTTCAGGAGGAGGTCGAAGACCTTCGACGACCCGAAGGCCGCCAGGCGCCCGCCGAGGCTGCGGAAGGTCTCGAGGAACCACACGCCGAGGTGGTTCACCGGGAATAGATAGTCGGGCACGCAGATCCACTTGCGCCGGGCGACCTGGTTGAGCGCCGAACGTACGATGCGCTCGGGCTTCATCGAGCCGCCGATGAGCTTCGCGACGAAGCGGCTCTTGGGCGAGAGCTTGTTCCCGTAGCTCTCCGAGCCCTCGATGCCGTTCACCAACACGGTCGACACCTGCACGCCGTACCGCCGGTACTCGAGCCATAGGCACTCCGCGAAGACGCGCAGGAAGGCCTTAGTCCCCTGGAAGACACCATCGATGTCGATGGGGGAGAGGCTGTTGAGGACATTGACGAAGACGATGCCACCCTTCTTCCGCTCGACCATGAGGGCACCGAAACGGTCGGTGAGGAGCATCGGCACCTCGGCGTTCATCCGGAGCATCTGGAGCTTGGTCCGGCGATCCATGCGGTGAAAGAGGTTCACCTTGTGGAGGTTGGCGTTGACCACCAGGAGCCCCACCTCCACGTCGCTCGTCGCCTCCCCGAGGCGCTCGACGGCGTCGTCCGTGCCGATGTCCATTGCGATCACGCGGGCCTCGACCCCGTGTGCCACGCGAATCTCGCCCGCGATCCGCTCAAGGAGATCCTTCCGGCGCGCCACCAGGATGACGTTCATCCCGCGCGCCGCGAGCTGACGAGCGAACTGCTCGCCGATGGTGGTGCTCGCCCCGATGACCAGAGCGTGCTGTCCGAAGTGCTGCCTGAAGTCCATCCGTCCTAATTTCCCGAGCGAATTGCGTCGCCGCTGCCTCCCCGAGTTTTTCATCCGTCGCTCACCCAGGGCACGCAAACCGAGGCCGTCACTGTCCGACACTCGGATCGAGAACTGGGCCAGCAGCCGAGGGTGTGCTCATGGGCCGACCGTCGGCACGCCGCAGCGGCGTGAGGTGGCCAAGGAGTTGCGCAAGGTGGCCGGCCGCGATCCAATCGCTCGCCTCGATCACGCGCACGTCCGAACTCTAAACCTCTGTTGAGGTATAGGGACTGTGGACGCGCCCGGCCAGGTACAAAAGCGGGTACGGGCCGCCGGTTAGCGGACTGAAGGATAATTCACCCCACAGCGTTCGGGTCGCGAGCATGTGTTTTTCTGTCCAACCACAGCGTTGCACGGGGCTAATCAGCCAGTACCCACGGCCAGACCTGAAGCCGCGACTTCATCCCGTTCGGAATGCAACCGCTCACGTCTAGGCTCCGATTGAACCTGCAAGCGGCGACGAACGTGAATCCAACCGCCGGCAAGTGCCCACTATTGTCGAAGATCGCAAACGATCCGCCTCACGTTGAAGGATGATTGCCAACATGGCCAAAAAACCCGCGGACGACACCCCGCCCCCACGCCCTGGCGGGATCGCTGCTGAATTGACAGCCGCCGGATTCGTAGACCCTGTCGAAGTCGGCCGCGGCGGAGCGGGCGTCGTCTATCGCTGCGAGCAGACGTCTCTTGGGCGAACCGTCGCCGTCAAGGTGCTGGCCTCTGATCTCGACCAACATAGCCGAGAACGTTTTCTGCGTGAGGGTTACGCCATGGGCAGCCTTTCTGGCCACCCGAACATCGAGAGCATCCTTCAGGTCGGCGTGACCGAAAGTAGCCGGCCATACATCGTGATGCCCTTTCACGCAGCAGGTTCCCTGGCGGAGCGGGTCCGCCGGGTTGGCCGGGTAGCGTGGCCTGATGCATTGCGTATCGGAGTGAAGTTGTGCGGGGCCCTCGAAACCGCGCACCGGGCAGGCACATTGCACCGCGATATCAAGCCCGGGAATGTGCTCGTCAACCATTACGGCGAACCGCAACTGAGCGATTTCGGGATCGCCCGCGTTCCCGGTGGATACAAAACGGCGACCGGGTTCTTCAGCGGCACCATCGCCTACACCGCGCCCGAGGTGCTGGCCGGAAATCCGCCGACGACCGCGGCCGACGTGTACTCCCTTGGCGCGACGCTCTACGCACTGATCGCCGGGACTGCCGCACACGAGCGCAAGTCCGGCGAGGAGCTCATAGCGCACTTCTTGCGGATCGGTTCGGAGCCAGCGCCCGACCTGCGTCCTGAGGGGATCCCGGCCGACGTGTGCGCCGCGATTGAGAAGGCGATGTCACATGATCCGGCGAAACGGTACGCGTCGGCGGAGGCTTTCGGCCTCGAATTGCAGCTGGCGCAGCGTCACAACGGGTTGGTACAGGACTCGATGGCGCTCAGTGCGGCCCAGGATGAGCCAGAGCACACAGTGGGCATGTCGCCGCCGTTGTCGGGGCAGACCGCTCAGACGGCTATGACTGAAAAGGCTGGCTTCTCAAGGGGCGGGCCACCGCCAACGCCACCGTCGACCCCGAACTTCTCGAGCATGCCTTGGCCAGTGCAGGGCCCCACCGGGCCGATGGGTGCCACACCCAAGAAGCGGAATCGCACACCGATGCTGATCGCCGCGGCCGCCGTGGTAGCGCTGCTGTTGGTAATCAGCGGTGTCTACTTCCTGACATCGCGCGACACCGGCGACGGCGAAGCCAGCCCGAGTCGACCGGCCGCGGAGACGCAGGCTGGTTGGCAGCCGATCACAAATGCGCGCGTTGCCCGCGAGGCGGTGGCGACCACAGAGGCCGACGGCACTATCTGGATTTTCGGCGGCGTTGGGGCGGACAACAGCGTCACCGGACGCCACGAGGGCTATGACCCTGCCATTGACAGCTGGAAGGGCGGCGACGATCTACCCGTTCCGGTGCAGCATGCGATGTCGGCGACGTGGCAGGGGAACCCCGTTGTGCTCGGCGGCTGGCGGACCGACGGCACCAATCCGAAGGTTGCGACGGACCAGGTTTGGCGGGTAGTCAACAGTCGCTGGGTGGAGCTGCCGCCTCTGTTGCAGCCTCGGGCGGCAGCGGCGGCCGCGGTAGTCGGCGACCGCATAGTCGTCACCGGTGGTGTGGACGCCGACGGCAAGGAGCTGAACACCACCGAGATCTTCGACGGCAATACCTGGACGCTCGGCGCCGCAATGCCAACTCCGCGACAGATGTTGGCCGCGGCGTCAGACGGCAACTTGGTGTACGCCGTTGGCGGCAGCGACGGGACCTCTGACCTGGCGACGGTCGAGGCGTACGACCCAGGCGCGAACAGGTGGACGACCTTGCCCGACCTTCCGGAGCCACGCAGTGACTTCGGCGTGGCGGTCGCCGATCGACGGATGGTGGCGGTCGGGGGCCTGTCCGCGGGGCAAGTCCTTAAGAGCGTGGCGGCGCTAGATCTCGGCACACTGACGTGGGCCGGTTTGCCGGACATGGGCACTGCGCGGCACGGCATGGCGGTCGCCGCTGTGGGGAAGTCTGTGTATGCGATCGGCGGGTCGACCGGTGTTGGCGATGGTCAGGTCATCTCGTCGGCGGAAGCGCTGAAGCTGGCAGCGCGCAAAACGCAGCCCGCATCACAGTGGCGGTCCCTGCCGGACGCGCCAACCGCGAGGTTGATGATGGCGTGGACCGTGCTCGACGGCAAGATCTGGATCGCCGGTGGCATGCGCCACGGAGAGACTCTTCAGACCGTGCAGAGCTATGACCCACAGACGGGCGCGTGGCAATCAGAGCCTTCGCTGCCTATCCCCTTGCATCACGCGACGGCGACAACCTACCGCGGTGAGGTGGTGGTTATCGGGGGCACCACCGAGAACCTCGCGGAAGCGACGAACAAGGTCTTCGCCCTGCGTGGAGGCAATTGGGCGGAGCTACCGAGCCTCGGACATGCCCGGGCGGCGGCGGCAGCAGCGGTCGTCGATGACAAGCTCATAGTCGTCGGCGGCCAGAACGCGAAACAGCTCGTCAAGCAGACCGAGGTGTTTGACGGGGAATCCTGGAAGGAGGCGGCCGACCTGCCGACGCCGCGTGAACACCTGGCTGCGGTGTCGGACGGCTTCTATGTGTACACGGTGGGTGGGCGGTTCCTGTCCGCCGACAAGAATTCCGCTGCGTTTGAGCGGTTTGATCCGGAATCCGGAAACTGGGAAAAGCTGGTAGACATGCCGACTCCGCGCGGAAGCTACGGCGCCGCGTTCATCGATGGCCGGATCGTCGCCGTCGGGGGCGAGGAACCCACGCGGGTGCTGGCTACGGTTGAGATGTACGACATCGCCGACGGGAAATGGACCACAGTGACCCCGGTGGGAACCCCACGTCACGGCCAGGTGGTCGCCGCGGTTGGCTCCACCCTGTATTGCATCGGGGGGGCCAACCGGCCCACACATGAAGGTCCCGTCGCGACCGTCGAGGCCCTGGACTTCATGTAGCCGTTACCTGAAATGTCAGTGTTTGTGTGACTTGGCATTTCAGGCAGCTTCTCCTGCGGAGTAGCGGTCCCCGCACCCGCCGGGTGGGTGGTGTGCGGGGTTGACGCTTCATCGCCTCCTGCCGTCCCCACCGCACCCGAGGTGGTGGCGGGGCTGGTCTTGCGGTTGGCTCCACGTCCGTCTCCAGCCGTGACGCTGGCGGCCGACCTACTGCCGGTACCGGTCCCCGTTCCCCCAGCAGTGGGGTCGCCGAGGCGGGCGAGGTTGATCGCCGCATTCAGATCCCGGCACAAAGGTGCGCACCCGTTGCGGCAGTGATAGATGCGATCACGCAGGCGGAGTTTGGTTTTCACCCCGCAACGCGAACACAGTTGAGTTGAGGCATAGAACCGTGGCGCGGTCACCAGGGTGCTGCCGTACCAGGTGGTCTTGTAGTCCAGCTGGTACGGATGCGCCCCAGCGCGGCGTCACCGAGGGCACTGTTGAGGCCGCGTTTGCGCCGCCCACCGCGGCGGGCCATGTTCTTGGCCGACAACTGCGCGACCGCGACGACCTGATGGCGGGTGGCCAGCGCGGTGGTGGCCTGGTGGATCTCATGCGCCCGGATCGCGGCGACCTTCGCGTGGATGCGCCCGACCCGGGTGTTTGCATGTTCCCACCGCTTCGACGGCTCCCGGCATGTCTTGGTCTCGGGATCGTAGGGACCACATCGGCGCGCGGCCTGCCGCTGGGCGGCCCGTAGCCGCGACTGCGCACATGTCAACGGTTTCGGCGCGGCCACCCGCGTCACCTGCGTGCCGTCGGGTGTGGCGAGCACCAGCAGGTCTTTGACCCCGACATCGACACCGACCACCGGATGGCCGGATCGGCGGGCGTGCGCGGGAGGTGACACCGGCATCCGATCCTCGCCGGCTCGCCGAGTGTGCGGGTTGTCGACGGCTTTCCCGCATTTTCGGTTCACAACCCGCACAGCCGGTGAAGGTTTTGAGCCACAAGCGGATTCACGGTGCTCACTTTTCCTGCGTACCGCGGTCGCGCAGCTTGGCGAGGGTGACAGCCCCGCGCCGGATGGCCTCGTTGGCTAGACGGACTCGGCGGTCTCCCTCTGTGGGGATGGCGAACTTGTCGTACAGGTTTTGCAGATGCTGCTTGATGGCTGCCTGTGTAACGAATAGCTCGAGAGCCATCCGACGGACCGACGCGGGCTCAGGAAACGGGTCGTCGGAGACCAAGGGGCGGCACAAGACCATGAGGACCTCGAGTTCGCGGGGGGTCAGGCGTGGCGGGAACTGGCTGGGCTCGACAGATTCCGTTTCGTCATCGCCCGGTGCTTCGCCAGCTTGCCTTGTCTTCCAGAAGACCAACCGTGAACTGCCGACTCGCAACTCGTCTCCAGAACGCAGGACCCGTTCTGCGGAGATCTTTTCTCCGTTGACATAGGTGCCGTTGCGGCTGCCTAGATCCCGTACGGACCAAGCTTGCCCGAAGTTCTCCAAGACAGCGTGCACTCGTGAGACGGTCGAGTCGTGCTCGAGCGACACGACATTGGTTGAGGCCTTGCCGACTGTCACCCGTTCGCCGCTCAGTGTGATGAGCTCCCGCCCTGACGGTTTCCAAACTTCCAAGTGGGAAGACATGTAGACCTCCTATTAGGCCAATTCTGACCCCGCGCGTCACACCTTGGCCGGGCAACCCACCGCTGACCTGAAATCTCGCGCTGCACTGGCGGCCATCTGAGGCGGTCGGCGGGGAACGCCGGGCTACTTACCAGCCGGATAGGAAACCCTTCCCTTTCAGGAGTGGAATCTGGCTTCCCAACGATTACCGAACCGCTTCTTGATCGCGACTATTTCTCTCATGACTACGAACTGGGAAGAACAGCAGCCCCTCTGGTATGTATCGGGGCCCGCCGAGGTGCTGGCCGGCCCGGAAGCGCGGGAGCGGGCCGAGGATGCGATCGTTCGATTCAATCGCAGTGGCTGGGCCCGCCCGGCCGGCTCCGTGCCGGCTTCGCCCAACGCTCTCAGCCATGCGAACCAACGGCGATTGGATCAATGGGGCTACGTGGTCGTTCCTGATGTCGGCAACCTGGCGGCCGCAGAGGAACTCGTTCGTTCTGTGGGCGACCTGATCCCGCAATACAACGGCCGCTTCACTCACGACGTGACCTACCGCCCAGGAAATGACCACCGGGCGTATTCGCAAAGCGCGAATACGGTCTTGGCCCATACCGAGGCGCCCGGATGGGATCCCAGTCCCGCCTACCTCGCGTTGTTCTGTCACCGCCAGGCCCGATGCGGTGGCGGCCACACCGACCTGCTGGACGTGCGGAAGTTGGTCGGGGCGCTCAATGCCGACGAGCTGGCTTTGATGACAGATCCCGAGCTGCACTTCCCGGGGCCGAACGGAGGCGTTCGTACCGCAATGCTGAGCACCGACGCCAGCGGAGATACCGTCGCCCGCTTCAGCTACAACCTGCTGACCACATCCGACTACGACCCAGCCCTCGACGCCGATGTCGATCACTCGGGGCTGCCGCTCGGGGAGCCCGGCCGCAGGCTGGCGCACCGTATCAGCGATCTATTCCGCGAGCTGCGCACCAGTGTGCTGATCCCGGACGGCTCGCTGCTGATTTGGGACAACCAGCGCATGCTGCACACACGGTCGGAATACGCCGATCGGACTCGTCATCTGACCCGGTTCTTTTGCGGCGACTGGAGGCGGGCATGACCATCGCCGACTTCTCGCTGCGCACGGACGCTGATGGCCTGGTGCACCTGCCGGGACTGCCGTCGTTCGATCCGCAAGACGTGTGCGAAAGCGCGATCATTAGCCGCCTTGCCGGGAACTGGCGCCGGCGTGCGACGGTCAAGCGGGATGAGCCCGACCTTGACGCGCTCTTCGATCCCAACCGACCCGACTACCCCGAGCGGATCGTCCCGTTCCGCGACCATCCGACCTGGCATCGGCTGCCGGACGAGTTGCGCTCGCGCCTGCTGAGCTGGGCCTGGATCGCCTATAACCGGCATACGGTGCTCGCCGAGCAGCGAGTCGCCAACCCGGCGTTCGCGCTGGTGATGGAAGGCGAGTTCCCGGGCCTCGGCGGCCAGGACATGGAGATCGCGCTTGCTCAGGCGATGGTCGACGAGCAGTACCACAGCCTGATGCACATCAGTGCGAGCGCTTTGACGAGACGCAAGCGCGGATATCACTTCGCTGACCACGTTCTGCCCGAATCGCACACGGCGAGAACGCATCAGCTGCAGCGCGCGCAATGCGCTGAACGGTGGCAGCGCAGCCTGACCACGTTGGCCTTCGCGACGGTCTCCGAGATCTCGATCAACGCGTATCTCGATCTGCTCGCGGATGACCCGCAGATTCAGGTCGTGAATTCCACGACTGCAAAGCTGCACAACCGCGATGAGTACTGCCACGCGTCGATCTCCGACGAGATGGCCAAGCTCGTCTATGACGTGCTGGACCCCAGAGAAGCGCCGCTTTTTCCTGGACACGCTCGTGGTGGGGCTGGAAGCGTTCGTCGCGACCGACTACGCGGCGTGGACCGCCATTCTTCAGACCGAAAAAGTCCGCGGCTGGGAGCGCATGGTTGCCGACGTCCGCGCCGAGAAGTCCAGCTCGCGCCTGATCCGCGACTACAGCGGCCTGCATTCGCTGATGTCCGAAATGGGCGTCTTGACCGAGGTTGACTTCGACTGGGGACTCGCGGAGGTGAAGAAATGACCTCGCTCTCCTTCGACCGTCGTCCCTTGCTCCCCGCTCGGTCAGCGGCGACCGGCTCTGCCGCTGCTCTACACCGGCGGACACGGGGGCGGCGGGTAGACACCGCGTCAGATCCAGGCAACCGCCTCATTGCCAATGGGGTTTGTCTGGTGGCGTAAGTCGTATATCGGTGTTGCCATGGGCCATAAGCATCAGCCCGACGAGCAATCCCTGGGCGATCAGCTGCCGGCGTGCTTCAGTAAGCGCCGCAGCCAGGGTTAGGCCGGATGGCCGGTTTGAATGCATTGAAGAAACCACTGCCACAGCGGCTTTCGCAGCATCCGCACCCCCGAGCTTGGTTAACGGGGCGACGACTGCCGCCGCACCCTGGTTGATGATCGTGCCCGGAAGAACGCCGAAACCGTCTTCCACCACACCCGACGTGCATCCAAACAGCAGGACCAAAGGCGCCGGCATACTGGTGGCACCGAGTTCGCGGAGAGAGACCGACCGATGGGCGAGCCCGGAGTTCCTGCCGATGATGAGATGGGGCTCGCCGTCGCGCATTTCAGTGTGCCCGAGCACGACCAGCAACTCGGGCTTCGCCCGTCTAACTACCCTCCGCCAAGCGCGCCAGTTACTCACCCGAGCGAATCGGCTGTGTCCTACGTGGCGAATCAGTGCGTATTCCACTTCCTTGGTGGGTGACGCCCAAGGCGGGCTCAGATCATCGGCCTCGTCGGTGGCACCGTAAACGATTGGTTGCAGGGAAAGCGGCGCCAACCGGGGGAGTGATGGTAGCCGTTTCACCCGCTGCCCAACGATGCTCCGGGTTATCACACGGTTCATTCCCCAGAACGCGTAAGGGCACACCGTCTGCTTTGAGGCGTGTGAAATTGCCGCGGCCGGGTGCGTGCTTGGCCCTGACACACAGTCACACAATTGAGCGTTTTTGTCGGGTGCCAGTCCGTCGTACGCGAATTCTAGTGGGACGATGGGAGAGTCATATCGAGCCTTCATTGCAATGTTGCCCGCATCGGTCAGGCCTAGATCGGTGAGCTTGTCTGCCAAGCGGCTACCTTGGCAGGCGAGATCGATGAGCAGTTTCACCGCCGCGGGATCGTTCAACTTGTGTGGAGCGCCCCGGCTCGGACGACCTTTGACGCAGATTGCTCAATCTCTGCCGTGATGTCTTCGACCGTTGACAGCGGGATCTCGAAACGGTCGGCGGTGCCCAGTCGCCTCAGCGTCGTTCCGGTCTGCTCCACGGTCGCGTCAGCTGTGGTTGTATCCCTGCGCGGCTCCGGCGACGCGCTAACCGGGATGGGCAGCAACCGGATTCGGTCTCGCCATGCAGGTTTGGCTCGTACCGAAGCGAGAAGCAGCGCAGTCTGAACGGGTCGGCCCTTGTAGAGCGCGGTGATGTTCAGCCTCAGAGTAGATCCGTCGTCGGATGAGATGAACTTCACGACCGCCACGGTGCTGGCAACACTGCGGTCAAACATGGGCAAAACCAGTGGGGCCGTACCGTGAACAGATCCGTCGTCGCTTGAAACGTCGATGAGCAAGTCGACGACGCGATCGCCATCGGGTATCGCGGCTTCGTTGGGTATGGGCCTTTTCTCGGCAGGCCCTGGTAGCGCAATGCGCACCTCGACCTGATGCTCGGAATTGGGTGCCAACGATTTCTTACAGGGTCGACCGTCACACGTCACGTTCGCGAACAAGCGACGGGCGGTTGGCAATTCCGCAGTTGCGTGTTGCGCGGGTTCACCCTTAACGGGGCTATCCGGAGGCGCAACGGCGGCCGGCTGCCGACCGCGATCGTCGAGGGGCGCAGGGGCGTCGCCAGTAAGGAAAGCGTGGGCGCCGTTAGGCTGCGTGCCGTAATACGCGGCGCCCCGGGCGATAATTGTGCTGGGATCCCCGAAATCAGCTACGAATCCAAGTTCCGCGATGCGGGTTCGGACTGTCGGGTTCCGGGCTGCGCTGCCGGTCAAGATGATCACTGGTGCCGACGAAGGTATCAGTCGATGAGCGACCGCTAACATCTCGCGCGTCAGATCGACCGCCAAATTGACGTATCCGTGAGCCAGGACGTCGAACTGATCGCGATCCAAGCGAAATGCCATTTGGTCGGAGTCGATGTCTACCCTGATTTTTGCCGAGGTGGTGGCCGACAAGGCGCTGATGGCATCGCGGATGCTCAAATGCAGGCGCATCTGGTCGGTATCAGGCTGCGCGTCGAGCGCTGCGAGCAAGTCGGGAGACCAACTCTGCAATGAGCGGCGCACCCATTCGCGGACGCGGGTCTCCAGCGCGAAGGCTCCCAATCCATCGAGACGCCTCGAGGCTATAGCCGCAATGGCGCCGTCGTGCTGACGAGTGCACAAGACCGCATCGCTACTAGTTGCGCCGAAATTCACCACGACGACTGGCGCGATGAATTGAGGCTCTTTTTCTATGAAGCTGCTGACCGCCGTCGAGACAGGGATCAACTCGCAACGCCGGCAAACAAGGAGGTTTGCCGCCTCCTGTAAACCATCCCTGACCTGTGACGTCTCCCACCGCGACGTCGGATGAATGTTGGGATACGTCAGCACCAAGTGCTCGGGAATATCATCACCGGTCACGTCGCGTGAGCGCTCGAGCACATCAGACAACGCCGCAGCGATCAGTTCTGGGACGTAAATCTTCGGCTGGTCAAAAACGAAATCCCATGTCGTGTCGCGCGTTACGAGTCGGCGTTTCGGGTGGGGTTCGAGCACCGCGGGATCGGACAACCCCGCCTGGAGGGCGCGGTGTCCCACAAGAACCTGCTGATCACCGCAATACACGGCAGAGGGCATCAACGCCCCGGCGCTGGACAACCCCAGCTCCGTTGCACGACCGTCCGGATCGCGGAGGGCAGCAGCGGTGTTCACCACGCCGAAGTCCACGCCTAACACCCAACCGGCTGCCGTGTTCACTAAACCTCCCCACCCGACCTGGTTCAATTGTCGACCATGTCGGGCCGACCGCACACCCGCGCGGCCGCACCCGACCTTCCAAAGGCCGACCACCCAAGTCGGGCGCTTCTCGTGTGCGGAGTGCTTCGTCCGCTGTTCCACCGGCGTGGTCAGGTCAGCGGGCCGGTGACCGACTCGGCGGCGGCGAGCAGCTGTCCCGAGGCTGCCGCCTGCACAACAGCGTCGATCTCGGGTGACAGAAAGCGATCGGTGCCCGGTCCCTGGACCTGTTCACGGACCTTCGCGATGACGGCAGCGGTGGCCGGTGCCGGTGCCAGCGGGGCGCGCATGTCGATGCCGCGCGCGGCGGTCAGGACCTCGATCGCCAACACTCGAGTCAGTCCATCGATAGATTTGCGGAGCTTGCGGGCGGCCGACCATCCCATCGAGACGTGGTCTTCCTGCATCGCCGACGACGGGATCGAGTCGACGCTCGCCGGGTTGGCCAGGCGCTTGAGCTCGGAAACGATGGCGGCCTGGGTGTACTGGGCGATCATGTGGCCGCTGTCAACACCGGGATCATCGGCCAGGAAGGGATTGAGGCCGTGGCTGCGGGCGACGTCGAGGAACCGGTCGGTGCGCCGCTCGCTGATGCTGGCGACGTCGGCGACGACGATGGCGAGGAAGTCAAGCACGTACGCGACTGGAGCGCCGTGGAAGTTGCCATTCGACTCGACGCGTCCGTCGAGCGTGACGACTGGATTGTCGATGGCGCTGGCCAGTTCGCGGGCGGCGACTAGGCGCGCGTGCTCGACGGTGTCGCGCGCCGCGCCAGCGACCTGCGGAGCGCAGCGCAGCGAGTATGCGTCCTGGACCAGTGAGCAGTTCGGGCCGCTGTGGCTGGCGATAATCGGCGAGCCAGCCAATATCCGGGACATGTTTGCGGCCGCCGCGGCCTGTCCGGGATGTGGACGCAGCGCGTGCAGATCGGCGGCGAACACCCTGTCGCTGCCGAGCAGCCCTTCGACGCTCATCGCGGCGGCGATGTCGGCCAACTTGAGGAGACCGTCGATGTCGTGCAGGGCGAGGATGAGCTGGCCCAGCATGCCGTCGGTGCCGTTGATCAGACCGAGGCCTTCCTTCTCGGCGAGCACAACGGGCACCAGGGCGTGGCGGGCCAGCGCGTCTGCGGACGGCAGCAATTCGCCGTCGGCCGTGCGCACACGACCTTCGCCGATGACAGCCAGCGCTACGTGTGCGAGCGGCGCGAGATCACCGGAGCAGCCGAGGCTGCCGTACTCGTAGACGACGGGGGTCAGCCCGGCCGAGAGCATTCCCGCGTAGGCCAGCGCGACCTCCGGTCGGACACCCGTGCGGCCGGTGGCCAGTGTCGACAGCCGCAGCAGCATCAGTGCCCTGACGACCTCTCGTTCGACCTCGGGGCCGGATCCGGCGGCGTGTGAGCGGATCAGGCTGCGCTGCAACTGGGTTCGCAGCTCGTGGGGGATATGCCGGGTGGCCAGGGCACCGAATCCGGTCGAGATGCCGTAGACCCGTTTGGGGTCGTCGGCGAGTTCCTCGATGCGGGCCCGGCTCTTGGCCATCGCGTCCAAGGATTCGTTAGACAGGGTCACTGGGGCGCCATCGCGGGCCACGCGCACGACATCGTCGGCGCTGACGGGGCCGACGCCCACGACGACGGGTTCGCTGTTCACGGTCGTGATTCCACTCTTTGGTAGGGATGGGAGAAGTGCTGTCCGGCCTTGACCACGTCGTGGACAAGTGGCACACCCGGGCGGTAGGCCAGGTGGATGTACGACGGTGCATCCAGCCGGACGAAGTCGGCGGGCCTGCCGACGGCGAGCACCCCGACATCGGAGCGCCGCAGTGCCGCCGCGCCGCCCGCGGTGGCCGACCACAACGCCTGGGCCGGGCTGAAGTTCATCTCGCGTACGGCCACCGCGATGCAGAACGACATGCTCGTTGTGAACGAGCTGCCGGGGTTGCAGTCGGTCGCCAGTGCAACCGTGACACCGGCGTCAAGGAATCGTTTGGCATCCGGCCATTGTGCGCGGGTGGAGAACTCCGCCCCGGGCAGCAGGGTGGCGACCGTGGCTTGCGCGCCGGCGAGCGCGTCGACATCGGCGTCGGAGGCGTAGGTGCAGTGGTCGACCGACGCCGCGCCCAGTTCGACCGCGAGTTGGATGCCCGCGCCGGGGCCGAGTTGGCCTGCATGCAGTCGCGGCACCAGGCCGACCGCCATGCCCGCGGTGAGAATGTGCCGGGCTTCGTCGACGTCGAAAGCGCCGCGGTCGCAGAACACATCCACCCAGGCGGCGGCCGGTGCGCACGCCTCCAGCATCGGCCCGACGACCAGATCGATGTACGCGCCTCGATTATCGCGGAATTCCGCCGGTACAACGTGGGCACCGAGGAAGGTGGTTTCGTCTGTGACCGATCGGGCGATCCGCAGGGAGCGGGCTTCGTCGGCGACGGTCAGCCCGTAACCGCTCTTGGTTTCGAATGTGGTGACACCGGCTCGCAGCAACTCGTCGGCGAGGCGTTCGACGTTGGCGCACAGCGTCGCGTCGTCCGCCGCCCGCGTGGCAGCCACGGTCGCCGTGATCCCGCCCGCGCCATAGGATGCGCCGCTCATCCGGGCCGCGAACTCCGCCGATCGTTCGCCCGCGAATACCAGATGGGCGTGGCTGTCCACGAATCCGGGAATGACGCTGGTGCCTTCGCAGCGGGCCCGAACGTCGGCGTCGGGGGCGTCGGCGCGGCGGCCGACCCATGCGATGTCGGTGCCGTCGACGACCAACGCCGCGTCGGAAATGATGCCGAGCCGGCTGCCGTCGCCCTGTGCGGGATCGTTGGTGACGAGTTCGCCGATGTCGGTGTAGAGGACAGTCATCGGGCGTCCTCCATCGACTCCGCGGGCGCATCCATCAGATCGATGATGGCGCACTTCAATTCGGTTGCCACATCTGGCACGGTGAGGTGGGTGCGGTTGGCCACGATGGCACGACCGTCGACGACCACATCAGTGACGTCGGGTGCGGCCGCGGCGAAAACGACGTTCTCCACCGTCGCGCCTCCACCCGCGGTGCGGATCGAATCCATATGCAACGCAACGAAGTCGGCGCGCGAGCCGACCGCGATTTCACCGGCGTCGGCCCAGCCGAGGGCGCGCTGACCGTCGGTGGTCGCCGCCTGCAGCAGCCGGGCAGCGGCGATGTTGCCCCGCTTGCGGGCGGCGAGACGCTCGTCGAGTTCGACCGCACGCGCTTCCTCGAAGAGATCGATCACGGCGTGGCTGTCGGATCCGAGGCTGAACAGTCCGCGTCCAGCCAGCAGCGCTGAGGCGGGCCCGATTCCGTCGCCGAGGTCACGCTCGGTGGTAGGGCAGAAGCACACCCCGGTCGACGTCCGATCCAGGTCGGCGATGTCCTCCGCGGTGAGGTGGGTGGCGTGCACGGCCGTCGTTCGCGGCCCGAGCGCGCCGACGTCGCGCAGCACCGCGGTAGGCGTGCGGCCGTGCACCGCGAGGCACTGTTCGACCTCGCCCGCCTGCTCTGACGAGTGGACGTGTAGCGGAACACGATGTGCGGTAGCCCATTCCACGACGGCGGGCATGTGCTCGACCGGGACACCCCGCACCGAGTGCAGCGCCGCCCCGACCAGCAGGGCCGGTTGGGCGCCAACCTGCTGCCGTAACGCCTCCACGCGCTGCGCCCACTGGTCACCGCTGCCATCGCCGAACCGCTGCTGGGCGCCGGCCAGCGGCGCAGCGTCCGGCGCGGAGCTGAGGTAGCAGGTGTCGAGCAGGGTGAGCCGGATGCCCGCGTCGGCGGCGCCATCGATCACAGCGTGGCTCATGGCGTTTGGCTCGGAGTAGCGGGCGCCCCCGACATCGTGGTGCACGTAGTGGAACTCACCGACCGAGGTGATCCCGGCGAGCGCCATCTCGGCGTACACCGCACGGGTGAGCCGCCGGTAGCGATCGGGGTCCAGCCGGTCGGCGGCGCGGTACATCAGGTCACGCCAAGTCCAGAACGACCCACGGTCACGTTGAGTTCGGGAGCGCAGCGCCCGGTGGAAGGCGTGCGAATGGGCGTTGGCCAGACCCGGAGTGACCAGTCCCCGCAGCTGTTTTGAGCCCGGCTGCGCAGCGGTGTCGGGCTCGATAGCGGTGATCCGGCCGTCGGCGACGGTGATCAGTACGCCTTCGGCCACGGAATCGTCGCCAAGCCAGGCATGTTCACACCACCAGGTCGCGGCCGCGCCGGTCATCGCGTCACCCAGTTGTCGAAGGCAGTCACGGGTTCTCCCGCATCGGGATTCGCACGCCTCGGTGGGCGGCCACACGCGACGCACGTTCGTAGCCGGCATCGACGTGGCGGATCACTCCCATACCGGGGTCGTTGGTGAGGACCCGGGCCAGTTTCTCGGCGGCGAGTTCGGTGCCGTCGGCGACGGTGACCTGGCCGGCGTGGATGGACCGGCCCATGCCAACTCCGCCGCCGTGGTGAATCGACACCCAGGTCGCGCCGGACGCGGTGTTGACCATGGCGTTGAGCAGCGGCCAGTCGGCGATGGCGTCGGAGCCGTCGAGCATCGCCTCGGTCTCCCGGTAGGGCGAGGCCACCGAGCCGGAGTCGAGATGGTCGCGGCCGATCACGATCGGGGCGGACAGCTCCCCGGACGCCACCATCTCGTTGAACTTCAGCCCGGCCAGGTGGCGTTCCCCGTATCCGAGCCAGCAGATGCGGGCGGGCAGCCCCTCGAAGGCGACCTTCTCGCCTGCCATGGTGATCCACCGCGCGAGGTGCTTGTTGTCGGGAAACAGTTCGAGGATCGCCCGGTCGGTGGCGGCGATGTCCTTCGGATCACCCGACAGCGCCGCCCACCGGAACGGGCCGAGGCCCTCCTCGAACTGCGGCCGGATGTAGGCGGGAACGAAGCCGGGAATGGCAAAGGCCCGGTCGTATCCGGCCTTGCGGGCCTCGTCGCGGATGGAGTTGCCGTATTCGAACACCTCGGCGCCGCGGTCCATGAAGCCGACCATCGCCGCGACGTGCTTGGCCATCGACTGCTGGGCCTGCTCGGTGAAGTAGACGGGATCCTTCTCGGCCATCTTCTTCATGTCCTCGAACTCGAGGCCGATCGGCAGATAGGACAGCGGATCGTGTGCCGAGGTCTGGTCGGTGACGATGTCGATCAGGGCGTCGCGGCGCAGCATCTCGGGGACGACTTCCGCCGCGTTGCCGAGCAGCCCGATCGACAGCGGCCGCCTGGCGTCGCGGGCCTCGACCGCCTGCCGCAGGGCATCGTCGATGTCGACAGCCTTGGTGTCGAGGTACTTGTGGGCGATGCGGCGGTCGATCCGGGTGACGTCGCAGTCCACGCAGATCGCCACGCCCTCGTTCATCGTCACGGCCAGCGGCTGCGCGCCGCCCATGCCGCCCAGCCCCGCGGTGAGGGTGATGGTGCCTGCCAGAGTGCCGCCGAACCGCTTCTTGGCGACCGCGCCGAAGGTCTCGTAGGTGCCCTGCAGAATGCCCTGGGTGCCGATGTAGATCCAGGAGCCGGCCGTCATCTGGCCGTACATCATCAGACCCTCGGCCTCGAGCTTACGGAATTGCTCCCAATTCGCCCAGTCGCCAACGAGATTCGAGTTCGCGATCAGAACCCGCGGCGCCCACTCGTGGGTGCGGAACACGCCGACCGGCTTGCCGGACTGCACCAGCATGGTCTCGTCGTTCTCCAGGGTGCGGAGCGTCCGCACGATCGCGTCGAACGCGTCCCAGCTGCGTGCGGCCCGGCCGGTGCCGCCGTATACCACGAGATCCTCGGGGTGTTCGGCGACCTCCGGGTCGAGGTTGTTCATCAGCATCCGCAGCGCAGCCTCCTGCTGCCAACCCTTACAAGACAATTCGGTGCCTCGGGGGGCCCTGACCAGGCGCGCGGTGGAGGTGGACATGATGCTCTCTTTTCCTATGAAGAAAGGTGCTGAATCCAGAACATCCCACCGACACCTCTTGCGATAGAGCCAGTCCGGGGATATAGTCTCGTATCCGAGACGCAAGGAGTGAACCGTGTCCAGCACGTCACCGGCGGTGGGGCGGGCCCTCGATGTGCTGCTCTATCTCGCGTCCCGGCCGGGGCCGGTGCAGGGTTCGGCGTTGATCCGCGATGTCGGGATGGCCCGTTCGTCGGCGTACCACCTGCTCGAGGTGCTGATGGAGCGCGGCTTCGTCGTGCACCTACCCGATCAGCGCGCGTACGCACTCGGGTTCTCGGCGTTCGAGGTCGGCTCTGCGTACTTGCGGCATGAGCCACTCGAGCACATCGCCCGGCCGATCCTCAAGAGGTTGGTCGCGAGCGTCGGCGAGACCGCCCACCTGGGGATCCTGTACGGCAACGAGAGCGTCTACCTGCTCAAGGAGCAACCGCAGATCGCCCGCGTCCCCGTCACCTTGGTCACCGACGTGGGCGTGCGGCTGCCGGCGCACCTGACCGCCAACGGCCGTTCGATCCTCGCGCATGTGTCCGCCGCTCAGATCAGGGCGCTCTTCCCGTCGTCGGCCTCGTTCATCCAACGCACCGAACGCGGACCCAAATCCCTCGCGGAGCTGCGGCGCATCCTGCAGACGGAGCGGGCCCAGGGGTGGGCGGAGGAGGTGGGCATGATTACCGACGGGCTGCAATCCTTTGCGGCATGCGCATTCGACCATGCCGGCCGGCCCTGTGCCGCGTTCAGCGTGACCCGCCGCGAGGACCGGCCCAACACACCGCTGGCCACGTTGGTGGACGCAGTCCGGGAGTCGGCGCGGCAGTTGACCCAGGCGCTGTCCGGCCGCGCGCCGGACGGTTGGTTCGAGTCTGCTGGCGTGAAACGCGCTTCGCACTGATCTACGCAGTTCTCGTTCGGTCGTTGAGGCCGACGGACCCGGTTCTAGTCGGGATCGCCAAACTCGAAAACCGGCCCTAGAGATTCCAGGTGCTGCCAGGATAGGCCCGTACATCGACTGTGCGTCAGAGGTGTTCGGAAGCAGTGGGTTCTACATTCTCGTTGATCGCTTCGACACCGCTGAAGTCACCAGGGCAATGGCCAAATGTGCAGTATCCTTCGTCCGGAGGTAAGCCTATGGCGAGCGGTGGAGACATCAGGTACGCCCGTTGCGCCGGTGGGATCGACATCGCCTACAAGGTCATGGGCGACGGCCCCAGCGATATCGTCTATGTACCCGGATTCGTATCCCATCTCGATCTGATAGATGACGTGCCCTTCTACTGCCACCCGCTCGATGACATGGCTCGTTTCGCGCGGGTCGTCACTTTCGACAAGCGCGGCACCGGACTCTCCGATCGATCGCTCGGGTTCGGCAGCTTCGCCGACCGAATGGATGACATCCGGGCGGTTATGGACGCAGCAGGCATCGAGCGCGCCGCGCTCTTCGGCATCTCAGAGGGTGGTCCCCTCGCGATCCTTTTCGCGGCGACTTATCCCGACCGCGTGACGAAGCTCTGCCTCTACGGCACATTTGCTCGCGCTCATACGCCTCCGACTACGAGATTGGGCTGAGTCCGGAAATATTCGAGGTAGGCGTGAACATCCTCAGCGAGGACTGGGGCACCGGGAAGGGCCTCAGCATGCTCGTGCAGAACATCCCGCCTGAGGCGATGCCGATCATCGCGCGCTATGAGCGAAACGCGACTACGCCGAAGATGGTCGCGGAGATCATGCGATCCAACTTCGCGATCGATGTGCGCAGCGTATTGCCTGCGATCACCGTTCCCACGCTCGTTCTGCATGCACAGGGCGACCCGGTCGTGCCGATCGCGCTCGGACGTTGGCTCGCCGAGCACATCCCGTCCGCGGAGTTCGTCGAGCTCGAGGGATCATTCCACGGGGACTGGAACATCAAGGGTCTGTTCCCGGAGGCGGCTTCATTCCTCGCCGGCGAAGCGCCGCAGTCGGCGACCAACCGGATGCTCGCGACCGTACTGTTCACCGACATCGTTTCGTCGACCGAGACGGACGTCCGGGTCGGCGACCACCGCTGGCGAGAGTTGCTCGACCAACACGATAACGTCGCGAAGAGGCGGATCGCCCGGCATCGGGGTCGCCTCGTGAAGACGACCGGCGACGGACTGCTGGCCACGTTCGATGGCCCGGCCCGCGCGATCACGTGCGCACAGGAGATCGCTTTGGGTGCAAAGCCGTTGGGTCTCGACATCCGGGCCGGGCTCCATACCGGAGAGGTGGAGCTACGCGGAGATGACATCACCGGCCTCGGCGTCGTGATTGCACGACGCGTCTGTGACCTTGCGGCTACGGACGAACTCCTCGCCTCTAGGACCGTGAAGGACCTGGTCATCGGTTCCGGAATTGCCTTCGCGGACCGTGGCGTGCACGCGCTCAAGGGCGTCCCCGACGATTGGCAGCTGTACGCGGTCTCCGGCTAGCGCTCTTGGCCAATGACGCGAATTGTTGCAGCGCGTATCGACGACGAACGCGCGCCCCAACGCCAACGGTGAGGGATCCGTCCCGCGCTGGTGATGGAGCCGACCTTCGTGCCGCGCGCACCCGATCCGGCGGAGGGTGACGGGTACCTGATGGCGTCGGTGTCGAGGTGGGCCGAAAACCTCGGCGAGTACGTCATTTTCGACACGTATGATATCGCCGCGGGCCCCGTGTGCCGCATCGAGATCCCGTTGCTGCTGGGCTTCACCCCACACGGACACTGGATGGATTTCCGGTGACCGCCACGCTGGCCCGCCGAGGAAGCCGAGTTGCGCACGTCAGGGCACGGGATCGTCGCGAAGTTCGGCAACGAGTACTTCACCCACTGCAGAAGCAGCGGCCCCTTTTCTTCGGGATCACTCGACCTCGCGGACGGTCAGCTGGTGTAGCAGTACGAGTCGCTGGACGCGTCACCGCCTTGCAGGCGGGTTTGGTGGACCCGTAGGCCGCGGAATTCGTCGCCGTGCGGAAAGAAGCGTGTGTCGGCGACTAGACCGCCCGCGGAGACGTCGGCATCAAGCTTCGCCATCCAAGCGCCGACCCCGTCTGGGTAGAAGACCTCGTCCCAGGACGCGTAGAGCGAGTTGGTGGCATACACCCGTCGCCCATCACGGCTGATCTCCACCATCTGCGGGCCGCCGCCGAGCGGCACGCCCGGATCTGCCGGGTGCGGTTCGCGTCGCACGATCCCGCCGAGGCGAACCGAAGCGGTCTCCCGCGGGTGGAAGGGGTCGCTGACGTCGTACTGCTTGAGTTCACCTGTGCCAAAGCAGGATACGTACAGCCAGCGATCATCGACTGACAGGTCGATGTCGGAGACGAGCGGAGGCACCGCGCCGAAGGGCTTGAGCGCCGGGGGCAGGTCGTCGGCGTCGGCGGGCTCGGCCGGGATGGTGATCACCTTGTCGACCGCCCATTGATCGCCGTCCTGGTGCCACAGCCACACAGACGCCGACAGATCCTCGACGCTGATCACCACTCCCGCGAAGCCGAAGGCCTTGGACGGGTCGTGGGCCGGTCGCAGTTCGAGCACCATCTGATGTTGGTCACCGAGATCGACGCGCTGGGTCAGCTTGCGCTCGGACATGCTCCAGAAGTTGAGGTGGTGCCCGAACTTTCGGCCCAGCAGGTCCTCGGGATTGAGCCCGTTCTCGATCATCGACGGCGTCGCCCATTCCGACGTCACCACGGTGTCGTGCCGCAGATGCCACCACACGTCGTAGGCGAAGAACTGCGGTCCGCGGTCCACCTCCCACGGTCCGATCACCTCGAAGGTGTCGTGGTCGATCAGCGCGACGCCGCCGGGACCGTCGTCGCCGTTGGCGCCTCCCAGCGCCGACATGAAGATGCCGCCCGGTCCGCAGTGCACCGTGTGCGGGCGCGAGTACCCGGCCTTGGCTGCGAGCTCACCGGCCTCGATCGTGTGTGTCACCACCGGCCGGCGAGGGTCGGGCTTGGTGTCGAGGACGTAGGTGTTGGATGAGCGAATGCCGGGTACGAGCAGGTAGCGACGCTCGAGCGGCTCCGCGTGGTCGTCGGCGTGGTGGCCGCCATGCCCGTCGTGGCACAGCGCGCTCGAGCATGCGTTCCAGCCGAAGTGGTGCAGCTCGTTGCCCGCCGTCGGCAGCTCGGCCCAGCCGACCACGCCGGCGTACGTCGGGGAGCTCGGGTCGCAGTCCACCACGGCGATCGCATCCTTCTGCTGGCCGGCCGGGTCGAAAGCGGCGACGTAGGCGAGTTGCTCGGGCGCAGCCGCGACAGCGGCGCCCGGGCTGCGGTAAAACGTGGGATCTGTTGCTGCCATGGCTCCTCCTCGGCTCGCACCCATTCGCCCGACCACCATCTGGGGTACTTGGTAAGTCGACGTGACAGTCAGGTCTGTCTCTCTTGATCCTTCGCCGCGAATGCAGGGCTGTCTATCCCCTGGACGTCGTCGTCAACTGGGTGGGCGCCCGGGGTTCGGGAGCGCGAGGCCGGGAGTCCCGGAGACCTGAGACTCGAGATCCCGGTCTGACCCCTGGTGCACCCATGTGACGATCTCGCGCCCGGACTTTGGCGCAACTTATTTGCCATAGCGGCAACCGCGCCGAAGTCGGGGGTCGGAGCGCCCGGCATTGGTACGCTCAAATGCCATGCCGGAAACCTCGTACGCTGCCTGTGGCGATCTCAGCCTGGCGTATCAGGTGTTCGGCGACGGGCCGGTCGAGCTGGTCTTCGTCGGGCCGTTCATCAGCCACGTCGAGCTGTTCTGGACCATGCCCGAATTCAAGGCCTTCTTCGAGCAGCTCGCCACGTTCTGTCGCGTCCTTTTGTTCGACAAGGCCGGGGTCGGGCTGTCGGACCCGGTCCCGAAAGTTCGCACGCTCGATGATCGAGCGGCCGAGATCGAGGCCGTCATGGACGCCGTCGGCTTCGGAAAGGCCGCCGTCTTCGGTATGAGCGAGGGTGGCCCGGAGGCCATCTTCTTCGCGGCAACACGACCGGAGCGAACGCGGGCGTTGATCCTCTACGGCTCGTACCGCGTATGGCCGGCTTCGCCGGCTGGGACGACCTCGAGCGCGACCCGGCCGAGCTGCGGGCGCGCGCTCCTACCCGAGCTGGGTGAGGACTACACGCCGTCGACGGAGCAGATCGCCCGCGTCCAGGAATTCGGCCGCGCCGCCCGCTCGGCGTGGGGCAGCGGTGCGGCAGCCAAGCGTCATGTTGCCGTCGGTCCGGTCGATGCGCCAGCTCGCCATGTTGGAGCGCATGAGCGCCAGCCCGGGGATGGCGCGGGCGACAGTGGAAGCGAACATCCGGATCGACGTGCGGCCGATCCTGCCGACGATCACCGCGCCCACACTCGTCATCCATGCCCGCGACGACCCCGTGGTTCCGGTGCAGTGCGGCCGGTACCTCGCCGATCACATCCCCGGCGCGCGGTGGCTCGAGGTCGACGGCGCGGACCACGCGCCGTGGTTCACCGAGCCCGACAGGATCCTGACCGAGATCGAGGAGTTCCTCACCGGCAGCCATGCGCGCACCGGCGCCGTCACATCGGGCCCTGCGCACCGTGTTGTTCACCGACATGGTCGCCTCGACGGAACGTGCCGCGGCGACGGGCGACGAGCGGTGGCGGGCGGTGCTGAAGCGCTTCGGTGAGATCACCGCCGAACTCACGCAGCGATTCGGCGGCACGGTGGTGAAGAGCACCGGCGACGGCCACCTCACCACGTTCGACGGCCCGACGCAGGCCATCCGCTGCGCCGAGGCGTTGCGCGCCGACGCCGAGACACTGGGCATCGAGATCCGCGCCGGCATCCACACCGGCGAGTGCGAACTGCTGGACACCGACATCGGCGGGATCGCGGTACACATCGCGGCGCGGATCCTCGGCCAGGCCGGCGCCGGCGAAATCCTCGTCTCCCGCACCGTGCGTGACCTGGTCGTCGGCTCGGGCACGGGCTTCGAGGACCGCGGCAGCGTCGAGTTGCGTGGCGTGCCCGGCACCTGGCAACTCCTGGCGGTCGACCGCAACGGCGCGCGGGCGGGATCGGCCGAGGCGGAACTGGCGTCAACGCCCACCCCCGGCCCTCGGACCGCGATGCGCCGGTCGGACCGCGCCGTGGAGGTAATGGCGAGGCGGACACCGTGGATCCTCCGCGGGGTGGCCCGCCTCGCCCCGGCCACCGGTCGCAGTTGAACAGCTACCGGGGTGACCTGGCACACGACGACACCGTCTAGGAGCCCCGGTCGCTAACCGAGACTTCAACCGTCCTACACGAACCACACACAACGAAGGAGCAGGGGAATGCACAAGCGCACCCTCGGAGCGAGCGGACTCGAGGTTTCCGCTTTGGGTCTGGGCTGCATGGGGATGAGCAGGGGTTATGGCCCGTCGCCGGAGAAGCCGGAGATGATTTCGCTGATGCGGTCGGCAGTTGAGCGTGGCGTTAGCTTCTTCGACACCGCGGAGATGTACGGCCCGTACGTCAACGAGGAGCTTGTCGGTGAGGCCCTGGCTCCCTTCCGGGGGCAGGTGGTGATCGCTACCAAGTTCGGGTTCGCGTTCGACGACGAAGGGCGCCAGGTGGGTTTGTCCAGCCGGCCCGAGCACATCAAGCAGGTCGCGGAGGGCTCGCTGACCAGGCTGCAGGTCGACGCGCTTGACCTGTTCTATCAGCACCGCGTCAACCCCGATGTGCCGATCGAGGAGGTCGCCGGCGCGGTCAAGGAACTCATCGATCAAGGCAAGGTGAAGCACTTCGGCATGTCCGAGGCCGCCGCCGACACGATCCGACGCGCACACGCCATACAGCCGGTTACCGCCGTGCAAAGCGAGTACTCGCTGTGGTGGCGGCGTCCCGAGTCGGAGTTGCTGCCGACTCTCGAGGAGCTTGGCATCGGGTTCGTTCCGTTCAGCCCGCTCGGCAAAGGCTTCCTCACCGGGAAGATCAACGAGACCACCACGTTTGACAGCACTGATGTGCGCTCCACGATCCCGCGCTTCGCCGAGGAGGCCCGCGCGGCCAATGCGGCGATGATCGACCTCCTGAACGAGATCGCTGCGCGCAAGCACGCGACACCGGCTCAGGTGGCGCTGGCCTGGCTGCTCGCGCAGAAACCGTGGATCGTCCCGATCCCGGGCACCCGGCGACTCGAACGCTTAGAAGAAAACCTCGGCGCCGCCGACGTCGAATTGACCGGGGAGGACCTCGCCGATATCGAGGACGCAGCGTCGAAGATCCAGGTGCAGGGCGCTCGCCAGTCTGAGCAAATGGACCGCATGACCGACCGCTGATCCACGCCCCCGCTGTGGACTACTGTGCATGCCGCTTTGGCCACCGCGCGAGCAGGTCATCTGGGTTGATAGGCGCGAGGCAGGTTTCGACGGTCGTAGCCCTGTTCCTCAGGGTGTGGAGATGAGCGGCGGCGACAAGGACAGGACGGCACCACCTGTCCAGGTGCTTTACCGGCGCGGCGTCGACAGACCTCGACGTCGTTTTCACGACTATGAATCGATGAGCAAGTTCCGCGATGTGGCCACCGGCACGGAATTCAGGACAGCGTTTCCCAGAAGCGAGTGAGGGCTGCTGCTCCCCGCGCCGGATCCTGCACCATCCACCAGTGTCCCAACCCGTCGAGCACTTCTGTGCGGGCTCCGGCTCGGTCGGCCGCCCGGCGCCGGAGTTCGTCGGAGCCGATGTATGGGTCGTCGGTGGCCAGCAGCGACAGTCCTGGCCGAGTCGCGGCGTTCTCCAGCGCGCGGCCAGCCTCAGCCATCGCGGGTTGGGCCGCCGAGCGATACAGCAGCAGGATCGCCCGGCCCATTTCCGGGCCCTGGGCCGCGGCGATCGCGGTCGCGACGTACATGGGTATGCCAAGCGCGGCCATCTGTTCGGCCCGGTCCTGGACTGCGCCGCCCAGCATGGTGTCCACCAACTGTTCGCCGTCACCTGGCGTCTGCCACACCTGCGCGAGGTCATGCTTGGATTCAAGCGGTCGCTGCAACGAATGTGGACGGATCTGAGAGTAATCGGTCGAGTTGTTCGGCGGGGGTGCGCCAGTTGTGGCGTTTGCGGGGGCGGGCGTTGAGTTCGGCGGCGACCTGGTCGAGCCAGCCGGGTCCGTAGAACGAGAGGTCGGTGCCTTTGGGGAAGTACTGCCGTAGCAGGCCGTTGGTGTTCTCGTTAGTGCCGCGTTGCCAGGGGCTGTGTGGGTCGCAGAAGTAGATCGGCAGCCCGGTCGCTTCGGTGATCGCGGTGTGCAAGGCCATTTCACTGCCTTGGTCCCAGGTCAGGGAGCGGCGCAAGATCTCGGGGATCTCGGGGATCTTGGCTGACATCGCGTCGGCCAAGGTCCTCGCGGTGCGATCACCGGGTAGGTGCAGCAGTACCACGAATCCGGTGGTGCGTTCGACCAGGGTGCCGATCGCTGAGCCTGAGGCGGTACTGCCCAGGATCAGATCTCCTTCCCAGTGCCCGGGGATCGCGCGGTCCTCGGCCTCGGCAGGTCGTTCACTGATGCCGATCATGTCCTTGAGTCGGCCACGGGTTTCGGTGCGGCCCTGAGCTTTTCGTTGCGTCCGGCCGGTGCGCAGCGCGGTCTTGACCAGCCGGGCCAGTTCCCCTCGTGGCTGGACGTAGATTGCTTGGTAGATCGTCTCGTGTGACACCCACATCTCCGGATCGTCGGGGAAATCCTCACGCAGCCGACCCGCGATCTGCTCGGGACTGTTCCGCTTCTTCAAGCGTCGCAGAACCTCGGCCAACAACACAGGGTTGGCTTCCAGGCACCGCGGTTTAGGCCGCTTCCCGTTGGCCTCGGCCACGTCCTGGCCGACGTGCGCTCGGTATCCCGACCCTGTCTGCCCTCGGCTGATCTCGCGGCCGATGGTGGCGGGGTGGCGGCCCAGCAGCTCGGCTGCCCGCCGCGGCGCACAGCCAGCCTCGAGCAGTTCTTCTAGCCGGTAGCGCTCGGTAAAGGTCAACGGCGACCGAGGTCGCCCTACGGTGTCCGGCTCCTTGGCTGGGTCTGGCGTTCTGGGCACATAGCCAGCTTGTTTGACCCACATTTGGCCGGCGATCTCCGACACGCCGGCGATCACCGCGGCCTGACTCGGTGATACCCCCGATTTCACCGCCGCCCAGAACGCCTCTCGGACGGGTGCGGGATACCGGATGCCCCGATGCTTGAAATTGGCCGCCACCCCCGCGGCTTTGGCCCACTTGTGACCCGTCGAGTGAGACACCTCAGCCACCGTCGCCGCCGCCGACTGCGACAACCCCGACCTCAATGCCTCTAGGAAAACCTCACGCGCTACCGCCGGAACGTCTTTGCTGCCCCGCCTCCGAAACGCCATCGGACAACACCCCTAAACCAATCAGGTGTTGCAGCGACCACTTGAGTCTGCCATGCCAAACGTAGTCGAGGTCGAACAGCCCGACGGCGTCGCTGGCCCAACTTCGTACGAGCTCCGGTCGATGCATTACGACGTTCACGACATGACCGCCGCCCCAGTCATGCCCTACGACGTCGACCGGTTGGTCGAAGCCCTCCAGTTCGGCCTCGAGCCAGTCGCGATAAGCGAGGTAAGTGGCCGGAAAGTCGTCGGGCAGTGGAGCGCCGAATCCCGGTGGTGACAGGCGGACCACGTCGTCGCGCCCGAGGACATCGACCAGCGGACCCCAGATAGCCTCAGTCTCCGGATTCCCATGCACCAGAACAACGGTCATGGCCGACATCCTGACACCATGCGAGGGCCTGCACGGTCGTTTCGCGGGTCACACGGTGATCGAGAAGTCACGTCACGAGGCACTGACCGCCGCTTGAGCCCGCTGTGGTTGGCGATTGTGTTGCCAGCGGCGCAGATTGGCGACCGCTACCCGGTAGATGAACTCCGGGTGGGCCAGGCGGACAGGGGAATCGACAAGGCCGTTGACCTTGAAGAACCGTCCGAGGACAACGGCGTCGGGCTCACATGCTGCCAGCGCCCAGTCGACTAGCCGGTTGGTGACGCGCATCGACCGTGATCGCTTGCCTTCCACTTCTGGGACCCGAACAATGGTCGCGCGCCTCGTAGCACGGCGCGGATCACACTCTTACTGAGTTTCACGATGACCTCTCGTTAAGGGAATAGCGAGATATGTTGACGGACGGGCCGTCTCAGGCCACAGCCGTGCCGAGGGACGCCCCGCCGAACCGCAGCACACCGTCTTCAAGAGGGTCTTCGAGCAGGACCTTGGAGTCCTTCTCGTAGTGCATGAGCACCTTCCACGGGTGCCTGGACCCCTGACGCGGCAAGGTGTCCTTACCGCGCTTCACGTAGCCGGATTGAAGCTGGTCGAACATGCCGATGTCCAGCGCGCAGTTCTCGACATCGCGCGGAGTTGCCACCGCGTAGCCGTTCGCGTCCATGTGCCTGAACAAGCGGCACAGGTATGCGCCGGCGATATCGGACTTCAGGGTCCACGACGCGTTGGTGTAACCGATGATCCAGGCCAGATTGGGAATGTTCTCCACCAGCACACCTTTGTAGGTCATCTGGTCGTGCAACTCGTGCGCGTCGCCGTCCACAGAGAGTTTCACTCCACCCAGCATCTGGATGTTCAGACCGGTCGCGGTGACGATGATGTCCGCCTCGAGTTCCCGTCCGGATTTCAGCAAGATGCCCTTCTCGGTGAAGGTATCGATCTGATCGGTGACCACCGACGCCTCACCGGACGCCAGCACCTTGAAGAGATCGCCGTTCGGCACGGCACACAACCGCTCGTCCCACGGCATGTACTTCGGGGTGAAGTTGTTCATGTCGACGGAGGGGCCGACGCGGCGTCGTACCTCCCTGAGCAGAAGTCGCCGCATCAGATTGGGCCAGCGACGGCAGGCCCGGTAGAGCCGGCGTTGGATGGCGATGTTGCGCTTACGCCCGAACGCATACACCCACCTGTCCGGGAGGAAACGACCCAGGACTTCGGAGATCTTGTCGACCGCCGGCAACGAGAAGATGTACGACGGGGAACGCTGCAGCATGGTGACGTGCTCGGCGTCGTCGACCATCGCCGGGATCAGGGTGACGGCCGTTGCGCCGCTGCCGATCACGACGACCTTCTTGCCTGCGTAGTCCAGATCTTCGGGCCAGTGCTGTGGGTGAACGCACCGACCCTTGAACTGGTCCACACCGGGGAAGGTCGGCAGGTAGCCCGCGTCGTAGTTGTAGTAGCCGGTGCAGCTGATGAGGTAATTGCAGCTGTAGGTGCGCGTTTCGCCGCTTTCCTCGTGCAGGGTCGTCACGGTCCAGCGGCTCTCGAGGCTACTCCAGTCCGCGTTGACGACTTTCAAGCCGTAGTGGATCTTCTCGTCGATGCCGAACTCCGCCGCGGTGTCCGCAATGTACTGCCGGATCGACGCGCCGTCCGCGAGCACCTTCACGTCCTGCCACGGACGGAACTTGTAACCGAACGTGAACATGTCGGAGTCCGAACGGACTGCCTGGGTAACGGAAGAGGTCCCACGTGCCGCCCAGTCGCTCCCGTCGCTCGAGCAAGGCGATCGTCTTGTGTGGGAACTCGGCCCTCAGGTGACAGGCCGTACCGATACCGGACAGGCCGGCGCCGATGATCAGGACATCGAAATGTTGTGCGTTCATGGCTTCCTCGCGCGTCTTGCCCGCGGTCTTCGCAGAGCGTTGTAAACAGAATGGTCGAGGGCGCCTTGGCAAGTATTGACAGTTTCCGACATACTTTTGTCATTTCCCGACACCACGGAGGTTGATCGAATGGGCAGTCTGATCCGGGCCACCACCCTGTGGGGATACCGCGAGCTCGTGCTGGAGCTCGGTGGGGACCCGCAGCTTTTCTTGACGCGCTTCGGCATCCCGTCGGGGATCGAAAATCAGGAGGACGGGTTCATCTCCTTCGATGCGTACGTGCGGATGCTGGAGGCCAGCGCCGAGGACCTGCGTTGTCCGGACTTCGGACTTCGCCTTTCGCGGTGGCAAGGCCTGGACATCCTCGGACCCGTCGCGGTGATCGCGCGGAATGCGCAGACCGTGCTCGGCGGGTGGGAGATGATCGGGCGCTATCTTTACGTCCATTCACCGGCGTTGAAGCTGACACTCGCGCCGCGCACCGCGAAGTCGGCCCTGACGTTCACCTATGAGGTGACCGAACCGGGCCTTCCCCCGGTGGTGCAGGGCTACGAGCTCAGCATGGCCATCGTGGTACGGATCCTTCGCCTGCTGGGCGGTCCGGAGGCGCGGCCCAGCGCGATCTCCTTCATGCACGACCAACAGGGCTCCGACGCGGCGTACCGCGAAGCGCTGGGTTGCCCGGTGCGCTTCGGACACACCTGGTGCGGGTTCGAGTTAGACCCGCGCCTAGCCGACCGACGCATCGAGAGCGCGGATCCGGAAACCAGACGGATCGCTGCGAAATACCTTGAGTTCCAATACCTGCCGCGCACCGCATCGCAGTCCGAACGAGTGGCGGAGCTGACACGCCGACTGCTGCCCACCGGCCAATGCAGCGTCGACGCCATCGCGAACCAACTTGCGATGCATCCACGGTCTCTGCAACGGCGCCTTGCCATGGAGGGTGTGCGATGCCAAGACCTGATCGAGCGGGAACGCCGCGCCCAGGCGGCCAGATACCTCGCCGAACCGGGGTTGCATCTCAACCAGATCGCCGGCCTGCTCGGCTACGCCGAACAGAGCACCCTCAACCGGTCATGCCGGCGTTGGTTCGGGAAGACACCTCGGCAGTTCCGAGCCGACCTACCGGGGACTGCATAGCTGACCGGTGGACGCTCGTCGGCGCACGATCTCGCGTCGATACCTCGCCCTCGGCCGCAAGATCAGCGATATCGTGAGTTCAACGATCAATGAACCGGAGGTGAAAAGCCTTCAGGCCGAGGATAGTGATCGTCGATGGCCGACGTCGATCCGCTTGCGACACAGCGGGTCGCGCGCGATCTACCGCTTCGACTTCGATGCCGTGCATTGGCTGCTCGACTGGGCCTCGCCCTACCAGGAAAATGATGGGACCGTTCGCCACCGTTTATGGGCGCTGCTTTGACGGCATGGCCGCTCGGTATCAGCTCGACATTCCCGCGGCCCTGGAGAACTCCGAAAGGCATTCGAGATCGGCACGGGAGTCGGACCCCACTCGCACGCGGCCCGGGCTCGGGCAACTGACGCCCGAAGCGATCTGGCGTGGGCGGCCGCGAAGTGTGCGGAACTCGGGCTGTCACAGCTGCTGGTCGATGCGGGACTCGCGTGACGCGCAGAACGTCAGACACCTACCGTCGGTGCGCACCATGGCTATCGCGCGCCACCTCGCCCGCGCCATGAAGCCGGCTCTCAGCCGCCGAGGTAGTCGACGGGGGCGACGTCCTGCAGATCGGACAGTAGGGATGTCATCAGCACACCGAACGTGCACGTACTGCGAAAAATTGGTCAGATTTTCGCAGTAGCCGCACGTTCGGCGGGCCGAATCGGACTTGCGCCCACGGTCTGCACACGAATTGGGGACTCACGACACCAGGGCGTCCGATTGGCTTAGCGTGGGTCAGTCGTCCTCATTCGAGATCCCCCGGGAATGTAATCATGTCTGGCAAGGCACCACCGGCATGTGCATCAGCGAAGCGATGCTCACCTTCACTGTCACCGTGGGCCTGGCCGTGAGGCGCCCCGACGTCCGGTGACTGAACTCGCTGCGGTGGGGTCGGTCAGTTCAGGAAATTGACAACGTGTTTCGCTAGCTCCTCACCGGCGTCTTCCTGGAGAAAATGACCGGCACCATGCACCACGGGATGCTCGATGCCTTGCGCTCCCCGCATCTCGCGCTTGAAGATCGCCGCCATCGGAGCGGTGATCGGATCGCCGTCGCTGAACGCCACCAGCATGGGCGTAGAACTGGCGCACAGTGCCGCCCACGCCGATCGGTTGGCTTCCGTCGCCGGGTCATCGGGCGAAGTGGGCACCAGACCCGGCATGGCGCGCGGCCCGGCGCAGTAGGCGTCGTCGGGGAAGGGGGCGTCGTATGCCGCGCGGACGGCGTCCGTCATCTGGCGCTGGCAACCCAATTGAAGGAACGAGCCGACCTCGATGGATGGCTGCCCTTGGATCGCCTCGCGGAAACGCCACCACACATCTGGCATTGGGATGTCACCGGTCGGCAATCCTGTGTTGGCGACGACGATGCGGGAAAAGCGGTCTGGGTGCTCGGCGGCCAGCCGCAATCCGATCAGCCCGCCCCAGTCCTGCACGACAAGCGTCACACGGTGCAAATCCAGGACGTCGAAAGCCAACGTTCGCATCCACTCGACATGTCGTGCGTAAGTGTGGTCTTCCCGTTGAGTGGGCTTGTCCGAGCGACCAAATCCGACTAAATCCGGGCAGATCACTCGATGCCCCGCGGCAACCAAGATCGGGATCATCCGGCGATACAGGAAAGACCACGACGGCTCACCGTGGAGCATCAGAACCGGGTCTGCGTGCGCGGGGCCGTCCTCCACCCATGCCACCCGCAGGGTGCCGCCCTCCTGGTCATCGACCTCGCAGTACCTTGGGGCATAGGGAAATTCGGGTAGCTCGGCGAATCTCTCGTCCGGTGTTCGCAGCGTTTGCATGTGCGCGAAGATACGCCGGGATCACTCATTGACGTGGTGGAATGGGCCGTGTCAGGGCGGCAGACCGCGTCGGTTTGCGCCAGCCCCTTCCTACTACTAGAGCCGCGTTGCTCTGGTAACAGCGGGGAGGCGGCATGCGGTGCGCGCCCCGGCCACATAAGGCGTCCCGAAACGTCGAGGACGTAGATAAATCTGCTACGCACACGCCAAATATTGACTGGCGTGACCCGTCCCGGCGCGGCGGCAGTGGTGTTCAATGCGGACTCGAAGTTGATTACTCAATACTCGCCTCCGTCGCGGCGATCGGGAGGACACTCGAATCTCAAACTGTCGGTGCATCTCCCGAAACGAGGTCAAGCTATGAGCGCCATGAAGAATCCTGCGCCCACATCCTCGTGCAGTCCGACGAGTTGGCATTCGCGCCTACGAAACTCCCGTGATCGACTGATGCGCGTCATCGTCACTGGTGGCAACAGCGGAGTCGGTAAAGCGACCGCCGCGGCGCTGGCGGCCGCCGGTCACAGCGTGGTGATTGCCTGCCGGACCATTCCGAAGGCCGAGCAGGCCGCCGCCGAGATGGCGGGCGACGTCGAGGTGTGCCATCTGGATCTGGCCGACTTGACCAGCGTGCGCAGGTTCGCGGACTCGGTGAAAACCGTTGATGTGCTGGTGAACAACGCCGGTGTGCTGGGCCTGCCGCTGACCCGCACCGTCGACGGCTTCGAGGCGCATATGGGCACCAACTATCTCGGCCATTTCGCGTTGACGTGCCTGCTCGGCGACAAGATCACCGACCGCGTCATCTCGGTGGGCAGCATGAACTATGTGTTCGGCCGCATCCACCTCGATGACCTGAACTGCCACACCCGCGAGTACTCGATGTGGGCCGCCTACGCGGCCTCGAAGCTGGCCATCATGCTCTTCATCGACGAGTTGGCCAGGCGTGGCGTCCGCGCGTACGTGGCCGATCCGGGCGGGGCGGACACTGACATCACCAGGTACAGCACCGGTTTGCTGCACTGGACAGCGGAGCACAGGGCGCTGCCGTTTCTCGCTCAGAGCCCGCCCGACGCGGCCCGGTCCAGCATCTGGGCGGCGATCACCGACCTGCCTAGCGGAACGTATCTCGCCCCGCGTTTCAAACTGCGGGGCAAGCCCAAGGTGACGAAACCCCGGAAGAAGGCCCGCGACCCGGTGATGGCCCGTCGGCTGTGGGAAGTTTCGGCGGAACTGACCGGTTGCGACTGGACAGCTCATCGCACCGACTGATGGCACTACACGAACAGGAGAACGGTGTTATGGGCGTAACGGACCCGGTCGTTTCCGGTGGCATGGTGGACTTCGACCCGTTCTCCGAAGACTTCTTCAACGACCCCTTCAACACCTACCGTCGCCTTCGCGATCAGGCACCGGTGTACCACAACGAGAAGTACGGTTTTTGGGCGCTGTCGCGCTATGAGGACGTCGAGCCGGCGCTGAAGGACTTCCAGACCTATTCGTCGGCCAGGGGCATCACCCTCGACATGTACCTCGCCGAACCCGATCCCACGCAGCCGAAGATGATCATCATGATGGATCCGCCGGAGCACACCGTGATGCGCAAACTGGTCAACAAGGTGTTCACGCCTCGCGCCATCGCAGCCCTGGAACCGATGATTCGCGAGAAGATCACCGACGTCGCCGACACCCTCGCCGGCACCGCGTTCGATGTGGTCGCGGATTTCGCGGCGATCTTCCCGGTCGAGATCATCACCACGATGCTCGGGGTTCCACCCGAACATCGACAGCAGGTCCGGCTCTGGACCGACAAGCAACTGGAGCGGATGTCCGGAGACTTCCATCCTCCTCGCGAAAGCGTGGAGGCCGCGACGGCCGTTGGCATCTTCTATTACAAGCTGGTCCGCGAACGTCGCGCCAATCCGCAAGACGACATGATCAGCCGGCTGACCCAAGTCGACGTCATCCGCGGCGACGGTGTCGCGAAACTGACCGACGTTGAGATCGCCGGATTCGCGTTGATGCTCGGGGGTGCCGGCGCCGAGACGGTCACCAAGCTTGTCGGCAATGCCGCGGTCACCTTCGCCCGCAACCCCGACCAGTGGCGGAAACTGCGCGAGGATAGAAGCAAGATTCCGTCCGCGTTCGAGGAACTGCTCCGCTACGAGGCTCCCTCCCAGTACCAGCTTCGATACAGCACGCGTGACGTGACACTGCACGGGACGACCATTCCAGCCGGCAGCGTGGTCATGCTGATCAACGGTTCGGCGACCCGCGACGAGCGAGCCTTTCCCGATGCCGACCGATTCGACATCGACCGAATACCGTCCGGGCACAACCTCAACTTCGGGTACGGCGTCCACAGCTGCCTGGGCGCCGCGCTGGCCCGGATGGAGGGCCGGATCGCGCTCGAAGTGATGCTTGACCTCATGCCCGAATACCAGCTGGACCCCGCGGGACTGCGGCGGGTAGCGATGGCAAACGTCGCCGGCTGGTCGAACGTCCCGATCCACGTGGTTCAGTGAGCGCACTGGGCTGCGCTTTAAAGCGCGCGCCTTAACGCTATTGCCGCCCCATCGCGAGGTTGAACCGTTCCTCGGGCTTGATCAGATGGTCGTTGCTGTCGTCGCCGATGTCGAGCTGTACCCACTCGATCTCACCGGTGAAGCGGTTGCCTGTCGGGCCGTAGTCCGGTGAGGCCGGCGACCCGGTGTCGGACCCGACGTCGCAGGCTTCGTCGGCGGAGTACGCCATCGGCTGGGTCTGCTCGACGCGGCCCTTGCCGGCGGCCTTCCCGTCGTAATACAACGTGACATCGCCGCCCTTGGCCAAGCCGCCGCCGTCGTACGTGAACTCCATCCGCACCTGATGGTTGCCCGCGGGAATGGGCTTTTTGGCGCTGATGATGTAGTACTCGATGCCGAAGAAGTTGTAGCAGTACTTGAGCTTTCCCTCATGCGCGTACAGCGACCAGCCGCCGACGCTGCCGCCCTGGGTGATGATCACTCCGTTGGCCCCGGATTTCGGCACCACGAGATTGGCGGTCACGGAGTGCGACTTGTTCTTCAGCGTCAGTACGCACCATTCGCTCACGCGCATACCGTCGAACAGCAGTTGAGTGTTGCCGCGGATCACCTGGGGCCGCCCCGCGATGTCGGGGTTTATGCGCTCGAAGCCGCGATCGTCGAGCGGAACCACGTTGTACTTCACTGCCTCGATAAGCCAAAGGCGTTGCAGCTCAGCCAGCTTTGCCGGGTTCTCTTTGGCCAGGTCGTGCGCCTGCGTCCAGTCGTCGGGACCGTACAGCTCCCATACATCGGTGTCGAACGGCGGCGGCTGGTCGGCCTTCCACGGCGTGCGGTGCTTGGTCACCGCGGTCCAACCGTCGTGGTAGATGCCCCGGTTGCCGAACATTTCGAAGTACTGGACATCGTGCGTCTCGGGGGCATCGCCGGCGCGGAGCATCGGTAGCATGCTGACGCCCTCCAGCGGTGCCTGCTGAATACCGTTCACCGACATCGGTGCCGGCAGACCGGCAACTTCGAGGATTGTCGGAGCGACGTCGATCACGTGGTGGAACTGGTTGCGGGTCTTGCCCTTATCCGCGAACCCGTTGGGCCAGTGCACAATGGTGCCGTTGCGGGTGCCGCCCCAGTGCGAGGCGACCTGCTTGGTCCACTGGTAAGGCGCGCACATGGCGTGGGCCCAGCCCACGGCGTAGTGGTTGTAGGCCTCCGGCGTGCCGAAGTCGTCGATCTTGGACAGCAGGAACTCCGTCGTCTCGATGCCCGGCATGCCATTCAGCGTGGTCATTTCGTTGAAGCAACCGTTGAGCGTGCCCTCGGCCGACGCACCGTTGTCGCCGAGGATGTAGTAGATCAGCGTGTCATCGAGGATCCCGAGATCCGCCAGCGAGTCGACAAGCCTGCCCACCTCGTGGTCGGTCTGCTCGAGGAAGCCGGCGTAGATCTCCATTTGTCGGGCGAGAACCGGTTTGAGCTCGGCCGGCATGTCATCCCAGCCCGGGATCTCGTCGTGCCGTTTCGTCAGTTCTGCGTTCTTGGGTATCACGCCCAGCTTCTTCTGCTGCTTGATTGTCTTGTCGCGCTGTACGTCCCAGCCGTCATCGAATTTGCCCTTGTACTTGTCAGACCACTCCTTCGGCACGTGGTGCGGGGCATGCGTGGCGCCGGGGGCGAAGTACATGAAGAAGGGCTTGTCCTGCGTCAGCGCCTTCTGCTGACGCACCCAGTTGATCGCGTGGTTGGTCAGGTCCTCGGTGAGCGTGTAGCCCTCTTCCGGCGACCTGGTTGGTTCGACCGCCGACGTGCCCTCATACAGGCCGGGGTAGTACTGGTTGGCCTCGCCGCCGACGAAGCCGTAGAAGTGCTCGAAGCCCGAGCCGGTGGGCCACTGGTGGAATGGGCCCACCGGGGTGACCTCCCAGGCCGGCACCTCGTGGCACTTGCCGAACTGCGCGGTCGAGTAGCCGTTGAGCTTCAACGTCTCCGAGATGGGCGCCTTTTCCTTCGGGCGGATGCTGCTGTTTCCCGGCGCCGAGGTCGCCATCTCGGTGATCGCCCCCATGCCGACCGAATGGTGGTTGCGGCCCGTCAGCATGGCCTGCCGAGTCGGCGAGCACAGAGCCGTAGTGTGAAACCGGTTGAGCTTCAGCCCATTAGCTGCCAATCGCTCGGCCGTCGGCGTGTTGCACGGCCCGCCGAACGCCGATGACGCACCGAACCCGACATCGTCGATCAGCACGATCAGAATATTGGGCGCGCCGGCCGGAGGCCGCAGCGTCGTGATCGGTGGGTACTTGGTGTTCGGGTCTTTGGCGTCGTAGGTCGTCAGCCCGACATGCTTGGGGTCCGGAATCGGTAGATGCTCACGTGCCAAGTGCGCCGCGGCCTTTGGGGCGGCCGGCTTCTTGACGGTGGCCTTCTTTGCGGGTTTGGCGGTCTTCGATGTTTTGGCCATGGTCGTTCTCCCTCGAAAGTCTCTGTCGGTGCGGATTTACTGCCGTGCCATGGCGACTCGTGCTTGTGACTCCTTCACTTCGTCCTCGTCTTGGTCCGGCTTTCCGGACACGTCGACGGCTACCTTGGTGATCCTGCCCGTGAACGGGAACGGTGACGCGTACATCGCCGAGACGGAAGAGCCAGGATTCCTGCCGACGGCGAAACCGCTGCCCAAGCCCAATGCCAGCGGAACTGTCACCGGGAAATCCGCCTGTGCGACGAGTTCGCCGTCGACGAAGAGCTTCGCGATGCCCGGTGTGCCCTTACCGTTCCTCAGGTCCGGGGCGCCGGTCGGTTCGAATTCGTAACGCAATGCGTGCTTTCCGGGCGGCACGGGTTGATCAGATGACACCCGGAGTTCCTCCGCGCCGACATAGTTGTGCACGTAATGCAGATTTCCGTCCTGCACGAACAAGACGTAGCCACCGACATTGCTGCCATGGCAAGCCAATACACCTTCATCCCCGGCCTTCAGCTCAGCATCGACGGTGATGGTGTGCGCGCGGTTGAGGACCTTGGCGGCAACGTTCTCCGGCACGCCCTGGGTACGGGGGAAGTAGACGTAGGTGTCCCGCTCGGCGGCGATCTGCGGACGCTCATCGGCGAAGCGCATTGTGCCGCGGCTGTCGAGTGGCAGCACGTTGTATTTGCCTGCCTCCGTGTACCAGAGCGCGATCATCTCGATGAGCTTCGCGCGCTCTTGGTCGGCCAGGTTGACCGTCTCGGCCGGATCGACCTCGACGTGATAGAGCTCCCAGCCCGTGGCATCCAGCTCACGCAGTTTGTCCTCGGTGAGCTCGAGCATGCCGAAACTCACCCCCGCCTCGGCGAAAGATGTCCCCGGGAACGGGCACACCGCGCGCCAGCCGTCGTGATAAAGCGAGCGGTGAGCGAACATCTCGAAATACTGGGTGTGGTGCTTGGTTTGCGCAGCGGCGTCGTCGAAAGAGTGCGCGAAGCTGACACCTTCGATCGGGGACTGCGCCACGCCGCGGATCTCGGTCGGCGCCTCGATGCCCAGAGACTCCAGCACCGTGGGCACCATGTCGATCGCGTGCGCGTACTGATCCCGGATCTCGCCCCTGGCCTTGATGCCCTTCGGCCAGTGCACGAGGAATGGGTCGGATACGCCGCCGCGGTAGGTCTCCCGCTTCCATCGCCGGAACGGGGTGTTGCCCGCGAAGGTCCAGCCCCACGGGTAGTGATTGAAGTACTTCGGCCCTCCGAGTTCGTCCAGTGCGGCGAGGTTCTGCTGCAAGTCGTCGGGCACATTGTTGAAGAACTTGTTCTCGTTGACCGAACCGTGTGGCCCACCCTCGGCGCTCGCGCCGTTGTCCGAGATGACCATGATCAGCGTGTTGTCCAATTGGCCGGTGGCCTCGAGGAAATCGAGCAGCCGCCCGATCTGGTGATCGGTGTGCTCGAAGAATCCGGCGAAGACCTCCATCATGCGGGCGTAGAGGCGGCGCTCGTCATCGGAGAGCTCGTCCCACTGCTGCACGTCGGGATCGTGGCGTGACAGCACGGCGTCCTTGGCGACGATGCCCAGTTCCTTCTGCCGCGCGAACACCTGCTCGCGGTAGGCGTCCCATCCGTCGTCGAACTTGCCCTTGTACTTGTCTGCCCATTCCTTGGGGACCTGGTGGGGCGCGTGATTAGCGCCCGTCGCGAAGTAGAGGAAGAACGGCTTGTCGGGTGCGACCTGCTTGAGGTCGGCGATGAACTCGATGGCCTTATCGGCCAGATCGACGGTGAGGTGGTAACCCTCGTCGGGCGTGCTCGGCGGCTCGACCTGGTGGTTGTCGAAGACCAGGTCGGGGTAGTACTGGTGGGTGTCACCGCCGAGGAAGCCGTAGTAGCGGTCGAAGCCGCGACCCAGTGGCCAGCGGTCATAGGGGCCGGCCGCGCTGATCTGTTCCGCCGGAGTGAGATGCCATTTGCCTACGCAGAATGTGGCATAGCCGTGGGGTAGGAGCATCTCGGACAGGAACCCGTTCTCGAACGGAATCGCACCGTTGGCGCCCGGGTAGCCCGTCGACCCCTCGGTGATGCACGCCATGCCGTTGGAGTGGTGGTTTCGCCCGTTGAGCATGCATGACCGCGAGGGCGAGCACAGCGCGGTGGTGTGCATGTTCGTATAACGAAGCCCGTTGGATGCCAGCCGGTCCAGGTTGGGCGTGTTGATCGGCGAACCGTAGCAACCGAACTGACCGTAGCCAGTGTCATCCAGCACGATGTACAGAACGTTCGGCGCACCAGGCTCCGAGCGCACCGGCGCGGGCCACGCCGGCTCCGACTCGCCGACCGTCCGGCCCATCCGGCCAGTAAACGTGCTACCTGGTTTGTACTCCGTCAAGCTCATAGCGCCCTCTCCACATTCGTACGGCTAGGCCGTCAATACTTCACGACCGTCGAAGAGTGGGGAACCCTAAATGCTCGACAACGTTGGAATGCCCATAGCTCGGGGACGTGGGGGACAGACCGCTTCCGTGTTGACCACTTGCCAGTTGGGCCATAGACATTGCGCAAGGGTTGTGCGTCAGCTCCGGTGGTGGAGGTGTTTAAGCGCGTCGGCGGCGGCGTGGGCTCCGCACATCCCGTGCGCACCCGCTCCCGGCGGGGTGGCCGCCGAGCAGATGTACATACCCGGAATCCCGAGCCGGTATGGGTTCAGTGTGGCGCGCGGTCCGAACACCAGCTGACGGATGTCCTTTGCGCCGGTCACGATGTCCCCGCCGACATAGTTGGGGTTGTATACCGCCATCTGCATCGTGGAGCGAACGGCCTGCCCGACGATCCGGTCCCGGAACCCCGGGGCGAACCGCTCGATCTGCGCGACGATCGCCTCGGTGGCATCACCCGTATAGCCGTGCGGGACATGGGCATACGTCCACACCGGGTGGATGTCGCCGACCGAGCGCCCGGGATCCGCGAGGTACTGCTGACCGACGAGCACGAAAGGTCGGTCCGGCATCCGCCCGGCATGGATGTCGCGCTCGGTGGCGGCGATCTCGGCGAAGTCGCCGCCGAGGTGCACGGTGCCCGCCTCGTGCGCGTCGCGATTGGTCCAGGGCACGCCACCGTCGACCGCGAAGTCGACCTTGAACGCGCCGGGCCCGTACCGGAAGCGCCGAAAGGCGCGGGCCACCCCGCCCGGCAACCGATCACCGAGGATGTCGGCGATCGCACCGGGCGCCAGGTCGAACATCGTCACGTCGGCCGGCGGCAACTGCGACGCCGATTCGATGCGCACACCCGTCTCGATCTTGCCGCCGAGATCGCCGAGCACCCCCGCCAAGGCATTGGTGATCGATTGCGAGCCCCCCGCCGCGACCGGCCAGCCGAAGCGGTGTCCGGCGGTGACGATGCCGAGGCCTATCGCCGACGTCATCGGGTAGTGAAGCGGCCTAAACGTATGTGCCGCAACACCACCGAACAATGCCCGGGCACGCTCTGTGCGGAAGACCCTGGCGAAGGTCGAGGCGGGAAGCACCGTGGGCAGCCCGAACCGGGCCAGCGCCAGCGGATGTTTGGGCACTCGGAGCAGCGGACCCATGATGTCCTCGGAGAGCACATCGAACTTCGCTGAGGGCCCTCCGAAGATCGACCGCCACCGAGGACCGTCGCTGCCGAGGCCGGCGACAGTGTCGTCGAGCGAGCGCCGCAACACGCCGGCGTCGCCGCTGTCGAGTGGATGCGCGCAATCGATTTCGGGCCATCGCCACTGCAGGCCGTATCGCTGCAGCCCGAGGCCGTTCAGGAATCTGGACCCGACCGCCATGGGGTGAAACGCCGAGCAGTGGTCGTGCAGCAGGCCGGGCAGGATGGCCTCGCTCGAGCGAGCGCCGCCGCCGATCTCGTCGGCCGCTTCCAGCACCGTAACCTGCACACCCTCTTTCGCGAGGGCGACGGCGGCGGCGAGCCCGTTGGGTCCGCCGCCAACCACCAGCGCAGTGCTCATTCCTCGGCTCCCGCTCGCTCCGGTCCTCGCTCGTTCCTCGCTGCGATCCTCACTCGCGATCGCCTTCGGGCGCTCACGCCACCGCCCCGAACCGGCCGTCAGTTGTGGGGCGGGACCAAGTCACCTGCAACGGGATCGGGCCGTTGGGCAGCCACGGCTGTTCGTTCACTGCGTCGGCGACCTTCCAGGTGCCACGCTCGGTGACGCCGAGTGCCGCGTCGATGACTTTGTAGTGCTGGACCTTGCTGCCGATGGCCTGCGACTCGACCCACACCACCACCAGCTCGCCGGGTGCGAATTGAGCCTCGTCCTGCACTGCTGCGATCAGGTCTTCGTTGTGCAGGTGACCGTCGCCGAAGTTAAAGCCAATGAGCGAGTTGCATATTAGCTCCGCCTCACGCACGGTCCGGGTGTCGATATCCGGGAGGTTCTTGACCAGCACCGAGAACAGGCCCCGGCCCTGGCTGTGCATGGACCGCCACCCGATCGGCTGCTGCGTGAAGATCTCTGCCGACTGCGGTTCGTAACCGAATGCGACCAACTGGTCGACCTGATTGGGTGACGAGCGCGTGACCCGGTTCAGCTTCTCCTCGGCACCGGGCGCGAACGCCCACACCGCCGACGCCCAGTTCCCTGCGTACTGCCGCATCGCGGGCAGGAAGGACACCAGGTCGGGACGCAGGTTACCCAGCACAGGGAAGAACAGCAGGCCGGCCATGATGGCGACGGTCAGCCACGGCGAGGACATGTCGGCGATGCCGTAGCCGTCCCAGTTCGGGAAACCGAGGAACAGGAAGATCGCGCCGTAGGCGAACAGCACGTTCCATTCCAACGGCACCGCGAGCGGGAACGTCGAAATGATGAACAGATGAAACGCGACCATGATCGCGACCGCGATCACCGTGAGCCACGGCCAGGGTGAGAGCAACAGGGCAAGCGGGGCAACGATTTCCACGACCGTGCCCGGGCCGTGTGCCATGAAGCTGGCGAGGTGCGACGGCCGCAGGTCGTTGGGGTAGTCGCGGTAGTGGGCCCGCTTGAGCCACTTGAACGGCAGGGCCGGGCTGTTGCTCACCATCGGCGGTATCACGTTGGTGAAGTGCAGGCCGAATTTCGAGACGCCGGCAGCGATCCACACCACAACGATCAGCAGCTTCAGCGCGATGATCATGTCGACGAACGGCAGCACGGTGAAGAAGAACAACGCCGGCAGGTACTGCTCACCGCGCGCGGCCAGGAAGATGGTCTTGTCGCGCAGCCCGATCAAAACGAGCAGCACCATCGGTGCGACCAGCAGCGCGGGGTTCACCAGACCGGACGTGTTGTCCGGCAACGCCGCCGACAGCGAATCGCTGGCCACGCCCGGCAACACCAGCGGCAGAATCACGCTGACGATCAGGGCCAGGTAAACCCCGATGTCGAACCAGGTCCTACGGTTGCCCGCGGTGAACGGGACTCGCCGCCACGGCCGCAACCTGATGGTGCCGGGACGCGCCCAATACAGGATGCCTCCCATCATCGGCTTGGTCTTGCCGGCCAGCGGGCCCCAGGATCCTGCGATGCCGATGGTTTCCAGCAGCACCGTCCACAGGATTACCTTCTGGTAGACGATCGGCTCATTCCACCACTCAGCGACATGCCAGAAAGCCGGCAGTCCGGAGGTCACCGTGGCGACCACGACGCCGCCCAACACATAAAAGAACACGAGCTTGACGATGTAGATGGTGTGCACCATCCGCGGGACGCCGTACCCGTTGTCAACCCAGTTCACGGCGAGGGTCTTCACGCGTTCCAGAAACGGCTTCGCTAGAAAGGCATCGGGTTCAACCCGTGGAAGATTCGGTGTGGTGAATCCCATGATCGGCTCCTTGTTGGTCTTTTGAGGTTAGGTCTTGACGTTGTCGAACTTGGTCAGCAGACTCGACGCTCGCCGGTGCCGCGCCGCAGACGGCGAATCTGACCGAGGACGTGTCTGGGCGCACCTCGGCGGGCAGGTCCGAGAGCATGGTGTAAATGGTCGGAACCGCCCGGGATGGGTGGACGAGAGAGCGCGCATCTGATGGCCCGACCCGGGGTCGGGCGGCCATCACGGAGCTTGGGCGGCGAGTCGGGCGGTGGACGTCTGTCGCTCGTTATTGACCGCGAGCAGTCACAGCGCATGCTCACGTACCGTCTTCGCTATGTCCATCCGGCGGATGACCCAGAACGCTGGGATCTGAGCGAGAAGTGCGCCGAGCAGGACCGCAACCGCGACGACGAGCGGGGTTGCGGCGGCCAGGTCAAGGTGCCAGCGGTAGCCCTCGGTCACATAGCGTGGACATGATCCGGTCTGCCAGCAGCGCGCCGGCGGGCAGACCGATCGGCAGGGCGATGACAACCAGCAACATATTCTCCGCCGCGACCAACCGGCCGAGCAGACCGGCGCCCATTCCGGCGGCCTGCAACGTGCTGAGCTCGCCGGTGCGCTCGCTGACATTGGCCGACATCGTGTTGTAGAGCAGAGCCGCGGCCATCACCACGGCGAAGGCCTGCATCAATCCCACTAGAGCGTTGTAGAGGGAGAAGCTTGCCGAGTTGTTGTGGCAAGTGATTCGGTGGACAGGTAGGCGACTACACCGGGCAGCGCGCTCACAGCTTGGCTCACCTCGTCACGGGGGGCGTCCGGAGTCAGCTTCAACATCACGCCGGACGGCGCTACCAACGCGGCCACCTTGTCGGCGGCGATGTATGCCACCGGGCTCGTCGGCTCGTCGACGAAGCCGGCCACCGGTTGCTCGATGCGGATTCCATTCTGCGAATCGGTGATTGCGACCCGGTCACCGACGGTGACCCCAAGAGTCTCAGCTAGGCCCTGCCCCAACAGGACACCGTCGGGCGGAAGATCTCGTACAGATCCCTCGGTGCTGAATCGGTGCATCTGGGTGGACCGCGGTAGGGCGATAAGCAGTGTGTCGTAACGGTTGTCGTGGGCTTCGATCGTGACATCTAGGCGGGTGAATGGTTCAGCGGCAGTGACGCGGGGGTCTGCGCGCAGTGTGGCCACGACCTCCTCGGCGGCACCGGCTGCGGTAACCACTTGCGCGTCTTGGAGTTCGATGCCGCCGTATTGTCGGTCAAGGAACCTGGTGACGGTGTCGCGCAAGCCGGCGAACACCATCACCAGGCATCACCGCCATGACCACGCCGCAGATGGTCAAGAGCGCGCGCCGGCGGTTACGGGTGAGGCCTCGGACTGTCATACGCCAGCGGGCCGGCATCCGCCGCAGCGGCGGCAACAGTCGTTCTAGCACACTGACGCCGCCGCGTGCGCCCGGCGGCGATATCCGCATCGCCTCGGCGGGGCTCATCCGTGAAGCGGCCCGCGCCGGCACCCACGCCGCCAGTGCGGCTGCCGCGATGCCCGACACAGCCCCGATGATCAGGCTGCTGGGCTGCAGCGAGGTCACCCGCTCCGGCAGACCCAGCGCCTGGGTGTATCGACTGGTGAACCAGCCGGCCAACAACCAGCCGCCGATCAGTCCGACCGTCGCGCCGACCAGACCGACGGCGACACCGTAAGCCAGGTAGTGGGCACGTATCGCGGACGCGGATACACCGTTGGCCGACAGGGTTCCAATTACCGCTCGCTGGGCAGTAACCAGACGGGACAACAGCACATAGGTACCGGCCACCGCTGCGAGCAGGAACAACCAGGGCAACAGTGTGGCGAATGTGCCCACCGAGTCGACATCGTCTTGCACGGCGCGATACGACGGCTGCTGGTCGCGCGATATCACCGCCAATCCCGACGAGATAGCCAAGTCGGTTGCGGCGGTGACCAAGGCGGGGGCTGCACCGCGATCACGGGCATGCAGCAGCAGCTGGTCCGCCGGTTGGGCCACCACCTGTGTGAAGTCGGGTTCGGTCATGAACACCACACCGAAGGTCTCAGGGGTGGTCATGATCTCTTGTTGTGAGCGGGCAGGCCGGAGGAAGTATTCCGTTGACGAGGCAGAACCCGAAACCGACCAGGGTTGCCAGCCGCTGGGCCCGAGCAGTTCAACGGTGTCACCCGGCTTCACCCCGTAGTGCTCGGCGAGGTGCTCTTCCATCCCGACGGCACCGCGTGCCGGAAGGTCGCCCGAACGCATGGCCAACATCGACACCGCAGGTTGGGCCCGAACGGGCACGCTGACAGCACGGCCGTACAGGGTGTGGCCGTTGATGCGGATGCCCACATCGCCCTGCTGGCGAAGCTCGACTATCGGATCGCCGGGGACTCTTTGCGCGGCGTCGCGCAAACCAAATGCGCCGGGGCCGGTAATGATGGCGTCGGGCAACAGTTGTACGGCGTACGCCCGATCCACGGACCGCTTCAAGTTGGCGTGGGCGTTCGTGCCCGCGACATACACCGCGACGCCAATCGCGATGACCATAGCTGCGGCCAGGAACTGCCAGCGTTGCCGCCACAAGTCCCGGCGCAACTTGCGAAGCAGGACCGAGCTCACCACTCGAGGGTCCGCGCGTCTACCGGAGCAGCGACCTGCTGCTGGCGGGCGACAGTGCCCGAATGCAGCCACACCACGCGGTCAGCAATCGAGGCGATCGCTGAATTATGCGTCACCAACAGAACGGTGTGGTTCCCCTGCCGAGCGAGTTCTCGTAACACCGACAAGGATCTGGCGGCCCGTAGACACGTCAAGGCTGCCAGTCGGTTCATCACACAACAACAGCGGCGGTTGTTTGACGATCGCGCGTGCGATCGCCACCCGTTGCTGCTGACCGCCGGACATCCGGCTGGGAAAACGGTCGGCGACATCGGACAAGCCAACCATCTCGAGTGCCTCACGGCTTCGCCGTGCGGAATCCTTGCCGGCGAGCTCGGCGATGATCTCGACATTCTCGAGCGCAGTTAGGGTGGGCACCAGGTTGAAGAACTGGAACACGAAACCGACCTGCTCCCGTCGGTAGGCCGCGCGCTCCTTTTCGCGCAGTGAGGCAATGTCGCTACCGGCCACCAGGATTCGTCCCGCCGTCGGCTCTTCGATCCCACCGACCAAATTGAGCAACGTGGTCTTCCCCGAGCCGGAGGGACCCAGCAGCACAACGAACTCACCGGGCCAGATCTCGAGGTCCACATCTTTGAGCGCGTCGACCGCAGTGGGCCCCGAGCCGAAGGTGCGGCCCACCTGCTCCAGCCGCAGGGCGGGATGACCCGAAGGTGCCGCCGCCTCGGCGGCGGCTGCGGAATCAAACGATTCTCGTTCTGCTCATGCCAACAGCATCGGCGGAAGACAAAGGGGCTGTCCAGTAGGCCAAGCGCGCCTCGGTGCCATGCTGGTCTGATCAGGACGACGCTAGGAGACCGGCAGCTTCCTTCAACTCTCTAAGGGCCGGCTCCATGGCGTTGGCTAGTTCATCGATGTCGTCGGCGATCTCCGGGGTGGTGAGGAAGCCGAAATCGACCCATCCGTGGTAGCTGAAACAGGTGATATTCAATCCCACATCCAGCATCAGCGTGCCAATGGGCAGCCACTGCTCGACGACCGCACCGGCCAGATAAAGCGGATAGTCGGGTCCGGGCACGTTGGAGATCACCATGTTGATGGGAGCGAAATGGCCGCCAAGGTGGCTTGCGGTGTACGCGCGGGCGGCCAATCCGAGCAAGCCGGGCGGCAACGTCTCGGTTGGCCCCACGATCTGATGTGCGGTCAGCGCCTCGGCCATCTCCTTGGCGCCTTGGGTATTGCCGAAGATCGTCTTCATCCGCTCGGCGGGGTCGGTGACATCAGTGGCCAGACCGATGGTCGTCGAAGACATCTGGTTGCCCACCTCCGTCGTGTCGCCGCGGGTGGATATCGGCACCTGGGCCACAAGCGGCCGCCCAGGAAGTTCCCCCCGATCTTGCAGGTAACGGCGCAACGCGCCCGAAACCAGTGCGAGCACCACGTCGTTGAGCTTCACCCCGAAGGCCTGTTTGACCGCATTCACGTGATCCAGCGGCACTCTGCTGCTGCTGACTCGCCGCTGCGGCGAAATCGAGCCGTTGAAGCGTGTAGTCGGTGCCTGGAAAAAACGGGGCGGTCGGTTAGCCAGCCCGCGAACGGCCAACTGCTGAGACAGCGTTTGCTGGATGACCCGCAATACGCGGTATGGCGTCATGACGGCGACGTTGAAAATCGCGCCGAGCGCGCGCCGCCAGAACCGTGGAATGCCGGGCCCCGGCGGTGATAGGTGGGCCTCGACGGCAGGTGGTCGCGGCTGCGGGCTGATGTCCAACATGGTCTCAATCAACCCGGGGCCCGACACGCCGTCGACGAGCGCGTGGTGAATCTTCAGCAGGACTGCAACACGCCCATGATCGACACCCTCGATGAACCACAGCTCCCACGGCGGTCTGGCGCGGTCGATCGGGTAGGACGTCAGGCGGCCGACCAGCTCGTCGAGCTCCCGGCGTCCGCCGGGCGAGGGCGCCACGATGCGGCGGACGTGAAAGTCGATGTCGAGCTTGGGGTCCTCGACGAACCATGGTCTGTCAAGTCCAAGCCGCGCGCCGGCCACCCGGTAGCGCAGCAGCGGCAGCTCCGGAAGGCGGGCGGCGAGAAGATCTTTGACTACACCGAAGCAAAAATTCGGCGCCTCGGAGGGGTCACAGATCATTAGGCAGCCGGCGTGCGTTGGACACTCGCGCGTCCCGGCGAACCATAACGCCGCATCGACGCTTGATAACCGCTTCATGGCGACAGGGTATAGCGGTCACGCGCGCCAACCTCCAAAACACAAGGATCCGCGCGGGCGGCTCCAGGGAGAGGGATCTCCTGACGTCTCCGTGGGTCGG
>CAWIDX010000034.1:0-139465 GCA_963834955.1 uncultured Actinomycetota bacterium
CACTGTGCGAAGGCTTGGTTGCCTTCACGTGGCGCCTCCGTTCGGGCCGTAGAGCCGGGCGATATCGGGAGAGTCGAGCCACTTCGAGTAGGTGGGCGACTTCGGTCAACCGTCCGGCGAATCCTGCCATTCCTCCTGGCGACCCCATGGCAGGATGTCGATCAACGCGAAGGTGTAGCTGAGCTGTTCGGTGCCGCGGCCGTCGGTGTGCCAGGTGCGGTAGACCTTGTCGCCGTCACGGAGCAACACGTTCACTGCGAAGCCCGCGCCGGGCGGTGCGCCGACGTTCGCGCCGAAGGAACTCTCCGACGACGAGTACCAGTCCATCTTGTTGCCGACCTTGGCCTTGTAGGCCAGCGCTTCTTTGATGGGCCCGTGGTGACGATGACGAAGCGGGCGTCGTAGTTGTCAAGGATGCCCAGCCGGGTCCACTGTGACGTGAGTCCCGTACAGCCGCCGCACTGCCACTCCGCGCCGTCGGACCACATGTGGTTGTAGACGATGAGCTGCGATCGGCCGTTGAACACGTCGACCAGCCGGATCGGGCCGTCCGGACCGATCAGGGTGTATCCGGTAGCTCGACCATCGGAGCCTGCGGCGCTGCGCGGCGATGGCGTCGAGTCCACGAGTGGCGGCCTTCTCCCGCTTACGAGGTCGTCGAGCGCTGTCGCCAGGTCTGCTGGTCGGCGACTGGGGGTAGGGCGCTGGTGGTCTGCTCGGTCACGGTGCCTCCCGGGTCGGATGGATCTGCTCTTGCAATGTTGACCAGAGAGGGCAGCGGAATTCATCGCGTCCCGTTCCAGTCGAGTAGCGTCCAGCGGTCCTCCGGATTGCCCTGGACGACGACGTATCCAGTGTTCGGCAATGGCTGCGATTGCACGGGTCCAACGGGGGATCGGCGATGTTCTGTCCCTCGCGTCCCCCTTCCCTCCCTCCCCCCCCCCCCCTCCTTCTTCCTCCTCTCTCCCCTCCCCCACTCCTCCCTCCCTCCTCCCTCATCTTCCCCCCTCCTCTCCTCACAGGTCTTCACGCAGACGCTCGCCGGTGACCAGCACGCCGATCGGAAGGCCGCCGGCATGAACCGGGATGAGGTTCGCGGGATCGGCGAGGTTGCTGGCGGTCCGGTGTGGAGGGGCGCAATGCCGGCCGCAACGTCCTAGTCCTTGCGGCCGGCGTCGACCAGGCGGAGAACGGCCGCGCCCTCCTCGTCGGAGGCCTCCAGGTCCACCTCTACGTCGAAGCCCCAGTCGTGGTCGCCGGCCGGGTCGTCCAGGATCTGCCGCACCCGCCACACGCTGGGCTGCCGGTCGATGATCAGGAGCGCCGGGCCCCGGGCGTCGGCGCCTGTGCCCACGTCGTCGTGCTCGGCGAAGTACGCGCGCACGACCTCCTCCCAGCGCTCGGATGTCCACCCGGAGTCGGCGTCCAGCAGGCCGAGGTCGTACCAGCGGCGCCGTGCGAACAGTTCCACCCGCCGGAACAGCGCATTGCGGACCATCGCGGTGAACGCCCGCTCGTTCCCGGTCAGCGGGCGCGGGCGAGCCGGTACCGCAACGGGCACGTCCAGCGGCTGGTCCGGGCTGGTGAGCTGCTCCCACTCGTCGAGCAGACTCGAGTCGACCTGGCGCACCAGCTCGCCGAGCCACTCGACGATGTCGGTGACCTCCTCCGTCCGCGCGGCGGCGGGCACTCCGGACCGCAGCGCCTTGAAGGCGTCGGAGAGGTAGCGCAGCACTGCGCCTTCGGAGCGGGTCAGCCCGTAGACGCTGACGAACTCCCGAAAGGTGAACGCCCGCTCCCACATCTCGCGCACCACGGACTTCGGCGACAGCTGACCGTCAGCGGCCCACGGGTTGCTCTGCCGGTACACCTCGAAGGCGTACCCGAGCAGCTCCTCGAGCGGCCGGGGATAGGTGACGTCGTCCAGCAACTCGATCCGCTCGTCGTACTCGATGCCCTCGGCCTTCATCTGGGCCACGGCCTCGCCCCGCGCCTTGTTCAGCTGCGCCGCCAGGATCTGGCGAGGATCCTCCAGCGTCGCCTCGATGACCGAAACGACGTCCAGCGCATAGGTCTCGGACGCCGGGTCGAGCACCTCGACCGCGGCGAGCGCAAACGTCGACAGTGGCTGGTTGAGGGCGAAGTCGGGAGGCAGGTCGACGGTCAGTCGGTAGCGCCGTCCGTCGGCGTCGGGCTCGTCGAGCCGCTCCAGGACGCCGGCCTGCAGCAGCGACCGGGCGATTCCGATCGCCTCGCGGATGTGCTGGAGCTGCCGCTTTCGGGGCTCGTGGTTCTCGGTGAGAAGCCGGCGCATCGCGACGAACGGGTCACCGGGACGGTCGACGACGTCGAGGATCATCGCCGTCGACACCCGCATATTGCTGGTCAGCAGCTCGGGGCTGGCCTCGACCAGCCGGGTCTGGGTCGACTCGCTCCACGGCACCATGCCGTCGGGCACCTTGCGGCGGACCAGCTTGCGGCGCTTCTTCGGGTCGTCGGCGACCTTCGCGAACTGCTTGAGGTTCTCCACCTCGTACTCGGGCGCCTGGACGACGACGGTGCCGACGGTGTCGTAGCCGGCGCGCCCGGCCCGCCCGGCGATCTGGTGAAACTCACGGGCGTTGAGCAGCCGGGTGCGAGTGCCGTCGTACTTCGACAACGCCGAGAAGACGACGGTCCGGATCGGCACGTTGATGCCGACGCCGAGGGTGTCGGTGCCGCAGATCACCTTGAGCAGGCCAGCCTGGGCCAGCTGTTCCACCAGCCGCCGGTACTTGGGCAACATCCCGGCGTGGTGAACGCCGATCCCGTGCCGGACCAGTCGCGACAGCGTCGTCCCGAAGGCCGTAGAAAAACGGAAGCGGCCAATATGGTCGGCGATCGCGGCCTTCTCCTCTTTGGTGCTCACCTTGACGCTCATCAGCGCCTGCGCCCGCTCCAGCGCCGAGGCCTGGGTGAAGTGGACGACGTAGATCGGCGCCTGCTTCGTGTCGAGCAGGTCCTGGATCGTCTCGTGCATCGGCGTGGTCGCGTAGGAGTGGTACAGCGGAACCGGGCGCTCGGCGTTGGCGACCAGCGCCGTCGGCCGGCCGGTGCGTCGGGTGAGGTCCTCTCGGAGGAACGTGACGTCGCCGAGCGTGGCCGACATCAGCAGGAACTGGGCCTTAGGCAGCTCTAGCAGCGGCACCTGCCAGGCCCAGCCGCGGTCGGGGTCGCCGTAGAAGTGGAATTCATCCATAACCACCATGAGGTCGAGGCCGCCTCTATCTCCGCCCTCGCGCAGCGCGATGTTGGCCAGTACCTCCGCGGTGCAGGCGATGATCGGCGCCCCCGCGTTGACCGCGGCGTCGCCGGTGAGCATGCCCATGTTGGCCGCGCCGAATACCCCGCAGAGGGCGAAGAACTTCTCGCTGACCAGTGCCTTGATCGGCGCGGTGTAGTAGCTTCGCCGTCCGGCTGCCAGCGCCGCGTACAGCGCTCCGGTGGCCACCAGCGACTTGCCCGAGCCGGTAGGCGTCGCCAAGACGACGTTCGCGCCGCTGACCAGCTCGATCAGCGCCTCCTCCTGCGCCGGGTACAGCACGGTGCCGTTCGCCTCGGCCCATGCGGCGAAGGAGGCGAACAGTTCGTCGGGGTCGTCGCCCTTCGCGCGCAGGGCGGACAGGTCGCTCGGATCGTCGAGCAAGGAAGACGCGGTGGCGGTCATCGTGAGGACCAGCGTGCCTCCGCATACTTTGTCTGCGTGCGGCGCCCCTGCCGTAACGAGGACTAGCCCAGGGAACGATCAACCGGTTGACCCGGCAGCACCAGGAAACACCCGCTGCCGCGAGAGTTGGGGGGAACTTGTCGTGATTCGTCGTCTGGGGTGGGCCGTTCTGGTCGCCGGCGTGGCGCTGGCCGGGCTGGCCGCCGGCACCGCCGCGGCCGCACCAGCGTGCGCCGACTTTCACTGGATCGGCGCCGCCGGATCGGGTCAGCGTGACGGCGCGGGCCTGAACGCCAACGGCGGCATGGGCGACGTGGTCTACCAGTCGTACCAGCAATTGCGCGCCGACCTGCTCGCGAACGGGCGGACCATCACCGCCGAAGCCGTTCAATATCCCGCGGCGCCCGTTCCGTTGGAGGGTGGGCTGGGTGGCTGGCTCGACTTCATGGATAGCGTCGATGACGGCACCGATGCGGCCGCCGAGCAGTTCGAGGCGTTCACCGAGCAGTGCCCGAACACCAAGGTGGTGCTCGCCGGCTACTCGCAGGGCGCCATGGTGATCCACCGCAACCTGCACGACCTGGCGGACGACCCCCGCGTGGCGGCCGCGCTGCTGATCGCGGACGGCGACCGGCTGCCCGTCGACACCACCATCAACATGGGATCGACGGCCGTCGTGTCCGACTCGGGGAAGGGCGTTGCCCAGGAGCACTCGTTCCTCGCGTCAACCGACACCTCAATGCTGCCGCCAGAGATCGGCGCGCGGACAGTCAGCATCTGCGATGTGGGCGATCCGGTCTGCGACTACGACCCCGATACGACCGACGTGTCGGCCGCCGACATCGCGATACACACCTCGTACGCGCCCGCCGTGAGCGGTGCGCACGCATGGGGCACACCGCTCTATGACCTGGTGATGAGTTCCGGCGCGGCGCCGACGTCCACGATCGGGCGGACCCCGCACGGCGCCTGACGCTGGACGGCTTGCCGCCCGATCGCTCGGAAACTTGCACCTCAGCGAAGATCGCTTTCTTCGCACCCCACCTCGACCTCGACTCGGGTGGGCATCTGAAGAAAATGACACGAATCTGAGACAACGCGCGCTGACATCACCTGAGACAACCTGGGGATTAGGCATGCTGGTCGGCGCTAACGACGCGCCGCGCTCTGACGTCGGGAAGGTGGCGCTCTGCGAGTTCGTAGTCGGCGTCGTCATGGAGGACTGCTAGGCCCCTGGCCGCCGCGGTGCCGCAGATCAGCAGATCGACAACCGACAGGGCACGCACCGCACCCGCGCCTGCGAGCCGGTGCTGCGCCGAATCCATCCACCGCCATACGGATTTCGGCACTGGCACATCGGGGTAGACGTCACGAAACATCTGGTTCATCTGATCGAACTCGTCCGCATTCCGCGCCGATCGACGGAACTCGGCTCGTTGTGGTTCGCACGATCCGACGGCCCCGCTGAGAAGCGAGGAGTTCCAGGCCTCGGTGAGTTCCGGTTGTCGTTGGAGCCGCCAGACCGCGGAGGAATCCACCAGGAAGTAGATCAAGTCCCGACGGCTTTCTCGTCGGCCCGCGCGGCGAGCCAGCCCTCGTAGTCCCAGCCCTTCGCCTGCTCGCGGGACCGGGCCAGCGCCTCGATGCGCCGGAACCGCTCGACGTAATCGCGCATCGCGAGGTTCACGGCTTCCTTCTTGGTGTGCACCCCGGCGATCCGCATAATCTCGGCCAGCGCTTCGTCGTCGAGGTCGATCTGTGTCACCGACACGACAGCCTCCTTATGTTGGTGATGTATGGCACAAGCATACATCACCAACATGAGAGGGTCCCTACTCATTCGGGCAGCGCCGCGCGCCGGCCCATAGACCAGCCCAGCCCCAATACTGGCTAAGCGCGTAGGAATTGACGCGTTCCGTGAGACAAATCGGCCGTGATCGCCGTCAGACATCCGGCTAATTCCGCAGCTCATCGGCCATCCCTAGATGACGTCGCTGGCGAGAACCTCCACTGAAACTGTGTCCCCGTTTGCGCTCGCCACGATCACCGCCGCACGACTTCTGGCAAGTCGGCTGATCAGGCCGCTCGGGCTTCCACGATGCTGAACGGTGACGCGGTCGGCACTATCCGAGTCATGTGAAACCCTGCCTGCTGCAGCAGGTTTCGGTATTCGCCAGCTGTGCGTTCCCGACCGGCATTGTCGACCAGCATCGCCAGGTCCATCCATTTGGCGGAGAAGTCTCGGTCGTGTGGCGGTATCACGCACTCGACCAGCAGAGCGGTCGTGCCCTTGCGGGCCGCTGCGCGAACCGTTTTGAGAATCTGTTGGGCCCTGTCGTCGGGCCAGTCGTGGATGATGTTCTTCAGCACGTAGAGGTCACCGCCCTCGGGGACGGCGTCGAAGAACGACCCTTCGGCGACTCGCACGCGCTCGGCGACATTGTGTTTGCCGCAGCAGCGGTCCTGCGCCCGCCACTACATGCGGCAGGTCGAAGAGGACGCCCTTCGCCGTCGGGGCGGCCGCGAGGATGCCGGCCAGCAGCCGGCCGTGCCCGCCGCGCGACGTCCACGATGGTGCGGTAGCCGCTGAAGTCGTACGCGGCTGTCACCGGGCCCACCGCCAGCTCCGAGAAGTTGGTCATGGCCTGGTTGAAAACATCGAAGACTTCGGGCTGCACTTGCGAACCAGTCGAAACCCTCCATGCCGCGCAGCTTCGGAATCACCGACTGTCCGGTGCGAATCGCATCGACGCAGTGACTCCAATGCTCGCGGTCCTCGGCGAGCCGATGAAGCTGGCGAGGGCCGCCATCGAATCCGGTGCGTCCCAGCGCAGCGTCTGCGCAAGCGGCGTCAGGTCGTAGCGGCCGTCGCGGCGTTGCTTGAAGATGCCACGGCCGATCAATGCGCGCAGCAGTCGGCCTAGCGCATCCGGATCGGCCTCGACCCTGCTTGCCAGTTCGTCGAGCCCGAGCGGCTTCTCGGCGAGCGCGTCGGCGATCCGCAGGTCGGCGGCGACGGTGATGCTCTGGGCCATCCAGGCCGCGGTGATGAACTCCGCCATCACTGCGGGCGCGGGGGCCAGCGATTGGTGAAGCCGCAGCATGCGATGACGGATTCGTTGCACGGCGTGAACAAGCCGGACCGGCGGAACCTTGGTGGACAGTTTCATGGGGTTTCCTCTCGTGCTTGATCGGACGAGACGACTATCCGGTGCGGCGAGGCCACAGAATCGGCCGGAACGCGGAGAATAGCGGGCGAGCCAAGGAAGCGCGAATCTGCGCGGTTTCGCGGATGTTGTGGCGCTGAAGAGCATCGATGCTGGTTAGCATGAGCGGGATTGACCCAGGCGCGGACACGCCGCCGCGCATCGAGAGCGATGTAGGCGTGAGCGAGCTACCGACCGGAACGGTGACACTGCTGCTCGCCGACGTCGAAGGCTCGACGCGGCTCTGGGAAACGCAGCCCGAGGAGATGGCGCAGGCCGTCGCGCGGTTCGACCGCGCACTCGCGGAGATCATCGCCGCCCACGGTGGTGTGCGGCCGGTGGAGCAGGGTGAAGGCGACAGCCTTGTCGTCGCGTTCGACCGCGGCAGTGATGCGGTGGCGTGCGCCCTCGACTTGCAGCTGGCGCCGCTGGCGCCGATCCGGGTACGGATCGGTCTGCACACCGGCGAGGTCCAATTGCGCGATGAGGGCAACTACATCGGACCGACCATCAACCGGACCGCACGCCTGCGCGACTTGCCCACGGCGGCCAGACCGTGCTCTCGGGCGCGACCGAGGAAATCGTCGCCGACCACTTCCGCCCGGCGCCTGGCTGCTTCCGCTGGGCAGCCACCAGCTGCGCGATCTGCGCAGCGCCCGAGCGGGTCATCCAGCTGTGCCATCCCGACCTGCCACAACCAGTTTCCACCCCTGCGTCTACCCGAACGTGTTGCCTCACAGGGGCTTCCGCTTCAGCTGACGAGCTTCGTCGGCCGCACGGCGCAGATTGGCGATCTCGCGCGCATCCTCTCCGAGAACCGGCTCGTCACCCTGACCGGCTCCGGCGGTGCGGGCAAGACCCGACTTGCCGTCGAAGTCGCGGGCCAGATCGCTGCTGAATTTCCGCGACGGCGCAAAGTATGTCGACCTGGCGCCGATCACCGAGCCCGAGCTCGTATCCGTCACGACCGCGCGGTTGCTCGGGCTGCCGGACCAGCCCGGCCGGTCCGCGACCGAGGCGCTGCTGCGGTTCATCGCCGATCGGCAGATGCTGTTGGTGCTGGACAACTGCGAGCATCTCCTGGATGCGACGGCCGCACTCGTCGTCGAGGTGCTTGGCGCCTGCCCTGGAGTCACCGTGCTCGCGACCAGCCGTGAGCCGATCGGCATGACGGGCGAGGCGATCTGGCGGGTGTCGTCGCTGTCGATCGCCGACGAAGCGGTCGAGTTGTTCACCGACCGGGCGCGCCTGGTCAGCCCCGACTTCGGCGTCACCGACGACAACGCGGCCACCGTGGCGGAGATCTGCCGACGCCTTGACGGCATGCCACTGGCGATAGAACTCGCCGCCGCGCGGGTGCGCGCGCTGTCGCTCGACCGACATCCTCACCGGCTTGCAGGACCGGTTCCGGATACTGACGGGCGGCGTGCGCACCGCGGTGCGGCGCCAACAGACGTTGCGTGCCTCGGTCGATTGGTCGCATGCGTTGCTGACGGAGATCGACCGCGTGCTCTTCCGCCGGCTGGCGGTGTTCCGCGGCGGATTCGACCTCGACGCCGCGCAGGCCGTCGTCACCGACGAGCACCTGCAGCGCCACCAGGTCTTCGATGAGGTCACGCTGCTCGTCGACAAGTCGCTCGTTGTCTCCGAGAACACAAGCGGCCGAACGCGATACCGGCTGCTGGAGACGGTTCGGCAGTACGCGTTGGAGAAGCTCGGCGAGTCGGGTGAAGCCGATGTGGTACGCGCCCGCCACCGCGACCACTACACGGACCTGGCGGCCCTCCTCGACCAGCCGAGCTCTGCCGGCCGGCGGCAGCACGTCGAGCAGGCAGAAATCCGACATCGACAATCTGCGAGCAGCATTCACGTGGAGCCGAGACAACGCCGATGGTGAGCGGGCATTGCAGCTCGCGTCGGCACTGCAGCCGTTCTGGCTCGCCCGTGGCCGCGTCCATCGAGGGCCTGTCATGGTTCGGCGCAGTGCTCACCGACCCACGTTCGTGCCCTGCCGATGTGACGCCGACGACATACGCGCGGGCCGTTGCCGACCATGGCGCTGATCGTGGCCGCGATGGGTGCACCGGGTGACTTGGAGATCCCTGAGCGGGCGCTCGCGATCGCGCGCGAAGGGGATGACGCGGGCCTGCTGCTCAGGGCTCTCATCGCGTGCGGTTACACCGCGGCATTCACCGCCGACGTCGCGCGCTCGTACCTCGACGAGGCGGCCGGGCTCGCCCGCGAATCCGGCGACAAATGGCGATTGAGCCAGATCCTGTGGTGCCAGGCCTACACCGCGATACACGACGGTGATCCTCGCGCGGCGATCGCTGCCGGCGAGGAGGGCCGTGATCTCGCCGACGAGGTCGGAGATCGGTTTGTCTCGCGGTTATGTCGTTTCTGGGGGCTCGGCACGGCACACCTGTTTCGAGGTGAACTTGCCGAAGCGGCTGCGCAGTTCCGCGCAATCCTCACCGAGGCCGACGCGGACCATGACGTGTTAATGCGGGCCGCCTGTCTCTGCCATCTGGGCCATACATTGGCATGGCTGGGTGACACGGCCGGCGCTCGAGCCGCCGCGACCGCCGCCGTCGAAGCGGCAGCCGAGTTCGGGGGCGTCTCGAAGGGCTTGCGTACGCCCCGTTGGCGGTCGCCTCACTTGCGGCAGGCGATGTCGCGGCCGCGGCGGAGGCCAGCGCGGTGGCCGCGGATCGGCTGAGCGTTCAGCCCGCGCTGAACGTGGTCAGTCTCATCCCGATCGCCGATGTCATACTGGCGCGAGGCGAGGTGACTGCGGCTAGGCGGTGGGCCGATGAGGCCGTAGCGGTAGCCGTCGGCAGCAGCCTGGCAATGGCGCTCACTACCCGCGCGCGCGTCGCGAACGCCCAGGGTGAGCCCGAGCAAGCCGAACGCGACGCCCGCGAAGCGCTCGCCGTCGCCGCCGCAGTCGATGCGCACCTGGCCACCCCTGACGCCCTGGAGTGCCTCGCCGGACTTGCCGGTGCACGCAGGCAGTCACCGTGAAGCGGCGCGGCTCTACGGCGCAGCCGACGCGGTCCGGCAAGTACACCGGCATCGTCAGGTTCAAGGTCTAGGACGACGGCTTACGCGGCCTCGGTCGACGCCGTTCGTGATGCACTGGGCCACAGCGACTTTGACAGCGCTTGGGCCGAGGGCGCGGCCCTGTCCACGCTGGAGGCGATCGCATACGCCCGGCGCGGCCATGGTGAACGCAAGCGGCCGACCAGTGGCTGGGGCGCGCTAACGCCCACCGAGCGTGACGTCGTGCGCCTGGTCAGCGAAGGGCTGGCCAACAAGGACATCGCCACACGGCTTTTCGTCTCGCCGCGCACCGTGCAGAGCCATCTCACCCACGTCTACAACAAGCTCGGTGTCAGCTCACGCGTGCAACTCGTACAAGAAGCAGCCCGACACAACTGAGAGGGTGTCGGAGGTAATGAGCGCTTCGTGAGACAAACCGGCCGCCGCCAACGTGAGGCGCGCATCGAAATTGGCACGTCACGACATGCGTCTGATGTCGTCGGGAGTGACAACCTACAGCTGCTGAGCGCGCCTGGCGGCCGGCGGCTCCGAACGAGAAGAGAAAGTCCACCACCACAGCAGCGCCGTGACACACCGGCGAGGTCGAGGATCTATCAAAACGAACTGAACGTCGCGAAGTGGCGAGTGGACCCGCGAATGCGCATTCGCAGAATCGGCTGCCCTGGCCGAACGCACGTGGCAGGCTCGATCGACAGGGGGCACAACCCGAAAGGCGCCGATAGGGATGTCCACGGAGTCGTTGAACACGCTCGTCATTGGAGGTACGGGCCTGATCGGCTTCCACGCCGTCCGCGAACTTCGCCAGCGCGGCCACGAGGTCTCGGTCCTCGCCATCGACATGCCGGCCGAGGGCTTTTTGCCCGAAGGGGTCAAGGTCGTGCTCGCCAACCTTGACGCGTGCAGCGACGACGACGTGCGCAAGATGTTGACCGGATGCGACGCGGTCGTGTTCGCGATCGGCAAGGACGACCGCGTCGTCCCGCCCCGACCGGCGTACGAGTTCTTCCGCAAGGCGAACGTCGAGCCCACTGTGCGAATGGTGCGCCTCGCCCGCGACAGCGGCGTCACCCGGTTCGCGCTCTGCAGTTCGATGTTCGCGTACTTCGACCGGATCTGGCCCGACCTCGAACTTGCCCGCCACCACCCCTACATTCGGGTGCGACGCGAGCAGGAGGCCGCCAGCCTCGAGGCGGCAGGCGACGACGTGGCGGTGACCATCCTCGAAATACCGTACGTGTTCGGCACGGTTCCGGGCCGAACACCGCTGTGGGACCCGATGGTGAAGTTCGCCGGGTCGCCCTATCCGTTGCTGAGTGCGCACGGGGGTACCAATGCGGTGGCGGTGCAGCACATCGGCGAAGCGATCGCCGGCGGACTTGAGCGCCGCTACCACGGGCCGGCACTCGTGGGTGACGAGAATATTTCCTGGAACGATCTGATGGAGCGCCTCGCCATTGCGATGGGTCGGCCGCGCAAGGCGCGCGCGGTGCCGGACGCGGTCGTGCGGGCCGGCCTGGGCCCGATGCACTGGTGGCATGAGCTAAAGGGCAACGAGGCCGGACTGTACTTGCCTCGATTCGCCCGGGTCGTGACTCGCGGGTTCTACTTCGACCCCGAGCCGTACCGGCAGGCTCTCGGCTACGGGTCGGGCGGCCTCGACACGGCGATCGCCGACACCGTCGCCGCGTTCCGGGCGGGATGAATGCGAACCGGCCGTTGCCACAGCCGGGGATGAGTGGCAGACCGGGCTGCCACAGGATGTCAGGGTGCCGGCAAATCCGACGGCGCGGCAGTTCGTGCCCTGTCGGCGTGCACCGGCACCAGCGGCAACGCGAGCAACGGGAACACCGCGCACACGGCGAATGCCAGCGGGTAGCCGGCGATACCGATCAGCCCGCCGAACACCGGCGGCGCGACACCGGCCGCTAGCAGCTGGCCGGTGTTCTGGGTGCCCAGTGCCCGTCCGCTCCAGAACGGACCGGCGATTTCGGCGATCGCAGTGAAGGCCAACGGGTTGTCGCTGACTGTGATCACGGATGCGACGACCATCACCGCCACACTCACCGGCGAACCGAGCTGGTCGGTCAACGCCAGCACGCCCATCGCGAGGGCCGCAGCCACGGCAATCCATCGGATCGGCCGCAGTCGAGAACCGACGCGGTCGGACCACCGGCCGGCGGCGACGCGGCCGAGCGCCCCGAGCACCTGCGCGACAGCGACGAGCAGGCCCGCTGATCCGGCCGACCAGCCGCGTTCGCTGATCAGCCACACCAGCGTGAACGTCCACACCACCACCTGTGGGACGACCAGCAGCACCGACACCGTGTGAATGCGCCACAGCACGGCCGACCCGCGGTACGGGTTGGCCAGCTGCGGTTCGGCCCGTCCCTGAGGAGGTCGCGGCGGATCGATCACGCCGATCGCGCTGATGACCGCTGAGAGCGCACACACCGCCGCCGGGAACACCAGCGCGGCGCCGATGCCCTGGCTTTCGGCTAACCGCGGAATCACCAACGCGCCCAACGCCACCCCGAGCGGCTGCGCGGTCTGGCGGATACCCATCGCGAGCCCTCGTTGCTCAGCCGGGAACCAGCCGACCACCAGCCGGCCACTCGCCGAATTGCTGCTTGCCGCCGCCATGCCGCCGAGCAGCAGGAACAGCCCGATCAACAGCACCGACTGCGCGGCTGCGGCGGCGAACGACGCGGCCGCTGTGAGGGCTGAACCGACTGTCAGCACGAAGCGCTCGCCGATGCGGTCGACGAGGTAGCCCCAGGCGATCAGCGTGAGGACCATCCCCAGGCTGGGCATCGCCGAGAGCAATCCGGCCTCGGCGAGGTCGAGCCCGCGGTCACTGTGCAACGTCGGGATCAGAAACGCGACGCCGTTGATGAACACGTTGGCGAACATCGTCGACGTCAGCGCGATGGCCAGCATTGACCATCGCCGGCCGGTGCCGATGTCGTCGACGGTCACCCGACATATCAGACCACGACGGTTCGCTAGGGTTACAACAATGCGCCTAGGCCGAGTCGCCAGCCCCGATGGAGTCGCCTTCGTCAGCATCGACGGTGACGACGGCGACGCGATCGCCCGGGAGGTCGCCGAGCACCCCTTCGGCACACCGACGTTCACAGGACGGCAGTGGCCGCTGGCCGACGTGCGGCTGCTTGCCCCGATCCTTGCGACAAAGGTCGTGTGCATCGGCAAGAACTACGCCGCGCACGTCGCGGAGATGGGCGGCGGAAGTTTCGCAGACCCGGTGATCTTCCTCAAGCCGAACACATCGATCATCGGCCCCAACGCGCCGATCGTCCTGCCCGCCAACGCGTCGACGGTGCACCACGAGGGGGAACTCGCCGCGGTGATCGGACGACCTTGCAAGGACGTTCCGGCGGCGCGCGCGGCGGAGAACATCCTGGGGTACACGATCGCGAACGACGTGACGGCGCGCGACCACCAGCGCGCCGACGGTCAATGGACCCGTGCCAAAGGTCACGACACGTTCTGCCCGGTGGGCCCATGGATCGTCACCGACCTCGATCCGGCCGATCTCGAGGTGCGCACCGAGGTCAACGGCGAGGTGCGACAACGCAGTCGGACGTCGCTGATGATTCACGACGTCGGCGCGATCGTGGAGTGGGTATCGGCGGTGATGACGCTGCTGCCTGGCGATCTGATTCTGACGGGAACGCCGGAGGGCGTCGGCCCCATCGAGGCGGGCGACACCGTGAGCCGTCAGCATCGAAGGAATCGGCACTTTGACGAATCCCGTTGCCCGCAAGGGTGTTTCATGAGCTCAGCGGTGCGGGTTCGGTTCTGTCCGTCGCCGACCGGCACGCCGCACGTGGGGTTGATCCGCACGGCTTTGTTCAACTGGGCGTATGCGCGACATTGCAACGGCACGTTCGTGTTCCGCATTGAGGACACCGACAGCGCGCGTGATTCCGAGGAGAGTTACCTGGCTCTTCTCGACGCGCTTCGGTGGCTGGGGCTGAATTGGGACGAGGGTCCCGAGGTCGGTGGTCCCTATGGCCCGTACCGCCAATCGCAGCGGCTGGAGATCTACGCCGACGTCGTGAAGCGGCTTGTCGAATCGGGCGAGGCCTACGAGTCGTACACGACCACGGAGGAAACCGAAGCGCGCCATCTCGCCGCCGGGCGCAACCCGAAATTGGGCTACGACAACTACGACCGCGAGCTGACAGACGAGCAGCGCGCCGCCTACCGCGCCGAGGGTCGGCGGCCGGTGATTCGGCTGCGCATGCCCGACGAGGATCTCGGCTGGAATGATCTGGTGCGGGGTGAGGTGTCGTTCGCGGCGGGCACGATTCCGGATTTCGCGCTGACCCGCGGCAATGGAGAGCCGTTGTACACGTTGGTCAATCCGGTCGACGACGCGCTGATGAAGATCACCCACGTGCTGCGCGGCGAGGACCTGATGCCATCGACGCCACGGCAGATTGCGTTGTACCGCGCGCTGATGCGGCTTGGCGTGGCCGAGCACGAACCCCAATTCGCGCATCTGCCGACCGTATTGGGAGAAGGCACCAAGAAGCTGTCCAAACGCGACCCGCAGTCCAATCTGTTCGTGCATCGTGATCGTGGGTTCATTCCCGAGGGTCTGCTCAATTACCTTGCGCTGCTGGGCTGGTCGATCGCGGGCGATCGCGACGTGTTCACCGTCGCGGAGATGGTCGCCGCCTTCGATGTCGCCGACGTCAACGCCAACCCGGCGCGATTCGACCAGAAGAAGGCGGACGCGATCAACGCCGAGCACATCCGCCTGCTCGACGAAAGCGACTTCACCGCCAGGCTGCGGGACTACTTCGTCGCGCACGGGCACGACCCGGGCCTCGACGACGAGCAGTTTGCGGAGGCCGCGCGGCTCGTGCAGACGCGCATCGTGGTGCTCAGCGATGCCTGGGCGCTGCTGAAGTTCCTCGACGACAAGTCATTTGCCATCGACGAGAAGGCGGCCGCGAAGGAGCTCGGCGAGGGCGCGGCACCCGTCGTCGACTCAGCACTCGCCGCGTTGGAACGGGTCACCGACTGGACAGCAGCGGAGATCGAGGCGGCGCTGAAGGCAGCACTGATCGACGAGATGGGCCTGAAGCCGCGCAAGGCGTTCGCACCGGTCCGGGTGGCGGTCACGGGGTCGACGGTCAGCCCGCCGCTGTTCGAGTCGTTGGCCCTGCTCGGCCCCGAGCGCAGCGTGGACCGGCTGCGTGCCGCCCGTGGGCTGACCGGCCCACCGTCGGGGTGAGAGCCGGCGTGGGTATCTTTGGTAGTCTGCTCGAGGTCCAAGCGGACCGTCGGCTATCGGCATTCCGCAACTAGCGCTGCGTGAAAACATGCGCTGACCTGCGGCTTTGGTGGCCGGTGGGGTATGGTGTAATTGGCAACACAGCTGATTCTGGTTCAGCCATTCTAGGTTCGAGTCCTGGTACCCCAGCCAACGTCCCATGATGGTCTGCCCCGCGCCGGTGGGCTATGCTGACAACCCGATCCGGTTGCGGGTCACACTGACTGTTCTGGCCCCGTCGTCTAGCGGCCTAGGACGCCGCCCTCTCACGGCGGTAGCGTGGGTTCGAATCCCATCGGGGCTACTCTTGCGATGTCTCGGGACATCGTTGACAGACTTTTGTTTCGTCTTTCGTATCAATCACTTTCGTCACACGAACATGAAATTGACGAAAGTGTAGAGTCTCCGGGTATGGACGGCGGCGAAAACGCTGACGCGGCGGTTCAATCCGACGTCGACAGGTGCCACTACCCCGGTTGCCGCCGACCAAGTCGTCCCGACTCGGCCAATGGCCGGCCATCGTTGTATTGCGAACAAAGCGATCCCGAAGGCGGCCCCGTGCACAACCGGGCGAATGCCTGGCGGCGGCGGCATGCAGAGAAATCGACCTCCCCGGGCGGGCAGGAAGCTGCGGCCGCGTCCGGTGTCGCGCGGACGTGCCCCCCTCGAGGAGCGAGTGGCCGAATTGCCGGACAAGTTCGCCGAGTTGGGTGCCTTCCTTGACAAACTCGCCGCCGATATGCGAACGGCTGAGATTGTGGAGGACGCCGGCCCGACGGTCGGAGACGCCCATGGCGAGGCGCTTGACAATGTCACGGAGGCTGACCGCCAAGCCGCCGCCGAGCGCGCGCAGCGGTTGGCCGAGGAACGATCCGCAACCGCACTGCGTAAACGCGGGAAGGCCGATGCAGCCGCAGCGGAGGTGGTGCACGAGACCGAACGCTGGTTCACCCGCCGCGGCATGGCCACGATGATCGAGCACTACAACTTCACCGAGCACGTACTCCCACGAATGCTTCCATCGCTGGCGCTGGCGGCGTCGCTGGCGAGCCTTATGTGGCTGGTCCCGCCGGAAGGCGCGGGTCTAGGGCGCTGGGCGCTGCTCGCCATGGTCGTCGTGGTGATAATCACCGCACGAGTAATGGCGGGACTCATCGGCCGGCATATGCCGCACTTCTCCCGAATAGCCACCGTCGTACTGTTGAGTGCATACGCGGCAATGCCCATCGCGGTACCTCTGATACAGCTCGCGGTGACTGGAACCATCACGCCGCCCGGCGGCCACGTGGCCGGCGCGGTTGGATTCGCCATCTTCTTCGTCGTGGTCTTCGTCGCCACGTTCCTAGGCACGACCTACAGCCTCGGAGCACTGCTGGAGCGAGCCGTTCGGCGCACCGTTTTCGACATGCGTAACAGTGTTCGCCGCCTGCTGGGCTGGGCACTACCGCTGTTGCTCATCGCCAATGTTTTCTTGTTCTTCACTGGCGAACTATGGCAGGCGATGAACCGGCTTTCCTGGGCGCGGCTGTCGCTGGTCATCGGAGTCTTCGCGGGAATCACGATCCTTGCGGCGGCCAACCGGTTACGCGAGGAAATAAGCCGTGTCGAGCAGGAGCTAAGTCCTCGGCGACTGGCGGCGGCGGCGGCCAACACGCCGGTCGCTGGGACGGCGACGGAAGAGCTGGCACGCCACGGGCAGCTTCACGCCACACCCCTCAACGGCCACCAGCAACGAAACCTGCTGATGATGCTCGCGACCCGACAGCTCGCCCAGGCGGCGGTCGTCGGAGTGGCGTTATTCGTGTTCTTCATCGTCTTGGGCCTGATCGTTGTCACGCCCGAGACAGCTGCACTATGGATCGGCTCCAAACCCGTGCCGTCCGTGATCCCGGGCGTTCCGGTGGCGCTGCCGCGCAACGCCGCGCTCTTCGCCGCATTCAGCAGCCATGCTCTTCGCGGTGACATCCATGAGCGACGACGAGTATCGACGCCAATTCTTCGCGCCCATCATCGACGAGATCGAGTCCACGCTAGCCGTCCGCACCATCTATCTCGCCGTTAAGCACAGGCCTGACCTCGTGAGTCATTGATTTCGGTCATGTTGTGATTCACACATCCTGGGGCCTGGCCGCAGAACTAGCCCGTGTTAGGCGGCGCCGATCACCTGAGGTGAATCCGGAACCGTCGGTGAGTCGGGCTCCTTGGCCGGCGACGTCCGCCGCAGCCACTGCGCAGTCGCGATGAGAGTGGCGAGAAACGCGACGAGATACGTGCTGGGGAGCAGCTCGTTGAGCAAGCCGCCGGGCCGCCACGACACAATGCCGCCCTCGGGTGTCTTACCTTGGAGCGTTGTGAACCAGGCGGCGAGCAGCGCCCAGGACAGCCACAGCGTCCAGGCTGATGTCCTACTGCGCAATACGTAGGCGCGGTAGCCGAGGTGCACCGCCACAGGCGCGAACCACACCCAGTGATGACTCCAACTGAATGGTGACACTGCGGCGGAGGCCATGCCCACCAGCGCAATTCCCAGCAGGGCTTCGTTGCGCCGGTAGGCGAGCACGGCGACGGCCAACGACACCGCCATCAGGGCAACGGCCAGCACTGTGGCCACGGTGGGAGGCCAGTCCAGTCGCAAGAACAGGCCCCGCAGACTGGTACTCACCGAGGGGTCCCGGGTGATCCTCTTGACGTTCTCGAACGCTCGGCCGAACCAGTAGTAGCTCGACTCCGATGGCAGCACCAAGAACCCGATCAACACGGTCGTCGCCAGAGTCGCGGTCGCGACCAGCGCGGCGCGGATGCGTCCGACGAGAGCGAGGTAGACGATGAAAATCGCAGGGGTCAGCTTGATGCCCGCCACCAGTCCGATCCCCACACCCGCCCACTTCCGGTGCCGGGGCGCCAACAGGTCGGCCGTGACCAGCGCCAATATGAGCAGATTGATCTGACCCAGCTGTACCGACAGCCGAATCGGCTCAAGCCAGGCAAGCAGCCCGACCAGCAGCGCGACAAGGCTCCACAAGCCCTTGGACGCCGACAGTCCGAGATAGGTCAACATTCGCCACACCGCGTAGATGCCGAGCAGAGGCATCACGGTCAGCGCCAGCACTTGCGCGGAGTAATCGCCGATCAACCCCAGTGGCACGAAGACCAGCGCGGCGAACGGGGTGTAGGTGAACAACAGATCGTCGGGCGCCCCGTTGCGGCCGATCGCATAGAGGTCGAGGCCGTCGAGCACCCGCAAGCCGCCGAAACGGTAGACCAACACATCGATCTGCAGCGCGAAATCCGGCCAGTGCAGATAGATCGCGAAGTGCGTCAGCACGGCAGCCACCAAGACCAGCGGGCCGGCCCAGCGAACCCATGGCACCACGCCGCGGGATTGTCGGTCAGCCGACTGCACCGCAGTTTCTGCTGCGTTACCGCTCACCGAGACGCCCTCCATGTCTTGCTGAAGGACCCAGGGTAGCGCCCGTGCGTGTCGCTAATGACGAGGCGCGGTCGAACCCGCCAGCGGCATCGGCGGCATCCCCAGCTTGCGGTGATCCCACGACCGGATTCGGTTGACCAATAGTCGCACCGCGATCCGCTTGTTCATCATCATGTCCACGGCCGCCTTGGCGTCGTCGGTGTAGGGGCCGGTGTAGCGCTCCCACACGCTGACCCCGACGCGGAAGATCGCCTCGGGATCCTGGACGATCTCTGCGGTGCCCTCGAAGGACACCCCGCGCAAGGTGTCGTAGGTGTCCCCGTCCTCGAGGAGGAACGTGACGCGGGGGTCGCGTCGCAGGTTGACCGCCTTCTGCGACTTGGCCTTGGTCTCGAACCAGATGTCGCCGTCGACGACGCCGTACCACATCGCGGTCAGATGGGGCTGGCCGTTGATGCCGATGGTCGCCACCGTTCCGCTGCGGCTGGTGGCGACGAAGTCGTCGATCTCTGACTGCGACATCACGATCCGCGAGCGCTGGTTGGTGCCCATGGGCGTCAGTCTTTCAGGCGCTCAGAGCCGACGGGTGAGCGCCTCCGACGCGGCGAGCAGGTCGGCTGCCCATCGCGCGCCGGGTCGGCGGCCCATGCGGTCGATGGGTCCGGAAACCGACACGGCGGCGACCACGTCGCCGCGTCCGTCACGCACCGGCGCCGAGACGCTGGCGACACCCGGTTCCCGTTCGGCCGCGCTTTGAGCCCAGCCACGGCGACGGACCTCAGCCAGGGTGCGATCCGTGAACTTGGCGGCCGGTAACACGGCCTGCTGGGTGGCCGCGTCACTGTATGCCAGCAGTACCTTGGCGCCGGAGCCGGCCGTCATCGGCAGCCGCGTGCCCACCGGCACCGTATCCCGAAGTCCGGCAGCCGGTTCCATCGCGGCCACACAGACTCGCCAGGTGCCGTCGCGGCGGTACAATTGCACGCTCTCCCCGGTGATCTCGCGCAGCCGCGGCAACACCGCCACGCTCGCGGCCAGCAGTGGATCGTTGACATGGCTGGCCAGTTCACTCACCGCGGGCCCGAGTCGCCACTGGCCCTGCCTGTCGCGGGCCAGCAGCCGATGCGTCTCCAAGCCAGCGGCCAGCCGGTGTGCGGTCGCACGCGGCAGTCCGGTCCGCTCGCACAACACTGCCAGGCCGCAGGGGGAACCGGCCACGGCGTAGAGCACGCCGACGGCTTTATCGAGGACGCCGATGCCGCTATCCTGTCTCATATCGAGATACTATCGTCCCAGAATGTGAGAACAGTCCCGATGGTGCAGTCCGATCGCCCTCGCACGATGGCGGACAAGGTGTGGGAGGCGCATGTCGTCGCGCGCGGCACTGGCTCCGGCGCGTCCCGCGAGCCGGATCTGATCTATATCGATCTCCATTTCATCCACGAAGTGACCAGCCCGCAGGCGTTCGATGGCCTTCGGTTGGCCGGCCGCACAGTTCGTCGCCCCGATCTAACGATCGCCACCGAGGACCACAACGTGCCGACCATCGACATCGACCAGCCAATCGCAGACCCGGTTTCGCGCACTCAAGTGGAGACGCTGCGGCGCAACTGTGCGGAATTCGGCATCAGGCTTCACCCGATGGGTGACGCCGAGCAGGGCATCGTGCATGTCATCGGACCGCAACTCGGTTTGACGCAGCCGGGCATGACGATCGTCTGCGGCGACAGTCACACCTCTACCCACGGAGCGTTCGGCGCCCTGGCGATGGGTATCGGCACCTCTGAAGTCGAGCATGTGTTGGCCACTCAGACCTTGCCGTTGCGGCCGTTTCGCACGATGGCCGTCAACGTCGACGGCGAGTTGCCGCCGGGGGTGACGGCCAAGGACATCATCTTGGCGGTCATCGCCAAGATCGGCACCGGCGGCGGGCAGGGTCACGTCATCGAATATCGCGGCAGCATCATCGAATCGCTGTCGATGGAAGCCCGGATGACGATCTGCAACATGAGCATCGAGGCCGGCGCGCGGGCGGGCATGGTCGCGCCGGATGAAACGACTTACGAGTACTTGCGCGGACGTTCGCACGCGCCTGCGGGTGCGCTGTGGGAGGTCGCGGTGGCCGAGTGGGACCGGTTGCGTACCGACGAGGGCGCCGAATTCGACTCGGAGGTCTACATCGACGCCGCCACGCTCAGCCCATTCGTGACGTGGGGGACCAACCCTGGCCAGGGCGTGCCCCTCGCCGATGCGGTGCCCGACCCGGAAGTGATGACCGACGATGGGCAGCGTCGCGACGCCGAGAAGGCGTTGGCGTATATGGATCTTCGCCCGGGCACTCCCATGCGCGATATCGCGGTGGACGCAGTGTTCGTCGGCTCGTGTACCAACGGGCGGATCGAGGACCTACGTGCGGTCGCCGATGTGCTGCGTGGCCGGCGGGTGGCCGAGAGTGTGCGGATGCTGATCGTTCCGGGGTCGATGCGAGTACGTGCGCAGGCTGAGTCGGAAGGCCTGGGCAAGGTCTTCGTCGATGCCGGCGCTGAGTGGCGGCAGGCCGGTTGCTCAATGTGTCTGGGCATGAACCCCGATCAGCTGGCGCCGGGGGAGCGCTGCGCGTCGACGTCGAACCGAAACTTCGAGGGGCGCCAAGGCAAGGGCGGCCGCACCCATTTGGTGTCGCCGGTCGTCGCAGCCGCCACCGCGGTCCGCGGCAGACTCGCGGCGCCCGCCGACTTGGCCGGTTGACACCCGGGCTGGAGCGCGGGGGCACTCCCCTGCGAAGCGGGGACCCCACCCGCCCGAAGGGCAGGGGGACGACTCGGGAAATTTACAGCGCGTCACGCAAGGAGATCAGCATGGAAGCCTTTCGCACCCACACCGGTATCGGCGTGCCGCTGCGCCGCTCGAATGTCGACACCGACCAGATCATCCCGGCGGTGTATCTCAAGCGCGTCACGCGCACCGGATTCGAGGACGGATTGTTCGCCGCCTGGCGCAATGATCCGAATTTCGTGCTGAACTTGTCGCCGTTCGATCGGGGCTCGGTGTTGGTCGCCGGACCCGATTTCGGCACCGGTTCGTCTCGCGAGCACGCGGTCTGGGCGCTGATGGATTACGGCTTTCGGGTCGTGATCTCGTCGCGGTTCGCCGACATTTTCCGGAGCAATGCCGGAAAGGCGGGCCTGCTGGCGGCCGAAGTAGCCCAACCGGATGTCGAGTTGCTCTGGAAGCTGATCGAACAACAACCGGGCGTGGAAATCACTGTCAATCTTCAAGATCGAACTGTGTCGCTGGGAACGGTGGTGGTGCCGTTCAACATTGACGACTACACCGCCTGGCGACTACTCTCCGGACTCGACGATATAGGCCTCACGCTGCGGAAACTCGATCAGATTGAGGCGTTCGAGGCCACCCGGCCGGACTGGAAACCGGCCACCTTGGGCGGCTCCTGACCGAATCAAGATCACGAAATCGGCGTCTGCCGAAGGCCTTTTCCACCCCCCGATCCACCGGCCAAGGGCGGCAAGCTGATTGCCGATATGGCGACCATTTGCCGCTGAAATTACGCGTGGCTCTTGGAAATCAGCACATCAAGGGTTTACCGTGTCCTCTAGTCGGTCCAAAGAAGGACCACCGGCTTCGGAGGAATTGCATGAACAAAGCAGAGCTCATCGACGTACTCACGCAGAAAATGGGCTCGGACCGTCGACAGGCCACGGCCGCGGTGGAGAACGTCGTAGACACCATCGTGCGTGCGGTGCATGCCGGTGACAGCGTCACGATCACCGGCTTCGGTGTCTTCGAGCAACGCCGCCGGGCGGCCCGCGTCGCGCGCAATCCGCGCACCGGCGAGACCGTCAAGGTAAGGCCGACGTCCGTGCCGGCGTTCCGCCCCGGTGCCCAATTCAAGGCGGTTGTGTCTGGCGTACAGCGTCTTCCGGCCGAGGGCCCCGCGGTCAAGCGCGGTGTCGGGTCGGGCGCGGTGAGGAAGGCTGTGGCCAAGAGGGTGGCCAAGGGTGCGGTCAGGAGGGCAGCCGTGAAGAAGGCGTTGACCGAGAGGGTGGCCAAGGGTGCGGTCAGGAGGGCAGCCGTGAAGAAGGCGGTGGCCACCAAGGTCGCCGCGAAGAAGGCTCCGGCCAAGAAGGCCGCGGCCAAGTCGGCGGTGAAGAAGGCGGCTGTAAAGAAAGCCGTCGTCAAGAAGGCAGCCGCCAAATCTGTCAAGAAGGCGGCTGTCAAGAAGGCGGTTGTCAAGAAGGCGGCTGTCAAGAAGGCCGCGAGCAAGGCACCGGCCAAGAAGAAGCCGGCCAAGAAGGGTCGTCGGTAACGATCTACAGGTGACGCGGAGCCGCCGGGTGAGCTAGGTGCCCGGCGGCAATGTTGCGCCCAGGTGGTTGGCCGCGATGAGCCTGCCCTGCCACAGCGACAACACCCACATGCTGCCCTTGCGGTTGCGTGATTTGTCGGGCACCACCCCGTCGCGCTCGCACCACCACTGGATCAAATCCGGGATCACCTTTCCCTGGGTACAGATCACCGGAGTGTCTTCCGTGGCGGCGATTTCGAGCACTCGAGCGCGCGCCCTGTCCCGGTCCTTCGGGTAGTCCTCTTCGGTCAGCAGCGGCTCTCGGCTGATCTGGGCCCCGAGTTCGTCGGCGAGCGGATCGAGTGATTGGATGCAGCGCACCCGGTCGGCGGCGTACAGCGACGTGGCGCCGAAAGCGAGTAGTTGCGGGACCAGCGACTCCGCCTGCGCCCGACCGTATTTGTCCAACGGTCGCTTGCGGTCGTCGTCCTTGTAGCGCTGCTTGGTTCCCGCCTTGCCGTGGCGGACCACCAGAACCGTATGCGTGTCGGCGGGCTTTTCGGCGAACCGGCGCAGCACTACCCGGTCGTAGGCGTGGGTCACCTTGTCCATCGCATCCTCGACCGGCAGCCACACCAGGTCATCGACCTCGGAGGTCGCCGTGAAGTGACCATCGAGCGCGCGGCCGGTCCAGTAGCGGACATGCTTGGTGCCCTCGGGAATCGGATACGTCACGGTTCCGAGATGCCGTCCGAGTCGGCAGTGGTAGCCGGTCTCCTCGTGCACCTCCCGAACGGCGGCAACCGGTTCGGTCTCCCCCGGATCGAGTTTGCCTTTCGGCAGTGACCAATCGTCGTAACGGGGACGGTGGATCAGCGACACCTCGACCGCGGACGAACTGGCTCCACGGGTTGCCACAGCACCGCACCGGCGGCGAGGATCGGTCGACTAGCAGTGTTGCTCACGGATGTCGGCGACGCTCCATCAACGACACCTGGTGATCGCGGACGTTGTGGCCGTCGTGCGGAGCGGCGGTCCACTGACCGTCGGAGCCCAATTCCCAGCAGCGGGTCGCCGGGTCGAGCGCCGACTCGAAGATGTCGTTGAGCCGAGCTGTCAGTTTCGGATCCTTGACCTGGGCCATGACTTCGACTCGCCGATCGAGGTTGCGGTGCATCATGTCCGCGCTGCCGATCCAGAACTCGTCGATGGCATTGAAGTGGATGATGCGCGAATGCTCGAGGAAACGGCCGAGAATGGAGCGCACCGAGATGTTCTCGGAATACCCAGGAGCCCCGGGGCGCAGCGCGCAGATGCCGCGCACCACGACCTGCACGGGAACTCCGGCCTCCGACGCCCGGTATAGCGCGTCTATCACTTGCTCGTCGACAAGCGCATTGGCCTTCAGCCGAATCTTGGCATCCGCGCCCTCGCGGGCGGCCGCGACCTCGCGTTCGATGCGCTCGATGATGCCCCTGCGTATTCCGTACGGCGCCACCAAGAGATTGCGGTAGGTGAGCTTGCGGGAGTAGCCCGTCAGCGAGTTGAACAGGTCGGTGAGGTCAGCTCCGATATCCGGCGAAGCGGTCAGCAGCCCGACGTCCTCATACAGACGAGCGGTTTTCGGGTTGTAGTTTCCGGTGCCGACGTGGCAGTAGCGCCTGATGATCGACCCTTCCCGGCGCACCACCAGGGCGGTCTTGCAGTGGGTCTTGAGCCCGATGAGGCCGTAGACCACGTGGACACCGGCGTCTTCCAGCGCACGCGCCCACTTGATGTTGGCCTGCTCATCGAACCTTGCCTTGAGTTCGACCAGCGCAACGACCTGTTTTCCGGCCTCGGCGGCGTCGATCAGCGCGTTGACGATCGGTGAGTCGCCCGATGTGCGGTACAGCGTCTGCTTGATGGCCAGCACGTTGGGATCCGCGGCGGCCTGCTCGATGAACCGTTGCACGCTGGTGGAAAACGAGTCGTAGGGGTGGTGAACCAACACGTCACCCTCACTCAGGGTCGCGAAGATGCTCTTGGGAGTTTCCCGTTCGCCGAACGCGGGGTGGGTGGCCGGCACGAACGGCGGGTCCTTCAGTTGCGGCCGGTCCACGGCGTAGATCTGCCACAGCGCGGACAGGTCCAGCAGTCCCGGCACCTCGATGACATCGCCGGGGTGGACGTCGAGTTCGCGCAGCAACAGCTCGAGCATGTGCTCGGTCATGTCGTCTGCGACTTCCAGCCGAACCGGTGAGCCGAACCGCCGCCGGGCCAGTTCTCGCTCCAAGGCCTGCAGCAAGTCCTCGTCGCGGTCCTCTTCCACCTCCATGTCGGCGTTCCGGGTTATGCGGAAGGCATGGTGCTCGACGACTTCCATGTCGGGGAACAGCACATGCAAGAACGCCGCAATCAGTGACTCCATCGGCAAGAAGCGGATCTCGCCGTCGGCGCCCTCGCGGCGGCCGAGTTCGACGAAGCGGTCGACGTTGTCGGGCACCTTGATTCGAGCGAAGTGCTTCCCGCCGTCCTCGGGGTGACGCACCGTGACAGCCAGGTTAAGGCTCAGACCGCTGACGAACGGGAAGGGGTGCGCCGGGTCCACGGCCAGTGGTGTCAGCACGGGGAACACCTGCTCGTGGAAGTACCTCGACAACTCATCCTTTTCGGCGTCGTCGAGTTCAGACCACGTCACTACGACGACACCCTGTTCGGCGAGCGCGGGACGAACCGAGTCGAGGAACACCCGCGCATGCCGCCGCGCGATCTGCTGGGTGCGCTCGCCGATGCGGCGCAACTGTTCGCGCGGGGAGAGGCCGTCGGCCGAGCGGACCGAAAGGCCCATCTCGTCGCGCCGTTTGAGACCGGCGACGCGCACCATATAGAACTCGTCGAGGTTGGAGGCGAAGATCGCGAGGTATTTCGCCCGTTCCAGTAGCGGCAGCGACGTGTCGGCCGCCAGTGCCAGCACTCGGGCGTTGAAGTCCAGCCAGCTCAGTTCCCGGTTGAGATAGCGCTCCTCGGGCAGTGCGTCGATCACCTCGTCCGAGGTGGCGGCCGGCGGCGCGTCGGGGGTCGAGTCACCGCCATCGGAAAGCTCCGGTGCCGGCGGTGGAATTTCGATGTCGGCGGACTCCCCCGGGGGCCACGAGGTATCTGTCGACCGTACTTCGGCTTCGGTCACGTTGTGATCATCCCTCATCGAGCACTCGGGGGGCCAGTTCAGCGGGAAGACGCAACGGCGCGTCACCGTTCGTTGTCTCAATGTTTACCGTCGACGGGCGAGGGCGCGCGCGGTCGCGGTGCCCACGCCGAGCCGGCGCGCCGCTTGCAGATCGTCGGGAGTGTCGATGTCGCAGCGCAAGCCCGGCCATGGCCCGCCCAGCTCAACGGCGCCGGAATGACGGTGGCGCCGAGCCGAATCCGTGCCAAATGCCGGTTGGAGCCGACTGCCGAACGCCAAGAGCGCCGCGGTTCCCGTGCCGTGCCGGTCGCTGACGAAACTGCGGGCGTGCGCCCGCGCGGCGGTGATCGCCTCGGCCAGCTCCTGGGGCTGCAATGCCGGTAAGTCTCCGTGCAATACAACGATATTCGGCGGTGCACCCGACGCCGCAGTGATCGTCGCCTCGGCCGCGGTGATCGCGTGGTTGAGCGGGTCGGGGTGGTTGTCGGGTGTCGGGTCGGCGATGACGCTGGCGCCTAGTTGGCGAGCGGCAGCGGCGGCGATGAGGTCCGGCGTCACCACTGCGATGCCCCGCAAGATCGACACTTTGGTTGCCGCGGAGATCGTGTCGATCAGCATGGCCAGCACCACCCGCTCCCGGGTAGCTGCCGAGAACACCGGTGCCAGCCGAGTCTTGGCCGCCGCGAGTCTTTTCACGGCGATGATGAGACCGACGTCGGCCGGTGCGCCGTTCATGGCCTCATCCTGCCAGTCGGGGAAGGTCGACCACGCTGACCGATCGGCCCGGCTAGGGTGAACCCGTGGTCGACGTGACGGTGATGGGCGCCGGGGCGTGGGGTACCGCGATTTCCGGGGTGCTCGCCGATGCGGGGAACTCGGTCACGTTGTGGGCGCGGGAGCCGGAGGTCGTCGACGAGATCAACACCTCTCACCGCAACAGCCAGTTCGCGGGCGACATGGTGTTGCCGACTGCAATTCGAGCCACCTCCGATCCCGCCGAGGCCCTCGCCGGTGCGACCACGGTGCTGCTGGTGTTGCCGTCGCAGAAGCTGCGCGAGAACCTCGCTGACTGGACCGATCTGATCGCGGATGACGCCACGCTGGTCAACCTCGCCAAGGGCATCGAGATCGGCACCTTGATGCGCATGAGCCAGGTGATCGTCGCGGTGACCGGCGTCGACCCGTCCCGGGTTGCGGTGCTGTCCGGCCCGAACCTCGCCAGCGAGATCGCCCAGAAGCAGCCCTCCGCCACTGTCATCGCGTGCACCGACTCCGGGCGGGCGGTGACCTTGCAGCGCACGCTGAGCGCCGGCTACTTCCGGCCTTACACCAACTCCGACGTCGTCGGGGTGGAGATCGGCGGTGCCTGCAAGAACGTGATCGCGTTGGCCTGCGGGATGGCCGCCGGGGTCGGGCTGGGGGAGAACACGGCTGCGGCGATCATCACCCGGGGACTCGCCGAGATCATGCGGCTGGGAATCGCGCTGGGAGCCCAGCCCGCTACTCTGGCCGGCCTCGCCGGGGTCGGCGACCTGGTGGCGACCTGTACGTCGCCCCACTCGCGCAACCGCTCGTTCGGCGAGCGGCTGGGCCAGGGCGGCTCGATGGAATCGGCGATGCAGGCCACCGAGGGCCGCGTGGCCGAGGGAGTCACGTCATGTCAGTCCGTCCTCGCACTCGCGCAGAGTTATGACGTGGAGATGCCGCTCACCGAGGCGGTGAACCGGGTCTGCCACCACGGGTTATCGGTGCAAGACGCGATCGCGCTGCTACTGGGGCGAAGCACCAGGCCCGAGTGACGGTCGGGTCGCGCCGATGAGCGCTCGCGCGAAGAGCATCGCGCTAACGCACTGCCGTAGCCTCTCTAGGTTGTGACTGCCCGCAAGCGAATCCGGGTCGCCGTGATCTATGGAGGTCGCAGCAACGAGCACGCCATTTCCTGCGTGTCTGCCGGCAGCATCCTGCGCAATCTCGATAGCGACCGCTTCGAGGTGGTCCCGATCGGGATCACGCCCCAGGGCACGTGGGTGCTCACCGACGGCAACCCCGACGCGCTGACGATCCGCGATCGGCAGCTGCCCGGCGTGACCGGCTCGTCGGGCACCGAGCTCGTATTGCCGGCCGACTCCGGCCGCAGCGGTGAGCTGGTCTCGCTGGGCCGCAATGCCGGGGAGGTGGTGGCGTCGGTGGACGTCGTCTTTCCGGTGCTGCACGGTCCGTACGGCGAGGACGGCACCATTCAGGGTCTGCTCGAACTGGCCGGCGTGCCCTATGTCGGTGCGGGTGTGCTGGCCAGCGCGGCCGGCATGGACAAGGAGTTCACCAAGAAACTGCTGGCGGCCGAGGGCTTGCCGATCGGCAAGTACGCGGTGCTGCGCTCTGCGGGGCCCGCGCTGGTTGCCGAGGAGCGCGAGCGGCTCGGGTTACCGGTGTTCGTCAAACCCGCCCGGGGCGGCTCGTCGATCGGTGTCAGCCGCGTGACGTCCTGGGCGGACCTGCCGGGTGCCGTGGACGAGGCGCGCCGCCACGATCCGAAAGTGCTCGTCGAGGCCGCGATCGACGGCCGCGAGCTGGAGTGCGGCGTGCTGGAGCTGCCGGACGGGTCGATCGAGGCCAGCACCGTCGGCGAGATCCGTGTGCGGGGTGTGCAGGGACGCGAAGACGGGTTCTACGACTTCGCCACGAAGTACCTCGACGACGTCGCCGAACTCGACGTGCCGGCGAAGGTCGACGACGAGGTGAGCGACGCCGTGCGCGCGCTGGCGCTGCGGGCGTTTCGGGCAATCGACTGTCAGGGACTGGCCCGGGTGGATTTCTTCCTGACCGACGACGGGCCCCTGGTCAACGAGCTCAACACGATGCCGGGCTTCACGACGATTTCCATGTACCCGCGGATGTGGGCCGCCAGCGGCGTCGACTATCCGACGCTGCTGGCCGCCATGGTGGACACCGCGCTGGCGCGGGGCGTGGGGCTGCGCTGAAACATCAGCGCGGGGGGCCGGGCCGGATAGGAACGGCCGGTAGGGCCCCCGCGATCAGGTCTGACATCTGCTGAATCGGTGTCGGCCCCGAGCCCTGCGGCAATGTCAACGCCACATAGACCGGCCGGTCGACGGCGAACCACGTGCTTCTGGTTGTTGGCTGGGACTTGTCCGCCTCGGTGGCTTGGAACCACTGCACGGCGTTGACGACCTGTATCGGCGCGCCCACAACAAAGTCGGTTGGTCGGTCCAGCCCGCACCGCATCACCACCGGCTCGTCTGCCGTCGGCGATGCCCAGGCGGCGGCACCGGGCGGCACGGGCTCGGCGGGCGTCACGCGCCGGTAGTCGCCGAGTTGTTGCGGCACCGCGGTCAGCAGTTTCGCGCACTCCGCGCTCGCCGCCTGCGGCGCAGGGACGACGGGAAGGGCCAGTGGCTGCTCGTCCGGCGGGCGCCGCGCCTGCGTCACCGCGACGACAAGCACCGCGACGGCGGCCGCCACTCCCAGCACGATCGCGGCGATCAGCGCCGCGCGCGGCGGGCCGTCGTCCTCGTGGGTGGGCTCCGCAACCATCAGCGTGCTCCTAGACTCTCGGGGCAAGCGGGCACCAACGTATCGCAGGTGGTCAGATGAGCAGCGACGCCGAGCCGTCGGCCGACCCAGTCCACGAGCCGCTGCCGACCCTGGCGCAACTGGGCGAGTTCGCGGTCATCGACCGGGTGATCGCCGGCCGTGGCGCCGGCCCGGGCACTGTCCTCGGGCCGGGCGACGACGCCGCCGTGCTGCTGGCGCCCGACGGCCGGGTGGTGGTCACCACCGACATGCTGGTCGAGGGACGGCACTTTCGCCTCGACTGGTCGACGCCGCGCGATGTCGGCCGAAAGGCCATCGCACAGAACGCCGCCGACATCGCGGCGATGGGGGCCGCCACCACCGGTTTCGTCGTGGCAGTGGGTGCGCCCGGCGACACCCGCGCTGACCGGCTGCAGGACTTGGCCGACGGGATGTGGGAGGAGGCGGCGCAGGTCGGCGCCGGGATCGTCGGCGGCGACCTGGTCGCCGCCCCGCAGTGGGTGGTGTCCGTCACGGCGCTCGGCGACCTCGGTGGACGTCGCGCCGTCACGCGCGGCGGCGCAACGGTTGGGTCGGTGGTCGCGATGAGCGGCGAGGTCGGCCGGTCGGCTGCCGGATACGTCTTGCTGGACAAGGGGATTGACGCGTTCGACGAACTGCGCCGACGACACCGGGTGCCGGAGCCGCCATACGGGCAGGGCGTGGTGGCCGCCGAGCACGGTGCCGGGGCGATGATCGACATCTCGGACGGGCTGATCGCAGACCTGCGGCATGTCGCCGAGGCATCCGCGGTCGGGATCGAGCTGTCCACCGCCGCGCTGGCGGCCGACTGGCAGGCGCTCGTCGACGCGGCGGCGATTGTCGGCGTCGATGCGTGGTCGTGGGTATTCGGCGGCGGCGAAGACCACGCGCTGGCGGCTACCTTCACCGGCACGGTGCCGCCGGGCTGGCGGGTGATCGGCACCGTGGTCGACGGGCCGGCGCGCGTGCTGGTCGATGGGCGCGAGTGGACCGGATACGCGGGTTGGCAATCCTTTGACTGACGCGTGCGGTTAGGTTGACTTTCCGTGGTCGCCCGTCCGCTGCAGGAGTTGGTCGAAGATGGCTGGGCGCGGGCGCTCACGCCGGTAGCGGGGCGAGTCGCGGAGATGGGGGAGTTTCTGCGCGCCGAGCTGGCCGCTGGCCGTCGCTACCTGCCGGCAGGACCAAATGTGTTGCGGGCGTTCACGCTTCCCTTCGACCAGGTAAGGGTGCTCGTGGTTGGCCAGGACCCGTATCCGACCCCGGGACATGCGGTGGGGTTGAGCTTCTCGGTGGCACCCGAGGTCCGGCCGCTGCCGCGCAGCCTGGAGAACATCTTCGCCGAGTACCGGACCGATCTCGGCTACCCGCTGCCGTCGAACGGCGACTTGACGCCGTGGGCGCAGCGTGGCGTGCTGCTGCTCAACAGGGTGCTCACGGTGCAGCCGAGAAGCCCGGCGTCGCATCGCGGCAAGGGCTGGGAAGTGGTCACGGAGTGTGCCATCCGCGCGTTGGCGGCACGCCCGCAGCCGATGGTGGCCATTCTTTGGGGCCGTGACGCGGCCACGCTCAAGCCGATGCTGGCCGAAGGGAACGGCCGCATCGCGACGATCGAATCGGTGCACCCGTCGCCGCTGTCCGCGCGGGGCGGCTTCTTCGGGTCGCGGCCCTTCAGCCGTGCGAACGCCTTGCTGTCGCAGTTGGGTGCCGAGCCGATCGACTGGCGGCTGCCGTAGCCGGGTCGCCTATCCTCAGCCGCGCGCGACCTTGCCGGCCTTCAGGCAGGACGTGCAGACATTCATCCGCTGCTTGTTACCGCCCGGCCGGGTAACGGCGCGCACGGTCTGGATATTCGGATCCCAGCGGCGGTTGGTCCGGCGGTGCGAGTGCGACACCGACTTGCCGAAGCCGGGACCTTTGCCGCAGATGTCGCAGACAGCAGCCATGGTGGAACTCCGTTCGGGTCGGTCAGGTCGGTTGTCAGGTCTAGTGATTTTGTTAAGGGCCAGCGACCGCAGGGTGGCCGGACAACCGCACCAGGATACCGGCGCGCGGGGGGATCGCCAAAATCACGTTGGGACGTCATCTGCGGCGGCTCGGTCCTGGCCCCGTCCTGTCACTGCCACTGGCTAGGCTCGCATCGAATGAGCCGACGTTCGTCGTGACGAGCAGGGCCGGGCGTGGTTGGCCGTGATGACCCCGACCCACGGGTCGCGTGTGCGGCTGCACCTGGGCGCGCTGCCCGCGGAGCTGATGCCTTCCTCGACGATCGAGATCGGCCCCGATGGGCGGGGCGGCAGGCAAGTCACCGCTGCCTATCCCGCTAACCGGGTCGCGTGTACCCGCCCCGCAACAACCCGACCCGTCCCCGGTGGAGGGCATCGACGCCGGGGTGAGTGAAGTGTTACCAGCGGTCACCAAGGACGCGGTGTATCAAGCGGTTCACGATCTGAGTCGACACCACCGCCCACCTTGTCGCCGAGGATCTGTCCGGGCTGCGCGGCAAAATTAGGTTCGGACGCACCGCCAGCCGGGTCTACGCGGCCTGGCAACGTTCATTCTTGGCGACGCGCTCGCGTCGGTACCAAGCCGCAGAGGTTCTGCGGTGACATTGATCAACCCGGCCTACACCTCACAACAAGTACACCCGTGCGGGCACCTCGGTATCCGGCGCGGGAAGAAAGCTCACTGTCAGACTGCGGGCCGCCCGCAGCAAGGGATCGTGTATGACACCGAGATCAATGCGGCCCGCAACATCCGTGACCGGGCCACCGACCCCCAGATCACCCGCTATACCCCCAACCACGAGGTTAAACGGATCCTGATCGCCCGGGCCGGGACGGTGGAGAACTGCCCCACCACGACACAAGCCGCCGCCAACCCGGCGACGGCTGTGAGCGAACAACTCACTCAGGTGAGATGGCGGATCGCCGGTTGACCGCATCCGGCCTGCGCGACTGGGCCCACGCGGCCGTCGGCGCCTTGGTGGTGCATGCCGACGAGATCAACCGGCTGAACGTCTTCCCCGTCGCCGACGCCGATACCGGCACGAACATGCTGTTCACGATGCGCTCGGCCCTGGCCGAGGCCGAGAAACTCGGCGACGATCCGCACGCCCACACCGACGTGGCCGAAGTGGCGGCCGCACTGGCCCGCGGCGGCCTGCAGGGCGCCCGCGGTAACTCCGGGGTGATCCTGTCGCAGATCCTGCGCGGGCTGGCCGACGTCACAGCCGACGCAGACGCGCTGGCTGACGTCGACAGCAGAATGTTCGCCGCGGCGCTGGCGCACGCCGCCGACCTGGTCGTCGCCTCGATGGGCGAAACCGTGGACGGCACCATCATCTCCGTGTTGCAGGCGGCTGCCGACGCCGCCTCGCACCGCGCCGCCGATGGGGAGGAGTTGCCTCAGACGGTGCTCGCCGCGGCCGATGCCGCCGTCGTCGCACTGGACAAGACCCCCGAGCAGCTCGACGTGCTCGCCGAGGCGGGCGTGGTCGACGCCGGTGGCCGGGGTCTGCTGGTTCTGCTCGACGCGCTGGCCGCGACGCTGACCGGACATACGCCGAAACGGCAGGAGTACGTGCCGACGCCCCCGTCGACAGGCCCGTCGCCGGGACCGCCCGCGGCCGACGAGCGGCCCCCCCACTACGAGGTCATGTATCAGATGAGCGGCTGTCGGCCGGGCCAGCTCGATACATTGCGCGGTCGGCTCGAAGACATCGGTGAGTCGGTGGCCATCGCCAGCGACGGATCGGACCGCTATTCGGTGCACGTGCACGCCGACGACGCGGGCGCGGCCGTCGAGGCGGCATTGGCCTGCGGCACGCCGAGCCGTATCCAGATCTCCCTGCTGCGAGCCGGCGCCGCATCCGGGCGTTGGACCCGCCGCCGCGCGGTGCTTGCGGTCGTGGACGGCCGCGGGGCCGAAGAGTTGTTCACCGGTGAGGGCGCGCACGTGCTGCGCCGCGATGATGCGGAGGTGACGGCCACAATCAGTGCCAGCGAACTGCTGCGGGCGCTCGTCGACACCGGCGCCGGACAGGTGATGGTGTTGCCGAACGGGTACGTCGCGGCCGAGGAACTCGTCGCCGGCTGCACCGCCGCGAGCGGCTGGGGCCTGGACGCGGTGCCCGTGCCCACTGGCTCGATGGTGCAGGGGCTCGCCGCGTTGGCGGTCCACGAGCCGGGACGCCCCGCCGTGGACGACGGCTACACGATGACGCGCGCGGCCGGTGCCACCCGGCACGGGTCGGTCCGGCTGGCCACTGAGCGGGCGCTCACGTGGGCCGGTGCCTGCCAGCCCGGCGACGGGCTCGGCATTGCCGGCGATGAGGTGTTGGTGGTCGGCCCCGACGTCGCCACGGCTGCCAGCGGTCTGCTCGATCTCTTGCTGGCCGCCGGCGGCGAGCTCGTCACCGTGCTCACCGGGGCCGGCGTTGACCAGAACGTCGGCGCCGAACTCGATGCGCACGTCCGCCGCCGACACCTCGGCGCGGAGTTGGTGACCTATCACACCGGCCACCGCGGCGACGCGCTGCTGATTGGAGTGGAGTAGCGGTGGCCACACTCGACGACCGCCTTGATCAGCTCATCGGCAGGAAAGCGGCCGACCAGCTCGACGAGCTCTTCGGCATCCGCACGGTCGACGACCTGCTGCGCCACTACCCACGCAGCTACACCGAAGGCGTGAAGGAGTTCGGCGCCGACGACCGAGAACCGCCGAGCAAGGGCGAGCACATCACGCTTGTCGACTATGTCGTCCAGCGCCGAGATCAAGTACTCGACCAAGGACCCCAAGAAGAAAACGGAGTTCTTGGTCGTCACCCTCGGTAACCGACGTCCGACGGTCACGGCCACCTTCTTTCATCCGAAGCTGATCAAGAAATCGTTGGTCAGGGGTGTTCGGGTGATGCTCTCCGGTGAAGTCGGCTACTACCGCGGAACTCTGCAACTGACCCATCCCGCATTCCTGCTCCTCGACAAGCCAGGCAGTAACGTCGGAAGCCGATCGCTGAAGACCATCGCCGGCGCGTCCCACGCCACCACCGATGAGAACTCGTTGACAGCCTTTGTGCGTCAGTCATTCCCGATTTATCCGGCAAGCACCAGACTGCAGAGCTGGGACATCTTCGCATGCGTGCGCCAGGTGTTAGACGTGTTGGATCCCGTGCCGGATCCCATCCCGGATTCCGTTCTCCGGCAGCGCAATCTGATTTCCGAGGATCAGGCACTGCGGGCCGTACACCTGGCGGAGTCCGACGATGAGAGGCGTCGTGCCCTGGAACGGCTGACGTTCGACGAGGCCGTCGGCCTGCAATGGGCGCTCGTGCAACGGCGCCATGGCGAGCTCTCGCAGTCTGGGCCACGGGCACCGCGCCGCAACGGCGGGCTGGTGTCCGCCCTATTGCAACAGTTGCCGTTCGAGCTGACCGCCGGTCAACGCGCCGTGCTCGACGTGCTTTCCGACGAGATCGCTGCGACCCGACCCATGAATCGGCTCTTGCAGGGTGAAGTCGGTTCCGGCAAGACGATTCTTGCCGTGCTGGCGATGTTGCAGATGGTGGACGCTGGTTACCAGTGTGCTCTGCTCGCTCCGACGGAAGTGCTTGCGGCTCAACATGCTCGGTCCATCCGAGAGATCCTCGGACCGCTCGCGATGGCCGGCCAGCTCGGCGGTGCCGAGTGCGCGACACGGGTCGCATTGCTCACCGGGTCGATGTCGGCTGCCCAGAAGCGCGACGTGCGTGCGGAGGTGGCCAGCGGCGAAGCCGGGGTCGTGGTCGGCACCCATGCCTTGCTTCAGGAGGCCGTGGACTTCCAGCGGCTCGGCATGGTGGTGGTCGACGAACAGCACAGATTCGGTGTCGAGCAGCGAGATCAGTTGCGCGCCAAGGCTCCTGCCGGTTTGACGCCGCACCTCTTGGTGATGACGGCGACACCGATCCCGCGCACGGTTGCCTTGACGTATTACGGGGATCTGACGACGTCGACACTGCGTGAACTGCCGCGCGGGCGCCAACCGATCACCACCAGGGTGATCTTCGTCAAGGCGAAGCCGCATTGGCTCGACCGTGCCTGGCAGCGCATCATCGAGGAAGTCAAGGACGGGCGGCAGGCTTATGTGGTCGCCCCGCGCATCGACGAAACTGACGACAGCGCTAAGGGAGACGATGCCGGTCCGCCCGCGACCACCGCGGTCGAACTGTTCGACCGGTTACGTCGCGGCCCGCTCGCCGGCCTGCGGCTGGGCCTCATGCACGGTCGGCTGCCGGCCGACGCGAAAGACGAGGTGATGAACGGGTTTCGGGCGGGTGACATCGACGTCCTGGTCTGCACCACCGTGATCGAGGTCGGTGTCGACGTGCCCAATGCCACGGTGATGATGGTGATGGATGCCGATCGGTTCGGAATCAGCCAGTTGCACCAGCTGCGTGGGCGCGTCGGACGCGGTGCCCATCCGAGTCTGTGCCTGTTGCACACCAGGGTGTCTGGGGCGGCGCCGTCGGCTGCTCGGCTGATGGCTGTCGCGGGCACGCTGGACGGCTTCGAGCTCGCGGACCTAGACCTGAAGGAGCGGCGCGAAGGAGACGTGGTGGGCCGCAACCAGTCCGGTCGCCCTATTGGCTTGAAGTTGCTGTCACTGAGCGAGCACCTCGAGGTGATCGAGGCAGCACGTGAGTTCTGTGAAGACCTCTACGAAAGTGACCCAGCATCTGCCGCGCGCCGCGGAATGGCCACGCTCGCTCGGCGGTTCGTCGAGACCGAGCAGGTTGAGTACCTGGACAAGTCATGAAGCGCCGCACCTGGATATGGCTCACGCTGGCCACGCTGGTCGCGCTACTCGTCGCCTATCAGGCCGGGACGGCCGCATGGCGGCATCGCAGCCAGGCGTTCATCGCTAACGCGGACGTGCCCACAGTGGCGCCGGGCGTGGACATCCTCGCCGGCATCGCGGTGATCCCGGCGCGGGTGCGCGGCAACGACTATCGCCGAGCGGCTTTCGGCGACGCCTGGACCGACGAGACCGACGCCCCCGGGGGGCACAACGGCTGCGATACCCGCAACGACATCCTCAACCGCGACCTCGTCGGCACGACACCCGTGTTCATCAAACGCTGTCCCAACGCCGTTGCCACCGGGACGCTGCACGATCCCTACACCAATGTCACTGTCATGTTCGTGCGCGGCGAAACGACCGGGGCGGCAGTGCAGATCGACCACATCGTGCCACTGGCGCTGGCGTGGGATCTCGGCGCCCGCAACTGGCCCGACCCCATGCGGGTGCGCTTCGCCAACGATCCGGCCAACCTGCTGGCTGTGGCCGGCGACGCCAATCAGGCCAAGGGCGATCAGGGACCGGCCTTCTGGATGCCGCCGAATAAAGCGTTCTGGTGCCAGTATTCGGTGCAGTTCGCCGAGGTGCTTCGCGGCTACGGCCTGCCGATCGATGCGCCGTCGGCGAACGTGCTTCGCCAGGCCGCGAGCACCTGCCCGATGGGCTGAGCCACCGCGGACTCGACGGCCGAAGCCAGTCTCAGGTGCCGGTGTAGGTGGCCGGGTCCGGCTGGAAGCTGGTGCCGTCGTTGAGCCCGTTGATGGCCGCCATGTCCTCGTCGTTCAGCTCGAAGTCGAACACGTTGATGTTCTCCGCGATTCGTTCCGGGTTGCCCGAGCGGGGGATGACGACGTTGCCCAGCTGAATACTCCACCGGATGCACACCTGCGCAGGCGACTTGCCGTACTTCTCGGCGATCGACGTCAGCGTCGGGTTGTCCAGGACGCCTGCCGACGCCGAGCGGGCTGTAAGCCTGGGTCACGATGCCGCGATCCGCATGGAGCTCGCGCGGCTCGGCCTGGTTGAGCAGCGGGTGCAGCTCGATCTGGTTGACCGCCGGATGGGTGTAGGTCAGGTCGGAAATCGAGGTGAGGTGCTCCTCGAGGAAGTTGCACACGCCGATCGACCGAAGCAGACCGTCCTGGTGCAGGATCTGCATCGCGCCATACGAGTCGACATACGTGCCGAGTTGCGCGGCCGGCCAGTGGATCATGTACATGTCGACGTAGTCCATGCCGAGGCGCTCGAGGCTGGCCGCGCAAGCCGCCTTGGTCGTGCCATAGCCCTGGTCACCGTTGGCCAACTTGGTGGTGATGAACAGTTCCTCCCGCGGCACACCGGACGCCGCGACGGCGCGGCCGACCGCGGCTTCGTTGCCGTAGACGGACGCGGTGTCGATCAGCCGGTAGCCGGCCTGAAGCGCGGCGGCCACCGCGCTCTCGGTCTCGTCGTCGGAAAGTCCGGCGACGCCGAGGCCGATGACCGGAATGACGTTGTCGTCGTTGAGCGTGATGGTCGGCACTGTCCGGCTCGACGAATCTGTCGGGGTCATCTCTCTTATCCCGTGAAGTTGAAGGTGCGCGGATCGGGGCCCAGCCGGGTTCCGTTGTCGAGCGAGGATATCGACGTCATCTCGTCTTCGGTCAATTCGAAGTCGAACACGTCGAAGTTGCTCACGATCCGCTCTGGGTTCACCGACTTTGGGATAACGATGTTACCCAGCTGCAAATGCCATCGAATGATTACCTGCGCCGTCGTCGTGTCGCGCGCGTCGGCGATAGCGGTGATCGTCGGGTGATCCAACAGCCGGCCCTGACCCAACGGGCTCCACGCCTCAGTCGCGATCCCCAGCTGGGCATGCATCTCCCGCAGCTCGACTTGGGTCAGCAGTGGATGCAGCTCGATTTGATTGACGACCGGCACGATACCGGTCGCGTCGATCAGCGTGTCGAGGTGCTCCGGAGCGAAGTTCGAGACGCCGATCGAACGGATCCTGCCAAGATCGCGCAATGCCGAGAACGCGCGGAAGGTGTCGACGAACTTGCCGATCGCCGGCACCGGCCAATGGATCAGGTAGAGGTCGAGGTAGCCGCCGTCCTTATTCAGCCCCAGTCGTCCCATGCTTTTCTCGAACGCGGACATCGTGCTGTCGTAACCCTGGTCGGCGTTCCGACAGCTTGGTCACCACGAAGACGTCCTCGCGCGGGATAGGGGACTTGGCGATCGCCTTGCCCGTCTCACGTTCGTTGCCATAGGCCGCCGCGGTGTCGATGTGCCGGTAACCGGCCTGCAGCGCCGCGCTGACCGCTTGCTCCGTCGCTTCCCGCGGCGTCTGATACACACCGAGTCCCACGCTGGGAATCTCATTGCCGTCGTTGAGCGTGATCAAAGGAGCGGTCATGCGGATCAGTCTGCCAGCGGTCCCGATGGCCCACTCGGGGGCGGAATCGCGACAACGCTCTTACCCGTCGCGACAGCGCACTACCGTCGGACGATGTGACTGCTGACAGCGCGACCGGCCAGACCACCCGTCACCCGCGCCTGAACCGCGCTGCGGCCGTCGCGACCCGCCTTTCGACCAATGTCATCCCGGCGCTGCCAGACCACGCGAAACGGCTGATGGCGCGCCCGGTGACGATCGACGGCAACACACTCGATCCCACGCTACGGCTCCTGGTGGCCGGGCAGAAGCTCTCGGGACTGGACGGCCTTTCCACCGGTGACGACGTCGCGCTGTGCCGCAAGCGATTGCGCGACTGGCAGCTCGCGATGGACCGCAAGCCGGTACCGGTCGGCGGCGTCGAGGAACTCTCGATTCCCGGCCCGGCCGGCCCGATCCCGGCCCGCCACTACCGCCCGCCGGCCGACCAGGGCGGTCCGCTGCTGCTGTATTTCCACGGCGGCGGCTTCGTTCTCGGCGACCTCGACGGCTTTGACCGCCTCTGCAGGTTGATTTGCGTGGGCGCCGGAATCCACGTGGTTTCGGTGGACTACCGGCTGGCTCCCGAGCATCCGGCGCCCGCCGGCCTGGACGACGCCTATGCGGCGTTTCGGTGGGCGCTCGAGCACGGCGACGAGTTGGGGACTGAGCCGGGTGTGGTCGTGGTCAGCGGTGACAGCGCTGGCGGCGCGCTGGCCGCGGCCGTCACGCGGCTTGGCCGTGACGACGGTGCACCGCCGAGCCTGCAGATGCTGGTGTACCCGATCACCGACTGGCGCGGCGGTACCCGCTCCCGCCAGTTGTTCGCCAGCGGATTCCTGCTGACCCAGCGCGACATGGACTGGTTCAACCACCACTACCTCGGCGGCTCCGGCATCGACGAGACCGACCCGCGGGTCTCGCCGCTACTGGCCGACGACCTGTCGGGTATGCCGCGGGCGCTGGTGATCACCGCCGGCTTCGACCCGCTCCGCGACGAGGGCGACGCCTACGCCGCGGCGATGCACGACGCCGGGGTGACCGTCGACCTGCGCCGGATGGCGTCGTTGACGCACGGGTTCGCGAACATGACAACGCTGGGTGGCGGCAGTGCGATTGGGTTGGCCGAGATCATCTCCGCGCTGCGCGCTCACCTGTGCTACCGATAGCCCCCGAGTCGGCCGAGCGACGTCGGTAGTCTTGTCGCCGTGGCCAAGAAATCCAAACCTCCCGCCTACGACCTGAAGGCGGCCGATCGGCGCCGCAACCTGTTGATTCAGATCGGTCTCACCGCGGTCGTGGTGATCTTCGCCGTCGCGCTGGTGCTCTACATCGTGACGTCAAAGGACGACACGTCCGGGGCCGACGGCACCCAGGCGATCCGGGTCACCTCCAACAGCCTCATCAAGAACGACGACGGGCAGCCGAAGGCGGTGCTGAAGCTCTACGAAGACTTCCTGTGCCCGGCGTGCGCCGGGTTCGAGGCGGAGTTCGGGCAGGCGATCGATCGCCTCATCAATACCGGCGCGATCGCCGCGGATTACCACATGGTTGCCATCCTCGACTCGCCCCAAAACCAGAACTACTCGTCGCGCGCCGGAGCGGCCGCCTACTGCGTCGCCGACGAGAACATCGACGCGTTCCGTCGCTTCCACGCCGCGCTCTACCAGCCCGGCGTCCAGCCCGACGAGCGCGGGTCGGCCTTTCCGGACAACGCCCGGCTGATCGAGTGGGCTCGGCAGGCCGGCGCGGGCGGCGGTGTCGCCGACTGCATCAACAGCGGCCGCCATCTCGGCATGGTGTCGGACATGGCGGCGGCGGCCAAGGTGACCGGAACCCCGACGATCACGCTCAACGACGAACCGTTCCAGATCACCCAGACCACGACGCCCGAAACGCTGATCAACAAGGTCAAGGAGATCGTCGGCAACGTTCCCGGACTAGACGCGCCCGCTCAGGCTCCTCCGGGCTCATGACCGTCGCACCGGCCTCCACCACGGACTCTGCGGAGCGGCCCGTCCACGATGTGCCGGCCGGCGCGGGCGTTCCGGTGCCTCGGCCGAGCGCATGGTCCGTGCTGATCGCCGGAGCGGTGGGGCTCGCCGCGGCCTTGGTCCTCACGATCGAGAAGATCATGCTTCTCGCCGACCCGGCGTACGTGCCGTCGTGCAGCATCAACCCGGTGCTGTCCTGCGGGTCGGTGATGGCCACGCCGCAGGCGTCCGCGTTCGGCTTCCCGAATTCGCTGATCGGCGTTGTCTCGTTCAGCGTGGTGGTGGTCAGCGGGGTGCTGGCGGTCGCGCGGGTGCCGCTGCCGCGGTGGTACTGGGCCGGGTTGGCGATCGGCACGCTGTTCGGGACCGTCTTCGTGCACTGGTTGATCTTTCAGAGCCTCTACCGCATCGACGCGCTGTGCCCGTACTGCATGGTGGTCTGGGCGGTCACCATTCCACTGTTGGCGGTGGTGACGACGATCGCGCTGCGCGGGACAGTTGTGAGTAATTCCGCGGTCGCTCGTGTCCTGTACACGTGGCGGTGGTCGATCGTGGCGCTGTGGTTCACCGCGGTGATTCTGCTGATCCTCGTGCAGTTTTGGGATTACTGGTCGACGCTGATCTAGTGACCTCAAAAGTCATCTCGAAGGTCGTCTCAAAGGTCCTAGTCGCCAACCGTGGGGAAATTGCGATCCGTGCGTTTCGCGCCGCCTACGAGATGGGCATCGCGACCGTGGCGGTGTACCCGTACGAGGACCGCAACTCGGTGCACCGACTCAAGGCCGAGGAGTCCTATCAGATCGGGGAGAAGGGCCACCCGGTGCGGGCCTATCTGTCCATTGATGAGATCGTCGCCACCGCGCGCCAATGCGGCGCCGACGCGATCTATCCCGGGTACGGGTTCCTGTCGGAAAATCCGGACCTGGCGGCCGCGTGCGAGGCCGCCGGCATCACGTTCATCGGCCCGAGCGCCGACATCCTCGAGCTGACCGGCAACAAGTCCCGCGCGATCGCGGCGGCGCGCGCCGCGGGGCTGCCGGTCTTGAGCTCCTCGGCGCCGTCGTCGTCAGTCGACGAACTGCGCCAGGCCGCCACGACGATGCAGTTCCCGCTGTTCGTCAAGGCGGTGTCCGGCGGGGGCGGTCGGGGCATGCGCCGCGTCGCCGACCCCGCGGTGCTGGGGGAGGCGATCGAGGCGGCCAGCCGTGAAGCCGAGTCCGCGTTCGGTGACCCGATGGTCTATCTCGAGCAGGCCGTGCTGAACCCGCGGCACATCGAGGTGCAGATCCTGGCCGACACGCACGGCAACGTGATGCACCTGTTTGAGCGGGACTGCAGCGTGCAGCGGCGCCACCAGAAGGTCATCGAGCTGGCGCCGGCACCCAACCTGCCTGGCGAGCTGCGGGATCGAATGTGCGCCGACGCGGTCGCGTTCGCCCGGCAGATCAACTACAGCTACGCGGGCACCGTCGAGTTCCTCCTCGACAAGCGGGGCAATTACGTGTTCATCGAGATGAACCCGCGCATTCAGGTGGAGCACACGGTCACCGAGGAGATCACCGACGTCGACCTGGTCGCAAGCCAGATGCGGATCGCCGACGGCGAGACCTTGGACGACCTGGGCCTGAACCAGGACACATTGACGGTGCGAGGGGCTGCTTTACAGTGCCGGATCACCACCGAGGACCCCGCCAACGGCTTTCGTCCCGACACCGGCCGCATCACCGGCTACCGGTCGACCGGCGGTGCCGGGATCCGGTTGGACGGCGCTACGCATATAGGGGCCGAGATCAGCGCCCACTTCGACTCGATGCTGGTCAAGTTGACCTGTCGCGGGCGCGACTTCTCGGCCGCCGTCGCTCGGGCCCGTCGGGCGCTGGCCGAATTCCGGGTGCGGGGCGTATCGACGAACATCCCGTTCCTGCTGGCCGTCGTCACCGACCCGGATTTTCGCGCCGGACGGACCACAACCTCGTTCATCGACGACCGTCCCTACCTGCTGACCGCGCGAACGCAGGCCGACCGCGGCACAAAAATTCTCAACTACCTGGCCGACGTGACGGTCAACCAGCCGCATGGGCCGCGGCCGTCGACGGTCTACCCCGACGACAAGCTGCCCCCTGTCGACCTGTCGTCATCCCCACCCCCCGGGTCCAAGCAGCGGCTGACCGCACTGGGTCCGGAGGGTTTCGCGCGCTGGCTGAAGGAGTCGGCGGCTGTGGGTGTTACAGACACCACGTTCCGCGACGCGCATCAATCGCTGCTGGCGACGCGGCTGCGCACCACCGGTCTGCTGTCGGTCGCGCCCTACATCGCCCGGCTGACCCCGCAGCTGCTGTCGATCGAATGCTGGGGCGGGGCCACCTACGACGTCGCGCTGCGCTTCCTCAAGGAAGACCCGTGGGACCGGCTGGCGGCGATCCGCGAAGCGGTGCCCAACATCTGCCTGCAGATGTTGCTGCGGGGCCGCAACACAGTGGGCTACACCCCGTATCCGGAGCTGGTCACCAAGGCGTTCGTGGCGGAGGCAACGGGAACTGGAATTGATATCTACCGCATCTTCGACGCGCTGAACAACGTCGAATCGATGCGCCCGGCGATCGACGCCGTGCGCGAAACCGGCACGGCCGTAGCCGAAGTCGCGATGAGCTACACCGGCGACCTGTCCAACCCGACCGAAAACCTGTACACGCTCGACTATTACCTGAAACTCGCCGAGCAGATCGTCGAGGCGGGCGCGCATGTGCTGGCGATCAAGGACATGGCCGGCCTGCTGCGGCCACAGGCCGCCGGCGCGTTGGTCAGCGCGCTGCGGAGCCGGTTTGACCTGCCGGTGCACGTGCACACCCACGACACCCCGGGCGGTCAGCTGGCCACCTACGTGGCGGCGTGGCAGGCCGGGGCCAGCGCGGTCGACGGCGCGGCGGCACCGTTGGCGGGTACCACCAGCCAGCCCGCGCTGTCATCGATCGTCGCGGCGGCCGCGCACACCCAGTACGACTCCGGTCTATCGCTGTCGGCGGTGTGCGACCTGGAGCCGTTCTGGGAGGCGCTGCGAAAGGTGTACGCGCCGTTCGAATCTGGGTTGCCCGCCCCGACAGGCCGGGTATATCACCACGAGATTCCCGGCGGTCAGCTGTCCAACCTGCGACAGCAGGCCATCGCGCTGGGCCTGGGCGACCGGTTCGAAGAGATCGAAGTGAATTACGCTGCGGCGGACCGTATTCTCGGTCGCCTGGTCAAGGTGACGCCGTCGTCGAAGGTGGTCGGCGACCTCGCGCTGGCACTGGTGGGCGCGGGCGTCAGCGCCGACGAGTTCGCTGCCGACCCGGCGCGGTTCGACATCCCTGACTCGGTGATCGGCTTTCTGCGTGGCGAACTCGGCGAACCGCCCGGCGGTTGGCCGGAGCCGCTGCGCACCAAGGCGTTGGCGGGGCGCCCGCCGGCCCGACCGCAGCAGGAGCTGACCGCCGAGGACGAGGCCGCGCTCGAGGTGGCCGGCCCGAAGCGGCAAGCCACCCTGAATCGGCTCCTATTCTCGGGTCCCACAAAAGATTTCGAGGAGCACCGCGAACAGTTCGGTGACACCTCGCGGCTGTCGGCCAACCAGTTCTTCTACGGGCTGCGGCAGGGTGAAGAGCACCGCGTGAAACTCGAACGTGGTGTGGAACTGCTCATCGGATTGGAGGCCATCTCCGATCCAGACGAACGAGGGATGCGCACGGTCATGTGCCTCCTCAACGGCCAGCTGCGGCCCGTGCTGGTGCGCGACCGCAGCATCGCGAGCAACGTGCCCGCCGCCGAGAAAGCCGATCGCAAAGACCCCGACCATATCTCCGCACCGTTCGCCGGCGTGGTCACCGTCGCCGTGTCCGAGGGCGACGAGGTCAGCGCTGGGCAGACCGTCGCGACCATCGAGGCAATGAAGATGGAGGCCGCCATCACGGCGCCCAAGGGCGGCACCGTCGGCCGCATCGCGGTGTCGGAGACCGCGCAGGTGGAGGGCGGCGACCTGCTCATGGTGGTCAGCTGACTCGCATCGTTGCCGGGAGCGCAGGCGGACGGCGAATCGCCGTGCCGCCCACCCGAACTCGGCCCACCAGCGATCGGGTGCGCGAGGCGCTGTTCAACGTGCTGGCCGCTCGGCTGGACTTCGCGGGCATCCACGTGCTGGACCTGTACGCCGGATCGGGCGCACTCGGCCTCGAAGCGTTGTCGCGGGGGGCCGAGCATGTCACGTTTGTCGAAGCCGATCCGCGCGCCACAGCGGTGATCCGGCAAAACCTCGCGATGCTCGGCCTGAACTGGGCGACGGTGCTGAAGGGCCGGGTATCGGCGTTCCTGGACCTGCGCGCCCAGCGTGCGGCGGATCTGGTGCTGGCCGATCCGCCCTATGACATGCCTGCCGGTGAGGTGGAGGCGATGCTCGCCGCGCTGACCGCCAGCGGCTGGACGGCCGCTGGCACCGTCGCGGTGGTCGAGCGGCGGGCATCCTCCCCGCCGCTGAACTGGCCCGCCGGGTGGTCGGTCTGGCAGGCGCGCCGCTACGGCGACACGCGGCTGGAGATCGCCGAACACGACTGACCTAGAGTTGCCGGCGCCCCCTGCTAGCGTCGTGAGCCATGAGTGGCGCGGTCTGTCCTGGCTCGTTCGACCCGGTGACGCTCGGGCATGTCGACATCTTCGAGCGGGCCGCCGCACAGTTCGACGAGGTCGTCGTCGCGGTGCTGGTGAACCCCGGCAAAGAGGGCATGTTCAACGTCGAGGAGCGGATCGCGATGATCGTCGAATCGTCCGAGCATCTGCCCAACCTGCGGGTGGAGTCTGGGCAGGGACTCGTGGTGGATTTCGCGAAAGCGCACGGCCTGACGGCGATCATCAAAGGCCTGCGCACCGGCACCGACTTCGAATACGAGCTGCAGATGGCGCAGATGAACAAGCACATCGCCGGCGTCGACACGTTCTTCGTGGCCACCACACCGCGGTATTCGTTCGTCTCGTCGTCACTGGCCAAGGAGGTCGCCACCCTCGGCGGTGACGTGTCGGACCTGCTTCCCGCGGCGGTGAATCGCCGACTCGCCGACAAGCTTCGCGACCGCGGCGTGTAGCGGCGCCGCCCGCATCCCGGCGTCGAGACTTCGCGTTGGGTCCGTTCGCATCGATGCTCGACCACGCCCGCGACGCCATTCAGGGCGCGCTGCGGTAACTGACCGGCCCGACGTTTTGATCCGGCCGCATGAGTTGGGTAATGCTGTCCGTGTGCCATTGCGCCCGACACACCGGCATCGGCTCCACAGTCACAGGCGTAACACCAGGCACACTGGCTACAACAACTAAGCCTGGAGGGTGTCGCCGTGTACCGAGTTTTTGAAGCACTCGACGAGTTGGGCGCGATTGTTGAGGAAGCACGCGGAGTGCCGATGACCGCGGGCTGCGTGGTGCCTCGCGGCGACGTTCTGGAGTTGATCGACGACATCAAGGACGCCATCCCCGGCGAACTCGACGACGCCCAGGATGTGCTCGACGCGCGCGACGCCGTGCTCAGCGAGGCCAAGGAGCACTCGGAATCCATGGTTTCGACGGCGTCGGCGGAAGCGGAATCGATGCTCGCGCATGCCCGCGCCGAGGCGGACCGCATGCTGGCCGACGCGAAGTCGCAGGCCGATCGGATGGTCACCGAGGCGCGCCAGCATTGCGAGCAGGCCCTCGCCGAGGCCCGCGACGAGTCGGCACGCATCGGCGCGACGGCCAAGCGCGAGTACGAGGTGATGACCACCCGCGCGAAGACCGAAGCCGATCGGATGATCGAAAACGGCAACCTCTCCTACGAGAAGGCCATCCAAGAGGGCATCAAGGAGCAGCAGCGACTGGTCTCGCAGACCGAGATCGTGCAGAGCGCAACGGCGGAGGCGGCGCGCATGATCGACTCCGCCCACGCCGAGGCCGATCGGTTGCGGGGCGAGTGCGACATCTACGTTGACAGCAAACTCGCACAGTTCGAGGACTACCTGAACGGCACGCTGCGCTCGGTCGGGCGGGGCCGGCACCAGTTGCGCACCGCCGCCGGCACGCACGACTACGTGCAGCGCTGACCATCCGGGTCCGGAGGGCTGGAGCCTGCGACTCGGGAAAAATGGGCGCATTCCTCGGCCCGTAAACTGGCTGTCATGGCCACGCATAAGAGCGCGGCAATCCACCACAGGCCCGGCTCTGCGCTCACGTTCGACGTCTCGCGGTTACCGCGCCGTCCCGGCGCAATGTGGCCGCTTCATGACACGGTGCCGAGCCCGTCGCGCATGGGGTTGGACCTCATCGCGATAGCCGAGGAAGCACCGCTGACTCTGGACCTGCGGTTCGAGTCGGTGTCGGAGGGCGTGCTGGTGACCGGCACGGTGTCGGCTCCCACCGCCGGCGAGTGCGCGCGATGCCTCACCGCGACCGACGGCCGCGTCGAGGCCGACATCACCGAGCTGTTCGCCTACCCGGACAGCACCACCGAGGCCACCGCGGCGGAAGACGAAGTTGGCCACGTGGTCGACGGCACCGTAGACCTCGAGCAGCCGATCATCGATGCGGTCGGGCTGGAACTGCCGCTGACGCCGCTCTGCCGCGATGACTGCCCGGGACTGTGCGTCGAGTGCGGGATCGCGCTAGCCGAGGCACCCGGACACCGGCATGACCCCGTCGATCCCCGATGGGCCAAACTGGCCGGCATGTTCCCCGATCCTCGGGGGCTGGAGCGAAGCGACTGGGGGGACCAGAGGGACGAGCGCACGTGAGCGCAGCCGATTCGCGCGAGGCGCTGACATCCGCGCTGGGTGTCGAGTTGCCTGAGGAACTGCTCACCTTGGCGTTGACGCACCGCAGCTACGCCTACGAGAACGGCGGGTTGCCCACCAACGAGCGGCTCGAGTTCCTCGGCGACGCGGTGCTGGGCCTCACCATCACCGACGAACTGTTCCACCGCCATCCCGACCGCTCCGAGGGCGACCTGGCCAAGCTGCGCGCCAGCATTGTCAACACCCAGGCGTTGGCCGATGTCGCGCGCAACCTCACCGAGACCGGGTTGGGCGCCTACCTGCTGTTAGGCCGCGGCGAAGTCAACACCGGCGGATCGGACAAGTCGAGCATCCTGGCCGACACCATGGAGTCGCTGCTCGGTGCGGTATACCTGCGGTGCGGTGTCGACACGGCGCGACAGGTGGTCCTGCGGCTGTTCGGCAGCTTGCTGGACACCGCGCCCACACTGGGCGCAGGCCTGGACTGGAAGACGAGCCTGCAGGAGCTCACCGCGGCCCGCGGCCTGGGAGTGCCGCAGTACGTGGTGACCTCGACCGGCCCCGACCACGACAAGGAGTTCACCGCGACGGTGGTGGTGATGGACACCGAATACGGCGCGGGTGGCGGGCGGTCGAAGAAGGAGGCCGAGCAGAAGGCCGCCGCCGCGGCGTACACCGCCCTCGACAGTGCCTGAGCTGCCAGAGGTTGAAACCGTGCGGCGCGGCCTGCAGGCCCACGTCACGGGGCGGACGATCACCGCGGTCCGGGTGCACCATCCGCGTGCGGTGCGCCGCCACGACGCGGGTCCCGCGGATCTGACCGCCCGGCTGATCGGCCAGCGCATCGGAGGGACCGGTCGGCGCGGAAAGTATCTGTGGCTGACTCTGAGCGACGGTGCGGTGCTCGTAGTCCATCTCGGCATGAGCGGGCAGATGCTGCTCGGGAAGGTCCCTCGCGACGACCACGTGCGCATCGCCGCACTGCTCGACGACGGGACGGCGTTGAGTTTCGTCGACCAGCGCACATTCGGCGGGTGGATGCTGTCCGACATGGTCACCGTCGACGGCGGTGACGTCCCGCTGCCAGTCGCGCACCTCGCCCGCGATCCGCTCGACCCCCTCTTCGACGCCGATGCCGTCGTTACGGTGTTGCGGCGCAAGCATTCCGAGATCAAGCGGCAGCTGCTGGATCAGACCGTGATATCCGGTATCGGCAACATCTATGCAGATGAGGCGCTATGGCGGGCGAAGGTCAACGGCGCCCGGATCGCGTCAGGGTTGAGTCGACGTAGGCTTCGCGCCGTGCTCGACGCGGCGGCCGAGGTCATGAGCGACGCCCTTGCCGCGGGCGGCACGTCGTTCGACTCGCTGTACGTCAACGTCAACGGCGGGTCCGGGTACTTCGATCGGTCCCTGGACGCCTACGGACGCGAGGGCCTGCCATGCCGCCGCTGCGGCGCGCCCATCCGCCGGACGAAGTTCATGAACCGCTCGTCCTACTACTGCCCGCGCTGCCAGCGCTGACTCTTTGCCAGAGAGTGCGCGTCTGCTCCTCGACACGCCGCATTTGGGCAACGTTTTGTTGCTCCTATGTCAAGCCGCTGTGTTTTCGTCGCGATGAGTAACGTTCTCGGTGTCCTTGATCAGGGCCTTTTGAACAAATTGACTCTCAGCGGAATCGATCCGGCAGCCGCGCCGCATACCGGGGCCAGCGTGGGCCGACCCGATCCCGGAGACCAATCCCGCGAGCTGACCGCTGCTATGCGCCGTCATCTGCCTTGGCGCATTCGCAAGTGATCTGAGACATGGTGCCAAATCGTGCATCCGCAGTATTGGCCGGAGGATCTCGACTACATTTGCAAGCGCGTGGTGATCATGGCAAGCGGCGCCACCTCCGTGACGTTGGTGCTGGCCACGGCCGACACCGCCGCGCACGTGATGATGCTGCAGCGCTTGCCGACGGCTGGACGGCCGCAAGCGCGCTATGCGATCACCCGGCAGGAACCTCGCCAAGCGAAGGGCTGGTAGCGGATGACAACCCGCGATTCACAACGCGAGATAAGCATGTCGTCGCGGTGAGCGCATAATTCGCCGCCCGGCGCCGGAACGAAAACGAGGGAATGATCATGAAACTCGCGTCACCCCTGGACTCGCTGTTCTTGATAGGCGAGTCGCGCGAGCACCCGATGAACATCGGCGGTTTGCAGGTGTTCACGCCGCCGCAGGGCGCCGGACCGGAATTCGTTCGGGAGATCTATGAGGCGATGCTGGCGTGCGAGGATATCCAGCCGGCTTTCCGCAAGCGTCCGGCAACGGCACTCGGCGGATTCACCAGCGTCGCATGGACGGTCGACGACGATGTCGATCTCGACTACCACGTGCGCCGCTCCGCGCTGCCCGCGCCGGGACGGGTCCGGGAGTTGCTGGAACTGATCTCCCGGCTGCACGGCACCCTGCTCGACCGCCACCGGCCGCTGTGGGAAAGGTATCTGATCGAGAGCCCGACCGACGGGCGCTTCGTCGTCTACACGAAGGTCCACCACTCGATGGTCGACGGCGTGTCCGCACTCAAGCTGATGCAGCGGGCACTGAGTACCGACCCCGGCGAGAGCGAGATCCGGGTGCCGTGGGCGCTGCCGCCGCGTCCCCGCCAGCGTGAAGCGCCCCCGAGCATGGGGCAAAGACTGAGTCGCACAGTGGGATCTGTTGGCACGTTTCCGTCAACACTGTCGTCGATTCGCGCTGCACTGCGCGAACAACAGTTGACCATGCCGTTCCGGGCACCGCACACCATGCTGAACGTTCCGATCGGCGGAGCGCGGCGGTGCGCGGCGCAGTCCTGGTCGCTGGAACGCATCAAGACGGTCAAGAACGCCGCCGGGGCGACTGTCAACGACGTTGTTCTGGCCATGTGTGCCGGCGCGCTGCGCTCCTATCTCACCGATCTCGACGCGCTGCCCGATACGCCGCTGATCGCGATGGTTCCGGTGAACCTGCGAGCCGAGGACGACGACTCGGTCGGCGGCAACGCGATCTCGACCGTGCTGTGCAACCTGGCAACCCACCTCGATGACCCGGCGAAACGCCTCGAGACCATCCATTCGTCGATGCAGGAAAACAAGAAGGTGTTGGCGCAGATGCCCAGGTCGCAAGCGATCACGCTGGGCCTGTTCATATTTACAGCGATGTGGCTCGGCGGCCGTCCGGGCTTTCGAGCGGCGCCGCCGCCGTTCAACATCGTCATCTCCAACATCCCCGGACCCCGGGTGCCGCTGTACTTGAACGGGGCGCGCCTGGAGGGCAACTATCCGCTGTCGATTGCCATGAACGGGCAAGCGCTCAACATCACACTGGCAAGCAGCCCGGACCGCCTGAATTTCGGACTCGTCGGATGCCGCGATAGCGTGCCACACCTTCAGCGCCTGCTCGACCATCTGGAAGGGGCGCTGAAGGACCTGGAACAAGCCGTCGGTGTGTGAGAAACCGGAATCTGTGCGCGGTCAATCTAGCTTAGCTAAGTTAACGAATTCCGCGTCAGCCCGCGCTCGCGATGGCGCAGGCGTTCCAGTCGAATGACCGCCGCCACCCACGCCTGAGACTTGCCCCTCGGGCTGCCTACCGCCTACCGCCACCGCCACCGCCGCCGCCGCGCCGAATGTCTGCCCATCGTTCCGCCTCCCGACGGGTGTCCCGCAGCCATAACGGTCGCCGTCATCGGGTCGAATTCTGCGCGTGCGCGCAAGCAAGTAGAAATGACCGCATGACGGAATTGTGGGTCGACCGCACCGGGGTCCGCCGCTACGCCGGGCACAGCTCGCGCGGGGCGCAGGTGCTCGTCGGCTCCGAGGACGTCGAGGGCGTCTTCACTCCCGGTGAGCTGCTCAAGATCGCGCTGGCCGCATGTAGCGGGATGGCAAGCGACCAGCCGCTGCGCCGACGGCTCGGCGACGACTACAGAGCCACCATCCACGTGTCCGGACCGCCCGACCGCGAGCAGGAGCGCTACCCGCTGCTACAGGAGCGGCTCGAGGTCGACCTGTCGGGGCTCAGCGAAGAGGAGATGGTGCGGCTGCTCACCGTCGTGAACAGGGCCGTCGACCAGGTGTGCACGGTGGGCCGCACGCTCAAGAGCGGCACCACGGTCACGTTCGAGGCGGTGGACACCGGTGAGCGAGACTGACGTTCGTCTCACGGCCTGGGTGCACGGCTACGTGCAGGGCGTGGGCTTTCGCTGGTGGACGCGGTCGCGGGCGCTGCAGCTCGGGCTGACCGGTTACGTCAGCAACCAGCCCGACGGCCGAGTGCTGGTGGTCGCGCAGGGGCCGGGCAATGCCTGCCTGCAGCTGCTCGACCTGCTGCAGAGCGGCAAGACACCGGGCAGCGTGGACGACGTCGTGGCCGACTGGTCGGGCGAAGGAGAGCCCATCGAGCCAATCCACGGATTCTCCGCGCGCTAGTGTCACACGTCGTGCACCTCAAGAGTCTGACGCTGAAGGGCTTCAAGTCCTTCGCCTCGCCGACGACTCTGCGTTTCGAGCCGGGCATCACATGCGTGGTCGGCCCGAACGGCTCCGGCAAGTCCAATGTCGTCGACGCGCTGACCTGGGTGCTGGGCGAGCAGGGCGCCAAGACGCTGCGGGGCGGCAAGATGGAGGACGTCATCTTCGCCGGCACATCGTCGCGTGCGCCGCTGGGTCGCGCCGAGGTGACCGTGACGATCGACAACGCCGACAACGCGCTGCCGATCGAATACTCGGAGGTTTCGATCACCCGCCGGATGTTCCGCGATGGTGCCAGCGAATACGAAATCAACGGCACCACTTGCCGTTTGATGGACATCCAGGAGCTGCTCTCCGATTCGGGGATCGGCCGGGAGATGCATGTCATCGTCGGCCAGGGCAAGTTGGGCGAGATTCTGGAGTCGCGGCCCGAGGAGCGGCGGGCCTTCATCGAGGAAGCCGCCGGAGTGCTCAAGCACCGCAAGCGCAAGGAGAAGGCGGTCCGCAAGCTTGACGCGATGTCGGCCAACCTCGCGCGGCTGACCGACCTGACCACCGAGCTTCGCCGACAGCTCAAGCCGTTGGGCAGGCAGGCGGAGGTCGCCCGTCGGGCCCAGACCATCCAGGCGGACCTGCGCGACGCCCGGCTACGGCTGGCGGCCGACGACCTGGTGGCCCTGAAAGACCAGTTCAGCGGTGTCGGCGACGCGGAGGCGGCGCTGCGACGCGAGCACGACGACGCGGCGACCGCGCTCGCGGCCGCCTCGGCGGAGCAGTCGGACCACGAAACCGCGGTGGCGACCCTGACCGAACGGGCTGAGGCCGCGCAGCAGACGTGGTTTCGGCTTTCGGCTCTCGCCGAGCGCGTCCGCGCCACCGTGCGCATCGCCACCGAGCGGGCCTCTCACCTCGAGGCCGAGCCGGTCCCGACCTCAGGCGTGGACCCCGAGCTGCTCGAGACTGAGGCCAACGAGGTGGCGGCCACCGAGGAGCGCCTTGTCGGCGACTTGAACGTGGCACGGGCCGGGCTCGGCCTCGCGCGCGGCGAGATGGCCACGGCCGAGCAACGGGCAGCCGACGCCGAGCAGGCCCATCTCGCGGCGGTGCGGGCCGAGGCCGATCGCCGCGAGGGGCTGGCCCGGCTGGCGGGCCAGGTCGACACCATGCGGGCCCGCGTCGAGTCGATCGATGAGAACGTGACGCGGCTGTCGGAGGCCATCGATGAGGCCGCCGCCCGGACTCAGCAAGTGCAGGCCGAATTCGAGATTGTCCAGGCTCGAGTCGGCGAACTGGACGAGGGCGAAGTCAACCTCGACGAGCACCACGACCGGACGGTCACCGACTTACGGTTGGCCGACGAGCGGGTCGCCGAGCTGCAGGCCGCCGAGCGTGGCGTCGAGCGTCAGGTGGCCTCGCTGCACGCTCGGGTCGAGGCACTGTCGGTAGGTTTGGACCGCAAGGACGGCGCGGCCTGGCTCGCCGAAAGCGCCACTGCCAGTGGCATTCTCGGGTCACTCGCTGAGCTGGTCAACGTGCGCCCCGGATATGAGACCGCGGTCGCCGCGGTGCTGGGCGCAGCGGCAGACGCGGTAGCCGCAGAGGACACCAGGGCCGCCCACAAGGCGGTCACGGCACTCAAGGAGTCCGACGGCGGCCATGCGGCGATCGTGCTCGGCAACTGGCCGTTGTCAGCAAACCCGCGGCCCGCGGCACTACCGACCGGTGCCCAATGGGTGATCGACCTCGTCGAGGCGCCCGACACGTTGCGGGGTGCACTGACCGCGATGCTTGCGGGTGTCGCGGTCGTCCCCGACCTCAGCGTCGCACTCGATCTCGTTGCCGCCGCGCCGCAGCTGCGCGCCGTGACTCGCGACGGCGACCTGGTGGGCGCCGGGTGGGTCAGCGGCGGTTCTGACCGGCGGCCGAGCACGCTGGAGATCAGCTCCGAAATCGAAGCCGCCAGAACCGAATTGGCCGCGGCCGAGGCGCAGGTCAGCCAGTTGTCGGCCGCCCTGGCCGGGGCGCTGGCGGAACAGGCGACCCGGCAGGAAGGTGTGGCGCAGGCGCTGGCGGCTCTCAACGACTCCGATGCGACGATCTCTGCCGCATACGAGCACTTGGGCCGGCTGGGTCAGGACGCCCGCGCCGCCGAGGAAGACTGGCGCCGACTGACCGAGCAGCGTGACGAGCTGGACGCCAACCGCGTTCGCACGGTTGCCGAACTGGCCGAGCTGGAGCAACGCCTGCATAGCGCCCAACAGGACCAGCAACCGGTGGCGGACGACTCCGCCGAACGCCAGGCGATCGTCGCCGCTGCGGAGGCAGCCCGCGCAGCCGAGATCGACGCACGGCTCGCGGTGCGCACGGCTGAGGAGCGCGTCAGCAACGTTCGGGGGCGGGCCGAATCGCTGCGGCGCGCGGCGGCGGCCGAGCGGGAGGCTCGGGTCCGCGCACAACGCGCGTGGGAGGCACGCAGGCGCGCCGCAGAGATGGCGGCAGCGGTCGCCGATGCGGGGCAACTGGTGGCCTTGCGGCTCACCGACGCCATCACCGCCGCCGCGCGAAATCGGGACGTGCTCGCCACCGGGCGAGCAGAGCGCGCGGCCGCGCTGTCGCAGACCCGCAACGCCGTCGCCGACCTGACCGCGACCCTCGCTGCCCTCTCTGAAGCCCTGCACCGCGACGAGGTGGCGAAAGCCCAGGCGGCCATGCGCGTCGAGCAGCTTGAGACGGCCGTCCTCGAGCAGTTCGGCATGGCACCCGTCGACCTCATCGCCGAGTACGGGCCCGAGGTGCCACTGCCGCCGTCGGAACTGGAGATGGCCGAGTATGAGCAGGCCCGCGAGCGCGGCGAACAGGTCACCGTGCCGGCGCCGATGCCATTCGACCGCCCGACACAGGAGCGCCGGGCCAAGCGGGCGGAGAAGGATCTCACCGAACTGGGGCGCGTCAACCCGCTGGCTTTGGAGGAGTTCGCGGCCCTGGAGGAGCGCTACAACTTCCTCTCGACGCAGCTTGAGGACGTCAAGGGGGCCCGCAAGGACCTGCTCGACGTGGTCGCCGACGTCGACGCCCGGATCGTGGCGGTTTTCGCCGACGCCTACACCGACGTCGAACGGGAGTTTCGCGACGTGTTCGAGGCACTGTTCCCCGGCGGGGAGGGCCGGCTGCTGCTGACCAATCCGGACGACATGCTGACCACCGGCATCGAAGTGGAAGCCCGTCCGCCCGGCAAGCGGATCAAGCGGCTCTCGCTGCTTTCCGGCGGCGAAAAAGCGCTTGCCGCAATCGCATTGCTGGTCGCGATCTTCCGCGCCCGGCCCTCGCCGTTCTATGTCATGGACGAGGTGGAAGCCGCTCTCGACGACGTCAACCTGGGCCGGCTGCTGGGCCTGTTCGACCAGCTGCGGTCACAGTCACAGCTGATCGTGATCACCCATCAGAAGCCGACGATGGAGGTCGCCGACGCGCTTTACGGCGTGACGATGCGCGACGACGGCATCACCGCCGTGATCTCCCAGCGGCTGCGCGGGCAAGAGTTAGGGGAGCTGGCCCCGACCTGAGGTCGAACGTCAGACCGCGGCGACACCGATTCGCCGCAACGCGGCAAGGTCGGCGGCCCCACACCCATGCAGGCAGATCCGCAGTTCGTCGATGAACTGCTCTAGCCACTCCACCGCCGCCGCGGCCGAGGTGATCGCCGGAGCCAGCAGGGGCCGGGCCACGGCCACCATGTCGGCGCCCAACGCGATCGCCCGCGCGGCATCCATCCCGGTGCGGATCCCGCCGGAGGCCACCAACGGAATGTCGGGCAGCGCACGCCGCACTTCGGTGATCGCCTGCGCCGTCGGTATGCCCCAGTCGGCAAGGTCGGGGTAGCGCAGGTGCCCGTAGCGCACGTACTGCTCGACCCGCGACCACGATGTGCCGCCGGCCCCGGCCACGTCGATCGCATCGACCGGCAGATCTCCGGGCAAGCCCAGCAGTGCTTCGACGGCCGCCGCGCCCAGCCCGTGGCCGACCTCCTTCAGCAGCACCGGGCGATCCAGCGATCCGGCGACGTCGCGCAGCCGCGTGATCGAGCCGGAGAAATCGGTGTCGCCGCCGTGTTGAATCGCCTCCTGCAGCGGGTTGGTGTGCACGGCAAGCGCGTCGGCACCCACCCGGTCGAGCGCTTTGACCAGGTCGGGCAGCGTCGCCTTGGTCAATTGCGACAGCCCGATGTTGCCGATCAGCAGCACGTCAGGAGCGACGTCCCGGACCGCGAAGCTGGCCGCCGCCTGCGCGCGACCGTCCAGCATGACCCGCTGCGAGCCGAGCATCATGCCGATGCCCAGCCGCTGAGCGGCCGCGGCCAGGTTGCGATTGATCGTGCCCGACATCTCGGCGCCTCCGGTCATCGCGCCGACGAGCACCGGTGCACGCAGCTGTGCCCCGAAAAAGCTCGCCCGCAGGTCGACCGAATGCAGATTGGTCTGGGTGAGGGCGTTGTACGGCAGCCGGTAACGCTCCAACCCGGTGGTGAGGCGGCCGTGCTCCACGTCCTCGGTCAGGCACACATCGATGTGGCGCCGCTTGCGCGTCGGCAAAGCTTCGGGGTCGATCCCCGGGTCGCTTCGTCTCCCGCCCGCCGGGGTCGATCCCCGGGTCGCTTCGTCCCCCGCAAGCGGGAGGTGCCCCCACCCACCCGCCGGGGTCCGTCGTCACGCCCCGGCCGCCCGTGGAGAATGGCCGGGTGGGAGAAGGTCTGTGGATCGCACTCGCGGTTGTCGCCGTTCTGCTTATCGTCGCTGCGCTGGTGGTCGGCCTGGTGCTGTACCGGCGGCGACGGATCAGCCTGTCACAAGTAGACACTGCCACACCGGTTGACCGCTCCGGCGGGTACAGCGCCACCGGGGGCATCGCGTTCACACAATCGTCCGCACCTCCCGCGCCTGAGCGCATCGACACCACCGGGCTGCCCGCGGTGGGCGACGACGCCACCATCCCGCGCGACTCCGTCAAACGACCGATCGCCGACGTTCACCTGCCCGAGCTGCGGGTCGAGGCGCCTCCGGCGCCTGATGTCGTCGCCCCCGCGCCTCTCGCGCCGATGTCGGCGCCATTGCGCCTCTCGCGCCCGATGTCGGCGCCATTGCACCTCCAGCACCTCCAGCGCCCGATATCGAGGCCATTGAGCCTCCGGAGGGACGCCTGACGCGCCTGCGCGGCCGCCTCGCCAAATCCCAGAACGCCATCGGGCGCAGCATGCTGGGGCTGCTCGGCGGCGGCGACCTCGACGAGGATTCATGGCAGGACGTCGAGGACACCCTGCTGGTGGCCGACCTTGGGCCGACGGTCACCAGCAATGTGGTCGAGGCACTCAGGTCGAGACTGGCCAGCAGCACCGTGCGCACCGGAGCCGACGCCAGAGCGGTGCTGCGCTCGGTGCTGATTTCCGAACTGCGGCCCGAGTTGGACCGCTCGATCAGGGCGCTGCCGCACGCCGACCATCCCTCGGTGCTGCTGGTCGTGGGAGTCAACGGCACCGGAAAGACCACCACGGTCGGCAAGCTGGCGCGGGTATTGGTCGCCGACGGGCGGCGCGTGGTTCTCGGCGCCGCCGACACCTACCGCGCCGCGGCGGTCGATCAGTTGCAGACGTGGGCCGAACGGGTGGGCGCCCACGTGATCCGCGGCAAGGAAGGCGCCGACCCCGCGTCGGTGGCATTCGACGCCGTCGACGCCGGGATCAAGGACGGCGCCGATGTCGTCCTCATCGACACCGCCGGCCGGCTGCACACGAAGACGGGCTTGATGGACGAACTCGGCAAGGTAAAACGCGTGGTCAGCCGCCGCGCGTCCGTCGACGAGGTGCTGCTCGTGCTCGACGCGACTATCGGGCAGAACGGGCTGGCGCAAGCCACGGTGTTCGCCGACGTCGTCGACATCACCGGCGTGGCCCTGACCAAGCTCGACGGCACCGCCAAGGGCGGAATCGTCTTTCGGGTGCAGCAGGAACTCGGCGTGCCGGTGAAGCTGGTCGGGTTGGGGGAGGGGCCGGACGATCTCGCGCCGTTCGAGCCGGCCGCGTTCGTCGACGCACTGCTGGGTTGACGACATCTCCATCGATCTTCCTCGACGACACGCGCCCGTAACACTGAGCGCGGATCGTTCACACACCGAAACGCAACAGAATCGGGCTGAAACGCCGGGCGTCGAATCTTCTCCGGAGGCCGATTCTTTCGGCGCACTTCGCAAGGAGGTTGACACACGGTGTTCTTAGCCTTTGCCCCAGTCTTACCCCAAGCCTTGCCCGATGAAGCTTTCGATGTCTTCGATTCCGGTGACACCGCTTGGGTGCTGACAAGTGCCGCGCTGGTGCTTCTGATGACGCCGGCTCTCGCCTTCTTCTACGGCGGGCTGTCGAAGCAGAAGTCCGTCCTCAACATGATGATGATGTCGTTCGGATCCCTCGGCATCGTCAGCGTGATCTACGTCCTGTGGGGCTATTCGATGTCGTTCTCCTCCGCGCACACCGGAGAATCGGACGTCCTCGGCATCTTCGACGACCCGTTCTCCCTGTTTGGGTTGGGACCGCTGCTGGAAACCAGGGAAGTCGTCCAAGAGGGCGGCGAAACGATCGAACAGATCGTGATCGGTGGTTTCGGCACGGTGCCGGCCATCGTCTGGGTGGGCTTCCAGCTGACGTTCGCGGTCATCACCGTCGCGCTCATCAGCGGCGCAATGGCCGAGCGCGTGAAGTTCGGTACGTGGCTGGTATTCGCAGGGGTGTGGGCCACTCTGGTGTACTTCCCACTCTCCCACATGGTCTGGGGCGGCGGCCTGCTGTCCGGTAATGAAACCGGCTTTGCCTCATGGATATTCGGCACGATGACCAATGATGACGGCGACACGGTGGCCCAGGTCGCGCCCATCGACTTCGCCGGCGGCACCGTCGTGCACATCAACGCCGGAATGGCCGCACTGGTGCTCGCCATCCTCGTCGGCCGGCGGGTGACCTTCGGCAAGATGGCGTACCGGCCGCACAACATCCCGTGGGTCATGCTCGGCGCTGCGCTGCTGTGGTTCGGCTGGTTCGGATTCAACGTCGGCTCGGAGGGTGCGGCTGACGCGATCGCCGGGCAGGTGTGGATAAACACGACGGCGGCGACCGCTGCCGCGATGCTGAGCTGGCTGCTGGTCGAGCGGATCCGCGACGGCACACCCGACGAGCGTCGGTGCGGCATCCGGAATCGTGGCCGGCCTGGTGGCGATCACCCCGGCTTGCGGGGCGCTCGACCTGATCGGTTCGCTGATCCTGGGCGCCGTGGCCGGTGCGTTGTCGGCGCTGGCGATCGGACTGAAATACAAGTTCGGCTACGACGATTCGCTCGACGTCGTCGGCGTGCATCTCGTCGCCGGCCTGTGGGGCACGATCGCCATCGGCTTCCTCGCGACCGAAACAGGCCTGTTCTACACCGGCGATTTCAAGCAACTCGTCGTGCAAATTGTGATCGCATTAGCCGCGACGGTATTCACCGCGATAATGACAACGGTGATCGCGCTAGCGCTCAAGCCGATGGGTTGGCGGGTGAGCCGGGAAGACGAGGACACCGGTATCGATGAGACCGAACATGCGGAAACCGCTTATGAGCTCGTCTGACCGGCAAGAATCGACTTGGAAGGGATCGAATCCATGAAGCTTGTTACTGCGATCGTCAAGCCGTTCACGCTCGAAGACGTCAAGACCGGACTGGAGCAGGCGGGCATCCTCGGGATGACGGTCAGCGAGGTGCAGGGTTACGGCCGCCAGAAGGGCCACACCGAGGTCTACCGCGGCGCGGAGTATTCCGTAGACTTCGTGCCGAAGGTTCGGGTGGAGGTTCTTGTCGACGACACCGTGGTTGACAAAGTGGTGGACGTCATCGTCCAAGCCGCGCGGACCGGCAAGATCGGTGACGGCAAGGTCTGGGTCAGCCCGGTCGAAACGGTAGTGCGGGTCCGTACCGGCGAACGAGGCGCCGACGCGCTGTGATTTATCAGGTCTTCCCCTGAAGGTGAGGACCTAGATGGCAAAACGCCCAAGAGATCCCGCCGCCGAGTCCCCACGGAAGGGGACACCGGCGGCGGGATCTCCGCGCCCGGCAAAGGATTTGGTTACCGCCACCAACCAACTGCTGTGCAGTTCCCACCGACTCGACGCCGCCGCCCTGCGCGACGCTCTTCGCGACCTCCACGAGTTCTGGTTGACCACCAAGGCCGCCGAGATCGGCATCACGGCAGACAGCGGGTTCGCCATCGTCGCCACGGGTGGGCTCGGCCGGCAGGAACTCGCACCGTACTCCGACCTGGACTTGATGCTCCTGCACGAGAACATGCCGGCCGACGTGGTCAGCCGTGTTGCCGATCAACTGTGGTATCCCTTGTGGGACGCCAACATTCTGCTCGACCACAGCGTCCGTACGGTGCCCGAGGCGTTACAGGTCACGGCCAACGACATTTCGGCTGCGCTCGCGATGCTCGAGGCCCGGCACATCGCTGGTGACGCGGACCTCTCGTCGTTACTGATCGGCGGCGCTCGTCGGCAGTGGCGCACCGGAATCCGCTCCCGCTTCGGCGAACTCGTCGAACGGACCAACGCTCGCTGGCAACGGAGCGGACAAATCGCCCACCGCGCCGAACCGGATCTGAAGTCTGGACGTGGCGGGCTGCGCGACGTGCAACTGCTCAACGCACTGGCCATCGCCCAGGTAGCCGACACCTCCTCGAACCGCGGGCCGGACGGCCCTGCCGGGTCGCTGGCCGGTGCGCACCTGACGCTGCTCAACGTCCGCACCGAGTTGCACCGGGTGTCGGGCCGTGGTCGCGAACTGCTGCTCGCGCACTACGCGGACGAGATTGGTGCCGCCCTGCGGATCGGCGACCGCTTCGAACTTGCCCGCTTACTGAGCGATGCCGCCCGCACCGTCAGCTATTACGTCGACGCGGGCCTGCGCACAGCAGGGAATGCATTGCCGCGCAGGGGCTTATCGGCGTTGCGGCGGCCGGTGCGCCGACCGCTCGACGAAGGCGTGATCGAGTACGGCGGTGAAGTGGTACTGGCCCGTGATGCGCGCCCCGACCGGGACCCCGGCATGGTGCTGCGGGTCGCGGCCGCGTCGGCGACCACCGGCCTGCCGCTGTCGGCATCGACTCTGGGGCGGCTGGCCGAAAGCGCACCGGAGTTGCGCACGCCATGGCCCGGGGACGCGCTCAAGGATCTTCTGGTGCTTTTGGCGGCCGGGCCGACGACCGTGTCCACCATCGAGGCGCTCGACCGCACCGGGCTGTGGGGCCGGTTGTTCCCGGAGTGGGGGGCGGTGCGCGACCTACCGCCGCGCGATGTCGTGCACACCTGGACCGTCGACCGGCATCTGGTCGAAACAGCCTCGCGGGCAAGCGCTTTCACCACCCGAGTGGCCCGACCCGATCTGCTGGTACTGGGTGCGCTACTGCACGACATCGGCAAGGGCCGCGGCGGAGACCACAGCGTGATCGGCGCCGAACTGGCCACTCAGATCGGCACCCGACTGGGGCTGTGGCCATCCGACATCGAGTTGCTATCGAAGATGGTGCACTACCACCTGCTGTTGCCCGCCACCGCGACCCGCCGAGACCTACAAGACCCGGAAACCATTTCCGCGGTTGTCGATGCGCTCGACGGTGACCCGCTGCTGCTCGAACTGTTGCATGCCCTTGCCGAAGCCGACTCACTGGCCACCGGACCGGGCGTGTGGGGCGATTGGAAGGCTCTGCTCATCGGTGACCTGGTGCGCCGGTGTCGCATGGTGATGGCGGGCGAGTCGCTTCCGCACGCCGACCCCATTGAGCCGCTGTACCTTTCGCTGGCCGCGGACCGTGAGGTCCACGTCGAGTTGACCGTCGCGGAAAGCCCCCACATGTACCGTGTCACGATGGTCGCGCCGGACCGACGCGGCCTGCTCTCGAAAGCGGCGGGGGTGCTTGCGCTGAACTCGCTGCGGGTGCATTCGGCGTCGGTGAACAGCCACGAGGGTTCGGCGATCAACACCTTCATGGTGTCGCCGCACTTCGGCTCGCCACCGGCCGCCGAGTTGCTGCGTCAACAGTTCATTCAGGCGCTCGCCGACGATCTCGATGTGTTGGACGCACTCGATCAACGTCATCGCGACAGCAGCCAGCGCGGGTCTACGCCGGTGGGTGAGGTGTCAACTGCCGTGCCGGCCAACCACGCACCGGCGCCACCGCGGATTTTGTGGTTCGACGACACCGTGCCCGGTCAAGTGTTGGTCGAGATTCGCACCACCGACCGTGCCGGCCTCCTTGCCGTGCTCACCGGGGTGCTCGAGCGCGCCGACGTGGACATCGTGTGGGCGAAGGTCACCACGTTGGGTTCCTCGGTGAACGACGTGTTCAGCATCGTCGCGCCGGTGCGGGAGACAGGCGACTCCGCCGAGGCAGACGAGTGGCGATCCAAGTTGGAACGCGAGTTGCTCGTCGTGCTGCCGACGCCGGTTGCCGATGCGGCCGCCGGGCAACCGAGCTAGCGACTTCGCGCATCCGACCGCGCTAGCATCAGGGCCTTCCACCCGCGTAGGAGTCGCCCGTCTCATGAACCAGCCCCCGTTGCCTCCGTGGAACACACCCTGGAATGAACCACCACCACCGCCGCCGCCGCCCTGGTACCCGCCGGCCTACCAGCCTCGACCGATGAACGCGATGGCGATCGCCGCGCTGGTGAGCGCCTTCGTGCTCGCTCCGCTGGGCATCGTCTTCGGTCACATCGCGTTGTCGCAGATCCGGCGCACCGATGAAGACGGCAAGGGCCTGGCGATTGCCGGCCTGGTCGTCGGCTACGTCGTGACCGGCTTGTTCGTGCTCGGGCTGCTCTTCTGGCTGATCGTATTCGCCTGGGTCTTCAGCCAGGTCGACAACTACCCGTCCTACGAGTCCTACTCGATGCCGATCACCGTCAGCTCGCAAACGCCCCCAAACCTGTAAGCCGCTAGGCTGGCCGACGTGTTCGAAACCCTGTCCGACCGGTTGACCGGTGCCCTGCAAGGACTGCGCGGCAAGGGCCGATTGTCCGACGCCGACATCGACGCCACCACCCGCGAGATCCGGCTGGCGCTCCTGGAAGCCGACGTCTCGCTGCCGGTGGTGCGCGCCTTCGTGACACGCATCAAGGAGCGGGCGAAGGGCGCCGAGGTCTCCGCAGCCCTCAACCCCGCCCAGCAGGTCGTCAAGATCGTCGACGACGAGCTGATCGGCATCCTCGGCGGCGAGACCCGCCGGCTGGCGTTCGCCAAGACCCCCCCGACCGTGGTGATGCTGGCCGGCCTGCAGGGTTCCGGTAAAACCACACTCGCCGGCAAGCTCGCGAAATGGCTGAAGTCGCAAGGCCACACGCCCTTGCTGGTGGCATGCGACCTGCAGCGGCCCGGCGCGGTCAACCAGCTGAAGATCGTCGGCGAGCGTGCCGGTGTGCAGGTGTTCGCGCCGCACCCCGGCACGTCCCCCGAGGGCCCCGCGGCGGCGGGTCCCGGTGATCCCGTCGCGGTCGCCGCGGCCGGGCTCGCCGAGGCGCGCAGCAAGCATTTCGACGTCGTGATCGTCGACACGGCCGGCCGGCTGGGCATCGACGAGGAACTGATGGCGCAGGCCGCCGCGATCCGCGACGCGATCGATCCCGACGAGGTGCTGTTCGTGCTCGACGCGATGGTCGGCCAGGACGCCGTCGCCACCGCCGATGCCTTCCGCGAGGGCGTCGGCTTCACCGGCGTTGTGTTGACCAAGCTCGACGGCGACGCCCGCGGCGGCGCCGCGCTGTCGGTGCGCGAGGTCACCGGCGTGCCGATCCTGTTCGCCTCGGCAGGGGAGAAGCTCGAGGATTTCGACGTCTTCCACCCCGACCGGATGGCGAGCCGCATCCTGGGCATGGGCGACGTGCTGACCCTGATCGAGCAGGCCGAGCAGGTCTTCGACGCAGAACAGGCCGAGGCGGCCGCAGCCAAGATCGGCACCGGTGAGCTCACGCTCGAAGACTTCCTCGAGCAGATGCTGGCCATCCGCAAGCTGGGGCCGATCGGCAACCTGCTCGGCATGCTGCCCGGCGCCGGCCAGATGAAGGAGGCGCTGGCAGCCGTCGACGACACGCATCTCGACCGGGTGCAGGCCATCATCCGCGGCATGACGCCCGCCGAGCGCGCCGATCCGAAGATCATCAACGCGTCGCGCCGGCTGCGGATCGCCAACGGCTCGGGCGTGACGGTCTCGGAGGTCAACCAGCTCGTCGACCGGTTCTTCGAAGCCCGCAAGATGATGGCGTCGATGGCCGGCCAGATGGGCATACCGGGTCTCGGCCGCAAGAGCTCGTCTCGCAAGAAGGCCAAGGGGAGGAAGGGGAAGAAGGGGCGTGGACCGACGGCGCCGAAGGTGCGCGGCCCCCTCGGCGCCGGGATGCCGGACGGCTTTCCGGACCTGACCGGCATGCCGAAGGGCCTCGACGAGCTGCCCCCGGGGTTGGCCGATTTCGACCTGTCCAAGCTGAACTTCCCCAAGAACTAGGGCAAAGAGTGCGCCTCCACCTTCGTGGTCGCGGACTGCCCGACGAACAGCCGGTCGAATGGTGGGTTGTCGACGGCACGTTGAGCGCGGAGCCCGTCTCGGGCGCCGACACGGTGTTTGACGGCGGCTGGATCCTGCCCGGGCTGGTCGACGCGCACTGCCACGTCGGGTTCGACGTACATGGTCCGGTAGACCTCGACCAGGCGATCGCGCAGGCCGAGGTGGAGCGTGACGTGGGTGCGCTGCTGCTGCGGGACTGTGGTTCGCCGATCGACACCCGCAGCCTCGACGATCACGCCGACCTGCCACGCATCATCCGGGCCGGAGCCCATCTGGCCAGACCCAAGCGCTATCGCTCAGGTCTTTCCCTCGAACTCGAGGACGAGTCGCAGCTGCCGGACGCCGTGGCCGAGCAGGCGAGACGAGGCGACGGCTGGGTCAAGCTGGTCGGCGACTGGATCGATCGGAAGGTCGGTGATCTGGCCCCGCTGTGGTCCGACGACGTGCTGAAAGCGGCGATCGACGTCGCCCACGCCAACGGCGTCCGCATCACTGCGCACGTGTTCAGCGAAGACGCGCTGCCCGGGCTGATCAACGCCGGCATCGACTGCATCGAACACGGCACCGGCATCACCGACGACACCATCGCGCTGATGGTCGGGCACGGCACCGCGCTGGTGCCGACACTGATCAACATCGAGAACTTTCCTGGCATCGCCGAGGCGGCGGCCAAATACCCGACCTACGCCGAGCACATGCGCGACCTGTACGCGAGGTGCCCGCAGCGGATCGCCGCCGCCCGAGAGGCCGGCATCCCGATCTTCGCCGGCACCGACGCGGGCGGCATGATCGCGCACGGGCGCGTCGCCGACGAGGTCGACGCGCTCAAGGGCATCGGGATGAGTCCGACGGATGCGCTCGGCGCCGCCTGCTGGGACGCGCGGCGCTGGCTCGGCCGGCCCGCGCTCGAACACGGCGCATCCGCCGACCTGGTCTGCTACACCGACGATCCGCGCGACGGCGCCGCGGTGCTGTCGCGTCCGGACGTGACCATTCTGCGCGGCCGAGTGATCTGAATTCGGTTACTGGCTGAAGCCCCAGTCCAGCAGGCCGCGCGCCTGGTCCCAGTACGTCATGCCGGAAGAATCCGAGCCGTACATCTGCACGACGACCAGTCGTTTGCCGTTGCGCTGGGCCGCGCCCACGTACGTCTTGCGGGCCTTGTTCGTGTAGCCGGTCTTGCCGCCCATGGCGCCGGGATAGCTCTTGAGCAATTGGTCTTGGTTGACGAGGACCTTCGTGCCGGCGCCGTTCGGGAACGTCGCCGACGGCTGCCGGATGATGTGCGCGAACATCGGATAAGCGAGCGCGGCTCGGAAGATCACCGCCAGGTCATGCGGTGTGGTGAACATGTCGACGCCGTCGTCCAGCCCCGAAGGCGACCCAACGCGGGTATGGCGCGCACCGACCTGGTAGGCCTTCGCGTTCATCTTCGCGACCGCGGCCGGCAGACCGCCGAGCATGTCGGCCAAGGTGTTTGCGGCGTCGTTGCCGGACACCAGCAGCAGCCCGTCGAGCAGTTGGCGTGCGGTATAGGCGCGGCCGGCTTTGATTCCGGCACAGGAGCATTCCACCTGCGAATTGGGCCCCGCAACGATCGCGGAGTTCAGATTCACCTGGTCGAGTACGACGATCGCCAGCAGCACCTTGATGGTGCTCGCGGGGGCGTTCGCCTGGTAAGGGTTGCGCGACGCAAGGATTCGTCCGCTGTCCAAGTCTGCGAGCAGCCACGTCTGCGCCGGACCGTCCGGGACCGCAAGAGCGCCCGACGGCTGGCTCGGATCCGCTGTGGCAGGCGGCATCCCGGCGAAGCCGCACGCGGCGAGAGTCAAGGCGGCCGCGAATGTGGCCGTGAGTCGTCGCACGGGCGCTGAGCGTAATCCCGCAATATGTTGTCTCAGACGCGCGGAGATCTCAAGAGATCTCGAATGTGTTCCGAACCAGTCACTTCCGTCGTGTCCGACGTTTGGGCGGAACTACAGCGTTCCGACGCTCGCGTATGGGCTCTGGGCGAAGCCCCAGTCGAGCAGGCTGACCGCTTGGTCCCAATATGTCGGTCCGCCGGCCTGTTCCAGGCCGAACATCTGCACGACTACCAGGCGTCGACCGTTGCGCTCGGCGCCCCCGACGAACGTCTTGCGGGCGAGGTTGGTGAAGCCGGTCTTGCCTCCGAGCGCACCCGGATACCGGCGCAGCAATTGGTTCTGGTTCACGATCGGCTGAAGACCGTTGTCGCCGGGGAACAGCGCCGACGGCTGACCGGTGATCATCGCGAAGATCGGGTTGGCCATCGCGGCGCGGAAGATCACCGCGAGATCGTGCGGCGTCGAACGGAAGTCCATCCCGGGCCCGTCGAGGCCCGACGGCGAGGCTGCATTCGTGTCGTAGGCGCCGAGCATTCTTGCCTTCGCGTTCATCTTGGCCAACGCGACGTCGTACCCGCCCAGCATGTGGGCCAGGGTGTTCGCGGCGTCGTTGCCGGACGCCAGCAGCGCCGCGTCGAGCAGCTGACGAGCGGTGTAGGTGCGGCCGGGTTTGATGCCGACGCAGTTGCACTCCACCTGGGTGTCTTCCACGGATGCGACGACGGTCGAGTTGAGATCGAGCTCGTCAAGCGCGGTGATCGCCAGCAGCACCTTGATCGTGCTGGCCGGCGGGTGCGGCACGTACGGGTCGCGGGCCGCCAGTATCTGGCCGGTGTCCATGTCGGCGACCAGCCACCCCGTTGCCGGACCCTCGGGAGCCGCCAGCGCACCGGACGGCCCAACCGGCGGATCGGCGAGCGCAACAGGAACCGGTGACACAGATGCCGCGACAAATGCCGTTACGGCGGCGGCCAGCACAGCGATGACCCTTCGCATGGCGGGTCAGCTTAGCCGCTGCGGTTGGATCGTGTTCAATCGTCCGCATGTTGAGCCTGGCGGAGATCTCGGACCGACTCGAAATTCAGCAGCTGCTGATCGACTACTCGACGGCCATCGACCAGCGCCGATTCGACGATCTCGACCGGGTCTTCACCCCTGATGCCTACATCGACTACCGGGCGATGGGCGGTATCGACGGCGTGTATCCCGACGTCAAGGCCTGGCTGGCGCAGGTGCTGCCGATTTTCCCCGCATACGCCCACCTGCTGGGCAATTTCGATGTCCGCATCCGCTATGACCCGGCCGGCGACTCCGCATCTTCCCGCACCCTCTGCTTCAACCCGATGGTGCTCGGCCACGACGACGAGACGGCCGAGAAGAAAGTCCTGTTCTGCGGGCTGTGGTACGACGACGAGTTCGTCCGCACCCCCGAAGGTTGGCGGATGACCCGGCGGGTGGAGACCAAGTGCTTCGACAGGACGGTTTAGCCCGCGCTCGTCGCCGACTCTGCGGTTTCGTACGGGACACGCTGGGCGGGCGTACAAATCCGCAGACTCGCGCGGACCGCGACCCGGCGATTTCACCCGTGACCAGCGTTCTGGCACAATGGGCGGCTGTCTGCGCGGCGACTGATGGTTTTCAAAGCGCCGTCGCGCGGTCAGACACACGCGAGGCAAAACCGGACACGTGCACAACCGCCGCTGTCGCTGAATTGCCGCGTGATACCCACAGGAGAAGTGTTCGACCATGTCTGTGAAGATCAAGCTCACCCGGCTTGGCAAGATCCGCAATCCGCAGTACCGCATCGCCGTCGCCGACTCGCGCACCCGGCGCGACGGGCGCGCCATCGAGATCATCGGCCGCTACCACCCCAAGGAAGAGCCGAGCCTGATCGAGATCAACTCCGAACGGGCGCAGTACTGGCTATCCGTGGGTGCCCAGCCCACCGAGCCGGTGCTCAAACTGCTCAAGATCACCGGCGACTGGCAGACCTTCAAGGGCCTGCCCGGCGCTGAGGGCACCCTGAAGGTGGCCCCGCCGAAGCCGAGCAAGCAGGAGCTGTTCAACGCCGCGCTGGCCGAGGCCGAGGGCGGGCCCGGCACCGAGGCCGTCACGCCGAAGAAGAAGAAAGCGCCCGCCAAGAAGGCCGCCAAGGCCAGCGAAAAGGACCCCGCCAAGGACTCCGCCGGCGCAGAGGATGCGGCGCCCGCTGAACCCGCACCGGCCGAGCCCGCCGAGGCCGGGGCGACCGACGAAGCCACCCCGGCGGACGAGGGCTGAGACCGTTGAACAGCTCCGTCGTCGTCGACGCCGTCGAACACCTGGTCCGCGGAATCGTTGATAACCCCGACCAAGTACGCGTCGACATGGTGACCAGCCGGCGAGGTCGCACCGTGGAGGTGCATGTCCACCCGGACGACCTCGGCAAGGTCATCGGTCGCGGTGGCCGCACCGCCACGGCGCTGCGCACCCTGGTTGCCGGCGTCGGCGGCCGCGGAATCCGCGTCGACGTGGTGGACACCGACCAATAGTCGGAAAGTAATGGAGCTGGTTGTCGGCCGGGTCGTCAAGGCGCACGGCGTCACCGGTGAAGTGGTCGTCGAGGTCCGTACCGATGACCCCGAGCGGCGATTCGAGGTCGGCGCGACGCTGTGCGGGCGGCCCGCGCGCGGCAGGGACATCCGCGAGCACACGATCGAATCGGTCCGCCAGCACGGCAGCCGACTGCTCGTCCGACTCACCGGAGTGTCAGACCGCGACTCGGCGGACGCGCTGCGCGGCACGTTGTTCATCATCGATTCCGCTGACCTGCCGCCGATCGACGATCCTGACGAGTTCTACGACCACGAACTCGAAGGGGTGCGCGTCAGCACGGTCGACGGTCGCGACGTCGGCGTCGTCGCCGAAGTACTGCACACCGCCGCCGGCGAATTGCTGGCCGTGCGGTGCGACGACGGCACCGAGGTGCTGGTTCCGTTCGTCGGCGCCATTGTGACGGCGGTGTCATTGGTCGACAACGAAATACGGATCGACCCGCCCGAGGGTCTTCTGGAGATGAACTGACGTGCGCAACCGGATCCGGATTGATGTCGTCACCATCTTCCCGGAGTATCTTGAACCGCTGCGACAGTCATTGCCGGGCAAGGCAATCGAGTCGGGCATCGTAGACTTCCGGGTGCACGATCTGCGGCACTGGACCCACGACGTGCACCGGTCGGTCGATGACGCGCCCTACGGTGGCGGTCCCGGGATGGTGATGAAGGCGCCGGTGTGGGGGGAGGCGCTCGATGAAATCTGTACCGGTGAAACGCTTTTGGTGGTTCCGACGCCCGCCGGCTCACCCTTCACGCAATCGATCGCGCAGGGGTGGAGCGGCGAAGCTCACCTGGTGTTCGCCTGCGGACGCTACGAGGGCATCGATCAGCGTGTCATCGATGACGCCGCCCGACGGATGCGCGTGGCGGAGGTCTCAATCGGAGACTACGTGCTGCCAGGCGGAGAGTCCGCCGCGGTCGTGATGATCGAGGCCGTCGTGCGACTGCTGCCGCAGGTGCTGGGCAACCCCCTGTCAGCGGGGCAGGATTCCTATTCCGACGGTCTGCTCGAGGGGCCGAGTTACACGCGACCGCCAACGTGGCGGGGACTCGATGTCCCGGAGGTGCTGCTCTCCGGCGACCATGCGCGCATCGCCGCCTGGCGCAAACAGGAGTCGATCGAGCGGACCCGCCGGCGTCGCCCCGATCTGCTCGAGTGACGGCGGCTCAGATACGCCCGGTGGGGAACATGGTCTTCACGGCCTGCGTGATCGTGTTTCGCGCGGTGGCATCGTCGGCGGCCTGCAACGACTCGATCACCATCACATAGCGGCGGTCGGACCCGATCACGCCGGAGGACAAGTGCATCCAGTCGCTGCCGATGCAGCACATCCAGCCTTGCTTGACGGCCACCGACTCGGCGTAAAGCGCGTCGGGGATCCCGAAGCGCTGGGGGTACCCGTCGACGCCCCGTGGGGTGGACTTCGCCAGGTTGTTCACGATGATCTCGGCCTGCTTGGTAGTCAAGCCGCCGGCGCCGTCGAGCAGCATGTCGTAATACTGCGCGAGATCGGCACCGGTGGTGAGTGTGTTCCACCACCGTTCGTAGCTGCCGGGGCGAGTCGAGCCCAACCCGTACCGGGCGGCCACGCGGCTCACGATCTCGTTCCCGGCCCCCCGGGCCCAGAAGATCTCGCCCGCGCCGTCGTCGGACGACCGCAGCATGGCGTCGAGCAGTCGGCGATCTTCCGAGGACAGTGGAGTCCGCCTCGTCGTTGCTTGATAGAGGAGGTCGTCGGCGATGAAGAGCTTGGCCACCGACGCCATCGCGATCGCCGCTTTGTTGCCGTTGGACACGGTCTGTCCGGTCAGCCGGTCCAGCACGAATACCGAGATGTCGGCACCCTTGGCGCGCGCCTCGTCTGTGGCCTGCTTGACGCGCCCCTCCAGCCCGTCAAACGGAGCGGTGGTGCCGGCATTCGGCGGGGTCAGGCCCAACATGAGTGGCGATGCGACCGGCACCTTCGGCAGCAGTGACGAAGCGGGTCCGGAATCGCCGCGGACCTCGGCCACACAAGCCGCGATCACGATGACAATAGACAGGGCCGCGGTGGTGCTCACCAGTACAGACCGCAGCCGAGGCATGACGCTCCTCAGATAGTGCTTGGGGCGTAGGCGCGGGACTCGACCGCATTGCCGCCCGCCCTTGTTCACCCTAACGGTTGTTCGCCAGTGCGGGATGAGGACGGCCTATGACATACCCAATTCGTTACGATTTCTCCGTATCCGCCGGATCTGGCACAATTGACCAGTTGTCTGCGCTGGCCACCGAGTGTTTTGCGCAGCACCAAGACGCAGAACTTAACGGCTGGGCCGGCCACATCGCTCCTGGCCGCGACCGCGAGGAAAGTTGACTGATGAACACGCTGGACTTCGTTGACCAGGCGTCGCTGCGCGACGACATCCCGAGCTTCAGCCCCGGCGACGCCGTGAACGTGCACGTCAAGGTGATCGAGGGCGCCAAGGAGCGCATCCAGGTGTTCAAGGGCGTCGTGATCCGCCGGCAGGGCGGGGGAATCCGCGAGACGTTCACCGTGCGCAAGGAGAGCTACGGCGTCGGCGTGGAGCGCACGTTCCCGGTGCACTCGCCCAACGTCGACCGCATCGAGGTGGTCACCCGCGGTGACGTCCGCCGAGCCAAGCTCTATTACCTGCGTGAGCTGCGCGGCAAGAAGGCCAAGATCAAAGAGAAGCGCTGACACCCGGCTGCTTCTTAGCCGCGTCGCTCGCCAGCCCGCCGGTGCAACTTCCGGGGCCGTGGCTACGCTGATCGGGTGACGGACAGTGCGGATTCGCCCGAGAAGACTGAGAAGCCCGAGAAGACCGAGGATTCAGGGACTTCAGAGCCTTCAGAACCTTCGGAACCGACGTCCGACGCCGACGAGCCGGTAGCTGATCCGAAGCCCAAGAAGAAGGGCTCCGCGCTCAAAGAAACCGCCATCCTGGCGGTGCTCGCGCTGGTCATCTACTACGTCATGTTGACGTTCATCGCGCGGCCGTACCTCATTCCGTCAGAGTCGATGGAGCCCACTCTGCATGGCTGCCCGGGCTGCACCGGGGACCGGATCATGGTCGACAAACTGGCCTACCGGTTCGGTGCGCCCGAACCCGGCGATGTAATCGTCTTCAAGGGTCCGCCGGCGTGGAACGTGAATTACAAGTCGATCCGCTCCGACAACACCGCGGTGCGCTGGGTGCAAAACGGCCTGTCCTTCCTCGGCTTCGTCCCGCCCGACGAAAACAACCTCGTCAAGCGGGTGATCGCCGTGGGCGGACAGACTGTGGAGTGCCGCCAGAACACCGGTTTGACGGTGGACGGCAAGCCGCTCAATCAACCGTTTCTCAATCCGGACACGCTGAAGACCGACCCCGCGCTGTATCCCTGCCTGACCGAGGAGTTCGGGCCGGTGACGGTCCCGGACGGCAGGTTGTGGGTGATGGGCGACAACCGCACCCACTCTTCCGATTCGCGGGCGCACTGTGCCAGCTGCGCCATCGGAGCGCCGAATTCGGTGCACGGGCGATCCCGCGGCAGGCACCATTCCGGTAGAGAATGTGATCGGTAAGGCGAGGTTCATCGCCTGGCCGCCGTCGAGGTGGGGCCTGGTGAGAGCGGTGGACCTTCAGCAAGGGCAGTGACGAGGATGGGTCGCACGTGGCCGCCGCGGGCGGTGATTCGGAAGTCGTCGGGCCTGCGCACGCTCGAGGCCACGCTGCACAACAGCGGGCTCGGGCCGGTGGCAGGCGTCGACGAGGTGGGGCGCGGCGCGTGCGCGGGACCGCTGGTGGTGGCGGCCTGCGTGCTCGGCCCCAACCGGTTCAAGAGCCTTGCCGATCTCGACGACTCCAAGAAACTCACCCAGCAGACCCGCGAGGCGTTGTTCCCCGTGATTCGCCGGTACGCGTTGGCGTATCACATCGTGTTCGTGCCGCCTGTCGAGGTCGACAGTCGGGGAGTGCACCGCGCCAACATCGAGGGAATGCGCCGGGCGGTCGCGGGCCTCGGCATTCGACCCGGGTATGTACTGTCCGACGGGTTCCGCGTGCCCGGGCTGCCGATGCCGTCGCTGCCGGTGATCGGGGGCGACGGGGTCGCGGCATGCATCGCCGCGGCGAGCGTGCTCGCCAAGGTGAGCCGTGACCGGTTCATGGTCGCGATGGATGCCGAGTACCCCGGTTACGGATTCGCCGAGCACAAGGGCTACTGCACGCAGTCGCACGCCGAGGCGCTCGCCGTGCTCGGGCCGTCGACGGCGCACCGGTATTCCTTCATCAACGTGCGCCGCTCGGTGGCCATCTTCGCGGTGCCGGGGGAGCAGCTGGAGCAGGCGTAAGGGAAAATGAAACACGAAGGTCGGCGATGAGCCGCTTGCGCGAAGAGCAGAAGGTGGCGATGAGCCGCTTGCGCGAAGAGCAGAGACCGAAGACCGAAAAGGACAGCCGTGTAGATGAGTGCCGAAGATCTCGAGAAGTACGAAACCGAGATGGAGCTCTCGCTCTACCGCGAATACAAGGACATCGTCGGGCAGTTCAGCTTCGTGGTGGAGACCGAGCGGCGCTTCTACCTGGCCAACAACGTCGAGCTCATCCCTCGGAATGCCAACGGTGAGGTCTACTTCGAACTCCGGCTCGCCGACGCGTGGGTGTGGGACATGTATCGGCCGGCGCGCTTCGTCAAGCAGGTGCGGGTGATCACGTTCAAGGACGTCAACATCGAAGAAGTGGAGAAGCCCGAGCTGCGGCTGCCGGAGTGAGCTACTGGAGTTGTTCGCTCCGCCGCCGTGCCACAGGGTTGCGACGGCAGTATTGGTTAAAAGTCGAGCGCCAACAACAGTCGGCGGTGGCGACGCACCAAGATGCTGGGCAGCCATTCCGCTTCGACTACTCGGAACCACCGGGTTGCCGACAGAAGCGTCTGGATCGCGATCCGGGCCTCCAGGCGGGCCAGCGCGGCGCCGACGCAGAAGTGCAGACCGCGGCCAAACGCCAGATGCCCTCGGGGGTTGGGGCGGTCCAGCCGGACGGCGTCGGGCTCGTCGAAAGCGGCCGGGTCACGATTCGCCGCGCCCCAGAGCAGCATCAGGTGGCTGCCTTCAGGCAGCGCAACTCCGGCCAGCGAGGTGTCGGTGGTGACGTGGCGATGGTGAGCCCGGAACGGGGACTCGAGCCGCAGGGTCTCCTCTAAGGCAGCCGGAATCAGCCGATTGTCGGTTCGGACGGCGGTTTGCAGATGCTCCTGTTCGGCCAGCAGCCGGACCGCGTTGCCGATCAGTCCCGCAGTGGACTCGCCGCCCGCGCCGACGAGCTGCACCAGCATCAACGTCGCCACGTCGGCGTCGATCACACCGGCCTCCGCAGCGCGCGCCAGGTCGCCCAGAACATCGTCGCCTGGGCCACGCCTGGCCTCCTCGAATCGGTCGCGCAGGTAGGCCGCAAGTCGGATGGCTGAATCGGCGACGACAGGCAGTCGGTCTGGTGTGATGACTCCGCTCAGCAGCTCGGTGCTGCCGTAGCCCCACTCGACCAGTTGGGGGACATCCTTTTCGGGCAGGCCGATGAGCCGTGCGACCAGCGTCATCGGGAGGCGATCGCCCATCGCTGCCATCCACTCGATCTGGTTGCCGTATAGGCTTGTGCGCCATAGCATTTCGGCTGCGCGGGTGATTTCTGACTCGAGCGCGCGAATCCGCTTGGCAACAAGAGCGGGCAGTACAAGCTTGCGCTCGACCGCATGCCAGGGATCGTCGGCGGTGGCCAGCACATGCCGCGCCGATCCACTGGGGTCGAGGTCAAAGGTGTTCACAGAGGTGGCGTCGTGGATCAGCGTGGCGGTCAGGTGAGACGAGAATTCCTTGGTGCGACTCGTGGCTTCCTGCACGGCCTCCCAGGTCGACACGAGATAGAAGGCGCTATCCGGTACGGCGTACACCGGTGCGTATCGACGGAGCTCGTCGTAGTGCGGATAGGGATCATCCAGAGCTGTTGGTTCGAAGGGCGATACGAGCGAATCCGTCCGCATGACTTGAGCGTTCGTCGTAGCAGGAATGCTGTCAAGGGGTCGAGCGAGATTGAGGAACGGGGGAACAGCAGCTGTGTGCAAGGTGTCTCGCGTTACCGGGCGGACCAGCTCAAGCGTCCAATTCGGGTTTCGAGCGTGTCTCACATTGAGACAAAACGTTTACGTAGTATCACCCGCATGGATTGGCTAACCGGGGGCGATCGACATGAAAAGGCGAGGGAGCGCATCTACGAGGCGGCCGCCTTGCTGGTGGCGGCCCGCGGACTCCATCGGTTGACCGTTGACGACATCGCGGCGCGTGCGGGGTGTTCGAGGGCGACGGTGTACCGCCATGCCGGCGGCAAAGACGCTATCCGCGATGCGGTGTTGATTCGGGCGATCGGGCGGGTGGTGCAGTCCGTGCGTGAGTCGGTCGACTCGATGACCGGACAAGATCGCGTGGTCGCTGCGGTTCTGTTGTCGCTGAGGGCAGTTCGCGCCGATCCGGTATTCGCCGCGTTGGCCAGGACGGCACCGCCCGCGGTATTGCTAGATCAATCGCTTGTCAGCTCGCCGCAGTTGCCGGCAACGGCAGCCGAGATCGCCGGTCTGCCCGGCGACGATCCATTGGCTCCACAGTGGATTGTGCGGGTCGTGCTGGCGCTGCTTTTCTGGCCGGCGCCAGACGACAAGGCGGAGGAGGCCATGGTGCGTCGGTTCGTCGCACCTGCGTTCAACGATCAGGAGAGTTCGCCCACGAGGTAGCGCTGCAGCGTCGGCGCCATGGCGTCGACCAAGTCGTCGACGTCCATCGACGCGAGCGGCTCCGAACGAACTGCGTAGCGCATGATTCCCAACCCGACCAACTGGGAGGCGCACAACGACGCGCGCAACTTGATCTGGTCAGCGCCCACCGCCGATAGTATTGGATCGAGGATCGGCCCGCGCAGCATGCCCTCCACCACTTCAACGGTCTTGGCCAGCCCTGCAGTACCGATCGCGTTCGCGGCGAACGGGCCACCGCCTGCCAGGTCCCACGTGGTGATCATCATGTACAGCGTTCGCCGGCCGACCTGACTGACGCCTCCCCCGACGATGCGATTGACGAAGTCTGGCGTGGAAAAGGGCAACCGAAGCATGCGCGCGACGGAGTCCACGACCGAGTCGCCGTTCCCTGATGACTGCTGGTCATCTTTTCCCATACGGTCAGATTACTGTTGTCGAGCAGTTAAACGCCGTAGGTGCGAGCAATGACCTTTCTTTCTCGCGTCGTCACGATCTGACGAAGGGCGGCACCGCATCACACATGGTGCCCGGCACTCGACGACGGCGCCACGTGCTGAAAGGACCTGGCGCTGCCTGAGAGTCAGTTCGACGGCGGTGATGAACGCGAACCTGTTGCCCAGCATGGCATCCACAGCACTTATGCTGCTCGACAATGATGAACTGAAGCGCTTCGGCGATCTGCGGCTGCGGTTGCGGGTCAACGGTGAAGTGCGCCAGGACATGACCGGCGACGACATGATCTACCGGCCTCTGCGAGCGCTGCAGGCGCTGACCCGGTTCCAGGAGCTACAAGCCGGCGACTTGGTGATGACCGGAACCCCAGTGGGCACAGCGCTCAGTGCGCCGCCGAAGCCGATCGAAATCATCGGTTCACTGCTGCCGCCTGAGCTCAAGTGGAAGGCCTTCTTCAAGCGGCAAGCCAAGAACGCGAAGTACCTTCGCGACGGCGATGTCGTCGAGTCCAGCGTGGCAACCGACGACGGTGCGATCGACCTGGGCACACAGCGCAACGTGGTGCGATACCCATGACCAGCACAGTGCCCGTGGTCATCGTCAGTGCCGGGCCGACGGGTGTCACGGCGGCCACCCTGCTCGCCCAGTACGGCATCGAATGCCTCGTGCTCGACCGATGGGAAAACGTCTACCCGCAACCCCCGCTCGACGAACTCACCACGAGCTTGGAGGACCCGGCCCTGCAGCTTCCGTCTGACGGGACGGTTGTTCCGGCGTCGGCGGCAGGAAAGCCGGGTCCTGACTGACCCGCGGCTGGCATGGCCGTCGCCGGGGGTGCGTTGATGGGTCTCGGCAAGCTGCTCTATGACCAGCCCGATCGTGACGACGGCCAGGCGGCCGATCAGGTGACCGAAGATGTCTTGCGCCTGTTTGGGATGTCCACCGAGGAGGCACACTAGATCTGCCAGCGGCCGCTGCCCGACATCGACGGCGAGCCGGACTCGTCCTAAGCGGTCCGCGTACACCACGGCGACCTTGCGAATCTGGCTGCAGCAGCCTTAGCCGAAAAATTGCCATTTCGCCAACGTCACAGGTCATCCGCGTAACACTTGGTGTGTCGTTTATTCGCCCGATTCGTGGGGTATGTGGACACTCGCAGCTCCCGGTGTGTTGTGCTCGGGCCGGGGAGCGGCGGAATCGCAACCGAAGGAACAACAGGGATGAAATGAAAATGACTCGTACGACTGTGCGGCGCGGACTGTTTGGGGTCTTTGCCACCACCGCCCTCAGCGCAGCTGCAACCGCGATCATCTCGGCGCCGACGGCTGGCGCGCAGCCTCCGCCACCTCCACCGGGGCCGTGCACCGCGGCCGCACTGGCTCACAGCGTGAGCGTGGTAGCCAATGGAGCCGGGGGTTATCTGGACACCCATCCCGGCTCCAACAATGCGATCACGAGCGCGGGCGCGCAGCAGCCGGAAGAGGCCGAAGCCACGCTGCGGAATTACTTCATCGCCAACCCAGGCGAGCTCAATGACCTGCGGAACATCGCCCGGCCGCTGACCGACCTGCGTAACCAGTGCAACCAATCGATTTCGGGTGGCCAGATCGCCGCTCTACTGCGGGTGTTCGGTCCCTAACGAGGCATAACCGGCGACCGCCGTCGCAGCCGCACCGCTGTGGCGGCGGTCGACGTCTGCGCAGCTGATGTCTGTGGATGAACCCGTGACTGGGGATAACTGGGGCTAACCACTGCCCGATTGCCCGGATTTGTCACACCGGCCTTTCACGCTGGTCCCATGACATCGTTGACCCGGGCCGAACTGGGCGCATTGGGTGAACAGCTCGCCGCTGATCACCTCAGCGCCCTGGGATTTCACGTACTGAACCGAAACTGGCGGTGCCGCTACGGCGAACTCGATCTGATCGCCGCCGACCACTGCCGACCGCACCGTGGTGTTCGTTGAAGTCAAGACCCGCACTTCCGATCAGTTCGGCGGGCTTGCGCAGGCGGTCACCGCACAGAAGGTGCGGCGGCTGAGGCGGCTTGCAGGCCTCTGGCTCGCCGGCCAGCAGCGCCATTGGCAATCGATCCGCATCGACGTGATCGGTGTGCGCGTCGGCTCGGGCAGCCAGCCGCAGATCACTCACGTGCAGGGGGTCGGCTGATGGCGCTGGGCAGAGCCTTTTCCGTCGCTGTCCGCGGTGTGGCGGGCGAGATCGTCGAGATTGAAGCCGACATCACGTCCGGTCTGCCTGGGGTGCACCTCGTCGGACTGCCCGACGCGGCCCTTCAGGAGTCCCGCGATCGTGTCCGCGCGGCGATCATGAACTGCGGAAACCGTTGGCCCATGGCGCGGCTCACGCTGGCCCTGTCGCCTGCGACCCTCCCGAAGATGGGATCGGTCTACGACCTGGCACTCGCCGCGGCGGTGCTGTCGGCCGACGGTCGCGTCCCGGCTGCGCGACTGGAGAAATCCCTGCTGCTGGGTGAGCTTTCGCTCGATGGGCGGGTCCGGCCGGTGCGTGGCGTGCTGCCGGCGGTATTGGCCGCCAAGCGGGAAGGCTGGCCAGTGGTGGTGGTACCGGTGGGCAACCTGGCCGAGGCCGCCCTCGTCGATGGCATCGAAATTCTGGGCGCGCACACTCTGCGGCAGGTGCAAACCTGGCTCAAGGGCACAACCGAACTGGAGGCCGGAACAGCCGTCACCGTCGACGATGACGTCGCCGTGCCAGATCTCACCGACGTCGTGGGTCAGCCGCAGGCTCGCTTCGCCGTTGAGGTCGCTGCCGCCGGTGCGCACCACCTGATGTTGACCGGGCCGCCCGGCATCGGCAAAACCATGCTGGCTCAACGGCTTCCGGGGCTCCTGCCGCCACTAACCGAAGACGAGTCGCTGGAGGTGACGGCGATTCACTCGGTCGCCGGTCTGCTGTCGCCCACCACCCCTTTGATCACCCGGCCACCTTTCGTGGCGCCTCATCACACGTCGAGCGTCGCGGCGTTGGTCGGCGGCGGCGGTGGCATGGCGAGACCGGGTGCGGTGAGCAGGGCTCACCGCGGCGTGCTGTTCCTCGATGAATGCGCCGAGGTGGGCGGCGCGGCGTTGGAGGCGCTGCGAACACCGTTGGAAGAGGGACAGGTTCGGCTGGCGCGCCGCGACGGTGTTGCGGTCTACCCGGCCCGGTTTCAACTCGTGCTGGCCGCCAACCCGTGTCCGTGCGCTCCGGCCGATCCGCGAGATTGCATCTGCGCGGCGGCAGCCAAGCGCCGCTATCTCGGAAAGTTGTCGGGACCATTGCTCGATCGGGTGGATGTACGCATCGAGATGTATCGGGAGCGTACCGGTGCCCTGAGCACAGAGACCGGCGAATCGACCGACGCGGTCCGCGACCGGGTGGCCCGCGCCCGTGCCGCCGCTGCGGAGCGGTGGCAGCCATACGGGGTGCGAACCAACGTCGAGGTAGCTGGTTCGCTACTGCGGCAGCGGTTTCGGCTGTCGCATAACGCGATGGAACCGTTGCGGCAAGCGGTCGACCGCGGCGTGCTGAGCATTCGTGGGGTGGATCGGACCATGCGGGTCGCGTGGACGTTGGCCGACCTGGCTGGTCGAGTGCAGCCGGGTCTGGAAGACGTCAAGACTGCCATGGGGTTTCGTCAGACGGGAGCGAACCGATGACCAACGAGCGATTGGCGTGGGCGTACCTGTCGAGGGTCGCCGAGGCGCCCTGCGCGGAGTTGTCGGCCCTGGCATCGCGGGTCGGACCCGTCGAGGCGGCCGAGCGGGTCAGACGGGGAGCTGTCAGTGCCGAGTTGATCCGGTGGACCGACGCGCGCCGCGAAAGCGACTCTGCCGCTGACGATCTCGATCGGGTCGCCCGAATCGGCGGCCGGTTGATAACCCCGGAGGATTCCGAATGGCCTGGTCTTGCGTTCGCATCGTTCGGTCCACTGGACCAGCGTCGACGCCCCGGCGGCGTGGCACCGTTGGCGTTGTGGGTCGCCGGTGACCACGCGGTCGCAGACATCGCGGAGCGGGCGGCCGCGATCGTCGGGACGCGGGCGGCCACCAGTTACGGCGAGCACATGGCCGCCGAACTGGCGGCGGGGCTGTGCGAACGCGACGTGGCGGTCATCTCCGGCGGTGCGTACGGCATCGACGGTGCCGCGCATCGAGCGGCGCTGTCGGTTGACGGCGTGACCGTGGCCGTGTTGGCCGGCGGCATGGACGTGCCCTATCCCGCCGGCCATTCGGCGCTGTTTCATCGCGTCCGCACCACAGGCCTGGTGATCAGCGAGTACCCACCCGGCGTGCGCCCCGCTCGGTACCGGTTCCTGGTCCGCAACCGCCTTGTCGCCGCCTTATCGCGGGCAACCGTAGTGGTGGAAGCCGGGTTGCGAAGCGGCGCGGCGAACACGGCCGCGTGGGCACGCGCGCTGGGCCGCGTGGTGTGCGCGGTGCCGGGACCGGTGACGTCATTGGCTTCCGCGGGCTGTCATGTGTTGATCCGAAGCGGCGCCGAACTCGTTACCCGGGCCGACGAAGTCGTCGAAATCGTCGGCCGCGCTGGCGAGTTGGCGATGGAGCCGGATCATCCGGTGTCGCCTCTGGATCGGCTGTCGGAGAGCGAGAAACGGGTGTTTGAGGCGCTGCCGGCCCGCGGCGCCCGGTCGGCTGGTCAGCTGGCGGTCGAATCGGGGGTGCCGGTCGCCCAACTGCAGGGTGAGCTGGCGATGCTCGAGTTGGCCGGCCTTGCGATTTACGACGAAGGCAAGTGGCGGCTGGCAAAGCCGACATTGTTGCCACGCGACCAGGTTTGAAACGATCCGGTCCGGGCCGCGGGCATGTTCATCGTGCTCGCCGGTGTCGTGTTGCTGTTTCTGGCCGTGGTTGCCGCGATCGGCGCGGTCTTGTCGTAGACCGCGACCGGCGTGGCGTCCTCCGTATAGTCGGGGCTGGGCGACAACGGGGAGGCGACGTGGCGGGACGACCGGTGCACACCTTCGAGGTGGTGCGAACCGAACAGCTGTCACCGCACATTGTGCGAGTTGTTCTTGGCGGCAGCGGCTTCGACACGTTCTCGCCCAACAAGTTCACGGACGCGTACTGCAAGATCCTGTTCGTCCGACCGGACGTCGACGTCGCGGAACTACCCGCACCGCTGACGATGGACAGCTTCAACGCCCTTCCCGAGGTCCGACGGCCGCCGATCCGCACGTACACCGTTCGGTGGGCCGATCCGCAGCGTCGCGAGTTGGTCGTCGACGTGGTCGTGCACGGCGAGCATGGGGTAGCCGGACCGTGGGCCATGGCCGCTCAGCCGGGTCAGCCGGTGTACCTGATGGGTCCGGGCGGCGCGTATGCGCCCGATCCGTCGGCCGACTGGCATCTGCTCGCCGGTGACGAGTCCGCGCTGCCGGCCATCGCTGCTGCGCTTGAGGCCTTGCCAGAGGACGCCGTCGGACAGGTGTTCGTCGAAATCGCCGGGCCCGACGACGAAATACCGCTTCGGGCGCCGGAGAACGTGGTCCTGCGGTGGGTCTACCGCGGCGGTCGCGCCGACCTGGTCGCCGAGGATCGTGCCGGTGACCATGCGCCGCTGATCACCGAGGTCAGGGAGGCCGACTGGCTGTCCGGCCAGGTCCAGGTGTTCATCCACGGTGAGGCGCAAGCCGTTATGCACAACCTGCGGCCCTACATCCGCAAGGAAAGAGGTGTCGACGCCAAGCGGGCGTCGATCTCCGGATACTGGCGCCGCGGTCGCACCGAGGAGACCTTCAGGGAGTGGAAGCGGGAGCTCGCGGCGGCCGAGGCGGCCGAGGGCGACTAGACACGCGCGTCGCTTCACCCGTGCGGGGCAGTTGGTCTGCCACGGTGGACGGGTGACCCGACCAGCAGGGCTCGAGGTGGTACTCGACGAATTCGCCGAGCACTTGGCGCTCGAACGCGGCCGGTCGTCGCACACGCAGCGGGCCTACCTCGGCGACATCCGAGCACTGTTCGACTTCGTCGCCGCCCGCAATCCCGACGCCGCGCCGGCGGATCTCACGCTGCTCGAGCTGCGCGCGTGGCTGGCCGCGCAGGCGTCGGCCGGTGCGGCCCGCACCACGCTGGCGCGACGGACGTCAGCGGTGAAGACCTTCACCGCTTGGGCGTCGCGCCGCGGTCTGCTGGCCGGCGATCCGGCGGCGCGGCTGCAGGTGCCGAAGGCGCATCGCCGGTTGCCGGCCGTACTTCGCCAAGACCAGGCGCTCGACGCGATGGCTGCTGCGAAAAGCGGTGCGCAGCAACGTGATCCGCTGGCACTCCGCGACCTATTGATTGTGGAGCTGCTCTACGCCACCGGAATCCGCGTCAGCGAGCTGTGCGGGCTCGATGTCGACGATGTGGATTCCCACCACCGAGTCCTGCGGGTGCTGGGCAAGGGCAACAAGCAGCGGACGGTGCCGTTCGGCGAGCCCGCGCGAGAGGCGCTGGCCGCCTGGCTCGCCGAAGGGCGACCGTCGCTCGTCACGTCAGCGTCGGGACCTGCGCTGTTGCTGGGCGCCCGCGGACGCCGGCTGGACCCGAGGCAAGCCCGCACGGTTGTGCACCAGACCGTTGCGGCGGTCGACGGGGCGCCCGACATCGGGCCGCACGGGCTGCGACACAGCGCCGCCACGCATCTGCTTGAGGGCGGCGCCGACCTTCGCATCGTCCAGGAGCTGCTCGGCCACTCGACGTTGGCGACCACGCAGCTCTACACCCATGTGTCGGTGGCGCGACTGCGAGCGGTGCACGACCAGGCCCACCCGCGGGCGTGACCCGGTCAGCGTCATCCCGTCAGCGGCTTGAGTCGAATCGGCGTAGTGGCCAGCAGCCCGAGCGGGTCGACGTAATCCGCCGCCGACGCCGGGCCCCACATCGCTCCCCAATGCAGGCAGGCGGTAACGGGACAGCCCGGATGCCCGGCGACCAGCCGCCCGATCACCGCACCGGCGGCCACCGGTTGCCCGGAGCGCACGTTTGGCTGCACCGGCTCGTAGCTTGTGCGCAGGCCGCCGGGGTGCGCAATCGACACCACTGGCCTCCCCGCGAGCTCACCCGCGAAGACCACCGTCCCCGACTGTGCCGCCAACACCGGCTGACCCGTACTGCCGACGAGGTCGACTCCGCGGTGTCCCGAGTTCCAGTTCGGCCTCGGCGCGTCGAACGTCCGCACCACCGCCGGACGGGGCTGCAGCGGCCAGTCGAACCGGTAGCCGTCGGCGCGGGCGGACGGCGCGAGCAGCAGTGCGGCAAGAATCAGGGCAAGCCATCGCATCCGTCCAGTCGAGCGCAGTTCGGATGGCGCCGACCAGGGCCAGCGGCTCAGCTGTGGACAAAGCACCTGCTGGGGACGTGTAAACTCCTACCCGCAGCCTGCGCGAGCGGGCTGACTTCGCGCGCCTAGGCACGACCGAATGCCGGGGCGGTCTCGTCGCAACGACGGGTCCGGCATTCCGCAGGCGCCAGGGCCCGGCCTCAACCCGATGCCGGGCGGCAACCGACAACAAGAGGACATGGCCGACCTATGGCTGTTGTAACCATGAAACAGCTGCTTGACAGCGGCACCCACTTCGGGCACCAGACCCGTCGCTGGAATCCCAAGATGAAGCGGTTCATTTTCACCGACCGCAACGGCATCTACATCATCGATCTGCAGCAGACGCTGACCTACATCGACAAGGCATACGAGTTCGTCAAGGAAACGGTCGCGCACGGCGGCTCGATCCTGTTCGTCGGCACCAAGAAGCAGGCGCAGGAATCCATCGCCGCGGAGGCGACCCGCGTCGGCATGCCGTATGTCAACCAGCGCTGGCTGGGCGGCATGTTGACGAACTTCTCCACGGTGCACAAGCGGCTGCAGCGCCTCAAGGAACTTGAGGCGATGGAGCAGACCGGTGGCTTCGAGGGCCGCACCAAGAAAGAGATCCTCGGGCTGACCCGCGAGAAGAACAAGCTGGAGCGCAGCCTGGGCGGCATCCGGGACATGAACAAGGTGCCCTCGGCCGTGTGGGTGGTTGACACCAACAAGGAGCACATCGCGGTGGGCGAGGCCCGCAAGCTGGGCATTCCGGTGATCGCGATCCTCGACACCAACTGCGACCCGGACCTGGTTGACTACCCGATTCCGGGCAATGACGACGCGATCCGCTCCGCGGCGCTGCTCACCAAGGTCGTCGCCGCGGCGGTCGCCGAGGGTCTGCAGGCCCGCGCCGGCCTGGGCAACGGCGACAAGTCCGAGGGTGGTGAGGGTGCCGAGCCGCTGGCGGAATGGGAGCAGGAACTGCTCGCAAGTGCCACCGCCGCAGCTGAGGCCGGTGCGCCCGAGGATGCACCGACCAACGCTCAAGAGGATGTCGCCGGCCCTGCGGCTCCGGGGCAGGATGTCGCCGGCCCTGCGGCTCCGGGAGCAGGATGTCGCCGGCCCTGCGGCTCCGGCCGCCACCGAAACAGAAACCACGGAAGGCTGAGATGGCGAACTTCACCGCCGCCGACGTCAAGCGACTTCGGGAACTGACCGGCGCCGGCATGCTCGACTGCAAGAACGCGCTGGCTGAGGCCGACGGTGACTTCGACAAGGCGGTCGAGGTGCTGCGCATCAAGGGGGCCAAGGATGTCGGCAAGCGCGCCGAGCGGGCCACCGCTGAAGGCCTGGTCGCCGCCAAGGACGGCGCATTGATCGAGCTGAACTGCGAGACCGACTTCGTCGCCAAGAACGCCGAGTTCCAGCAGCTTGCCGACCAGATCGTCGTGGCGGCTGTGTCCTCCGGGGCTGCCGACGTCGACGCACTGAAGGCTGTTTCGGTCGGCGATAAGACCGTCGAGCAGGCCATCGCGGACATGTCGGCGAAGATCGGCGAGAAGCTGGAGCTGCGCCGGGTCGCGGCGTTCGACGGCAACGTCGAGACCTATCTGCATAAGCGGTCGGCGGACCTGCCGCCGGCGGTCGGGGTGCTGGTCGAGTACACCGGCTCCGACACGGGAGCCGCTGGGTCGGCGACATCCGCCTCCGCAGCAGCCCATGCGGCCGCGTTGCAGATCGCCGCGCTGAAGGCCACGTACCTCTCGCGCGATGACGTGCCGGAGGATGTCGTCGCCAACGAGCGGCGCATCGCCGAGGAGACCGCCAAGTCGGAGGGCAAGCCGGAGAAGGCGTTGCCCAAGATCGTCGAGGGCCGGCTGAACGGCTTCTTCAAGGACGTCGTGCTGCTCGATCAGCCTTCGGTGTCGGACAGCAAGAAGACGGTCAAGGCGCTGCTCGACGAGGCCGGTGTCACGGTCACCCGGTTTGCTCGGTTCGAGGTGGGACAGACTTAAAGTCTCTGGCATGGCTTCCGATGAGCCGCTTGCGCGAGGAGCGACGAGCCACGTGCATGCCTTCGGTAACGACGCCCTGGGAGACGACGACGCGGTCGGGCTGGTCGAGCGCCTCCGCTCCGGTGACGTGTCGGCCAAGGAGCTCGTCGAGGCCGCGATCGCGCGCACCGAGGCGGTCAACCCGGCTCTGAACGGACTGGCGCACGAGGCCTTCGACGACGCGCGTCGCCAAGCGGGCGCTGATCCCTCGCACGCCTTCTTCGCGGGTGTTCCGACGTACGTCAAGGACAACATCGACGTCGCCGGCATGCCGACCATGTCGGGCACCGACGCATGGGCGCCGTGGCCGGCCCGTGCCCACGGTGCGTTCGCGCGGGCATACCTCGGCACCGGGGTGGTTCCGCTGGGCAAGACACGGATGAGCGAGTTTGGATTCAGCGGTTCGGCCGAGCACCCCAGGCTCGGTGCCGTGCGCAACCCGTGGAACACCGATTACACCGCCGGGGCGTCGTCGTCGGGCTCCGGGGCCTTCGTCGGCGCCGGAGTCGTGCCGATCGCCCATGCCAACGACGGCGGCGGATCAATCCGAATTCCGGCGGCCTGCAATGGGCTCGTGGGCCTCAAACCCAGCCGCGGGCGACTGCCGCTGGACAAGGTCATGCGGCTGATGCCTGTGCGGCTCCTCACCAACGGCGTGCTGACGCGATCGGTGCGCGACACTGCGGCGTTCTACCGCGAGGTCGAAAAGGAGCACCGCCATCCCAAGTTGCCGCCCATCGGCGACGTGACACATCCCGCCAAGGAACGGCTGAAGATCGCCGCCTGCACGCACTCCGTCTCCCGCGAGTGCAGTCCGGAGGTGCGTGAGCTGACGTTGAAGACGGCGGCGCTGCTCGAAGAACTCGGCCACCGCGTCGAGCACATCGGCAGGCCTCCGGTGCCCGACTATTTCGCCGACGACTTCCTGGTGTATTGGGCGCTGATGGGAATGATCGTGGTACGCAGCGGGCATCGCTGGTTTGGGCCGTCGTTCGACCGCGACAAGCTGGACAACCTGACTCTGGGACTCGACCGCTACGCCAGCCGCAACCTGCACCGGCTGCCGTTGGCGATCGCCCGGCTATCCATGTTGCGGCGCAGAACCGCCACGTTCTACCGCAGTTATGACGCCGTGCTGACGCCTACTCTGGCCGACGAGACACCCCGCATCGGGCACCTCGATCCCACCGCCGACTACCAGCAGATCATCGATCGGCTCGTCGAATGGGTGTGCGTTCACGCCGCTACAGAACGCCACCGGGGAGCCCGCGATCTCGCTGCCGCTCGCCACAACCGCCGGCGGGATGCCGCAGGGCATGATGCTGGCCGCCGGTATCGGGCGCGAGCGGCGGCTGCTCGAGCTCGCGTACGAACTCGAGGAAGCCCGGCCGTTCCGTCGGATTCAGGACACTGCTGCGCGCTGATTGTCAAGGGCCACTTTGTGATCTGTGGATGAATCGGCGGCTGGGGATGACTGGCTGTGGGGCAACGGTTTCGGGTGTTGCTTGTCGGTGGGCGGGGTTAGTGTTCGAACATGCTTTCGGATCGTGATGAGGTGGTCGCGGCGTTCGACGCGTTGGACGCGGCGTGGGAGCGGTTGGCCGGGTGCAAGTTCGACGGGTTGGTCACCGGTGAGCGGTTGGCGTTGTTGGAGCGCCTGGAGGTCCAGCGGCGCCGCCAGCCCGCCGCCGAGCATGAGCTGGTCAATCAGCTGCGCGCGCAGGCCACCCCGGTGGAGCTGGGTGGGCGGCTGGCCCATGCGCTGGCCGACCGGCTGCGGATCAGCCGCGCGCGAGGCGCGGCGGCGCATCGCGGCGGCCGAGCAGCTGGGGTCGCGCACCGCGTTGAGCGGTGCGCCGATGGAGCCGCTGTTGGCGGCGACGGCGGCCGCGCAGCGCGCCGGGCGGATCGGGGCCGAGCAGGTGGGGGTGATCCGCGCGTTTGTGCAGCGGCTGCCCGGCTGGGTGGATGTGGGCACCCGGGAGCTGGCCGAGGCGCAGCTGGTCGGGTTGGCCGGCGGGTTTCGCCCCGAGCAGGTGGCCAGGGCCGCCGCGCGGCTGGCGATGCTGCTGGACCCCGACGGCGACTTCAGCGATGAGGACCGGGCCCGCCGGCGCGGCCTGACCCTGGGCGCCCAGGGCATCGACGGGATGAGCTCGATCCGCGGCTGGCTGACCCCGGAGCTGCGGGCCGGGTTGGAGGCGGTGTGGGCCAAGTGGGCCGCCCCGGGGATGTGCAACCCCGCTGATCAGCGCCCCGCCGTGGACGAGCCGCCCGGCCGAGACCGCGCCGAGCGCGACGGCCGCAGCGGCGCGCAGCGCAACCACGACGCGCTGAACGCAATGGTGCGCAGCGTGCTGTCCTCGGGGGTGTTGGGTCGCCATCAGGGGTTGCCGGTGTCCATCGTGGTGCGCACCACCCTGCAGGAGCTGCAAGCCAAGTCCGGGGTGGCGACCACCGGCGGGGACACCGTGCTGCCGATGTCCGAGGTGATCCGGATGGCCCGCCACGCCTGGCACTATCTGGCGTCTTCGACGGGGTGGACGGGCGCGCGCTGTGGCTGGGCCGCACCAAACGGCTGGCCAGCGCCGATCAGCGCATCGTGTTGCACGCCCGCGACCGCGGCTGCAGCCACCCGGGCTGCGATGTGCCCGGCTATCTGGCCGAGGTGCACCACGTCACCGACTGGGCCGCCGGCGGGCGCACCGACATCGACGAGCTCACCTTCGCCTGCGGCGGCGCACAACCGCCTCGTCGAGGACGGCGGCTGGACCACCCGCAAACACCCCAACGGCGACACCGAATGGATCCCACCGCCCCACCTGGACACCGGACAACCCCGCACCAACACCTATCACCACCCCGAGAAACTCCTCCACAGCGAAGAAGACGACGAAGACGACGACGCTGGCCGTACCCCGTAACGGCCGGATGGTCACAATGAGGCAGGATGGTTGTGCCGTCGTGGGCACTGGCCTTCGATGGCGCTCTTATGCCAGGCGGTGAAGGAGTTCGATGTGACGACGAGCGGCGACGGCGTGCCGTCGTCAGCCCAACCCCGGCCAATGTACACACGGGTGGTGCTCAAGCTCGGCGGTGAGATGTTCGGTGGCGGGCAGGTCGGGCTCGATCCCGACGTGGTGCACCTGGTGGCCCGCCAGATCGCCGAGGTCGTGCGCAGCGGCGTTCAGGTGGCAGTCGTGATCGGCGGCGGCAACTTCTTCCGCGGCGCGCAACTGCAGCAGCGGGGCATGGAACGAACCCGTTCCGACTACATGGGCATGCTCGGTACCGTCATGAACAGCCTTGCGCTGCAGGACTTCTTGGAGAAGGAAGGGATCGCCACCCGGGTGCAGACGGCGATCACGATGGGTCAGGTCGCCGAGCCATACATCCCGCTGCGTGCGCGTCGGCATCTGGAAAAGGGTCGGGTGGTGATCTTCGGCGCCGGCATGGGCCTGCCGTATTTTTCCACTGACACCACCGCCGCCCAGCGGGCCCTGGAGATCGGCGCCGACGTGGTGCTGATGGCCAAGGCCGTCGACGGGGTGTTCACGGACGATCCGCGCTACAACCCGCAGGCGGAGTTGCTCGCCGAAATCACCCACCGTGAGGTCATCGACCGCGGGCTGCAGGTGGCCGACGCCACCGCGTTCAGCCTCTGCATGGACAACGGCATGCCGATCCTGGTCTTCAACTTGCTCACCGACGGCAATATCGCCCGTGCGGTCGCGGGTGAGAAGATCGGCACACTGGTCACCACCTAGGAGGACGCCGTGATCGACGAGACTCTCCTCGACGCCGAGGAGAAGATGGAAAAAGCCGTCGCCGTTGCTCGCGACGACCTGGCCTCGATCCGCACCGGCCGCGCGAACCCCGGCATGTTCGTACGCATCACCGTCGACTACTACGGCACCAGCACCCCGATCACGCAGCTGTCGTCCATCAACGTCCCGGAGGCGCGGCTCGTCGTCATCAAGCCGTACGAGCCGTCACAGCTGCACCCGATCGAGAAGGCGATCCGCGACTCGGACCTCGGCGTGAACCCGACCAACGACGGCAACGTCATCCGTGTCGCGATTCCGCAGCTCACCGAGGAACGCAGGCGTGACCTGGTGAAGCAGGCGAAGGCCAAGGGCGAGGACGCCAGGGTCTCCGTGCGCAATGTCCGCCGCAAGGCGATGGAGGAGCTGCACCGCATCCGCAAGGACGGCGAAGCGGGCGAGGACGAGGTTCACCACGCTGAGAAGGACCTCGACAAGACCACCCATGAATACGTCCACCAGATCGACGAACTGGTCAAGCACAAGGAAGGCGAGCTGCTCGAGGTCTAGCCAGACCGAGCAGCGACCGACTCCCGTGGCAGAGACCGAGACCGACGCTCCCGAGGGAGCCGACGCGCCCAAGAAGACGTCCCGAGCCGGACGGAATCTGCCGGCCGCGATCGGAGTCGGCGCGGCCCTCGGCGCGCTGGCGATCGGGATCCTGCTGTTCGCGCCGCGCGGATGGCTCGTTGTTCTGGCAGTCGCGATCCCGATCGCCACTGCCGAGGTGGCGCGGCGCTTGGGCGAGGCCGGCTACGTGATTCCGATCGTGCCGCTGTTGGTCGGCGGCCAGGCCATGTTGTGGCTGACGTGGCCGTACGGGCCCGCCGGTGCTTTGGGCGGTTTCGGCGGAACGGTCGTCGTGTGCATGATCTGGCGGCTGGTGGGTCAGGGGCTGTCGCACCAGCCGGTGAACTACCTGCGCGACATCTCGGCCACGGTGCTATTGGCGACGTGGATTCCATTGTTCGCCAGCTTCAGTGCCCTGCTGATCTTCCAAGACGACGGCGGCCGCCGGGTGTTCGCGCTGATCGTGACCGTCGTCTTCGGCGATATCGGTGGCTACGCCGCCGGGGTGTTGTTCGGCAAGCACCTGATGGCGCCGGCGATCAGCCCGAAAAAATCGTGGGAGGGTCTCGGCGGATCTCTGCTCTTCGGGATTACCGCGTCCGTCCTTGCGGTGACGTTTCTGCTCGACAAGCCCGTCTGGGTCGGCGTGCCGCTGGGGTTGCTGCTGGTGATCACCGGCACACTCGGGGACTTGGTCGAGTCGCAGGTCAAGCGCGAGCTGGGCATCAAGGACATGGGCACGCTGCTCCCGGGGCACGGCGGCATGATGGACCGCATCGACGGAATGCTGCCGTCGGCGGTCGCCGGCTGGATCGTGCTGACGCTCCTGGCCTGATGTCCCAGCAACTGGTTTTCACCAGCCCTCGCGCGCGCGAGCTTTGCCGCCGCGGCATTTCGCCGACCTCGACGAGGCGGGGCGCGCCGATTCCGTCGCCGAGTTGGGGCTGCCGGCTTTTCGCGCCAAACAGCTCGCCCATCAGTACTACGACCGGCTGATCGCCGACCCGCGCCAGATGACGGATCTGCCCGCCGCGGTGCGCGACAGCGTGGCCACGGCGATGTTCCCGACTCTCCTGACATCGGTCCGCGAGATCACCTGCGACGCAGGCAATACACGAAAGACATTGTGGCGCGCCGCCGACAACACCACATTCGAGTCGGTGCTGATGCGCTACCCGCAGCGCAACACGGTTTGCATTTCCTCGCAAGCCGGTTGCGGCATGGCCTGCCCGTTCTGCGCCACCGGACAGGGCGGGCTCACACGCAACCTGTCGACAGCCGAGATCGTCGAGCAGGTACGGGCCGCAGCGGCGTACCTGCGCGATGCCGGGGCGCGCCTGTCGAACGTGGTGTTCATGGGCATGGGGGAGCCGCTGGCCAACTATCAACGCGTGCTGGCCGCGGTGCGCCGCATCGTCGACCCGCCGCCGAACGGATTCGGCATCTCGCAGCGCGCAGTCACGGTCTCGACGGTCGGCCTGGTGCCGGCGATCCGCAAGCTCGCCGACCAACGGCTCGGCGTGACGTTGGCGCTGTCGCTGCACGCACCAGACGACGAGCTGCGCGACACGTTGGTACCCGTCAACACCCGATGGAAGGTCGGCGAAGCACTCGACGCGGCAAGGTACTACGCCGACGTCACCGGCCGCCGTGTCTCGATCGAGTACGCGCTGATCCGCGACGTCAACGATCAGCCCTGGCGCGCAGATCTTTTGGGCAAGCGCCTCCACGACGCGCTCGGACCTCTGGTGCACGTCAATGCGATTCCGCTGAATCCCACCCCGGGCAGCCAGTGGGACGCCAGCCCGAAGGCGGCCGAGCGAGAGTTTGTCAAGCGTGTTCGCGCGCAAGGCGTGTCATGCACTGTGCGCGACACTCGTGGCCGCGAAATCGCCGCCGCCTGTGGACAATTGGCCGCCGAAGGGTGAGCGGCGGTTCAATCGGACGTCTTGACCCCGACCGCGTGGCGAAGCTGCGCGAGAAATTGGTCGTCGTCGTCACTACGGACGATGTAGTGGCATACCGCCACCCTGACCGCGGTGGCCGCCTTCACCGCACCGGCCGGCCCCGGCAGGAGCTTCTCCAGTCGTCCCCGCATGACCGGAATCACCTCTGACAGTTGCGCTATCGTGACCGCGGGTTCGATGTCGACCACGCGCACGCCCGAGTAGGAGTGCTGGTATTCGACGATGAACCTCAGCGCGGCGTCGAGCTTGTCGGTGCCACGCAGGCCCGCGGTCGCCTTGCTGATGCCGTTGTCGAACATCCGCCGCTCATACTCGCCGAACGCGTCGAGGAGTTCTCCCTTGGAGGCGAACCACCGATACAACGTCGGTCGCGAAACCCCGGCCTGCAGAGCCACTTCCGACAAGCTGAGCTTGGTCTGACCATTGCGCCCAAGCACTTCGGCGGTGGCCTTGAGTATCCGGTTCCTGGTCGAGGTGTCGTCCTCGGCCAGCACTGCTGTTGGCGCGCGGTGATGGTCGATTCACGTGTAGGGCCTTACATCTCGTGGCGGAAATGTTCTCCCGTGCTGGTGACACTGTAAACGCGGGATCGCCGACATCGTCACAGCGACTTCTCGACAAGGGGCACCGTGTCCAGGTCGTTGAGTGCAGCGACGCTCCTCGCCAACCCCGCCATGATGACGTTCTCGGCTTGCATGCCGCCCAGCCCGGCGGTGGCCAGGGTTGCCACGTGCGGATACAGCGCGGCTTGGCGATAGCGCTCCCACAGCTCTTCCCGATCCAGTGCGGGGCCGCCGAAAGCCTTGAGGGCCCCGCGGTACTCGTCGAGGAGTTGACGCTCGCTGGTCCGGCGCTCAGCGGAGGTCATGCCGGTGACCAGCGTGTAGGCCAGTTCGCGCGCGGGATGGCCGCGCCGCACGGCCTGCCAGTCCAATAGGCCCGCCTGCCCGTTGCGGAAGTAGCAATTCCCAGGGTGCGCATCGCCGTGCATCACGGTGTGGGGCGGCCGGTCGATGAGTTGTGCGACCGCGCGGTAGTTGTCGATGATGAACCGGCCGTCCTCGACCGGTATGTCGGTGCGGGCGGCCAGCCGGCGCGCCGAGATGTTGAGTAGCGTGCCAGTGAGCAGCGACGTACGGTCGCCCGATGCGGAATACGCCCAGCTCGGCAGCCGCCCCCGGAACGTGGCGTGTAGTCGAGCCAGAAGCTCGACGAGAAGGCTCGCCCGGTGCACGTCGATCGGGTGCAACGTGTCGGTGAACTCGCAGGGCCGGCCGCCAGGTCTTCGAGAACCAACACGAATCGTCCGGTGAGGTCGAAGTGCCGTACGAGGAACGCGCGATCAAATCCGACAGCTTAAGCGCACCTCGGTGTGAGCGGCCGAGTTCTTCCGGCCGCGAGCGCCGGCATCTTGACGAACACCGACGCTGGGACATCGTCGCCGGCCAGCGCAAGGCGCGCACGTGACGACGTGCCCGCGTCACCTCCGATGACCGATACCGACGTGACCGTGCGCCCCATGAGCCGCGACAACACGGTGGCATCCAGATCCGGGATACGCCGGGGGAAGGATCGACCACCACGCAGGACAGCATCCGTTGCGACGCGCTGCACTCCGCGTCCGAGGTGCGCAGCCAAACCAAGCAGCGGCCGGATATTCTGCGCCAACGCTCGCCTCCTGAACCTACGGACTGGCTCAGTTTACAAATCGGCGCGGAGATGTAAAGGGGATCACCATGGGCGGACCGGTCGAAGGCATCAGCGTCGTCGAGCTCGGCGTCTGGGTGGCAGCTCCAGCGGCGGGCGGAATTCTGGCGGACTGGGGCGCGGACGTCATCAAGATCGAGCCGCCGACGGGCGATCCGGCGCGCACATGGGACCGGATACTGGGACTCGAGCCGGGCAGAAATCCGCCGTTCGAAATGGACAACCGCTCCAAGCGCAGCATCGTGCTCGACCTCACCACCGATGAAGACCGAGCCGTCGGGCTCGAATTGATCAGCGGCGCAGACGTGTTCCTGACGAATGTCCGTCCCGCGGCACTGAAGCGCCTGGGTCTTGACTTCGAGACGGTGGCCGCACGCAACCCCCGCCTCATCTACGGATTGGTCACCGGTTACGGAATGACGGGACCCGACGCCGACCGCGCGGCGTACGACGTCGCTGCGTTCTGGGCGCGTGCCGGGCTGGCGGACCTGCTCACTCGTCCCGGAGATACCCCACCTTTCCAGCGCGGCGGCATGGGTGACCACTCGGCCGCCATGACGCTGGCCGCGGCGGTGTGTGCCGCGCTGGTCGCGCGGGAGCGGACCGGAACCGGTCAGCTGGTGAGCACGTCGCTGTACCGGCAGGGCACCTACACCGTCAGCTTCGACCTCAACACCTACCTGCTCACCGGCCAGCCGATCTTGTTCGGACAACGCGAGTCAATGGCCAACCCGTGCATGAACAACTATGCGGCCGGCGACGGGCGGCGCTTCTGGATAGTCGGCCTGCAGGGTCAACGACACTGGCCGTCGCTCTGTCGGGTGGTGAACCGAGAGCAATGGCTGACCGATCCCCGGTTCGCCAAACCACGCGCCAGGGCCGCGAACGCCGCAGAACTCGTCGCCGAGCTTGACGAAATCTTCGCGACCAAGCCGCTTGCCGAATGGGCGGAAATCTTTGCGGGCGAAGAGGATTTCTTCTGGTCACCTATCAACTCGATCGAGGATGTTGTCGCTGACGACCAGTTCCACGCGGCCGGCGGCATCACCTACGTTCCGGACGGTGACGGGACGCTGCCGATGGTCGCCACGCCGGCCGACTTCCACGGCACGCCGTGGGCACCGCGCTCGCCCGCACCCAAGCTGGGTGAGCACACCGAGGAGATTCTCGCCGAACTCAGGTCGCGCCGGACGTCGTGACCGCTGAATTTTCGCCGACTCTGCGGTTTTATACGGGACACGCCGACGGAGCGTACGAAACCGCAGAATCGAGGGTCGTGGGGCGCTGTGGACAGGCCTCGGTGCTCGACAGCAGGAAGAGGGTGCGGCGTTCGGGTCCGCCGAGCATGCAGGCGATCGCGGTGCGATCACCGATGTGGATGCGGTCGGTGACTTCGAACTTGCGGATGTGCGCACCACCCGGGTACGTCTTCGTCCAGTTGGCCGGGTTGGTGGCGAAGTCATAATCGTCTCGGCCGATTGGCTGAACGCCGTCGCCGAACTCGTGGTCACGATCCCCAATGGCTTGCCTCTCTTCGTGATCCCGGTAAGCTTTACAGATTCACCCGTAAATGTCACGCTGGTCGGCGGCAAGCGACGCAACGAGGAGGGTCTGTGGAGATTTCGGGCAAGAAGGCGGTCGTGGTCGGGGGCGCATCGGGATTCGGGCGGGCCACCGCGGAGCTGCTTGCTTCGCGCGGCGCCGACGTGGCGGTGCTCGACCGAGCGGGCTCGGACGGCAAGACCGTTGCGGCAGGCTTTGGCGGGGCTTTCCACGAGATGGACATCACAGACTTCGACGGCACCGAGAAGGTCCTGCAGGACGCGGTCGACGCCCTCGGCGGGCTGCACATCGCCGTCACCACCGCAGGCGGTGGTAGCGCTCAGCGCACGCTCACCAAAAATGGCCCGCACGACCTGGGCGCGTTCCGCGCGCTCGTCGACCTCAACCTCGTCGGCACCTTCAACATCAGCCGCCTGGCGGCTGCGCACATGAGTAAAAACGAACCGGAGGACCCCGTGGATGGGGAAGGGGAACGCGGCGTGATCATCAACACGTCCTCGATCGCGGCGTTCGAAGGCCAGATCGGCCAAGTCGCCTACACCGCGACAAAGGCGGCGATCGCCGGGATGTGCCTGACCATGGCGCGCGATCTCGGGAGCCTCGGTATCCGGGCATTGGCGATCGCGCCGAGCCTGTTTCACACCGGCCTCACCGCCGGGATTCCTGACGAAATCGCCGCTGTGCTCACGCGCGATGCCGCATTCCCCAAGCGGATGGGCCGGCCCGAGGAGTACGCGAAACTGGCCGTGGCCATCGTGGAGAACCCGATGTTGAACGGGCAGTGCATCCGGCTCGACGGGGGCCAGCGGTTCGCTCCCAAGTGACGCGCCGACAGGAGTAGCACGATGACAACGGAATCCGGGCCAACACATTGGTCGGTCACCGACTTGCTCGGGTTGTTCGACGTGGTGCCGAACGGCGACCGCTTCATCGGCGAATCGGGCTTGGCCGGGCAGGACGAGCGCCAGGTGGTGGAAGGCACCCAGGTGCTCGCCCAGGCGATTGTCGCTGTGGCGAAACGGTTTCCGGACAAGTCGGTGCGGTCGGCTCATGCGGTGTTCGCCCGTGCCGTGGTAGTCGGGCCGCCGGTGGAGTTCGACATCGACGTCGTGAACGAAGGTCGTTCGACCGCGACCGCCGTCGTCGCGGCGCAGCAGAACGGTCGGCGCTGCATGACGGTGACCGTGCTTGCCGACGTTCCGACGGCCGACGTGATCACCCACCATCTGCCGCGGCCGGACGTCGTAGCACCCGCGGACGCGAACTCGGCTGAGATGCCGATGATCGGACGCGAACTGCGCCTGGTCGACGTCGTCGACCACAACAGCCCCGACGAGGTCGGGCCGCCCGAACTCTACGCCTGGCTGCGATACGATCCGATCCCTACCCGCGATGATCTCGCGAAGGCGCTGATCGCGTGCTTCACTGGGCACCTGGGCATCTCGACCACGATGCGCGCGCACGACGGCATCGGCACCGCGCAGGCACACCTGACGGTGTCGACCGCCCCGATGACCGTGTCGGTCAGCTTTCACGAGCCGGTGCGCTGGGACGGCTGGATCCTCTACACGCCACGAAAGCACCCAGGTCGGCGCGGGGATGTCGTACGTCCGCGGCACGGTGCACACCGAAGAGGGTGAGCTCATCGCGTCTTTCGCCCAGGACGCGTTGATCCGCCCGCTGCGCACCAGCGACACCGCGATCAAGGCGCAGGCTCGCCTCTAGCGGTAGGGTTGGCCCACCCGCGGCCAGTCACAGGTGACACCGGGCAGCTCCGCGAGTACGTTCGCGCGATCCGGGTCGAAACTGAAATAGCCCTTGATCGGAAGTGTCTCCGGCGGCGGGTCGTCATAGCTGAAGGCCACGTCTTCGACGACGGTGTCACCGATCGCCGCCGCCCAATACGTCGCCGTCCCTTTGTAATTGCAGTAGGTCGACGTGCCGGTCCGCCGGAGCAGATCGGTGCGGACTGCTGATGGTTTCACGTAGAGGCGGGGCGGCAACGCTGTCTCGAAAACGATCACGGTGTCCTCGGTGTCCACCAATGTCGTTCCGGCGACCGCGACGTGCAGGCGACGCGTCGTCGGGCGGCAATCGACTCGGTGATACGGGTTGGGCGGGTAGTGGACGAGCGTGCGTCCCTCCTCGAGCCAGGTGTCGACCGCATCCCACGGGATGACGACGAACCCCGGTGCTTCCGGTTCGGGCTCGCTGGGCAGGCCGGCGACCTCTTCGGCCGGAAACACATACGACAGCGGACGGTTCGCGCGGTGCACGATCAGCGCGCGCTCGGTGTCGAGCACCAGACGACCGTCACGGAAAGCCTGTACGCGGCGCGGGTGCGGCTCGACATACACGACGCCGGGGGGCACCGGGGGAGAGAACCACCCCGCGGGATCCGGGCTCAGCGGGCCCCGCCCAGCGACAAGGCTCATCGGCAGCACCGCCGTGCGATGGCCCGTGCTTTAGCGAAGCTCATTCCATACGCGAGTGCGAGGCGCAGTAGCCGTACTCGGCCCAGCCGGCAAGGTCGGATCGTTTGACGGTCTCGCGGGATCGGGCGCACTCCACCGGGGTGGAGTCGACCACCCACACGTCGTCCGTCGCGACGCTGGTGCCAGCGCCCAGCGCACCGATCAGCCAGGACATCGTGTCGGCCAGCTTGCGCAGCCGCTTGTTGTAACCGGACTGCCGGGCAACGTGGGAAACATGCGCAGCAGCCGGGCGCGGGCGTAACGCAGCCACCGTCGTTCGCTGGTGTAGCCCAGCAATGCCTGCATCACCGCCACCGTCAGCAGTTCCGCGTCGGTGATCTGCGGTTGCAGACCGATCGCGGGACGAGCGGGGACTCGCTCGGGGTGGCTCTTCAACAGACCATCACAGGTCACATACAGTGCCGTTGCGAGGGTGTCCAGATCGGTGTCCACGAGGGCCTCCCGGCTCGAATTGTGTTAGCAACACCGAGTCTGGGCACCCTTCGCCTCAAATCACACGCGCCACACCAGCCACACCCCTTGGAATCACTCATCTAGGCTAAGGTGCTTTACAAAATATCGTAAAAGTGTCACGGTGCGGATGTGCGGAGGGTCACCCGATGACGACGTCGGAGTCGGTGTTTGACCCGTTTTCTGAGCAGCACTTCATCAACCCGTACAACACCTACCGGCGGATGCGCGACGAAGCGCCCGTCTAGTGCAGCGAGCAGTACGACTGCTACGCGCTGAGCCGTCACGAAGACGTGGCAGCGGCTTTCAAGGACTTTGAGACCTTCTCCTCGTCGCGGGGCGTCACGCTGGAGGAGATCCACTCCGGCAAGCACAAGCACGAACAGTCGATCATTTGGATGGACCCCCGGCGCACCGGATGCGCAGCCTGGTGAACAAAGTGTTCACGTCGCGCGCGATCAAGGCTCAAGAAGCCGTCGTCCGCGACCGGATCAGTCACCACCTGTCCCGGGCTGATCCGAACGAGTTCGACGCGGTGGCCGATTTCTCCGCGTTGTTTCCAGTCGAGGTGATCACCACGATGCTCGGTGTGCCCGAGGAGCATCGGCAGCAGGTGCGGGAATGGAAGATGACGATGAGTAGGGCCGGCGCAGAAGCGATTACACAGACCGGTCTGTTGTATTACAACCTGATCCAGAAACGCCGGGCCGAGCCGCGCGACGACATGATCAGCTCACTGATCGCCGCTGAAATCGAACGTGAGGACGGCAGCCGCAGTCGGCTCGACGATGTCGAGATCGCCGGCTTCGCAACACTGCTCGGCGGCGCGGGCGCCGAGACCGTCACCAAATTACTTGGCAGCGCGGTCGTGCTGTTCTCGCAGCACCGCGATCAGTGGGAGAAACTGCGCGCGTTGGCGCGGATGGAGAGCGCGATCGCGTTGTTCGAAGTGGATTACGACAACCTTCGGCGAGTGGCGATGACCAGTGTCAATGGTTACGCGAACGTAGGAGTGCGGGTGCGGTATACGCCGCGGCTGGGGTCAGCGTTGGAGGCCGCGGCGGCGCAGGTACCAGTCGCGGGCAACGCCGATGACCAGCGCCCCGGCGAACAAGATCAGGAACCAGTCCTCGACGCGCCCGACGTGGTTGCCATGCAGCATCATGACGAGAAACCCGGCGATCAAGAGCAGGACCACGTGCCACAACCGCGGGGCGGTACCACTCCAGCCCCATTCGGCGGACGGCGCGTCTTCGATGTCGACTCCGGTGTGTCGTTCGACCTCGGTGGTGGCCACGGCGCTCCTGATCACTGGACGGGGCAACTGCCGCAATTCTGGCATATCGCGCTCAGCTAGTCCGGTTTAGCACAATGTCAGGCAATCACTTCTAGGGAGGACTCGATGGCAGGTCAATTCGACGGCAAAGTCGCGTTCATCACCGGCGCCGCACGCGGCCAAGGTCGTTCGCATGCTGTCCGGTTCGCCGAAGAGGGCGCTGACATCATCGCGTTCGATCTGTGCGATCAGATCGACAGCGTGGCCTACCCGATGGCGCGACCCGAGGACCTCGACGAAACCGTCAACCTCGTCGAAAAGACCGGGCGCCGTATCGTCGCCGAGCGGGGCGACGTGCGGGACTTCGAGAGGCTGACGACCGCGGTCGCCAACGGTGTGGCGGAACTGGGGCGCGTCGATTTCGTGCTCGCCAACGCCGGCATTGGCACGAACCTCGGCGAGTCCGCCCACGACATGGCCGCCTTTGTCGATGCTGTGGACGTGATGCTCAACGGCGTTTACTACACGATCGAGGCGGCGCTGCCGGCGATACTGCGGCACGGCGACGGCGGGGCGATCGTGATCACGAGTTCCGGCGCCGGCCTCAAGTCGATTGCTCCCGCGTTCCGCACAAGAAGCCATGGCTTGGCCGGCTATCAGGCCGCCAAACATGGGGTTGTTGGTCTGATGCGGTATTACGCAACTTCGCTGGCCGAGAAGAACATTCGGGTCAACAGTGTTCACCCGGGCGGCGTAGCCACGCCGATGATCGACAACCAGCCATGCCGCGATTTTTTCGCGGAATACCCCGAGGCGGCCACCGCGCTCCGAAATCCTCTGCCTGTCAGATGGATCGAACCCGAGAACATCAGCGACGCGATGGTCTACCTGTGCGGGCGCTCAGGGAGATACATCACCGGTACCACGTTGCCGATCGATGCGGGTTACACCGTGAAATAGACCTCAGGAGATGCGGCCGTAGTCGCAGATCGCGCCGAAACCACAACACCGTCGGCATAACTGCAGTGAACTAAATGGGTACACAGCTCGTGTCACAACCGTGACCCGTGCACTTTGTCGGGCCACTTCGTCGCTCGGGAGGGGTTTGTCATGAAGTTCCGCATGCTCGCCATCTTGTTCGCGATTACCGCACTGGTCGTGGGTCTTGCCGGCGCGCCGAGAGCGTCCGCCGACGACCGGCTGAACTTCACCGCCACCACGCTGAGCGGGGCGCCGTTCGACGGCGCCAGCCTGCAGGGCAAGCCGGCGGTGCTGTGGTTCTGGACACCGTGGTGCCCGTTCTGCAACGCCGAGGCGCCCAGCGTCAGCCAGGTCGCCGCCGCCAACCCGGACGTCACGTTTGTCGGAGTGGCAGCCCGCTCCGACGTCGCGCAGATGCAGGGGTTCGTCGACAAGTACCGCCTGAACTTCACCAATGTCAACGACACGAACGGCTCGATCTGGGCCCGCTACGGGGTGCCGTGGCAGCCGGCCTACGTCTTCTATCGCGCGGACGGTACGTCGACGTTCGTGAACAACCCGACCTCGGCGATGTCCCAGCAGGACCTGGCGAATCGGGTGGCGGCGCTCAAGTCGTAGCGCGCTGAGGCGAGGTGAATCAAGACCTGGTGGCGTTGGCCTTCGCCGCCGGTCTGGTGGCTGCGCTGAACCCGTGCGGGTTCGCGATGCTGCCCGCCTACCTGGCGTTCGTGGTCCGCGGCGATGAAGGGTCGACGATCCGCGCGGTCGGCAGGGCGATGGCGGCTACCGCGGCGATGACGGTGGGGTTCGTGGCGGTGTTCGGCGGGTTCGGGCTGCTGACCATCTCGGCGGCGTCGACGGTGCAGCGGTATCTGCCGTTCGTCACCGTGGTGATCGGCATGGGCCTTGTGGCGCTCGGCATCTGGCTGGTGTCGGGCCGGGAGCTGCACATACCGGCTGTCAACGTGCCGGGCGGGGCACCGTCGGCCGGTCTTGCCTCGATGTTCGGATATGGGATCAGCTATGCCATCGCGTCGCTGTCGTGCACCATCGGCCCGTTTCTCGCTCTCACCGGGGCGGGCTTACCGGGTAGGTCGCTTGTCGACGGGCTGCTGGTCTACCTGGCCTACGCCGCCGGGCTGGCGCTGGTCGTCGGTGTCCTCGCGGTCGCCGCCGCGTTCGCCAGCTCGGCGCTCTCCGACCGGCTGCGGGCCGTGTTGCCGTACGTCAACCGCATCAGCGGGGTGCTGCTGATCGTGGTCGGTCTGTACGTCGGCTACTACGGGCTCTACGAAGTGCGGCTCTTTCATGCCAACGGCAATCCGGCCGATCCGGTGATCGCGGCGGCTGGACGCGTGCAGGGCGCAATCGCGGGCTGGGTGCACCAGCACGGGGGCTGGCCGTGGCTTGTCGTTCTGCTCGCGCTGGCGCTCGCCGCATGGGCCTGGGCCTGGCGGCGGCGCGCGCAGTGATAAAGGTTAGCGATGCAGTTCTGGGGTGGCACGGCGTTCATGGAGCCGACGCAGGCGCCCGCGGTCGCACGAATGCTCGACGAAGCGGGTTACGACGGCATTGTGTGCTCTGACCACCTGATCTATCCGCGTGAGCTGGTGTCGCCGTACCCGTCACCAACGGGTCGCCCGGGATGGCCACCCGACACCGCGTGGCCGGACTCCTGGGTTCTCATCGGCGCCATGGCGGCGGTGACGAGCCGGCTGCGGTTCTCGAACGCCGTCTATGTGGCACCCGCCCGGCCGTTGCTCGAGGTGGCGAAACTCGTCGCCACCGCATCGGTGCTCTCTGAAGGCCGAGTTTCCCTCGCGGCCGGGATCGGGTGGATGCGCGAGGAGTTCGAGCTGATGGGGCAGGACTTCCACAACCGCGGCAAACGGCTGGACGAGATGATCCCGGCCCTGCGCGCGCTGTGGCAGGGCGGCTGGGTGTCGTGGAGTGGGCGGTACTACCGGGTGCCCGAGCTGATGATCGAACCACATCCTCCGGCGCCGGTGCCGATCCTGTGCGGCGGTGAGTCGGACGCCGCCCTGCGCCGAGCCGCGCGGCTGTGCGACGGCTGGGTGGGTTACGCGTACGCCTGGGACGACGCGGTCGCCTACGCTGCGCGGTTGACCGCGCTGCGCCGCGAGTACGGACGCCAGAACCAGCCGTTCGAGATCATGCTCGCGCTGCTCGAGGAGCCGTCGCCCGATCTCTTCAAACGTGCTGAGGACGTCGGCATCACCGCGGCGATGTGCCTGCCCTGGGCTGGGGTGGATGCGAGGGGCCCCGGCGGGGTTGAGCGGTACCGCGCACCCATCGAGCGGTTCGCCGAAGCTGTGATGGCCAAAGTGCGGTAACGGGCGGATTCACACCAGTCACTCGCGTCACTGGCTGGCGGTCGATGTTGTTCCGCAGAAAGTGATATCGCATGTGCTATCACTTTCGAAGGCTGCACCTACCACCGAAACCGCGACGCGAGTGACGGCTGTGACTACGCCTTCACCGCCACGCGCGGCACAATAGACGGGTGAGTAGTCGCGTCCGTGTGCTCATCCTCGGCAGCACCGGATCCATCGGCACGCAGGCGCTGGAGGTCATCGCCGCCAACCCGGACCGCTTCGAGGTCGTCGGCCTTGCCGCCGGGGGCGCCAACGCGGAACTGCTCGCCGAGCAGCGCGCCGCCACCGGTGTGACAAACATCGCCATCGCCGATCCGCAGGCGGCCGACGGCATCGGTGACGTCAGGTTCAGCGGTACGGACGCCGCTACGCACCTGGTGGAGAACACCGAAGCGGACGTTGTCCTCAACGCGCTCGTCGGCGCCTTGGGCTTGAAGCCGACGTTAGCCGCGCTGGCCAGCGGCGCCCGCCTAGCCCTGGCCAACAAGGAGTCGCTGGTGGCCGGCGGCCCTCTGGTGCTCAAGGCGGCCGCCCCCGGTCAGATCGTGCCCGTCGACTCTGAGCACTCGGCGCTGGCCCAGTGCCTGCGCGCCGGCCGGGCCGACGAGGTGGCCCGGCTCGTGCTCACGGCGTCGGGCGGTCCGTTCCGCGGGTGGTCGGCCGCCGACCTCGAACACGTCACGCCGGAGCAGGCGGGCGCACATCCCACCTGGAACATGGGCCCGATGAACACGCTCAACTCGGCGTCGCTCGTCAACAAGGGCCTTGAGCTGATCGAGACGCACTTGCTGTTCGGCGTGCCGTATGAGCGCATCGACGTCGTCGTCCACCCGCAGTCGGTCGTGCACTCGATGGTGACGTTCACCGACGGCTCGACCATCGCCCAGGCCAGCCCGCCCGACATGAAACTGCCGATCTCGCTCGCGCTCGGATGGCCCGACCGGGTGCCTGACGTGGCCGCCGCATGCGACTTCACCACCGCGGCGAGCTGGGAATTCGAGCCGCTCGACGCCACGGTCTTCCCCGCCGTCGACCTGGCACGGCAGGCCGGCCAGGCCGGTGGATGCCTGACCGCCGTCTACAACGCCGCCAATGAGGAGGCCGCCGCGGCCTTCCTCGCCGGCGGGGTGCCGTTCGGAGCGATCGTGCGCACCATTGCCGAGGTGCTCGACGATGCCGACCAGTTCACGGCGGAACCGGCTACCGTGGATGAGGTACTCGACGCACAACGCTGGGCCCGCGCCCGCGCCCGGCGCGCCGTCGCACAGGAGGTCATACCCGCCCGATGATGTTTGTACTCGGCATCGTGCTGTTCGCGCTTGCCATTCTCGTGTCGGTGGCGTTGCACGAGTGCGGCCACATGTGGGTGGCCCGCGCCACCGGGATGAAGGTGCGTCGCTACTTCGTCGGCTTCGGACCGACGCTGTGGTCCACCCGCCGGCCCAACAAGCTGGGCGAGACCGAGTACGGCATCAAGGCCGTGCCGCTGGGCGGGTTCTGCGACATCGCGGGGATGACGTCGATCGAGCCGCTGCAGCCCGGCGAAGAAGACCGCGCGATGTACAAGCAGAAGGCCTGGAAGCGGGTGGCGGTGCTGTTGGCCGGCCCGGCGATGAACTTCCTCATCGGCCTGGTGCTGATCTATGCGATCGCCCTGATCTGGGGCCTGCCAAACTTGCACCCGGACACTCGCGCGGTCATCGGCGAAACCTGTGGCGTCGCGCCGCAAGTCACGAAAGAGCAGCAGACTGAGTGCGATGGACCCGGGGTCAGGCCTGCGGCCGACGCCGGTATCAGGCCGGGCGACGTGATCGTCAAGGTCGGCGATAAGGACGTGCACACCTTCGCCGACGTCGTGGCCGCCGTCAAGCCGTTGAAGGGGCCGACGCCGGTGGTCGTGGAGCGCAGCGAAAACGGGGGGGTCCAGGAGATCACCTTCACGGTGAACGTCACGCAGACGCAGCGGTTCACCATCCGAAAACCCCGACGCTGCATCGACGGTCGGCGCGATCGGCATCAGCGGCAACGCGGTGTCGGGGCCGACCGCACTACAACCCGCTGTCGGCCGTGCCCGCGACCTTCGTGTTCACCGGCGACCTGGCCGTCGAGTTGGGCAAGGCGCTGGTCAAGATCCCGACGAAGGTGGGCGCGCTTGTGCAGGCCATCGGCGGCGGCGAACGCAGCCCCGACACCCCGATCAGCGTGGTCGGGGCGACGATCATCGGCGGCGACACCGTCGACCACGACTTGTGGGTGGCGTTCTGGTTCTTCCTGGCCCAGCTCAACTTCGTGCTGGGCGCAGTGAACCTGCTGCCGCTGCTGCCGTTCGACGGCGGCCACATCGCGATCGCGACGTACGAGAAGATCCGCAACATGATCCGGTCGGTGCGCGGCAAGGCCGCCGCGGCGCCGGTCAACTACCTCAAGCTGATGCCCGCCACCTACGTAGTCTTGGTAGTGGTGGTCGGCTATATGGCGCTAACCGTGACCGCTGACCTGGTCAACCCGATCAGGTTGTTCCAGTAGGAGACATCATGACCGTCGGCGGTGTTGGTTTGGGTATGCCGGACCTGCCCGCACCCACGCTGGCCCCGCGGCGGAAAACCCGTCAGCTGATGGTCGGCGACGTCGGAATCGGCAGCGATCACCCGATCGCCGTGCAGTCGATGACGACCACCAAGACGCACGACGTCGACTCCACCCTGCAGCAGATCGCCGAGCTGACCGCCACGGGCTGCGACATCGTCCGGGTGGCCTGCCCGCGCCAGGAGGACGCCGACGCGCTGGCCGAGATCGCCCGGCACAGCCAGCTCCCGGTGATCGCCGACATCCACTTCCAACCGAAGTACATCTTCGCCGCGATTGATGCCGGGTGCGCGGCGGTGCGGGTCAATCCCGGCAACATCAAGGAATTCGACGGCCGGGTCAAAGAGGTGGCCAAGGCCGCCGGCGACGCCGGCATCCCGATCCGCATCGGCGTCAATGCCGGGTCGCTCGACAAGCGGTTCATGGCCAAGTACGGCAAAGCGACACCGGAGGCGCTGGTCGAGTCCGCGCTATGGGAGGCGTCGCTGTTCGAGGATCACGGCTTCGGCGACATCAAGATCAGCGTCAAGCACCACGATCCGGTGATCATGGTCGCCGCCTACGAGCTGCTGGCGTCGCAGTGCGACTACCCGCTGCACCTCGGCGTCACCGAAGCCGGTCCCGCGTTTCAGGGCACGATCAAATCCGCGGTCGCATTCGGCGCGCTGCTGTCGCGGGGCATCGGCGACACGATCCGGGTGTCGCTGTCGGCGCCGCCGGTCGAAGAGGTCAAGGTCGGCAACCAGATCCTCGAGTCGCTCAACCTGCGGCCCCGCTCGCTGGAGATCGTGTCGTGCCCGTCGTGCGGGCGCGCCCAGGTCGACGTCTACACGCTGGCCAACGAGGTCACCGCCGGCCTCGAAGGGCTCGACGTCCCGCTGCGGGTGGCGGTGATGGGCTGCGTCGTCAACGGTCCCGGCGAGGCGCGGGAGGCCGATCTCGGTGTCGCGTCCGGAAACGGCAAGGGCCAGATCTTCGTCAAAGGTGAAGTCATCAAGACGGTCCCGGAGGCACAGATCGTGGAAACGTTGATTGAAGAGGCGATGCGGATTGCCGGCGAAAGAAGCACAGAGCGAGGTTCAGATGCGAGCGGTTCGCCGGTGGTGACCGTAAGCTGATGGCGTAATCCACCGGCGGCTGGTCACCGCAGAAAGAACTTTGATGTCGGCTCCACCGATTTTTCGCCTGGTCGACGAACGACGGGTGTCGGTGGCTCGCGACGCCACAGCTGTGCATCGGGTTCTCGATGCCGATCCGGTTGCCGCCTGCATGGTCGCGGCCAGGGTCGCCGAACACGGCATCGATTCGGCCGCGATCGGCGGCGAACTATGGACGCGGCGCGGCGCCGACGAGTCGCTGTGCTACGCGGGCGCCAACGTGATCCCGCTGCGTGGCGCGGCTGAAGACCTGCACGCGTTCGCCGACAGGGCGATGGGTTCGGCGCGGCGGTGCTCGTCGCTGGTAGGCCGGGCCGAACTGGTGTTGCCGATGTGGCGGCGCCTCGAGCACACGTGGGGGCCGGCCCGCGACGTGCGGGAGCAGCAGCCGTTGATGGCGCTGGGAACGATGCCGACCGGCCAAGTCGACGCCGCCGTCCGGCGCGTGCACAGCAACGAACTCGACGCCTACCTGGTGGCGGCGATCGACATGTTCATCGGCGAGGTCGGGATCGACCCGAGGCTCGGCGACGGTGGCCGCGGGTACCGCCGGCGCGTGGCGGGCCTGATCGCAGCCGGACGTGCGTACGCACGGTTCGAACACGGCGAGGTGATCTTCAAGGCCGAGGTCGGTTCGCAGTCGCCGGCGGTCGGGCAGATCCAGGGCGTCTGGGTGCACCCCGAATATCGCGGCCGCGGACTGGGCACCGCGGGCACCGCGGCGGTCGTGGCAGCCGTCGTCGGCAGCGGCCGCATCGCCAGCCTCTACGTCAATGACTTCAACACCGTCGCCCGGGCGGCGTATGCGCGGGTGGGATTCGCGGAGATCGGCACCTTCGCCACCGTGCTGTTGGACTAGTCTCGCACTCGAGATCGCCGTCCCGCCGCTTCGACGTAACGGTTCGGTCTCGGTGCGCCTCCCCTGGTCCAACGGCCAAGGCCTTTAACATCAGCCCCAATGGCAACAATAACCTCATTGGTATCACGTGTCGGCGGTCTGATTTTGCTGGCGACAGTTCTAGCGGCTCTGCTGCCCGGGTGCACCCCGCGGCCCGACGGTCCCGCCCCGGCCGGCGAGCAGTTCTTCGGGGCGTTCGCCACCGGCGACACCGCCGGCGCGGCGAGCCTGACCGACCAACCAGAGGATGCGCGTTCCGCGCTGAATGCCGCCTGGGCCGGGTTGCAGGCCGGCCGCCTCGACGCGCAGATCCTCGGCTCCAGCTTCGACGAGGACACCGGCGTCGTCGACTACCGCTACACCTGGCACCTGCCGAAGAACCGCACGTGGACCTACGACGGTGTGCTGAACATGATCCGCGACGAGGGCCGATGGGTCGTGCGGTGGACGGCGACGGCGTTGCACCCGCGGCTCGGCGACAACCAAACGATGGCACTGCGGGCCGACGCGCCGTCACGGGCCTCCGTCAATGAAGTCGGCGGCACCGACGTGCTGAGGCCCGGCTACCTCTACAGCTACAAACTCGACGCCGGAAAGGCCGGCTTGCAGCTGATGTCGACGGCGCGGGCCGTCGTCAATGCATTGCGCCCGTTCGACGACACCCTGGACGCGCAGCGCCTCGCCGAGGAGGCGAGCTCGTCGCCGAACCCACTTTTCTTAATCACCCTGCGACCCGACGACAACAACAACGTGGAACCGGCGATCGGGCACCTGCCCGGTGTCGTCGTGACGCCTCAGGAGGACTTGCGTCCCACCGACGACGAGTTCGCGCCCGACGTCATCGGGCAGGTCAAGAAGACGGTGGTCGACCAGCTCGACGGCGAAGCCGGATGGTGGGTGGTCTCGGTCAACCAGAACGGCGTCGACGTCGGGGTGCTCCACGAGGTGCTCGGCAAGCCTGCGCCGTCGGTGTCGCTCACGCTGGACCGGGCCGTGCAGGACGCCGCGCAGCACGCGGTGAACAGCACCGGTAAGCAGGCGATGATCGTCGTGATCCGGCCTTCCACCGGCGAAATCCTGGCCATCGCCCAGAACGCCGCCGCCGACGCCGAGGGGCCGCTGGCCACCGCCGGCCTGTTTCCGCCCGGGTCGACGTTCAAGATCGTCACCGCGGGGGCGGCGATGCAGCGCGACATGGCCACCCCGAACACGCTTCTGGGCTGCCCGGGCAGCATCGACATCGGACACCGCACAATTCCCAACTACGGCGGCTTCGACCTCGGCGTGGTGCCCATGTCGCGCGCCTTCGCGAGTTCGTGCAACACCACGTTCGCAGAGCTGGCCAGCCGCATGCCGCCCCGTGCACTCACCGACACCGCGCTTCAGTACGGGATCGGACTCGACTACCACGTGGCCGGGATCACCACTGTTACCGGCTCGGTGCCACCCACGGTCAACCTCGCCGAACGGACCGAGGACGGCTTCGGGCAGGGCAAGGTGGTGGTGAGCCCGTTCGGCATGGCGATGGCGGTCGCGACCGTAGCGGCCGGGAAGACACCGGTACCGCAGCTCATCCACGGCCGTCCCACCGAGGTCACCGGCCAGAGCGCCCTGCTCCCACCGGAGATCCTCGACGACTTGCGCCCGATGATGCGGCTGGTGGTCACCAACGGCACCGCCGACGACCTGGCGGGGTCGGGCGACGTGCGAGGCAAGACCGGTGAAGCAGAGTTCGACGGCGGGTCGCATTCGTGGTTCGCCGGCTATCGCGGCGACATGGCGTTCGCCTCGCTGATCGTCGGGGGTGGCACCTCGGAGTATGCGGTGCGCATGACCAAGTACATGCTCGACTCGTTGCCGCCGGGGTACTTGACCTGAGTCTGGCGGTAAGTTGGGAATGCCATGACGAGCATTCCAGAGCAGTTCATCGAGCTGCGCGTGTCGGACGCGGACCGCAACGGCACGCTGCGGCGGCTGCACAATGCCGTCGCGCTCGGCCTCATCGACATCGGGGAGTTCGAGGAGCGCTCGTCGCGGGTATCGCAGGCCCGCACCCACGGCGAGCTCGACACCCTGGTCGGTGACCTGCCTGGACCGGGCGCGATCGTCACATCGGCCGCGGACCGGGTGGAGCTGCGCGGCTGGGCGGGCTCGCTCAAGCGGCAAGGCGAGTGGATGGTGCCGACCCGCCTGGCGCTGGTGCGGCGGCTCGGCTCGGTCGAACTGGATCTGACCAAGGCGCGGTTCGCGGGTCCGGTCGTGGTGATCGAGCTCGACATGGTCCGCGGCTCGGTGGACATCCGGCTGCCGGACGGAGCCAGCGCATCGATCGACGACGTGACGGTGTACGGCGGCAGCGCCCGCGACCGGCGCCGGGACCCACCGGCCGAAGGCGCACCGCACGTCGTTTTGACCGGCAAGGTGGTGCTGGGCTCGGTCGACATCCGCGGGCCGAAGCGGCAGCGGATGCGGCTCCCGATGCCGCTAGTGCGGCGCGATCAGAAGCGCTGAGGCGACGAGCTTGGTCTTCCAGCGCCGCATTCCCGCGCCACGGCGTCACGGTTAGGCTGGACGCCATGTCTGTTCGCACTGCCCTTCGGCCTGGCGTGGTGTCGCCCACGCTTCCGGTGCCGAAGCTGATCCCGCGGCCCGAGTACGTCGGCAAGCCGACGGTGCGCGAGGGCAGCGAGCCGTGGGTGCAGACGCCCGAGGTGATCGAGAAGATGCGGGTGGCCGGCCGCATCGCCGCCGGCGCGCTCGCCGAGGCCGGTCGCGCGGTCATGCCGGGCGTCACCACCGACGAACTCGACCGGATCGCGCACGAGTACATGATCGACCACGGCGCGTATCCGTCGACCTTGGGCTACAAGGGCTTTCCGAAGTCGTGCTGCACATCGCTGAACGAGGTCATCTGCCACGGCATCCCGGACTCGACGGTCATCGAGGACGGTGACATCGTCAACATAGACGTCACCGCCTTCATCGGCGGTGTGCACGGCGACACCAACGCCACCTTCCTGGCGGGCGACGTCTCCGAGGAGCACCGGCTGCTCGTCGAACGCACGCGTGAGGCCACGATGCGCGCGATCAAGGCCGTCAAACCCGGCCGGTCGCTGTCGGTGGTCGGCCGGGTGATCGAGTCGTATGCAAACCGCTTCGGCTACAACGTGGTTCGCGACTTCACCGGCCACGGCGTGGGTCCGACGTTCCACAACGGGCTCGTGGTGCTGCACTACGACCAGCCTGCCGTCACCACGGTCCTGGAACCGGGCATGACGTTCACCATCGAGCCGATGATCAACCTCGGGTCGCTCGACTACGGGATCTGGGACGACGGCTGGACGGTGGTGACGAACGACCGCAGGTGGTCCGCGCAGTTCGAGCACACCCTGGTGGTCACCGACGACGGCGCCGAGATCCTGACTCTTCCGTGACCGCGAACGTGCACTCACGGCGAATTTTCGGGCGGATTTTCGCAGTGAGCGCACGTTCGGCGTCGACGTGAGCGGCACGGCGCTCCTGATCGCCGGCACCAGCTCCGAGGCCGGCAAGTCGATGCTCGTGGCCGGGTTGTGCCGACTGCTGGCCCGAAAGGGTGTGTCAGTCGCGCCGTTCAAGGCCCAGAACATGTCGAACAACTCCGTGGTCACCGTCGACGGCGGGGAGATCGGGCGGGCTCAGGCGATGCAGGCCCGCGCGGCCGGCCTCGCGCCGAGCGTGCGGTTCAACCCCGTGCTGCTGAAACCGGGCAGTGACCGCACCTCGCAGCTGGTGTTACACGGGCGACCCGTGACCACCGTCCGGGCCGGCGACTACATCGAGCACCGCGAGCGGCTCGCGGCGATTGTGCTGGAGGACCTACAGGGGTTGCGTGCCGACTTCGACGCGGTGATCTGCGAGGGCGCCGGCTCACCGGCCGAGATCAACCTGCGGGCAACCGACCTGGCGAACATGGGGCTGGCCCGCGCCGCCGACCTGCCCGTCGTGCTGGTGGGCGACATCGACCGCGGCGGATTGCTGGCGCATCTGTTCGGCACCGTGGCGGTGCTCGAGCCCGCAGACCAGGCGCTGATCGCGGGTTTCGTGGTCAACAAGTTCCGCGGCGACCCGGCCCTGCTGGAGCCCGGCCTGCGCCAGCTGCAGGCCCTCACCGGCCGGCCGACCTATGGGGTGCTGCCCTACGCCGACGAGCTCTGGCTGGACGCGGAGGACTCGGTCTCGGTGCTGGCCCGCCACGTGCTCGGCACGCCGCGTAGCCCACGCGGAGCCGACTGGCTGCGGGTGGCCGCGATCCGGCTGCCCCGCATCTCCAACTCCACCGATGTCGAGGCGCTGGCGTGCGAGCCGGGAGTGCTGGTCCGCTGGGTCGCCGAGCCCGCCGAGGTGGCCGACGCCGACGTGGTGGTGCTGCCGGGGAGTAAGTCCACGGTCGCCGATCTGGGGTGGCTCCGCGACCGCGGACTGGCCGACGCGGTGTACGGCCATGCGGCTGCCGGCAAGCCGGTGCTCGGCATCTGCGGCGGCTTCCAGATGTTATGCCGGCGCATCGACGACGAGGTCGAGTCGCGTGCCGGTCAAGTGGCCGGCCTCGGGCTCCTCGACGCCGACATCGTGTTTTCCGAGGTCAAGACATTGCGAACCTTCCACACCCCGCTGGCGGGCTTCGAGATCCACCATGGACTTCTCGCGCGGTGCACCGAAGGCGACTGGTCGGACGTCGGCGTTCGCCGCGCCGCGGTGTACGGCACCCACTGGCACGGCGTGTTCGACAACGACGCGTTCCGTCGCGGTTGGCTCACTGAAGCGGCCGCCGCCGCGGGTAAGCGCGGGTTCGTGGTCGCCGACGACGTCAACGTGGCTGCGCGCCGCGATGCGCAGTTCGATGTGATGGCCGATCTGCTCACTGCCCACCTCGACGTCGACGGGATCCTCGGGCTGCTCGAAAGCGGGCCGGTGACCCGCCCGACGGTGGTCACGGGTGTACACCAGTAGCCTGTCTGGATGATCAGACCGCGCGCGCGTGCGGGCGCCCGGATGCTGCTGGCCGCCAGCCTGGCCGCCATGGGCACCGCCGCGGCACTGTCTGGATTCCAAACGATCAGCGGCACCCCCACCTGGCCCGGCGCCAGGCTCGACAAAGTGGTGCTGACGGAGGCCGACTTTCCCCCCGGTGTGAACTACGGCCGGATCATCGAGAATCCGGGCGAACCCGATGGCGGCGGCGCGGATCAGTCCGTCATCGCTGCTGTCGAACCCGGCGGGCTGCTCGAACGGATTGACCGACGTCATCGCCGCCACTGCCGAACGGGGACCGGGCAGTGCCGCCAAGTACGCCGTCACCTACGACGGGGCCCGGATCGTGATGACCGTGCTCACGTCGCCGCTCGACCTCGATCAGCTCGCGGCGACCGCGGCCAGATGCGAGCGGTTCGACGCGTTCTTCGACGCAAACTCCGAACGCATCCCGATCACCACGACGAAGCTGCCGAGCACACGTCCCGATCAGCTGGCCTACCAACAGACCATGCGGTTGGCCGGCGTCGAGAACAGCGTCTACATGACATTCGAGAACGTGGCGCGGATGGCGGTGTTCGGAATCGCCTTTCCCACAACGCAAGTCGCGCCGGGAAATCCACCGCCGCCGAAAGCCACGTTGCCGCAGACGTTTCTTGACATCGCCGACCGGCAAGCACAGCGCATCGACGCGTCCTGACCTGAAAATCTCCCGACAGAAGGTTGAAACGACCCGCTCACCGGCCGAAACCCGGTAGCGTTCGTCGGGTGGCCTCGACGATGGTCACCGTCGACGGATTCCCGGTAGCGGTCAATGTGTCAGGTCCCGAGAAGGGACCGGTGGTCGTCGTGCTTGGCGCCGCCAATCACAGCCCCGCTGCCTATGACCCCGTCTGTCAGCGCCTGCACACCGCGTCGCTGCGCACCGTCGTGATCGCGCCGGACCGGCGGCTGACCGCCAAGGCGGTGGTCGATGTCCTGGACTCGTTGGGTGTGCGGTGGGCGCTGCTGGTGGGGGATCGGGTTGGGGGTGAGCTCGCGTGGGAACTGGCCGCGAGCCGGCTTGACCGCTTCATCGGGCTCGTGGTGATCGACCGCGGCCATCCCCGGGTGGCCGACGTGACCGGCGTGGTGCGCGACGAACACTGCCCGCCGGTGGAGATGAACACCACCATCTTGGTCAGCACGCCCGCCGCCCGCGCGGTGGCGCGCGCCAGCCAGCGCTACGTGTACGGCGACTTCCGGCTGGTAGAGCTGGCGGCCCGGCGCAACGCGCAGGAGTCGACTGCCCAATTGGCTGTCGAGATCGTGATGCGCACCAGCACTTGGTGAGCGGCGGTTACCCGGCCGCCTGCTCGGGTTTCCACGTCTGAGGTGGGCCGGGCTGGCCGGGGAAGAGGAAGTCGATGAAGGCGGCCGTGGTCGGTTGCGGCTCGTGGTTGGCCAATCCCGGGCGCTCGTTGGCTTCGACGAACACGTACTCCTCGCCGGCGACGTCGGGAACGAGCAGGTCGATGCCGGTGACCGGAATTCTGATGGCTTCGGCGGCGCCGACGGCCACCCGGCACAGTTCGGGGTTCACCTCGGCGGTGACGTCTTCGATCGTGCCGCCCTGATGGAGGTTCGCCGTGCGGCGCACATGCAGCCGCACGCCCTCGGGCAGCACGTCATCGAGTGACCAGCCCGCCTCGGCGACGGTGGCCTCGGTGATGTCGTCCATCGGGATGGTCGACTCGCCGCCGGTGGCCGCGGCCCGGCGGCGGCTCTGCGCCTCGATCAGGTCGCGCACGCTGTGCACCCCGGTGCCGATCACCTCGGCCGGTTTGCGCACTGCCGCCGCGACCACTTTGCCGTCGATGACGACCAGTCGCAGGTCGCTGCCCGGCGCACGCTGCTCGATCAGCACCTCCGGGCAGTGCTCGCGGGCGCGGGCCAGCGCCGCGTCGAGGTCGGCGATGCTGGTCACCCCCACGGTGATGCCCTTGCCCTGTTCACCTTTCGTCGGCTTGACCACCACCTCGCCGACCTCGGCCAGAAAGGCGTGGTCGTTCTCGTCGAAGGTGGCCAGCCGGCCTTTCGGCACGATGATGCCGGCCTCCTCGACGATGCGGCGGGTGAGGCGCTTGTCGTCGCAGCGGCTCATCGCCACCGCGGTGGTGTACTCCGACAGCGATTCCCGGGTGATCACACTGCGCCCCCCGTGGGACAGGCGCAGCTCACCGGTCTCGGCGTCGAGCACCTCGACCCTGATCCCGCGGCGCAGCGCCTCGTCCGCGATGATCCGGGCGTACGGGTTGAGGTCTTCAATGGTTTCGGGGAAGCCGCGGGTGTAGAGCGGTTCGTTGATGGCGTTCTTGCGCTTGATCGCCAGCACCGGGACGCGGCGGAACCCGAGTTTCTCGTAGAGGGCGATCGCCGCGTCGTTGTCGTGGGCGACGGACAAGTCCAGGTAGGCGCGGCCCTCGGCGCGGAACCGCTCGGCGAGGGCGCCGGTCAGCGCCGCGCCGATGCCCGGCATGCCGGCGGAGGGATCGACCGCCAGCGACCACAGGCTCGACCCGTGCTCGGGGTCGGAGAACAGGCGTTCGTGGTCCACCCCGGTGACGGTGCCGACCACGGTGCCGTCGTCCTGACGGACGGCAATCAGATAGGTCACCACGTCGGAGTTGATGTGGTTGTCCCACATCACGTCCACCGGCGCGGGCACCATGCCGCACCGGACGTAGACATGGTTCATCGCCTCGGCCTCGGCGCGGCTTTCTGGCGGGCGCACCGCGACACCCACGGCCGAGGCTTCGGACTCAGCGTCGTCGGTGAAGCGCAGCCGGTAGGTGTGGCTGGGGTCGATGAACAGCTCATGCGGTGACCGGGCCACCAGGACGTGCGCCTCGCGGGGATAGATGCAGATGTCGCGGCGCCCGGGCTCTTCGTTCTGCAGAACCTCGGCGAGGTGTTCCGGGTCGGCGAAGGTCTGACCGAAAATCAAACGGCCCCAACCCAAGTCGAGCACCACGTCCTCGGCCATGGTGTCCACCAGGTGCTGCGGCGAGGCGTCGTGCAGACCGAGGGTGATGGCCTCTGGGTGGTCGTCCGCCTCTTCTTCGGATTTCTCGGTCATGCAGCAGCTCCGGTGATGCCGTGTCGCTGTAGCCACAGCTCCAACAGCGCGATCTGCCACAACTCGTTGCCGCGCAGCGGGGTCAACCGGCCATTCGGGTCGGCCAGCAGGCGGTCGACCGCCTCCGGACGGAACAGCCCGCGCTCCTTGGCCGCCGGGGCGTACAACGCATCGCGGACCAACTCCAGGTAGGGGCCCTCCAGGTGGGTCAGCGCCGGGACGGGGAAATACCCCTTGGGACGGTCGATCACCTCCGACGGGATGACTCGGCGGGCGGCCTGCTTGAGCACGCCCTTGCCGCCGTGAGCGGTCTTCAGCTCTGGTGGGCAGCTGGCTGCCAGCTCGACGAGTTCGTGGTCGAGGAAGGGCACCCGGCCTTCCAGCCCCCACGCCATCGTCATGTTGTCGACGCGCTTGACGGGGTCGTCCACCAGCATCACCGTGGTGTCGAGCCGCAGGGCCCGGTCGACGGCGGTGGCGGCGCCCGGCCGGGTGAAGTGCTCCGCGACGTAGTCGCCACTCGGGTCGCCGGAGGCGACGGCGCCGGCTGTCACCAGCGCGTTGACCCCGGCGGTGTCGCGGTCGAAGAAGGCGGCCCGGTAACGTGCGACGGCGCCCTCGATGGTGCCGGCGTCCGGCGCGCTCATGGGCGGGTACCAGTGATAGCCCGCGAACACCTCGTCGGCGCCCTGGCCGGACTGGACCACCTTGAGGTGCTTGGATACCTCCTGGCTGAGCAGGTAGAAGGCGACGCAGTCGTGGCTGACCATCGGCTCGCTCATCGCGCCGATCGTCCCCTCGAGAGCGGGCAGCATCCGCTCGACACCGATGTGGATCTGGTGATGGTCGGTCCCGAACCGCTCGGCCACGATGTCCGACCAATGGAACTCGTCGCCGGCGACGCCGCCGACCGATTCGAAACCGATGGAGAACGTCGACAGGCCGGTCTGGCCCGCGTCGGCGAGCAACCCGACGATCAGGCTGGAATCCACGCCCCCCGACAACAGGCAGCCCACCGGCACGTCGGCCACCAGCCGTCGCTCGACCGCGACGCGAAGCGCGGCCAGCACCGCGTCCTCCCAGTCGCGTTCCGACCAGTCCGAGCGATCGGCGCGGCGGGAGAAGTCCGGGGTCCAGTAGGTGGTTGTCGTCGTGCGGCCGTCCGGCTCGATCGCCACCAGCGAGGCCGGCGGCACCTTGCTGACCCCGCGCAGGATCGTCCGCGGCGGTGGCACCACGGAATGAAAAGTCATGTAGTGGTGCAGGGCGACGGGATCGATGCGGGTGTCGACGCCGCCGCCGGCCAACAGCGCCGGCAGTGCGGAGGCGAACCGGATCCGGCTGGCGTCCTGGGTCAGATACAGCGGCTTGATGCCCAGGCGGTCGCGGCCGAGCAGCACCCGCCCGCTGTCGCGCTCGACGATCGCGAAGGCGAACATCCCGTAGAGGCGGTCGACGAAGCGATCTCCCCAGTGGTCATAGGCCTTCAGCAGCACCTCGGTGTCGCTGTGGGAGAAGAACCGGTAGCCGTACCCGGTCAGCTCGGCGCGCAGCTGCTGGTAGTTATAGATGCAGCCGTTCCATGCGACGGTCAGCCCCAGTTCCGCGTCAACCATGGGTTGACCGCCCGCCTCGCTCAGGTCGATGATGCGCAGCCGGCGGTGGCCGAGGGCGACCCGGTTTTGTGACCACACGCCCGCCGAGTCGGGTCCGCGCGGAGCCATGACCTCGGTCATCGCTGCGACGGCCGCGATGTCAGGGGCCCGGCCGTCGAGTCGGACCTCGCCGGTCGCTCCACACACTCGTTCGACACTACCGGCTTACCCGGGCTTCTTCAGCCCGGCGGGAGACTGCTCAGTAGGTGCGGCCCTTGAGGATCTCGTCTTCGATCGTGCCGCCGAGCCCCTCCGATTCGGGGTCGAAGCCGTGCAGCCCGCCGGTGACCGCGTACTCCTCTTCGGGCGAGAGCACCAGCCGGTGACGCCCGTAGAAGCCGAACACCAGCAGACCGATCGCGTAGAACACGACGATCGCAATGATGGCGACCTGGTAGTCGGGGTTGAGCAGCACGCCGACGAACGTGACGGCGGCGATGACAAACGCCACGATGGCGCCCCAGTTGCCGGTCGGGCTGACCCACGGCCGCCTGGCGTTGGGGAACTTCCGGCGCAGCAAGACGAACGACACCATCTGCAGCATGTAGGCCAGCACCGCGCCCCACACGGCGATGTAAAGAACGACGTCGCCGGCACCCTCGTTGAAGTTGACGATCAGCAGCGCGACGAAGCCGATCACCGCGCCGACGATCAACGCCACGACTGGAGTCCGCCGAGAACCGGTGAGCGACAAGGACTTGGGGTAGTAGCCGGCCCGCGACAGCGAGTACAGGTTGCGGCCGTAGGCGTACATGATGCCCTGCAGGCTGGCCAGCAGACCGATCAATGCGAACCCCGACAGCACCGCGGCCAGGCTGTCGGGCAGGAAGGCGCGGAAACCGTCGAGCAGCGGTTCGTCTGACGAGCCCAAGGCTTCGGATCCGGTCACCGCCGGATTGAGGAAGAAGACGATGCCCGCACAGCCGATGAGCGAAATGAGGCCCCAGATGCCGGCTTTCGGGATGTCTCGGGTCGGATTGTGCGATTCCTCGGCGGCCAGCGGCAGCTCTTCGATGCCCAGGAAGAACCACATCGCGAACGGCAGCGCATACAAGATGCCGATCACACCGAAAGGCAAGAACGTGCTGGCACCCGCGGCATCCGGTTGCGGTTCGATGTCCAACAACCTGCTGAAGTCGACCGCACCGTTGGCCACCGCCAGGATGCCGAACAGCACGAGGATGCCGATCGAGATGATCGCCACGATGATCGCGAATCGGAACGACACCGCTGCGCCCCACGAGTTCAGCCCGACGAAGATCGCGTACAGGATGATCCACCACACCCAGCCCGGCAGCGACAGCCCGAAGAGTTCGTCGGTCACCGCGTTGGCGTAGGCCGAGGAGAAGTACACGATCACCGCGGTGGTGAACACGTACTCGATCGTCTCGGCGAAGCCGGTGATGAAGCCGCCCCACGGTCCCATCGCGGCGCGGGCGAAGGAATAGGCGCCACCGGTGTGCGGCATCGCCGCCGCCATCTCGCCGATCGAGAACAGCATGCCGAAATACATGACGACGATCAGCAGGGAGGCCACACCCAAGCCGCCCCAGCCCGCTTCGCCGATGCCGAAGTTCCAGCCGGAGAAATCGCCGGAGATCACCGCGGCGACGCCGATGCCCCACAGGCCCCAGAAGCCCGCGGTGCGCAGCAGCGTGCGCTTCTCGAAGTAACCTTCCCCGGCCTGGCGATAGGTGACGCCGCCTGCACCCTTCAACTTCTCCTCCGCCATGGGCAGTGACAATAGACTGCTAAAGGTCTGCTGTCCTACCTTTGACAGCGACAGGGCGGTTGAATCGTCAGGCAGCGTGCGTAGATAGGCCCAAAGATGAGGTGTCCAATGGTTGACTTTCGGTCATGTTGACGCTCAGGGAGCTCGAAGAGTTCATCGACAGGGGCAAGATCGACACGGTCATCGTGGCGTTCCCCGACATGCAGGGCCGGCTCACCGGTAAGCGGGTGGCATCGCGGCTCTTCACGGAGGAAGTGGCCAAGCACGGCGCGGAGTGCTGCAACTATCTGCTCGCCGTGGACGTCGAGATGAACACCGTTGACGGCTACGCGATGTCGGGCTGGCAGACCGGCTACGGAGACATGGTGATGACGCCCGACTTCGCCACGCTGCGGTTGATTCCGTGGCTGCCGGGCACGGCGCTGGTGATGGCCGATCTGTCGTGGGACGACGGCAGCCCATTGATCGCCGCTCCTCGCCGCATCCTTGCGACGTCAGATCGACCGGTTGGCGCGGCGCGGCCTGGTGGCCTATGCGGGTACCGAGTTGGAGTTCATCGTCTTCGACAACAGCTACCGCGAGGCATGGTCACTCGGGTACCGCAACCTGACGCCGGCGACCGATTACAACGTCGACTACGCGATGTTGGGGTCGACCCGGATGGAGCCACTGCTGCGTGACATCCGGCTCGGCATGATCGGCGCGGGCATGTACTGCGAGGGCGTGAAGGGCGAGTGCAACCTCGGGCAGCAGGAGATCGCGTTCCGTTACGACGAGGCCCTGGTCACCTGCGACAACCACACGATCTACAAGAACGGCGCGAAGGAGATCGCCGACCAGCACGGCAAGAGCCTGACGTTCATGGCGAAATTCGATGAGCGCGAGGGCAACAGCTGTCATATTCACATTTCGCTGCGAGGTGAGGACGGTTCGCGCTGTGTTTGCTGACGCGGACGCCGAGCACGGCATGTCGGCGATGTTCCGCAGCTTCATCGCGGGACAGCTGGCCACCCTGCGCGAGTTGACCCTGTTCCATGCGCCGAACATCAACTCCTACAAGCGATTCGTCGACGGCAGCTTCGCACCCACTGCGGTGCTGTGGGGCATGGACAACCGCACCTGCGCACTGCGCGTGGTGGGCCACGGCCACGGAATGCGCATGGAGTGCCGCACACCGGGCGGCGACGTCAACCAGTACCTCGCCCTATCTGCCCTCATCGCCGGTGGGCTGCACGGCATCGAGCAGAACCTCGAGCTGCCGGATGTGTTCGAGGGCAACGCCTATCAGAGCGACGCGCCGCGACTGCCCACGACGCTGGCCGAATCCGCTGCGCTGTTCGCCGAGTCGACGGTGGCGCGCGAGGCGTTCGGGGACGAGGTCGTCGACCACTACCTGAACAACGCGCGCGTGGAGATCGACGCGTTCAACGCCGCCGTCACCGACTGGGAGAGGGTGAGGGGCTTTGAGCGGCTCTGACTTTCACGGCGCCCGCCGAGCGGCGCCCGTGCTCGGCATGACGACCTACCTCGAACAGGCGCAGACCGGCGTGTGGGACGTGCGTGCCAGTTTCCTGCCGCACATCTACCTCGAGGGGGTCACGCTGGCGGGCGGCATCGCGGTGCTGCTGCCCCCGCAGCCCGTCGACGACGACATCGCGGCGCGGGTGCTCGACGGGCTGGACGGCCTGGTGATCACCGGCGGCAAGGACGTCGACCCGGTCCGCTACGGCCAGGCGCCGCATCCCGCCACCGACGAGCCCCGCCACGACCGCGATGCATGGGAGTTCGCGCTGCTGCACGGCGCGCTGCGGCGCGGCATGCCGGTGCTCGGAATCTGCCGCGGCGCACAGGTGCTCAACGTCGCCCTCGGCGGCACACTGCATCAGCATCTGCCCGACGTGGTCGGCCACAGCCGGCATCAAGCCGGCAATGCCTTGTTCACCACGTCGGTGATCACGACGGTGCCGGGCACGCGGTTGGCCGCCCTGATCGGTGAGTCCTCCGAGGCGCCGTGCTATCACCACCAGGGCATCGCCGAGCTGGGCGAGGGGCTGGTGATCAGCGCCCGCGACGCCGACGGGGTCGTCGAGGCGGTCGAAATGCCCGGCGATTCTTTCGTTCTCGCCGTGCAATGGCATCCCGAGGAGCGTCTCGACGACCTGAGGGTGTTCGCGGCGGTGGTGGTGGCGGCGAAGCAATATGCGGGGGCCAGTGCATGAGCACCTCGACGCTGATCAACCCCGCCACCGAGGAAGTGCTGCGCACTGTCGAGCAGACCGACGTCGCCGCCGTCGATGACGCGGTGGCACGCGCACGGGCCGCGCAGCGGAATTGGGCGGCGCTGGCCCCGGCCGAGCGAGCCGCGGCGCTACGCGCATTCGCGGCCGTCGTGGATGCCCATGTCGATGAACTGGCGGCGCTGGAGGTGGCCAATTCCGGTCATCCCGTCTCCAACGCCAAGTGGGAGGCGGGGCATGTGCGTGATGTCCTGCAGTTCTACGCCGCCAGCCCGGAACGCCTGTCGGGCAAGCAGATTCCGGTGGCCGGCGGGCTGGACGTCACGTTCCACGAGCCGCTTGGTGTGGTCGCCGTGATCACTCCGTGGAATTTCCCGATGACGATTGCGTCGTGGGGTTTCGCGCCCGCGCTGGCCGCCGGAAACGCGGTTCTGGTGAAGCCCGCGGAGTGGACGCCGTTGACCACCATGCGGCTCGGCGAACTGGCGATCGAGGCGGGTCTGCCGCCGGACGTGTTTCAGGTGCTGCCCGGTAAGGGTTCGGTGGTGGGGGAGCGGTTCATCACCCATCCCGAGGTGCGCAAGATCGTGTTCACGGGGTCGACCGAGGTCGGGATCCGGGTGATGGCCGGCGCCGCTGCGCAGATCAAACGGGTGACGCTGGAGCTCGGCGGCAAAAGCGCCAACATCGTGTTCGCCGACTGCGACCTCGAGCGCGCGGCCGCCACCGCTCCCTACGGCGTGTTCGACAACGCCGGTCAGGACTGCTGCGCACGCAGCCGAATTCTGGTGCAGCGCAGCGTCTATGACAGATTCATGGAGCTACTCGAACCGGCCGTCAAGGGGGTGGTGGTCGGCGACCCGTCGTCACACGAAACGGAGATGGGGCCCTTGGTGTCCCGCACCCACCGGGACACCGTGGCCTCATACGTTCCCGACGATGCACTGGTGGCATTCCGCGGCAGCGCCCCCGGTGGCCCCGGCTTCTGGTTCCCGCCAACGGTTTTGACACCGCCGCGTGTCCACCGCACCGTCACCGAGGAGATCTTCGGGCCCGTGGTGACCGTGCTGCCGTTCGGCGACGAGGCCGACGCGATCGCGCTCGCCAACGACACCGAATACGGGCTTTCAGGGTCGATCTGGACGGACAACCTCTCCCGCGCGCTGCGGGTGTCGCGGGCGGTGGAGTCGGGGAACCTGTCGGTGAACTCGCATTCGTCGGTGCGCTATGCCACCCCGTTCGGCGGCTTCAAGCGGTCCGGGCTGGGGCGCGAACTGGGTGAGGACGCACCGTTGCACTTCACCGAAACCAAGAACGTGTTCTTCGCCATCGACGAGCCGTAGAAGGGGCGCCATGACCGATCTGACTCAGCGACTCGCGGGCCGCGTCGCCGTCATCACCGGCGGCGGCAGCGGAATCGGGCTGGCCGCCGGGCGGCGGATGCACGCCGAAGGCGCGACGATCGTCGTGGGTGACATCGATTCCGCCGCAGGCAAATCCGCTGCCGACGAACTGGGCGGCTTGTATGTTCCGGTGGACGTCGCCGACGAGGCGGCGGTCAACGCGCTGTTCGACACGGCGGCGGCCACCTACGGCAAGATCGACATCGCCTTCAACAACGCCGGCATCTCGCCGCCCGAGGACGATCTCATCGAGAACACCGAACTGCCGGCATGGCAGCAGGTGCAGGACGTCAACCTGAAGTCGGTGTACCTGTCGTGCCGTGCGGCGTTGCGGCACATGACCGCGGCCGGACGGGGCTCGATCGTCAACGTCGCGTCGTTCGTCGCGGTGGTGGGATCGGCGACGTCGCAGATCTCCTACACCGCGTCCAAGGGCGGGGTGCTGGCGATGTCGCGTGAGCTCGGAGTGCAGTACGCGCGCAGCGGGATCCGCGTCAACGCGCTGTGCCCCGGCCCGGTCAACACGCCACTGCTGGCCGAGTTGTTCGCCAAGGACCCGGAGCGGGCAGCCCGCAGACTGATTCATGTTCCGCTGGGCCGGTTCGCCGAGCCCGAGGAGATCGCCGCCGCGGTGGCGTTCTTGGCAAGCGACGACGCGTCGTTCATCACGGCGTCGACGTTCCTCGTCGACGGTGGCATCAGTTCGGCCTATGTGACGCCGGTGTAGGGACAGGAAAGTGGACGACGGCCGAGTCCGACTTCTGGCCCGCCGGGGACGCGCTGTTGCGGCCGGTGCGGCCGGGCAACGCGTTCGAGGACACGGTCGGGCGCCTGCTGCAGACCATCCGGCTCGGCGTGCTCGACCCCGGGGCATCGCTGCCGCCCGAGCGCGAGCTGGCCGCGCGGCTGGGGGTCAGCCGCGACACAGTGCGGGAGGCGATCAAGTCGCTGGCCGACGCCGGGTACCTGGTGTCGAGGCGGGGCCGCTACGGCGGCACGTTCTTGGCCGACGAGCTGCCGTCACCCGACGGGGGCGGCGAGGAGGTCACGCGGGCCGAGCTCGACGACGCGCTGCGCCTGCGCGAGATCCTCGAGGTCGGCGCGGCGCGGATGGCGGCCGGCCGCTCGTTGACCGCCGCCGAGCGCGAGCTGCTGTGGTCGTGCCTGGCCGACGTGCGGGCCGCGTCGCCCGACGACTACCGACGGCTCGACTCGCGCCTGCACCTTGCGATTGCCGAGACGGCCGGGTCGCCGTCGCTGGTTCCGCTGGTGGCGGAGAACCGGATGCGGCTCAACAGCCTGCTCGACCGGATCCCGCTGCTGCCGCGCAACATCGCTCATTCCGACGAGCAGCACGAGGCGATCGTCATCGCCATCCTGGCCGGCGACGCCCAGGGGGCGGCGGCCGCGATGCGCGCACATTCCGCGGGATCGGCCGCCCTGCTGCACGGCTTCCTGGACTAAATTCGACGTGTGGGCCTGCCCGAGGGCGCAAGCGACAACGACATCGTGGCACGTGCGACGTCGGCACTCACCGATGTCGACATCGCCGGCTGGGCGCAGCGCTTCGACCTGCTCTCCGATCCGCACCGGCTGGAGATCCTGCTGGGTCTGCACCGGGCCCCCGGCATCTGCGTCGGTGACCTCGCCGAGGCGCTTGGCCGCTCGGAAAACGCAGTGTCGCAAGCACTTCGCGTGCTGCGCCAGCAGGGCTGGGTGAGTTCCACCCGGATCGGTCGGGCGGTCAGCTACCGCCTCGAGGACCACACCGTCCACGACCTCCTGCACTGGATCGGCGCGCAGCACAGCTGATACCGCCTGAACATCTGAACATCTGGACAGATGAACAGGCGCCTGGCTAGGCTGGCCCCACATCGCCTGTTCGCGCCAGGAGGGCACGTGACCGTCGGATCGGTGGCCATGCACATGAGCGACGGGATCGTCGGTGCGCGGATTTCGGCGGCGTTCGCCGTCCTGGCGCTGGCGGGTGTGGCGTACTGCGCCCGGCGGGCGCGCTCCGAGCTCGACGAGCGCACGGTCCCCCTGGCCGGGCTAGTGGCCGCGTTCATCTTCGCGGTCCAGATGGTCAACTTTCCGATCCTTCCCGGGGTGAGCGGCCATCTGCTGGGCGGCGCGCTCGCGGCGATTCTCGTCGGGCCGTACACCGGCGTGCTCTGCGTGACGATCGTCCTCGTCGTGCAAGCCCTGTTGTTCGCCGACGGCGGCATCACCGCGCTCGGCACGAACGTGGTCAATATCGCGGTCATCGGCGTGGCCGCCGGGTACGCCACCGCCGCATTGCTGGCGCGGCTGGTCGAGCGAGTCCGTGGTGGCTTGCCCATCCCGGCCCTGGGAGTCATCGCCTTTGTGGCCGCGCTCGTCGGAACACTCTGCGCGGCGGCGGGTTTCGTCGTCGAGTATGCAATCGGGGGAGTGGGTCCGACGGCGCTACCGGCCGTCGCCGGGTTCATGTCGGGCACGCATCTGCTCATCGGCATCGGTGAGGGCGTGATCACCGCGCTGACGGTCACCGCCATCGCGCGCGCCCGACCGGATCTGGTTCACCTGCTGCGGGGAAGCCGCCTGCCCGCGGGGGCCGTGGCGTGACCCGCCGGTTCTGGGTCGGGTTCGCCGCGGTCATCCTCGCGGTGGCGGGGGTGCTGTCCTATGCCGCCAGCGCCAGTCCGGATGGTTTGGATGCGACGACCCTGCGTGGCTGTCAGGTGTCCGGTGACACCGAGGAGTTGACCGGTTCCTGCATCGCGCAGCACGCCACCGATCACCATCTGGCCGCGTCGCCGCTGGCCGATTACACGATCGGGGGCCACGACGGCACGGTCGGCTTGGCCGGTGTGATCGGCGTGGTCGTCACCGTCGTCGTCGCCGTGGGTCTGTTCTGGCTGATCGCCCGCGGCCGGCCTCGTGGTCGGAACTAGCGATGGGTGCGGTTCGCCCGCTGTATCTCGACCGCCCCTCCCCGGTACACCGCGCACCGGCAGAAGTGAAGATCGTGGCGCTCGTGGTCTTCGTGTTCGCGGTCGTCGCCACTCCGCGAGACATGTTCTGGCCCTATGCGATCTACGCCGCGATCGTCGTCACCGTGTGGTGGGTGGGGCGAGTTCCGCTGCGCTGGATCGCGCCGCGAATGCTGATCGAGGCACCGTTCGTCGTGCTGGCACTCCTGCTCCCGTTCGCTTCGGGCGGCGAGCGGGTCGACGTTGCCGGCGTATCGCTGTCGGTCACCGGTCTTTATGCGGCGTGGGGCATCCTCGCCAAGGGCACGCTGGGCGTGGCGGCATCGCTGACCGTGGCGGCCACCACGAGTGCGCGGGAGGTGCCGCTCGCGTTGAGTCGGCTGGGGGTGCCGGCGCTCGTCACCTCGATGCTGGTGTTGATGCTGCGCTACCTCGACCTGCTCGCCGGCGAGGCGAATCGCATGCGGTTGGCGCGACTGTCGCGGGGCGATTCGCCACGGGCGTTGCATCAGGCGAGTGCCGTTGCGAGGAGCGTTGGGGCGCTGTTCGTCCGCTCCTACGAGCGCGGCGAGCGGGTGTATGTGGCAATGCTGTCGCGCGGGTTCGACGGCCGGGTACCCGAGTTGGCCGCGGTCGGAGCCGGCCGGGCGGCGGATGCCACGCAGTGGGTGACGGCGCTGACTCCTGCGATGGCGGCAGTGGTGGTGTCGGCGTCGGCGTGGCTGCTGCGATGACGCCCGCAGTACGGGTCTGCGGTCTCAGACACGTGTATCCCGACGGGTCGGTGGGGCTCGACGGCGTGGATCTGCGGGTGGACGTCGGGCCAGCGGGTCGCGGTGCTCGGTCCCAACGGAGCGGGCAAGACCACGTTGATGCTGCACCTCAACGGAGTGTTGACGGCCACCGCCGGCACCGTCGAGATCGGTGGGATCACCTTGCAGCGCAACAGCATCAGAGAAATCCGCCGCCGCGTCGGTCTGGTGTTCCAGGATCCCGACGATCAGTTGTTCATGCCGACTGTGGCGCAGGATGTCGCGTTCGGTCCGGCCAACTTCGGCCTATCTGGGACGGGGCTCGCGGCGCGGGTGGCCGCGGCGCTGGCGGCCGTCGGATTGACCGCAGACGCCGACCGCCATCCCGCCCACCTGTCTGCAGGCCAGCGTCGCCGCGCCGCGCTGGCCACCGCGCTCGCCTGCGAACCCGACGTTCTGGTACTCGACGAGCCGTCGGCCAATCTGGACCCGGTGGCGCGCCGGGAGCTGGCCGAGACGCTGACTGGGTTGCCCGCCACCATGCTGATCGTCACCCATGACCTGCCCTATGCGGCGATGCTGTGTGATCGGGCGGTCGTTCTCGACGCCGGTCGTGTCGTGGCCGACGGCGACATCGCGACGATCCTCTCTGACGCGCAGTTGCTGGCGGCACACCGGCTGGAGTTGCCGTGGGGCTTCCGGGTGTCGTGAGCCGTCACACAGGGGGCGGTGAGTTCACATCTGTGCGCCGCCCTGCCTACGCGGAATCAACGCTGGCCACCAATGGTCTTCATCAATGAGTTGGACACCAAACTTGGCCTGACCTCGCGAGTGCAGCTCGTGCAGGAGGCATCCCGTCACGCGTCGACGTGATGGTCTGGTCAGTGTCCGGCATCGAACTCGATCGGCAGCGTAGTCGGTCCGCTTAGTGAGGTCAGCGGCTTCCACGGTGCCGGACCGATCCGCCGTGCGTTGGGCATGCGCCGTGCCATGACCGCCAGGGCTTCGGCGAGCTCCAGCCTCGCGAGGTGAGCACCGAGGCAGTAGTGCATGCCACCGCCGAAGGTCTGCATCGCCGGGGCGCCGTCACGGGTGATGTCGAGGCGGTCAGGGTCGCGATAGACGGCGGGATCGCGGTTGGCCGCGGCGGTGTTGGGGAGGAGCAGAGTCCCCTCCGGAATCACGACCCCGGCGAGTTCGACGTCCTCGACGGCCGTGCGGAGCGTGCCGAAAGCAATCGGCGAATGGCGCATGGTCTCCTCGACGGCCTTGGCCGCGAGCTCGGGATGCCGGCCCAGCAGCGCCCACTGGTCCGGGTGGTCGCACAGGACATGCACCGAAGCCGCCACCTGGTTACGAGTGGTGTCGGTACCCGCAGTCAGTAGGCCGGCCGCGAGCATGCGTAGCTCGTCGGTGCTCAGCCGATCGCCCTCCTCCTCGGCGCGGATCAGCTCGGAGATGAGATCCTCGGTCAACGTGTGGCGCCGCCGGGCGACCATCTCGTCGATGTAGGCGTCGAGGTCCTCCCACGCCGCCAGGATGGCCCGCTCGTGGGCGGCGACATTCCAGTCGAAGACCTTGAAAATGTCGTCGGTCCAGTGGGAGAACAATTCCCAGTCCTCGGCCGGCGCCCCGAGGAGCGCGCAGATGATCGGGATGGGGTACTTCCGGGCGATATCGGTGACGACGTCGCAACGCCCGTCTGCAGCGTGGCGGTCGACGAGCGCGGTGATGACGTCGACGACCGTCGCGCGCAGCCGTGCGGTTGCTCGCGGTGTGAAGGCTTTCGACACCAATCGGCGCAACCGACGGTGCTCTTCACCGTCGACGCTGATGATCAGCTTGCTGACCCGGTCCCATAGCGGGCCGGATGTGATGCCTTGGGCGGCAAGGAACATGCCTTGCGGCACGCGGAATCGTGGGTCGCGCAGCGCCGCGTGCACCAGTTCGTAGGTCAACAGCTCGGGCCCGTGCGGCCCGATCGCGATCGACGCCTGTTGTCGCGCCTGGCGGATGATTGTGTGGGCCTCGTCGGGGCTCTGGCAATGCTCATAATCGATCTCCGGCAGCCCGGCATCAAAGACGCTCGGGTAGCTCGATCGATCAATCGCGATGGTCATGGTGGCCTCCCGAAGGTCGTCGGTGGGTTCAGTTGTGTGCTGACCAGCGGCGCCAAGGCCGTGATGACACCCTCGCTCCCTGGGGCTGGCATCGATTGAGTAAGCGATTACTCGAATTTCTCGCTGCCGACACGGGGCATTACCCAAAGCGCTGATGGCGTCGGAGGACCCAAGGAGGTGGCAGACACAGCGCCGTCGGCCACCTTCGTGACCTCGATGGCGAACTCATCCGAGCTGACGGTGAAGTTCTCGTATGCGATTGGTCGGAGGCCGGTGCAGGTGACAGCCCGATCTCCGGGCCGTTTCGGGCCGATCTGTGCCTGCTGGCCCGGCCGCGGCCTTTTCGTAGCTTCATGCCCCCAACGTCGCGCCACCACAACCAGCCGGTACGGCGCGACCGGGCGACCGCGAGCGATACCTCCGTCATGGCCATACCCCGACAGATGAGGGACAGCCTGTGCTGATGAGGACGTTAAGCCTGAGGTTCGGCGGCGTGAACTAACGTGAACTGACTCGGCCGGTGGTTGCGGCTGCGCTGGGCTAGCGCAGGTCATTCGCGATCTGGTGGGCCATGCGTCGCGACCGCTTGGCGGCGTAGCCGAATTGCGATGGGCGCGGCAAGAATCCCAGAAATCGGAGGCCATCAGCGACGGTTTCCCCGCTGGTGGCCAGCGGCACCCCATGCTCGTTGAGGACCCCGAGGTGGCCGACGAGCGATTCCAGCCCGCGCAGATAACCCGTCGCGCAGATCACCACGTCGGGGTGCAACCGCGTGCCGTTCAACAGCGACACGGTGCCGCCGTCAAACGACTCCGGGGGCTTCACGACCTCGATGAAGCCGTCCTTGATCATGTCGATCACCTCCATGTCGACAAGCGCTGGCGCGACGCCTAGCCGCGCCGACCGCGAGAACGGGCCCTCGTCGGGAATGGGTAGACCGAACTTTGTCAGGTCGCCCATCGCCTTGAGCCGCGCTGTGCGGGCGATCTTGTCGGCGATGCGGGGCGGCAAGTGATACAGCGGTGTCGCGATCACGTCGCCCGGAAGGCCAGCCGGACCGTTGCGCAACATGATGTTGGGCGGCGTGCGGACCGCCATCCAGACTTTCGCAGCGTCGCCGGTGGCAAGGTCGTGTGCGATCTCCATCCCGGAAGAGCCAGCCCCAACCACGAGCGCCCGTTTGCCGGCGTACGGGGCTGAGTCGCGGTATTGCGACGAGTGCAGCAGTTCGCCGGTAAACCCGTCCACACCCGGCCACGCCGGAACATAGGGGGTGTGGTCGTATCCGGTTGCGACGATCACGTGGCGCGCGTCGACGTCGCCGGCTGACGTGCGCAGCCGCCAGCCGCCTGGCCTGCGGTCGATGCGTTCGACGGTGGTGTTGAACCGGATGTCCAGCCCGCGGGCGTGCCGCTCGATGTGCTCGACCACCTGGTCTCTTGACGGGAAAGTCGGTGTGCCCCTTGGATACCGGCGTTTGGGGAGATGCGAGAACTGCCTGCCGGTGTTCAGCTTCAGCCGGTCGTAGCGCGTCCGCCACGACGATGCCACCTGGTCGGCACGGTCGAGAATCACTGCCTTCACACCGCGATCCTGCAGGCTCAGCGCCGTGGCGATACCGGCCGGACCGGCGCCGACAATCACTACCGGGTACTCGGACACCATGCCCCTCCCTTAATGCGCCCGCGGTGAGCCGCACCAACCTCCTGCGGTGCGTGCATGGTGAGCCAGAGTGTAGGCGCAGCGTAGTGCGCTGACATCGGAGCGGCGTGTCTCGGCCGCCTGGTGGGCGGCATCCTGCAGTACCCGCCACACGGTGCTGCCGGAGATCACCGTTAATCCTGCGAAGTGCCGGTGACCGCTCCTACCCTTTATGCGTGCACTCTAAGTGGCCGCTTACCGGCCGCGCGGAGGAATTGCGGGTCATCGACACCGCCATGTCGGATCCCGATTCCTCCGGGATCATTGTTTGCGGTTCGGCGGGCGTGGGGAAGAGCCGGATCGCCCGAGAAGCACTTACCTTGGCGACTTCGAGAGGGTGCGCAACTCGTTGGGCGGTCGCCACCTCATCGGCGCGGGCGCTACCGCTGGCTGCTTTTGTCTCGTGGACCTCGGCCGGCACGGATAATCTCCAGCTTGTCCGTGGCGTGTTCGAATCGCTGACTTCGGCACCACGTGGCACCTCGGTGATCGTGGGTGTCGACGACGTGCATCTTCTCGATGACCTTTCCGCACTCGTTCTGCACCAGATCGTCCAGCGACGCGCCGCGAAAGTGCTGTTGACGGTTCGCGACGGTGAAGCGATTCCCATGGGGGTGCAGGAAATGTGGAGGGCCGGCCAGTTCGAGCGGCTCGACCTGCAGCCACTCTCGGCGGATGAAACTGCGACGCTGGTGTCGGCAGCTCTCGGTGGATCCATCGACCCGGCTGCCGCGCGTCGCCTGTGGGAGCTCACGCGCGGCAATGCGTTGTATCTGCACGACATTGTCGAGCAGGAGGTCTCCGACGGTCGGCTAGTGCAGCACCACGGTTATTGGAGGTGGACCGGACACCCAATCGTGGCACCCGCGTTGGTTGAGCTGATCGAATCGAGGATCGGCGCGTTGCCGAACGCCATCGGCGACGTGCTCGATGTGCTGGCCGTCGGTGAGCCGATTGAGCTGGTTTCACTTGCCAGGATCACCGACCCCGCGGCAGTTGAGGAGGCCGAAGCGCGTGGCCTGATCTCCCTCGAGCAAGCCGATGGCGGTGTGGAAATGCGGATCGCGCATCCGCTCTACGGCGAGGTGCGCAGGGAGCGTGCGCCAGCTACCCGGCTGCGACGATTGAGGGGACTCGTCGCGAAGGAACTCGCGGCGGGCGCTCATCGAGACGACACGCGAATCGTGGTGCGCCGCGCGACATTAATGCTGGAGTCCGACCTTGACCCGGATCCCGAGCTGTTCCTGAGGGCCGCCCGAACCGCGATCCGCGCTAGACATGCCGCTGGCCGGGCGGCTGGCCCAGGCCGCGGTGGTCGCCGGCGGCGGCATTGAGGCGCAACTGACATTTTGTTATTGCCTGGTCTGGGGAGGGCGAGCCGCCGACGCCGAGCGTGAGCTGGCGACACTGGCCGCGCAGGCGAGAACGGATCTTGAGCGGGTTCAGGTCGCCGAACTGCGGGCGCACAATCTGTTTTGGACCCTTCGTCGACCGGCCGAGGCCGAGGCAGTGCTGGATGAGGCCGACGCGATGATGTCCGACCCGGTCGCTCGGCAGATGCTGGGCGCACCGCGAGCCGCAGTCCACGCCGATCTCGGGCGGCCGCGGCGGGCGGTGCAGGCCGCCACCGAAGCACTCGCCGCCGCGTCGCTGCCCGACCACCTGGTGGCGCTGGCCAGCTGGGGCCTGGTCGGCGGTCTGGGGATGCTGGGCCGGGCTGATCAGATCAGCGCAGTGACCGCGCGCGGCTACGCCGCAATCGCCCGAGCCCCAGATGCCGCCGTGCTACGCATGGGACTGCGCTACCGTCACATGATCGGCCTGAAGCTGGCAGGTTATCTGCACGAGGCCGAACGCCTCGCCCTCGAAGGACGCCGAGAGGGCGAGGACACGTGGTTTCCGCACAGTGGCCTCATCCTGCTAGGGCAAGCGGCGCTGGCGCAGGGACGCGTGGACAGCGCACTTCGGTGGCTGCGCGAGGCCCGCGCCGGCCTGGATCCCCTCGGTGACATCGGGGGCTGGCTGTTTCGCTGCCGGTTGAGCCTTACCCATGCGCTAGCGATGGCCGGAGAGGTGGGCGCGGCCAAGCGAGCCCTGGCCGAACTGAATGAAAATCGTCACCCGGGATTCGTCTTCCTTGAGCCCGAACTGCTGCTGGCCCGGGCTTGGGTGGCCGCGGCCGAGGGAGCCCTGACCCAAGCACTCGCCCTCGCGCACCAAGCCGCCGACGTCGCCGCCGACGCCGGGCAGCTTGCGTATGAGGTGTTGGCGTTGCAGACGGCGGTCGGCTTCGGTGACCGAGGCGGCGCCGACAGGTTGGCCACACTTGCCACCCGGGTGGACGGGCCTCGTGTCGGTCTTGCGGCCCGGTTCGCCGCTGCGCTGCAGGCCGGCGATGGGGCCGAATTAGCTTCGGTTTCAGAGGAATTTGAGTCGATCGGCGACTTGGTGGGCGCTATCGACGCGGTGGCGCACGCGGCCGTCGCGTATCGGCGCGGTGAACGAAGGGGATCCGCATTGGCGTGCTCCGCGCGGGCGCAGGCGCTTGCCGAACAGTGCGGCGGCGTCACAACGCCTGCGCTTCGTCAGGCCACCGAGCGGTTGCCCTTTACCGATCGCGAACGCGAGATCGTGATGCTACTGGGTGAGGGGTTGACCAGCCCGGTCATTGCCCAGCGCCTGACGCTGTCTGCGCGCACCGTCGAAGGTCATATCTACCGGGCGATGGCCAAGACCGGCGCGGCCAGCCGCGAGGACCTCGCGGCGTTGCTGCCTGGGCACAAGCGCAGATCCCACGACTAGATTGCGTTCGAGTAGGTGGCGTCGACATCAGCGGTGATTGCGAGTACTGCCATACTCGGTCGGCGCGGCGCCGATGGGTACATGCTGATCGAGTGGCCGATGAAAATGGCAATCGCGAGAAGGCGCTACGTAAACTGCCGCTACCGTATTCCCTGGCATTGAGACTTCGCGATGCCGGTGTGGCTCCCGAAGTGATCTGCGAGTATGTCGGGGTCGAGGAAACCGCCCTGCAGGGCGTTTATCGTCTCGCTGAGGCGAAACTCACCGCGCTACAGGAACACACGAGACCTCGGCGCTAGGTGTGCGGGCGAGCCGCAGCGCCTCCTCATACCGCTACGGCCATCAGACCTTCCCTCGACATCGGACGACCCAAGCCATCACTCGGGAGGCTTGCCTGCTCAACCCGCCGGCGCACCCACGGGATTGCGGATCAGGTCGATTCATCGGCTGAGTACGTGGTGTTGAGTCATCTGTTTACCTGCGAGTTTGCCGCGTCCGCTTCTATGCTGGCTAAGTGCGTTTGACGTGGCCGCTGACCGGCCGCTCGGAGGAAATGCGGGTCATCGAGGCCGCGATATCGGACTCCGATTCGTCCGGGATCGTCATTTGCGGGTGCGGCGGGCGTGGGGAAGAGCCGAATCGCCCGCGAAGCGCTGTCGTCTGCTGAATCGAAGGGCTGCGAAGTCCGTTGGGCAGTTGGAACGTCATCGGCTCGTGGGCTTCCGCTGGGCGCCTTCGCGTCTTGGGCTGGTCGGTACCGGCACCGATAATCGCGAACTCGTCCGCGGCGTGATCGAATCGCTGACCTCCGCGGCCCCGGGCGCCAGTCGTCGTCGGTGTTGACGATGCGCATCTGTTCGATGATCTTTCCACGTTCGTCCTGCACCAGATCATCCAGCGCGGCGCCGCAAAGTTGGTGCTCACCATCCGCAACGGCGAACCGATTCCCGCTGCAACACAGGAGCTGTGGAAGGTTGGCCAGTTCGACCGGCTCGACCTGCAACCGCTGTCGCGCGACGAAACCGCGGCCCTGGTGTCGGCGGCGCTGGGCGGCTCCCTTGGAGCCGGATGCCGACGGGCGCTTGTGGGAGCTGACCCGCGGCAATGTCTTGTATGTACGCAATATCGTCGAGCAAGAGGTCGCCGAAGGGCGACTGGCGGAACAGAAGGCTCGCTGGCGGTGGGTCGCCGATCCGGTCGTGCCGTCTAGCCTGGTCGGACTGATCGACTCGCGGATCGGCGAGCTGCCTTCCTCGGTCAGCGACGTGGTCGATGCGCTGGCGGTCGGCGAGCCGATAGAGCTTGGCGTCGCTGCAGCGAATCACTGATCCGGCTGCGGTGGAAGAGGCCGACATACGAGGCCTCATCACGCTCGAGAGTCTCGAAAGTATCGATGGCGGCGTGGAAGTACGGCTGGCCCATCCGCTCTACGGCGAGGTGCGCCGCAGACGCGCGGCACCCACACGGCTGCGGCGGTTGCGCGGACTGGTCGCCACTGAACTCGCCGCTGCCGACAATCGCGACGACGTGCGAGTCGTGGTGCGCCGCGCCACCCTGAGTCTTGACTCTGACCTCGAGCCGGACCCTGACCTGCTCGTCAGGGCCGCCATAGGCGCGGTGTGGCTTGCGGATCTGCCGCTCGCGGATCGATTGGCCGATGCCGCAATCCGCGCCGGCGCGGGAGCGGAGGCACACTTCGTGCGGGCACATGTACTGTCGTGGCTCAGCCGCGGCCAGGAAGCCGACAAGGTGCTTGCCGCCACCCCGACGAACGAGTTCACCGGCGCCGACCATGCCAGACTTGCCTTCCTGCGGGCCACCATCATGCTGTGGACACTCGCCGACCCCACGGCGCGAAGACGCTCATCGACGAGGCGTCGCATACCGTGCCGGCGGAGGCCCGCGGCTGCATCGACGCCTTTCTCACGGTGTACTGGGCGGTGATGGGCAAGCCGGAAACGGCGCGGAAGTCAGTCCGAGGGTATCGTTTGGATCTGCTGCCCGACGTTGCTTCAGTAGCAGCAGCCTGGGCCATCGCGTTCTCCTCCGGAGACGCCGGCCGCACCACCGAAGCAATAGCCGCGGCAGATGCCGGATATCGGATTGCGATCGCGCGGTTGATGATGCATACACGCGGTTCGCCGTTGTCGACGCCCGCGTCGGTGCCCTCCTGCAGTCCGGCCGGATCGGCGACGCCTCGCGACGCTGCGGAGCGGCTGCGCCGGCAAGCGGCCGATCTGCCTGGGGCCGCGCAGTTACGGCAGCTGCCGTGGCAGGTCGGGCGGCCCTTGGTGCCGGTCGCCTCGACACCGCGTGCGCGCTGTTGGAACCGGTAGCCGAGCTGTAGTCCGCCTCGGGCGAGACGAACGGCTGGGGGTACCGTTACCAGATCCCGCGGACGATCGCGCTTGCCATGCGGGGTGCAACCGACCAAGCCGCCGCGGCGATTGTCGCACTCGAGAAGCAGCGACATCCGAGTTGGCGGTTGTTGGATTACGAGCAGGGTCTCGCCCAGGCGTGGGTGGCTGCCTGCCAGGGTGCCGTCAGTGAGGCAATCAAAACTGTGTTGTCCGCGGCCGAAAATGTCAGAACCAATGGGCAATTCGCGGCAGAAGTGATGTGCCTTCAGACCGCCACACAGTTCGGTGACCGTTCCTGTGCGCCCCGTTTGCGTGAACTCGAAACCATCGTCGAGGGGCCTCGTGTCGGTCTTGCGGCCCGGTTCGCCGCTGCGCTGCGGGCCGGCGATGGGGCCGAATTGGCTTCGGTTTCAGAGGAATTCGAGCGGATGGGCGATCTTGTCGCGGCCGTCGATACGGCCGCGCACGCGGCCATGGCGTATCGGCGCGCGTGAACGAAGGGGATCCGCATTGGCGTGCTCCGCGCGGGCGCAGGCGCTTGCCGAACAGTGCGGCGGCGTCAGCAACGCCTGCGCTTCGTCAGGCCACCGAGCGGTTGCCGTTTACCGATCGCGAACGCGAGATCGTGATGCTACTGGGTGAGGGGTTGACCAGCCCGGTCATTGCCCAGCGCCTGACGCTGTCTGCGCGCACCGTCGAGGGTCATATCTACCGGGCGATGGCCAAGACCGGCGCGGCCAGCCGCGAGGACCTCGCGGCGCTGCTGCCGGGGCACACGCGCAAATCCCACGACTAGATTGCGTTCGAGTAGGTGGCTTCGGCGTCAGCCGGCAGCCGACGCGCGGGTACGGTTCGTCGGCGCCCTTGATGTGCACCATCTCTGGGGTACCGAGCACCGTAGCGTTCTCAACCAGCCGTGCGGTAAACTCGCTCAGCCTCACCCCACCTCGCGGGGCGACGGATTCCATGCGCTGGGCCATCCCCACCTGTTCACCGCCGCGGTGTAACCCAATGGGCTCGAACCGATCTCATCGGCGATGACCTGACCCGAGTTCAGGCCCACTCGCAGCTGCAGAACGAGGCCGTCATGGCGTCCGACTTCGCCCGCCACGCGTCGAGTTTCATTTTGGATGTCCAACGCCGCCAACACGCGCGCAAGGCGTGATCCTCTAACGCCACCGGCGCCCGAACACAGCCATGATCCCGTCGCCGGTGAACTTGTCCACCGTGCCCGCATAGCGGTTCACCACTGCGGCCGCACGATTAACCAGTTCGGCCATGATCTCGCGCAACCGCTCTGCACCAAGGCGGTCGCAACGTCCATCGAATGAACGACGTCGGCGAACAACACCGTCGCCTGCTTGTACTCAGCCGGCGTGCTGGCCGGTTCGATCGCGGCACCGCACTCATCACAGAATTTGGCGGTCAACCGCAATTCAGTGCCACACACCCCGCACGAGGTTGCTGCCGTCATCCGATACCGCCGATCCGTGGTCCGGAATACCTGTGCAAAGAATAGGGCGTCACTACACCCCGCATGACCGTTATCCTGTGACGCGCCGTCGCGGCAGACGGTGGCCGACTGCGGTGCGAAATGCGCTCGTTTCGCTGCGACCTGTCGAGAACTATCCGACGATAACTGCAGCCTGCTAATGGAACAGGAGTCGCGATGAATGAAATCGAGCCCCTCGATCCCGCACGGATTCTTGAGGTTGGCTTGGGATTCTGGCCGTCTAAGACGCTGCTGAGCGCGGTCGAACTCGGAGTTTTCACGGAGCTGGCGAAGGGTCCGCTCAGCGGCGACGTGCTGAGACAGCGGATCGGCATCCACGAACGAAGCGCCCGTGACTTCTTCGATGCTCTTGTGGCCCTTGGCATGCTGGAGCGCGACGACGACAAATACACGAACGCCCCGGACGTCGACGCCTTTCTCGACAAGGCGAAGCTGTCTTACGCCGGCGGCTTGCTCGAGATGGCGAACACGCGGCTATACCGCTTCTGGGGCAATCTGACGGAGGGCCTACGCACCGGCCAACCGCAGAGCGAGATCAAGACCGGCGGGGACTTCTTCGGCGTGCTGTACTCGGACCCGGCTCGGCTGCGGGAATTCGCTCAAGCCATGACCGCGTTAAGCATGGGCTCCGCGATGGCCATCGCGACGAAGTTTCCCTGGCAGAACTACAAGACGTTCATGGATGTTGGCACCGCCCAGGGAAACGTGCCGGTGCAGGTGGCTCGGAAGTTCCCCCACATCACCGGTGGTGGCACAGACCTGCCTTCCCTGGAGCCCATCTTCAACGAGTACATCGCCGCGCATGGGCTGTCGGACCGGCTGCAATTCCAGCGCCACGACTTCTTCGCCGAGCCCTTTCCGAGCGCTGATGTGCTCATCATGGGCCACATCCTTCACGATTGGGACCTGGTCGAGAAGAAGGCGCTGATCAAAGGGGCATACGACGCACTTCCTGCCGGCGGTGCTCTGATCGCCTACGACGCCGTGATCGATGACGAGCGGCGCGAGAATGTTTTCGGTCTGCTGATGAGCCTGAACATGCTCATCGAAGGGCGTGGTTTTGACTACACGGGCGCCGATTGCCGCGGCTGGATGGCTGAAGCCGGCTTCAAAGACAGCTACGTCGAAGCCCTGGCCGGCAGCGAATCGATGGTGGTCGGAATCAAGTAGCATCCCAGGCCGGCACTTTCACCACCGATGTCCACGCCACAACAAACCACAAGGACTGCGTGGCGCGTCCTCCCCCACCGTCCGTGGCCTGCCGGACCCGAACGAATACGACGGAATCGAATATGCAGGGTTACCAGTCGAAGTCGCCGTTTTCATCCGATGAATCAACCGCCTCTCCTCTCCATTGCCTGCGATGAGTTGGCGGTTTTGGCGGCATGCGTTCACGGTCAAAAGGTGACGCTGGCAAGCAGGCCCTGGACGGATGGATCTCGTGGGCTCGCCGCTGGCGCATCCCGGTCTTCGTTGAGCTCGCCCGCCGCATCGTCAACCACCGCGACACGATCGACGCCGCCCTCGACCACGGACTGTCCCAAGGACTGATCGGACCCACCAACACCAAGATCCGGCTACTCACACGCATCGCGTTCGGATTCGGCTGCGCCGAAGCACTCATCGCCCTGGCCATGCTTGCCCTCGGTGGCCACCGGCCCACGCACCCCGGGCGAGGCTGACCACCACCGGACAGTCCAGGACCCCTCCCGCAGCCAATCGTGCGGCACCGCTCGTCGGCGTCAACGTCGTACCACCTCGCCGCGCCGCGGGGGGCTCCACGTTGACACCTCCCACGCGGCGCCGCCGACAGCAGCTGCCCAGGAAGAGCCGAAAGAAACGACCAGGAACACAGCGCGAAGCCCGATCTACCGACGCCCGAAGACCCACGGATGTGTCAGTAGGGCCGTAAATGGCGGGTATTTCTCAGTTCCCAGCGCGCTGTAGCCCTAGAACTGCACCCGCCAGGACCAGCGCAGCACGCCGACGTTGAAGTCGAACAGGCTGCGCGGATAGCGTCCGGTGAACAGGATCGCGAACCAGGCGGCCAGGGTCACGACGGCGAACGCGATGTAGAGGAAGATGAGCACGATCCAATGCGGTATCAAGAGCAGCCATTTGACCAACCACATCCAGCGGGACGGTGACTCGTTATACGCACCGTGCAACCGGGCGCGTTGTTCGCGGGCGCTGTCATGGGGCGAGCGGTACCTCAGTGAC
>CAWIDX010000035.1:0-81387 GCA_963834955.1 uncultured Actinomycetota bacterium
TCTTCATCGCCGACCATTCGCGTGTACCTCGTACTTTCGATTCCCCAGCGGCGTCATCGTAGGCATTTGACACCAGTCAAGTGGGGGCATCGTAAGGTCAGCGCATGCAGATTCGCGACCAGGTCGATGCCGACCCCGGTAAGCCGGCCGTCATCCTGCACCCCCGTCGGAGGTACACGGGACGTCGTGACGTTCGGCGAGCTGGAAGCCCGCGCCAACCGGTTGGCCCACTTCTTCCGTCAGCGGGGCCTGCAGGAAGGTGATGTGGTCGCGATTCTGATGGAGAACACCGAACACATGCACGCGATCATGTGGGCTGCGCGCCGCAGCGGCCTGTACTACGTGCCGATCAACACCCACCTGACCGCGGCGGAGGCCGCCTACATCGTCGACAACAGCAGCGCGGATGCGGTGATCGGGTCGGCCGCCATGCGGAAGGTGTGCGAGGAACTGGCCGAGCATCTCGATGAAATGCCGGCGCTGAGGTTGATTGCTGACGGCGATCTCGACGGCTGGCTGCGCTATCCGGAATGCGTTGCAGAACAGCCGGATACACCGATCGACGACGAGATCGAGGGCGACCTGCTGCAGTACTCGTCGGGCACCACCGGTCGCCCCAAGGGCATCAAACGCCAACTGCCGCACGTGCCGCCGTCCGAGGCGCCCGGGATGATGTCGGCGTTGGTCGAGGTCTGGATGACCCCCGATTCGATCTACCTGAGTCCGGCGCCGCTGTACCACACCGCGCCGTCGGTGTGGTCGATGACGATCCAGGCCGCCGGCATCACCACGGTCGTCATGGAGAAGTTCGACCCGGAGAGCGCGCTGGACGCCATCCAGCGGCACCGTGTAACGCACGGCCAGTTCGTGCCGGCTATGTTCATCAGGATGCTGAAACTGCCTGACTCCGTGCGCAATTCCTACGACCTGTCCAGCCTGCAGCGGGTGATGCACGCGGCGGCGCCGTGCCCCGCGGAGATCAAGAAGCAGATGATCGACTGGTGGGGTCCGATCGTCGACGAGTACTACGCGTCCTCCGAGGCGATCGGTTCGACGTTGATCAGCGCCGAAGACTGGCTGGCGCACCCCGGTTCGGTCGGCAAGCCGATGATGAGCGCGATCCACATCCTTGACGAGGATGGCAACGAGCTTCCGCCTGGACAGGCCGGCGAAATCTACTTCGAGGGTGGCTTCGACTTCGAGTACCTCAACGATCCGGAGAAGACCGAAAAGTCGCGGGATGCGCACGGGTGGAAGACGGTCGGCGACATCGGCTATCTCGACGAGGACGGCTATCTGTTTCTCACCGACCGGCGCCACCATATGATCATTTCCGGCGGGGTGAACATTTATCCGCAGGAGGCGGAGAACCTACTGGTTACGCATCCGAGGGTGCTCGATGCCGCGGTGTTCGGCATTCCGGACGACGAGATGGGGCAGTCGGTCAAAGGCGTGGTGCAGTTGGTCGATCCCGCCGATGCGACCGACGCTTTCGCCGACGAGCTGCTGGTGTGGCTGCGAGAGCGGTTGTCGCACTATAAATGTCCGCGGTCGATTTCGTTTGAGGCGCAATTGCCGCGAACCGACACCGGCAAGCTCTACAAGCAGGACCTGGTGAGAAACTACTCGGAAGGCTGACCCTATGACGCGGCGTGAGGTGGTTGTGGGCCCCAGCAATGGGGAGTTGGTGGTGCACACGGGTGTGGCCGGCCCAGCCGCTCGCGTGGGTCACCGGCTGACGATTGTCATGGGCGACTGGCGCGGTGTCGCCGTGCTTGACGACGAGATCCCGGTCGAGGTCACGTTGCACGTGGAGGTGGAATCACTTGCCGTCGAACACGGTGAGGGTGGGGTTAAACCGCTCTCCGATGCCGAGAAAGCGGTGGCGCGCAGCAACGCGCTGCGCTCGCTGGAGTCGTCGCGCTACCCGTCCATCGACTTTCAGGCTGCGCAGGTCGAGCCAACTTCTTCGGGGTATCAGCTGATCGGCCGGCTCACCATTCACGGCGTGACGAAGAACTGGACGGTCGACCTTACTGTCGAGGAAGGCTCGGACGAGTGGCGGCTCGCGTGCGACGAGGAGGTGCGTCAGACGGACTTTGGCGTCACGCCATACGCTCTGATGTTCGGGTCGTTGAAGGTGGCCGACGAGGTCACGGTGTCCTTTTCGGCCCTGTCGACGGAAAGACCGCAGGAGCGATGAACGACGGGCCCTACTTCGACGAGCTGCGGGTCGGGCAGGTTTTCGACACCGCGCCGTCGATGACGCTCACGCCGGGTGTGGCGGCGATTCACCAGGCGATTCTGGGCGACCGGCTTCGGCTGCCGCTGGACGCGCACCTGTCGTACGCGGTTGTCGGTGCGACGACGCCGCTGGCGCATCCGGGATTGGTGTGTGACGTCGCGATCGGGCAGTCGACGCTGGCTACCCATCATGTGAAGGCGAATCTGTTCTATCGCGGCCTGATGTTCCACCGGTTTCCGGTGATCGGCGATTCACTGTTCACCCGCACCGAGGTGGTGGGGTTGCGGCTCAACAGGGCCAAGCCGGAACGCGTCCCGACCGGGATGGCGGCGCTGCGGATGACGACGATCGACCAGCTCGGTCAGCTGGTGCTGGATTTCTACCGGTGCGCCATGCTGCCGCTGAGTCCGGGGGCGGAGGTTCCCGACGGCCCGGCCGACGACTTGTCGACGATCGGCGCGGCATCGCGGCCGATGCCGGAGGCGATTCACGGTTGGAGCGGGGCGGTGTTCCGTGATCGGGTGCCCGGGCCGCATTTCGATCCCGGGCTGGCGGGATCGGTGCTGCATAGCAGCGCCGACGTGGTGTCCAGCGCGCCGGAGCTGGCGCGGCTCACGTTGAATATTGCTGCGGTTCATCATGATTCGCGAGTCGGTGGGCGGCGGCTGGTGTACGGCGGACATACGATCGGCCTGGCGCTGGCGCAAGCGAGCCGGCTGCTGCCGAATCTGGCGACGGTGCTGTCGTGGGAGTCCTGCGATCACGTCGGGCCGGTGTACGAGGGCGACACGCTCTACAGCGAACTGCATGTCGAGGCCGCCGAGCCGCTTACGGACAGTGGTGGCGTGCTGCGGCTGCGGTCACTGGTCAACGCGGTCGGGGAAGACGGTGATCGCCCAGTGCTGGACTGGCGCTTCTCGGCGCTGCAGTTCTAGAGATTTTTGTCTCACTTGGCCAGCGGGTCGCGCGGCAGGCGCAGCACCCGTTCGGCGATCGTGTTGCGCATGATCTCCGATGTGCCCCCCGCGATCGTCATCGAGCGGTCATACAGATACATGAGCGTCAACTCCGGAGTCCCGCCTACCACCGCGGCCACCCCGGCCAGTTCCATCGCCAGCTCCGAAACATGCTGCTGGTTCTCCGCTTTCACCAGTTTCGTGACGCCCGCCTCGGGCCGGGCATCGTCACCGGCGATCGCGCGCGCGGCCTGCCGCAGGTTGAGCAGCCGCAGCGTGTGCGTCTCGGCGATCACCTCACCAACCCGTCGCACCCAGCGCGCGGCCACCTCGGGCGCCGCGTCGTCGAGCAGCTTGACCAAGCGGTCAGAACCCAGGCCATAGGTGCCCGAGCCGCCGCCGATCGAGATGCGCTCATTGCCCAGCGTGGCACGGGCCACCAGCCAGCCGCGGTTGACGTCGCCCACCACATCGCCGTCCGGGATGAACACATCGTCGAAGAAGACCTCGTTGAACAACGCGTCGCCGGTGAGCTCCTGAAGTGGCTTGACCTCCACGCCGGGCGCTGACATGTCGATCGCCATCATCGTCACCCCGGCGTGCTTCGGGGCATCGGGGTCGGTGCGCACCGTCGCCAGCCCCCACTGGCATTGCTGTGCAAGCGAAGTCCACACTTTCTGGCCCGTCACCCGCCAGCCGCCGTCGACCCGCTTGCCCGACGTGCGCACCGCGGCGGCGTCGGATCCGGCGCCCGGCTCGGAGAAGAGCTGACACCACTTCACTTCGCCGCGTAGCACCGGCTCCACCCAGCGCTCCCGCTGGTCGTCGGTGCCCGCCTGCGCGATCGTCAGGATCACCCACCCCGTGATGCCCAGGTCCGGCACCGAAATGCCTGCCGACCGGAACTCCTCCTCGATCACCAGCTGTTCGACCGGGTCGGCCGCCCGACCCCACGGCTTGGGCCAGTGCGGCACCAGGTAGCCCGAGTCGACCAGGACGTCACGGCGCTGCGCGCGCGGCAGGTCGCTCAGCTTCGCGACGGCCTCCCGCGCCGTCGCACGGTAGCGCTCGGCCTCTGGTGGCAGGGTGAACGTCGCGCCGCGGGCCAATCCGCTGCGCTGCGCCTCGACGACGTCGACCAGTGGGTCACCGCCGTCGCCCATCAGCGCCGCCAGTGTCCGAGCCCGCCTCAGGTAGAGATGTCCGTCATGCTCCCACGTGAAGCCGACACCACCGTGGATTTGAATGTTCTTCTGTGCGTTGAAGACCTGCGCGGCGATCGCGTGTCCCGCCGCCACCGCCGCCGGGAACCCTGCGCCGTCCAGGTCGTCGGCCCGGGTCGCGTCCCACACCGCCGCCGTCGTCTGCTCGGCCTTGACCAGCATGTCGGTCAGGTGGTGTTTGATGGCCTGGAAGGTGCCGATGGTGCGGCCGAACTGTTCTCGCACCTGGGCGTAGTCGCGCGCCATTTCCAGCGCGGCCCAGCTGACGCCCACCGCCTCGGCGGCGGCGAGAATACGGAACACGGTGAGCGCCCGGGCCGCCGCGCCCAGCAACACCCGATCCTCGGTCACCGCGACACCGCTGAGCGTGACGGCACCGATGCTGCGGGTGGTGTCCAGCGCCGTGAGCGTTGTGACCGAGACTCCGTCGGCAGCCGCATCGACCACCACGAGGTCCTCCCCGCTGGTCAGCACGAGCACGTCGGCGTCGGGTGCGCCGAGCACCGCCGAGCATTCACCGCTGACCACGAGATTGGAGCCGACGACCAGGCTGCCCGACAGGCCCAGCGCACCGATGGCGCTCCCGTCGGCGAGCCGCGGAACCAGTTCGGCGCGAACGCTTTCGGGTGCGCACCGGTCGATGACCAGCGACGCCGCCACGCTCGGCAGGAACGGACCGGGGCACAGGTCACGGCCCTGGGCTTCCAGCACGATCGCCAGTTCGGCCAGGCCGAACCCCGAGCCCCCATGGTCCTCGCCGATGGCCAGGCCGGGCCAGCCGAGTTCAGTCGCCGCCGACCACACCTCGCCGGGGTGCCGGCTGCCGGCTTCGAATTGCCGGCCAAGGGTGGCGCGGGCCAGCGCACGGCTTCGCAGCCGGGTCAACTGGCCGCTGACGGCATCGGCAAGGTCTCGGTGTTCGGAGGTGATGGCCAGCGCTGACGTGCTCATTCAGGCAAACTAACGCATCGACGATCGCGGCTGTTTGGCGACCGCACAATCCGACCCGCCCGTTTTGCATTTCGACGGAACTGCGCTGGTGTACATTGCCGGAATGGATTCCCGGCGCCAACGGCGGTGCAGGCTCTCTCTGCGGTCCCGAGCAAATTGGTTTGTCCACGCGCGTCCCGTCGATTACATGCTGGCGATCAGCCAGTCCTACGCTGCGTTGCCGGTGGTGGGCAAGCATTTGGAGCCCGTCGCCGGACTGGCGGCAATGGGGGTGTGGAGCTACCATCACGCACCGACGTTTATGTCCACGGTGGCGCGCAACATGCTGGCCCCACGTGCGGCAAACCTACGTCGCGAGCAGCGCGAACAGACCCACACCGTCGCGGACGCAGCGCTGCGCGGCATCGTCGCCCCGGACCGGCTCGACGTCGAGTGGCCGGCGCCCGACCGGTTGGCCCCGCTGCTGCGCGGGGTGGCGCAACGGCGCCGCTACCTGTATCGCAGCTCGGTACGCTACGGCGGCCTACCCGGGCAGTTGCTCGACGTCTGGCGGCGCCCAGACCTGTCCGGTCCGGCCCCGGTGTTGGTGTTCGTACCCGGCGGCGCGTGGGTGCACGGCAGCCGGACGATGCAGGGGTATGCGCTGCTGAGCCACCTGGCCGAGCAGGGCTGGGTGTGCCTGTCCATCGACTACCGGGTGGCGCCTCATCACCGCTGGCCACGGCATCTGTACGACGTGAAGGCGGCGGTCGCGTGGGCCCGTGCCAACGTCGACCGGTTCGGCGGCGACCGCGATTTCGTCGCGATCGGGGGATGTTCAGCGGGCGGTCACCTGGCCGCGCTCGCCGGCCTGACGCACGACGACCCCGACTTCCACGTGGAGCTGCCGCCCGACGCCGACACCTCGGTGAACGCGGTGGTGGGTATCTACGGTCGTTACGACTGGGAGGACCGGTCGACGCCCGAGCGTGATCGCTTCGTCGATTTCCTGGAGCGCGTCGTGGTCAAGAAGCGCCTGTCGCGTCACCCTGAGCTCTTCCGCAAGGCCTCCCCGATCGCGCGGGTGCGGCCGGACGCGCCGCCGTTCCTGGTGGTACACGGCAGCTCGGATACCGTGATCCCGGTCGCGCAGGCGCGGGCGTTCGTGGAACGACTAGGGGCGGCGTCCCTGTCGACGGTCGGCTACCTGGAGCTGCCGGGCGCCGGCCACGGCTTCGACATGATCGATGGCGCGCGCACCGCGTCCGCGGCGATGGCGGTTGGCCTGTACCTCGGCGAGATTCACCGAAGCCATCTGCTTGCCCACGCCGACGAGGTTGTATAGGCGTACTCTCACACGTGAGTCGTCCATGAACGAGGTGTGGAATGAAGCGGCTCAACGGCTGGGACGCCATGCTGCTGTACAGCGAAACCCCCAATGTACACACGCACACGCTGAAGATCGGCGTCATCGACGCGTCGGATTTCGACGGTGAGTTCACCTTCGAGGTGTTTCGGCGCACGTGGCGCCGGCGCCTGCATCTGCTCGATCCGCTGCGCTACAAGCTGGTCGACATCCCGCTGAAGCTGCATCACCCGATGTGGTTGGAGAGGTCCGAAGTGGACCTCGACTACCACCTGCGCCGGGTGCGCGCGCCGCGCCCGGGTGGCCGCCGTGAGCTGGACGAGGTGATCGGCCAAATCGCCAGCACCCCGTTGGACCGCAGCCGTCCGCTGTGGGAGCTCCACTTCGTGGAGGGCATGGCCGACAAGCGGTTCGCGGTGGTGGGCAAGGTGCATCACGCGCTGGCCGACGGGGTGGCGTCGGCGAACCTGATCGCCAAGGCGATGGACCTCAAAGGCCCGATTCAAGACGAGCGTGATCTGTACGCGACCAGCGCGCCGCCCACCACGGCGGAGCTGCTGCGGGCCGCCGGGCGCGACCATGTGGCACAGTTCCGCCGCATGCCCAGACTTATGAGGGAAACGGCCACGGGCGTGTCACGAGTGCGCCGTCGCACCAAGGAACGCGGCGAAAATCCCGAGCTGGCCCGCAATTTCGCGCCGCCACCGACGTTCATGAACCACGTGGTGTCGCCTGGGCGCCGGTTCGCGAGCGCGACGTTGGCGCTGGCCGACGTCAAGCAGACCAGCAAGCACCTCGGCATCACGATCAACGATCTGGTGCTGGCCACCGCCGCCGGAGCATTGCGCGAGTTGCTGCTGCGGTATGACGGCCGCGCCGACCAGCCGCTGATCGCGTCGGTGCCGGCCAGCATCGACCCGTCGCCGCACCGGTTGACCGGCAACGAGTTCAGCGGGCTGAACGTCTCACTGCCGGTGCACATCGCCGATCCCATCCAGCGGGTCCGACTGACGGCGGTGGCCACCGGCATCGCGAAGGAGGACTTTCATCTCCTCGGGCCGAAGTTGGTTTCCCAATGGGCGGCCTACCTACCGCCTTCTGTCGGGCCGCCGGTGTTCCGGTGGTTGGCCTACCGCGAGGCTCAGACCAAGCTGCTGAATCTGCCGATCTCCAACGTGCCGGGCCCGCGCGAGCGCGGACAGATCGGCGGCGCGACGATCAGCGAGATCTATTCAGTCGGGCCGCTGATCGCGGGGAGTGGTATGAACATCACGGTGTGGAGCTACGTCGACCAGCTCAACATCTCGGTGCTGACCGACGACCTGACTCTCGAGGACCCGCACGAGGCCACCGACGCGATGGTGCGTGCGTTCGCCGAAATCCATTCCGCCGCTGGCCTATCCGGGGAGCTGACCGTGGTCGAGACGGCCATGCCGCTGGCGGCCGGTTAGCTGCTTTCGGCTGGCGTACACCCACGACAGGAACTGGCTGACGGCCTCGGCCGACTGGTGGGCGCGCGGGGAGGAGAAGATGTCGAAACCATGCTGGGCACCGGGCAATTCGGCGTAGAGCACCGGCTCCCGCGACACCTCGCTCAATTCGGCGTAGAACTCCCGCGCCTCGCCCACCGGGATGATGGAGTCGTACTCCCCGTGCAGGATGAAAAACGGCGGCGCGTCCGGGTGCAGGCGGGCGATCGGTGAAGCGTTGACGAACACGTCCCGATGCTCGGAAAAGCGCTTCTTGACCACCAATCGCTGTAGGAGAGTGACGAATTCGAGTCGACCCTCGCCCTCGGTGGAAAACCAGTCATAGCGACCGTAGATCGGCGCGGCGGCGACCACCGAGGTGTCGGCGTTCGAGAACCCGGGCTGAAAGCGCGGATCGTTGGGCGTCAGCGCCGCCAGGGCGCTCAGATGGCCGCCGGCCGACCCCCCGGTGATGGCCACGAAGTCCGGATCGCCGCCGTAGTCGGCGATGTTGTCCTTGACCCAGGCCAGCGCGCGTTTGACATCGACGATGTGATCGGGCCAACTGTGCACGGGGCTCACGCGGTAGTTCAACGACACGCAGATCCAGCCGCGATCAACCATGTGGTTCATCAGCGGATAGGCCTGCGGCCGTCGCCACCCGATCACCCAGGCCCCGCCCGGAACCTGAACCAGCACCGGTGCTTTGCCGTCGCGCGGCAAGTCGCGGCGACGCCAGATGTCGGCCAGGTTGGCCCGGCCGTGCGGGCCGTAGCGAACGACACTTTCCTTGTCGACGTAGCGGCGCCGCGACCAGGTGGTGCGCCAGGCGCTGGGCCGTCCGGTTCGCGACGGTTCGGTCGGCAACGTGGCCAGCACGTCGGCGTAGTCGGGACCGAGGCCGTCGGCCAACGCCTTCCGCAACACCGGGCCCGGCGTGGTCAGCCCGCGGCGGTAGATCACCGCAAGGACCAACCACGTCACGCCGGTCAACGCCGCGGCCAACAGGCCTCGCCGTCCGGTGAAGTCACCTCGGTACCCACGGCGGATGGCGTCGAGGATGGATGCGCTCATGTAGTGCAGCGGCCACTCGGACGTCGGCCAGCCAAGAGAGAACACCGCGATCATGGCGTAGCCCTTGCGCCCCAGCGGCCGTAATCCGTTGAGGGCGTTGAGCAATTCGACGGTGGCGCGCAACACCGGCCGGGGCCGAAGCAGTCCCCCGCGCGCGGGAGGTGCCCCAGCCGTACTCTACCGGCCATCCGCACCTGCCCGCGCCTGCAGGATCTTGCCGGTGCTGCCACGGATGGCCGCCGCGACCCGCAGGTACCGGTCGGGCCGCATCGGCGCGATCAAGCCGGCCCGCCGCATCGTGGCGACGAGTCCTCGGGTCTGGTTGATCCGGTCGGCCAGCGTCATCGCTTATCCGAGAATCGGCAGTCGGCGCTTGCGGCCCAATCGGTCCAGCGCTACCTGCATCACCGAGCGGACATGGGCGTCGACCTCGTCGATGTCGGGATCGTCACCGAACCGCTCGGCGATGTTGATCGGCTCGAGTATCTCGGTGACGATCTTGGTGGGCAGCGGAATGTTGGGCGGGATCGCGGTGGAGAACCCGAACGGGAACCCGAACGAGATGGGCAGGATCTTCACGCGCATGAGTTTGTCCAGCCGCAGCGCCTTGGCCAGCCCGGTGCCGCGCGAAAGGTACAACTGGGTCTGCTGGCCGCCGATCGACACCATCGGCACGATCGGCACCCCGGCCTCGATCGCCGTACTGACGTATCCCTTGCGTCCGCCGAAGTCGATCTTGTTCTCCCACACAGTCGGCCGGTACACGTCGTAATCGCCGCCGGGGAACACCACCACGACCCCATCCGTGCGCAATGCGGCGGCGGCATTGTCACGGCTGGCACCGATATAGCCGATGCGGCGGAAGAAGTTCCCAGTCACCCCGGTGAAGAGAATGTCCATGCTGAGCGTGAGCACCGGCCGGTCGTAGCCGAACTTCTCGTAGAAATCCGCCGCGAAGATAGGCACGTCCATCGGCATCGCACCACCCGAGTGATTGCCGACCACCAGCACTCCGCCGGATGGAATGTTGTCCAACCCGTGCACCTCGGAGCGGAAGTACAGCTTGGCGATCGGTCGGAAGAACCCATACACCCGTTCGGTGAACCCGGGGTCCCACTTCGCGATTTCCGCGTGGTCGGTGTCGTTGTCGCTCACGCTTCTCCCCTCTTCGTGGCCCTCGAGATTGCTTGATGGTACCCATCGGGGGTTTCGCGTCGTCCGGTAGCGTCACGTACTTGTGAGCGAAGACCAGGTCGTACTCGTCGAACAGCGGGACCGTGTCCTGCTGATCACCATCAACCGTCCGCAGGCCAAGAACGCGGTGAACGCCGCGGTGAGCCAGGGGCTTGCCGACGCGGTGGATCGCCTGGACGGCGACCCCGGGTTGTCGGTGGGGGTGCTCACCGGTGCAGGCGGAACCTTCTCCGCCGGGATGGACCTCAAGGCCTTCGCCCGCGGCGAGAACGTCGCCATCGAGGGCCGTGGTATGGGGTTCACCGAGCGACCACCGGTCAAGCCGATGATCGCCGCCGTGGAAGGCCACGCGCTGGCCGGTGGCACCGAACTGGCGCTGGCAACCGACCTGATCACCGCGTCGCGCGAGGCGGTGTTCGGTATCCCCGAGGTCAAGCGCGGGCTCGTCGCCGCCGGGGGCGGGTTGTTGCGGCTGCCACATCGCATCCCGTACTCGATCGCGATGGAGCTCGCACTGACCGGCGACAGCCTGCCGGCGCCGCGTGCACACGAGCTGGGAATGGTGAATGCGCTTACCGAACCGGGCGGCGCGCTGGATGCCGCGCTGGCACTGGCCGAGAGGATCACCGCGAACGGTCCACTTGCGGTCACCGCCACCAAGCGAGTGATCGTCGAGTCGCCCGGGTGGAGTCCCGAGGAGATGTTCCGCGAGGCGTTCAAGATTGCGATTCCGGTGTTCACGTCGAACGACGCGCGCGAGGGTGCCGTCGCGTTCGCGGAAAAGCGCCCACCGCGCTGGACCGGAACCTAAAGCCGACAGCGGTTGGCGGCACCCCGTACTTGCAGGGCGTTTGGGAGAGTTTCGTTGTAACGCAGGGCATCTGCTTCGCCGAGATTGCACCGATGGCTGTGCTTTGGGTCCAGACCACGACCGTGGCGGCAATCTCGGCGATACCAAAAACGTAAGCCCGTCGGCAACCTATTCCGTAGATTGAGGACCCATGGTCGATATCGATTATTGCGTGGTAGGCGCCGGATTTGCCGGGCTGACGGCCGCGCTTCGGCTAAAACAGGCGGGGCGCACGGTCGCCCTGCTCGAGGCCCGCGATCGAGTCGGCGGACGGACGTTCACGGTGAACCGGGACGATGGCTCGTGGATCGACCGCGGGGGCGCCTGGGTGGGACCGGGCCAAGACCGCATCTACGCGTTGATGAACGAGTTCGGGGTGCCGGCCTACAAGCAACACGCCGACGGCCAAGCGATGATGGTCGTCGACGGCAAGCAGCACCGCTACACGGGCACGATCCCGCTCACCATGAGCCCATGGGTGGTGGCGAACCTCGGGGCGGTGTTCCTCAAGATTGGGCAGATGTGCAAGTCGATCCCCCTCGAAGCGCCGTGGGAGGCGAAGAACGCCGAGAAATGGGATCAGGTCAGCCTGGGGAAGTGGCTGAATAGCAACACGCTGTCCAAGCCGGCGCACGACCTGCTGGAGACAGCTATCGCGGGGTGCTACACATCCGCGGCGTCCGAGGTGTCGATGCTGTTCGTCCTGGCTCAGATGGCATCCGGTGGTGGGCCCAGCTTCGTGCTCGGTGTGAAGGGCGGGGCTCAGGACTCACGGCCAGTCGGCGGTATGGGCGCGATCTACCGTCCGATGGCGGCCGAGATCGGCGATGCGCTGCATCTGTCTCAACCCGTGCGGCGCATCGAGCAGGACGCAGACGGAGTGACGGTGCGGGCCGACGACATGACCGTACGAGCGCGCCGGGTCGTCGTCGCGGTTCCGTTGGCCATCGCCAGCCAAATCGTCTACGAACCGATGCTGCCGATGGACCGATCGTTCCTGCATCAGCGGATGCCTAGCGGCGCCATCTTTAAGATCAACGTCGTTTACGACGAGCCGTTCTGGCGCACCGACGGGCTGTCGGGGCAGTCGGCGGCGCCCGGCTCACCGGCGACGGTGACTATCGACGCGTCGACGGACAAGGAGCGGCCCGGCGTATTGTGCGTGATCGTCGAGGGCCCGATCGCCCGCGATCTCGGCAAGCTCGATGAATCTGCGCGTCGGACAGCGATCCTCGGCGAGCTGACGAAGCGGTTCGGCGACAAGGCCGGATCACCCGTCGACTATCTCGAACAGAACTGGAGTGTCGAACGCTACTCCGGCGGCGGGATGATCAGCCACGCGCCGACCGGGGTGCTCACGGAGTTCGGGCACGCACTGCGGGAACCCTGCGGCCGCATCCACTGGGCGGGCACCGAAAGCTCGCCGGTAATGCTCGGCTGGGTCGACGGAGCGGTCCGCTCTGGCGAACGCGCCGCCAGCGAGGTGATGACGACCGAGGCCGTGACGGTGGCCTGACGTCGTCACGGTGTCTGTTGTCGTCTGAAAAAGTGAGAGCGCATGCGCTATCGGTTTTGCGACGCACATCGTAAGAGGTTCGACGGTGCTGGCGTGGCGGATGTGAGCGCGGTGTTCCAGACGCTCATCGTGCTGCTCCGGTTGTACCCTGCGTAGGCATGGCCGTCTCCGCGGGCTCGGCCTATTGCTGAAGCCAGATGGGCGGCCCAACTCCCAGACAGGAGAACCGATGTCGACCATCTACTTCACCGCGTCGAGCCTGGACGGGTTCGTCGTCGACGACAACGACAGCCTCGACTGGCTGACCTCTCGCGACATCGACCCCGCCGGGCCGTTCGGCTACGAGCGGTTCATGGACGACGTCGGCGCCCTGGTCATGGGCGCCACGACGTACGAGTGGGTGCGCGCCAGGGAGCCCGGCGACTGGATGTATTCGCAGCCGACGTGGGTGTTGACGCACCGCCCGGAGATCGTGGCACCGGATCATCATCGGATCTCGGTGTTCAGTGGCGAAGTCACAGACCTGCACGCGCAGTTGGTGGAAGCAGCCGGCGGCAAGGACGTCTGGGTGGTGGGCGGAGGAAACGCCGCCGCGCAGTTCGTGCGAGCCGGCTTGGTGGACGAACTGGTGGTGACGTACGCGCCCTGCTCGCTGGGCAGCGGAGCGCCGCTGCTGCCCACCACGTCGGAATGGATGCTGATCAACGCCGGCAGAAACGGGGACTTCGTATGCGCCCGCTGGGCCAAGGCGTAGAAGTGGATCATGGGAAAGACATGGCTAATCACCGGCGCATCGCGGGGTTTCGGCCGCGAGTTCACGATCGCGGCGCTCGAGCGCGGTGACCGCGTCGCGGCGACCGCGCGTCACCTCGCCACGCTGGACGACATCGCCGAGCGGTTCGGCGCCGAGCGGCTGCTCCCGCTGGAGCTCGACGTCACCGACCGGGCGGCGGACTTCGACGCGGTCGCCCGGGCCCATGACACCTTCGGGCGGCTCGATGTCGTGGTCAACAACGCCGGCTACGGCCAATTCGGCGCGTTCGAAGAGCTGTCGGAGGCCGACCTGCGCGACCAGATGGATACGAACTTCTTCGGCGCGGTCTGGGTGACGCAAGCGGCGCTGCCCTACCTGCGCCAGCAGGGCTCTGGCCACATCGTGCAGGTGTCCAGCATCGGCGGGGTCGCGGCGTTTCCGTTGCTGTCGGCCTATCACGCGTCGAAGTGGGCGCTGGAGGGCATGAGCGAGTCGCTGGCGGCCGAGGTAGCGCCGCTGGGAATACACGTGACCTTGTTGGAGCCGGGCGCGTTCGGTACGGACTGGGCGGGCCCGTCGTCGCGCTGGTCCATGCCGATGCCGGAGTACGAGCACGCCCGCGAGGCCAACAAGCAGCGCCGCAGTGTGTTGGAGCCCGGCGACCCGAATGCGGCCGCGCGGGCGCTGCTCAAGATCGTCGACACCGAAAACCCGCCGCTGCGTGTGTTTCTCGGCGAGTCGGTGCTCGGTAAGGTCGCAGACGTCTACGAGCAGCGCCTGCAGAACTGGCGGCAGTGGCAACCGGTGGCCCGCGAAGCGCAGGGCTAATCGCTCAGACCATCGTGCGACTCAGGTGCGCCATCAGTCGCTCGACGTCAACGGCGCCGATCGATACCCGAGGTGCGTCGGGCACGTATCAGACGCACGCCGGATGTCGTCCGCAGTCGCGAAACCGTGCGCGGCGGCTCCCACGCGCCAAGCGACTTGTCGGCGATGTGCAGCGCCGTCTCACGTGACCGAGACGTCGGCAAGTTCCACACCGCGACACCGCGATGCACCTGGATGCCCAGGCCCGCGAGATGCGCACCGAGCACTTCCTCGGTCGCGTACTGAGGGATCGCCGCGAAGCGGTACGGCACCTCGTCGGGCAGCTGCAGTTCGACCTGTCCCACCTGCTCGCCGTTGACAAAGATCAGCTGGCCCGATCGGGGGCTCCGTGCCGCCACGATGACGACGTCGATGCCTCGGCGGCGCAACTCGATGGCAGCCATCAGTCCGACGGGTCCCGCGCCAACGATCAAGACTTCGGTTTGCACCGGCCAAAGCCTACGGCCGAGACCCCGCCCCCGACTACGCTCAGCGCCACGGAGTCAGGAGGCGGGCGATGGGTCACTACAAGAGCAACGTGCGCGATCTGGAGTTCAACCTCTTCGAGGTGCTAGACCTCGACAAGGCGCTTGCCACGGGCGAGTTCGGTGACCTCGACAGTGACTCGGTGCGCCAGATGCTGATCGAGGCGGCCCGGCTGGCCGAGGGGCCGGTGGCCGAATCCTTCGCCGAGTCGGACCGCCGTCCACCCGTGTTCGACCCGGCTACCCACGTGGTGACGATTCCCGAGCCGTTCAAGAAGTCGCTGCGGGCGTGGCAGCAGGGCGAGTGGTTCCGAATCGGCTTGGACGAGAACGTCGGCGGTGTGGCGGCGCCGGCCATGGTCGAGTGGGCGATCAACGAATTCGTGCTCGGCGCAAACCCGGCCGTGTTCCTGTATCTGGCCGGGCCCGTCTTCGCCAACATCCTCTATCACATCGGCAACGAACAGCAGCGGCACTGGGCCGCGCTCGCGGTCGAACGCAACTGGGCGGCCACGATGGTGCTCACCGAGCCCGACGCCGGATCTGACGTCGGCGCCGGGCGCACCACGGCGATCGAGCAACCCGACGGCACCTGGCGGATCGAAGGCGTCAAGCGGTTCATCACCAACGGCGACACCGACGACCTCTTCGAAAACATCCTGCATGTCGTACTCGCCCGACCGGAGGGCGCCGCACCGGGAACCAAAGGCCTGAGCCTGTTTTTGGTGCCCAAGTACCTGCCCGATCCCGAGACCGGCGAGCCGGGTGAACGCAACGGGGTGTTCGTCACCGGGCTGGAACACAAGATGGGCCTGAAGGCCTCGGCCACCACCGAGCTGACGTTCAGCGGGCACGACGTCCCGGCCGTCGGCTGGCTGGTCGGCGACACGCACAACGGCATCGCGCAGATGTTCAAGTTGATCGAGTACGCGCGAATGATGGTGGGCACCAAGGCGATTTCGACGCTGTCGAGCGGATACCTCAACGCGCTCGACTATGCCAAGACCCGGGTGCAGGGCGCCGACATGACACAGATGACCGACAAGACGGCGCCGCGGGTCACAATCATCCACCACCCCGACGTGCGTCGGGCACTCATGACGCAGAAGGCATACGCCGAGGGGTTGCGGGCACTGTACCTGTACACCGCCGCTCACCAGGACGCCGCGGTCGCTCAGATCGTGTCCGGCGCCGACGCGGAACTGGCCGACCGCGTCAACGACCTGCTGCTGCCGATCGTCAAGGGCGTCGGATCCGAGCGCGCCTACCAGGTGCTGACGGAGTCGCTGCAAACCTTCGGTGGCTCAGGCTTTTTGCAGGACTACCCGATCGAGCAGTACATCCGCGACTCGAAGATCGACTCGCTCTACGAGGGCACCACGGCGATCCAGTCGCTGGACTTCTTCTTCCGCAAGATCGCCCGCGACCGGGGCGTGGCGCTGACTCACCTGTTCACGCAGGTGCAGAAGTTCCTCGACGGCGACGGTGCGCGCGCGGAGTTGGCCGAGAGCCGCGAGGTGCTGCGCGCCGCGGTCGAGGACCTGCAGGCCATGGTCGCCACGCTCACCGGTTACCTCATGGGCGCGCAGAATGATCCCCGCGAGCTGTACCGGGTGGGGCTGGAGTCGGTGCCGTTCCTGCTCTCGGTCGGTGACGTGGTGATCGGGTGGCTGCTGCTGCGTCAGGCCGAAGTGGCGCTGCAGGCACTCGACGGCGACCCGGCTGCCAACGACCGCGACTTCTACACCGGCAAGGTCGCGGTGGCCACCTTCTTCGCCAAGAACATGCTGCCGAGGCTGTCCGCGCAGTGCCGCATCCTCGAGGCGGTCGACCTGTCGCTGATGGAGGTGCGCGAGGAAGCCTTCTGAACGGCTGTGGTTGTCTGGGATACCCGGAGGACATAAGGAGCACGCCCATGAAGACGATCGGGTCCATTGACGAGGCCCAGGCACTCGTCGGCCAGGAGCTAGGGGTCGGCCAGTGGAAGGAGATCGACCAGAAGCGCATTGACGCCTTCGCCGATGTCACCGAGGACCATCAGTGGATCCACATCGACGTCGAGCGGGCCCGCAGCGAAAGCCCTTACGGCACAACGATTGCGCACGGCTTCCTGACTCTGTCGCTGATCCCGGCGTTGAGCAAGGACAACTTCCGCGTGCAGAACGCCAAGCTGGCGATCAACTACGGGCTGAACAAGGTGCGGTTCCTCGCGGCCGTGCCGTCCGGTGGGCGCGTCCGGGCCCGCTCGGAGCTCGTCGACGCCGCACAGGTCAACGACAGCACCGTCAACCTCACGGTGCGGCACACCATCGAACTGGACGGGTCCGACAAGCCGGCCGCGGTGGTGGAGTCGATCGTTCGGATCCTCTTCTAGCGCCCTCGACGCCGCGCTCAGGGTTCGCCGGCGATCTCGATGGCTTTCTCGGTATACACCCGGTAGCCGAAGTCCGGCCGGTAGCCGTGGATCTCGGGGGTGTCGAGGGTGCGGATGAACGACAGTATCTGGCGGCTGAACAACTGCCCGGGTACCAGCACCGGGAAACCCGGCGGGTACGGCGTGACGAAAGTCGCTGAGACGACATCGATTCCCGCGTCGAGCTTCTCGTCGATCTGTTCGTCGGTGAGGTACTCGCAGAACGTGTCGTTGTAGGCGAGATAGAACGCCTGGCGTACGTCGCCCTCGGGAGTCTGCTCTGGCGCGTCCGACCGGTCACGGAATGCGGGGTGGAATCCGCTGAAGTCGGCCAGCGGCGCCAACGGCGTCGTCAAGCGGTGCACCTTCTGTTCGAACCGGCTCCGCTCACCGAGCCCCATCTCCGAAATCTCCGTGTCGAGTTCGTGCGCGATCTTGACGAGCACCTCGACGAGGAAGGCCACCGAGCTGCGTGTGGTGCCTATGTTGGTCATGAACAGCACGGTGTTGCGTGAGGTCTTGTTGATCTGGATGCCGTGCCGGTCCATCAGCAGGTCGCGCTTGAACGTGTCGCCGTCGTAGCCAGTGCGTCCGATCGACAACGTGATACGCGACGGGTCGAGCACGAACTCGTCCTTGTCCCAGGCGGCCATCATATTGCGCAGGCCCGATCGCAGCGGCTGGGAAATCGCCGTCGGCCGGAATTCCTCCGGGATGAGATCGGAGGTTCGCAGGCAAACCATGTACTTGCTGAGCAGCGGATGATTGTCGATGGCGTCGCGCAGCTGCATGGCGTTCTCGACCTGGCGCTGAACAAGCTCGACGCCTTCGAGCGCTACCTGGCGCCGGCCGAGATCCAGCGACGCGAGGATCTGATAGTTCGGCGACGTCGACGTGTGCGCCATGTAGGCCTCGTGGAACGGCTCGGCCACTTTCTGGTCGAAGTCCTGGTCGAAGACGTGGATCATCGAGCCTTGCCGCAGCGCAGTCAGGGTCTTGTGGGTCGACTGCGTCGCGTACACCCGCACCCGCGCCTTCGCCGGATCCGGCATCAGACGTGTGTTGAGCAGCTCGTCGTCATCGGGCGGATCGCTCGCCTCGGCGGCGAGCTTGTCCTCGTAGTCCCTGACATACTGTGGGTCTTGCAGCCGCGCGCGCAGCTTCTTCGCGGCGGCCATCGCAGTCCGATCCCGGAACACCTCGTGGAACCGCGCGAACGCGAACCATGCCTCGTCCCAAAGGAATACCAGGTCCGGCTTGATCGCCAGGCATTCCTCCATGACGCGCTCGACGTCGTACACGATGCCGTCGAACGTGCAGTTCGTCAGTGAGATCATCTTGACTCGGTCGAGCTTGCCGGCCCGCTTGAGCGCGAGCAGCTTCCCCTTGATCTCGCGCAACGGCACCGCGCCGTACATCGAGTACTCCGACAGCGGGTACGCCTCGAGGTAGATCACGTTCGCGCCGGCGAGCAGCATGCCGTAGTGGTGGGACTGATGGCAGTTGCGGTCGAGCATCACGATGTCGCCCGGCGCGACGAGCGACTGGGTGACGATCTTGTTCGCGGTGGAGGTGCCGTTGGTGACGAAGTACGTGTGGCGCGAACCGTAGGTCTCGGCGGCCAGCTGCTGGGCGTCGCGCAACGGACCTGTCGGTTCCAGCAGCGAATCGAGTCCGCCGCAGGTGGCCGAGGTCTCCGCCATGAACACGTCGAGGCCGTAGAAGCCGACCATGTCCTTGATCCAGTGCGAATTGACGATCGACTTCCCCTGAGAAATCGGCAGCGCGTGAAACACCCCGGTCGGCCGGTGACTGTACTGCTTGAGGGCGCTGAAGAACGGTGTGCGGTATCGCGCCGCCACTCCCTGCAGAATGCTCAGGTGCAGCTCGAGGAAACCCTCGCGGGCATGGAACACCCGCCGGAAGTCCTCCCCGAGTCGCCCCGCGATGTCTTCGACCTCGACCTCGGTCATCAGGTAGAGGTCTAGTTCCGGACGCAGCTCGGCAAGCGACCTGGCAAGGATCCGGGCGCGGTCGCCGGATGACTGGTCATCGGCCAGTTCGTCGGAGACGTGGGTATCGACGAACTCGGCCAGCGACGACAAGTCGCGGGTGGAGCGGTGGAAGAAGCGGCGGCCGATCACCACGGCCTGCAGGTTGACGTTCAACCGTGCAGCGATGAGCGCCTCGGCGCCACTGGGCACGAGCACCAACTCGTAGACGAACTCGTCGTCGGGCCGCCGCCAACTGCGAACCTCCTTGCGCACCGCTCTTTCCTGCGCCTCGGTCATCGATTCGACCGCCAGCACTTCAAAATAGAGCTGTTCGCGTCTAGCCAGGGGCTGCTGTTCGAGTTGGCGGGGATCGGTCGGGAACCCGGTCGGGAAGAAGTCTTGCTCGTCAAAATCACCTTTGTCAACCTCGCCGGAGCGATACGAATCCGTCGTCAGCGCGCGGTTGATCCGCGACACCGTCCGCGCGAACTTGTCGTACTGCCCCGCGGCGAAGAGTCGCTGCATGCCCGCGAACTGCGGCGCCCCCGGGAAGGCCCAGTACGGTTCCAGAGGCATGAGCTGGTTCAGCAGGTCGTTCACGATGGCGGCGTACCGCTCCTTGACCCGCCCGGACGTCGTTGGCCAACTCAATCGTTCGGCGGCCTCGTCGAGGCGGCACCAGGAGTCCGCCCGCAGCTGCCAGACGGTGTTGTAAGCATGCGACCTGTCAAGCATCGTCAGCCCCCTTACGGGATTACGTGGCTGCTTCAAAGACTAGCGCCGAGATAGCCGCCAGGGTCGTGATCGAGCCGCCAACCACAGCCCCAGCGGCTATCTCGCCGCTGAGCGCGTATCGGATTACTCGACGGTGTAGCCCATCGGCAGCAGCACGCTCTTGAGCTGGCAGAAGTGCTCGACCCCTTCCGGGCCGTTCTCGCGCCCGATGCCGGAGTTCTTGTACCCGCCGAACGGCGAGCCCGGGTCGAACGCATACCAGTTGATGCCGTAGGTGCCGGTGCGGATCTGCTGCGAAATCTCAATTCCCTTGGGCACGTCCGTGGTCCACACACTGCCCGCCAGGCCGTACACCGAGTCGTTGGCGATGCGGATCGCATCCGCTTCGTCCTCGTACGCGATGATCGACAACACCGGCCCGAAGATCTCCTCCTGGGCGATCGTCATCTTGTTGTCGACGTCGGCGAACACGGTCGGCTGCACGAAGTATCCGCTGTCGAGGCCCTCCGGTCGGCCGCCGCCGCACACCAGCCGCGCGCCTTCCTCCTTGCCCTTGGTGATATATCCCTCGACCCGCTGACGCTGTTTCTCGCTGATCAGCGGGCCGACCTGAGTCGCCGGGTCCGACGGCAGGCCAACCGGCAGCAACTGCACGAAAGCGCTTACCGCGTCCACGATTTCGTCGTAGCGCGAGCGGGGCGCCAGGATGCGGGTTTGGTTGACGCAGCCCTGCCCGGCGTTCATGACGCCCGAGAACACCATCATCGGAACCGCAGCGGCCAGGTCGACGTCCTCGAGCACGATCGCGGCCGACTTGCCACCCAGCTCCAGCGTGCAGGGCTTGAGCCGATCCGCCGCCCGCTTTCCGACCTCCTTGCCGACCGCCGAACTGCCGGTGAACGTGAACATGTCGATGTCGGGGTTGTCGGTGAGCGCGCGACCGGTCTCGATGCCGCCGGGCACCACCGACAGCACGCCCTGCGGGAGGCCGGCCTCGGTGAACACCTCCGCCAACGCGTTGGCCGACAAGGGTGTCTCCGCCGCCGGCTTGAGCACCACCGTGCAGCCGGCCAGCAGCGCGGGGCCGAGTTTGTTGACGGCGAGGAACAGCGGCACGTTCCACGCGATGATGGCGCCCACCACTCCCATCGGCTCGCGCGACACGATCGACTGCCCGTAGGACCCGTTGCGGGTCTCCTTCCACGTCACCGTGTCCGCTCCGCCGGCGAAGAAGTTCAGCGCACCCATCGAGCCGGCCCAGTGCATCATCTCGATGATGGTCTGCGGCTGACCGGTCTCACCCGTCAGCAGGTAGGCGAAGTAGTCCTTGCGGTCCTCCAGCAGTTTGACCGCCGCCTGGATGACCGCCGCGCGCTCGGCGGGGGGCGTCGACGGCCATGGTCCCTCGTCGAACGCATGTCTGGCCGCGGCGACTGCGCTGTTTACGTCAGCGGCCGCCGCCATCGGTACCTTGCCGACGTACTCGCCGGTGGCGGGGGAATGGACCTCGATCACCTCATCGGTGGACGGGTCGGACCATGTGCCGCCGATGAACAGCTTGTCCCATTCGGTCTTGAACTCGGTCATGTGTCTCCATTCATTTTCGGGGCTTGGTCTGGTTCGTCGAGCAACGCCGCCAAGGCAGCCAACATATTGGCGGGCAAGCCATTTCGCTGTGCAGCAACGGCGTGCTGCACGGCGGCGTAGATAGTGTAGAAGCGCAGCTGCGACGGCCGGTAGCCGGTGATCTCGGCGTAGGCGCTGGCGACGTCCGCCGGGCGCAGGAAGTCGGGAACACCCGGCAGCCCCGAGGCCTGCGCCTGCTCGTCTAGGTAGCGGTGCGCGAAGATCAGCGAGCCCAGGTCGAGCTCGCGCGGCGCCAGAGTCGCCGCCGCCCAGTCGAGGAGCGCCACGGGCACCAAACCGCGGTAGACGACGTTGCCGACGCGGGCGTTGCCCCAACTCACCACGGGCGCCGACTCGTCGGGCCAATGCCGGCGCAGCCACTCCAGGCCCCGCTCGATGAGCGGGACGGCGCCGCCGGTCGACCGATACCGCTGGATCGTGTGCCGCAGGTGGGCGGCCAGTGCCGTCTCGCCCGCTCGCCGCTGGTCGAGGAACGAGAAATCGGACGGCGCGGCGGCGTGCACCCGGGCCAGCTGCTCGACCGTCGCCCGCTGGATGCGCTGCCGATCCGTCGCGGTGGCCTCGGTGAGCCACGAGCCGAAGGTGTACGGCGAATCCCGCTCGCCCAGGGTCCGGCCGTCGACGCGCGTCATTACGAAAAACGGCGCCCCCACCGGCTCGGCGCTGCTCTCACACCACAGCACCTGGGGCACCGCGGGCCGGTAGAGCTGGGCGCGCAGCCGCTGCAGCGTCAGGAACTGCGATCGCGCTTCGTAGCTGGCCGACGGCTCGACGCCCTGTGCCAGCCGAACCACCAGGCGGTGCGCGTCGCCGCCCCATCCGGCGTCGACGAGAAGGGTCTCCCCAGCCCACCGGGCCGTCGCGACAGCCGCGCCCTCCTGGCGGACGGCGAGCCATCGTTCGAATTCGGCGCGGATCTCGGCGGACTGCACTGCCATGATGTGGCCCAGACTACATAGCTGGCATTGCCGGGCACCGTTGCGTTGACTGTTTGGGCTGCAACGACGACCCGTAGTGGCTAGCTGCCCAGACGCGGGACGGTCTCCGGTTCCCGGACCGCACACATTGCGCTCGCGGAGCGCGCGGCGTGCAGAATCCCGTCGGCCACACGAAACGCGGTGGTGTCGTGTTCTCTGGCATGGATGGGCCGGGCAGCCGCCTGACGTAGCACCATGACGGCGAGACTCGTGCTGGTCATATGCGGTACCACCAACAGGTTGGCCCGTCCCGCTGCACCGGTCACCGTCATCACGTGCGGACGATGGCCCTTCCAGGTCTGAGAATTGAAGTCAGGCACACTGTCCGACAACGTCCAGTTGACGCTGATCGTGGTGATCTCTCCCAGCGGTCGGTACAGCGCGCCGATCAGTTCGGGCAGTTCGCCGGCCATCGAAGAGGTGCGCAGCCACCATGCCCCGTCGATCTCGTCGCCGAGCCGAGATGAAAGCGAGAGCCGGATGGGACCTGCGCAGCGCCGTCCGCGTACCGCGGCGTTCACGGTGCTCTCGCGGCGGCCACCTGCGCGTCACGCCGTCCGTCCGATAGATCCGTGCACTCCATGGCGTCCTCACCGTAGAAATCGACCGGCCCACGACGTGTAGGACGACAGACGAATCGAATCGGACGTTGATCATGGTTGGGCGGCTAAGCCTGGCGGATCACCGTGAGAACGAAACGGCTCACTCTTGACACTACCCCCTCGGCATCCCGGTGATTCTCTGCGTTGGCGCGTTCTAGGCCTGTAGGACGAGCACCAAATTGCTTACCGCCAACTCCCTAACCGCCGGGACCGACACCATCCACCACGCCCATCGAGGGTGGTAGCGGGGGAATGCCGCGACCAGCGTCCCCGTCGCCCGGGCCCAGCACAGCCCGTCGGCGACCGATACCGCGAACAGCGACGACCCGTAGTTGTTCTTCGGTGGATGCCCGTGTCGGCGGGTGTACCAGCGCGCGGCACGGGCGCCGCCCAGGTAGTGACTCAACCCCGTCTCGTGACCCCCGAACGGGCCGAGCCAGACCGTGTACGAAAGCACCGCCAGCCCGCCGGGCCGCGTCACTCGCAGCATCTCGGCGCCCAGCTGCCACGGCCGGGGCACGTGCTCGGCCACGTTGGACGACAGGCAGATGTCGGCGCTGTCGTCGGCGAACGGCAGCGCCATCCCCGACGCGCGGACGAAGCGGCCGTTGGTGACGTCGACGCTGGGCGCCGCATGCATTTCGTCGGGATCCGGTTCCACGCCGACGTAGTCGATGCCGGCGTCGCCGAAAGCCTTGGCGAAATAACCGGGCCCGCCGCCGACGTCGAGCAGCAACCGGCCGGCCGCCGGGACGCCGTGCACGGCCCGCCACAGATCGTCGACCATCGTGGCGGTGTCGGCCGCCAACGCGCCGTAAAAGCGCTCCGGTCGGCGCTGCTCGAACCGAAACTCCGCCAGCAGCCGTGCCGAGCGGCGCAGCGTGGCGCGGCGCGCGAACTCGTCGGTAGCGCCCACCCGAGCCACCCTACGCAGCGGCTACGCTGGACCGGATGTCCACCGCAGGAGGCGATACCGGGCGCGTCAGCTCGGTGCTGCTGCTGTGCTGGCGCGACACCGGCCACCCGCAAGGCGGCGGCAGCGAGGCGTATCTGCAACGCATCGGCGCCCACTTAGCGGCGTCGGGAATCGCCGTCACCTTACGCACCGCCGCCTATCCGGGAGCGCCGCGCGACGAGGTGGTGGACGGCATTCGGCTCAGCCGCGGCGGCGGCCCGTACTCGGTGTACTTCTGGGCGCTGCTGGCGATGGTCGGCGCGCGACTTGGGATCGGGCCGCTTCGCGACGTCCGCCCGGACGTGGTGATCGACACCCAGAACGGCTGGCCGTTTTTCGCCCGGTTGGTGTTCGGGCGTCGCGTCGTCGTGCTGGTGCACCACTGCCATCGCGAGCAGTGGCCGCTGGCCGGCCGGTGGCTGGGCCGGCTGGGCTGGTTCTGCGAGTCGAGGTTCTCGCCGCGAGTGCATCGCGGCAACCAGTACGTGACGGTGTCGCTGCCGTCGGCACGCGACCTCGGCGACCTCGGCGTCGACGCTCACCGTGTCGCGGTGGTGCGCAACGGACTCGACGAAGCGCCGCCGGACACGTTGACGCTCCCGCGTTCGGTCACGCCTCGCGTCGCGGTGCTGTCGCGGCTGGTGCCGCACAAGCGGATCGAAGACGCGTTGGAGGCGGTGGCGGCGCTGCGCAACCGGATTCCCGGTCTGCACCTCGACATCGTCGGCGGCGGCTGGTGGCACGACCGACTCGTCGAGCACGCCGCGCGGCTGGGCATCGGCGGCTTGGTGACGTTCCACGGGCACATCGACGACGCGGCCAAACACCGTGTTGTGCAACAAGCCTGGGTGCATGTGCTGCCGTCGCGGAAAGAAGGCTGGGGCTTGGCCGTGACCGAGGCCGCCCGGCACGGCGTGCCGACCATCGGCTACCGCTCGTCAGGCGGACTCACCGACTCGGTTGTCGACGGGGTCACCGGCGTGCTCGTCGACAACCGCGCCGAACTGGTGAACCGGCTCGAGGAACTGCTCACCGACCCGCTGCAGCGCCACGAGCTCGGCCGCAAGGCGCAGGCCCGCAGCGCGGATTACTCCTGGCAGCAGAGCGCGGCGGGGATGCGCACCGTGCTGGAATGGGTGCGCGCGGGCCGAATGATCAGCGGCGTGTTCTGACGAGCGCACCGACCGCGCCGACGATCAGCACGGCCAACCACACCCCGTGCGCGATCACCATCACCACCCGCCGCGCCGCCGATGCGCCCGGCGCGTCGCCGCCCACGCGGTACAGCGCCAGATCGTCGTCCCGGTATGTCACCGGCAGCGTCGCCAAAGTGTCTGCCGCCGAGCCCGATTCGCCCGGTGTGCCCGATTGGACAACGATCCACCCGACGCCCTGCTCCGCCAGTACGGCCGGATCCGCGCCGTCGAGCAGCAACTGCTGCACGCGACGGGCGTGGGTGCCCTCGCCCAGCACGGTCTTGCCGGAGATCACCAAGTCGCCGGTCGACAGCACCTGTGCACGCACCCAGCGAGGCAATGGATCGAGCACCGGCGCCGGGCCCGACCATTCGAAACGACGCAGCACGTCGGCCGGCAACACCGCCACCGGTCGGGGATCGGCGTTGATCGCCGTCGCCACCGTCTGCCAGCCCGGCGGGTACCGCACCGAGACGACCTTGCCTCCGACTCCCCACGCCAAGTCCGGGAGCACGGCGATCAGCGCCGCACAGCACACCCCTGCGGCCGCGACGGCCGGCACTCGTCGGCGCAACGTCACCACGGCGCCCGCACCGGCGAGCGCGTAGCCCGGCATCGCCAGCGCCACCCACTTCTGCCCGTCGCGCACCACCCCAAGCCCGGGCAGCGCCCGGGCCAGCGTCTCCACAATGGCGATCCCGGGCGTCGTCGCCATCGCTGCCGGCACCAGCACCGCCACCGCGGCCAGCGACAGCAACGCGACCGCGGCAGGGTGCCGTCGCACCGCGGACAATCCGATCGCGACGATGCTCAACAGCACCACCGCCCCGGCCACCGCGAAAACTGTTGTGCGAGAAGATGGTACGGCTTCCGCGTTCCATATGCCGCCAAGTGCGGCGAGACTGCCCAGCGTGCCCAGACCCGGCTCGGCCCGCGCCGCGAACTCGGCGATCCCGGTCTGCGCTGACTGCAACGAACCTCCCAGCACACTGGCCGTCAGCCATGGCAAGGCCACCAACACAGCGACACCGAGACTTCCCGCCACACACCACGACCGACGCAGTCCGGTGCCGGGGACCATCGCGCACACCAGCGCCACCGTCGCGGCCAGCATCAGCCCCGTTGGCGTGAACCCCGCCAGCGCGGTCCAGAACAGGAGCGGCCACCAACATCCGCTGCCGTCGCGCAGTCGCAGCATCGCCGCCGCCACCCACGGCAGGCAGCCGTAGCCGACGAGCAGGCTCCAGTGACCCTGCAGCAACCGCTCGGCCACATACGGGTTCCAGACCGCGACCGTCGCCGCGACGAACTGGCCGCCCAAGCCCGCGTCCGGCAGCACCTGCGCGACGAGCCGCGTCGCACCCCATCCGGCCAGCCACAGCCCGGCGATCAGCAGCGCCTTGACCAGCACGCCGCCGTCGACCGCCCACGATCCGACCGCCACCGCGAAGTCTTGCGGCAACGCCCGCGGCGCCGCCTCGGAAAGCCCCAACGCCTCGTCGGTCAGATACGACCGAGGCGTCGACACCGCGTCGCGCACCAACAAATAGCCCGGCGCGAACAGCGGAGCGGTGACGGCGGCGGCAAGAATTAACGGGTAGGCCGGACCCAAGGCCGGTTTCAGCCACCGCCGCACCGGCACACTACGGAGGCGGCGCACCCGGTGGCGTGTCGGGCGGTAGCGGGCGCGGGGCGGCCAGCTTCTCGGTCTGGGCTTCGGCGCCCGGGACCGGCTCACCGGACGGACCACGGGCGAAGAACCCGTGGTCGGCGTTGTCCAGGCCGGGGTCGATCAGCGTGCTTTGCGCGCCCAGGCCGAACACCCCGAGCAGCGCACCGCCGATCAGCGCGATGATGCCCAACGCGGTGAAGGTGATCGGCAGAATGCGGCCCCACAGCGCCACCTGGTCGCGGGCGTTGCGCGCCGAGTTCGCCTGCGACTCGACGGTCGCCTCGTTGGCTGTCACGGTGTAGTCGATGAGCGTGATGTCGGGTTTGAGCGGGTCGACGACCTCGTTGCATTCGGGGTCTTCGCAGCGGACGTAGTAGTGGACCGCCCGCTCCTTGGACTTGACGATGATGCCGCTCACCGGGTCGACCCAGAAGTCGCGCTGGGCGGCGTAGTAGCGGGCCATTGTGACCGGCTGCTCCGGGGGGATCGGCGCCTCGGCGGAGCCGGTGATTCCCCATTCGCTGGCCCTGGCGGTGACGGTGCCGTCGTCGTTGCGGTCGTACAGCGATGGGTAGCGCACGGGTTCAACGAGCTTGCCGTCGGCGTCGTAGCCGACGTTCAGCTTGAAGTGGTAGGTGGTGAGGCCGAGGACGTCTTCCTCGCCGTCGTAGTTGGCGTCGAACGCCTTCTGCGCGATCGGGTCGAAGTACGGATACGTCTGCTTTTCCACGTTGAACGGGAAGCGGTAGTTCAGCCCCTCGTGTGCCAGGACGACACTGGTGGGCGGTTTCTTGTCGTCGATCGTGCGCGGCTTTTGCACCGCGCCCCCGGGGTTGTTCTCTGACGACATGGCCAGCGCCGTCTTGCGGTCGAGGGTGACGGTGTCGACCATCGCCAGCAGCAACCCCTTGTCCTGCTGTTTGTCGGTGCGCCGCACGGTCGTTCCCACTTGCAGAGTGACGACCTCGGCGTTCGACGGCGTCTCGGTGGTGAACTGCTGTTGCTGGGACACCGGCACCTTGCGGTCGATGACGAACCGCGGGCTCGACAGCGACGCCGGATCCAGCGCCGTGGCGGTGCCGTCGCTAACAAGTGTGGTGTCGATGTCGAGCGGGATCTTCGTAATCTTGTCGATCGTGTAAGTGGACAGCAACAACGCGGCGATGAGCAGGGCCGCGCCCAACCCCACAATTGCGCACGCCGCGATACGAAGTGCCTCTGCGCGGTTCAAACCCGCCTCCCTTCCGGTGGCAAAGCCGTGTCGACACTAACAGCAGAACGTTTGGCCGAGTCTGTTCGCGCGCCCGCCCTTCGGCCCGGCACACTGGTCTGCATGTCTGAGTCCTCTGCTCTTCGCGCAAGCGGCTCATCGCTGTCCTCTGCTCTTCGCGCAAGCGGCTCATCGCTGTCCTCTGCAGGAGTCGGGGGCACCCGCTGGGGGCATCTCGCCCGCCCGCAGGGCAGGGGGACTTCCTGCCCGCGGTCGAAGGCATGCGGGCCTGTGCGGCCATCGGTGTGGTGATCACTCACGTCGCGTTCCAGACCGGGCACTCCAGCGGCGTGGCCGGCCGGCTCTTCGGGCGGTTCGACCTCGCAGTCGCGGTGTTCTTCGCGCTGTCCGGCTTCCTGCTGTGGCGCGGGCATGCGGCCGCCGCCCGCGGCCTGCGCGACCGGCCACCCACGGGCCACTACCTGCGGTCGCGCATCGTGCGAATCATGCCGGGCTACCTCGTCGCGGTCGTGGTGATCCTGATGCTGCTGCCCGACGCCCAGCAGGCCGACCTCACCGTGTGGCTGGCGAACCTGACCCTCACCCAGATCTACGTGCCGCTGACACTGACCGCGGGGCTCACCCAGATGTGGAGCCTCTCGGTTGAGGTGACTTTCTACCTCGCGCTGCCCCTGTTGGCGCTGCTCGCCAGGCGTCTACCCGTGCGAGCCCGTGTGCCCGTCATCGCCGCGGCGGCCGTGGCCAGCTGGTGTTGGGTGCTGGTGCCTCTGAATACCGACGCCGGGATCAATGTGCTGAACTGGCCGCCGGCCTTCTTCTCGTGGTTCGCCGCGGGCATGCTGCTCGCCGAGTGGACGGTCAGCCCGCCCGGATGGATGCATCAGATCGCGCGGCGGCGGGTGCTGATGGCGGTGGTCGCCGTCGGCGCATACCTGGTGGCCGCGTCCCCGTTGGCCGGGCCGGAAGGGCTGACCCCGGGCACGGTGGGCCAGTTCGTGATCAAGACGTCGATGGGTGCGATCCTCGCGTGGGCGCTGGTCGCGCCGCTGGTGCTGGACCGGCCGGACACCCCGCACCGGGTGCTGGGCAGTCGGCCGATGGTGACGCTGGGCCGCTGGTCCTACGGCCTGTTCATCTGGCACCTGGCCGCGCTCGCGATGGTATTCCCCGTCATTGGGGAGTTTCCGTTCAGCGGTCACATGCCGGTGGTGCTCGCGCTGACGCTGGTGTTCGGAATCGCGATCGCCGCGGTGAGCTATGCGCTGGTCGAGTCGCCGTGCCGGGTGGCACTGCGGCGCTGGGAGTACCGCCATCGCCAGCGCCCGGCGCCTCTGGACAGGGGGCACTCCCCTGCAGAGCGGGGACCCCACCCGCCCGAAGGGCAGGGGGACGCGGTCACCGAGGAGGCGCGGCCGCCGGTGCGATTGGGCGTCAGCAGTTAGCTACTTCGACCTGAAAAACCCGGGGCGGGTCTGATGGGGATCGTCGCTGCTGCTGGCCAGAGCCCGCGTCGCAGGCTCTCTGCTCGTCCGACAAGAGGTCCACGACGAGGCCGTCGCCATGGTCGGCGCCGTCGGGTGCACCTGCCTCCTGCGCATTGGCACTGAGCGTAGATTCCGAAGTGTGGGATTTCGGGGGCAGAAGGGAGTTGTAATGAACCCCTTCAGTGTCGAGTTGAACAACCAACCAGGCGAACTCGCACAGCATGGCGATGTGTGCGCCCGGCGCGGCGTCTTCAACTCGCCGGTGTGGTGACCGGAGAGCGCGGGACAATCTTGTTCACCGCCAGCGACGAGGCCGCCGGACGCACCGCCCTGGAGGGCGCGGGCCTGCAGTCCACCGAGCGTCCTGCGCTGCAGGTCAAGTGCGCAAACCAACCCGGAGAAGCGGCCAAGTTCGGCCGGAAACTCGCCGACGCGGGCGGGCGGGGATAGGAGGCATGTGATGGATGTGCGATTTCTCGGGTTCGGGTCGATCGAGGTCGAGGGACGAGCGTATGAGCACGACGTCGTCATCGACCGAGGTGCCGTGCGAAAGCGGAGCAAGAAGCCCTCGAAGGCATACCGCGACAAGTTCGGACACACGCCGCTCTCGGCCGACGAGGAGCTCCCGTGGGGCGGACCCCAGTTGATCATCGGCACGGGGGCGCACGGCTCGTTGCCGGTCATGCCCGAGGTGGTGGCGGAGGCTGAGCGCCGAAACATCGACCTTGTCGCCGTCCCCACGGAACAGGCTTGCCGGCTGATCGCGGGCCTCAAGCGACCGGAGGTCCGCGCGGTCCTTCACGTCACCTGCTGATCCGGCGATCTGGAGCGGGAGCTACGGGTTAATTCAGTTGGGCTATCCAATACACGAGGGCAGGCTGGACACCATCGTCGGCAGCACGCTGTTTAAGGTAGCGACACCTTAAGCGAGGTTGGGAAGGCGACGAGCGCGGGCTGCTGGCCGGTACCCGCCGCCTCCCACCACCTAGAAACTCCTGCAGTCGCTACTTGGTGCCGTAAACACGTTCCTGCAGTGCGGTGTCCGCGATGCTCTGGGCTTTGACGAGTTTGCCGTTGCGGTAGGTCAACAGATCGGCTTGGAGCCCGGATTCCCCACCGGCGGTGATGCGGGTGACGACGACCACGTCATCGCCGTCGGCGAAGTAGCGCTCGGGCGTTGTGGTGAAGGACTTCTCCGCGATCTTCCCTAGCAGTTCCATGAACTCGTCTTTGCCGCGATACGTCCCGCTGATCGTGCTGTTACCGGGTATGGACCACTCGATGTTGTCATCGAAGGTGCTCAGGGCCGTTTCCACGTCACCTGCGCCGTACGCGTCATACGCCTTCTTGGCTGTCTCGATATTCTGGCTTGACAAGATCACTCCTTGTTGTCGGTTTCCTCTCGGGCCGGTTTCCCGCAGAGGATTTATCTTCCAACCTTGGCGCGACTTGGCGCGGCAGATTGTTCGTTTCTGAATCAGTAGCCGCCCTGGCGCTCGAAGATCCGCCGCGGGTTGTCGACGAGCATCGTGTGGATCTGCTCGTCGGTGACGCCCCGCTGCTTGAGGGCCGGAATCACGTCGTTGTGGATGTGCAGGTAGTGCCAGTTGGGCACGGCCAGCGGAATCGCCTCCTCCGGAAGCCAATCCATGAAACAGGCCGCGTCGTGGGACAGCACCATCTTGTCGGCGTGCCCGCGCTCGCACATGCGCGCCACGGTGTCGACCCGGTCCTCGAACGACAAGAGCAGGTCCAACCCGAACCGGTCCATGCCGATGTAGGACCCGTTGCCGATCAGCTCCTCCAGGTAATCGATGTCGGTGGTGTCGCCGCTGTGCCCGATGACGACGCGCGACAGGTCGACGCCCTCCTCGGTGAAGATGCGTTGCTGATCCAGCCCTCGGCGGGTTGGCGCGTGGGTGTGCGTCGAGATCGGAGCACCCGTGCGCCGGTGCGCCTGCGCCACCGCCCGCAGCACTCGGTCAACCCCGGCGGTGACACCCGGTTTATCGGTGGCGCACTTGAGGATCGCCGCCTTGACCCCGGTGTCGGCAATCCCGTCCTCGATGTCTCGCACGAACAGGTCGGTCATCGTCTCGGGTCCGTCCAGGTCGGTGCCCGGCCCGATGAAGTGGAAATACATCGGCACGTCGTTGTAGGTGTACACACCGGTGGCGACGACGATGTTGAGATCGGTCTGCGCCGCGATGCGCGCGACCCGCGGGATGTAGCGGCCCATCCCGATCACCGTCAGGTCGACGATCGTGTCGACACCGCGTGCCTTCAGCTCGGTGAGCCGCTTGACCGCGTCGGCCTCGCGACGGGATTCGTCACCCCAGCCCTCGGGATAGTTGGCCACGATGTCCGGCGAAAGGATGAAGACGTGTTCGTGCATCAGGGTGACGCCGAGAGCGGCGACGTCGATCGCGCCGCGAACCGTGTTCACTTGTGCCATAGCCGCATTCTGCTACGGCTTTCGCGTCAGCGGCACCACCGATGCGGCAAGCGCCGCAATGGCTAGCAGCGCGACGAGCTGAACGCCCCACGAATCGCCGACGTAACCGCCCACCGACCGCCACGGGTACCGGGACAGGGCCGCGCCCGCCAGAATGAGCCCACCGGCGGTGAGTCCGAGCGTGATCGCCTCCGATAGCGACGGCCGGCCGCGCAGCGCGTACCGAAGCCCAAGCGCCGCCCCGACCACCACGGCCCCAGCGACGCCCGCGATCAACCACCCACAGGCAAGCACCGCGACCGAAGCCGCGAAAACCGGTACCCGCCAGGGACGCGCGGGCTCGCCCACGGTCGGGCCCCGCGGACGCAGCAAGGCCAACAGCGCGAGCAGGGGCAGCAACGCCAGCCCAAAGCCCAGCCCGACGCGGAACAGGTCGTTGGACGGAAAGGTCAACGTGATCGTGCCGGCGGTGCCTGCTGGGACCACCCAGCCTTGTTGCCAGCCGTTGACGGTGACGGGTGTCAGAACCGTGCCGTCGTCGGTGCGAGCGACCCACCCGGGACTGATGCTTTCCGGCACGACGAGCACCCGAGCCGCCGGCGCGGCGTCGGTGCGAATCTGTCGACGGTCGGGGCCCCACTCGTCGGCGACGGCCGGACTGGTCGTCGCGGGCGCAATGGTCCTGGCCAGCGGACCCGACAGTTGCGCGCCGTCGACGACGAACGCCGCACCCGGACTGATCAGCAACTCCTGTTCACCGACGGGCAGTGCGATCGGCTCACGGTCGCAGGGCCGCGCGGCGATCGGTTCGCCGGCCAGCAGCGCCGCCACAGTGGTCTGGATCTGGGTCGGCACGAACCGCCCGGCGACCGCGATCATCGGGCCGTCTCCGCATTCCACCGTGACCGGCCGCAAACGGTTGCGCTCCGCGTCGGCAGCCGCGATCGGCTTCCCGTCGGCATCCAGCGCTTGCAACTCGGCGATGCCCGGCGGTTTGACCTGATCGAATCCGAGCGCGGTCCGGTCGAGGATGTCTTCCCAGTCCAGCACGCTGATGGTGATCGTGTCGGTAACCCGTGGCGTGAGCGACAACGTGCTCGTGCCGCCGTCGCCGTTTATCCCCGAGTCGCTCCGGGCGGGCTCCCTCCGCCCGCCGCCGTCTTCGTCGGACGCAGTCACCTCACGGGTCTGCGGGCCGTCACCCAGGTCGACGGCAACCAGCGTCGGATGCGCGGGCAGCGTCGACGCGCTCGGCGTCAACCGCAGGCCGGTCACCAACGTGGGCCGTGGCAGCCGCAGCGTCAGATTGGCCCCGCTCCGGTCCCGCACCACGTCCTGCCGTGCCGTCCACGAGGTGCCGGGGTCGCCGTCAGCCGCCGCGTAGGCGGAGCCGTCGACGTCCACCACGTCGGCGTCCCCGCTGGCGCGCGCGGTGCCGGGCTCGGCGACGAGGTCCGCGAGGCCGGAGCCTTGCCGCGCTCGCGCCCACACTGCCGGACTCACGGTCACGGGCTGCGCGACCGTCAGCGTGCGGCTGAACGTCCCGGGTTCTTCCGGGGACAGCGCCATCGTCGCCGCGCACCTCACCGAGTCGGGCGCCTGCGCACACCCCAACCGGCCCAGCAAGTCTGAGCCGAGATCCCAGGCGGCGACCGCCGACCCGGCGGGTGCGCCCGGCACCACCACGGTGTGCCGCAGGTCGATGGGGTGGGCGAACCCGTTGGCGTCGTACTGGGTGACCGCGATGTCGGTGATTCCGAACTGCACCCCGGCCGACCCGTCGTCGGTGCCGACCGCCGTGACCCGCACCCACGGTGTCTCCCCGGGCGGCAACGCGGCAGTGAGCGGCTTGCCGGGGTCGTCGTACTGCAGCGTGGTGGTGCCATTGACCGTCGAAACCTGGATCCTGCGGACCTGCGCTCCGACCGCGGTGGCGCTCGGTGTGATCGTGATGGTCGCGTTGGTGACGGGATTGTCGAAGTCGATCTGCAGCCACTGGCCGACCGCGGCCTGCAGCGCATTGGACACCCAGCTGGTGGCGGAGTCGCCGTCAATGGCGGCGGCCGGGCTGCTCACCGGTGCGACGTTGGGCAGCGCGGTCGCGTCCGAGGCCGCGCTCGACACGGTCAGCCGCCCTCCGATCCAGTCGCGGTAGACCAGGTCGGCGGCGGTGGGGTAGTCGGGCACTCGGTTGAAGGTGGTACGACGATCGCCCGGCGCCCGGATGGCCGAGGAGTGGTCGTCGACCCGGCCGTAGTCGGTTTCGCGGGCCATGGGGGTGTCGGTGACGACGACGACCGGAAACGGCAACCCGGCGCGTTGCGCGTCGGTGGTCAGCAGCATTGGGCCCAGCGGCGGTTGGCCGGTGAGCCGTCGGCGCTCGTCGAGCCGCAGCAACGCTTCCGGCGCGCCGGCGACGCGCAGCATTGCGTCAGCGTCGGCGAAGTACGGCGCCGACGGGTTCGTCCCGGCGGTGGCGTCGACTCGGTAGATCTGTACCGCCGGGTAGCGCGGCCGCAGATCGCTGTCGGCCACCAGGCCCGTCACCTGGCCGGCGCCGACCGGGTCGCCGAACTGCGCGACCTTCGTCAAGCCGGGCGAGCCTTCGATCGAGCGGTGGACGAGGATCGGGCGCGCCGAGCGGGAGGTGTCCGGGTCCAGATCGTTGCGGACCACGACATATGAAATGCCTTGGCGGGCAAGCGTATCGGCGAGGCCAACCGACGGCCGACCCGCCGCGAACAGCCGCTGCACCGAATCCAGCGCGCGAATGGTCTCCGGCGGGGTCAACGGCACCGAATCCCGCACCCCCCAAGGGTTCTCGCCCAGCACCTGTAGTGGCTCGTCGCGACTGGTTCCCCACACCTGGGTGGCAAACGGCGATCCCGGCGCCACCAGCACCCGCCCGCCGGTGTTGTGCTCGTCGAGCCAGCCCGCCGCCTGCTGCCAGTACGGCGGAATGGCGTTGAACGCGCCGGGCGGGGTGAGCCGTCCCGTCCACGCCAGCGACGTGCTCACCGCCAGCGCGACCAGCAGCACGATGCCGACCGCGACCCGCTTGTCGTGTTCCGGGTGGGCCAACGCGTGTACCCACGTTCGCCGTGGCGCGTCCCCCGCAAGCGGGTGGTGCCCCCAGCCCAATAGGGGACTTCGGCCCAGCACATGTGCGAGGCCCAGCGCCAGCGGCAGCCGGATCACCGGGTCGAGCTTGTGGATGTTGCGCAGCGGCGCCCCACCGGCGTCGAGGAACGCCTGAACTTGCGCAGCGATCGGTGACCCGAGCCCGCCGGAGTAGCCGACCGCCAACAGCACGAGACCGATCAGCAGCATCGTCACCAGCCGGCCGCGGGCAGGCATTGAGTGCAGCGCCAGCCCGGCAAGCCCGCCGGCCGCGACGAGTGTGGTCGCCAAGATCGCGAGCGAGCTGGTGACCAGCGACGAGCCGGCGGTGGCGCCCGGGGCGACGAAAACGCTCCAGCTGGCGGTGCCGCGCAGCAACTCGATCAGCGACGCCCACTGCGTGGTGACCCCCGACGCCTCGATGAAGTCGAGAAACGGCGGGCTGATCCGACCCAGCAGCACTAGCGGCACGAGCCACCACAGGGTGGCCAGCACTGTGCCCACCGCCCACCACCCGGTGAACTTCAGCCACAACCGGTTCGGCCGGTGACACGCCCACCAGATGACGGCCGCGAGGCAGGCCGTCAGGGTGGCCACCGCGTTGACCGCGCCCATCAGAGCGATCGCCAGCGAGGCGCGCGCAGCGAGGATTCGCGGGCTTCCATCGCCCCGTAGCGCCAGGATCACGGGCAGCAGCACCCACGGCGCCAGCATCATCGGCAGCGTCTCCGACGAGATCGACCCCAGAGTGGTCAGCACCCGCGGGGACAGCGCGAACGCGCCCGCCGCCAGCACGCGCGAGCTCGTCGTCCCGATGCCCCGCCCATGATTCAAGGCTTCGGCGATCCTTAGAAATCCCCAGAACCCGACGGCGATCAGCAGCGCCCACCACAGCCGCTGCGTCACCCAGCCGGGCAGGCCCAGCACGTCGCCGAGCAGGAAGAAGGTGCCCTGCGGAAACAGGTAGCCGTACGCCTGGTTCTGCGCCTGCCCGAACGGCAGCTCGTTGTTCCACAGATTCGTCGCGCGGGTGAGAAACCGCAGCGGGTTGGCGGTGAGGTCGAGCTTGGTGTCGGGCGAGACCAACCCCGGCGACTGCGCAAAGGCCAGGATCAGCGCGGCGGCCCCGACGGCCCACAACCAGCGCCGCGACAATGGATCTTCGGCTGGCGCGGCGCGGCTAGCTACGGCTGCCGTATTCGACCCGGTTCAACAGCGATGAGGTCGGGTCTCCCGCGGTAAACGGGGGCTTGGTGTCCTGCTGCACCATCAGCGTCACGCCGAAGATCGCGGCCGCTCCCAGCAGCAAACCAACCACAATGCTGGCCGCCGCCGGCAGCACGAACCGGTTCATCGTTGGCTCCTACGAGTTGACGTCAGATAGCCGCCAAAGTAGCAGACCAGGGCGCACCAACAACGACGCCGACCGGGCGGGTCAGCTCGACGAGCTGGCAACGGAGGCGAGCGTCCCCATACCGAAGGCGAGCGGAAGCGACCGGAACCACCGCATCCAGAAACTGTGGTGGGTTGCCTGCGCGCCGATCGGCAGCAACGGCGCGCCTGCCCGAGAAGTGCGCGTCGAGCGCGTGCGGGCCATCTTGGTGCCTCCTATTTCAGTCCCGACCCTTCACACTGCCCGGCTAACTTGGCCAAGCACTGAGGTTTTGGCGAAGGTTCGGTAAGAACACCGGCGGTCAGCGCCCCGGCGGCCACCTCAACTCTCGAAGTTGTACCGCCAGGATAGGAGTGGCGTTTCGACGTTGCCGACGCCGCCGTGACACGATGGCCCGATGCGTCGTATGCGAGTTCTCGCCGCGTTGCTGGCCGTGCTCGGCACCGCGCTGGCGTGTTCGTCGTCCACCCCGAGCCCCGCGCCGGAGGGCACGGGGGCCCCGGTGACCAAAGCCGAGCTGCCGCTCAACCCGGCGGGGCCGGGTGCGCCGGGCTGCGGTGACGGCGCGGCGCTGCTCTCGTCCATGTCGACGCGCGACAAGCTTGCGCAACTACTCATGGTCGGCGTGACCGGCGCCGACGACGCCCGCGCCGTGGTCTCCAACCACCACGTGGGCGGCATCAACATCGGCAGCTGGACCGACCTGTCGATGCTCACCAACGGGGCGCTGGCCGACATCGCCAACTCGGCCGGGCCGCTGCCGCTGGCCGTCAGTGTGGACGAAGAAGGCGGGCGCGTGTCGCGGCTGTCGTCGCTGATCGACTCGGCGCCGTCGGCGCGGGAGCTGGCGGACAGCGGTACCCCGGACGACGCGTATCGGCAGGCGTTGTCGCGAGGCCAGCGGATGCGCGGCCTCGGCATCACCATCGACTTCGCGCCTGTCGTCGACGTCACGGACGCACCGGCCGGCGTCATCGGCGACCGGTCGTTCGGGTCCGACCCGCAGGTCGTCACGCAGTTCGCGGGCGCGTATGCGCGGGGTCTGCGCGAAGCCGGGCTACTTCCGGTGCTCAAGCACTTCCCGGGTCACGGGAACGCGTCCGGCGATTCCCACACCGGTGCGGTGGTGACGCCGCCGCTGGCCCGGCTGCAAGAGGTCGACCTGGTGCCGTATCGGACATTGGTGGGCCAGGCGCCGGTCGCCGTCATGGTCGGTCACATGGAGGTGCCCGGCCTGACCGGCGATGCGCCGGCCAGCCTGAGCCGCCCGGCGATCGACCTGCTGCGGTCGGGAGGGTACGGCGGGCCGCCCTTCAACGGCCCGGTCTTCAGCGACGACCTCTCGAGCATGCGCGCGATCACCGACCGCTACGGGATCGCCGAGGCGGTACTGAAGAGCCTGCAGGCCGGTTCGGACACCGCACTGTGGGTGACCACCGACCAGGTGCCGGCCGTGCTGGACCGGTTGGATTCGGCGGTGGCGGGCGGGGAGCTGAACCCGGCGGCGGTGGACGCGTCGGTGTTGCGGCTGGCCGCGGTCAAGGGCCGTAAGCCGCAGTGCGGTCGCTGACTCGGCGGCGATGTGGCCGCACCGGGCCCACCGCAGTGCTAGGTAGACGTGCCAACTTGCCAGCCAAAGCCGGAGCCGTTGAGCGACGCGAGGGCAGCGAAGCGGTGCACGCCGGTTCTGGTTTGCTCTGCGGGCGTCGAGGCGTAGGAATGCCGTCGAGCGAAATCAATGCAGCTGCGAACGGCTATCACGCTGCTGAGGGTGTGCAGTGGGTGTCCCAATCGGCACCTCGCCAGCCACTTCCCGCGTGGCGCAAACGGGATCGGCGCGCGGTGCACACGACAGCCGAGCGGTAGCACCGCCGCCCACTATAAGTTATCGAAGTGCTTCAGTGCAAGGCGCTCTTGCGAGGCTTCAGAGAGGTCGACCGCCTAGTGTGCTCGTCGATCCCAGCGAGATGACCTCGACAAATAGCATCCAGATCGGATTTGGCGGCAGCCAGTTCGAGCCTGCGGCGCGACTGGCTTCCTCTCGCCGGACGGGGCGCTGTGATGGCCCAGCTCCCCGCCGCGCTTAAACCTGAAAAGGGAAAGAACGACATTGGCGCGGCGGAAACTGTGTGGACACAGTTGCACTGCACCGTCATTGTCGATGGCGGCGTGCCCTATAGCCCCGAGCATCAGCGCAGGCGCGGGATGTCCGTGCAACGCACCGGCGACCGACGCCGGCGCGAACACATCAGGCCGAAGATGCTTGAGCGCGATGGACACGGGTGTCAGTCAAGGGGTCGCACTGCATCGGGCACGCCACCATTGGGCGTGATGTCCGGCGCGCGCCGAGTCAGTCGCCTCACCCGCCGCCACAGCCTCCGCCGCCGACAGCCTCTGCCGCCGACAGCCGCTATGCCCGCGCCGCAGCCGCTGCTCGCTCCGCCGTGGGAAGCGCTCCCGCTTCCCGCCGCTCCAGCCTCCCAGCGCTTGCGGCTCCTTCTGGCACGGACCCAGGACCAAAGCGCCATCGCAAGACCGACCGCAACCAATACCAGGATGGTCACCCACCCGAGGGCCGCGTCACCGATGAGGAAACGCTACGCGGTTTGGCTCACCCGATACAGTGATTTCGTGCGGCGTCGACGGGATCGGCTCGGTCGGGTGTACACGGAGGTGGCGGACCTCGATCTTCCGCCGGCCGTGTTCAAGACGTGTCCGTGGTAGCTGCGGGCGCTCGGCGAAGCTGGTTTGCGGCAGTGGTTGCGCTGCTGTCCGCCCGCGCTGCGCGACAACGAAATCATCGGGATGCCGTCGCGGGCTGTGGATGAGGCGTGGCACGGCTTGATCCTTTGCACCACACGGTATTCGGCGTTCTGCACGAAAGCGTATGGCAGAGTATCAGCGTCACCACCCCGAACGCGGTGCACGAGCCGACATCGCAGCACGCGGTGAGCGAGTCGACGAGCGGCTTCGCAGGACGGTCATCGCGTGGCCGCTGGTCGCGAAGCTTGGCGAGCAGTGTGTCCTTTGGGATCTCGACGAACGCGTCGGTGTGGGGCGGCCTGAAACCCGCGCTACCACGTCAGAACGCGACCCGCGCCTCGCTAGAAATACCCTGTGGCAGGGTGGGTGCCCCTGTGTACTGCACGCGCTTGTTTCAGGAACCTAAGCCGCCGCAGCCTCCGCGACACCACAGCCGCTATGCCCGCTGCCGCCACGCAGCCTGACCCGCTGTATCTGCTGTCGTAGTAAGCACCACCGGCGCCCGCTATCCAGGCAGCGCGGCGCCTGCCGGCACGTATGGCTCTTTGATGGCGAGGGCTGTAAAGGTGGCGGATCTCGCGCCGGTACTGCTCCTCGTGTCCCTCGTCACGTAGACGGCGGACCTGTTGAATCCTGTGCTGAAATGACGCCCACGCTTCCGCCTCGGTCGCCCTGCGAACTGCTCTGCGACGCATCCGGATGACTACTGCGATGATCACCAGAATGCTTACGAGCACGACGCCGACCACCACCGCCACAGCCATGTGCAAAGGCTACGCCGGTTACGCGCCCCGAATACAGTGAGATCGTGCGGCGGCGCAGGGATCGGTTCGATCGGGTGTATGCGGCGGCGGCGAAGCTCGATCTTCCGGCGGCCGTGTTCAAAACGTGTCCGTGGCAGAAGCGGGCGCTCGTCGAAACCGGTTTGCGGCAGTGGCTGCGCTGCTGTGCGCCCGCGCTGCGTGACAACCAAATCATCGGGATGCCGTCGCGCGCGGTGGACGAGGCGTGGCACGGCTTGATCCTGTGCACCGCAAGGTATTCGGCCTTCTGCACAAAGGCGTACGGTGAGTTTCTGCATCACCACCGCGAAGGCGGCGCACCAGCCGACATCGCAGCACGTAACGACCCAGTCGACGAGCAGCTTCGAAGAACAGTCATCGCGTGGTCGCTGGTCGCGAAGCCTGGCGAGCAGTGTGTCCTCTGGGATGTCGACGCACGTGTCGGTGTGGAGCAGCGCTGGGGTCTGGATCTGCACCCGGGTTGCGGCGATAGAGGCTGCCGTCACAAGCCTCAATGCAGGCGGGCGTTATAAGTGACGCCGCGGGGGTGCCGTAGAGATTCTGCGGTTTGACCACGACTGTGGCTTCACAGGACGAACGCTGCGTCAACCGGCTGGAACACCGGCACCACCGACGCCACGCTGCGGAAGGTCGGCGAGTGCGGCCAGCTGCGGGCCGCTGGCCGCGATGCTGGAACTGCACCCGCTCCGGCCGATCCACACGTTGTCGCAGCCGGCGACGTCGGCTTTGGTCAAGCCACGGGACGCGGTGTCGGGATCGAACGCCGCCCCAGTCGTAGGCGGTCGTCGTGACCGCGGCCTTGACGGCAACATCACCGGTGAAGGGATCGAGCTTCAACAGTCCCACCCGGATACCCAGGGTCGACGGCGACGCTGACCCGGGATGGTGGTCGTGCAGCGGTGGCCGTCGCTGACGGTGACGGTGAACGTGTCGGTGGTGGGAGCGTCGGTCGCGGACGTGGCGTGGCGCTGACCGACGGTCGGGGTGTATACGGTGGGCTCAACGGTTGGTCGGTGGCGATGAGTTCGCTCACATAGTAGTTCCGCGGTGACGTCCGAAGTCGAAGAACACTTCAATCATCCAGCTGCAAGACAGCACCGCGCCTAGGCAAAGCGCTCCGGAGGCGGCTGGAGCGAGCGTTCATTACTCTGGAGTAAGATAGTCGTATGGCAGGTGGAACCAAGCGGTTGCCGCGTGCCGTCCGGGAGCAGCAGATGCTCGACGCGGCCGTGGAGATGTTCTCCCGCAACGGTTATCACGAGACGTCGATGGACGCCATCGCGGCCGAGGCGCAGATATCCAAGCCGATGCTGTATCTCTACTACGGCTCGAAGGAAGAGCTTTTCGGGGCCTGCCTGGACCGTGAGCTCACCAGGTTCATCGACGTCGTGCGTGCCGACATCGACTTCGATCAGAACCCGAAAGACATGCTGCGCAACACGATTCGGGCGTTCTTGGAATACATCGACGCCAACCGGGCGTCCTGGATCGTGTTGTACACCCAGGCCACCAGCTCACAGGCGTTCGCCCACACTGTCCGCGAGGGACGCGAGCGAATCGTCGAACTGGTGTCCCGACTGCTCCAAGCCGGCACGCGGCACCCGGAGCCGGACGCCGACTTCGACATGACCGCCGTCGCGCTCGTCGGTGCGGGGGAGGCCATTGCGACGCAAGTCAGCACCGGTGACGCCGACGTCGACGAGGCCGCCGAGCTGATGATCAACTTGTTCTGGATGGGTTTGAAGGGCCCGCCGGCAGACCGGGCCGACGCCGCCGGTCACAAGACGACGGTTTGGTTGCCGTAGCGGATCACCCGGTCCTCGCAATGCCACAGCACCGCGCGGGACAACACGGCGCGCTCCACGTCGGCGCCGAGGCGCCGCAGATCCTCGACCGTGTGACGATGGTCCACCCGCACCACGTCTTGTTCGATGATCGGCCCGTCGTCGAGTTCTTCCGTCACGTAGTGGGCAGTCGCCCCAACGAGCTTGACGCCCCGCTCTTTTGCGCGCCGATACGGCGCGGCGCCGATGAATGCGGGCAGGAACGAGTGGTGGATGTTGATGAGCGGGCAGCCCACCTCCGCGAGGAAACGCGGGCTGAGGATCTGCATGTAGCGAGCCAGGACAACGAGGTCGACGTTGCCGCGCAGCAAGTCGAGTTGACGCTGTTCGGCCTCGTCGCGATTGTCGGGCGACGCCGGCACATGGAGGAATGGGACGCCGAATGGCCGAACCTGATCCGCCAGGTCCGGGTGATTGGCGATCACCATGGACACCGACATGTCCAACTCGCCACGGCGATTGCGCCACAACAGGTCCAGCAGGCAGTGATCTTCGCGTGACGCCATGATCGCCACCCGTTTCGGTCTGGACGCCTCGGTGAGCCGAAAGTCCATGCCGAACTGAGCGGCCACTTGCTCCGCGAAGTCATGCTCGAGCGTATCGCGCGCTGCGGTGAGTCCCGGCAGGTGAAATATGGTGCGCTGGATGAAGATTCCGCCGGTGTGCTCGGTCGAATGCTGGTCGAGCGAGATGATGTTGGCACCCGCCCGCGCCAAGAAACTACTGACTGCCGCCACCAGACCCGGCCGATCGGCGCAGCGCAGCAAAAGCCGACCCACGTCGCCTTGGTCGTCAGAACTCATCTTCACCCCTCTGAACTACCCGGATCAGCGCAGGTAAACCGACAAGCAGGGCGGCCCGCTCCTTCGGACTCATCGCCGCGGTCCACCGTTCGTACTTGGCGTGGTAACCGGTGCCGATGCGCTGATGGCAGGCACGCCCTTCGTCGGTCAACCGCAGCCGATAGGTCCGGCGATTGTCGGGGTGACGGTCGCGCTCGACGAGACCCTTTCGTTCGAGATCGGCGAGCATCCGGCTGACGGTGCTCTTCTCGAGATACAGCCGCTCGGCCAACTCCTGCTGGGATAGCGGTGTCTCGGTGTCGAGTTCGTGCAGCGCAAAGGCTTGCGACAGCGACACCGCGAAGCCGGGCAGCCTGCCCCCGCAAGCGGGTGGGGTCCCCGCTTCGCAGGGGAGTACCCCCACGCCGGGCTGCAGCAGGCCGGCCACCCGGACCAGGTCCATGAACAGCCCATGGAGTTGCTCGGACTCCTGAGAATCTTGGTGCACCGTGCCCCTCATTCAGCAGTTGTGCGCCACAACTATATGCCGTATCGTCGGCCGTGATAGTTGTATAACACAACTGATGGAGGTTCTGGTATGCGCGCGCATGGCCCGCATGTCACTGGCAACTGTCCGGCGCTGTTCTCCGGGCGGTCGAGCCGCGTCTACGACTTCCTGGCCCGACGGGTCTTGCGTCGTCTCTACCGGCACATCGCCGACGATCTGGTCGCAGAGCTGCCGCAGAATGCCGAGGTGCTCGACGTAGGTACCGGCCCAGGCGTGCTCCTGGTCGAGTTGGCCCGTCGCCGCGCGGATCTGCGGCTCGTCGGGGTCGACCTGTCGGCGGACATGGTGGCGGCCGCCACTCGCAACATCGCCGAGTTCGCTGATCGGGCGTCGGCACGGGTGGGCGACGTCGTCGAATTGCCTTTCGACGACGGCTCGTTCGACGTTGTCGTGAGCTCGTTGAGCATGCACCACTGGGACCATCCCGACGCGGCGGTGCCCGAACTGGCCCGAGTGCTGCGGGCCGGCGGCCGTCTCTACATCTACGACTTGGGTCATGCGCCCTTCGACGTCCTCACCGAAACCGCCCGTGAGCAAGACGTTTTCACCGGTTCCCCGCCACGTCAACAAAGGTTCCGCACCGGCATTCCGGTATTCCCACGATGCGTGCGGCAGGAGATGATTCTCGCCGGCTAGCCGCGGGCGCGCCCCAGCACGCTAGAGGGCGGTCACCGTCGCGGTGAGGTGGGGCTCCTTCTTGGATGTATTGCGCAGCGACACTTCCCAGCCATCGACGATCCGGTCGACGTACAGTCCGGCCTTCGCCGGCAACACCACCGGCTTGCCGAACTTTACCGAGTAGCGGACCGCGTCGGGCAGCTGTCCCTCGATGTTCGCCAAAACGGCTGCTGCGCTGTACATGCCGTGGGCGATCACGGTCGGAAAGCCGAACAACTTGGCCGCGATCGGACAATTCGGGATCGACGCGGTGGCCGAACACGTTGGCCGAGCGCCGGGAGTGGGCGCGCGATGACGCCAGGAGCAGTGGGCGATCCAGTCGCGGCGCGACGGCGAGGAGTCCAGCACTTACTGGGTGCGGTCCCGCCGCTGACGGCATCGGCGGCTTGATCCTTCGTCGTCGTGGACGGGTCGGCACAGCGAGGGCCATCCCATCGCCAGCTGGCCGACCAAGACCGCCGCGCAGAGGGCCTACCGCCAGGCGTTCGGGCGCAACCCGCGGCGAGCACCGCGCGCCGAGCTCGCCCGCACGTCACACGGGCACGCAGCTTGCGGACGCCGCGGGCGTAGATGACGGTGAATCAGCTGGCCCACGGCTACACCGACTGGTTGGGCGCGGGACCTGGAGCCGGGTCCGCAAGGTCGAGAGCGAAGGGCTGAGCGGCCGATCGAGTCGGCCACCGGTGTCAGCCGTCCGACCATCATCAAGGATCTGGGTGGTCCGACAGGTGGTAAAGATTTGACCACCTCACCGACGACCACCACCGCAACCGATGGCAAGACCACCAGCGGAAGCCGCCCAAGCCCGAACCGGAGCCGACGCCACAGCCGGAGCACGCAAGCCGCGTTCGTGTTCGCCTGCGACGGTATTGCCAGATCGCCCGGGAGCGGCGCAAGGTAGATGCTGACCGCGCGTACGTGAAACCCTGGATAGCCGCCACGGCGGGCCGAGAGGAGAAACAGATGTTTGCTGTGAAGCCCGGAGAGTCCGACTCGGTGCTCAAGATTAGCTTTGAGATGGTCCGCGACCCGGGTGATACCGCGATGAGAGTCGTGCCACGGGATCGCTGCCTGCGAGCGATCAGGCTTGCGACGACGGTGTTAACGGCGGTGATCCTGATGACGGGACTCTCCGCGTGCAACAACACCAAAGAGGGCCCGGGGGCTCCGATAGATCACCAGGTGGAATATAAGGGCAAAATCGCCCATCAGGTGATCGTGCTCGAAAACGGCAAGAAGGTGGACTGCGCCGTGGCCGCCGCCAACGGCGTGAGCCTGACCTGCGATTGGGCCGGGGCGCACTGAACAGCCAACAGTCGAGGAGGAGTTATCAACGCGCGGTCGGCATCGGGTGGGTGACGTCGTCGATCTGCCATTTGACGACGGCTCGTTCGACGTGCTCACCGAAACCGTTTTGACCGGTACCCGGCAACAGACCTTCCGCACCGGCATTCCCTTGTTCCCGCGCTGCGTGCGCCAGGAGATGACCCGCTAGAGCGCGGTCAGGGTCCCCGTGAGATGAGGCTCCTTCTTGGACAGGTTGCGCAGCGCCACTTCCCAGCCGTCGGCAACTCGGTCGACATAGAGTCCGGTCTTTGCCGGCAACACCAGCGGCTTGCCGAACTTCACCGAGTAGCGCACGGCGTCGGGCAGTTGTCCCTCGATGTTCGCCAAAACCGCTGCCGCGCTGTACATTCCGTGGGCGATCACGGTCGGAAAGCCGAATAACTTGGCCGCGATCGGATTGGTGTGGATCGGGTTGTGGTCGCCGCCCACCGAGGCGTAGCGACGGATCTGACCCGGCGTCACGCTCAGTATCGCCTTGGGCGGCGGCAACTTCGGCTGCTTCTTCGGCGGCGGCTTGGGCTCGTCGGACAAGCTGGTGCGTTGCTGGTGCAAAAACGTCGACACCTGGTGCCAAGCCAGGTCGTTGCCCACGTTGACATCGGCGACCAGGTCCACCAAGAGGCCCTTACGATGCTCGCGCAGGTTCTCCGCGTGCACCTTGACGTCGACGGCATCGGTGACCGAGATCGGTCGGTGTTGGGTGATGTGGTTCCCGGTGTGCACCGAACCCATTGCCGCGAACGGGAAATCGAACGCGGTGACCAGAGACATCATCACCGGGAACGTCAGTGTGAAGGGATACGTCAGCGGCACCTGATCGCCGTAGCGCAGCCCGGTGACCGACGCGTACTTCGCCACGTTGGACCGGTCGATCTCGATTCCCGCTACCCGCAGCGTCCGGTCGGGAAGCTCGTCACTGCGGGGAATGAACGGCAGCGCGCCGACCGCGGCGCGCAGCAGGTTGCGCAGTCCGCCGGGCTGGTCGGTGGTCTCGACGGTGCCCATGTCAGGCTCCCAACCAGGCCTGGCCGCACACCCGAATCACGTTGCCGGTCACGGCGTTCGACGCCGGGTTAGCGAAGTACGCAATGGTCTCGGCCACATCAACGGGCTTGCCGCCCTGATACAGCGAGTTCAGCCGGCGGGCCACCTCACGGGTGGCCAGCGGAATCGCATCCGTCATCGCCGTCTCGATGAACCCCGGCGCCACCGCGTTGATCGTGATGCCCTTCTCGGCAAGCGCCGGCGCCAACGCCTGAGTCATCCCGATCATGCCGGCCTTGGTCAGGGCATAGTTGGTCTGCCCCCGGTTGCCGGCGATGCCGGCCATCGACGACAGCCCGACCACTCGCCCGCCTTCGCCGATCGAGCCGTTGTCGACCAGACCCCGCGTAAGCCGCAGCGGCGCGAGAAGATTCACCGCCATCACCGCATTCCAGCGGGCGTCGTCCATGTTGGCCAAAAGCTTGTCACGGGTAATGCCCGCATTGTTCACCAGGATGTCGGCGCGACCGTCGTAGTGCTCGCGCAGGTGCTCGGTGATCTTCTCGACGGCGTCATCGGCGGTGACATCGAGCGTGAGCGCGGTGCCACCGACCTTCGCCGCGGTCTCGGCGAGCGCCTCGGCGGACTGCTCGACGTCCACGGCGACCACCCGGGCGCCGTCGCGCGCGAACACCTCGGCGATCGTGGCGCCGATGCCGCGCGCCGCTCCGGTGATGATGCCGATCTTGCCGTCTAGCGGCTTGTCCCAGTCGGCGGGCGGGGTCGCGTCATCGGCACCGACGTAGAACACCTGACCGTCGACGTAGGCGGACTTGGCCGACAGGATGAAGCGCATCGTCGACTCGATCCCGGTCGCGGCCGGTTTGGCATCCGCCGACACGTACACCAACGCCACCGTGGTGCCGTTGCGCACCTCCTTGGCCAGTGACCTGGTGAACCCTTCCAGCGCGCGCTGGGCGATGTGTTCGTCGACGCTTCCCGAAGCATCCGGGGTGGTGCCGACGACCGCGATGCGGGCATTGTGCGCGACGTTGCGCAGCAGCGGTGTGAAGAAGTCGTGCAGCGCGCCCAGCCCCGCGGGCTCGGTGATCCCGGTCGCGTCGAACACGATCCCGCCGAACGAGTCCGCCCATCGCCCGCCGATGTTGTTGCGAACCAGTTCGTAGTCCTCGGCCAGCGCGGAGCGCAGCGGTTCGACGACGCGGCCCTCACCGCCGATCAGCAACGACCCGGACAACGGCGGATCGCCCGGCTGGTAGCGCCGCAACGGCTCGGGTTGCGGGATGCCCAACTGCTTGGCCAGAAACGATCCCGGCGTCGAGTTCACGATTTGTGTGAGCAGATCGGAAGCCACCGCGTGCCTTTCGTTTTGACGTTTTGGGGAATCACTACCGAACTTACTCTGCAGTAAGGAGATGCGTACTATGGGGTCGAACCCCAAGGGAGGCGAAGTGGCCACGAACAACACCAAGCGGCGAGTAGCTGTGCTGGGCGGCAACCGAATTCCGTTCGCGCGCTCCGACGGTGCCTACGCGGAAGCGTCGAATCAGGACATGTTCACCGCCGCGCTGGACGGCCTCGTGGACCGATTCAACCTTGCGGGCGAACGCCTCGGCGCGGTGATCGGCGGTGCCGTGCTCAAGCACAGCCGCGACTTCAACCTGATGCGGGAATGCGTACTCGGCAGCGCGCTGTCGTCGTACACCCCGGCGTTCGACCTGCAGCAGGCCTGCGGTACCGGACTGCAGGCGACGATCGCCGCCGCCGACGGCATCGCCGACGGGCGCTACGACGTCGCCGTCGCCGGTGGCGTGGACACCACGTCGGATGCGCCGATCGCGTTCGGCGACGACCTGCGTCGCGTGCTGCTGTCCCTGCGGCGGTCGAAGTCCAACACGGACCGGCTCAAGCTGCTCGGCAAGCTGCCCGCATCGCTCGGGGTGGAGATCCCAGTGAACAGCGAGCCCCGCACCGGGCTGTCGATGGGCGAGCATGCCGCCATCACCGCGAAGGAGATGGGCATCAAGCGGGTGGAGCAGGACGAACTTGCCGCGGCCAGCCACCGCAATCTCAGCGCCGCCTACGATCGCGGCTTTTTCGACGACTTGGTGAGCCCGTTCCTGGGCCTGTATCGCGACAATAACCTGCGTCCGGACGCGTCGACGGAGAAGCTTTCGAAGCTCAAGCCGGTGTTCGGTGTCAAACACGGCGACGCGACGATGACCGCCGGCAATTCGACACCACTGACCGACGGCGCGTCGGTGGCCCTGCTGGCCAGCGACGAGTGGGCCGAACATCATTCGCGCGAACCGCTGGCCTACTTCGTTGCCGGGGAGACCGCGGCGGTCGACTACGTCAATGGCCCCGATGGTCTGCTGATGGCGCCGACGTACGCGGTGCCGCGGCTGCTGGCCCGCGAGGGTCTGAGCCTGCAGGACTTCGACTACTACGAGATTCACGAAGCGTTCGCGTCGGTGGTGCTGGCCCAACTGCAGGCATGGGAGTCCGAGGAGTACTGCAAGGAGCGCCTGGGCTTAGATGCAGCACTGGGCCGCGTCGACAGAACCAAGCTGAACGTCAACGGTTCGTCGATTGCGACCGGTCACCCGTTTGCGGCTACCGGCGGTCGGATCGTGGCCCAGCTGGCCAAACAGCTCGCGGAGAAAAAGAAGCAAACCGGTTCTGACGGCCCGGTCCGTGGCCTGATCTCGATCTGCGCGGCGGGTGGTCAGGGTGTCGTCGCGATCCTGGAGGCCCCCTAAAAATTAGGTGTAACGCCCCCGCGGGCACGGCCGATAGATCGGTAGCCCCGTGCTGTTGTCTGACCCCCCGACCCGACGGCAGTACGGGGCACTTCCGCACCGTTTCGACTTGACCGCCGCTGGCAAGAGGGGGGCCAGCGGCGGTCACCCAGTGGTGACCAGTCCCGACTGCACGAGCGCGTCGTCGATGAACTGGTGCACCGGCCTCGACCGTAGGAAGGCGACGTGGCCGCCCCGGTACCAGACGATCGCCGGTCGGCCCCAGTGCTGCCACAGGGCGACGACCTGTTCACGAGGGTGCACGACGCGGTCGGCGACCCCGCCGTAGACGAACCGGCCCTGCATCGGCACCCGGGGAGTCATCGAAAGCGGCGAGATCATCCGACCGATCGGCTCCGCCAGCGTCACGGCACTACGACGCGGATCGGTGTGGCTGAGGCCGGAATGGCTGCCCAGCAGGTCGACCAGGTTGGCCGGCGGAACACCTAGAATCGCGCAGGTCAAACCCTCTTCGAGGCTGGCGACCAGCGCTGAGATGTAGCCGCCGAGGGACATGCCGTTCAGCCCGATCTGCGCGTCGGGCTGCCGCGCACGGATCCAGCCCACCACGCGTCGGATGTCCCACACCGCCTGAGCGGTGGCGTGCACGTCGTCAAGCACGTCTTCACCCGGGAAGACCGCGCGCTTCGGGAGGCCCCGGGCACGTGGGCCGTGCATCGGGAGGACGGGGAGGACGACGTTGAGGCCGAGGTCGTTGTGCAGATGCCAGGCCCGAAACAACGCGAGGTCGAGGCCGGCGCGGCCCATGTCGGTTCCGTGGACACACACCAGCCAGGGCCGCGGTTCGTCGTGTCGCAGCATCAACACGTGTTCGCGGCGGTTGGCGGTGTAGCCCAGCCACCGCTCGCGGCCGGGTTCGCCGTCATACGGCTCGTAGTCGCTGTCGAACGACATCCGTTCGTAGGTCCGGCGGCGCTTGACCATCTTGATCATGACGCGCGTCGCAGCCGGCGGCGTCGCGAAGAATCCTTCGGGCTCGTCGAACCAACCCTTCTGCCCGTAGAACTCGAGCGCCGCGGTGACCTCAGAGTTGATGCGCTCGAACGTGGCCGGGTCGCTGATCGGCCGGCGCCACAGCAATCCCAAGAGCACGAGCTCATCGCGGAAGGCGTGTGACGCCAGGGCGATGGTGGGCCGGGCGACCGGCAGCTCATCTACGTTCCGATCGAGCTCCCGATCGAGATAGTCGCCCCAGGACCGCGCGTAGTAGCTGCGGGTCCGCGAGAACGGCCGCAGTGCCTTTCCATGCGCTTCTCCATGCGACGGGCTTGGCGGGAGCGTTCGTCGGGCGTAACCATCCAGTCACCGTAGCCAAGTCGTTGCGGACGGGCGATCAGAAGGCCGCTTCGGGAACCTCCATCAGTTCGTTGTCGAGGTTCTCCAGAACCGTGCGCGTGCTGGTCAGCAGCGGCAGGAAGTTCTTCGCGAAGAACGAGGCGACAGCGATCTTGCCTTCGTAGAAGTCGCGGTCCGCGCCGCTGGCGCCGGCGTCGAGCTTCTCGATCGCGATCGCGGCCTGACGCAGCAGCAGCCAGCCGATCAGCAGGTCACCGACGGACAGCAGGAACCGTACGGAGCCCGTGCCGACCTTGTAGACGTTCTTGGGGTCCTCCTGGGCGGACATCAGGTAGCCGGTCAGCGACGCGGCCATGCCCTGCACGTCTTGTAGCGCGGTTTCCAACAGGGCCCGCTCGGCCTTCAGCCGGCCGTTGCCGTCCTCATTCTTGATGAACTGCTCGATCTGTGACGCCACGTGTGCCAGCGCCACGCCTTTATCGCGGATGATCTTGCGGAAGAAGAAGTCCTGCGCCTGGATGGCGGTGGTGCCCTCGTAGAGCGAGTCGATCTTCGCGTCGCGGATGTACTGCTCGATCGGGTAATCCTGCAGGAAGCCCGATCCGCCGAACGTCTGCAGGCTCTCGGTGAGCTTCGCGTAGGCCTGCTCGGAGCCGACACCCTTGACCACCGGCAGCAGCAGGTCGTTGATCCGCACCGCGAGGTCCGGCTCGACGCCGTGCACCTCCTTGGCGACCTGCTCGTCCTGGTGCGAGGCGGTGTAGACGTAGATCGCCCGCAGCCCCTCGGCGTACGCCTTCTGCGTCAGCAGGCTGCGGCGCACGTCGGGGTGATGCATGATGTTCACCCGCGGCGCGGTCTTGTCGGTCATCCGCGTCATGTCGGCGCCCTGAATGCGCGACTTGGCGTACTCCAGCGCGTTCAGGTAGCCGGTGGAGAGCGTGGCGATCGCCTTCGTGCCGACCATCATGCGGGCCTGCTCGATGACCTCGAACATCTGCGCGATGCCGTCGTGCACCTCGCCGACCAGCCAGCCCTTGGCCGGCACATCGTGCTGGCCGAGGGACAGCTCGCAGGTGGTCGAAACCTTCAGGCCCATCTTGTGCTCGACGTTGGTGACGTACACGCCGTTGCGCTCGCCGAGCTCGCCCGTCTCGAAGTCGAACAGGAACTTCGGCACAAAGAACAGCGAGAGCCCCTTGGTGCCCGGGCCGGCGCCCTCGGGGCGGGCCAGCACCAGGTGGAAGATGTTTTCCACCAAGTCGCCGGAGTCGCCGGAGGTGATGAACCGCTTCACGCCGTCGATATGCCAGGAGCCATCCTCTTGCCGGACGGCCTTGGTGCGACCGGCGCCGACATCGGAACCGGCGTCCGGCTCGGTCAGCACCATGGTGGCGCCCCAGCCGCGCTCGGCGGCCAGCACCGCCCACTTCTTCTGTTCCTCGGTGCCCAGGTGGTAGAGGATGTTGGCGAAGCCGATGGCGCCGCCGTACATCCAGACGGCGGGGTTGGCGCCGAAGATGTGCTCGTGCAGGGCCCACGCCAGCGCCTTGGGCATCGGCATGCCGCCGAGCGCCTCGTCGATGCCGGCCTTGTCCCAGCCGGCGTCGGTAAAGGCCTTAACCGATTTCTTGAACGACTCGGGCAGGGTCACCGAGAATGTCTTGGGGTCGAACTTGGGGGGGTTGCGATCACCCTCTACGAACGAGTCCGCGATCGGGCCCTCGGCGAGCCGGCTCATTTCCGTCAGCATCTCGCGCGCGGTGTCGCCGTCTAGATCGCTGAAGTCGCCGTGGCCGAGCGCCTTGTCGATGCCGAACACCTCGAACAGGTTGAACTCCTGGTCGCGGACGTTGCTCTTGTAGTGGCTCACAGGTTCCTCCTCATTGAGAACGCCACCGTGGTTGGGTACTCGAGTTAAGTTACCCACCAGTAACACCAAAAACTATACCGGTCGGTAATTTAAACGCAAGAAAAGTGAGAGCAAGTGTGAGCTATTTCTCTTGTCTACCTATCCCGCGGAGAAACGGTGCCCAGCCTGCGCATACCGCAGCCAACCAAACGGTTAGTCGCTCCACTTCCAGGAGTCAATGATCTCCTCATAATCGGCCACGGCGAGGTTGAACGCCTCAGGGGTGCCGGTGAACGTGATGAGGTACTCGATGCCGTCGTGCCGCACGAACAGCTGCCGACCACGAGCCGGGCGAGGGATCTGCTCGCCGACCGGAAGGTTGTAGGTGTAGCGCCGGGCGGGTTCGCCGTCGACGGTCGTCGATTCGATGCCGCCGGGGTCGATGGCGCCGTTGAGCAGGTCGGTGATCTGCTTGGCGCTTATCTCGGCGGACTCCTGCAGCGTCGCTCCGACTTCCGCCGGGCTGTTGCGGCCGACGATGATATTCGCCGTGCCGTCCTTGGCGGTTAGCTTCAGCAGCCTGTCGGGTTTGTCCGCTCGCCAGCCGTCGGGCAGGGCGACCGTGAAAGTGCCGTCCGCCGCCTTGGCGGTGCGTCCCGCGGGGACCGCCGAGGTGGTCTTCGAGGTAGTGGTTCCGGTTGTACTCGTGGTCTGGCCGGAGGCGTTCGAATCCGAGTCGGACTGCGACAGCACGATGCCGACGCTGGCACCGATCACGGCGATCACCGCGATCACGCCACCTGCGATGAGCAGACGGCGATTGCTGGATGGCCGCGGCGGCGGTGGGGGCGCAGCCAGAAACGGAGCTGGCGTGGCGGCGGCGGGAGGACGCAACGCGCGGGCGGCGTCCTCGGCCAACTCGTGGCAGCTGTGGTAGCGCGCGGCCGGGTCCTTGGCCAGTGCATGGGCGATCACCTGGTCGATCCCCGGCGGCAGGCTCGCTCGCATGAGTGACGGCCGCGGCGGCGGCGCGGTCAGGTGCGCGTGAATCGCGGTGGCCATCGAGTCGTTCGGGAATGGCTTGCTGCCCGTCAACATTTCGACGAGGGTGCAGCCGAGGGCGTAGACGTCGACGCGGTGGTCGATAGGACCGCCGGCCAGCTGCTCAGGCGCTGAGTAGGCGGCCGTGCCGATGACCGAACCCGGCAAGGTCAACTGTTGGTCGACCGTCGCCGTCGCCCGCGCGATACCGAAGTCGGTGAGCAGCGCCATCTCGCGGCTATGGCGGTCCACGGGAGGGGCCACCAGGATGTTCGCGGGCTTGACATCGCGGTGCAGCAAACCGTTCTGGTGCGCGAAGTCGAGTGCCTTGGCGACGTCTGTGATGATCTCGATCGTCCGGCCGATCGGCAGGACGTCCGGACCCGCCTTGATCAGCTCTGCGACGTCTTGACCCTCGACGTGCTGCATCGCGATCCACAGCTGGTTTTTGTCGGCGCCGCGATCGAAGACCGACACGATGTTGGGATGACGCAGGCGAGCGGCGATGTCGGCTTCGCGCTCGAATCGGGCGCGGAACGCGGGGTCGGCCGACAGGCCGCTGCTGAGGATCTTGAGCGCGTCGTTTCGCGGCAGACGCGGATGCTTGGCGAGGTACACCTCACCCATGCCGCCCTCGCCGAGCTGCCGAATGATTCGGTAGCCAGCAAAAGACGAACCGGGACCCAGGCTCACCGCGCGAGGATAACACCGCTGCAGCGCTCGGCCGTTAATCGCAAAACGGCACTGCCCCAGGCCAAACGGCATCACAGACGTCGCTGCGAGGAATATTCAGCCACTTCGTCCGGATCGTCGCCGTCGCTGCTGAAGTCTGCGGCTCTATCGGTTTGCGATCCCCGCTGGGAGGTTCGCGATCGGTGGCAGTGCCTGTTGCTGCTGGAAAAGGTGATAGCGCATGCGCATCAAGATCCGATTCATCGTGCAGAGTTGCGATGCGGCGTGGCGGAGTCGTGTCGAGGGGCAGGGAGTCCCAAGCCTCAGGGGCGCCGGAACAGCTTGTTGCCCAGCCACACCAGCGGATCGTATTTCCGGTCGGCCACCCGTTCTTTCATCGGGATGAGGGCGTTGTCGGTGATCTTGATGTGTTCGGGGCACACCTCGGTGCAGCACTTGGTGATGTTGCAGTACCCCAGACCATGCTCGTCCTGTGCCATCTCGCGCCGGTCGAGCGTGTCCAGCGGATGCATCTCGAGTTCGGCGATCCGCATCAGATACCGCGGGCCCGCGAAGGACTTCTTGTTGTCCTCGTGATCGCGAATGACGTGGCAGGTGTTCTGGCACAGGAAGCACTCGATGCACTTGCGGAACTCCTGCGACCGGCCAACGTCTTGCTGAGCCATCCGGTACTCGCGGGGTTGAAGATCCTTGGGAGGCGTGAAAGACGGTATCTCTCTTGCCTTCTCGTAGTTCAACGACACGTCGCAGACGAGGTCGCGGATCACGGGGAATGACCGCATCGGGGTGACGGTGACGACCTCGTCCTGACCGAACGTCGACATCCGCGTCATGCACAGCAGCCGCGGCCGGCCGTTCACCTCCGCTGAGCACGAACCGCACTTGCCGGCCTTGCAGTTCCACCGCACGGCGAGATCCGGCGTCTGTGTCTGCTGCAACCGGTGGATGATGTCGAGCACCACCTCACCCTCGTTGACCTCAACCGTGAAATCGTGGAGTTCGCCGCTGGCCTCGTCACCGCGCCAGACGCGCACCTTCGCGTGGTAGGTCATCAGCTTCTCCGTCCGGGATGCTCGGCCAGCTCGTCATCGGTGAAGTACTTCTCAAGCTCGGAGATCTCGAAGAGCTCCAACAGATCCGGCCGCATGGGCACCTGCGGTTCCTTGACGACGCTCACGTCGGGGAGGACATTGTCGCCCGCTGTGTTGTCCCCCAAAGCGCGGCACACCAACAGCGTCTTGCGCCACTCGGCCTCCATCGCCGGATGATCGTCGCGGGTATGCCCGCCGCGGCTTTCGGTCCGAGCCAGCGCCGCCTTGGCCACACATTCGCTGACCAGCAGCATGTTTCGCAGATCAATGGCCAGGTTCCAACCGGGGTTGTACTGGCGGTGTCCCTCGGCCTTGAGGTTCTTGAACCTTTCGCGGAGTTCCACCAGCTTGGACAGCGCCCCGTTGATCTCGTCGGCGGTGCGGATGATGCCGACCAGTTCGTTCATCGTGTCCTGCAGGTCCAGCTGCAGGGTGTACGGGTTCTCGGGTGCGTCACCGTTGCTCGGTCCCGCGAAGGGCGCGAGTGCGAGTTTCGTCGCGGCCTGCGTGGACTCGTCGGACACCGCGGGTCGATCCTTGAGCGCACGAACATAGTCGGCGGCGCCGAGCCCGGCACGGCGGCCGAACACAAGCAAGTCCGAAAGGGAGTTGCCGCCCAAGCGATTCGAGCCATGCATGCCGCCCGAGCACTCACCGGCGGCGAACAAACCGGGGACGGTCGCCGCCCCGGTGTCGGGATCCACCTCGATGCCACCCATCACGTAGTGACAGGTCGGACCGACCTCCATCGCGTCGGTGGTGATGTCGACCTCGGCCAGCTCTATGAACTGGTGGTACATGGACGGCAACCGCCGCTTGATCTCGTCGGCCGGCAGCCGCGAGGCGATGTCGAGGAAGACGCCGCCGTGGGGCGAGTTACGGCCGGCCTTCACCTCGGAGTTGATCGCGCGCGCCACCTCGTCGCGCGGTAGCAGATCCGGTGTGCGACGGGCGGAATCGTTGTCCTTGAGCCACTGGTCGGCTTCGTCTTCGGTCTCGGCGTACTGGCCTTTGAACACCGGCGGGATGTAGTCGAACATGAACCGCTTGCCCTCGGAGTTCTTCAGCACGCCTCCGTCGCCGCGGACACCCTCGGTGACGAGGATGCCTTTCACGCTGGGCGGCCACACCATCCCGGTGGGGTGGAACTGGACGAACTCCATGTTGATCAGCGACGCGCCGGCGCGAAGCGCCAACGCGTGCCCGTCGCCGGTGTACTCCCACGAGTTCGATGTCACCTTGTAGGACTTGCCGATTCCGCCGGTGGCCATCACGATCGCGGGTGCCTCGAACAGGATGAACCGACCGCTCTCGCGCCAGTAGCCGAAAGCGCCGGAAATCCGTTTGGAGTCCCCGGCTCCCTCATCCAGGAGCAGGTCCGTGATCGTGCACTCGGCGAACACCCGGATCCGGGCCTCGTAGTCGCCGAGCTCGGCGTGATCCTCTTGCTGCAGCGAGACGATCTTCTGCTGCAGGGTGCGGATGATCTCCAGGCCGGTGCGGTCGCCGACGTGAGCTAGCCGCGCGTAGGTGTGACCGCCGAAGTTGCGCTGACTGATTCGGCCGTCCTTGGTGCGGTCGAACAACGCGCCGTAGGTTTCCAGCTCCCAGACGCGGTCGGGTGCCTCCTTGGCGTGCAGCTCAGCCATGCGCCAGTTGTTGAGGAACTTGCCTCCGCGCATGGTGTCGCCGAAGTGGACCTTCCAGTTGTCCTTGGGGTTGGCGTTGCCCATCGATGCCGCGCAGCCACCCTCGGCCATCACGGTGTGTGCCTTGCCGAACAGTGACTTGGACACGACGGCGACCTTCAGGCCGCGTTCGCGAGCTTCGATGACCGCGCGCAACCCGGCGCCCCCCGCCCCGATCACGACGACGTCGTACTGGTGCCGTTCGATTCTGGATGAAACGTTCGGCTGGGGATCAGTGTCCGCCATGAAACCTCACTTGCCTTGGGCGATCAGTGGCTAACGGTGCGAGTCAGCCAACGAATCGGAGATCGGGGATGTATCCGCCGGCCACCAACATGATGTAGAAGTCGGTCACCATCAACGTGCCGAGCGTGATCCATGCGAACAGCATGTGGCGGGTGTTGATCTTGCTCACCTGGGTCCACATCCAGTACCGGATCGGGTGCTTGGAGAAGTGCTTGAGCCGCCCGCCGGTGATGTGGCGGCAGGAGTGGCACGACAGCGTGTAGATCCACAACAGGATCACGTTGACAACGAGAATCACGTTGCCCAAGCCGAAGCCGAAGCCGCCCGGCGAATGGAACGCGACGATGGCGTCGTAGGTGTTGATCAACGAGATGATGAACGCCGCGTAGAAGAAGTAGCGGTGCGTGTTCTGGATGATCAGGGGTATCCGCGTTTCGCCGGTATAGGTCGAATGCGGTTCGGCCACAGCACATGCCGGTGGCGACTGCCACACCGACCGGTAGTACGCCTTGCGGTAGTAGTAGCAGGTCACCCGGAACGCGAGCAGGAACGGCAGCGAGACGGCCGCGAATGGCAGCAACCACAAATCCGGAAGGAACTGACCGAAGTGGCTGGCCTCCTCCGGTATGCACCCGGTGCTGACACACGGCGAGTAGAACGGCGTCAGGTAGTGGTAGTCCGGAACGTAGTAGTCCCGCTGCATGAACGCACGGACGGTCGCGTAGATGATGAACGCGCTCAGCCCCAGATTGGTCCACAGGGTGGGCAGCCACCACTTGTCCGTGCGCAGCGTGCGCTGGGGCAGTTGGGCGCGATTCGACGAGAAGACGCCGGTGCCCCGACGCTCCGTGGTGGGCGCGCTCATCGGGTACCGAACTGGCCGCCGACGCCCTCGTCGTCTACATCGCGCCAGAAGTCCGTGTCGTACTGGGTGTCCGGGACGGGGATCTTCTCACCCGAGTGTGAGGATGTGCCGCCGCGCGCCACCCCGAGTTCGGAGACGTCGATTTCGATCCGGTCGAGATCGTTGAGCAACCGGTCGGCGTCGTTGACGACGCGGCGCATTGCGGGGGTATCGCCGTAGCGTGACTTCATCGACGTCACGCACCGCCGCAGGCCACCAATGAGGTGGTGCAGCTCGGCGAGTTCGGCTGGCGTGGGCAACAGACCTCCTTGGGCTGAAGGTGTAGCAACTTACAGTACGACACCTTCTAAACGCGCTCGCGAAAGCCCCGGCACCCATCAGGGCGCGGGGGCTTTCGCGTCTTGTCCCAGCTCGGGGGGCTATTGGGTGATCGGAATCTGCTTCGGCGTTGTGCCGGCGTAGGCACCGGCGACCCGCACGGTCAGCACGCCGGCGTCGTATGACGCGGTGATCGCATCGCTGGTGACATGCGTCGGCAGGGTGAACGTTCTCCGGAACGACCCGTAGCGCAGCTCGCGCAGCGTGCGGCCGTCCTTATCCTCGGTGTGCTCGTCGCGGCGCTCACCGTGGATCACCAGCTGACCGTCGTGCACCTCGACCTTGACGTCCTTCTCGACGTCGACGCCGGGCACCTCGACCCGCACAACGGCGTCTTCACCGTCACGGGCCACTTCGGCGGCCGGGCTGAAGTCGGCGCCGAGCCGCTCATCGTCGGCGAAGACCTCACGCAGCCAGTTGTCCAGTTCGACGAACGGGCTGGGCCGGCGGGCGGGCGCACCCCAGCTAGGGGCAGACCACAGTGTCAGGTTGTTCATCGCGTCCTCCTCGACTTTTCGCTGGCCGGCCCGATGCCGGCCTCGCTATCGAGTAGAACTTGAGTCGACCACGCTAAAGTTTCCAATGCGTGTTCGCCGTCGGCGAACGCTACCAAACGTCGCCGCATCGCCAGTCGCAGATCAGGTCGACGGTCGGGTCGAGCTGGATGTCCACCGGCAGCACGAACACGCCGCCGTCATTCTCCGGCGTGTGGATCGTTCCGCCCGGCGCCAGCACCGAGGTGGGGCCGCGCCACTTCAGCCATCCGCGGTCGAGGTAGAGCTGACGCGCCGACTCAGAAGGCTTCAAGCCACCGAGCCGGTACGCCCCGCGGATCACCTGCTCCGCGGCGTCCATCAGGGCGGCGCCCAGGCCCTGACCGCGCCAGTCCTCGCGGACCGCGACACCTTCGACGTAGCCGGTGCGCAGCGGTGTGCCGCGATAGATCAGGCTGCGCTGCACCACCGCGGCGTGTGCGATCAGGGCGCCGTGGTGATAGACCAGCGCATGCATGCCGCCGAGCGCATGGTCCCAGTCCTCGTCACTGAACTTGCCCTCGAACGCGTCGATGAGCAGTTGGTGGGCACTGAGCCGCGTCTCGTTGTCGAGATCGGCGGTGTGAATCAGGCGGGCGGTGTGAACGCTGGTGCGTAGCACATCTTTCGGTCTACCACGGGTGTCGTGGCCGAGACCAGTGAAAGCGCACGGTCTGTCCCGGCCGGATCTGCGCGATCCTGTCGATGTCGTCGTCGACGACTACGCCGGCAACCGGATAACCGCCCGTCACCGGGTGGTCGGGCCCAAGAATCACCGGCATACCGTTGGGCGGCACCTGAATGGCGCCGCGCGTGGCGCCCTCGCTCGGCAGTTGACGGCCCGGGTCGCTGTGCCGCAGCGGCGGACCCACCAGACGCATCCCCACCCGGTCGCTGCGATCCGACGCCACCCACGAGGTGTGCACAAGCGCGTCGGGGTCGGTGAGCCAGTCGTCGCGCGGGCCGGGCACCACCCTCAGCTCGACAAGGTCCTCGGAGATCGAGGCGACGGGCGCCTGGTCGAGTTCGGGGAACGCGTCGGTGTGCTCGCCGACCGGCAGCACATCGCCGGGCTGCAGAGGTAGCGGGCCGATCGCCGACATCACGTCGTAGCTGCGGGAGCCGAGCACCGGCTCGACGTTGATGCCGCCGCGCACCGCGAGGTAACTGCGTAACCCCGAGTGCGGCGCGCCCAGCGAGATCACCTGGCCATCGTGGGCGTAATGGATGCTGTTGGTGCCGAAGGGAACTCCGTTGACGGCGGGATCGGTGTCGGCGCCGGTCACCGCGATCGCGACATCACCGCCGCGCACCCGTGCCATCAGCCCGCCGAACATCGCCTCGATCGTGGCGTGGTCGCCGGGGTTGGCCACCAGTCGGTTGGCCAGCGTATGCGAGCGGCGGTCGGCCGCACCCGATCGGGTCACGCCGACGTGGGCCATCCCCGGCCGGCCCAGGTCTTGGACCAGTGCGAGCGGACCGGTCCGCATGATTTCCAGCGTGATCGACGCGGCGGTCATGATGCCACCCGGAACTGCACGGTCATGCCCGGCTGCAGCAATGCCGGCTCAGCGCGGTCGATATCCCACAAGACGGCGTCGGTACGGCCGATCAGCTGCCAGCCGCCCGGTGTCTCCCGCGGGTAGACGCCGCTGAATTCGCCTGCCAACGCCACGGATCCGGCCGGCACCTCGGTGCGTGGCTCGGAGCGGCGCGGCACGTGCAGCCGCGGGTCGCCGCCGACGAGGTAGGCGAATCCGGGGACGAAGCCGCCGAACGCCACCCGCCACGGCGTGCCGGTGTGCGCGGCGATCACGCCGGCCACGTCCAAGCCGGTTTCGCTCGCCACCTCCGCCAGGTCGGCGCCGTCATAGACGACGTCGATGACGATGTCGACCACACCCGCGTCGGCGACCTGCTCGTCGGGCACCACGCGCAGCTTCGCGATGCGTTGCCGGGTTCCGGGTTGGTGCCGGTGGCCGTCGAGCTTGACGAGCACTGTCCGCGAGGCGGGCACGATGTCGGTCACACCGAGCAGATCGGCCTCGCGTAGCGCCCTGGTCCAAGCCAGCACCTCGGCGGTGCTCTCGCACTGCACCAACAGGGCGTGGTCGCCGTAGTCGAGGAGCCTGAGATCCAGTCTGGGATCAGTAGCGACGCTCATATTCCGAAGTTACTGCCGGGTAGCCGCGTTGGCACGTAGATTGTCTGCACTGCCAGAGGTGCCTTAGCAAAGCCTCAAATCCTTAACGAACGCAGCACTCTTAGGCCGCCGGGCGGTAGGTCGGCTCGCGTCGTTTGATGAACGCGATCACCCGGTAGGTGATCGGCAGGACGAGCACCTCAACAGCGGTCTTGTACAGCCAGCCCAGCGCCACGTACGTGACGAAGTCGCGCCAGGTGTTGATGCCGATCGCACTGGCGGCGATGCTGCAGAACACCAGCGTGTCCCCGAACTGCCCGGCGAACGTCGAGCCGATCAGCCGCGCCCACAGATGCTTCTCCTTGGTGCGCGCCTTGATCCGCACCACCAGCCACGCATTGATCGTCTGACCGACGATGAAGCCGGCCAGCCCGGCGACGATCAGCTGGGTGAAGGCGCCGACTACCGCCTCGAGCGACTCCTGGTTGGCGTAGAAGTCGGCGGCGGGCAGCTGGATGGTCAGCCAGAACGTGAGCGCTGCCAGGGCCTCCATGACGAAGCCGATGACGATCGCGCGCCGGGCGGCCGCAAAACCGTACACCTCGCTCAGCACATCGCCGATCACGTAGGTCAGCGGGAACACAATGAACCCGCCGTCGGTGATGATCGGCCCGAACGCGACGCCCTTGGTGGCGGTGACGTTGGAGATCAGCACGAGCCCGGTGAACACCGCGACGAGCGTCGGATAGTAGGCCGAACCCGTCGTCGCGAAGCCGGTGGATTCGCGCGCGCGGGCTTCGGTCATGTCGCCATCCGAAGGTGGTGGCTCAGATCGCCGAACTGATCCATGAGGGTGTAGTCGCGGTAGGCGAATCGCCACTGGCCGTCGACCCGTTCGAACCGGTCGTGGTACCGGCCGGTGACCACCGCCTGCAGCGGGAAGTCGGCGGTCTGCTGCAGCACCGTGTAGTAGGCTGCCGGCAGGTCGCGGTGTCCCCGTCGACCTCGACGATCGGATTGGTGACGACGTGCTTGGTGCGCGGCGTGCCGTCCGGATGGATGATGATCAGCTGGCGCCAAAGCGCTAGCATTCCGGCGGCGTCGGTTTCGCTGTCCGGGCCCACCTTCAGCCGAGCATGCGCAAAAAGGTTTGCTGCGCTGTCGAACTCGCCTGCATCGATGGCTTCCGTGTAGCGGTAGAGCAGGTTGGCGATCTGCGTTTCAGGTGTCATACCCATGTCAGGACAGCACATTGGACAACATGGGCGGCAGTTGATCGGCGACCACCGGCAGGCTCAGCGGCGACGAGAACGCGATGGCACCGGCGAGATCCTTTCCGGTGAAGACATTGCGGTTCTGGCTTGTCGCGTTGAGTTTCTTGACGGTCGGGTCGGCAATCAAGGCCGCTTGGTCGGCGTCACTTTCGGTGGTCCAGATCAGCGCGTCGACACTGTTGAGCGCGTCGACGGCCTTGTCGCGCGGGATGAACACGCGGTCGTTGACGATCTCGAACTCCTTGATGTCCTCGGGGACCTGCATGCCGAGTTGGGTGAGGAATTCGGTGCGCCAGCCCGGCAGGGTGACGACCACGTTGTCTTGGTAGAAGGTGCCCTGCAATAGCAGTACCTTCTTGTCCTTCAGTTGGGGGTGGGCCTCGGCCGCGCCGGTGAACTTGTCGTTGACGCCGTTGATCAGCGACTCCATCTGGCTGGCCTGAAACACCGCCTGCCCGATCGCGGTCGCCTGCACCTTCCACGGTTCGAAGAACGGTTCGTCGTCGGACTGCGGGATGGTCGGCGCGATCGCCGACAGGCGGTTGTACGAATCCTGGTCGACTCCCGCGTTCGTGGCCACGATGAGATCCGGCCGCAGCGACGCGATCTCGTTGAACTGCAGCCCGTTGTCGAGGTTCAACACCACCGGCTGTGCCGATCCGAGTTGGGGCCTCGCCCACGGCCACACCGCAAACGGCTGATCTCCCCACCAGTTCGTCACCGCGATCGGCACCACCCCGACGGCCAGCAGGCTGTCCTGCTCGGTGAAGCCGGCGCTGACCACGCGCGTCGGCGGTGCGGGCACGGTCGTTTCCCCGAACTGGTGCTTGACGGTGACGGCCCCGCCGCCGTCTTTCTTCTCCGACGAACACGCGGCGGCCACCAAGAGGGTGGCGGCGCCAGCAACCCCCAGGAATTCACGCCGGCTCACTGCTCGCATCGCGATGAGCGTAGCCCGCGTGCGGTGCGCAATTTCGGCGGTTAGCCGGACGCGGAAGTCGCCGAACCTTCGCGCTACGACCGCACGACGGCGACGGCAAGACCCACCATCGTGACGGCGATCAGCGCGTCGAGGATCCGCCATGCCGCGGGCGTCGCGAAGAGTCCGCGCAGGCGCCCAGCGCCGAATCCGAGCGTGGTGAACCACACCGCGCTCGCGGACACCGCGCCGATGCCGAAAAGCCAACGCTCGTCGCGGTGTTCGTTGGCCAATGCACCGAGGAGCACGACGGTGTCGAGGTAGACGTGCGGGTTGAGGAAAGTCATCGCCAGGCACGTCAGCAGCGACGCCCGCGACGCGGCCGGGTGCCGCCTCCGACGGGGTGAGGGCGGCCGGGCGGAACGCGCGTCGCGCCGCGAACAACGCATACCCGAGCAGGAATGCCGCGCCACCTAACCGCGCCCACGTGACGACGCCCGGGTAGGCGGTGACGAGCACACCGAAACCCGCGACGCCGGCGGCGATCAACGCGCTGTCGGAGACCGTGCACACCGCGACGACGGCCAGGACGTGCTCGCGGCGGATGCCCTGGCGCAGCACGAACGCGTTTTGCGCACCGATCGCCACCACCAGCGTCAGGCAGGTGATGAAGCCGGCGAACAGATGCGACGTCACGGCTACGACGCTAGGGACGAGCGTCGATGACGTCGAGCTAATAATTCTGAAGTAACATTAGAATTACTAAAGTGATGCTTGGTCAGTTGATCGCCACGCAGCCGGAGAACCTACAGATGGTGGGTGGATGAGGCACGAATATGAGACACCGCTCGATCGCCACCAGCTAGCCGCTTTCGCGGCGGTGATTGAGCTGGGTAGTTTCGATGCGGCCGCCAAGCGATTACATGTCACGCCGTCGGCGATAAGTCAGCGCCTCAAGGCGCTTGAGCAGCGGGTCGGTCAGGTGCTGGTGGTTCGTGAAAAACCTTGCAAGGCAACGCTCTCGGCGGCCCCGCTGCTGCGGCTGGCGGCGCAGACGGCCATGCTCGAGTCCGAGGCGCTGGCCGAGATGGGTGGTGGTGGTGGCAGCGGAGCGGACGCGGATCGCGATCGCGGTCAACGCCGATTCGATGGCTACCTGGTTCACTTCGGTCTTCGAGCAGTTGAACGATGTGCTGTTCGACATCCGGATCGAGGACCAGGACCACTCGGCGAGACTGTTACGCGAAGGCGTGGTGATGGGTGCGGTGACCACCGAACGCACCCCGGTGCCGGGCTGCCGGGTGCAGCCGCTCGGTGTGATGCGTTACGTGCCCGTGGCGAGCGCGCCGTACATCGAGCGCTATCTGGCCGACGGATTCACCGCGCGCGCGGTGGCCGAGGCGCCGTCGCTGGCGTGGAACCGCGACGACGCGCTGCAGGACTTCTTAGTGCGCAAAGCTTTCCGCCGCCCGATCTCCAGGCCGACACACTACGTGCCTACTGCGGAGGGGTTCGGGGCGGCGGTGCGGGCCGGGCTGGGTTGGGGCATGTTTCCCGAGAAGCTCGCCGCACCGCAGTTGGCCGAAGGATCGTTCGTGCAGATATCCGATGTGCACCTGGAGGTTCCGCTGTTCTGGCAATCCTGGAAACTCGACAGCCCGATGGTTGAACGCATCACTGATGCAGTCCGGGTAGCTGCGACAGAAATGCGTCGGAGCGGATAGGCGTGTAACGCTTCGCGCCCGCGCGACCATCGCTGACCGTCCAGAAACTCATGTAGCCGCACTAACGAGACCCCGCTCGGCCGACCTGCTTTGCCACGGCCTTATCAGATGCGCAACCATCTAACTCAATACTCGCGGCACGGAGAGGCACCAGCGAAGCGATGTCTGAGCAGACCACGAACAATGAACTGAATCCCAGCCTGGATCCGCAGGAGGCCGGGTTCCGCATCGACCCGGTGCTGGCCAGAAGCTGGCTGCTGGTCAACGGCGCCCAATACGACCGGTTCGCGGTCGCGGCGCACTCCCGCGCCGACATCGTCGTGCTGGACATCGAGGATGCGGTCGCACCCAAGGACAAGGCCGCCGCCCGCGACAACGTGATCCGTTGGCTGGCCGCCGGCAACAGCGACTGGGTCCGCGTCAACGGCTTCGGTACTCCCTGGTGGGCCGATGACCTCGACATGCTGGGCAAGACCACGATCGGCGGGGTGATGCTGGCGATGGTGGAATCCGTCGACCACGTCACCGAGACAGCCAAACGGATGCCCAACGTGCCGATCGTGGCGCTCGTCGAAACGGCCCGCGGGCTGGAGCGCGTCACCGAGATCGCCGCGGCGAAGGGCACCTTCCGGCTCGCGTTCGGCATCGGTGACTTCCGCCGCGACACCGGCTTCGGTGACAACCCGGCCACCCTGGCCTACGTGCGCTCCCGCTTCACGATCGCCGCGAAGGCGGCTCACCTGCCGGGCGCGATCGACGGGCCCACCGTCGGCTCCAGTGCGCTACGACTCAGCGAGGCCACCGCGGTGACCGCCGAGTTCGGGATGACCGGCAAGATCTGCCTGACCCCCGACCAGTGCCCCACCGTGAACGAGGGGCTGTCCCCCTCACAGGACGAGATCACCTGGGCCAAAGAGTTTGTCGCCGAGTTCGAACGCGACGGCGGCGAGATTCGCAACGGTTCGGACCTGCCCCGCATCGCCCGCGCCAACAAGATTCTCGACTTGGCCCGCGTGTACGGCATCGAGCGGTCGGAGTTCGGCGACGACCCCGATCACGTGCCCGCCCCGTCGGACACTTACCACTACTGACGCTTATCCCGCCACAATCTCATGCTCGCGGACGAAGAACTCGGGCTCCTTGGTGATGGACACGTCAGCCGCGCATCCATTGCGGGCCTGAGTAACCCTCCCACGGGCTGTAGTCGGCGATCAGCGGCTCCTGCGGCGGTCGTTGGTCGGCCGGCACGTGCTCGAGGTTGATCCGGATGCGGTACCAGATCGAGCTCGGACCGCGCATTCCGTCGACCAGAATGTCGGCCGGTTGCAGGCGCTCGGCCGCCGCGGGATGACGTGCACGCCACGTATCCAGCGCCGCCATCGCTTCGTCCCTGGTCTTCGTCCGAGCGATCTCGATGAGCGGCTTCGAGGAAATGCGGCGCCTGCCGTCTCCGCTTGATCTCGTCGCACCCTTCGGCGCCTTCTCCGCGGGACCCAGGCGCTCCGCCGACTCGAGCAACATGTCCAACGAGCCGGCGCTATCGTCCATATCCCCCCAAGGATCGCCGATCTCCTCGAACCGCGCGGGCACCGTCTCGATCGTGAACTGCTCAGGACGACAGCCCGCCACCTCGTCCCAGTGCAGCGGCGTCGACACCCGCGCGTCATCCGTCGCGCGAACCGAGTACGCCGACGCCATGGTGCGATCCTTCGCGTTCTGATTGAAGTCGACGAAGACGCCTTGACGTTCTTCCTTCCACCAGCGGCTCGTCGCCAAGTCCGGCGCGCGTTTCTCTACCTCTCGGGCCACCGTCTCGGCCGCCAGCCGCACCTGCCGATACGGCCACCGCGGCGTGATCCGGGCATAGATGTGAAAGCCCCGGGATCCAGACGTCTTCGGCCATCCCGTCAACCCGTGGTCGGCCAGCACATCGCGGACCACCAGCGCGACGTCGACGATCTGGCGCCAGTCGACGCCCGGCACCGGATCGAGGTCGATGCGCAACTCGTCGGGATGATCCAGATCGCCCGCTTGCACCGGTTGCGGGTTGAGGTCGACGCAGCCGAGATTGATCACCCAGGCCAAGCCGGCGGCGTCGTGAATGACGGCCTCCTTGGCCGACGTGCCCGACGCATATTTGAGTTCGGCCACGTCGACGAAGTCGGGCCGGTTGGCGGGCGCTCGCTTCTGGAACACCGCCTCCTCGGTGATGCCCTTGACGAAGCGTTTCAGGATCATCGGCCGCCCGGCGACACCGCGAAGCGCGCCGTCGGCGACGGCGAGGTAATAGTTGACCAGGTCAAGCTTGGTGTAACCGGCCGGAAACACGACTTTGTCGGGATGGGTGATGCCGACCCGGCGGCCTGCCACTTCCAGCATCAGTGGACCAGCCATGAGCCCATCGTAAGTTCGATGCCGCAGTGAGACCCGCTCACATAAGGTAGGCACATGCCCTCGCTGAATGCTTCCCAACTTGCAGCCCAAGCGGTCGCCAAGGCGCGACAGTACGTCGACCGAGGCTCGGCGGAAGTGCACTACGTCCGCAAGATGTTCGAGGCGGGCGCGCTGAAAATCGAGTCTCCGCAAGCCGTCGCCGCCATGGCCGCCGACATCGCGCGGTGGGGCGAGATCGGGATGATCCCGTCGGTCAACGCCCGCCGCACCCCGCACCGCGTCGCCGTTATCGACGACGAAGGCGAGATGACCTTCCAGGAGCTCGACGATGCCGTCAACGCCGTCGCCAACTGTTTGGTGGCCATGGGGGTGCGAGGTGGTGACGGCGTCGCGATCCTCACCCGCAATCACCGGTGGTTCCTCGTGGCGAACTACGCCTGCGCTCGGGCCGGCGCCCGCACCATCCTGCTGAACACCGAGTTCTCCGGTCGTCAGATCGCCGAGGTGGCCGACCGCGAGGGTTCGCGTCTGCTGATCTTCGACGACGAGTACGCAGAGGCGGTCTCGCAGGCCAATTTCGAGCTGGGCCGACTGCGCGCGCTGGGCGACAACCCGGACAGTGACACACCGTCGGGGTGCACCGACGAGACGCTGGCCGAGGTGATCGCCCGCAGCAGCAAGGAGCCCGCGCCCAAGCCGTCGAAGCACTCGTCGCTGGTGATTCTGACCAGCGGGACCACGGGCACGCCGAAGGGCGCCAACCGGCGCACGCCACCGACGTTGGCGCCGATCGGCGGCATCTTGTCGCACGTGCCGTTCCGCTCCGGTGAGGTGACGTCGCTGCCGGCGCCGATGTTCCACGCCCTGGGCTACCTGCACGCGACGATCGCGATGACGCTCGGCTCGACGCTGGTGCTGCGCCGCAAGTTCCGGCCGCCGCTCGTGCTGGAAGACATGGAAAAGCACCGCGTGACAGCGCTCGTCGTGGTGCCGGTCATGTTGTCGCGGATTCTCGACACGCTCGACAAACTCGAAAAGAAGCCGGATCTGTCGTCGCTGCGGATCGTGTTCGTGTCCGGCTCGCAACTGGGCGCCGAGCTGGCGACGCGCGCGACGAAAGCGCTCGGCCCGGTGATCTACAACCTCTACGGCTCCACCGAGATCGCGTTCGCCAGCATCGCCCGCCCGCAGGACCTGGCGATCAACCCCGCGACCGTCGGTCCGGTGGTCAAGGGCGCGAAGGTCAAGATCTTCGACGAGCACGGAAACGGGATGTCGCAGGGGGGTGTCGGCCGGATTTTCGTCGGCAACACGATGCCGTTCGAGGGCTACACCGGCGGCGGCGGCAAGCAGATCATCGACGGGCTGCTGTCGTCGGGCGACATGGGCTACTTCGACGAGCACGGGCTGCTTTACGTCACCGGCCGCGACGACGAGATGATCGTCTCCGGCGGGGAGAACGTCTTCCCGGCCGAGGTCGAAGACCTGATCAGCGGCCACCCCGAGGTCATCGAGGCCACGGCGCTCGGCGTGGAGGACAAGGAGTGGGGTGCGCGGTTGCGGGCGTTTGTGGTCAAGAAGGAGGGCTCAGCGCTCGACGAGGACACGGTGAAGACGTATGTGAAAGAGCACCTGGCCCGCTACAAGGTGCCGCGCGAGGTGATCTTCCTCGACGAGCTGCCGCGCAACCCGACCGGCAAGATCCTCAAGCGCGAGCTCCGCAAGATCGAGGTCGAGTAGCTCCCCTCCGGCCGCGAGCGTGCGTGTCTGCGACACGACACGCCGCGCGGAACACATGGCATTCACGCACGCTCGCCGGGAGGACTTACGGGTCGCGGGGCAGGCCCAGCAGCCGCTCGGCGATGATGTTGAGCTGAACCTCCGACGTGCCGCCGTAGATCGTGGTCGCCCGGCTGGCGAGCAGATAGTCGGCCCACTTGCCTTGCAGCGTATCGGGATTGCCGATGGCGCCGTCGACGCCGAACGAGGCCACCGCGAACTCCGCGTAGCCCTGCACTGTTCGCATGGACAGCAGCTTGGACACCGCCGCCGACGGCATCGCGTCGTAGCCGGCAAGCGTCAGCAGTGTCGAACGCAAGTTGAGCACCCGCACGGCGTGGCCCTCGGCGATCAGCCGGCCGGCCCGGTTCTGTGCGAGCTGATCGAACTGGCCCTCGCGCACGAAATCGACGAACTTGTCGAGATTGGCCAAGAATGGCGGCTCGCTGCTGCCGATCGAAACCCGTTCCGCAGTAAGGGTATTGCGGCTGACCTCCCAACCGCTGTTCACCTCGCCGAGCACCAGGTCGTCGGGCACGAACACGTCGTCGATGAACACGGTGTTGAACAGCTCTCCGCCGGTCAGCTCGCGTAGCGGCCGCACGTCGACGCCTTCACTGGACATGTCCAGCAAGAAGTAGGTGATGCCATTATGTTTGGGGGCGCTCGGATCCGTTCTTGCCAGCAGCGCGCCCCACTGGGAGAACTGCGCGGCGCTGGTCCAGATCTTCTGACCGCTGATCCGCCAGCCGCCGTCGACCTTGGTGGCCTTCGTGGTCAGGCTGGCCAGGTCCGAACCCGCGCCGGGTTCGGAAAACAGCTGGCACCAGACCAATTCGCCGCGGAACGTCGGTGGGAGGAACCGCTGCTTCTGCTCCTCGGTGCCGAACGTCACGATCGACGGCACCAGCCATGCGGCGATGCCGAGTTGCGGTCGCTTCACTCGGCCTTCGGCGAACTCCTGCTGGATGATGATCTGCTCGATCGGGCTGGCCGAGCGGCCCCACGGCTTCGGCAGGTGCGGCGACACCCAGCCGCCCTCGGCGATGGCCGATACCCGCTCATCACGCGGAATCGCTTTGAGCGCAGCCACTTCCGCGCGAATCTCCGCACGCAGCTTTTCTGTCTCGGGATCCAGGTCGATGTTGAGCTCCCGCATCCCTGTCGTGGTCGCGGTGTCCACCACGCACTGCGGGTAGTCGGCGGCGCGGCCGAACGCCGCGTTGATGCCGAGTGCGCGGCGGTAGTACACGTTCGTGTCGTGCTCCCACGTGTAGCCGATGCCGCCGTGCACCTGGATGCAGTCCTGCACACAGCGTTGCGCCGCGGCCGGCGCCAGTGTTGCAGCCACGGCCGCAGCGAATTCTGCTGCAGAATCCGGACTTTCGATCCCCTCGCCGATCGCCCGGGCGGCATCCCAGACCGCCGCGATCGCTCGCTCGGTGTCGGCCGCCATCTCGGAGCACTTGTGCTTGATGCCCTGGAACTGCCCGATGGGACGGCCGAACTGCTCGCGGATCTTCGCGTACGCCACCGCCGTGTCGGTGGCCCACCGAGCCACGCCGACGGCCTCGGCGGACAGCAGCGTTGACACCAGGGCCCGAGCCGCGGTGACGTTGAGATTGCTCAAGACCCGATCGGCCGGCACCTCGATCGCGTTGGCACTCACATGGGCGATCGGCCGCAGCGGATCGACGCTTTTCACCGGTTCGATCTCGAGTTGGTCGGCGTCGATCACCACCCACACGGTGCCGCTGGTCTCCGGGTCCAGACCGGCCACCGGCAGCACCAGCACCGAGGCCTGCGCGGCAGATGGCACCGACCGTGCCTCACCGCGGATCACCAGCGTGTCGGACTGCCGGGTGGCGGTCAGCGAGGATTCGAGGGCATACGCGGCGATCGTCGCGCCCGAGGCGAGGTCGCCGAGCACCTTCGCGTCGGGGTCGTGGGCCGAGATCAGCGCGCTGGAAATCGCCGACGGAACGAACGGTCCCGGCACGGCACCCCGGCCGAACTCGGCGATCACGACCGCCAGTTCGAGGATGCCGAAACCCTGCCCGCCAGCGGATTCGGCCAGGTGAACGCCGTGCAATCCCTGCTCGGCGGCGGCCCGCCAGTAGGGCGGGAAATTGTCCGGCGACGCCCCGCCCTCGTCCAGGGCCGCGTGGAGCACCTCCGGCGGCGCCACCCGCTCGACCAGCGCGCGCACCGAATCGGCCAGGTCCTTGTGTTCCGGAGTGATCGCAATAGGCATGGCGTCTCGCTTCTTTCCTGAGCCTTCCATCCACCCACCTAATAACCGGTGGGTTGGGAACGAGGCTACCTGTTCACCACGTTGGCCAACTCGCGGCCGTCACGCAGGCGGGCGCAGTTGTCGACGGCCTCGGTGAGATAGCGCCGCATGGTGTCGGCGGTGTACCAGGTGACATGCGGCGTGAGCACGACGTTGTCCAGCCGCAGCAGCGGGTTGTCGGCCCGTACCGGTTCGACGGCGAACACGTCGAGGCCGGCAGCGGCCAGGCGGCCGGTCTGCAGCGCGTCGACCAGCGCCACCTCGTCGACGATCTGCCCTCGCGACGTGTTCACCAGCACGGCGTCGGCCTTCATCGTGGCGAGTGCGTTCGCGTCGATCAGGTTGCCGGTGGCGTCGGTGAGAGGCAGGTGCAGCGACACGATGTCGCTCGCCCGGAGCAGCTCCGGCAGCGTCCGCCACCCTTCGGTGCCGTCGTCACGTGTGCTGGTGTGCAGCACCTGAGAAGGCGGGGTGCCCATCGCGATCACAATGCGCTCGACCCGGCGCGCGATGTTGCCGTAGCCGATCAACCCCACCGTGCAGCTGCCGATGTCCCGGACGGTTTCGCCCAGCGACGAGTCGGTGGGCCAGCCGGCGCCTTCGCGGGTGGCTCGGTCCAGAGCGGGCAGGCGCCGCAGCGCGGCCAGCATCAACAACACCGTGCCCTCGGCCACCGATGGCGCGTTGGCGCCTGGCATGTTGGCCACCGCGATGCCGAGGTCGGTCGCGGCGGCAACGTCGATGGTGTTCACGCCGGCGCCCAGCTTGTGCACCAGCCGCAGCTTCGTGGCGCTCCCCAGATCAGAGGCCGACAGCGGCCGCAGCACGTGCCAGATCACCTCGGCGTCGGGCAGCTCGCGATAGAACGTGTCGTCGTCGTCTTCTGCGCAGTATCGCACCTCAAGCCAATCAGTGTATGGCGCAAGAAAATTCAGCACCTTCTCGCCGGGTATGAAGTGCGCGAGAACCCTCACCGCCACCGCTTGGCGATCCACTTGGCGATCGTATCGGCCTGCTCGTTTCGCGCACCGGGGGTGGTGAAGTAGTGATCGCTGTCGATCGACACAAAGGCCTTGTCCTCGCTGGCCAGCGCGTCGTAGATGCGCTGTGCATCCGACGGGAACACGCCGGTGTCGGCCTCGGCGTTGATCACCAGCGCCGGGCAATCGACGCGGGCCAGGTGCGGCTCGGCGCGGGTCTGGGCGTGGCGCAGACTCCACATCCCCATCCAATTGCGCACCGTGCACGCTGCCGCGATGCCGTGGGCGGACCGGTTGGCCTTCGCCGGCACGCCGGCGTAGCACATGTTGGGTTGGCGCTTGGTGGGTTCCATAGTGGGATCGACCATGCGGGGATCGGCCCAGGTGCGCATTACGGTGAACGGCCGATCGGAGAATCCGGCCGCCCTGATGCGGTCGAGTTCGGCTTCGGCCCAGTCGGTGATCGCGTCGTTGCGGGCGATCTGGGCCGCGCGGTACCGCTCGACGAACTCGGGCGCGAACGGGGGCCCGTGGCGCTCGTCGAAGATGTCCAATTCCGGGTCGGTGGCCAGTGGGTCGTGCTCGTCGAGCACGGAGCCATCCATCCAGGCGGTGAGCACGTCCGGGCGTCCGGGGTGCGCGGCACTGGCCACATACCCGTCGGCGGGCGGCAGGTCGGTCACTCCTGCTGCCGGCCGCATCCCCGCCAGCGGCACCACATTCGGCTCGATCGCTTGCGACTGGTACGCCGCCATCAACGATCCGCCACCCGAATTACCGAGCAACACGACGGTTTCCACCCCCCTGACCTCCCGCAGCCACCGCACGCCGACACCGATGTCCACCAGCGCGTGGTCGAGCAGGAAGCTGCTCTCGAAGCCGCGAAAGCGGGTGTTCCAGCCCAGGAACCCGACCCCGCGAGTCGCCATGTATTCAGCGAGGTAGTGCTCTGAGAAGTCGACCTGGTAATGCGTTGCGATCATCGCGACCTTCGGCTTGCGGCCGACCCCGCGGTAGTAGATGCCCTGACAGGGGTGTCCGCCGGCGCCCGCCCGTCGCGCCGTGGGCGACGGCAAGCCGACGAACTCGCGGATCACTCCCGGCGGGGTTGCCATGTCAGCCGGCCTGGTCGCAATAGATCGCGCGGTAGAAGATGTTGGCGAGTGTGTCGATGCAGGCCTCGTCGTCGACCTCACCGGCGTCGCGACCGGACAACTGGACATAGCAGAACTGGTTGAACATCGACACGATCGCCACCGCGATCAGGTGCGGGTCGTCACCGGCGCAAAAGCCGTCGGCCTGAGCGCGTTTGGTCATGTCGGTGATGAACGAGATCGGGATCGCGCATAGTTCGGACCAGTACTGCGCGAAGTCGTCGTTGACCATCGCCAGCTGCGACACGCTGATCATCTCGGCCAGCCGGTGCCGGTAGGTGTGCCAGTGCGCCGCCGCGGCTTCGCGGGCACGCTCGCGGTTCGACAACCCGTGACGGGTGACCGATTGGGCTCGATCGGTGGCTTCGTCGCGGAAGCGCAGCGCCCACTCGCGGACCATCGCCTCCTTCGAGTCGTAGTAGTTGTAGAACGACGCCGTCGACCGCTGCGCCTGGACGGTGATGTCCGAGATGGTCGTCGCCAGGATCCCCTTGCGGGCGATGACGGTACGGGCCGCGGCATCGATTGCCGCGCGGGTCTGCCGGCCGCGCACCGTGGGCAGATCGTCGCGCCGGTGGGCGGTGCTGGGCTGTGTCGACACGTAACTCCTTGGCGTGGATGTGCACTGAACTGCACAGACGTTGACAGACCTGAATCTGATGTTAGATTCAGATTCGGTTCTTGAGAAGAGCTCGAGGGGAGTCCCATGATCAAGCCAAACTTCACCAACTCCGAGTTCGCGCTGAGCGGCATCAACCACGTGGCGCTGGTCTGCTCGGACATGGCCCGCACCGTCGACTTTTACAGCAACGTGCTGGGCATGCCGCTCATCAAGGCGCTCGACCTGCCCGGGGGTGTAGGCAAACACTTTTTCTTCGACGCCGGCAACGGCGACTGTGTCGCGTTCTTCTGGTTCCGCGACGCGCCTGATGCCGTGCCCGGTATTTCCGCACCCGCTCAGATTCCCGGCATCGGAGACATCACGAGCGCGGTCAGCTCGATGAACCACCTGTCGTTTCACGTGCCGGCTGAGAACTTCGACGAGTATCGGCAGAAGCTCAAGGGCAAGGGTGTGCGAGTGGGCCCCGTGCTCAACCACGACGAGAGCGAGATGCAGGTCGCCCGCGAGCTGCACCCGGGTGTGTATGTGCGGTCATTCTATTTCCAGGATCCTGACGGCATCACTCTCGAGTTCGCCTGCTGGACGAAGGAATTCGGCAGCAACTTGGCACAGCCGACCGCTTAGCGGTATAGCGCCGGGTCGCCCAGCAGGTCGAGGAAGGACGCGAGCTGGTCGACCAACTGCTCCCGGCTCAGTGCCACCTTGCCGTGCAGCCACGCGCCGATCGTCTGCCCGACACCGCCGACGACGAAGTGCGCTGCGGCCTTGATGCGCTCGTTTTCGTCGAGCCGCAGCGCCTCGCTGGCGTGCCGCCCGGACAGCATCGCAAGCAGCACGCCAGACTCGGCCCGCTTACGCAGCAGCACCGGGTCGGCCAGGTTGGCGGAGAAGATCAGCCGACCGACCCGCGGATCGTCGGTGATGATCCCGACCATCTTGGCCATGCAGGCGCGGGTCCGCTCGGACGGCGGTACGGCGGCCATGGCGGCCTGGGTCGTTGCGGCCAGATCCGCGATCACCCAGTCGAAGACCGCGCCCACGAACGCGTCCTTGTCGGCGAAGCTCTCGTAGAAGTAGCGCGCCGCGACCGAGGCCTGGCGGCAGACACCCCGGACAGTGAGGACCTCGGCACCCGATCGCGACCCGAGGATGGTCAGACCGGCGTCGAGCAGACGTGCACGTCGCTGGGCCAGCCGGTCCTCGGGCTGAACGCCCCGGTATGGCCGGGTGCTGGCGGGCGTCACAACGACCATCTTGACATCCGCTAAACTCGACCATCAGGAAACCTGTGTTCGCACATCGGGCGTCGATAGGGGAATGCGGTATGACGGCCACCGAGCCGTTGGATCATGTCGAGCGGTTGGTGCCCGCGCGCCAGGCATCGGCACGAGACGCGGTGATAGAAGCCGGAATGATAGGAGCCGTCTTACTGGCAGGTCCCGCCAACGTGATCATGCAGTTGGCTCGTCCTGGTGTCGGATACGGCGTGGTGGAGAGCCGAGTCGAGTCCGGCCGCATTGACCTGCATCCCATCAAGCGTGCTCGTACCACGTTCACGTATTTGGCCGTCGCCATCCGCGGCACGGCGGAACAGCGGGAAGCTTTCCGCCGCGCCGTGAACCGCGCCCATGCGCAGGTGCGTTCGACCGAAGAAAGCCCCGTCTCCTACAACGCCTTCGACCCGGAGCTGCAAATGTGGGTGGCGGCATGCCTGTACAAGGGCGGACTTGACGTGTATCGCATGTTCGTCGGCGAGATGGACGACGACACCGCCGAGCAGCATTACCGCGACGGCATGGTCTTGGGCACGACGTTGCAAGTACCGCCGGAGATGTGGCCCCCGAATCGGGCCGCGTTCGAGGAGTACTGGGCAAGGGGGTTGGAGCAGGTGCACATTGATGACAGGGTGCGCAGGTTCCTGTATCCGATCGCGGCGGCGCGGGTGGCATTGCCGCTGCCGCGTCTGGTCCGCCGACCATTCGAGCAGGTGGCGCTGCTGATCACTACGGGCTTTTTACCGCAACGATTCCGGGACGAGATGCGGCTGCCATGGGATGCCCGCCGGCAGCGCCGCTTCGACCAGTTGATGTCCACGCTGCGGGTGGCCAACAACATGGTGCCCAGATTTGTCCGGGAGTTTCCGTTCAACGTGCTGCTGAAGGAGTTGGACTGGCGGATGCGGATGGGCCGGCCGCTGGTGTAGCCGCCACCGCTCGGCGACGTGGCAGCCGCTACTTCAAAAGTCGGTTTCTCTCGTGCGGCCCTGGCTTGGCAGGCTTCAGAGGTCTTTTGTCGATAAATTTCGACAGCGGGTAGAGCACCCAGTTGCCGACGATGATTAACAACGCGCCCGCGAGCGCTTCCTGCCACATCCACACGCCGCAGAGCATGCCCACGGCCGCGGTCGCCCACAGCGTCGCGGCGGTGTTCAGCCCTCTGACCGACGCACCTTCCTTGATGATCACGCCGGCTCCCAAGAACCCGATGCCCGTGACAATCTGGGCGGCCACCCTGTTGCGGTCACCCTGGTCGGGGAAGTCGTAGGCGCCCATGATCACGAACAACGCCGAGCCCATGCACACCAGCGCCGTGGTCTGCAGCCCGGCCATCCGCGACCGCCACTGGCGTTCCATGCCGATTGCGATGCCGAGCAGAGTGGCCAGTCCCTACGCGGGCGAGTAACTCCAACCCCGGCCGATCCATCGACTCTTCGGCGGCCGCCAAGATCGACCAGATCTCCACATGAAGATGGTGCCACGCGGGGGCACGCGACACCCACGGTTTACCCGAATTCCACGTGCGGCTTATTCGAACATGTACTGGCGCAAAAACCGAGTCATCCGTCGCAGATACGCCGGCTGACTGACGTGAAGTACGTGGTTGCCGGGAAACCAGTGCAGTTCGCAGCGATCCCAGTGCTCCCAGAGCATCTCCGACTGTTCCGGCGGGGCAAGCCGGTCACCCAGACCCGTGATGATCAATCGGCGATCCCGCGGAATCAATGGCTTGTAGTTGAGTGGCGAGTGATAGGCCGCGGCGGCGACGAACTCGTCGCGGCTGATGCCGCCGATTCGCCGGCCCAGCTCGAACAGCTTGTTCGCGGGAAACCAGTCGTCGAGTTCGGCCTCGACCGAGACCACAGGCACATTCGGGATGACGGCCTGCAGTCGATCATCGACCGCGGCGATCAGCGCTGACGTGTAGCCACCCAACGAGATGCCGGTCACCGCAACCTTGTCGACTCCGGTGAACTCCAGGTAGTCGATGAGAGACCGGAAGTCGTGGACGGCCTGCGCCATCGCCTCGGCGAACCCCGACAGGCCGTGGGAGAAATAGCCGTATCCGCTGAACGGTGAATACTTCTCGGCGCGGCGACCGTGGAACGGCAGCGTGTACAGCAGCACGTCGTACCCGGAGCGGTAAAACCACGGCAGCGAGAAGAAAAGCCCGTTGAGCAGATACGCGGATCCCATGAAGCCGTGCACCACACATAGCGTCGGATGGGGACCGTCCTCGTGGCGCCAGTGCTGCGCGCGGACCACGTTGTTACGCGACAGGCGCCGCCACGAATCACGCATCGCCGGGTTGACCGGCTCAAAACTGCTGTCGAACTTGATGTTGTGCACCCTGCCGTGGGCGAGCCACTCCGCGACGGGGTTGGCGGGTCGTGAGTAGATGCGCGGTACGGATTGCGGAGCCGGAAACGATCGGGTCGGGTCGTGCTCCGCGGCGAGTTCGGCATAAAACCGCAGGTTGTCACGCTCCTCTTCCATCGCCGAGCGACGCAACGCGTTGGCGATGATGGGTGGCATCATCGCGGTGCCGACCAGCGACGCCACGAACGTGCGCAGGCCGATGTCGGCGATCGCCGAGGAGTCGACGATGAGGCGCTGGCGCGTGCTCAGCTCGGATCGGTCGGGCAGCCCGCGTGCGCCGGCGTCGGCTCCAGCAACGTCCGGGACGGGAATGAGAGGGTCGATGGGGTCAGCGGCTGACGTCATTGTCGGCTGGCCTTTCTGTTGTCGGGCCCGAGAGACCCTGTAGCGACGATGCTAACCGCCGCCGGGTGGCGGCGGCGTCAGGCGCCGCGGTTGTACGCTCGCGCCGTGCGATGGGATCCCGCCCAGTACGGCCGCTTCGCCGCCGAGCGCGGCCGGGCGTTTGTCGACCTGACCGCCCGTGTCGACGCGACTGCGCCTCGACACGTCGTCGATGTCGGCTGCGGTTCCGGCGAGCTCACCGGACTGCTCGCCCAGCGGTGGCCTACGGCCGTCGTCGAGGGAATCGATTCGTCTCCGGAGATGATCGAGGCCGCGGATGCGCCCGGCGTCACGTTCACCGTCGCCGACGCGGCCAACTGGCAGCCCACCTCGGACGTCGACGTCGTGGTGAGCAACGCCGTGCTGCATTGGATTCCGCGCCATCAAGAACTGATGGCGCAATGGGCGGCAGCGCTACCGAGCGGCGGCTGGCTGGCCGTTCAAGTGCCACGCAATTTCGAATTGTCCTCGCACGCGCTGATGCGCCGGCTTGCCGAACACCGGCGCTGGGCACCGGAGTTGCGCAATGTCATCGCGCAGGCGGATCCCATCGCCTCACCCGAGTCGTATGCCCGGTTGTTGCTCGACGCCGGGATGGTCGCCGACGTGTGGGAGACGACGTACGTTCACGTGCTGCAAGGCGACGACCCGGTACTCGAGTGGGTGCGCGGCACAGGGCTGCGTCCGCTGCTCGCCGCGTTGTCGCCCGCCGACGCCGAGGAGTTCGCTACCGAACTCGCCGCCGAGCTACGAAAGGCATACCCGCCGGGCCCGCATGGCACGATGTATCCTTTCCGGCGCCTCTTCGCGGTCGGGTACCAGAGCTAGAGCGAGAAGAGCTGCGCCGCATTGTGATACAACACCGCGTAACCACTCGTCATCGATTCCGGGCAGCCGGGTGAGGGCGGTCGGTGCGCCGGAATAGGTATTCCGGCATGCCCATGTGGTGATCACCAATCGCGCAGTCCGGGGTGGCGCGCCAGCAGGGTCCGGATCGGGTCGGGGCGCAACGGGCGCGTGACTAGGACAGCTTTTCGAGAACCGCGCCGCCGAGGATGGCGACGGCGTTGACGACGCTGCGGCGGTATTCGTCGCATGTCGAGCACGACTCGATATGGCGCGCAATGCGTTTCCGCATGAGGATAGTGAACTGTCCGTCCCAGCCGGACAGGGTCGCGGCGAGCTGCGGGCATCCGTTTTGGGTGGCGCGTCGGGCCACCAACAGGGCACCCAACGACCGTACGATGGTGTCGCGCATCCGCTGTAGGAGTTTCTTAGCGGAGTCGTTGCTGACACCCAGGGCTTCCGCGAGGTCGGGTCCGGTCAGGCCTTGGCGGTAGGCAAGCTCCAGCACGCGGCGGTCGCGCTCGGACAATCCGCTGGCGGCCTGAACGATCAGTTGAGCGAGTTCGTTCCGTGCCGTTAGCGTAAACGGCCCGGGACCGATCGCTGCGCTGTCGGGCAGCTCGTCGAAGGCGGGTTCACGGCGACGTTCGTGCAGGGTGCGCAGCGCGGTGCGGTGGGCGATGGCATAGAGCCACGGCCGCAGCTTGTCCGGGTCACGCAGCTTGGGCAACTCCGCCGCCGCGGTGCAGAAGACGTCTTGCACGCAGTCGGCGGCCGCGTGGTGATCGCGCATTAGGCCCCCGCAATAGTCGCGAAGCCGGCCGGCGTAGCGCTTGTAGATCCCGGCCAACGCCTCGCGATCGCCAGCCGCCGCGGCGCGGGCGAGGTCCGCGTCGCTGACGATGTCGCTCTCTGGCAGTGCGGTGATGAAAGTCATGACTGAAATGGTCAGGTTTGGCAAGTGATTTCGTAATCGCTGGGAAACCAGATTCCACTACCGAAAGGGAAGGGTTTCCTATCTGGTAAGCAACCCTGGGCGCTGGAGTGGCACCACTCGCAACGACCACCGCCCCATAACCGTTACGTCGGTTATGGGGCGGTGGCGTGCGTGACGATGTCACGCGGTGTCAGGGCAGCTCACTACTTCGTCCGGTGCCGGTGGCCTCGTGCATCTCGGCGAGCGAAACGTGGCGGCCGTGATAGCGCGGCGGCACCACAGTCGGCCATCTCGGCTTGCGCGATATGCGGGATAGCGCGCCGACGCCACCTCACCACAGGCTCGGCAGCAACACGCTGATCAGCCGTTGCCGTCCCTTCGGGACCACAAGTTCGCCCGCCGACGCCGAACCGGGCCCCTCCAGCTGGGCCCGCACCTCAGTCGCGGTCACCTCAACGACGATCGCGCTGTGCGTTGTCCCGGAAGCATCCCGAAATTGGGCCGCAGTGCCCTCGGCAGGCGGCGTCCCGCCGGCGCGGTCCGCTATCACCGACATGCCTTGCGCAACCGCCGGCAGCGCCTCAGTCCGTTCGACCGTGACCGTGCCGGCTGCCACAGCTCCCGCTGCCAACAGCACACCGAGCGCCTCAAGTCCCGCGTCGATCCACCCCGGCTGCTTGATCAATTCGCCCGGACGGGTCGCCGCAGACTGGCGGTCCCGCCAGTGTTCACGAAACACCGACTCATAACGGATCTCGCCATCGTCGGTCACAACCTCACCTCCGGCCGCGCGCCGTATTGCGTCAAGATACTCAACCGATTTCTTGTCACGTGGTTCCTCACATTGTGGCCACCGCCGTCCCGAGGCGCGGCCGGATCAGCTACTTCTTCGTCTGGTTGGTGGTCTTCGGGGGTATGCAGGTGCCGGTCTTAGCGTTGCCTTGGCCGCCGTGGGCGATGCTGAGCTCGCTCGGGGTCAGCGTGCGGATGCTGCGCCGACGCAGTGCCAGGCTATCTAGGTTGGTCTTCATTCATCTCTCCCGTTGAGTGGTGTTCGTCGGCCCCCGGGTGGGCAACTCTCACCGGTAGGAGCACCAACCACGCCGAACGGTGACACATTCTTGGGGATTTTTTTCGCCAGGATCGCACCCCTGTCGCGTGCAGAATGCCGTGCGCAACCCCGG
>CAWIDX010000036.1:0-67523 GCA_963834955.1 uncultured Actinomycetota bacterium
AGCGGCGCCAGCATCTCCGCGCCCATCACCCGCATCACGTCGCCGATCCGCGCGGCCGCATCGGCGAACAATTGGCGGCGCACATTGGCGCGGAACCCGTCAAGTGCGGTGGCCAGCACCTGATCGGCATTGGACATCACCCCATGCAGCGAGCGCAGCGCCGCATCCGCCTGCGGGCGCACCGCCACGATGTCCGGCGGCCCCATCGTCCCGAGCCGCGCCATCCCGGGAGCCAGCACGTCATCGATGTGGCGCCGCAGCCGGTCCACCAACTCCCGCGTATAGGGCAGCCCCAACGTCGCGATCGCATCGCCCGCCACCTGTTCGAGCCGCTCGGCGAACTCCCGGTGCCAGCTGAACGCCATGGCGTAGGCCGCATCGGAGCACGTGCGCAAGAGTTCGCTGCGCCGGTTGAGGACGGCCTGTCGGAAGATCGGCACCCACTGCTCGGCGGTCATGCCCTCCGGGTTCGGCAGATAACCCCGCAGCTGGCGCTCGATGAGCCCGTTGATGGTGGCGGTCACCGACTCAGCCGCGAATGCATCCGAGCCGATCCAGCGGCCCAGGATGCCCACCCGCGTCTGCTCGTCGCCCGGCGCCGGCGGCAGTCCCAGCTCGCCGCAGTGCGCATGCCACTGGCTGGCGAGCAGCGAATCGAGCTGCTCAGTGCTCGACGCTGGGTTGCCCTGCTGCAGATGCCCGAAAAGGAGCTTGTCCACGCAGCTGCGAGCCAACCGCTGCGCGGCGTACTCGGCGTAGCGGTCACGGCCCATGTTCAGGCTCGAGAACCCGTAAGTTCCCCACGGCAGCACATCCCACGCCGAGATGCCCCACCCCAGCAGGTCCCGGTCGCCCTCCGGGGAGGCCGTGTTACCGAGGTCGTAGGACACGAACTGGTCACTGGCTGCGCCGCTCATCATCAGCCCGGCCAGCCCACGCGCCAGCCCCCGGTAGACGGCCCACTGTGAGCCGTCCCCGAACAGGGTTCGGTCCGCGCCGATGTAGCGGCCCACCGGGAACACCCGCGCGAACGGGATCGGCTCCCCTTCGCCGTGGTGCTGGCCCAGCGCCCGCATGATCCGCACGTCATGTTCACGGGCAGAACCCGCCTGGCTGGCCACGATCTCGCCGAGCATGGCCAACGAATTGGCGCGGACCCCGATGATCGAGCTCTGCGGCAGTGAATCGAAGATGTCGGGCGTCACCATGAACACGCCCATCAGCTTTGGGTCCAGGCCGGAGACCAGGGTCAGCAGCCGGCACACGTCCAGCGCCATCGACGCACCCGCTCCGCCGGCCATCGACGACACCACCAGCACCAGCGGCGGCTCGTTGGCGTCGAACCCCCCCATGCCTGGTACGTCGACCGTCGACATCTCCGAGATGGTCTCCACCCGGAACAACGCGTCCCACGCCGCCTGCAGACGGTTATGGATTTCGGTGGTCTTGCTTAACGTGATCATCCGTCCGATCGCCCGGTACTGCCCGGCCCCGGCCGATATGGGGATTGACACCTCCTGCGGGTTTCGCGGTGCCCAGGTGGCGATCGTGTCCAACGCGGATTCGGCGGCCAGCCGCTGCGACAGCGCGCCGTCGAGGATCGCGTAGCTGCTGCCCTGCGGTCCGCAGCCGATGTAGGTGCCGCCCTGCGCGGGCACGTTAGCCAGCCCCTCGGGGCCGGACTCCGGTGCGCTGGGCACGTCGATCTGGACGAATTGCCAACCCGCCAATAGCTTTTCGACTCCGGCGGCGTGCAGTTCGGAGCGGAGCTGGTCCATGATGAATGCCAACGTGGCACCGCCGGAGCCGCCGCATCCCACTACCAGGAATCGTCGCATCAGCTTCCTTCTCCAGATGGATCGAACGGGTCTGAGTCATAGCGCGCGGGGCGCTGAGGTGCGGCATCGCCCTGAGGGGCGCTCGGGTGCTCGAAATCCGGCCGGCCGCGGGGCATTCCACCGCCGGCGGGCCCACCCCTCATGATCGGCCCGGTGGTCTCGAACGGGTCCTGGGCCACCGGGAATCCCGGCGCAGCGTCACCAAAAGGCGAGACCTGTTGTCGGGCTTCGTCATTCGACGACGCCAACCCGGCCTGCACCGCCCGCAACCTCAGCCCGTTGAGCAGCTCTGGCAGCCGGCGAGCGACCTCTTCGTAGATGCGTTCACGCGCCGCGGTGTCGGTTCGCCCAGCGACCAGCAACAGAACCTCCGCCACATCGGCCGGCCCGTGCGGATCGTGGAGCACCACCCATTTGTTGTGCACCGCCAGCGGCAGCACCGCGCGCAATCCGCTGCCGTCGGTTCCCGGCAGTTCCGAACCCACCGAGACCAGTCCGTCGGCGTCGACCGTCACATGGCCCGCGCCGAACGGGCTGCGGCCCATGGTCGCGGTCAGCGTTACGCCCAGCACCGGCAGCTTGCGCGCCCCGCCGGCCAGGCCGGGTACCGGCTGGATCAGGTCGGTGTCGGCCATCGCGAACGGCTCCCCGTCGCGCAGCACCACATCGTTGCTCACCTCCACCGGGATGCGCTCGGCCAGCATCGGGGTGTCGGGAATCTTGCTGACCCAGAACTTCGAGGCGTACAGCAGGGCCAGCGGGATGCCTGGGCCCAGCAGCAACGCGGCGATGAGCACGAGCACGAAGTTCGTGGCGTTCAGCGGCTTGATCAGCGATGCGACGAATGGCACGTCAACCACTTGCGAGTCAGCCGGATTGTCCAGCGCCGCAACGTGCACCGGCACTGTGCCGTTGAGCCCGCCGTGCTCGTCGTGGTCGGTGCGCAGCGTAACCGGCAGCTGCCCGGTCTGCCCGGGCTGCACCTTCACACAGGTCTGGGGTGAGTTCGCCGACGATGTGACCCGCGGTGTGCCGATGCCGTCCGGGGCGGCCGCGACCTTGGCGGAATCTGCGTCGGCGATCCATGCGCAGCCTGGCCCGGTGATGGTCAACGACGCGGTCGCGCCCTTGGCCGCCTGCACGGACCCGAAGTCGATCCGTTGGCCCGGCGTTGGCAAGCCCAGCCTGGGCAGGATCTGGACCGGCACCTCGACATCCTGCGGTGAGAGCTGGGTGCCGGGCGCGATCAGCGCGCCCGCCGGGTCGGTGGCCGGTGCAGTGGTGATCACCAAAGACATCCGCAGCACCCCGCGTCCCGGATTGACCCTCGTCAGGTCGGCGTCGACCGGTTTGGCGATGGCATCCTTGGCCACCGACTGCAGCAGCGGAATCGGTGCCGCACCGTCGGGCACCAGCGCCGCCGACATGGTGGCGCTGCCGGCGAGATCGGTGGGTTGCACCGGCTTGCCCTGGCCGTCGACCAGGCCGAACGTCAGCCCCTTGAGCACCTGCCCGCTGCGCCATGACACCTTGTCGGCCCCGACGAGCGCCGGGAAGATGTCGGTGGTGATGTGGATGCTGACCTTCGACACGGCGTCGGGGTGCTGCCCGGTGGTGTCGACGTAGACGATCGCCCACTGCCCCGCCCACTGCGGTGCGCCGGCGTTCTGCAGCGAAATCGTCTGCGCGGACTCCGATTGCCACTCGTAGGTCACCGGCGCACCGTCGATGTCGGCGGTGTTCTTTCCGTCCTTCTTGGGCAGCTCGAGCGTCTTCCCGGACGGTGACACCAGGTAGGGCACCACACCGGCAACCCCACCGGAGCCGAGGATGTTTACCGACTTGATCGAGCGGTCCAGCACGAAGTTGTGCCGCGCCTCCGGGCACACTTGCAGCTGGCACACCGGGCCTTGCTGCGTGGTGCTGGGGTCTGGGTTCAACGCGTCGAACGCGAACAACATGTCGTCGATGTTGGAGACGGGATAAAAATCGCCGGGCACCGGATCGGTGATCTTCCCGCATGCCAGGCCATTGAGGCCGTGCGCGGTGCTGATCGCCGACATGACGTCGAAGTCGCTGGGTGTTTTGTTGGCGCCCAATCCAATCCCCAGCATGATGATGCCGCCGGAGCGCAGCTGATCGGCCAGCCCGCCGGGGCGGCAGATCGAGTCCACGGCCCGCTTAGTCGTCTCAGCTTTTCCGTCGGGACTGTTCAAGTTCACCCCTTCGGCGTAGGGCTTTGAGGTGTCCCGCGCGGTGAAATCGATCTTGCCGTCGGAGAACCACGCAATCGCCTGGCAGCGCTGCCCGCCGTTGGGTCCAGGCCCCCTCGCCGCCAGGGCCTGACGCGCCCCATCGAGGGCCAGCCAGTAGTCGGTGTCGATGCCGTTGTTCTTACCGGCGAAGCTCGACAAGTCCGCACTCACGGAGTCGGCCGTCGCCCCCGTCAGCTTCGTCCAATCATGCTCGGGCACGTATGTATCGGAGAACCCGGCCGAGGCGACCTCAAGATTGGCGTTCACCCTGTCGGCGTACCGGCCCAGCGTCTGCAACAGGTAGCGAGCCGCCTGAACCCGCGCGGCCTGCGGGTCCGTTTCCTGCAGGCTGCTCGATTCGTCGAACAGCAGCAGCAGATCCCCGGCCTTCTGAGAGGCCAGGCACGTGCCGAAACGCTTGGCCCCGCTGGAGGAGGGCTCCGCCAGGGCATGAGGAAGCGACCACTCGGTCAACGCCAGCCCTCCCGCGAGCACCGCAACCATGAGGCAGCGCAGCACAAGCCCAAGGCCGTTACGCCACAACACCATTCGCTGGTTCAGGATCATCTACTGCCTGCCCGCCCATAACGCGATCTGCCAGGCGCCCAGGGCGATTCCGATCAGACACACCGCTAGCACCGCCCAGTACAACGTCGTGGCCCAGCGTGGCGCCGAATAGATCGATTCCGTGCGCCGGCGGGTATCGACCCGCGTGTAAAAGGCCAGCGCGCCGATCGCGAGCGGCCCCGCCAGTAGCCAGCCCACCAGCGCCGCGGCCAGCACGCCGCCCGACAGGGCACTCAGAAGCGCGAGCGCCCCGCCGACTACAGCGAGCGCCAACGCGACGGCGAACCACACCAGCGGCGGCCCCGCCGTGGTCAATGACCCTCCGCCCAATGCCGCTGACAGCACCGAGGCGTCCTGCCCAGCCGACCGCCCGAAGGCATCCCCGCCGGCCTCGTCGAACGCGTCCTGCTGTCCGGGCCGCGGCTGCGTCTTCGGCGCATTGGCCCACGGATCGAAACCGGTGGAAAACTCGCCTCCCTTCTGATGTGACGTGGCTGGTGGCTGACCGCCCGTCGGGCGTTGCGGCGGCCCAAAATCGCTGAAATCAAAAGGATTCGGTTGACCCACCTCACCACCTCGCCAACCGGTGGCGCTGCTCGTGGCGCGCTGCGTCGGGCATGTTCATCGGCATCAGTACGGGTTCAGGCACAGCGCGAACGAGTGGTCCGGCGGCGCGGCGATGTAGACGGAGCGGCACTGGGCGATGGTCGAGACCCGAGCCGTGACGGTGTAAACCCCTTCTTTGTGCTCACAGTCGACCTTGAACAGATCCAACGCGGTGTTGCCCTCGTCGCTGCGTAACTGGATCTCGACACATGTGCCGATAGGCACCGTGGCCAGGTCGAGCTTGATCCGCGGGATGGTTGTAGGCGGCGCGACGGAGGTCACGGTCGACGGCCTTGGCGGGGGGGTCGACGGCACTTCGTGCGTCGAGGCGGTCGACGACGTTGAGGCCGTCGTTGTGTTCCCCCCCGAGTCACTTGTCAGCCACCAAACCAGGGCTGCGATCAGCACCACACACATCAGGTAGCCGACCACGAGCCCCGCTATGGCAGCCGTGCGGCCGCGTTCACCGGTGCGGCGGATCTGAGGCAGCGCGAGATGCCCCAGCACAACACCTGCCGGCGGTGCCACCACAGCGAATATCGGTGACAGCACCGCAAGCGTGTTGTAGTCGGCACGCGGCGACGCTCCATAGGGCGACCCCATCGAAACGCCCTGTCCGGAGGCTGCAGTGATGGGCGGCGCAAAGGCCGGTTCCGGCCCCGCACCGAACGGATCGGCTGATTGCGGCTGGAACGGATTACCGCCGGGATACATCAGACAACCCTAGGCGAGACGTCCGACAACGGATGGAATGGCGCTAGCCGCCCAACGAATCGCGGCCAGGCCGTCGTCGACGGGGAGCCATCCCCGTTCAGCAAACACAGCCCCCTCATCGTCAACCCCGGTAGTTCGAAATACATGCGAAGACCGTCTCGTGCCTATTGAACAGTGTCTGGCCAGGGCAGGCGCTTGTCGACAACACCTGATCCACGCGGAAAACACCGTCGCGGACCTCGCACCGCACCGGGAAGATGTTGATGATATTGGTGTCTGGCCCCCTAGTCGGGTCTGGCTCCGTCTGTTGCACCTCAACGCAGTCGCCGACCCGCAGGTCCTCCACGGCTACGGTTGGGCGCTGCTGCGGCGGCGGGGTGATCACCGTCGTCCGTGGGGGCGGCGGCAATGCGTCCGTCGTGGTCGTTTTCGCGGTGGTCGTTGGAGTCGTCACCGACGGTGACGAGTCCGACCCGCCACTGGTAACCAGCCAGACCACTAGCGCGATCAGCGCCAGCACGATGATCACGTATGACAAGGTCAGCCCGATCAATGCGCGTTCGCGGCCCCGCTCACCGCGCTGGCGGATCTGCGACAGCGCGACATGGCCCAGCGCCGCGCCGGCCGGGGCAAACACGAACGCGAACACGATCGATAAGGTCGCCAGCGTGTTGACTTCGCCTCCCGGGGTCCGAGCGGGGGGGAGACTCGGCGCAGGGAAGCCTGGGTCCGTTGAAGCGTGGGTGATCGGCGGCATGTGGCCCGCGGTGCTAGGTGGACCGCCGAACGGATCCGGTCCGAACGGGTCGGTCTCGCCGCCCCCATACCCGCCGTATGTCATGTACGTGTCCAACCGTCCGTTGCGCCTATCTCCGAGAACGATTCCATCACCATCAGCAGCGCATATCCACTGACGGTGGCGCGCGAGATATGACCGTGACCCGCCACCGTGACAGCCACTCCGGTTTGGCCACCCGCTCCTCGGCGCAATCCCCTGCCACGAGCCAAACCGGGACGAATGCAGCCGTCGCTAACGAACCTCAGAGACCCGCATCTAATGCGGGTCGGTGTCGGACGGAGACCTGGGCGGCCAGGATCTTGAGAGCGACGCGGCGCGGAAGCCTCGGGTGCCCGACCAAATATTTACCCATGCGCCCCGACCCCAGCAGGACCACCAACGGGTATACCCGCAAATCGGGCCCCGCTGCTCACTGTATTTGCTTGGGGAAGCAGTGATGTGAATCGCGACCGTGGTTTCGGCACCACTCCCTCGCTCCGTCGGCGTCGGGAAAGGAGTACCACGCGATGGTGACCCAATAGTCCGGCTGTAGTAAATGTTCTTGGCCAGTCTCCCGACCACAGCAGCACGGCGCCGTACTGCTGCCGTAGCTGGAGGTGTTCCCGCCAGATCGAGTCGGAGTTCCAGCTGATGCCGTCATCGAAGGTTCCCGGCTGCTTGGAACTCAATTGCGGGAACCAAAGGTTGTTCGCCCACGTGGTGACAATCGGATAGTCGCGATTGGCCTGCGCCCGCAGCTGCTGGAGGCTGCTTGATTGCGGGTATTGCGGTGTATTGAAAGAGGGGGCCGGAGACGCTGGCGAAGGCGGGGCCGTTACCGTGACCGGCGGAGGCGCGGCGGTTACCGTGACAGTGGAGGGTGGGGGCGTTGTGACGGGTACCGTCGAGGTCGTCGATGGTGCTGCCGTTGGTCGAGGCCACCAGCGGGCACGGGAGGCGGCCATTGGGCGACGGAGCCCGGCGAGTTGGCCCGACGATTAGGCCGCTGACCTGCTGGTTTTAGAAATCCCAGTCCTCGTCTCATTCTCGGGACCGGCATCGTGATTGGGTGACGTCCGCAATGAACTCAGCGATCTCATCGCGGGTGATCTCACCGTCGGCGAGGGCACTCGAGTCGCTGGCGGTGAGGTGGCGCACCACCTCTTCGATCTCGTCTTCGGTCAGCGCTGTGGGCCGCAACAATGCCAGGAGCGGGACGCGGTCGGCCCCGGGGACACCCTCGGGGTAGCCGGCCCGGAGCCATTCCAGAATCCGCTGCAGCAGCGACGTGGCGCTCACGACGTCAAGTGTCGTTCCCGCCATCGGCCGACGCGACCGGGCGGTTTCACAGTTGGCCCCGCATTCACCGGCGTTCACCTTAGAAGTCCCAGTCCTCGTCCTCGGTGATGACGGCCTTGCCGATCACATACGAGGAGCCCGACCCGGAGAAGAAGTCGTGGTTCTCGTCGGCGTTGGGTGACAGCGCCGACAGGATCGCGGGGTTCACGTCGGTCTCGTCGCGCGGGAACAACGCCTCGTAGCCCAGGTTCATCAGCGCCTTGTTGGCGTTGTACCGCAGGAACTTCTTGACGTCCTCGGTGAGCCCGACCTCGTCGTACAGGTCCTGCGTGTACTCGACCTCGTTGTCGTACAGCTCGAACAGCAGCTCATAGGTGTAGTCCTTGAGCTCCTGCCTCCTGACCTCGTCCACCATCGCCAGGCCGCGCTGGTACTTGTAGCCGATGTAGTAGCCGTGCACAGCCTCGTCGCGAATGATCAGCCGGATCATGTCGGCGGTGTTGGTCAGCTTGGCGCGGCTCGACCAGTACATCGGCAGGTAGAAGCCGGAGTAGAACAGGAAGCTCTCCAGCAGGGTCGAGGCCACCTTGCGCTTGAGGGGCTCGTCACCGCGGTAGTACTCCATCACGATCTCGGCCTTGCGCTGCAGGTTGGGGTTCTCCTCCGACCAGCGGAACGCGTCGTCGATCTCGGCCGTCGAGCACAGGGTGGAGAAGATCGCGCTGTAGCTCTTGGCGTGCACCGACTCCATGAACGCGATGTTGGTGTAGACGGCCTCCTCGTGCGGCGTGAGCGCGTCGGGGATCAGGCTCACGGCGCCGACGGTGCCTTGGATGGTGTCGAGCAGCGTCAGCCCGGTGAACACCCGCATGGTGAGCTGCTTCTCGTTGGGCGTCAGCGTGCCCCACGACGGGATGTCGTTGGAGACCGGCACCTTCTCCGGCAGCCAGAAGTTTCCGGTCAGCCGGTCCCAGACTTCCGCGTCCTTCTCGTCCTGCAATCGGTTCCAGTTGATCGCGGAGACGCGGTCAATCAGCTTCAGATTCTCGCCCACAACACGACACTACCGCTGGTGTGCGACAACCTCCGGAACCCCAACATCTTGTTTCTTCGTGTCGCTTCCGTTGCCCCAGAATCGGTACTCCGACGGGTCCAGCTTGCGGGTGGCGAGCCGGTATTGCCAGGTGTAACCGCCCCACAGCACCCGGTTCTTGCCGTGCTCGTCGAGGTACCAGCTGCTGCAGCCGCCGGTGTTCCACACCGAGTGGCCGAGCTTCTCCTGCAGCTCGGCGTTGTAGGCATCCTGCGCCGCCCGGGTTGGCGCCAGCGCCTGCGCGCCGGCCTTGTCGACGGCCTTGATCGCCTCGCCGACGTAGTGAATCTGCGACTCGATCATGTACACCATCGAGTTGTGGCCCAGCCCGGTGTTGGGACCCAGTAGCAGGTATGCGTTCGGCAGGTCCGCCACGCTGGTGCCACGGTGCGCGATCGGTCCCTCTCGGTTGAATCGGTCGACGAGGTCCTCGCCGTCAAGACCCTTGATTTGGACGTACTTGTAGGAATCCGAGACGTGAAACCCGGTGGCGTACACGATCACGTCGACCTTGCGCTCCGTGCCGTCGACCGTCACGATGCCATCCGACGTGAACCGCGCGATGCGGTCAGTGATTACCTTTGACTTCGGGTCGGCCACGGCATCGTAGTAGGTGCTGGAGTTGAGGATCCGCTTGCAGCCCAGGCGATACCGCGGGGTGAGTTTGGCGCGCAGCTCGCGGTCTTTCACGCTGCGCCGGATGTTCCATTTGCCAAGCAGCTCACCGATTTTCAGGATCATGGGGTGCGTCGTCATGCCGAATGCCAAGGCTTCCTGCACTCCGTAGATCCCGCCGCGAAGCGCCACCCGCAGTCCCGGGATGTTCTCCATGGCACGCCGCAGCCGCGGCGGCAGTTCGTCGTTGGTGCGTGGCACCACCCAGGGCGGGGTGCGCTGGTAGAGCTGAAGCTCCGCCACGGAGTCGACGATCTCGGGCACAATCTGGATGGCGCTCGCGCCGGTGCCGATCACCGCGACCCGCTTGCCGGTGAGGTCGACGCTGTGATCCCACTCGGCGGAATGGAAAGCGGGCCCGGCGAATTGCTCGCGGCCCTCGAAGTCAGGGATCGACGGGATGTGCAGTGCGCCGGCGCAGGAGATGAGGAACTGGGCGACGAATTCGCGGCCGTCCGAAGTGAAAACGTGCCAGCGGTATTCGGAGTCGTCCCAATGCGCCCGGTCGACAAGGGAATTGAACACCATGTAGCGCCGCAGCCCGTACTTGTCGGTGACTCCCTGGAGGTAGCCCTGGATTTCTTCCTGATAGGAGAACAGGTTCTTCCAGTCCGGCTTGGGCTCGAACGAGAACGAATAAAGGTGTGACGGGATGTCACACGCACAGCCCGGATAGGTGTTGTCTCGCCAGGTGCCGCCGATGTCGTCGGCCTTCTCCAGGATGAGGAAGTCGACACCGCGCTTCTGCAGTTCGATGCCCATGCCCAGGCCCGAGAACCCCGTGCCGACGATCAGGGCGCGCGTATGCACAGGCGGTTGCTGTGCAACGGACTCGGTGGTCTGCTCCGCAACGGTCATGGTGACTCGGTCCTTTCCTGGGAACGCCGGTACCGGGTACTTAAGGGTAGCGCGGTCAGTGGCCACCGTGTCGACCGCGGTGCGACTGCGTCCAGTGTGAACACACGGTGACGACACGCCGAGGAGCAACGCAGCCAGTTCACGCTCGGCGCGCGACTACGCCACGGAGTCGCTGGTCCGCGGCACCGCCTCGTGGATCGGCCGCTCGGGGTCGATCTTGATGCCGAGCAACTCCGTGGTGCCGTAGATCGCGCCGAGCATGATCGTGGTCAGGTGCTCGACGAACCGGTCGGCGGGCATCCGCCGTGGGATCTCTTCGTCGGCCCCAAGCCACCAGTCGGTAGCCGACGCGGCGGTGCCGAAGGCGGCGATCGCGGCCAGCTCGATGGCGGCGGCGTCCAGCTCCATCTCGCGCAGCTCGTCATTGAACATCTCGGCCATCGTCAGTGTGATCTCGCGGCCCTCGTTTAGTGCGCGCATGGCCGATGCAGATTGCTCGGCGAATCGACCCTGGATCAAGAACCGCAGCACGTTGGGGTGCTGGTCTACCAGCCCCACGTACTGCTCGACGCTCTTGCGGATCACCTCGCGCGCCGGATCGTTGCTGAGGTCGATCGTCGGAAAGATTGCCGCCCACAGCATGTCGCGCATCCGGGCGCCGATGGCCTGGAATAGGTCCGACTTATCGGTGAAGTGGCGGTAGATCTTTGGCTTGGCGGTGCCCGCTTCTTCCGCGATTTCCCGCACCGAAAGCTCGGGTCCGCGCTTGTCGATGGCGCGAAACGCAGCGTCGACGATCTCGGCCCGCACCATCTTGCGATGCTCGCGCCAGCGTTCGCGCCGCGCGTCCACCTTGACGCCCGGCTGCGCGCTGGACTTGCTCCTGACCGATCTGCGCACGCGCCACACTCTACCCGCTCAACCATGCTGACCTGCTCAGACGCGAGCAATGGTCTCCGTGGGGGCGAGCTGACGGCGGCCCGCATGGGTACTATTCGAGGCGATACCCACAAACCGAGACGAGCTTTATGACGCAGCGATACGACCTGGTCATCGCGGGCGGCGGCCCTTCGGGTTCGGCCGCCGCATGGCAGGCCGTCCAGACCGGCGCGAACGTGGTGGTCCTGGACAAGGCTGAGTTCCCCCGCGACAAGCCCTGCGGCGATGGGCTCACCGCCCGCGCCGTCAGCTACCTGCAAAAGATGGGACTGGCAAATGAGGTCGCCAGGTTCCACCGCGTCAACCGGGTGACCGTCTTCAGCCCGAGCCAGTGGGAGCTGTCGTTCCCCAAGCGCCCCGGCATGCCCGACCACGGCCATACCGTCAGCCGCACCGAACTCGACACCCTGCTGCTCAAGCACGCGGAATCGGCGGGCGCCGAGGTGCGCCAGTCCGCCGAGGTCACCGGACCGATCCAGGACAACCGCGGCCGCGTGGCGGGCGTGACGCTCAAGAGCGGCGAGAAGGTGTACGGCGACGCGGTGATCGCAGCCGACGGCGCCTACTCCCCGATCAAGCGCGCGCTGAAGATCGATTCGCAGTACAACGGCTACTCGGCGATCGCGATTCGCTCGGAGATGTATGCCAACCGACCCGACTCCGACAGCCTCGACATCTACCTGAAGCTGGCGTTCCAGGGTGATCAGCTGCCCGGCTACGGCTGGGTTTTCCCGATGGGCAGCGGCCGGTTCAACATCGGGCTGGGCTACGTCAACAGCTACAAGAACTGGCAGTCCATCAACGCCACCCAGTTCCTCGGTGAGTTCCTGCGGACGCTGCCGGCTGAGTGGGAACTGCCGCCCATCGAGGAACTCAAGAAGAACAAGAGCGTACGGGCCTGGCGGCTGCCGATGGGGTTCACCGCGTGGCCGCCCTGGCGTCCGGGTGTGCTGTTCACCGGCGACTCGTTGGGCGCGGGTAAGCCGGCCTCCGGCGCAGGCATCTCGAAGGCGCTGGAGTCGGGCCTGGCCGCCGGCGAATGCGCCATCGCGAGCGCTGCAGAACGGTGGCCCCGACGACTTCACCAACTACGCGCAGCGGATGGAAGCCGCGTGGGGACGGGAGTACAAGCGAGGCCGGTACTTCCACAAGCTCGCCGGGATTCCGGCCGTGGCCAACACCGGCATCAAGTTCATCGACAACGGCTTCTTCCGCGACCGGATGCTCAAGGCGTTGTACAAGAAGGCCCAGGGACCGCAGCACACCTACTGACTTGGAGCCACCGCGGGAGTCGAGCCCACGCCCAGCTGACCTCCGTCGCTGGCGGCAGCACCTTGCTGATGAACGTGCCGAAGCCGCTGTCTATCGGGATCTCGCCCAGCGCCGCAGCGGCGAGGAGCGAGAAATCCTGCTCGCGTTGGCCGCCGCCGAGGCACGCCATGAGCAACACTGGCTGAACCTGCTGGGCGATCATGTCGGCAAGCCGCGGCGAAGTGCGGTGCGCACCCGCGTTCTGGGATTCTTGGCGCGCCACTTCGGGTCGGTGTTCGTGCTCGCCCTCGCTCAGCGAGCGGAGGCGCGCTCGACGTACGAGACGGACGTCGATGCGACCGCCACCATGGCCGCAGACGAACGGATTCACGCGGAAGTGGTGCGCGCACTGGCCGCCCGCGGCCGTAATCGGCTCTCCGGCACGTTTCGTGCCGCGGTGTTCGGCGCCAACGACGGCTTGGTCAGCAATCTCGCCCTGGTCCTGGGTATGAGCGCCACCGGCGTCTCCAACCAAACCGTGCTGGTGGCAGGTCTGGCGGGCCTGTTGGCGGGAGCGCTCTCGATGGGCGCCGGCGAGTACGTCTCTGTGCGTTCCCAGCGCGAACTACTTGAGGCTTCCACGCCTGATCGGAAAGCCGGGGATGCGCTGCCGCAACTCGACGTGGACGCCAACGAATTGGCGTTGGTCTACCGCGCTCGAGGCATGAACAGCCAGGACGCGGCCGCCCGGGCGGAGCGAGTGTTAAGCAATCTGGGCCGCGAGGGCGGCGGCCAGCCCGACGAGGTGGCCGACGGCGACAAGCATGAAGCGATAGGAACGGGCCTGGGCGCCGCGCTGTCCAGCTTCTGCTTCTTCGCCTCAGGCGCTCTGATCCCCGTCTTGCCCTATCTGGTTGGCTTGCGGGGTGTCGTCGCTTTGTGTGTGGCCGCCGCGTTGGTAGGAGTCGCACTGTTGGCCACCGGGGTTGTCGTAGGCCTACTGTCCGGTGGTCCGCCCCTGCGCCGGGCGCTTCGGCAGCTGCTCATCGGATACGGCGCGGCAGCGATCACCTACGCCCTTGGCCTGCTGTTCGGAGCGAGCGGACTGTAGATGATGCAGATAGGCGTTACCTTTCCTCAGACCGAGCTCGGCGGCGACGTCGGCGCGGTACGCGCCTATGCCCAGGCGGTGGAGCAACTGGCGTACGCCCACTTGCTTGCCTACGACCATGTGGTGGGTGCCGATCCCGACGTACACCGGGGCTGGGCCGGACCCTATGACGTGCGCACGACGTTCCACGAGCCGTTCGTGCTCTTCGGCTACATCGCCGGCATCACGGAGCTCGAGCTGGTTACCGGCATCATCATCCTCCCCCAACGCCAAACCGTCCTGGTCGCCAAACAGGCGGCGGAAGTCGACCTGCTGTCGAATGGCAGATTCCGCCTCGGAGTCGGGATCGGTTGGAACCCAGTGGAGTACGAGGCTCTGGGAAAGGACTTCTCGAACCGGGGCATCCGCAGCGAGGAGCAGGTAAGCCTGCTGCGCCGATTGTGGACCGAGCAGACCGTCACCCACAGCGGTCCGAACGAAACCGTGACGGGTGCCGGGCTGGCACCCCTCCCGGTGCAGCGGCCGATTCCGATCTGGTTCGGCGCGGCGTCGCAACGGGCATATCGTCGGGCCGGGCGCCTCGGTGACGGTTGGTTTCCCATGATGGGGCCCGGTCCCAACCTCGAGGAAGCCAAGGCCGTCGTCGAGCAGGCAGCGATTGATGCCGGGCGCGACCCCGCGACGATCGGTATGGAGGGACGAGTCAGCTGGGGCCCGCGTGGCATCGACGCGGTGATCGAGGACGTCAGCAGCTGGCGCGACGCGGGTGCCACGCATGTGTCCGTCAATACGATGGGCGCCGGGTTCACCTCAGTCGACCAACATCTGGAGGCGTTGGCCACCGTCGCCGACGCGCTCGGTCTCTCGTCGCCCGGACGGTAGCTGCTGGACGCTGCAGTGCAGGCGGCCCCCGGACTCCAACGCGAGTGTGCGGTTTCGTACGCCCACCCCGGCGTGTCTCGTATGAAACGGCGCTCTCGTTGTCAGAGCGTGGCGGCCAGCGCCAGGCCTCATCGTCGCCGCCTGCGTCCTGGCAGCGCTTGCCTGCTCGTCGTCTCACGGTCCGTCAAGTAGCGAGTCCTCGGCTGCTTCGACTACCTCGACCGCTCGACCACCTCGCCCCTTCCCAGAAGCCGGACATCACCCAAGTGGTCGCATCAATGGTCGTTGGACGGTCGTCGTTCACCGGCACTGACGACCAGGGCTGGAATGGTCCGCGCGTCGACCCTTACGGGGACGATGGCGGGGCGTCGGCGACGCCGCCGGTTGACCCGGCCGAATGCTCGCCGATCCTGTTTTTGGAGCACCCCACGACGGCCCACGGGGGTGGCAAATCTCCGTACCCACCGGCGGTTCAGCGTTGAACTGACCGTGTCGACAACGCGGCCGGACTATGTGCGACGGTGATAAATAAGCGCCCAACGTTTAAGCGCGGTGAAAAGACATTCACTGCGGAGCGGGGGTCGATTGCAGGGCTGCCCGCCTGGTAGACGAGCGCGGTTTTGAGTATTCAGTCCGAACCCCGACAGTCCATCGGCATCTGGGGCTACTACCGCGGCGTACTGATCTTCGTGGAGGTAAGTGGTGATGGCGCAACGCCTCCCGAGGACGTCGCAGCGGGAGCGAATTTCTTCAACGACCAGGTAGCCAAGTTAGAAGCGGTGTGACGCGAGGCGCTACAGCATGCAGCTGACGCAGCCCTCGACCTCGGTGCCCTCCAGCGCCATCTGCCTTAACCGGATGTAGTACAGCGTCTTGATTCCCTTGCGCCAGGCGTAGATCTGCGCCTTGTTGACGTCACGCGTGGTCGCGGTGTCCTTGAAGAACAGCGTCAGCGACAACCCCTGGTCGACGTGCTGAGTGGCCGCCGCGTAGGTGTCGATGATCTTCTCGTACCCGATCTCGTAGGCGTCCTGGTAGTACTCCAGGTTGTCGTTGGTCATATACGGCGCCGGGTAGTAGACGCGGCCGATCTTGCCTTCCTTGCGGATCTCGACCTTCGACACGATCGGGTGGATCGAGCTTGTCGAGTGGTTGATGTAGGAGATCGACCCCGTCGGCGGCACCGCCTGCAGGTTCTGGTTGTAGATGCCGTGCTGCTGCACCGATGCCTTCAGCTCACGCCAATCCGCTTGCGTCGGAATGTCAACGCCGGCGTGCTCGAACAGCTTGCGCACCTTGGCGGTCTTGGGCTCCCACACCTGCTCGGTGTAGCGGTCGAAGAACTCCCCCGTCGCGTACTTCGACCGCTCGAAACCCTTGAACCGCACGCCGCGCTCGATGGCGATCTTGTTCGACGCCCGCAGCGCGTGATACAGCACGGTGTAGAAGTAGATGTTCGTGAAGTCGACGCCCTCTTCGGAGCCGTAGTGAATGCTTTCGCGCGCCAGGTAGCCGTGCAAATTCATCTGGCCGAGGCCGATCGCATGGGAGTCGTTGTTGCCCTGCTCGATTGAGGGCACCGACCAGATGTGTGTCTGATCGCTCACCGCCGTCAACGCCCGGATCGCCACCTCGATGGTTTGCGCGAAGTCCGGCGAGTCCATGGCCTTGGCGATGTTCAGTGAGCCGAGATTGCACGAGATGTCCTTGCCCACCTTGGCGTACGTCAAGTCCTCGTTGAACACCGACGGCGTAGAGACCTGCAAAATCTCCGAGCACAGGTTCGAGTGGGTGATCTTGCCATGAATGGGGTTGGCTCGGTTGACGCTATCTTCGAACATGATGTACGGGTAGCCGGACTCGAACTGCAACTCGGCCAGCGTCTGGAAGAACTCGCGCGCCTTGATCTTGCTCTTGCGGATCCGCGGGTCGTCCACCATCTCGTAGTACTTCTCGGTCACCGAGATGTCGGCGAACGGCAGGCCGTAGACGCGCTCCACGTCGTACGGCGAGAACAGATACATGTCCTCGTTGCGCTTGGCCAGCTCGAAGGTGATGTCCGGGATCACCACGCCGAGGCTCAGCGTCTTGATCCGGATCTTCTCGTCGGCGTTCTCGCGCTTGGTGTCGAGGAACCGGTAGATGTCCGGGTGATGGGCGTGCAGGTACACCGCACCGGCACCTTGGCGCGCGCCCAGCTGATTGGCGTAGGAAAACGAGTCCTCCAGCAGCTTCATGATCGGGATGACACCCGAGCTCTGGTTCTCGATGTTCTTGATCGGCGCGCCGTGCTCGCGAATGTTGCTCATCAGCAACGCGACTCCGCCGCCGCGCTTCGAGAGCTGCAGCGCGGAGTTGATCGAGCGCCCGATCGATTCCATGTTGTCTTCGATGCGCAGCAGGAAGCAGTTGTGCACGACCATGCCACGAATCGTGTACGTATGCGTGCCCTCGACGTGGAGGTTGTACACCTTGTCCGGAATTTCCTGTGTACGCACCACTTCGCGGATTCCGTACACATGGCGCCCATGCACAACCTGGTATGTCGCGCGCGACGACCCCTTTCGGCCCACGTAGCTGTGCAGGTTCTTGCCGACATCGAAGATGAACTCTTCGTTCGTGCCGGGCAACCCAGGAACGAATACCTGACCAGTCTGGCGAACGATGGAAACGATCCCCAGACGGCGGAGGATCAGCTGCACCTGGTCAATCAATTCCGGATTCACCAGGTCGAGCATCATCCCGCCGGTGGTGCTGCACCCGTCCCCGCGGAACAACCCGGCCAGCAATCCACGCTGGAACTCTTCATCGGCCGTTACAACATCGTGGGACAACCGCTTCGAGCGATATCCGGTTCCAGCCATGGAAAGAATCAGCGACGACACAATCCTGCTGTTGCACACCATGCGAACCGAGTGGTCCGAAGCGCTCTCATGCACGGCGAGGTCGACCGCAAACACCCGCTTGAATGCTGCAGCCAACTCTTGCTGGTATTCGAGCTCATGTGCGCCGACCGTGAAGTGAATACCGTTAGGCGCTGGCCCGTCTGAACCCGACCGCTTGGAGACGTGACCTTCGGATACGTACCAGCCCAGGATGAGGCCGAGGTCATACGATTCCTCGACATAGCGGTTCACCGACACGAAGCCGATCCGGTGACGCTGCTTGCTGCGGTGCTTCGAGTCGGAGTTCACCTTGCGGATCAGTCCGTCCACCTCTTCGTGAACACCTGGGCCGACGTGCTCCATCAGGTCATAAACGTGCCGCTCGCGTCCCTCCAGCGGTGCTGCCGTCACGATGAAGTCGGTGGGGTGAACGTCTTTGGCAGCTAGCCATACGAATCCATTGAACGGATCGGCACCATCGCCTTCGATGAGAGTCTCGACCTCGCGCGTCGTCCACACCAGGATTGGATGCTCCGGAGTGCACCGGATCGGCTCTTTGTGCCCGAAGTGTGAGATCGATACCAGGGCGTGGTAATTCGGGTTCTCGACGACAGCTTCCACTACAGCGTAGGACCCGTCGTGCGAGAGCACCCGGTCACCCGCCTGCAGAGTCTCGATCGCCTTTGGCCCTTCGCGGGTATCCACTGGAGTTCCGGCTGGGAAGCAGCTGACGGGTTCGCCGCGCTGCTTCTTGCCCGAGTTGAGGAACGTCGGTGTGGCCGGCTGGAACCGGCCGTCGATGATCTCGTCGACCAGTTGCTCGGCCAGCTCGGTATCGCCGGCGGCCAAGGTCAGCGCCACCATGACGACGCGGTCCTCGAAGCGCTCCAAGTAGCGCTTCCCGTCGAAGGTCTTCAGCGTGTAGGAGGTGTAGTACTTGAACGCGCCGAGGAATGTCGGGAACCGGAACTTCTTCGCATACGCACGGTCGAGCAGGGACTTGACGAAGTTACGCGAATACTGGTCGAGAACCTCACGCTCGTAGTAGTTCTCGCGGATCAGGTAATCGATCTTCTCGTCCTGGTTGTGGAAGAAGACCGTGTTCTGGTTGACGTGTTCCAGGAAGTACTGGTGCGCTGCCTGCACGTCCTTGTCGAACTGAATCTTGCCGTCGGCGTCGTACAGATTCAGCATCGCGTTCAGCGCGTGGTAGTCCGTCTCCCCCGACGGGTGCGGCGCGCTGGACGTGACCGCTACAGGCTCTGCAGTTGTGACCGTTGGTGGCACGTCACGTCCTTCCAGAAGTCAGCAAGGCCGGCGCGGACGGCGTGCACATCCTCGTCGGTGCCCATCAATTCGAAGCGGTACAAAAACGGCACCTCGCACTTGCGGGATACCACGGTGCCGGCGTAGCCGAACTCGGCGCCGAAATTGGTGTTGCCGGCCGCGATGACGCCACGCAACAGCGACCGGTTGTGTTCGTCGTTGAGGAACGCGATGACCTGCTTGGGCACATATCCACCGGCATCTGTTCTCGGCACGATGTGGCCGCCGCCGTAGGTGGGCAGGATCAGCACATACGGCTCGTCGACGCGGATGCGGCCGTGCAGCGGGATCCGGGTAGCCGGCAGCTCGAGCTTCTGCACGAAGCGGTGAGTGTTCTCGGACACGCTGGAGAAATACACCAGCGCAGGACGACAGCTACCCGAATCCATGACATGCCTCCTCGAGTGCTGCGGGCGCCCTACGCGGTCAGCCCGACGCCGGCCAGTGCCTTGATCCGGTCCGGCCGGAAGCCCGACCAGTGGTCCTGGCCCGCCACCACCACGGGAGCCTGCAGGTAGCCCAGCGCCATCACGTAGTCACGCGCCTCGGGCGCCTCGGTGATATCGACAACGTCATAGGAGATGCCTTGCTTGTCCAGCGCCTTGTAGGTGGCGTTGCACTGCACACAGGCGGGCTTGGTGTACACGGTGACGGTCATCGGCGGTGCGGCTCCTCAGCGAAACGGGAAACGGACAAACTCACTCATCTAGCGCTGCGCTGCCTGTAATGGTCAGCGCACCGGCGGCCCCAGAAATTCCGGACATCCGGAGGCGCGTCCCCCGGCATGTCACCGCCGGCGTTGGCGTCCCGGTCGACCCGGTCGAACCGGGGTCTGTCGGCGCTCTGGACACTACACCTAGTGGCCGACAATGGGGGCAGACACAACATATCCGTAACCACATTAATGGAATTCCCTGGTCGCAACCACCCGCCCATCGCATTATTCGGCGTGTCGCGCCACGTTCGGCGTGTCGAGAGGGGAACATGACTTCAGGTGTAGCACGAGGCACCGACAAGTCAGCCGCGGATGCGTTCACGCTGCGGCTGATTTCTTGCCAGCAAACTTTCTAGCCCACCTCGGTAGCCAGTTTCGTCAACACGTCGTTGAGGTTGGCGACGAGTTCGGTGTGTTCACGCGGATGCTTGCCGTCGAGGGACGCGATCGGCAGCGACAACGCGAGCCCATCGACCACGTGCGGCGCCGGCGATGCCGAACGACTTGCGCGTTTCGTCATGCGCCCACACTCCGCCGTACCGACCGAGCGCGGCGCCGATCACCGCGAGCGGCTTGCCGGCCACAGCGCTCCGACCGTAGGGCCGGGATAGCCAGTCGATCGCGTTCTTCAGCACAGCCGGGATGGTGCCGTTGTTCTCAGGTGTCACGACCAAGACGGCGTGGGCTTCGGCTACCGCGCCACGTAGCTTCGCGGCCGCGGCCGGCGCGTCCGTGCCGTCGATGTCCTCGTTGTAGAACGGCACGTCACCGAGACCTTCGAACACCGTCACCGCTACCCCGTCGGGAGCGGTCTCGGCCGCCAATTCGGCGATCTGCCGGTTCACCGACGCCGCCCGCAGGCTGCCGACCAGTGCCAATACCTTGATGTCCGCCATCCTGAGATCCTTCCATTCACGCCGTGTTCCTTCGAGTGCAAGTAACCGGACCACAGTCCGGTTTATTCCAAAACGAGTAGAGTGCAGTGATGGCCGCCACTCACGAGCTGCGTGAGCTGCTGGTTGTCGGCCAGCAACCCGCGGAGCGCGGTGACGCCGCCCGCAACCGGGCCCTGCTGCTCGATGCGGCGCGACGACTGATCGCCGAACGGGGACCCGACGCGGTCACCATGGACCATATCGCCGGCGCCGCCGGCGTGGGCAAAGGCACATTGTTCCGCCGGTTCGGCAGCCGGGCGGCGTTGATGATGGTGCTTCTCGACGAGGACGAGCGGGCGCTCCAGCGAGCTTTCATGTTCGGTCCGCCGCCGCTGGGACCGGACGCACCGGCGTCGCAGCGCCTGTTGGCATTCGGTCGTGCGCGGCTGACCTTCGTTGTCGACCATCACGCCGTGCTTCGTGACGCGGCCCGCGACCCGAGTACCCGCTATAGCGCGCCCGCCATCGTGCAGCGTACGCATGTGCGGCTCCTGCTGGCCGACGGCGGCACAACCGGTGACCTCGACGCACAAGCCGATGCGCTGCTCGCGCTGCTCGACGCCGAATACGTCGAGCACCAACTTCACGATCGGGGCCGTTCCCTTTCCGAGCTGGGTGATGCGTGGGAAAGCGTGGCGCTCAAGCTTTGCGGACGATGAGCGCTCGCGCGAAGAGCAGACAACCACGATGACGCCGCGCTGGATCCTGCACGTCGACATCGACCAGTTCCTCGCCTCGGTGGAGATGCGCCGCCATCCCGAACTGGCGGGCGTGCCCGTCATCGTCGGCGGCAGTGGCGATCCCACCGAACCGCGCAAGGTCGTCACCTGCGCGTCCTACCCCGCCCGCCAGTTCGGCGTTCATGCCGGCATGCCGCTGCGGACCGCGGCACGCAAATGCCCCGACGCGACGTTCCTGCCGTCGGATCCGGCGGCCTATGACGCCGCGTCGGAGGAGGTGATGAATCAGCTTCGGGCACTTGGCCATCCGGTGGAGGTGTGGGGCTGGGACGAGGCTTACATAGGAGCCGACGACCCCGACAACTCCCTCGAGCCGGTAGACCTGGCCGAGCAGATCCGCACGACCATCGCCGCCGAGACGCAGCTGCGGTGCTCGGTCGGCATCAGCGACAACAAGCAGCGCGCAAAGGTGGCCACCGGCCTGGCCAAGCCCGACGGCATCTTCGTTCTCACCGACGCCAACTGGATGACGGTCATGGGCGACCGTGAGGTCGATGCGCTGTGGGGCGTGGGTCCAAAGACCGCCAAAAAGCTTGCCGACATGGATATTTCGTCAGTGCGGCAACTCGCAAACACCGATGCCGAAACCCTCACCGCGGCGTTCGGACCACGGACCGGGCTGTGGCTGCTGTTGTTGGCCAAGGGTGGTGGTGACACGACGGTCAGCGCCGAGCCGTGGGTGCCGAGGTCACGCAGTCACGTCGTCACCTTCCCGCGCGACCTCACCGACAGAGCCGAAATCGACTCGGCCGTCGTTGATCTCGCGCGGCGCACACTCGCGGATGTGGTCGCCGAGTCGCGCATCGTGACTCGGGTCGCGGTGACTGTGCGCAACTCGGCGTTCTTCACTCGCACCAAGATTCGCAAGCTGCCCGAGGCGACCACCGAAGCCGACGTCATTGTGCCGGCGGCCCTTCGGGTGCTCGACCTGTTCGAACTTGACCGTCCGGTCCGGCTGCTCGGCGTCCGGCTCGAACTCGCGCCCCCGGGGTGATCTCGGGTTACGGTTTCGGCGTGGCCGATCGGGAGCACCTGAGCTGGGAGCAGTTCGGCACCGCGATCCGGGAGCTGGCCGCCAAGGTGGTGGACGACGGCTTCGAACCCGATCTCATTCTGTCTGTCGCCCGGGGTGGGCTGTTGGTGGCGGGCGCCCTCGGCTACGCCCTCGACGTCAAGAACCTGGTCGTCATCAACGTCGAGTTCTACACCGGAATCGAACAGCGCATGGATGTGCCGGTGCTGCTGTCACCGGTGCCCAGCACGGTCGACCTCGCCGACGCCCGCGTGCTGATCGCCGATGACGTCGCCGACACCGGGGAGACGATGCGCCTCGTGCGCGATTTCTGCAGCGGTCACGTCGCCGACGCACGGTCCGCAGTCATCTATCAGAAGCCGCGATCGCAGGTCGAGTGTGAATACGTTTGGCGCCGCACCGATCGCTGGATCAACTTCCCCTGGTCCACGCTGCCGCCGTTGGTCACGCGACAGACACCGAGCTGATCACCCGCCCCGGCGAAATTGCAGTCCGGCAGGCCGTCACTCGCACTTTTCCGACCAGATCGCAATCTCGGCGTGTGGCAGCGAACGCCCGAGCTAATTGGTGCGCGGCATCAGCCGCGTGAACACGTCGTTCGCCTGGCGCATCGCCACGCTGTAGGGCCACCACATCGTGCGCTTGAACATGTAGAGCGCGCGGATGTCGTTGGACGTGTAGATCAGGAACCGGTTCTTGGCGACGCCCGCCAGGATCTTGTCGGCAACTTTCTCCGGAGACACCGCATGTGCCGGTGAACAGGCCAACCAGGCGCGCCGCCTTCGGGTCCTCGCGATCCACCCCCGCGATCTGGACCGTATGTACCAGGGGCGTGTTCACCGCGCCGGGCACCACCAGCGACACCCCGATGCCGTGCCGGGCGAGGTCGAACCGCAACACCTCGGAAAGTCCCCGCAGCCCGAACTTGCTCGCGCTGTACGCCGCATGCCACGGCAGTGCCACCAGCCCCGCCGCCGACGACACATTGACCAGATGACCACCGCGACCCGCCGCCACCATCGGCGGCAGGAAGGTCTCGATCACGTGAATCGGGCCCATCAGATTGATCGCGATCATCGAGCTCCACTGCTGATGCGTGAGCCGGTCGACGGTCCCCCACGCCGACACGCCGGCGATGTTCATGACGACGTCCATGCTCTGATGCGAGGTGTGGATGTCGGCGGCGAAGCCGGCCACCTCGTCGTAGTCGGAGATGTCGAGTGCGCGGTGCTCGGGCACGCTCGCCCCCAGCGCGCGGGCATCGGCCACCGTGTTCGTCAAACCCTCGCTGTCACGGTCGGTGAGATACAACTCGGCACCCTCCGAGGCGAGCTTGAGCGCGGTCGCGCGGCCGATGCCGCTGGCCGCTCCGGTCAGAAAGCACCTCTTGCCCGCAAAGGAATCGCGCCGCGCCATGCCGGGCAGACTACCGGCGACGCCGCGCTCATCCGCCCCACAGTGCGGTCAGCCACAACCGCTCCACGATGTCGAGGGCGCGCTGGGGATCCTCGCCGCGCCCGACGAAGCCACTGTCGCCCGACAGCGTCATCGCGGTCGTCGACGGTCAGAGTCCGCACCAACGCGGTCAGGTCGGAGGAGATCGGGCGGGCACCGCTGTCCTGCTCGATGACGCCGACGATCTTGTCGATGATCGCGTCCTCGACGTCGTTCATCATTTCCCGGATCTGAGCGTCGGTGTTCTGTGCGGCGTTGCACGCCCTCATCACGGGGTGGTTGCTGGCGAACACGGCCGTCGCGCCGCCCACCATCCGCTTCGCAAACAACGCCGGTGATTCGTCGGCGCCGCGAGGTGCGAAGCCATGCGTCAGCTCGTCGAGCTCCTCGAGGAATTCGGCCAGGATCACGGCCAACACCGCGTACTTGGAATCGAAGTAGAAATAAAACCCCGATCGGGTGATCCCGGCTCGATCGCTGATCTTGCTGACCGACAGATCGCCGAATGACCGCTGTTCCAAGAGCTCACGGACCGCCGTCACAATGGCTTCCCGCTGCCGATCGCCACGGCTGCGCCTTACCTCGGGCGTCGCGGAATCGGCGGTCATGGCTTGACGATGCACTACACAAGGAAATCAACAAAACTTGACAGGCGTCAAGTAGGGCGATCAGGATGAGGAAGTCCCCGCGGCAGGAGGGTTCGGATGGCGACCGTCAGCACCCGGCACTATTTGCTCGATCAGGCCAAGCGGCGGTTGACCCCCACGGTCAACACCATCCCGGGCATGGGGCTGGTCGAGAAGCGACTGCTCGAGGTCGACTGGAAGCAGTACGCCATGGCCGAACCGCCGCAGGGCAGCGACCTCAAGCCCGTGATGGGCGATACGGGCCTGCCGATCATCGGCCACCTCATCGAGATGTTCCGCGGCGGTCCCGAATATGTCCTGCACCTCTACCGCAAGCACGGTCCGCTGTTCTTCGCCGACTCGCCGCTCGTGCCGGCGATCATCGCGGTCGGACCGGACGCGATACAGACGATGTACTCCAACCGCAACAAGGACTACTCACAGCAGCACTGGAAGGACGTCATCGGGCCGTTCTTCAAGCGGGGCCTGATGCTGCTCGACTTCGACGAGCACATGTACCACCGGCGAATCATGCAGGAGGCGTTCACCCGCAGCCGGCTCAGTGGCTACGTCGTGCACATCGACGAGGTGGTGTCCGCCGTGGTCGCCGACTGGCCGACGAACGATCCGCACTTCCTGTTGCACCCGGCAATGAAAGAGCTCACCCTCGACATCGCGTCGATGGTGTTCATGGGCCACGAGCCCGGCACCGACCATGAGCTCGTCACCAAGGTCAACAACGCTTTTTTCACCACCACGCGAGCCGGTGGCGCGATCATCCGGCACAGCGTGCCACCGTTCAAGTGGTGGAGAGGTCTGCAGGCCCGCAAGCTTCTCGAGGACTATTTCCAGCAGCGCGTCAAGGAGCGCCGCAAGGCCGTAGGGCAACGACATGCTGACGGTGCTGTGTCACACCGAAGACGAGGACGGCAACAGCTTCACCGACGCCGACATCGTCAACCACATGATCTTCCTCATGATGGCGGCCCACGACACATCCACGTCGACGGCGACCACGATGGCCTACCACCTGGCCGCCTACCCGGAGTGGCAGCAGCGTGCGCGCGACGAATCCGCCCGCCTCGGCGACGGGCCGCTCGACATCGAGGCACTCGAAAAGCTGGAGACCCTCGACCTGGTCATGAACGAATCGCTGCGCATGGTTCCGCCGGTGCCGTGGGCCATGCGCAAGACGGTGCGCGACACCGAACTCCTCGGCTACTACCTGCCCGCTGGTACCAATGTGGTCGGATGGCCGGGCGCCAACACCAAGTTGCCCGAACTGTGGACCGATCCTTACAAATTCGATCCGATGCGCTTCGCCGAGCCGCGCTCCGAACACAAACGACACCGCTTCGCCTTCACGCCGTTCGGCGGTGGCGCGCACAAATGCATCGGCATGATGTTCGGCCAGTTGGAGGTCAAGACGGTCATCCACCGGCTGCTGCGTCGATACCGGCTGGAACTCGTCCGGCCGGATTACACGCCGCGATACGACCACGCCGGCATGCCGGTGCCCATGGACGGCATGCCGATCGTGTTGCGTCCGCTGAGCTCCTAATTCAACGACGTCGCCACGTGAACTTCTTCGTCTCAGCGTCGATCTCGGTGTACCAGGCCACCGACATCAGCCGGTTCACGCAAGCGATGATGGCGCGCAAGACCGACTCCGTCTTGTCCTCCGACCACCCCATCGCCCATTCGACGTGGTCCCCGTCGCTGCCCTGGATGAATGTGGCGGTGTGATCGCCGGACTTCAACTGGTGGAAACGGACCATCTCGACGGGAATGCCCCGGTCGAACAGCATCGCTGTCAGTGCGGCGACTGGTCCGTGGGCGGGGACGTTGACGGTCTCGATGTGGTCGCCGATGGCGACTGTGGCGTTGAAGGTCCGCGCCTGGGGGCCGAGCCGGCTGGCGGGCCGGTCGGCGTCGGTGCATTCGAAGCTGCCCAGCCGCAGTGGTCCTGAGCTGGGGCTATAGATCGCGGTGAACGTGCTCCACGACATGTTCTCGGCGTCTTCGCGAAGTCCGCGCGGCAACGGGCGGCCACCGAAGCGGGCCGATGGTGTTTCGTGCGTGGTGGTGGAGGAAGTAGTCATGTGCCGGTCTTCTTGTCGGAGGAGGTGACCGACGTCTGTAGTAGCTTCGACCCACAGCGGGGGGTCGGTCTGGAATCAGACCCCGCTGCGGGGCACTACTACGAGAAGACGCGCGTCCGGCACGCCGCTGACGATAGCGGGCTGCCGACGCGGCAGGCAACTCAGGTGGCGTTGAGCGAGTCGATCGCAGCCTGCAATTTGGTGCCGACCTCGTCGGCGACGGGATCGAGCTTCGGCTGCTCGGTCACTTCGACCAGCAGCCGCGGGTTCATCGCCTCGACGAGAACCGTGTCGTCGTCGGCCGGATCGCTGCGCACCACCACGTTGCAGGGCAGCAGCAGGCCGATCTGGCGTTCGATGCTGACCGCCTGATGGGCCAGGGGCGGATTGCAGGCGCCGAGGATCAGGTAGTTCTCCATGTCCTCGCCGAGCTTTTCCTTCAGCGTCGCCTTCACGTCGATCTCGGTCAGGATTCCGAAGCCCTGCTCGGCGAGCGCCTCGCGGGTGCGCGTTACCGCGTCGTCGAAGGACGTGTGCAGCGTGGTTGACAGAGCAAGGTTCATCGGTCGACTCCTTTGTCGCATTCGTCCCGGGTCACGCAAGCGCGAGGAACAACTTCTCCAGTTCTGCTTCGGTCATGGGCTGCTTGCCGTCCGCACCGCCGCCGCTCTTGCATTCCCGCAGACCGGTCGCCACAATCTTGAATCCCGCCCGATCCAACGCCCGGGACACGGCGGCGAGCTGCGTCACCACGTCCTTGCAGTCGCGGCCCTGCTCGATCATCGAAATCACGCCGGCAAGCTGGCCCTGAGCTCGACGCAGCCGATTCAGCACCGCTGCGATGGCCTGTTCGTCACCCATCATGGTGCTCACCTTACCCCTTGTCCGCTGATACCACCGGGGGTATATTAGCTGACAATGCGGATACCCCCATAGGTATTTATCCCAGGAGCGGTGCCATGATCCTCGAGCAGTACTACCTCCAGTGCCTCTCGCACGCGTCGTACCTGATCGGTGACGAAGGCACGCGGCGGGCGATTGTGGTCGACCCACGCCGCGACATCACTGACTACCTCGCCGACGCAGAGAAGTACGGCCTCACGATCGAAGGGGTGATCAACACGCACTTCCATGCCGACTTCGTTTCCGGGCACCTCGAACTCGTCGTGGCCACCGGCGCGTGGATCGGGTTCGGCGAGGCCGCCGACACCGACTACCCAATCCGCCGACTGGTCGACGGTGAGCACGTCTCACTCGGTGACGTCGACCTCGAGATCCTGTCGACGCCAGGGCACACCTGGGAGTCGATCAGCGTTGTGGTTCGCGAACATCCCGACGCGATTCCGACCGCGGTGCTAACCGGTGACTCCTTGTTCGTCGGCGATGTCGGCCGGCCCGATCTGGTCAACATCGGCAACAGCTCGACCAGCGACCTGGCGCGGGCGATGTATCACACGATCCACGACAAGCTGCTGAAGCTGCCCGACGAGGTCGCCGTGATGCCGGCGCACGGTGCCGGATCGTCGTGCGGGAAGAACCTGTCCACCGAGTTGACGTCGACGATCGGGGCGCAACGGAGAACAAACCCGTCGATTCAGCCGATGAGCGAGGACAGCTTCATAGCGCTCGTCACACAAGGGCAACCCGCTGCCCCGGCGTACTTCTCGGTCGACGCGGCGATGAACAAGCGCGTCCACCCACTGCTGGACCAGCACCGCAAGATCGGACAGATGGCCCCGCGGCACGTTCGTAACGCACTCAACGCCGGTATCCGCGTTCTGGACGCGCGGTCGGTCGACGACTTCACCGCCGGGCATCTGCGCGGCTCGATCAACGTCGGCTTCGACGGCCGCTTCGCCGAAACCGGCGGCATGGTCACCGAAGTGGGCGATCCGATCGTGTTGCTCACCTATCCGGGCGAAGAACAGAACGCCGCGATGCGGCTGTCCCGCATCGGCTCGGACAATGCGATCGGCTACCTCAACGTCGATCACGACGGCGTGTTCCCGGCCGAGCTGGCAGATCTGGTGCAGCCGGCGCCGCGGCTCACCGTCGCCGAACTGGATCGCCTGCTCGATGAGGATGCCGTGACGCTCATCGACATCCGAAATCCCGGCGAACGGGAATTCGGTGTGATCCCCGCCGCGATGCCAATGCCGCTGGCTCAGTTGCGAGTTCGGCTGTCCGAAGTGCCCACTGACAAGCCGATCGTCGTGCACTGTGCCAGCGGGTGGCGCTCCAGCGTTGCAGCTTCGTTGCTGAGGGCGCAGGGTTTCCAGCGGGTATCCGATCTTGCCGGGGGCTACACTGCCTGGGTACAGGCACACACCGCCGCCTAACTCGATTGAGACAAAATACTTTTGAAGGAGCGATCATGTGCTATCCCGTCCAGTGCCCGCGGTGTGGCAAGACCGGTTGGGAAGGTTGCGGCCAACACGTCGACGAGGTGATGAGGTCGGTGCGGGTGTCCGACCGGTGCAACTGTCCGCCTCGATAGCGCTCAGTTCAGATAAGCGGGTGTTCGCCGGCGGCGATGCGCGCGCCAAGCTCGATCAGCCGGACCGCCGAGGCGTGCAGCCGCTCACCGGCCTCGCGGGTGGCCTGACCGGCGAGATATCGCACCCACGTACCTTCGATCACCACGCCAAGCTTGAAACACGCCAACGCGAGATACCAGTCCAGGTGTTCGGTTTCACGACCGCCCGCCGAACGATAGGCCGCGAGCAGCTCTGATCGGCTGGCCAGTCCGCCCAGCGCGGCCAGCGCCTCGGCGCTGCCCAGCGGGTTGGAATCCGTTGGCCAGCACACCAATAGCCAGCCGAGGTCGACCAGCGGATCCCCGACAGTGCACATCTCCCAGTCGACGAACGCCGCGACCTCGGGCCGGTCGCGGCAGAGCAGCACGTTGTTCAGATGAGCGTCGCCGTGCATGATTCCCGGCTCGGAGTCCGGTGGACGTCTACTCTCCAGCCAGTCCGCGAGGTTGTCGACCTCCGGCAATGAATCGCTCGGGTAGCCGTGCTGTTCGCGATACGCCGCCATGAAGCCACGGAACTGCGGAACCTGGCGAGCCAGAAAGGATCCCGGCCGCTTCAGCGCGGCAAGCGGGCTGCCCTCCCACGGCACCTGGCCCAGTTTGGCCAGGCTTGCCGCGTAGGCGAGTCCGACATCGTGGCGAAACTCGGGCTTCTCGACATACGCCTGAGCGACCTCGCTGCCCGGGTTGAAGCCGTCGACATACGCCATCAGATAGAAGACGACCCCGAGTACGTCGAGATCCTCACAGCCGCAGATGAATTCGGGATGTGGCACGTCGCTGCCGGCCAGCGTGCGAAGCACCGCGATCTCCCGCTGCATGGTCTTGTTGCTTGTCGGGCGCGGATGCGCCGGCGGGCGGCGCAACACCATGCGCCGGCCGTCGACCCGCAACCCCACCACGATGTTCTGCGTACCGCCGGCAAGCGGCGTGACGTCCGTGAGCTCCGAGCCGATGCCCTGCGCGTTGATCCAATCCCGCAGTACCGCGACGTCGTCGTCGCTTAGCGTCTCACTCACTCGGCTGATCCTAGGGGCCGTTGTGCCCGACCCTGCGCCGTCCTATCGTGAGGACACCCGGGGCGGAACGGGGTAGACATGCACGAGATGGCTATCACCCAAAGCGTGGTGGATGCGGTGTGCGAGCACGCCGCAGGTCGACGCGTGCACAGTGTGCGGCTTCAGGTCGGCGCGCTGTGCGGGGTGGTCGCCGATTCGATGGAGTTCTGCTTCGAGTTGGCCACCGAGGGCACCGTCGCCGACGGAGCCCGTCTCGACCTCGACATGCAGCCCGGCTCGGCCCGGTGCCGCACCTGCGGAGCAGAGTTCGCCCTCTCGGATTTGATTCTGCTGTGCGCGTGCGGCAGCGCCGATGTCGACGTGCTCGCGGGCCGGGATCTGAAAATCCTCTCGATGGAAGTGAGCTGACCATGTGCGCAACATGCGGCTGCGGCGACGACGGCGCGGTCATCACCACCCCGGGCCGAGCACCATCACGACCACCACCACGACCACGACCACGACCACCACCACGCGCCCCACACCGAGACCTTGTCGCTCGAGGAGAAGGTGCTCGCGAAGAACGACCAGCTAGCCGAGGCGAACCGAGCCTGGCTGGCCGAGCGCGACATCCTGGCGTTCAACCTCACCAGCTCGCCGGGCGCGGGCAAGACGACCCTGCTCGAACGCACCATCCGAGATATCGGCGCCCGTCATCCCGTCGCGGTCGTCGAGGGAGACCAGGAGACGCTGCTCGATGCCGAGCGAATCCGGGCCACCGGCTGTCCCGTCGTGCAAATCAACACCGGCGCCGGCTGCCACCTGGACGCCGCGATGATGCGCCGCGCGCTCGACACCTTGGCACCGCAGCCCGGCTCGGTGCTGTTCATCGAGAACGTCGGAAACCTGGTGTGCCCGGCGCTGTTCGACCTCGGCGAGCAGGCCAAGGTCGTCGTCATCTCGGTCACCGAAGGCGCCGACAAGCCGCTGAAATATCCGCACATGTTCGCCGCCGCAGGCCTGGTGCTGGTCAACAAGATGGATTTGCTGCCGTACGTCGACTTCGACTTCGACGTGTGTGCGCGCCATGCGCGCTCGGTCAACCCGAACGCGGAGATCCTGCCGCTGTCCGCCACCACTGGTGAGGGGCTCGACGCTTGGTATCAGCTGGATTGACGCGTACGCAAATACAGGTTGCCGAACATGGTCGTTGACAAGCCCGACGACCCTGGAGTAGACCCAAAAACAAGCGTCGCGCAAGTGGGCCGACGGTCGACTCCGGTGGCGCGAGGGACACAGCCCGTCCCGGAAAGAGCTGCAGCATGCCAACGGAGGCAGCAGTCAAGGCAGAAGAAGCATTGATCCACGTTCTTTGGATCAATGCCGGACTAAGTTGTGACGGCGATTCTGTGGCGTTGACTGCCGCCACCCAACCCAGCGTCGAGGAGATCGCACTCGGTGCGCTTCCCGGCCTGCCCAAGGTCGCCGTGCATTGGCCCCTGATCGATTTCGAATGCGGACCCAACCGGGGGCGCCGACGACTTCCTCGAATGGTTCTTCAAAGCCGACCGCGGCGAGCTGGAGCCATTCGTCCTCGTCGTCGAAGGGTCGATCCCCAACGAACAGTTGCACGACGAGGGTTACTGGTGCGGGTTCGGCAACAACCCCGCAACGGGGCAGCCGATGACCACCAGCGAATGGCTCGACCGGCTGGCGCCGAAGGCCACCGCGGTGGTTGCGGTCGGCACCTGCGCCACCTACGGCGGCATCCACGCCATGGCCGGCAACCCGACCGGTGCCATGGGGGTGCCCGACTACCTCGGCTGGGATTGGAAGAGCAAGGCAGGCATCCCGATCGTCTGCGTGCCGGGCTGCCCCATCCATCCGGACAACCTGTCCGAGACGCTGACCTATCTGCTGTACATGGCCACCGACCAGGCGCCGATGATCCCGCTCGACGATGCACTGCGGCCCAAGTGGCTGTTCGGACAGACCGTACACGAGGGGTGTGACCGAGCCGGCTACTACGAGCAGGGTGACTTCGCCACCGAGTACGGGTCGCCGAAATGCATTGTCAAGCTTGGTTGTTGGGGTCCGGTCGTCAAGTGCAACGTGCCGAAACGGGGCTGGATCAACGGCATCGGCGGCTGTCCGAACGTCGGCGGCATCTGCATCGGCTGCACGATGCCCGGCTTCCCCGACAAATTCATGCCGTTCATGGACGAGCCACCCGGCGGCAAGCTTTCGACCGCAGCCTCGGGCGTTTACGGTTCGGTGATCCGCAACCTGCGTCACATCACCGGCCGCACCGTGGACAAGGAGCCCAGCTGGCGGCACAAGGGCACGAAGCTGACGACCGGAGCGACCCGCACCTGGTAGGTGCGGGTCGTTTTGGCTCTCGAACTCCCCACGGCAGTAACCCCCAATCAGCCCTCGCCGACGCATCAAATCCGAAGAGAGAAGTCTGATGACAACGATCATCCCCGAGCCGACACAGGCAAAGCGCGAACCCGGCCAACTGGTCGAGATGGCGTGGGATCCGATCACCCGAATCGTGGGCAGCCTCGGCATCTACACCAAGATCGACTTCGACAACAAGGAAGTGGTGGAGTGCCACTCCACGTCGTCGATCTTCCGCGGCTACTCGATCTTCATGAAGGGTAAGGATCCGCGCGACGCCCACTTCATCACCAGCCGCATCTGCGGCATCTGCGGCGACAACCACTGCACCTGTTCCGTCTACACGCAGAACATGGCCTACGGCGTGCAGCCACCGCACCTGGCGGAGTGGATCATCAATCTCGGCGAGGCCGCGGAATACATGTTCGACCACAACATCTTCCAGGAGAACCTGGTCGGCGTGGACTTCTGCGAGAAGATGGTCTCCGAGACCAATCCCGGCGTGCTGGCCAAGGCGGAGAACACCCAGGCGCCGCACGCCGACGCGCACGGCTACCGCACCGATCGCCGACATCATGCGGGCACTCAACCCGTTCACCGGCGAGTTCTACCGCGAGGCGCTGCAGGTCAGCCGCTGGACACGGGAGATGTTCTGCCTCATGGAGGGCCGGCACGTACACCCGTCGACGCTGTACCCGGGCGGCGTCGGCACCACGGCCACCATCCAGCTGATGACCGACTACATGACCCGGCTGATGCGCTACGTCGAGTTCATGAAGAAGGTCGTGCCGATGCACGACGACCTCTTCGACTTCTTCTACGAAGCGCTGCCCGGATACGAGAAGGTCGGCCTGCGCCGCACGCTGCTCGGCTGCTGGGGCTCCTTCCAGGATCCCGAGCACTGCAACTTCGCCTACAAGGACATGGAGAACTGGGGCGCAAGCCATGTTCGTCACGCCGGGCGTCGTCGTCGACGGCAAGCTGGTCACGACATCGCTGGTCGACATCAACCTCGGCATCCGAATCCTGCTCGGGCAGTTCGTATTACGACGACTGGACCGACCAGGAGATGTTCGTCAAGACCGATCCGCTGGGCAACCCGATCGATCGGCGCCATCCGTGGAACCAGCACACCAACCCGCACCCGCAGAAGCGCGACATGGACGGCAAGTACAGCTGGGTGATGTCGCCGCGCTGGTTCGACGGCACAGGACCATCTGGCGCTGGACACCGGCGGCGGCCCGCTGGCCCGGCTGTGGGCCACCGCGCTGGCCGGCCTGGTCGACATCGGCTACGTCAAGGCCACCGGTCACAGCGTGCAGATCAACCTGCCCAAGACCGCGCTGAAGGGCCCGGTCGAGTTCGAGTGGAAGATCCCGCAGCACGGCAGCAACACCATCGAGCGCGACCGCGCCCGCACCTACTTCCAGGCGTATGCGGCCGCGTGCGCGCTGCACTTCGCCGAGAAGGCGCTGGTGGAGATCCGCGCCGGGCGCACCAAGACCTGGGAGAAGTTCGAGGTTCCCGACGAGGGCATCGGCTGCGGGTTCACCGAAGCGGTGCGCGGCGTGCTGAGCCATCACATGGTGATCCGCGACGGCAAGATCGCGAACTACCATCCGTATCCGCCCACCCCGTGGAACGCCAACCCGCGCGACAGCTACGGCACGCCGGGCCCGTACGAGGACGCGGTGCAGGGGCAGCCGATCTTCGAGGAGAACGATCGGGAGCACTTCAAGGGCATCGACATCATGCGCACGGTCCGCAGCTTCGATCCGTGCCTGCCCTGCGGTGTGCACATGTACCTGGGCAAGGGCAAGACGCTGGAGAGATTGCACTCCCCGACGCAGACCGCCACTGGAGAGTGACATATGCCCGATCGCCCTTTCGAGGCGGAAGATGTCGACAAAGACGCGCACTGGCGCACGGCGGGTGATCGGATCCAGGCCTTGCTCGACGCCAGCGCGGCGGGTGGCACGGTCGCGCGTGAGCGCGCCGAACAGCTGGTCGCCGAGGTAACGGACCTCTACGGCGCCGGGCTTGACCGGATCATGGCGATGGCGCTGGCCGCCAACCCCGAGTTGCCGGAGACGTTCGCCGCCGACAACCTGGTGGCGAGCCTGATGCTGGTGCACGGCCTTCATCCGCACGATGTCGGTCGCCGGGTGAACGACGCGCTGGACAGCGTGCGGCCGTACCTGGGTTCGCACGGCGGGGACGTGCAACTGATCGAGGTAGTGGATGGCCCGGACGGCTATACGGTCCGGCTCCAGTTCTCGGGCAGCTGCCGCAGTTGCCCGTCGTCGTCGGTGACGCTGGAGTTCGCGGTCGAGGACGCGATCCGGGCCGCCGCCCCGGAGATCGAGTCGATCGAAGTGGTTGCGGCCGAACCGGAACCGAAGGCAACGGTGATCGCGGCCGACTCCCTGCTCAGCCGCGTGCACGCCAACCGGCACGGCCCCGTCGAGTGGCATCCCGTTCCCGACCTTGCCGACCTCACGCCGGGCGAGGTCGGCGGCTTCCGGGTGAACGGCGCCACCGTGCTGGCGTGCCGTGTCGGCGACGACCTGTTCGCCTACCGCGACCGCTGCGGCAGCTGCGGCGAATCGCTGGCGGGCGCGGTGCTGCACCGCGCCATGTCGGGTGCCGCGGTGCTGCGGTGCCCGCGCTGCCACGCGCACTTCGACGTCGTGCACGCCGGGGCGGGTCTCGACGGATCTGCCGGGAGCACTGCTACACACTTGGAGCCGATCCCGTTGCTGGAACGCGACGGTGTGCTGTCGCTGGCGATGGCCGGCCAAGAATCGGGGGTGGCGTAGATGGGCGGCGCCGTACGACGTGCTGGCCCGCATCCGGGCGAACCGGCCCACTCCGCAGCCCGCCGGGGAGCGGTGCGAGATGTGTTCGGAGCCGATCGCCGACGAACACCAGCACGTCGTCAATGTCGAAGGCCGCCAACTGATGTGCGTGTGCAGGGGCTGCTATCTGCTGTTCACCGACACCGAGGCCGACCTGCGCTACCGGGCCGTCCCGGACCGGTACCTGTCGTTTCCGGACTTCGCGCTCGACCGGCGCGCGTGGGAGTCGCTGCAGATTCCCGTCGGGCTCGCGTTCTTCTTCCGCAACTCCGCCCTTGGCCGCATGGTGGCGTTCTACCCCGGTCCGGCCGGTGCCACCGAGTCCGAACTGGACTTGACCGCCTGGAACGACATCCGGGCCGCCGACCCGCGAGTCGACATGCTCGCCAACGACACCGAGGCATTGATCGTGCGGGTGCCCGACGATCCCGACGCCGGAAGCGCCCCGCCCGAGTGCCATCTGGTGCCGATCGACGCCTGCTACGAGTTCGTCGGCCGAATGCGATTGCTGTGGCGGGGATTCGACGGTGGCCAGGAGGTCCGCGAGTTCATCGAGAACTTCTTCGCTCAGGTGGCGGAGCGCAGCCGGGTGGTGTCCCCGTGACCGAGGTGACGTTCGCGGTCTTGGATGTGGCGCCGGAGCCCTATGCGGTGACGCCGGTGCTGACCGCCCGCATCGGCATTGCGGCAGCCGGGGACGCGCCCGTGCACGCCATCGCGCTGCGGTGCCAGATACGCATCGACCCGCTGCGTCGGCCGTACACCGACGACGAGGCCGTCGGGCTGCTCGACCTCTTCGGTCCTCGGGAGCGCTGGGGCAGGACCCAGCACACGTTCGTCTGGCAGCATGCCACCGCGATGGTCCCCGGCTTCACCGGCGCCACCCAGGTCGACATGCCGCTGGAGTGCACGTACGACTTCGAGGTCACCGCCGCGAAGTACATGCACGCGCTGCGGGATGGCAAGATCCCGCTGCAATTCCTTTTCAGCGGAACGGTTTTCGTGCCCGGTGAGCGTGGCTTCGCGGTCCAGCAGGTGCCGTGGGACCGCGAGGACCGCTACGACTTGCCGGTCTCGGTGTGGCGGGATCTGATCGTCCAGCACTACCCGAACACCGGCTGGCTGCGGCTGCAGCGCGACACTCTCGACGCGCTCGCGACCTACAAGTCGCAGCGCGGGCTGCTCGGGTTCGACGATGCGATCACCTCGCTGCTGGCCACCTCCGCCGAGGAAGTGCCATGAGCCAGGGGCCCGATCGTGTGCGCGCCATCGCCGACGCGGTGCTCTACGAGGGGTATCTGCTCTACCCGTACCGCGCCAACTCGCGAAAGAACCAGTCCCGCTGGCAATTCGGTGTGCTTGGTCCCCCGCGTGCCGCCGAGCTGGGCATCGGCGAAGACGACACGATCTCCGCGCAGGTGTTGCTGGACGGGCCGGCGCCGTCGGTCACGGTCGTGGTGCGCTTCCTGCAGTTGCAGCGCCGCAGCGCGGAACGCGACCGCGGCGATGGCACCTTCGAGCCGGTGGCCGAACTGAGTGTCGGCACGCAGTCGTGGCTCACCTGGGACGAGGCGGTCGAGCGCGAGCTGTCGTTCGGTCCGTTCGAAGTCGCCGAACTGGCCACATCCTCAACGCTGGCGGTCGACGTGCCCGGGCGGCCGCGATGTTGAAGAACTGGACGGCGGCCGGCTGGTGCGGACCCGCCGTGAACTGCGCGCCGAGCTGACCGTCACCGCGGATCGTTGTCGGCGCTCTGACCCGACTCAGCCTCGACATCCGCAACGTCGGCGCACCGGTCGCCGAGAAGGACGAGGCGATTGCCGTGTCGTTGATCGGCACCCACCTGATCCTCGAGGTGTCCGACGGCGAGTTCATCTCGCTACTCGAACCCCCGGCCTATGCCGCCGACGCGGTCGAGCGCTGCCGGCAGCACCGCTGCTTCCCGGTGTTCGCAGGGCCGCCGGGCACCCGGGATCTGATGCTGGCGTCGCCGATCATCCTCTACGACCACCCCGAGATCGCCGAACAGAGCGAAGGGGCCCTCTACGACTCCACCGAGATCGACGAGATCCTCACGCTGCGCATCATGACGATGACGGACGACGAGAAGGCCGCCGCCCGCGCGACCGACCCGCTCGCCGCCGAGATCATCGACCGCTGCGACACGATGTCGCCGGAGGCGATGCTGAACCTGCATGGCGTGCTGCGCAACCCGCACGCGCCTAGCCTCATTCCCGAGATCCCCGACGGCGTCGACTGGTGGGACCCGGAAGCCGACATGGCGGTGCAGCCAGAGATCGACGCTGTTCTGGTGAACGGGATTCCCGTCACGCGGGGCAGCAGGGTCGTGTTGCACCCGTCGCGGCGCGCGGACGCGCAAGACATCTTCTTCACCGGCAAGACCGCGCGGGTCACGTCGGTGCACGAGGACGTCGACGGCAACCAGCACGTGGGGGTTGTCGTCGACGACGACCCGGCGGCCGACCTGCACGACTGGTACGGCCGGTACCTGTACTTCGCCCCCGATGAGGTCGAACCGCTCACCGAAAGGAGCCCGCAATGGAATCAGTAGGTGTCGCCGCCACGGTGGTCGTGGGATTGGTCGTGGTCGCCGGAGTGGTGATCGGTTTGCGGTCAATCCCGGACGCCAAGCGCTACATGCGTATGCGGCGCATGTAGCAGACAGGAGCAGCCATCACGTCGCGAATTCTGGTAGCCGGTATCGGCAACGTCTTCCTCGGTGACGACGGGTTCGGCCCCGAGGTGGTGCGGCGCGCCGCCAAGCGGCTCGCCGGCGGGGAGGCGCGCGTGGTCGACTACGGGATCCGCGGCGTGCACCTGGCCTACGACCTGCTCGACGGTTGGGACGCGCTGGTGCTCGTCGACGCCTTGCCCAACCGCGGGGCACCGGGCACACTGCACGTCTTCGAAGCCGATCACGAAAGCCTCTCGGCCAATGCGGCTTTGGACGCCCACAGCATGGATCCCGCGGCGGTGTTCGCCAGCCTCAACGCTCTGGGTGGCACCGCGCCGTACACGGTGGTGGTCGGCTGCGAGGTCGACAGCGTCGACGAGCGGATGGGCCTCTCCGAATCGGTCGCCGCCGCGGTCGACGACGCGGTGGTTGCCGTCGAGAACGCGGTGGTGGAGCTACGGGCGGCAGCGATAGCAGGGGGAGGCTGACTGATGTGCTTGGGGATTCCCGGCCGGGTGGTGCGGATGCTCGAGGGGTACGGCGACCAGCTCGCGCTCGTCGACGTCGTCGGCGAACAGCGCAAGGTCAACGTCGGCATGCTGCCCGAAGAGACGTTCTCCCCCGGCGACTGGGTGATCATTCACATGGGCTTCGTCGTCGAGAAGACGGACCGGGCGGGTGCGGACGCGGCGATGGCCGGCCTCGAACTGCTCGGCCGCGGTCGCGACCCGGAGACACCGCCGTGAGCACGCGACAGCGGCTGCGCCTCACGGTGCGCGGCGTGGTGCAGGGCGTAGGGTTCCGGCCGTTCGTCTACACGACGGCGGCCGCGCTGGGGTTGTCCGGGTGCGTGCGCAACGACAGCTCCGGCGCGATCATCGAGATCGAAGGGGACGCGGACGATGTTGCTCATTTCCTAACCCGCCTCAACGACCAACCGCCCCCGCTGGCGATCGTCGAATCCGTGACGACCGAACCCATTCCGGTTGTCGGCGGCACCGGGTTCGCTATCGCAGACACCTCCCGATCCGATGGCGGCCGCACGCTGGCCTCCCCCGATGTCGCGATGTGCGCCGAGTGCGACGCCGAATTGCGGGATCCCGGTAATCGGCGCTACCGCCATCCGTTCGTCAACTGCACCAATTGCGGCCCCCGGTTCACCATCATTGCGTCACTGCCCTACGACCGGGCCAGCACCACGATGGCGGGCTTCGCGATGTGCGCGGACTGCGCCCGCGAGTACGCCGACCCCACAGACCGACGATTCCACGCGCAACCGGTGTGCTGTCCGAACTGCGGCCCCACGCTCAGCTACCGCACCACGGCCGGTGAGGTGGTGCATCGAGAGTCCGCGCTGCGCGCGGCCCGCGCGCTGTTGAAGCAGGGCGGTGTGCTGGCCGTCAAGGGAATCGGCGGCTACCACTTGGCCTGCGACGCCCGCAACCACGCCGCCGTCACCGAACTTCGGCGACGTAAGCGCCGCGGCGACAAGCCGTTCGCGGTGATGGTGCCCGACCTGAACACCGCCCGACGCATCGTCGATCTCGACGAGACCGCGCAGCGAGCCGTGTCCGGGCCGCAGCGACCCATTGTGCTGCTGCCGCGCCGTCCCGACGCAGGGGTGGCGACCGCGGTGGCGCCCCGCAATCCCGACCTCGGCATCATGCTGGCCTACGCACCGCTGCATGTGCTGCTGTTCGGCCTGCCCGGCGACGAGCCCGGGCCCGACGTTCTGGTGATGACGTCGGGAAACCTTGGTGGCGAACCGATCTGCTTCACCGACGACGACGCGGCGCAAAGATTGGCCGACCTGGCTGATGGGTGGCTCCTGCACGACCGGGCCATCCGGGTGCCCTGCGACGACTCGGTGATCCGCGTGCTCGACGGTGCCGAACTGCCGATCCGGCGTTCCCGCGGCTATGCCCCGCTACCGGTGGCGCTGCCGGTGCGCCTACCGCCCACCATGGCGGTCGGTGCCGACCTGAAGAACACCATGGCGGTGGCCGAGGGCCGCTACGCGTGGCTGAGCCAGCACATCGGCGACATGGACGACCTGGCAACACTATCCGCGTTCGACTCCGCCCAGCAGCACCTGCGCGAACTCACCGGTGTGCGCCCGGACGTGTTGGTCGCCGACGCCCATCCGCGCTACCGGTCCACCACCTGGGCGCAGCACCACGCCGACGGCCGACCAGTCCGCACGGTGCAGCACCACCACGCCCACATCGCGGCGGTGATGGCCGAGCACGGTTGCGACGGGTCCGAGCGCGTGATCGGCTTCGCGTTCGACGGGACGGGGTACGGGACCGATAAGGCAATCTGGGGTGGCGAGGTGTTACTCGCCGACTACAAGGGCTTCCTGCGGCTGGCTCAGTTGAAGTACGTCCCGTTGGCCGGCGGGGATGTCAGCGTCATGCGGCCATATCGGATGGCGCTGGCGCACCTGTGGTCGGCCGGCATCGACTGGGAATCCGACCTCGCGCCGGTGGCCGCATGCCCCGACGACGAGCGCAAGGTTCTCGCCCGCCAGCTCGAGACCGGCTTCGGCTGCGCACCGACATCGAGCATGGGGCGGTTGTTCGACGCCGTGTCGGCGCTCGCCGGTGTCCGCCAGGTGGCCGACTACGAGGCGCAAGCCGCGATCGAGTTGGAGGGCTTATCCCGCGGAGTCGACTGTGGTGCAACGGCTTACACCTTTGGCGTCGACCACAGCCGGCTGCCCGCGGTGATCGACCCGGCTCCCGTGCTCCAAGCCGTCATTCGCGACCATCGCGCCGGCGTGCAAGCGGCGGTGATCGGGGCGCGATTCCATCACGCGGTCGCCGAGCTGATCGTGCACCTTGCGAAAAAAGAGCGAGACGGGATGAACACAGTCGCGCTGTCAGGCGGCGTGTTCCAGAATGCGCTGCTGCTTCGACTGGCGTGCAAGCGACTACGCGCCGAGGGATTCGACGTGATCACTCATCGATACGTACCGCCAAACGACGGCGGTATCGCACTCGGTCAGCTGCTGGTGGGAAATTCCGGATGAGCTCACAGACAGCAGCCGCGGGCCAAGCCTTGTTCGCGCAGTACGCCTACCCGCCGAACGAACTCGGCTACTGCGGGCCGGTGGATGGCGGTGGCACGGCCGGACTAGCCTCCCACGCGAGGGAATTCGATGGCGCATGGCCGTACCTGGCCGCCATCGCAGACGCGGTCGACGGCCCCGATCCGCTCGTGGAGGACGTCGTACGCAGTTACTGGGTCGGCGGGCCGTCGCTGGACAAGGTCGATCCCGCCGTGCTCTTGGCGCGGCTCCGGACGGCGTTCGAGGGTCAGGTCACCGGGCTGCTCGACCAACTGTCCACCGCGAACGGAGTATTGGCGCACCACAGCTTTCACGTCTTCGTGGTCTATCCCTGGGTGCGGTTCCTGCATCGGGAGCCGAAGACCGCGCTGCACGTCATGCAGGCCTGCCGTATCCGCTGGGGACGTGTCGAATCGGTGACGGGTGAGCAGGCGGTGATCGCGTCACGACCGTTGCGGCTCGACGCCGGCACGCTCACCCTCGGCGAGCCCGAGACCGAGAGCGTGTGGTGGAGGAAGGACGGTGTCGCGCTGGCGCCCGCACCAAAGCCCGGCACGATCGTCTCCGCGCACTGGGACTGGGTCTGCGGGACACTCGCCGACGACGAAAGCGCTGCGTTGGAGAAAGCGACGCGGACAACGCTGGATCTCGTCAATCGGAGCACACTGGTGGGTAGCGGATATCGAGGTGTTCGAGAATGACGATTACCGAACGACTGGGTGGGTCTTTCATCGATGAGGAGCTTTCCGCCGATCTCGCAGCCGCGGCGTTGGACCTCGCCCGCAGGTTCCACGACGGTGCCACGCTCTGGGTGATTTCACCCCAATGGGAGCCCCATGCCCACCACGTCGCCGTCGAGTTCGTCCATCCGGTCATCATGGGCAAGCGGGCACTTCCGTCGGTTGCGCTCGTCGAACCGGATCCGGTGGCGCAGGCACGCGTGGCGAGCCAGCCCGGTGATCTGCTGATGGCGGTCGCGTCGGCAGATCAACCCGCCGTGGTCGAGGCGATGCGCCGCGCGCCCGCGTGGGGAGCGCTGACTCTTTGGATCGGATCCGGGCCGCGCCCACCGGCCGGCGCAGCGAACCACATCCTGTGGATCGACTCGGATGACCCGATGGTGCCGGCAACCGGCACATTCGTGCTGATGTATCACCTGCTGTGGGAATTGACGCACGTCTGCTTCGAACACCCGGGATTGCTCAAGCCGCAGGAGCAATGCGCCGAGGTGGGGGCATCACCACCCGCTCGCGGGGGAGCGTGCGTGACATGCAGCGACGAAGGACGGCTCGGGGAGGTGGTGTTCGCACCCGTCGAGCCGATGGGTCCGGCGTTGGTGCGCACCGCAAATGGAGAGGAATGGGTGGATGTGACTGTGCTTTCAGACGTCGCGCCCAACGATCTCGTCCTGGTGCATGCGGGAGCGGCGATCACGCGACTGGACGACATTCGTCAGGAGGTAACCCAATGACGACGCATGAGTCGGAGAGCACCGGCTTCTTGTATCCGTTCATCGAATCCGAGGAGACCGATGCGAAGAGCCTCCTCGACGATCTCGCCGCATCGGCGCGCGGCAAGGCCGCCGAAAGCGCTCGTCTGCAACGGGAGTCACTCGACGAGTACGGCGAGGCGTTGACCGCCGCGGGCATCGAGATGGCTGACCGGTTCCGGCGCGGCGGCCGGCTTTACACGCTGGGCAACGGCGGCAGTTCGACCGACGCCGCGACGCTCGCATCGCTGTTCAGCCGTCCCGCGCACGGCCGTCCGGTCGCGGCGTGGTCGCTCGCCGCCGACGAGGCCGTGGTGACCGCACTGGGCAACGACGTCGGCTTCGACCTGATCTTCAAGAGACAGATCATCGCCCACGCCCGCGACCGCGACGTCGCGATTGCGTTGTCGACCTCGGGCAATTCGGAAGACCTGATGACGGCAATCACCGAGGCGAAGCAGCGGGGGCTGCAGACGATCGGATTCTCCGGCCACGACGGCGGACGGATGGCCGTTGCGGAGGATCTCGACTACTGCTTCACCGTGCACTCACAAAGCATTCACCGAATCCAGGAGAGTCACGCGATGCTCGGGTACCGACTGTGGTCGGTCGCGCAGGAACACATGGCGGGTGCACTCAACAACGGAGCGCGCGCTTCATGAGCACCACCGCGCGCCCGACGGGGCCAATGACGGCCGCAGAACGCGAAGACCGTGTCCTGGAGCGGATTGACAAGTTCCGGCAGCGGCGCCCGCGGTTGTTGGACGACGTGGTCACCCTCGCGCACGGCGCGGGTGGGAAGTCCTCGGCCGCCCTCGTCGACGCGGTGTTCGTCGAAGCATTCCGCAACTCCGAACTCGAACAACTCGGTGACGCTGCGGCGCTGCGCACGCCGTCGGGAGACCGGCTTGCGTTCTCTACCGACTCGTATGTTGTTCAGCCGCGGCGCTTTCCGGGCGGCTCGATCGGCCACGTCGCAGTGCACGGGACGGTCAACGACCTTGCGGTCTCGGGTGCGCGGCCGCAGTGGATGTCGGCCGGCTTCGTCATCGAGGAGGGTTTCCCGATCGCCGAGCTCCGCGAAATCGTTGCCGACATGAGCGAAGCCGCTGCGCGGGCCGGGGTGCAGATCGTCACCGGCGACACCAAGGTCGTCGGCAAGGGCGCCGCCGATGGCGTCTACATCTGCACAACCGGGGTCGGGGTGATTCCAGAGGGCAGGCGGCTATCGCGCGACCTGGTGCAACCCGGAGACAAGGTGGTGTTGTCGGGCACGATCGGCGAACACGGGATGGCGGTCATGCTGGCCCGTGGCGACCTGGCTATCGATGCCGACATCGCGTCCGACACCGCCCCGGTCAATGGCCTTGTGGAGGTCTTGTTGGAGGCGGCGCCGTCGACGCGCTGGATGCGGGATGCGACACGCGGCGGTGTCGGAACGGTCTGCAATGAACTCGTCAAGAACTCCCCCTTCGCTGTGATCCTCGACGAGGCACGGCTTCCGGTCGAGCCTCAGGTGCTGGGCGCCTGCGACATGCTGGGCATCGACCCGCTCTACGTCGCGAACGAGGGCAAGTTCGTCGCCATCGTGGCAGCGGACGAAGCCGACGCGGCGATCAGCGCGATGCGAGAGCACCCACAGGGAGGACGCGCGACCGTGGTGGGCGAGATTGTGCCCAACCCGCCCGGCATCGTCGCGCTGCGAACCGCGTTCGGCGGCAGCCGGATTGTCGACATGCTCGTTGGCGACCCGCTTCCGCGAATCTGCTGAAAGACCCTAGAGAGGAGAACGACGATGTGTCTGGGAATACCCGGTCAAGTGGTCGACATCGTCGACGCCGAACAGTCTCTGGCCAAGGTCGACGTCAACGGCGTCCGCCGAAACATCAGCGTGCGGCTGCTGGCCGACGACAACGTGCAGGTCGGTGACTGGGTGCTCGTGCATGTCGGTTTTGCGATGGCCAAGATCGACGAGCGCGAGGCGGCAATGACGCTGGATCAGGTGCAGAAGATGGGCGCCGACTACGCCAACGAGATCGAGGCATTCAACTCATCCGAGATCGCTTGAGACAGAAGAGGTTGCGAGCATGAAGTTCGTCGACGAATTCCGGGATCCGGCCGCAGCGCGCGCCCTGGTCAAATCGATCACCGAGCTCGCGACCGGGGCCGAGTTCAAGTTCATGGAGGTGTGCGGCGGTCACACGCACACCATCTACCGGCACGGCATCGAACATCTGCTGCCGGAATCGGTTGAGCTGGTGCACGGACCGGGCTGTCCGGTCTGCGTGATCCCCATGGGCCGGGTCGACGATGCGATGTGGCTGGCCGAGCAGCCGGGCATCATCTTCACGACATTCGGCGACATGATGCGGGTGCCGGGGTCCAAGGGAAACCTCATCGAGGCCAAGGCCCGCGGAGCCGACGTGCGGTTCGTGTACTCGCCGCTCGACGCTCTCAAGGTCGCCCTCGACAATCCGGACCGCCACGTCGTCTTCTTCGCCGTCGGCTTCGAGACCACGGCGCCGTCCACCGCGGTGACGCTGGTCCGGGCGCGGGCGCTCGGCGTCAAGAACTTCAGCGTGTTCTGCAACCACGTCACGATCGTTCCGCCGATCAAGGCGATCCTGGAGTCGCCCGACCTGCGGCTGACCGGGTTCCTCGGTCCCGGTCACGTGTCCACCGTGGTGGGGTTGCGTCCGTACCGGTTCGTTCCCGATGTATACGGAAAGCCAATGGTGGTAGCCGGTTTCGAGCCGCTGGACATCCTCGCCTCGGTGCACATGCTGCTGCAGCAGATCCGCGACGGGCGCTGCGAAGTCGAGAACCAGTACACCCGGTGCGTGCGGCCCGAAGGGAACACCCAGGCGCTCAAGCTGATGGCCGAGACGTTCGAGTTACGGCCGCACTTCGAATGGCGCGGGCTGGGTTTCATCTCGCAGAGCGCACTCAAGGTTCACCGGGACTATGCCGACTTCGACGCGGAGCTCAAGTTCGAGATGCCGGGCGTCCGGGTCGCCGATCCCAAGGCCTGCCAGTGCGGCGAAGTCCTCAAGGGTGTCATAAAGCCTTGGGAGTGCAAGGTTTTCGGCACTGCGTGCACGCCGGAGACACCGATCGGCACCTGCATGGTCTCCCCCGAGGGTGCCTGCGCGGCGTACTACAACTTCGGCCGACTCCATCGGGAAACAGCGCAACTACTCGGTCAACACGCCTAATCTACTGACGACATCGGCGGCAGTCGCCGTGCAGAATTGCCGTCAGGAGTATCACATGACCACGATCTCTGGCCTGCCCGCGCACGTTGTGCTGGTGCATTTCATGGTCGTCATGGCGCCATTGACGGCGTTACTCGAAATCCTTTGCGGTGTCTGGCCTGCCGCCCGACGACGCCTCGTGTGGCTCGTGTTGGCTTTCGCCGCCGCGACGACGGCGGTCACGCCGCTGACCACGAGCGCCGGCCAGTGGCTGTTCGACCGCCTTGGGGCGCAAAGCCCAACCCTGCAAGAACATGCTGAGCGCGGCGGGTGGATGATTTACGTCTCCATCGCGCTGCTTGTCGTCGCGGTCGCGATCGCTGTGCTCCACTTGCGCGAGGGCCGTGCGGATGACCGTCGCATCGTCCTCAACGTGGTCGTCGCAGTCGTGGCCGTGCTCGTCGGAATCTCCTCGATCGTGGCCGTATACCGCATCGGAGACTCCGGCGCACGCGCGGTGTGGGGCGGCATGACGTAGGCCGACAGTCCGTAACCGCTCAGCGCTTGCGGGCGGTGACAAGTAGGTAAATCCATCATCTTCGACGTCGGTAGGCTCCACTGCGCCATTCCGCCAAGCACACCGGAGGTCCTGAAATGCAACCGTCGCTGGGGGAAATTCTCGTCTGGGAGACCATCGGTACGGCGCTGCTCGTGTTACTGGGCTGCGGAGTAGTGGCTTCGGTCGCGTTGCGGGAGTCCAAAGGCCATCCGGGCACCTTTCTCGCGGTGAACATCGGGTGGGCCATGGCGGTGTTCGTCGGGGCCTCCGTGGCGTGGAAGTCGGGGGCTCATCTCAACCCCGCGGTAACGCTGGGAATCGCGGTCGCCGGCGGCACCCCGTGGTCGCAGGTGCCGGTTTACGTCGGCGCGCAACTGATCGGCGCATTTATCGGCGCGGTGGTGTGCTACGTGACATTCAAGGCGAACTTCGATGCCGAACCCAATCCCGGCGACACCCTGGGCATCTTCGCGACCGGCCCGGCCGTGCGTTCGTACCCCTGGAACACCGTCACCGAGGTCGTCGGCACGTTCGTGCTCGTGTACTGGATCCTGCTCTCCCCCGGCTTCGACGCCGGAGACGACTACCCGGCGTCACTGTCGGTGGGCAACGCTGGGCTGGGTTACGCCGCGGTGGCGTTCGTGGTGCTCGGCATCGGCGCCTCCCTCGGCGGCCCGACCGGATACGCCATCAACCCCGCCCGCGACCTGGGTCCGCGAGTGGCGTACGCGTTGTTGCCGATTCGCGGGAAAGGCGGCGCAGACTGGGGGTACTCCTGGGTGCCAGTGGTGGGCCCATTGATAGGTGGCGCCATCGCCGGGCTGCTTTACCTGGCGACCAGGAGTTATCTCTGAGGTTCGACCTCGATGCTCGGTGGGCGCGCCGACAGCTCCGCCGTGCGGGACGGCCAGATCAGCGCTTGCGGGCGGTGACGAGCAGGTACTCCCACTCCATCGTCGACCGAGCCGGCCAGCGCCCGATCTCCCAGGTCCGCCAGCTCGGCGTCGAGTGCCGCGACCCGCGCGGGATCGTCGGCGATGTTGCGGTAGGCGGTGATCGTCGGCCCGTAATTGGCCTTGAAGTAGTCGCGGAACGCGGCGCCCGTCGGGAAGTGGTCGACGGTCAGCGTGCCGCGGCGGGCGGTGACGTCGTCGACGCGATCGCCTAGCAGCGCGCGGACATGGTCTTCGTTGCCCCACAGCGGCGGCGGCTGCACACCGGGCGGCGGCGGCGGGGACGTACGGCTTCATCGTCGCGAACATCTGCCCGATGAAACCCTCGGGCGTCCAACTGATCACACCGATGGTGCCGCCCGGCCGACACACCCGGACCAGCTCGTCGGCAGCGCGCTGGTGGTGCGGCGCGAACATCACGCCGATGCTCGACACGACGGCGTCGAACTCGTTGTCGCCGAACGGCAGTGCCTCGGCGTTGGCCTCTCGCCACTCCAGCGACGCGCCCTGCTCCTCGGCGATTGCCTTGCCGCGCACCAGCAATTCAGGAGTCAGGTCGCTGGCGATCACCGTGGCGCCGGTGAGCGCGGCGGGGATTGCGGCGCTACCGGTGCCGGCCGCGACGTCGAGGACTCGGTCGCCCGCCCCGATGTGAACTGCGTCCACCAGCACGGGGCCAAGCGGCGCGACCAGTTGGCTGGCGACAGCCGGATAGTCGCCGAGCGCCCACATGGCGCGGTGCTTGGCTTCCAGTTCGCGGTCGACGGTGCGGGCTTCGGTGCTCATTGCGGTTCTCCTCGGTCTCGCGGGGTCCTGGAGATTATGGTCCGCTCCCCCGTCGCTGGTATCTAGTACCAGATCTGTACCGACAGCGGTTCTAAATCTGTACTAGGACACATACGCTGGTTACGCGAACCAAGGAGGCACGTGATGTCGTCGTATGGACAATTCTGTCCGGTGGCCAAGGCCATGGAGTTGCTCGACGAACGGTGGACGATGCTCGTCGTGCGTGAGTTGCTGCTGGGCAGCAAGCACTTCAACGACCTACGCCGCGGCGTGCCGAAGATGTCGCCGGCGCTGCTGTCCAAGCGGTTGCAGACCCTTGCTCGCGCGGGTGTGGTGGAACGCAGCGAGGTCGGCGGGCGTACGTCGTACTCCCTGACCGAGTGCGGCCGCGAGCTCACCGGCGTGGTCGAGGCGCTCGGCGCGTGGGGGGTGCGATGGATCGGCGAGTTGGGCGACGCCGACCTGGACCCGCACCTGTTGATGTGGGACATGCGCCGCACGATTCCGGTCGACCAGTGGCCGCGCACCCGAACTGTGTTGTCCTTCCGGCTCTCCGGTGTCAGTGCAAAAGGCTCGTCGTGGTGGATCGTGGTCGCCGACGGCGCCGCCGACGTGTGCGACTTCGATCCCGGATACGAGGCCGCCGCCACGGTGTCGACAAGTTTGCGCACGCTGACCCGGATCTGGCGTGGCGACGTGTCGTGGTCGCGGTGCCTGCTCGACGGTTCGGCGTCGATCGACGGGCCCGCCGCGGTTCGGCGGGCCGTGCCGACCTGGCTCGGTCAGTCCAACGTGGCCGCAGTGCCCCGGCCGGCGTGACATCCGACGACCCCGTCGCGGTCCTGCAGCGCTGGGAGGACTCTGGCGCGATATGGCGGGTTCTCGCCCGCGGCAGCAACGGCGTGACGATCGGGCTCTTCCAATGCGACGGCGGCGAAGAAGTCGACCGGCTGTTCTCCGCCGACCCGCGCCTGCTGCGTTTTGTGGCCGACCGCTCCTCGAGCGAAGACTGAACCGACACGTCGCCGAACGTGCGCTGGCTGCGAAAATTCGCGAGAAATGTCGCAGCACACGCACGCTCGGCGCAAAGGGACTAGTACGTCGTCACCAAGTCCAGCAGCACGTCGGCTCGTCGGGCGAGAATGGTGCGGATCGCGTAGCTCTGCCCGGCGTGCGGGGCCATCAACACCGGCCCCACCCTGGCCGACCGGGTGTTCACCTGCGGCTACGGACATTCCGCGGATCGCGACCGCAACGCCGCGGTCAACCTCGCCCACTGGGGCGAAAAACATCACCTCGATCCCCGGACCCAAGCACGGAGGCCGGGCCAGCAACGCCCGCCGACGGGACGGCGCTGACCTGGGGGCACCTCCCGCTTGCGGGGACACCCCACGCGTGCCGGTGAAACCAGCCCGAAAGACGCGGGAGCCGACGTTCACACCGCACCCGCGGCCTGAACCGACGACGCCCGAGAGGGCGCTCCCGAACACTCACTCAACAGAGTTGTTCGACACGCTTTACGCGGGACTTCTGGGACAAGCTGCGGGCACTCTTCCTCCACGACGCTCGGGCCGTGGTGCATCCCTCTGCGGAGCCCGACAAGAGCCGCTCGTGACCAACACTTTCGCGGGTACGTTGATCTCATGCCGACGTCCGCATCAGGCATGCGGAAATTAACTGGCCTTGCGGCGGCCGCCGTCGCCGTCGGGCTTACCCAGTTGCTGGCCGCACCGTTCGGACGCGAGGCCGACGCCCTCAACGCGGTCGGCTCCGCCGTGATCGACCTGACCCCCGGGCCCGTCAAGGAATGGGCGATCCAATTGTTCGGCACCGCCGACAAACTGGTGCTGTCCATTCTGGTGCTGGTGATCATCGGCGTGCTGGCCGCGGTCGCCGGGGACCTGGAGGCCCGACGGCCACCGATGGGCAGCGCGTTGCTTGTCGCGGGCGGGCTGCTCGGCGGCGCGGCGGTCCTCTCTCGCGCGGGCGCCGGCCCGATCGACGTGATTCCGACGGCCGTGGGGACGGTATGCGGCGTGATCGTGCTGCGCCTCCTCACCCGCCGAAGCGCAACGGCCACACAGGACGCTGACGACGTGCAGCCCGATACGAGCCGACGGCGATCGATGGTGGCGCTCGGTCTCCTGGCGGCGGGCGCGGCCGCGGGTGTCGGCGGACGTGTGCTGGCCAGGGCATTGCATTCGGTGGCCGGTGAGCGAGCCGCCGTCCCCATACCGACGGTCGAACGGCCGGCGCCGCCCGTGCCACCCTCGGTGCAGCCGAAAGGGGTTGCGCTACCCAGCTTTATCACCAGCAACGAGGAGTTCTACCGGATCGACACCGCGATATTGGTCCCGCAGGTGAGCCGTACCGACTGGCGGCTACGGATCCACGGCATGGTCGACAGAGAGGTCACGTACAGCTTCGAAGATCTCGAGGCGTTCGAGGTCATCGAGAAGGTGGTGACGCTGACCTGCGTGTCCAACCCGATCGGCGGCGACCTGATCGGCAACGCCGCCTGGACCGGCTACCGCGTGCGAGATCTGTTGGCGCAAGTGGGAGTTCACCCAGACGCCGACATGGTGCTGTCCACGTCCGTCGACGGGTTCACCGTCGGCACACCGGTCGAGGCGCTCACCGACGGTCGCGATGCGCTGCTGGCGATCACGATGAACGGTCTGCCGCTGCCCGAGGACCACGGGTACCCGGCGCGGCTGGTCGTGCCCGGTCTGTACGGCTACGTGTCGGCTACCAAGTGGGTGACCGATCTCGAGCTGACCCGCTTCGACCGCGCGAAGGCCTACTGGACGAAGCTGGGTTGGTCGGCGAAGGGGCCGATCAAGACCGCATCGCGCGTCGACGTGCCGCGCGACGGCCAGAAGATTCCCGCCGGCCCGACGACGTTCGGCGGAGTCGCGTGGGCGCAGAACCGCGGAGTCCGCAGCGTCGACGTCCGCATCGACGACGGCCCGTGGCAGCCGGCCGACCTCGGCGACAACTACTCCAACGACGCCTGGCGGCTGTGGAGCTACCCGTGGACCGCCACGTCTGGCAAGCACACGATCACAGTGCGCGCCACCGACAACACCGGCGCGCTGCAGATCGAACAACACACCGACGTCATCCCCGACGGCGCCACCGGCTGGCACGAGGTCGAGTTCACCGTGGCATGACCGGTCCGGACGAGAATGCCCGACCCAGGAACCCCACAGGAAACGAGTTACGCCCAGCAGATCACCCGTGCCCGACCGCACCCACGCACGGCCGGCGTTTGATCGCAGCCGGTCAGAATGGTGGATCGTCGGGATCCGGTGGTGGGGGTGGTGGTGGTTTCCAGTCGGGTGGGAGTTCTTCGGGTTCGAACGGGTCGTTGATCCTGGGGGCACCTCCCGCTTGCGGAGGAGTGCACCAGGGGCTGGTGCTGGCGCGGCGGCCCTTGAACAGGATGAGCATCTTGCGGGTGTGGTTACGCCATTTGCGCAGCTCGATCTCGCGTTTGCGGGCCCGGTTGACGCGGCGGTTCTCGGCGTTGATGGGCCGCTGCTCGCGAAGCTTGCTGCGGGCGCGGGCAATGCGTGCGGTCTTCTCGCGGGACCGGTTGCGGTTGCGCGGTTCGGGTGCCACGCACGCCGGGCGCATCTGCGGAAACAGCTCCGGGCCACCGGGTGTGGTGCGATAGATCCGTCCCGTCGGTGAGGTCCACACGATGGTGCCGTCGGGCAGCTGCACGTCACGCCACCCGCCGGGCCCGCCGTGAAAGGTCTTGAGCCGGTGATGCTCTCGGCAATAGCAGGCAAGGTTCCACGGCACCGTCAACCCGCCGGCGGCGGGGTCGGCGTGGTTGAACGGGACGGTGTGGTCGACATCGCAGATGGTCGCCGGGCGATCACATCCGGGGAACCGACACGTCAAATCCCGGCACCGGATCCAGCGCTCCAGCGCGGCCGAGGGTTGATAGCGCAGCGCCTCGGCCGGGCTGACCGCGGGACATTCCACCATGCGCCGCGCCGCGTTGTCGGCGAGCTCGCGCACCAGCTCGGCGTCGATCACCCCGTAACCCGCCAGATAGCCGGGCTGATCACTGTCGCCGGTCACGGTGGCCTCGCTGGCGATCACGTTGACCACGGTGCGCACCCCGGCCGGTGCGCGCTCGGTGTCCCCGGCGCGGTGCGGGCAATCCGGTTGACCGCAGTCGCAGGAGAGGGTGCGACCCTCGGTGAGGGCGACCAGCGCGTCGGCGCGGCGCTGAGCGATGGTGCGTGGAATCCTTCGCGCACACCGAGGTGGCCAGCTCCGACAGACGTTTGTCGAACGCCGCCGCCGCGGGCGCCGCCAGGCTACCGCGCACCCGGGCCATCCCATCGGGCAGCGGCGTGACGCTGATGTGGCGGTCATCGTCGGCGCTCACCCGCCGCTCCTTGGCGGCATCCGGGTCGATGGCAGCGCACCGCGGCATCGACCGCGTTGATGATGCGCCGCCGTGACCAACACCGCCAGCCACCGATCCGCGCCGCCAGCGACTCGTCGAGCTGGGCAATCAGCTCGCAGCCGACCAGTTCGGTGCGGGTGATGATCACCTGCACGGTGCGCCAATCGGTGCTGCCCTCGGCAAGCAGCGCGGCGACATTGGGCAGCCGGCCATCCAAATCCTCGGCGTGCGACACCAGGCGGCTGGCGCCCATCGCAGACATGTTCATCGCCGCGGACACCTCGGCGGTGGTGCGGGCGAACCCGGTGACCAACGCGTACCCCGGATCGGGATCGCAGTCCTCAGCCTCGGCGACGCGATGCCCCAACAGCTCGGCGATGCGCCGCCAGCCGGCGCGCCATCAGCGTCGACTCCTGCCGCTGGGTCGCCTCGATCTCGGCGATCAGCGCGTCCGGCCCAACTCTTTCGAACATACATTCGATTCTACCGAACGCTACCGACACCGATCGGAGCTATCCACAGGCTCGATTGACGGCGTCGCGCAGCATTCGTTCTACCCCGGTATCACAGTCGAAGGGCACCATGAATGAGTGCTGCTCGCCGACGTCGCCGCCGCCTCCGCCGATGTCGGCGCGCAGTCGTCGCGACTGGCCAAGATCGCGCGAATCGCCGAGGTGCTGGCCGCAGCGGGCGCGGAGGCCGATCCGCGTCAGGTCGTCGTCATCGTGTCGTGGCTGTCGGGTGAGCTGCCGCAACGGCAAATCGGTGTCGGCTGGGCTGCGCTCCGCACGCTCCCGCCGGCCGCGTCAGCGCCGTCGTTGACCGTGTCGGCCGTCGACGCGGCCTTCACCGAGATCGGTGCCGTGTCGGGCAAGGGTTCCCAAGGAACCCGGGCCCGTCTCCTCAACCAGCTGTTCGCCGCCGCGACGCAGGCCGAGCAGACGTTTCTGCGCCGGCTTCTGGGCGGTGAGCTTCGCCAGGGCGCACTCGCGGGTGTCATGGCCGACGCGGTGGCCAAAGCCGCCGGCCTGCCCGCCGCCGACATCCGCCGCGCCGCCATGCTCGGCGGAGACCTGCCGGCCGTGGCCGCGGCCGTCCTGACGGGCTCACCGGTCGCGCTGCCCCCGCGCTGGAAACATTCACGCTGCGAGTCGGCCGACCCGTCGGCCCGATGCTGGCCCAGACCGCCGGCGGGGTCGCCGAGGCCCTCGAACGGCTCGGCGGCCCGGGCATTCTCGAGGCCAAGCTCGACGGCGCCCGACTGCAGATCCACCGCGACGGCGACCGGGTGATGCTCTACACCCGCAGCCTGGACGATGTCACCGCCCGGCTGCCGGAGGTCGTCGACGCCGTGCTCGCGCTGCCCGTCGACACGCTCATTGCCGACGGCGAGGCGATCGCGCTGCGGCCCGACGGGCGGCCGCACCGGTTCCAGGTCACCGCGTCCCGGTTCGGCCGTACCGCCGATGTGGCGTCGGCGCGCGCCGCGCAGCAACTGTCGGTGTTCTTCTTCGACGTGCTGCACAAGGACGGCGTCGATCTACTCGACCTGCCGACCACCGACCGGCTGGCGGTCCTCGACGCGATCGTTCCTGCCGAACAGCGCGTCGATCGCCTGGTCACCACCGATGCGGCGGAGGGCCAGCGGTTCCTCGACGTCACGCTCGCCGCGGGTCACGAGGGCGTGATGGCGAAGTCGCCCACGGCGCCGTACGAGGCAGGTCGCCGGGGCGCGGCGTGGTTGAAGGTCAAGCCCGTGCACACGCTCGACCTGGTGGTGCTCGCCGTCGAGTGGGGCTCCGGTCGACGGACCGGCAAGCTGTCGAACATCCACCTCGGCGCCCGCGACCCGGTCAGCGGCGGCTTCGTGATGTTGGGCAAGACGTTCAAGGGGATGACCGACGCGATGCTGGAGTGGCAGACGCAGCGGTTCCTCGAGCTGGCCGACGGGCCCACCGACGGATACGTGGTCACGCTGCGTCCCGAGCAGGTAGTCGAGATCGCGTTCGACGGCGTGCAGGGCTCGTCGCGGTACCCGGGTGGCATGGCGCTGCGGTTCGCCCGGGTAATCCGCTACCGCGACGACAAAGGCCCGTCCGAGGCCGACACCATCGACACGGTTCGGCAGCTCTACGAGACTCAGTAGTGGAAGTATCGCCTTAGACGCGCCGATCAACGGCAAGGAGGGGCACGTGGCAACACCTACCGCCGCACCGTCGGAATACATCGAGGAACGCGACGGCGACGTCACCTACATTCGCACCGACCCCGATCTGCCACCGGTCGCGATCGTCGACCGCTCGCCGATCACCGTCCGGCACCGGATCATCTTCGGCATCATCGCCCTGCTGGGCGCGATCGCGTGGGCGATCATCGCCTTCTTCCGCGGGGAGACTGTCAACGCGGTCTGGTTCGTCATCGCCGCCATCTGCACCTACGTCATCGGCTTCCGCTTCTACGCCCGCCTGATCGAGATGAACATCGTGCGGCCGCGCGACGAACACGCTACCCCCGCAGAGCTTTTCGAGAACAACACCGACTACATGCCAACCGACCGGCGGGTGCTGTTCGGTCATCACTTCGCCGCGATCGCCGGCGCCGGTCCCCTCGTCGGACCGGTGCTCGCCACCCAGATGGGCTTCCTGCCGGGCACGATCTGGATCATCATCGGCGCGGTGGTGGCCGGCTGCGTGCAGGACTTCCTCGTGCTGTCGATCTCGACCCGCCGCCGGGGCCGCTCGCTGGGCCAGATGGCCCGCGACGAACTCGGCACCATCGGCGGCGCCGCGGCCATCATCGGGATTCTGGTGATCATGTCCATCCTGCTGGCGGTGTTGGCGCTGGTCGTCGTCGAGGCGTTGGCGCAGAGCCCGTGGGGCGTGTTCTCGATCGCGATGACGATCCCGATCGCCATCTTCATGGGGTTTTATCTGCGGTTCATCCGCCCCGGCCGGGTGTCGGAGGTCTCGCTGATCGGCGTCGCGCTGCTGCTGCTGGCGGTGGTCTCGGGCAACTGGGTGGCCAACACGGGCTGGGGTGCCTCCTGGTTCGACCTGTCGCCGGTGGCGTTGACGTGGTGCATCATCATCTACGGCTTTTCCGCGTCGGTCCTGCCGGTGTGGTTGCTCCTCGCTCCACGCGACTACCTGTCGACGTTCATGAAGGTCGGGACCATCGCGCTGCTCGCTATCGGCATCCTCATCGCCCGGCCCGTCATGGAGGCGCCTGCCATATCGGAGTTCGCGAAGACCGGCGCCGGACCGGTGTTCGCCGGGGCGCTGTTCCCGTTCCTTTTCATCACGATCGCGTGCGGCGCGCTATCCGGCTTCCACTCGCTGATCTCCTCGGGCACCACGCCGAAGCTGCTCGAAAAAGAGAGCCAGATGCGGTTGATCGGCTACGGCGGCATGCTGACCGAGTCGTTCGTGGCGATCATGGCGCTCATCACCGCCTCCATCCTCAACCAGCACCTGTACTTCACCCTGAACGCGCCCGTCGCGCAGACCGGCGGAACCGCCGAGACCGCCGCCGCCTACGTCAACGGCCTGCCCGTGTCCGGCCCGCCGATCACTGCCGAGGAAATCACGCGCGCCGCCGAGAGCGTCGGCGAGGAATCCATCGTGTCGCGCACCGGCGGCGCGCCCACCCTCGCGTTCGGGATGTCGGAGATCTTGAGCAAGGTGTTCGGCGGCGACACATTGAAGGCGTTCTGGTATCACTTCGCGATCATGTTCGAGGCGCTGTTCATCCTCACCACCGTCGACGCCGGCACCCGCGTCGCACGGTTCATGCTGTCCGACGGGCTGGCCAACCTCGGCGGGCCGCTGCGCAAGTTGCGCAACCCGAGCTGGCGGGTCGGCGCATGGATCTGCAGCCTGGTCGTCGTCGCGGCGTGGGGAGGCCTCCTGCTGATGGGCGTCACCGACCCGCTGGGCGGCATCTGGACCCTGTTCCCGCTGTTCGGCATCGCCAACCAGCTGTTGGCCGCGATCGCGCTGACCGTGGTGTCGGTCGTCCTGGTGAAGAAGGGCTACCTGAAATGGGTTTGGGTGCCCGGCGTTCCGCTGCTCTGGGATCTGATCGTCACGTTGACCGCGTCGTGGCAGAAGATCTTCTCCGGCGATCCGAAGGTCGGCTACTGGACTCAGCATTTCCAGTATCAGGAAGCCAAGGAGGCCGGGAAGACGGCGTTCGGAGCGGCGAAGAACGCCGGGGCAGATGGACGCCGTCATCCGCAACACGTTCATTCAGGGCACGCTGTCGATCATCTTCGCCCTGATGGTGGTGATCGTGGTGGCGGCCGGGTTGACCATGGTGATCCGGGTGCTGCGCGGCGGGGGCACCCCCTCGACCGAGGACGAACCGGTGCCCTCGCGGCTGTTCGGGCCGTCTGGATTGATCGCCACCGCGAAAGAACGGGAGGTGCAACGGCAATGGGACGCAGTGAAATCCGCACGCGCGCACGGCGAGTCGCGAACAGAATCAGTTGGTACTGCGGGAGCTTGATGGGTGACAATCACTACCGGCGCTACGTCGAGCACCGCGGGGCGAGTCATCCCGGCGAGCCCGTCATGACGGAGCGGGAGTACTGGAAGGCGCGGCATGCCGCCGCCGACGCGAATCCGGGTGCAGCGCTGCTGCTGACCCGGCGGATTGGAGGGTTCTTCGATGGTTGACGAGGTGCGCGGCCGGCTGACCAGAACCATGCAGAAGTGGGTGGCGAATCCGGCGATGCGGCTGCTGCCTGTGCAGACGTTGCTGGAGACGACGGGCCGAAAGTCCGGCCAGCCCCGCCACACTCCGCTGGGCGGGCGCCTGGTCGGCAACCAGTTCTGGCTGGTGTCAGAATTCGGCGAAGAGTCGCAGTACGTCAAGAACATCAAGGCGAACCCCCGGGTGCGGGTTCGGCTAACGGCCAATGGCGCAGCGGCACAGCGCATTTGTTGCCCGAGGACGATGCTCACGCGCGACTGCGGGAGCTGCCGCAGATGAACAGCTTCGGCGTGCGGACCTTCGGCACGAACCTGCTCACCATCCGGGTCGACCTCGAGGATTAGCGACTCAGCCGATCACTTTTGGGTAACAGGCTGACTATCGTGCAGCGAACCTGTGGTGAACTACATGGTCACCACACTTCGGGCGGCGATAGCCGGTCGGCTGCTCGTGATCGGCTGAAAGGCTGCAGTGCTCCAGGTTGACGAGAAGGCGTCCACGGCGTGGCGGCCGCGGCGTGCTCGCAGGCCGCGGCGACCTGAGCCTTCGCTGCCTCCGCTGACCGATCCGACGGATCTCTACGAGCGCAGGCTCACGCTCGTGCGCCGCATCGCGATCGCGACGTGGGCCACCGTGATCACGTACCGGACCGTGTCCGAAGGATTGGCGTTCAACCGCGAACTCGTGCTGCTCTACATCGCCACGGGGTTGGTGGCCGCCAGCATCGGGCGCCGCAAAGTGCTGACCGTGATCCGCGACTGGTTGCCCTTCGCGCTCATCCTGCTGCTGTACGACCTGTCGCGCGGCGCCGCCACGCTCGTCGGCACCCCCACGCTGTGGCATTGGCAGATCGACGCGGATCGCTGGATGTTCTTCGGCACGGTGCCCACGGTGTGGCTGCAGGAACGCATCAAACTGCCCGAGCCGCCCTGGTGGGAAGTCGTCATCAGCACGACCTACATGTCGTTCTTCATCCTGCCGTACGTGATCGCCGGCGTGCTGTGGCTCAAGGACCGCGAGGACTGGAAGGCGTTCGTGCGGCGGTTCGTCGTGCTGTCGTTCTCTGGGCTGATCATCTACGTGCTGCTGCCCGCCGCGCCACCGTGGGCGGCCGCCCGCTGCAAGGCCGCCGAGGTGTCCGACCATCCGTCGGATCCGGCATGCATGTACCGCGATCCGTCGAAGGTGCCCGACGGCGGGATTCTGGGTGCCATGCAGACCGCCCGGCCGGGTGCCAACGACTTCGTCGAGCGCATCTCCACCCGCGGTTTTGCCACATTGGATCTGCACGTTGCGCGTGCTCTCATCGACTCAGGGCAAATGAGTGTGAACCTGGTGGCGGCGATCCCGTCGCTGCACGCGGGGTTGTCCTTGCTGGTGGCCTGCTTTCTGTGGCGTCGGGTGACGCGCAAATGGCGGCCGTTGCTCGTCGCCTTCGTGCTGATCATGGCCTTCACGCTGGTGTACACGGCCGAGCACTACGTCATCGATCTCGTGCTCGGCTGGCTGCTGGCGGTTTTCGTGCTGTTGGGTGTCAAACGCTACGAGGCACGCCGGGCCGCCGACGAATCACCGCCCGGCGATGACGCGTTGCCGGCGGCCGCCGAGGCCGAAGACGAATCCGTCGTTCAAGCGACCCGCAACTGACGCTGCCGCTGCTACAACCGTGCACGTACCATCCCTGCATGGCTTTGGAGGTAGAGCAGTCGCGGGATATTCCGGTCAGTGTGGACGACGCCTTTCACGGGACGTTGCCGATGCCGTTGCCGACGCTGTTTCGGCGCTGGTACGGGCCGATCCCGCCGATCAGCCGGATTCTGAATCAGACCGCCGACTGGAGCACCGTCGGAGAGAGCCGAACCATCGTGCTGACCGGCGGCGGGAGCATGCGGGAGGAACTCACGAACATCGACCCGCCGCGTGCGTTCGGCTACACCCTGACCGAGATCAAGGGACCGATGGCGCCGCTCGTCGGCCTCATCGAGGGTGAATGGCGGTTCGACCCGGCCGGCACCGGCACCAAAGTCACGTGGAAGTGGGTCCTTTACCCCCGCTCGCGATTGGCCGCCCCGGCGCTCCCTGTGTTCGGCTTGTTGTGGCGTGGCTACGCCCGGCAGGCGCTCGAGGATTTATCGGAGCGACTGGTCGGCTGATCACCACTGCATCACCATCGAGGGGGTGCCGCGCCCCTGCCGAACCCCCAGGTCGCCTGCCCCAGCCTCGGTTTTGTCGGCGTGTCCGCTGACCGTGGCCGAAATTCTTTGTCCAGCAGAGGTTTCGGGTCGAGACCCGCAACAAGCGCGAGACAGGGGACGCCGAACTCGCACAGTCGGCAGTGCGCCGCGGGAGTGGGATAGATCGCGGGTGCGGTGATCATGTCGAGCGCCTCGGCGCCGATCAGCGCGGCCGCGGCAGCGATCTCGTCGCGGCCGCGGCGAATGCGCGTGCGGCGCAGCATCCCGGCGGTGCGCTGTTCGACGCGGGTGTCGGTATCTGCCGTGCGGGCGGATGCCCGGCGGTGCTGAGGAATGGACCGGCCGCCGCCACTCGGCTCGTGCTGGGCGACCGCCTTGGGGCCGCCGTAGGCCGCCGCAGGAGGCGACGGCATGGGCCCGCCGAGCAGGACCTCGTTGTGGATGGTTCCGGTGATTTCCATGCCCGGGTAGTCCTGCTCCCACGCCCAACAGGCGGCGACGGCGTCCTCGTCGCGGATCAGCGTCTCTGTGTCGGACCACGTGTCGACGATCCGGTGACACACCACCCAGTACTCGTCGGCGGCGTCGACGGCCAGCAGGTCGACGCGGCAGCTGTACACCACCGGGGAACCGTCCGGTGTGATCAGACCACGCTCGGCATCGTGCGGGTCGGGGACGAGCACCTGCAAGTCGCAGCCGATCCGCACGGGCGCGAAATCGTCGATCGCGCTCGCCCAGGCGTCGTAGCAGTCCAGCACTGCCAATCCGGTGTTGGTCTGCTCGGGCGCGCCGTTCTCGGCGAGGGAACGAGTCAACGCCTTGTGCACCAGCGACTGGGTGAGCTCGTGCGGCCAGTCCCACGTCCCCGGGTAGTAGTAGACCGCCAGGGCTTCCTCGAGCGCGGCCGGCAACGCGGGCGACGTCTGTCCGGCGGGTTCGAGGTTGCCGCGGTGCGCGGAGGCGAAATCCCACTGTCGGCGGCACCGTTTGAAGCGAGTGCGGTCGTCAGCGGTGACGCGGTAGTTCACCATGCGGCTCGCGTCAGAGCGAACGGGGCCGCGTCTTGTCGAGCGACGATCGGGCGCGATCCGACCGGTCGGCCATCGACTCGAGCTCGGCGAGCAGATCCTCGAAGAACTTCCGCATGAGCGCGCGGTTGTCGACCGGCCAGACCGCCGTCAACGAGATCCACACGTCGGGCGTCGTCGCGGGCTCGATGAACTCGACATCGGCCGGGATCAGGCGCCAGTCGTATTGGGTGCCGCGGCGTTCCAGATAGACGACGTCATCGCGACCGGGGCGAGCCGCCACGATCGAGGCGAAAAGCTGTTCACGGTTCATCATGTCAACCGAGGGTTAAGGATAGTCCCGATCAGGCGTGCCAGTGCGCCCAACGTGTCACTGCGATGGTGACGACCGGTCCGGCCAGCGAGACGCGATGGTACTGCGGGTATTTGGCACGCAGCAGGGCGTACGCCGTGGCCATCTCCTCGCCGCGCTCGTGCACCGCTGCCAGCCCGTCGACACGCACCCACCACAGTTGCGACCAGTCGTCGACGTAGTGATGGACGAGCATGCTCACCTGCGGATTCGCCTGGATGTTGGTGAGCCGGCGCAGACTGTGCGTGGTCTTCTTCTTGGCATCGATCGCGGTGTAGACGACTTCCTTGGCATACGCGAAGACCACCGGCACAAGATGGGGCGAGCCCTCGGGGGTGACCGTCGCCAACTGTCCCACCGGCGCGTTGGCGAACGATGTTTTCGGATCGAATGCCAGCACTGTTTCTCCCTAGGCGGTTGGCCCTTACCTCGCAGGGTAGCCCGCATTTCGTCGCCGAGATGGCCGCTATGGTCGTGCTCAGACACGAAATCACAGCCTTGGTGGCCATCTCGACGGTCGAGACGAAAGGTGCGCCGTGACGATCGCGCTGGTTCCCCCGTATCGACCGTTGCCGGCATACACCGAAGCGCTCCGCAGCGAGGTGCGCGAGTTCCTGAGCCGGGACCGCGCGGAGTTCGGCTGGACACCGCGGGTGGACGCGTGGATGGCCTCGTGGGATGCCGATTTCAGCCGTCGGCTCGCCGCCCGCCGGTGGGTGGGCATGACGATTCCCGAGGAGTACGGCGGCGGTGGCGGTGCTGGTGGGGCTAGCCACGTCGACCGCTTCGTGGTCACCGAGGAGTTGCTGGCCGCCGGCGCGCCGGTGGCCGCGCATTGGATCGCCGACCGGCAGGCCGCCCCGTCGCTGCTCAAGTTCGGCAGCGAATCGCAGCGCCGGACATATCTGCCGGCCATTGCGCGCGGCGAGTGCTTCTTCGCCATCGGGATGAGCGAGCCCGAATCCGGCTCAGACCTGGCGAGCGTGCGCACCCGTGCGGTAGCGGTCGACGGCGGCTGGGAGCTGACCGGCACCAAGGTGTGGACGTCGGGCGCCCACCTTGCCCATGCGTTTTTCGTCCTGGCCCGCACCGCCGCCGTCGAGCAGGGAAACCGCCACGCGGGATTGAGCCAGTTCATCGTGCCGCTCGACTCCCCCGGCGTCGACATCCGGCCGATCAGGCTTCTCACCGGCGCCCACCACTTCAACGAGGTGGTGCTGCACAAGGTGTTCGTGCCCGACGACGGCGAACACAATGGAGTGCTCGGGCGCATCGGAAACGGCTGGACGCAGGTCACCTCCGAATTGAGCTTCGAGCGCAGCGGACCAGAACGGATCCTGTCGACTCATCGGTTGCTCGAACACCTGGCCACCGAGATGCGCCGCGGCGGGTCGGCGGAGTACCCGGAGGCGGCGACCGACCTCGGCGACCTCGTCGCGCAGCTGGTCGGACTGCGTCAGCTCTCGGCATCGATCGCGGGCGCACTTGCCGACGGCGGCTCGGTGGACGTGTCGGCCGCGCTGGTAAAAGACATGGGTACCCGCTACGAGTCCGCGGTGGTGGACGCCGCCGCGGCCACCGTGCCCACGCCACCCGCCCTGGAAGCCGAAGACGACCTGACGCGGCTGCTGGCCGAGGCGATCCTGCATGCGCCCGGGTTTACGCTCCGCGGCGGCACGAACGAAATCCTGCGGGGCGTCGTCGCACGCGGGCTGGGGTTGCGATGACCGCCGAACTCTCCGCGCTGGGCGAGCTCGCCGACGACATCTTCCGTGCCTCCACCGCAGGGACGCTCGACGTTCCGCGCCGGGGCCTCGACTACGACCCGGCGTTGTGGGACACCCTGAGCACTGCCGGGTTGACGCTGCTGACCGCGCCCGAAGCATGCGGCGGCGGTGGGGCGAGTGTTCGGGAACTCGCGGTGGTGCTGGATCGCGCGGGCTATCACGCCGCCCCAATCCCGCTGGCCGACAACGACGTTCTGGCAGCATGGCTACTTCGCACCGCCGGACTTTCCATCCCCAATGGACCGATGGTCGCCGCGGTAACACACCAGCCGCTCGACGGGAGCCGGCTGACGGCGACGCTGGAGGAGGTCCCGTGGCCGAGGGCCGCGGAGACGCTCGTCGTGGTGGGCGCGGAGTTCGTTGCGGCGCTCGGACGGGACCAGTTCGTGGCTAACGACGAAACCGACGTCGCCGGGCAGCCGTTAGGCCGGGTGACCGTGGACACCGCTCTTGACGCTGGTCAGTTCGCCGCTGTGACAGCGGATTTCACGGCTGAGTTCGGCGTGCGGGGGGCGTGGGCGCGGTCGGTGCAGACCTGCGGCGCGCTGGCCCGCGCCTTGGAGCTGACCTGCTCCCATGTGACGCAACGGGAACAGTTCGGCCGCCCTCTCGCCGCCTTTCAGGCGGTCCAGGAGTTGATCGCCACCGCGGCGGGGGCACTGTCGTTGGCCAAGACCGCCGCAGATTTCGCCACCGACATCGCCGATGATACCGGATTCGATTCCGCCTCAGCAGAATTCGCCGTCGCGGTGGCCAAGATCCAGTCGGCACGAGCGGCCACCGTCGTGTCGCGCAACGCCCACCAGGCCCACGGCGCGATCGGGTTCACCCTCGACCACAAGCTCCGGCACTTCACCACCCGGGCGCTCGCCTGGCGATCCGAGTTCGGGGTGCAACGCCACTGGCAGCGACGCCTCGGGCAGATGGTGCTCGATTCCGAGGCCACCGTCTGGGAGATCGTCACGCAAGTCGCGTCGTCTCGGTGATCGACTGACCTCGTTTGACAGCCTCTCGCGCGCATGGTAAAACCAGATAAATCTGGCTAATTAAACCAACTTACTGGGATAAAGAATGTCTGCACCCGCGACCACCCCTACCCCGGGCCGCTACGAGCTCAGTCATCTGCGGGCGCTCGAAGCCGAGGCCATCCACGTGATCCGCGAGGTGGCTGCGGAGTTCGAGCGTCCGGTGCTGCTGTTCTCCGGCGGCAAGGACTCGATCGTCATGCTCCACCTGGCGCTTCGGGCGTTTCGACCGGGCCGGCTGCCGTTCCCGGTGATGCACGTCGACACCGGCCACAACTTCGACGAGGTGCTGGTCACCCGTGACAAGCTGGTCGCCGACGCCGACGTGCGCCTGATCGTCGCCTCCGTTCAGGACGACATCGACGCCGGACGGGTCGTCGAAACGGGTCCGTCCCGCAATCCCCTTCAGACGGTCACGCTGCTGCGCGCCATCCGGGAGAACCGGTTCGACGCGGCGTTCGGCGGCGCCCGGCGCGACGAGGAGAAGGCCCGCGCCAAAGAGCGGGTGTTCAGCTTCCGCGACGAGTTCGGCCAGTGGGAACCCAAGGCCCAGCGGCCGGAGTTGTGGAACCTGTACAACGGCCGTCACCACAAGGGCGAGCACATCCGGGTGTTTCCACTGTCGAACTGGACGGAGTTCGACGTGTGGTCCTACATCGGCGCCGAACAGGTCGAACTGCCGGCGATCTACTACGCGCACCGGCGCCCGGTGTTTCAGCGCGACGGGATGCTGCTGGCCGTGCACAGGTTCATGCAGCCGCAGCCCGGCGAGGAGGTGTTCGACGCCAGCGTGCGGTTCCGGACCGTTGGCGATGTCACCTGTACCGGCTGCGTCGAGTCGACGGCACGAACCGTCGACGAGGTCATCGCCGAGACGGCGGTGTCGCGGCTGACCGAGCGCGGCGCCACCCGAGCCGACGACCGCATCTCCGAAGCCGGCATGGAGGACCGCAAGCGGGAGGGCTACTTCTGATGAGCAGCCTGCTGCGGCTCGCCACCGCCGGATCGGTCGACGACGGCAAGTCCACGCTCATCGGCCGCCTGCTGTATGACTCGAAGGCCGTGATGGAGGACCAGTGGGCCTCCGTCGAACGGACGTCGAAGGAACGCGGACACGAGTACACCGACCTCTCGCTGGTCACCGACGGGCTGCGATCGGAGCGCGAGCAGGGCATCACGATCGACGTCGCCTACCGCTACTTCGCCACCCCCAAGCGCAAATTCATCATCGCCGACACGCCCGGGCACATTCAGTACACGCGCAACATGGTCACCGGAGCGTCGACTGCGCAGTTGGTGATCGTGCTGGTCGACGCGCGCAACGGCCTGCTCGAGCAGTCCCGGCGGCACGCGTTCCTGGCGTCGCTGCTCGGCATTCAGCACATCGTGCTCGCGGTCAACAAGATGGACCTCATCGGCTGGGATCAAAAGACATTCGAGACGATTCGCAAAGAGTTTCACGAATTCGCCGCGCGGCTCGATGTCCACGACGTGACCACGATCCCGATTTCGGCGCTGCACGGCGACAACGTGGTGTCGAAATCGGATAAGAGTCCGTGGTACGAGGGACCGGCGCTGCTGACGCACCTCGAAGAGGTCTTCATCGCGGGCGACCGCAACCTCGTCGACGTGCGGTTCCCCGTCCAGTACGTGATCCGGCCGCACACCCGTGAGCACCAGGACCACCGCAGCTATGCGGGCACCCTGGCCAGCGGCGTGATGCGCCCGGGCGACGAGGTCGTGGTGTTGCCGGCGGGCAAGACCACCACGATAAGCGCGATCGATGGACCCAACGGCCCTGTGCCCGAGGCCTTTCCGCCGATGGCCGTGTCGATCACTCTCGCCGACGACCTGGACATCTCCCGCGGCGACATGATCGCGCGCATCAACAATCAGCCACGGATCTCGCAGGAGTTCGACGCGACCGTGTGCTGGATGGCCGACGATTCCGCGCTCGAGCCGGGCCGCAGCTACGTCATCAAGCAGACCACGCGGACCACCAGGGCACGGGTGACGGCACTGGACTACCGCCTCGACGTCAACACCCTGCATCGCGACAAGACCGCAACAGCGCTCAAACTCAACGAACTTGGCCGCGTTTCGCTGCGCACGCAGAAGCCGCTACTGCTCGACGAGTACACCCGCAATTCGAGCACCGGCTCGTTCATCCTCATCGATCCCGACACCAACGGCACCGTCGCCGCCGGCATGGTGTTGCGCGACGTCTCGGAGCGGGCCGCCGCCGCACGCGCGAGCAGCCCCGACACCGTGCGCCACCAGTCGCTGGTGACCGCCCGCGACCGGCTGTCGCGCGGGTGCACCCTGTGGTTCACCGGGCTGTCCGGGTCGGGCAAGTCGTCGGTGGCGATGTTGAGCGAGCAACGGCTGCTCGGCGGCGGGCGTCCCGCGTATGTGCTCGACGGCGACAATCTGCGCCACGGGCTGAACGCCGATCTGGGCTTCTCCATGGCCGACCGCGCCGAGAACCTGCGTCGGCTCGCACACGTCGCCGTGCTGTTGGCCGACTCCGGGCAGATCGTGCTGGTGCCCGTGATCAGTCCGCTGGCCGAGCACCGCGAGTTGGCACGACGGGTGCACGAAGACGCCGGCATCGACTTCTACGAGGTGTTCTGCGATACCCCGCTGGAGGACTGCGAGAAGCGCGACCCGAAGGGTCTGTACGCGAAAGCCCGTGCCGGCGTGATCAAGAACTTCACCGGTATCGACAGTCTGTACGAGCCGCCCGCTCACCCCGACCTGCGGTTGTGTCCGGACCGCCCGACCGAGGAGCTCGCCGAGCAGATCATCGACCTCCTCGACCGTCGGGCGTGATGGCACAATCTCCACAATGCGCATGTCGGCCAAGGCGGAGTACGCCGTCCGGGCCATGATCCAGCTCACCACCGTCGACGAGGGCGTGTTGGTCAAGACCGAGGACCTGGCGAACGCGCAGGGCATCCCGTCCCAGTTTCTGGTGGACATCCTCTCCGAGCTGCGCACCGACCGACTCGTCCGCAGCCATCGCGGCCGTGACGGCGGCTATGAGCTGGCCCGTCCGGCCACCGAGATCAGCATCGCCGACGTGCTGCGCAGCATCGACGGCCCGCTGGCCAGCGTCCGCGACATCGGGCTCGGCGATCTGCCCTATTCCGGTCCGACGGCCGCGCTGACCGACGTGTGGATGGCGCTGCGCGCGAGCATGCGATCCGTGCTGGAAGAAACAAGTTTGGCCGACGTGGCAGCGGGAACGCTCCCTGCACATGTCGATGAACTCGCCACCACGTACCGCCGGCAGGAGAAGCGCCGGGGGCACACCCTCCGCCGGCGGGGCTGACGCGCTGCGTCGAAACTGCATCCTCGCAGGAAAAGTTCGAGTGCGGGCCTGCGTGGATGCAGTCTCGGTGCACGGCGTTTCAGCGTTGCGCAGCAACGCGATTGCAGGTTCGTCACGACACCGACGCGGTGCCCTATCCTTCAAGACGGGCGGTGGCTCGGCGCCTTCGTCTCGATAGGAAGGAATTCCCATGAGCGACCACGTCTACCGTGTCATCGAGATCGTCGGCAGCTCAACCGGCAGCATCGACACGGCAATCCAAAACGCAATCTCACGGGCGGCGCAGACCACTCGCGGTCTCGACTGGTTCGAGGTGCAGTCGATCCGCGGGCATCTGTCCGACGGCGCGGTGGGTCATGTACAGGTCACTCTCAAAGTCGGCTTCCGCATGGAGGATGTGCGGGAGAAGTAGCCCCCGCGTGAACGTCGCCGACATCGG
>CAWIDX010000037.1:0-219976 GCA_963834955.1 uncultured Actinomycetota bacterium
TCCTAAAGCGCCTCTGCCATATTACCCGTGGGGGTATAAGCCGGGGTTACGCCGCCGCGGATACTCTCCGCCGGCCGGCGCGTCGATGTCAAAGAGCGCGGACTTGGTCAGATCGGCAGCCTGGGCTCGGGCAACCACTTTCTGGAGGTTCAGGTGGTGGATCGCGTCTACGCCGCGGCCGCGGCCGCGCGAATGGGGCTGTCGGAGGGCACGGGTCTGCGTGATGATCCATACCGGCTCGCGGGGCCTCGGTCATCAAGTTCGCACTGATCATGTGCGGCAGATGGGACAGGCTATGGGCCGCTATGGCATTCAGGTGCCCGATCGCCAGTTGGGCGTGTGTGCCGGTCCGCTCGGCCGAGGGCCAGGCATACCTGGCGGCGATGGCTGCGGCGGGCAACTACGGACGCGCGAACCGGCAACTGCTGACTGAAGCAGCCCGGCGGGTGTTCGAACATGAGACCGCGACGACGCTGGATGTGCTGTACGACGTGTTGCACAACCTGGCCAAGCTCGAGGTGCATCCCGTCGATGGTCGGCAGCGCACGCTGTGTGTACTCGCAAGGGGGCGACCCGCTCGCTGCCACCGCATCATCCCGACGTACCCGCCGAACTGGCCGCGGTCGGCCAGCCGGTGCTGATACCGGGCACGATGGGCACCGCCTCCTACGTGCTGGTAGGCGTACCCGATAACCCGGCGTTCTTCTCTACCGCCCACGGCGCCGGCCGAGTGCAAAGCCGCCACCAGGCCGCTCGCCACACGAAGCGGTGAGGCGCTGCGCAGAGACCTCGAGAAAATCCGGCATCTTCGTCCGCGGCAGCTCCCGGCGCGGGCTGGCCGAGGAAAAGCCACAGGCGTACAAGGACATCGACGCCGTCGTCGAGACCAGCCACCGCGCCGGGCTTGCGCGCAAGGTCGCGCGCCTCATCCCATTGGGAGTCGTGAAAGGGTGACAACAATTCAGGTGTGTATAGGCGTACGTTCACCCAAACCTGATGTGTTCTGGGCGATTTTGCGTCTGTCTGCGCTAGATGGCGAGGATACTGACGTCGACTACAACGAGGGGGCCGAAGCACATGCGAACCGTCTACCACGAAAAGCTGTCGGAGCTGGCCGACCAGCTGGGCAGGTTGTGCGGTCTTGCCGGTGCCGCGATGGAGCGCGCGACCCGGGCACTGTTGCAGGCCGACCTCGCCTCGGCGGAGCAGGTGATCAGCGACCACGACCAGATCAAGGCGCTGGGCACGCGTGCCGAAGAGAGTGCCGTTACATTGCTGGCACTGCAGCAGCCGGTGGCTGGCGAACTGCGCAGTATCGTCAGCTGGGTGCAGGTAACTGTTGCCGATGCGCGGATCGGATGGGCGCACTGGCCGTGCATGTGGCCAAGATCGCCAGAAGGCGACATCCAGATCACGTGCTGCCCGCGGAAGTCGAGGGCTGTTTCACCGAAATGGGCAGCGTTGCGGTCAAATTGGCGAACAGTGCGCAGGACGTGCTGTTGACCCGAGATCCGGACAAGGCAGCTCGCATTCGCGAACAAGACGACGACATGGATGAGCTGCACCGGCAGCTGTTCACCGTGCTGATGGATCGCGAGTGGAAGCACGGGGTCCCCGCCGCTGTCGATGTCGCGCTGCTCGGCCGGTCTGATGAACGTTTCGCCGACCATGCCGTCGAGGTCGGCAGGCGGGTGGTCTTCCAGGTGACGGGGGCACCTCCGCCTGGGCAAGACGTGGGGACGTATTAGACGACCGTTAGCCCGCCGGGGTGATCAACCCGTAGTGCCCGTCGCAGCGGTGATACAGCACGCTGGCGCGGCCTTGGGCGGGCATCGATGAAAAACAGGAACGGCAGGCCGAGCCGCTCGGTGGCTTCCTCGACGGTTAGGCATGGAGTCGGCTGCGGACTGATGGTCACGGGCAGCTCCAACGGTCTCAGCTGATCCGCCGGAACGGGTGCCACCGGTGCCAGGCGGTAGCCCGTCGGACCGGCACGGTACAGAACACCGGCGGTGCCGGTGCCTTTCTCGGTGAACAGGTGAAAGTCGTAGTCGAGCAGGTCCATCTCCAGGGCGGCCTCGTCGACCGTGCAGGGCGCCATCGTGAACGATCTTGCCGAGGTTCTGCCCCGGCGGCCGGAATCGACGAGAACCCGTCCATTTCCGAGCCTTTGATTCACGCTCAAGATTCTCAGCGCCATTCCTTGCCGATCTGGGCGGCGACACAGTCCATGCAGTACCACGGGTGGACATGCTCGACCCAGTGTCCGGTCTTAGGGTCCCGCTCGGCGACGCATCGGGCAATCACCGGCTTGAGTTCGAGCTTGCTGCGACAGGTGATGCACTTTTGCTCCCGCGGTGCCCCCTTGCCGGGGCGGAGCTCCCAGCACTTGAGTTCGAGATGACTTTGCTTGTTGGCGACCATGCGCGGTTCCTTCGTGTTTCCGGCCCTACTCCGGGGGTCGTGCGCTGATCAGAACCTAGCGCGGTCGCGCCCCCCTGGTCTTGCGATCTGGAAGACTGCGCGATTGCGGAGGCTCCTGCCCCCTTGCCGTGGCGCGGCTGCCGCGCGCGGCCACCGGCGTCGAAGGCTTGACCCGCAGGCCGCCCGCGCCCGCTCGTCGGCCGCCTGCTGCTCCTCCGGTGTGAGGATCACGGCGTCGGTGCCCGGGAAGACGGTCGCCACATGCCCCGTATCAAGCCAGCCACGACGTGGGTGGGGAGCCGTCGGCCCAGTGCACCTCGGTGCTGAGCCCGTGCTGGTGCGCCTTATCGAGCGTGGTGCCCTTGATTAGCAGCCGGTCACCGACGCGTGCCCTCATGAAGTGCCTCCCGGCTGACGAATTTGCATGACTTCGCTCAGCGGGCGCCGAGGCGTCGGTACCGGAGCTTCCTCGAGGGCCGGCGCTTCACCGACGCGAATCAGCACCTGTGGGAATCCACCCGTGCCGGTGAGGGTTTCGATGATGTCGCGGCTTTCTGCCAACTCGGTGATATGCGTCAGCGTGCACGTTGCCAGCCCGGCCATCGTGCATTCCAGCAGCACTGTCGACAGCACCTCGCCGCAATTGAGTGCGTCGGTGCGAGAGTTCTCCGGCGTGGACAACACGAGGATCTTCGCTTGATCTGTCGGCACTTCCGGGCGTCGATCACTGTGCACGTGAAGCGGGAACTGTCGGTTGATCTCGACGCGTTTACTTTCTTCCTCGGATACCAACGCGCTATCCGGCACACCCTGGTGAAGACGGAAAGACGTTGTCCACCAGTGCAACTCGTCTTGGTAGTACTGGTCGTAGCGGCGGACGGATTCGGTGAGCCGGGATGCCTCGGCAAGGGTCGGACGGGCGTCGTCAGCCAACACGTCGAGCCTGGCCATCGTTTGGTCGAAGGTCGTGCGCAGCACCGGTTCAAACGATGCCCAGTCGGCGGGCGCACCGAACGGTAGTCGGTCCGTCCGGCGACGCAGTATCGCGTCCGCGCGGTCACGCTCCGCGGCGGTGACGTAGTGCGCCGAGAAATCGACCGTTGCGAGATGGTCGGGCGCGTTCGGGTTGGGAAAGCGGTCGACGTTGGTGTTCCAGCCGGCGGCGGCCATTGCGACCCGGAAGTGCCCGAGGGCGGCACCGCAACTGATGACTCCCTCCCGACCGGAACTGTCAACCGAGCGCACGACGCGTCGTGGGTCGCCGAACAGGTCCACCTCGGCGTCGCCTACAACCCATCGCCAGGGCTGGCTGTTGTGCAGTGACGGCGCTCTGCACGCCAGCTGGATGGCCTTGGCGATGATCTCGGTGTCCACCGTCGTTCGAGTCATGGAAGCCGACCTCCTATCCATCTTCGACCCTAGGGATGACGATGCCGTTCGCCAGGGTCCTTGGTCCCCGTTGGTCCGCCAGTGGACCCGACGCCCGGGGTCGTCGGACCACTTCGCCTGCAGGTGAGCAGGTCAGAGAATTGACTCATCGGCCCATCGGCGGCACCGAAGGCGTGGGCGTGCCATGTCACCAACCTTCCCGCCGTAGGCAGCATGGGGTAAATGCCACCGCTTCAGCGGTGAAGGTCGGTGACGGAAGCCAGCCGCTTCGTCAAGCAGTGATCCGCGTGCTGCTCGCCACCACGATGGTGGCTCTCATTGCGGGCGGCATGGCGTGGCTCCTCGGGGCCCACGATGTCGCTGGAATCTTTTGGGCAGCAGGAACTTTAGTGGCCATTGTGCCAGCAGTGTGGTGGGTGGTCGTCGCGCTCAGGCGGGGCGGCGTGGGCGCCGACATCATCGCGGTGCTCGCACTGGTGGGCACGCTGGCCATTCACGAGTATTTGGCGGGCGCGTTGATCGGGGTAATGCTCGCAACGGGGCAGGCGCTTGAGGTCGCCGCCGGGCGTCGCGCGGCCAGGTACGCGGCGAGCCGACCGCCTCTCGGGATGCTCGCCACCCACCAATCGGGGACGAACCAGTCGGACGGGATCGCGCCGTCGCCGCGCCGAGTGTAGATCTGGCTCATGAGCCATGAGCCCGCCAGGTAGTACAGGCCCGCGGCGGCAGGGTTGCCGAGGAAGTCTGGTCCTTGCATTCCTCGTCACCGATGTTCCAGAACGTCATATGGATCTGCTGGTCGGCACCAACGTCGACGACTGGAGACTGTTCTCGGTTGTCGGTGGCTCGATCTAGGCAATCACCGAGCAGATCCTGACCGGACCGGTGTCGGCCTTCGGCTTCCTGTCCCTGGCCGCCTATGGGCTTGCAGTCGACACAGCACTTGCCGCGTATCAGCTCAATATCCCGGCGCGAGTCCGGGTGACCTGTTGGCGGCGGTGCAGACCGACTGGTGGTCCGGATCCCCGCCATCCGCCTCGCTGACGCTCACGTGGGTGGCGGCTCTTCCACTTACATGTACGAGTTCGCTTGGCCGTCAAAGGCGTTCGGAGGACGCCTCGGTGCCTGCCACGCGCTCGAAGTGGCCTTCGTCTTCGACACCCTGGACAAACAATCCGAGCCGCTGCTGGGGCCGACCCGCCACAACAGCTGGCCGACACCATGCACGCCGCTTGGGTGTCCTTCGCGACCACAGGCGACTGCGGGTGGCCGCAGTACGACCTCATCCGCCGGGCCACCGTGCGCTTCAACACCACCGCGCACGTCGTGGACGTACCGCGAGCGGCGAAACGGGCAGTGGCAGGCCTACGCTAGCCCGCCAAAGACTGGTGGTGACAGCGCTGATCTTTGTGACAGTTGCCCGAGCAGAGTCGAGCCGAAATCTGTGCGCCTGCCCCAACACCGTTCGTAAGAGCCGCCGTTGCCGCCTTGTCCATAACCGCCCGACAGTCGGGTTCAGCCGACCGTGGTGAGCCCGCCGCTGACACCGAGCACCTGTCCGGTGATGAAGGACGCGTCATCGGATGCGAAGAACAACACGGCTGCGGCCGACGAGAAGCGCCGAAGAGTTCCTGCTGCGGTCATCGTTTATTTAACGCCAACGACCGGGAACCTACCGGCATCGCCCGGTTCTCACCGGAGCTTGGAGACCGCCAATCTGTTGTTCCACAATGCAAACCAGCAATAATCGGAGCTATCACAACCCAAGGAGTGGTAATCGGTTGATTGGTCTGGCCGACGTCGGCGGGGGGATGTGGGAACGGATTTGTGAACGAATCGCGGCGCAACTGCCGCGATGGGGTGAGACGCGGCGCGATGGCTGGGCCGGGCGATTCTTCGTGACCTGCGTGTTTGAGACCCGCGGGGCGACTGGAGACGGTGACCGGTTGATATAGGTGTTAGCGTCCGTCACAAACGCCTCCGGAGGTGTCAGGAGGGTAGGAATTCCGTTTTGGGGGTCCCGGGCGTTGGGGCGCCGGGGTTCCCCGCTGACAGCCTCCGGAGGTGGTTGTGGAGACTGCGTGGTGTGCTTCAGCCATGTCGTCGATGATGGTCGTCGTCGCGATGGATGTCGGCGAGTCGTTTGCGACGAAAAATCAGCTGCTGGGTCAACTCGACCGCGCCTTTCCAGGGATTAAGTCCGGCATTGCCGGATGTGTTGGGCCCCAAGACGGGTCCGCTGATCGCCGCCGAACTGAGCGACCCCGTCGGCTGGGCTCTCCCGTAACGCCAGACCCTCCTGGCCACGGTCGTGACCCGCGCCACCGTGGCGCCCGCTTCACCTCGCTGTCGGCGTTTGCGCCCTGACACCCGTCACCGGCTGAAGTCACCAAGACTCACCCCATCACTTAGGGCAGGACGCACGATGGAGCCCCCGTCGGTCGGGTTGATGACACAGTCGGTCATGGCACCGGCCATTCGTGCACTGGGGCGCCGGTGCGCGCGTGCTCGCAATACCGCCGAGTCATCTCATACAGCGCTGCGATGCGCTCCAGCCCGTGCTCCTCGAGGTAACACACCACCTCGGTCTGCCAGGCAGCGCCGGTACGGCCGGATCGAACCCGTGCTTCGATCACACCGAGGTACCGGTCGCGGTCGTCGGCATCCACGCCCCAGGCGTCGAGCCCCGCAGCGGCGGCCGGCAGCAGGACCTCATGGGTGAGCTGATCGACCGGGTAGTCGACGCCCCGCCAGCGCAGCCGCGCCCCCAGCCCGTCCCGTGCCGCGCGGTGCAGGTCCCGCTCGGCCGCCACGAACGGCGTGTGCCGCCACGGGGGAGGGTCGCTGTCGGCGATCGCCCGGACCAAACCGTAGTAGAACGCGGCGTTGGCGACCATGTCGACGGCGGTCGGTCCGCTGGGCAGCACCCGGTTCTCGATGCGCAGCTGCGGGCGCCCGGACTGCACGTCGTAGACCGGACGGTTCCAGCGCCACACCGTGCCGTTGTGCAGCCGAAGCTCACGCAGCCCCGGAGCACGCCCGGTCTCGAGGACGGCATCGGGATCCTCGGCCTCCAGCGTCGGAAACAGCGGCGGAAACAGCCGCACGAGGTCGTCGAAGAGCTCCACGGGGTCCTCGACCCACCGGTCGCCGAGCCGGACGCGCGCCGGTTTGCCAGCCCGGACCTCCTGGTGGCGGCGGGTGTCGAGCAGCTGCTCCAACAGCGTGATGCGGGTTTCCTGCCATGCCCGGCAACCAAGTAGATACGGCGAGTTCGCGGCCACCGCCACCTGCGCCCCGGCGATCGTTTGGGCGGCGTTGTAATAGGCGGCGAACCGGTCCGGTGGCACCCGCAGGTGCAGCTGCAGGCTGGTCGCGGCGGCCTCGGGAGCGACCGAGTCGGTGGTGAACTCGACCGGCTCGCTCCCGTCAATGATGCGCACCAGAAACGGCCTGTGGCGAGCCGCGCGCATGCGGCGGCACAGCAGCGCGTAGCGCGGGTTGCTGGAGATCCGCTCGACGGTCAGCTGCTCGGCACTGAGGGTGGGCAGCATGCCAACGGCGACCAGCCGAGCGCCGAGCCCCTCGATCCGCGCCCTGCACGCGTCGAGCACGTCGGCGAGCTCGCCTTCACTGCCATGTAGCACGCGGCCTTGCAGCCGGCTGGGAGCCAGGTTCAGCTCGACGTTGAACTGGCCGAGCTCGTGCTGCATGTCCGCCCGGCCCAGGCGTGCCAGGACAGCGTCATTGATCAGCCGCGGCCGGCCCAGCGGGTCCACGAGATCGAGCTCGACCTCCATACCGATGGTGTCCTCATGGCCGACAAACCAGTCGTCGTCGACCATGCGCTGCAATGCGGCAACGCAGCGCTGGAGCCTGCGCTGCACCTCGTGGTCGCGGCCGACAACCAGGGCGGATGCTTCGACGCGGTCACCCACGGCGCACCTCCTGGCGGCACTGCTGCACATCGACCGCCACCGCCACTAGATCACGGTCCAACCGAGCCTGCAGCGCAAATCACCACCACCGGTGAGGTGACCTTTACGCCGAGGTCGGCGATCGGCGCAGAGCCCTGCCCCGCCGTCGCCGCGCCGCGGATGCCGAACCGCACGCCGGTGTCGCTGACGAGACAGAGATGGACGGAGCTGAGGTACAGGCTGCGTCCGTGCGGGACGAAAACGGCTTCGACATTGGGTCCCAACCTCGGCCCTAACCAAGGCCACCGGCGACCGTCCGGCTGCAAGCGGAAGGGTCAGTCCCGCAATGAGAGTGGTGTCGCCGGCTGGCTGGCGCCAGTTCGCGAAGACCACTTCGGCTTTCTTGGGTGTGCGGGCGCGGTCCGGGGAGCTACCAACGGAAGGACATTGACCGACGGCGCGGCGCTGATGGCATCGGCGGCGACCGTGACGACGTCGGTCGTGCCTTGCGAGTCGACGAACCGGATCAGGTCGGCAGCGACCTGCCCGACCCGCTGCACACCCTCGAGCAGTACAAACGTAGAGCTCGTCGTCGCCGGCACGCGAGACGCGCACCACGGTGCCCACCGGCAGCCCTCCGAGTGATGTGGGCCCGCGCCGGCGGACGCCCGGGATATGCGGTGCCGTGATCGGCGGCACCTCGGGTACCGCGTTCAACACGGCCAAGACACCGCCAGGCTCGACTCCGTCGAGCCCAAGCGAATGGACTACGGCAGTCACCGGCGATCAGCCGTGCCGACGAACCTTGCCCTCCCGGCCTGGCCTACAACTACGAAACGTTGGACTGCCAGCCCTGGATACAGTCGAACGTGAACTACAATCCCTGGATTCCGGTTCGATCCCGAATTGGAATCCAATCGACGTCGACCTGGACGCCGACATCGACGTAGATCCTGGTCGACCTGGTCGACCTGGCATACGTCCCGGTCGACCTGGCCCACCCCCAATTGTTAGGCCCGGTCGACCCGGTAGACGTCGGTAGACGCTAAAACCGTGATGCGCGCCACTGCGGTGTGAATGGTGGTTCACTCGTCGTTTACTCACCGCATGTGACCAAGAATCAGTGAGAATACCGTCAATCGTTGGAACCGTTCAGGCAACTAAAACCGTTGCGCTGCAAGGTGTAACGATAACCAACGGAAACCGGTTGGCTGCAAAGCCGGTGTCGCAGGTTCGAATCCTGCCGAGGGCACGTCAGAGGCTATTTTTGCCCTGCCTCGCCCGAATCCATCGTTTATTCATTGCTTATGGCCCGGTCCGGCAGCTCGGCGACCGCGCTGTGCGACCGGCCCCTTGCCATTTAAGTGTCCATCGTCTCGACCACCCGTGCGAGGCCCAGGTGGTCGGCTCCGATCCGCGCCGAAGAGTCCCTCGTCCTCGATCAACGTGGCCACCGTCTTATGGAATGACGTTAGGTACAGGGTATCCCGTGTGGACCCCCAATCCAGTGACCGGGCGGGGAGTGCCAGGGGCACCATTTCTTGACCTGTCCGGGCGCGCCCCAATTGATTCCCGGATCCCACTGAACCCAATCTCCCGGCCCCGGAATGTTCGGAATCCACGGAATGTTCGGACCCCAACCAGGATCAGCCTGTGCTGAACCCGCGCCGAGTCCAACGGAGGCAGCGCCAAGCGCACCGGCGATCATTGCTGTCCCCGCGATTTTCTTCAGATTCACGTGAGGTCTCCTTTCTGCCCGTCTCCGCTGCCTCCGAGATGGGGCAGGGCGTTGACGTGCGGTTATAAGGAAGCCGGTCTGCCGCCTCTGTGCTGGACGGCAAGACCAACGTCACGACCCCGTGTGATCAAGATACTCCCTCCGGTTGTGGGTGTTAAAGCGCTGGCGACGGCGGATGTGGACAGCCTTGGGAGAGTGGCTGAGGCCGCGATGGCTCAACTGACTTGGGAGGAACAGAGACCAATGTCTGACGACGAATACCCGGAATCGACCGCCGAGCCGGCCACGGCCAAAGGCACCCATGGATGATGACGTCGAACCGACCGACACCCCGGCCGATGATCAGGGCGACGACACCGCCGACACCTTCCCACGGTCCTACGTCGAGAAACTGCGCACCGAGAACGCGTGTTACCGGGAGCGTGCCCGCAACGCCGACACCTACGCCATAGGGCTGCACACTGAACAGGTACGGGCAACCGGCAAGCTGGCCGACTCCACCGACCTCGAGTTCCGCGAGGAACACCTCGAGGACTCTGACGCTCTTGCCGCCGCTGTCGACGAGCTGCTGGCACGTAAACCGCATCCGGCGTCCAGGCGTCCGGTCGGCGAAATTGGGCAGGTGCATCGCCGGCTGGCGTTACGGTCCACTTGGCCGCGATGCTACGGCGTAGAGCAACGTAGGGGCCCTCGTTGCGGAAGCCAAGTTGGTGCACGGCGGTCGCAGGCTTCTGAGTAGCGAATGTTCGGGTTGACGGCGAAAATCGCGTCCTGCTCCGATCCACGGCCACCTACATGCTCATCCCCACCGGCGGCATGGTCATCCCCACCGGCGGCTGATCACGCTCAAGAATCATCCGATACCGAAGAGGGGCACTCATTTCCGTTGCCCGTAGGCGCGGACCGTTAGCTACCGGAATCATCGAAACCTTGAAGAACGTTCGATCGCGTTCTCCACCGACACCGCCTCCAATTTGGTCCGACCCACTAGGTCACAGGCTTGACGCGCCCGAAAAGACGGGACCACTCAGACAGGCGGGCCGGATTCTCGGTCTCATCGAACTTCACCGCATTTTTAGGTGGTACCGGCGGTTCTATTGGGTAATACTCAGCCCGTGGAAACGATCAGCGATTCGCCGCAACTGTCCATACTTGGCCAGGCCTCGCCACCGGCTGGTGGGGCTGCCCTCGACCAAGTGTTCGGCTTGACGATCGCCGCCATTGTGGTCACGGCGGCTCTGCTGTGGATCGGTTATATGCACCGAACCCGCAAGATCACCTGGCTGAACAACCTCGCCGAATGGATGGGGCGCAAGTTTCACCGCCCACCGTGGGTCGCGCTGCAGGTCGCGCTGTTCACGGGGACGCTCATCTGCGCGCTGTTCGGTTTCATCTGGGACGTCGGCCTGCACATCGGGAAGGGACGTGACGAGGGGCCGCTGGCGAACTGGGCGCACTACTTCATCCTGATCGGCCTCTTCATGTTGTTCGTCGCGGGTCTTTCGGCGATGGTGCTCCCGTACGACAAGCCCGGCCCGGCCGCGGTGCGAATCACCCGCAGTTGGTACGTACCGGTCGGCGGCTTGCTCATGGCGGGCTGCGGACTGTATGCGTTGATCGGCTTTCCGCTCGACGACATCTGGCACCGCTTGTTCGGCCAAGACGTCACGTTGTGGGGTCCGACCCACTTGATGCTGATCGGCGGCGCGGGCTTGTCACTGATCGCCGTGTTGTACCTGGAGCACGAGGGGCGACTGGCGATGGGCCCCGACGCGCCGCCGGAACGGCCATTTGTGAGGTTTCTGACGTACCTATCGTTCGGCGGCCTGGTCGTAGGCATGTCGGTCTACCAGATCGAATTCGACTTCGGCGTCCCACAGTTCCGCCTGGTGTTCCAGCCGATGCTGATCGGCCTCGCCGCAGCATTTGCGCTCGTGGCGGCGCGCATCTTCCTGGGTCGCGGCGGCGCGATCATTGCTGCGCTGCTGTCGATCGTCCTTCGCGGAGCCATGGCCGTAATGGTCGGCCCGATCCTCGGTGCCCCGATCAGCTGGTTCCCGCTCTATCTCGGCCCCGCGCTGGTGGTCGAGTTGCTCGCGCTGACACCGCTCATCAAGCGCACCATGCTGTTCGGGATCGTCAGCGGTTTGGGCATCGCCACCGTCGGACTGTGGCTCGAGTCGCTGTGGATCGGCGCGGTGTACCACTACCCGTGGCCGACCAGCATGTGGGGCGAGGCGCTGTTGATGGCGGTTCCGGTGACGGTCCTCTTCGGGGCATGTGGCGCCATGCTTGGCATGGTGCTCACCGGTGAGCGCCTGCCCCGAAGGGCGATCAGCGTCGGCATCGTCAGTCTCACCGTGCTGTTCACAGGCGGGGCGGCGGCCAACGGGCTGCGCATGGAGGTACCCGACACCGGCAGCGCCACCATCACGCTCGCGGAGGCATCCAGCGTCAATGACCAACGGATGGTGACCGCCGACGTCCGGATGAATCCGCCCGATCTGGTCAGCGACAACCCGGAGTGGGTTTCGATCCTGGCGTGGCAGGGCGGCATCGCCAACCAGCGCGGCCTCGTCATCGACACCCTCGACAGGGTGGGTCCCGGCCACTACGTGTCGACGAAGCCCGTCCCGGCGTCGGGGAACTGGAAGACGGTGCTGCGGGTGCAGGACGGCAGCACGTTGACCGCGGCGCCGGTCTACATGGCACCTGATCCCGCCATTGGCGCGAAGGAAGAGCCAGCGCTGATCGGCCAACCGATGGACCGAAAGTTCATCGAGGAGATCAAGCTGCTCCAGCGCGAACGTATCGACGGTCCTGCACCCTGGCTGTACCCGGCCGCGTCCCTGGTGGTGTTGGCATGCACGTTGGTCATCATCGCCGCACTCGCGTGGGGGGGCGGACGGATCAACCGCGCGCAGACATCGACAGTGGCCGAGGCGGGCACCGAGCCCACACCCGATCCGCACGTGCGGGCCTGATGAATCCGCCGCATGTCGTCTTCCTGGCCGACCACTCGGTGTTACTGGCGATACCGGCGTTCGTCCCGGCCATCGCCGTCGCGGGTGTGGTGGTGTACATCGCGATGAAGGACAGGCGCTCCCCTGACAACGCGGAAAGCTCGGACAGAAAAGACGATTCGGCATGACAGTACGAATACTGGCCGCGGCGGCGGCATCGGTGGTGCTTGTCTGCGCCGCCGGCTGTGCGTCGTCGGACAACGCCGGCGGCAACCACTCCGGTCACCAGGCCGGTACGACGTCGGCTTCGCCGCAGCCCCAGGCTGCCAGCCTGGTGATCGATGTCGCGATCAAGGGCGGCAACGTCACGCCGACCAACGCGCAGTTCCAGGCTAATGTCGGTAAGCCGATAGAACTGCGCGTCAGCAGTGATGCCGCCGACGAACTTCACGTTCATTCGAATCCAGAGCACACCTTCCCGGTGGAGGCCAAGCCGAACCAGACGTTCACGTTCACCGTTGAGGTGCCCGGCAGCGTCGAGGTGGAGTTGCATCAACGGGGCCGCACGGTGGCGACGATCCAAGTGCGGCAGTGACGTCCGAACCCCGCGTCGCCGTGCTTGCGCACGGCCTGGGTGGCTCGACGGACTTGCCGATTCCGTTCACCTATGCGCTGATCGGCGCCGCATGGGCACTGACGTTCACCTTTGCCGTGGTGGCGTTCGCCTGGCGCAAGCCGCGGTTCGATGACACCAAACCCGGTCGCGCACTTCCGGTCTGGGTCACGAAGGTGGTCGACGCCCCCGGTATCCGCTGGCTGGTCGCGCTGGTGGCACTCGCGTTCACGGTGTGGGTCGTGATCGCCGGCTGGTTCGGCCCGCAAGATGGCGACAACCCACTGCTCGGATCGTTCTACGTACTGCTGTGGGTGGGCCTGGTGGCGGTGTCGCTTGTCATCGGGCCGATCTGGCGGGCCATCTCACCGGTTCGCACGCTGTATCGGCTTGTCCCGCAGGCATTACGACGCCGACATCGCGAGTATCCGACAACTCTGGGCTACTACCCCGCAGCCGTTGGCCTGTTCGCGTTCGTATGGCTCGAACTGGCGAGCCCGGATCCCGGGAGCCTCACCGCGGTCAAGACCTGGCTGGTGGTGTATGTCGTCGTAATGCTCGTCGGCGCTGGGCTTTTCGCTGACCGGTGGTTCGCCCGCGCCGACCCCTTCGAGGTGTACAGCGTGGCGGTGTCGCGGTTGTCGTTCTTCCGGCGCAATCGGGACACGGGTCTCATCGCGGTGGGCAACCCGTTCGATCATCTGCCGTCGCTGCCGATCCGGCCGGGTGTGGTGTTGGTGCTGTCGGTGCTGCTGGGTTCGACGGCGTTCGACAGTTTCTCGGCCAGACCGGGCTGGCGTGACTTCGTCGACGGCCTCGCCGGCAATTCCGCCGTGCTGGCCACCCTCGTGCGCACCGCCGGACTGCTGGTGTTCGTCCTGGTGGTCTTCGTGACGTTCTCAGCGGCGGCACGCGCGACCGGCGGTGTCACGCGCGAGGAACGGCGCGCACTGCCAGGGCAGATGGCCCACTCGCTGATCCCCATCGTGGTGGGCTACATCTTCGCCCACTACCTGACGTATTTGGTCGAGCGCGGACAGCAGGCCTTCATCGCGCTGGCCGACCCGCTGGGCCGCGGCTGGAACCTACTCGGCAACCGCGAGGTCGCATACCTTCTGTCGTCACACCCGGGGCTGCTGGCGACGATCAAGGTGGCATGCGTGGTGGCCGGACACATCGCCGCGGTGATCGCCGCACACGACCGCGCGTTGCGGTTGCTACCCCAGGGACACCAACTGACCGGACAATTGGCGATGATGTTGGTCATGGTCGGTTACACCTTCACGGGTCTGTACCTGCTCTTCGGTGGATGAACGGTGACTCCTACGCTCGGCTGGGCTCTCGCCGTGGTAGCCGCCGACGATGTCGAGTTCGGTGAGCCTCGGGAGGCGGAGCTGAAGGGCTTCCGCGGTACTCATCCGCTGTACCCGGTGGCTCTGGCCGGCTAACCGCCCGGCGGCGCACCGACCCGGTCTCGGCACTGGGCAATGGCTTGCGGTTCAACGGGTTCGCACGGCCGCGGTGGATTGCGAATCCCAACGGCGGCCACGACGCCGCCGACCGCCAGGAGCGCGGCGGTGATAATCGCCAGCCGGCGGAAGCTGCCGTAGTCCAACGCCCCGGTGGCGAGCACCCCGATCAACGCGATCGCCACCAGCCCCGCGATCCGCGACACCGCGTTGTTGATCGCCGACCCGATACCACTTTGCGCCGTGTCGACGGCTGCGAGAACGGCCGACGTCAGCGGGGTGACGGTGATCGTCAGTCCCAATCCGAAAAGCACCAGCCCCGGCAGCATCTGCAGCCAGAAGTTGAAGCCATCGGCATCGGGCCGCATCAACACGAACCCGAGCGCCGCAACGAGTGGACCGACGGCCATGAACACCCTCGGGCCGAACCGAGCCGAGAGCTGCCCCACCCGGGCGGCGAGAAGTAACGACAGCACCGGCAACGGCAGCGTCGCGATGCCTGCTTCGGTGGCCGTGAATCCCGCGACCTCCTGCAGAAACAATGCGACAACGAGCATTCCCATGGACACCGCTGCGTAGATGAAGACGGTCGCGAGGTTGCCGACACCGAAGTTCCGGATCGCGAAGAGGTGCACCGGCACCATCGGGCGCGGCGCCCGAAACTCCCACCACACGAAGCCGGCCACGCACGCCAGGCCGATGGCCAACGCGGACGCCACCGCGGGATGCGACAAGCCCAGCCGCTGCATCTCGATCAGCGCGAACACCGTCCCGGTCAGCCCGACCGCGGCGAGGGTCGCGCCCAGGACGTCCACCCGACCTGGCTGTGTGCTCCCGCGCGCCAAACCGAAGGACAGCGCGAACGTCACGACCACGGGTGCCGCCGAGACGATGAAAATCCATCGCCAGTTCAAGAAGTCGACCGCCAAGCCGCCGACCAGGGGTCCCACCACGAAGGCGGTGCCGGTCCATGCGGTCCACACGCCGATGGCCCGGGGTTGATCCTGCGCGCTGAAGTTCGAGTTGATCAGCGCCAGCGAGGTCGGCACCAAGAACGCTGCGCCGAGACCCTGGACCACCCGCGCCACAATCAGTACGCCACCCGACGGTGCGACCGCACCGAGCACCGATCCGGCCCCGAATGCCAGCAGCCCGAAGCGAAGCACCGGGACGCGGCCGAACGCGTCGGAAATCGAGCCGGCGACCAGAATCAGGGCGCCCAATGCCAGCAGGTACGAATCCACCACCCACTGCTGCAACGCCAGGCCGCCGCCCAGATCCCGGGCGATCGCCGGTAACGCGAGGTTGACCACCGAGCCGTCGAGGAAGGCGACGAACGAGGCGAGAATCGCGACCGCCAGGATGCGCCGTTGCTCCCCGGCCACCCAGGCGTTCATGCGAGCGCGGCGATCAATGCCCATACCGCGCACAGAATGGCGGCCGCCGCGGCCACCGCACCGATGTACAGGCCGTAGCCCGCGACATTCGGCGGGTGCACGTTGACGTGATAGAACCACACCGTCAGTCCGGCGATCGCAAGCGAAATCACCAGTGCCGCAGCCGCGGAGCTCTTACTGGATAGTCCCCGCGCCGTCATCGCGCCCGCCACGATGAGCACCGAGGCCAACAGCACGATGAGCTGACCAGCGCCGAACTGCGTGGACAGTATCCGGGTGCCCACCGCGCCTCCGATTGCGCTCACCCGTCCCCCGCCGTCGGCGCTTGTCGTCAGCCACGGCAGCCAGCCGCTCGTCCCGATCACCGCAGCGAACAACACCACCAGCCAACCGGGTTGCACGCGCCTCATGGATGGCACCCTAACGCGCCGAAGCCTCGTCCCGGCGTGACGCGACAGGGCATGATGTCGGTGTGGCCGAGGTACGGGTGGGACCGCTGCTGCGCCACGTCGGCCGTGGTGACGCGACGATCTTCGTAGAGACCGACGCCGCGTGCGCGGTGGAGATACTGGGCCGCAGCGTCAACACCTTCGAGGTCGAGGGCCACCATTTCGCAATCGTCTGCCTCGAAGACCTCGAACCCGGCGTCGAGCACCCGTACCGGGTAAGCCTCGACGGCCGCCCAGCCTGGCCGCCGCCCGATTACGAATTTCCGCAGCCCCGAATCCGATTGATGCCCGAAGACGGGTCGTTGCGCTTGTTATTCGGCTCCTGCCGCGCATCGGCCCCGCACCGGCCGCCGTATACGTTCCAGCGCTGGTGGCATCCCAAAGGCAAGGGCACCGACGTGCTGCGCGGCGTACGCGATGCGGATGCTGCGCCAACCGTCGAAGCTGTGGCCGGACGCGTTGCTGATGCTTGGCGACCAGCTCTACGCCGATCAGGTGTCGGACAGCATCAAAGAGATCGTCGCCGACCGCGAGATTCACGCGGACGGGCCGGTGGAGGTGCTCGAGGATTTCGAGGAGTACTGCCTCGGCTACTGGGACGCGTGGCGGGAACCGGTGGTGCGGTGGATGTTGTCGACGATCCCGACATCGATGATCTTCGACGATCACGAGATCAACGACAAATGGAACACGTCTCTGGACTGGCTGATCGAGAAGCGCCAAACCGATTGGTACGAAACACGAATCGTCGGTGGGCTGATGGCGTATTGGCTCTACCAGCACCTCGGCAACCTCTCCCCGGCCGAGCTCGCCGAGGACAAGACATTCCGCCAGATCACCGAGACACGCGAGGGCAGCGAGCTCGTCCGTGACCTGGCCAAGCGAGCGGAAAACCAGAGTGGGCATTCGCGATTCAGTTTTTCGCGAGATTTCGGCTCGGCACGACTGGTGGTGATCGACACCCGGGCCGGCCGGCGTCTGGAGCCGGGGAACCGCCGGATCACCAGCCCCGAGGAATGGGACTGGATCAAATCGCAGATCGACGGGCAATGCGAGCATCTGCTCATCGCCAGCTCCCTGCCGTTCCTGCTGCCGCCCGGCATGCACCACATCGAGGCGTGGTCGGAGGCGGTGACCGACGGCGCGTGGGGGCGTCGGCTGCGGCGGCTCGGCGAGAAGGTGCGTATTGCCGCCAACCTCGATCACTGGGCCTGTTTTCAACGCAGCTTCCGAGAGTTCGAGGACCTGGTGATCGACGTCGCCACGGGCAAGTGCGGACCGGCGCCCACCTCCGTGGTGCTGTTCGGCGGCGACGTGCATCACTGCTGGGTCGACGAGGTGCAGCTGCCCGAGGACGCACCGCAGACTGACACCAAGATCTGGCACACGGTGTGCTCGGGTCTGCGCAAGGAAGTCCAGGCCAACGAGCGAATTGTCCTGCGGCTCGGGCATACTCGGCTGGTTGCCGCGGTCGGCCGGGCACTGGCGAAGACTACCCCCGTGCAAAAGCAGCGGCTGCGCTGGCGTCCGGTGACGCGCCCGCATTTCCGCAACCAGATCGGCACCCTGGAGATCTTCGCCGGCGAGGTAGGCGTGCGAATCGAGCGGGTACACGGCGGTTGGCGCAAGCCGCGCATGGAGACGGTGATCGAACACAAGCTGGTCTGACCAAGGGCGGTAGTGATGACGGAACTCCCCGAGTGGGCGCGGCGGCTCGACATGACACCACATCCGGAGGGGGGCTGGTTTCGGGAGACCTGGCGCAGCGAATTGACGGTTTCCCAGTCGGCGCTGCCACCGGACTACAACGGGCCACGTAGCGCCGGCACCGCGATCCTGTTCATGCTGATGCCCGGGCAACAGTCGGCATGGCACACCGTTCGAAGTGCCGAGCTGTGGCTCTTTCACCGCGGGAGTCCGCTGCTGCTCGAAGTCGGCAGCGACCAGGCCAGCGCGTCAATTCACGTGGTAGGTGCGGACTTTCACGCCGGGCAGGAGCCGCAGGTGGTGGTGCCCCCAGGATATTGGCAGCGCGCGCGTCCGCGCGACAGTGAGCCCAGCCTGGTCAGCTGCGTCGTGGTGCCGGGCTTCGACTACGCGGACTTCGCCCTCACCGCGCCGTAGCGTCGGCCGACGCCACGTTGAACACCGCGCCGGTGGGGTCGGCGGCCGACGCGAGCCGGCCATACGGGGTGTCCTCGGCCGGGCGCAGCACGCTGCCCCCGTGGTCGGTGATGACGCTCAGCGTCTTGTCGACATCGTCGGATCCGAGGAAGACCACCCAGTGCGACGGCGTGCCGTCGGGCAGGATGCGACTGCCGTCCATGACACCCAGCCGTTGCTCACCGTCGAAAACCGCGGTGCTGTAGCGGAATTCTTCACTGTCGGCCTCGATCTGGGTCTGCCAGCCGAACACCTGACCGTAGAACTCGAGGGCCTTGTCGTAGTCGCGGGTGGTCAGTTGGTGCCACACGGGCGCGCCGTGCTGCCCGACGACCTCGAAGCCATGGTGCCCCGTAGGCTGCCACAGCCCAAAGAACGCGCCGGCAGGATCGGTGACCATCGACATCCAGCCCTTGTCCTTGACCTCCATGGGTTCGACGCAGCTGGTACCGCCGGCCTGCTTGATCGCGTCGACCACGGCATTGATGTCGGCGGTGTGGAGGTATGTGGTCCAGCCGTCAGGGCTGTTCCACTGTGGGTCGTTCTGCATGAGTCCGGCGACCGGATGGCCGTCGATGGCGGCGTTGAGGTAGCCGCCGTAGTCGGCGCCGGCGGATTCGAAGGTCCAGCCGAACACCGCGCCGTAGAACTGTTGCGCGCGTTCGGTGTCGGACGAGGTGAGGTCGATCCAGATGGGCGCGCCGAGGGGGGCGCGGTAGGGGGTCGGCACTTGTCGGTTCCTTTCAGGCGGGATGACGTTCATCAGTACCGACCGCCGGCGAGGGAATAACTCATCGCGGGACTGGTCGCCCGACTCCCAGCACTCGCACGGCGTTCTCCTTGAAGATCAGCGGAAGTACCTGCGGATCCATGTCGAGCGTGTCGAAGTCGCGCCGCCAGCGATCGACCTGAATGAACGGAAAATCGGTGCCGAACAGCACCTTGGTACGCAGCCCGCGGTTGGCGGCGCGGACAAGCTGCGGCGGGAAGTACTTTGGCGACCAGCCGGAAAGATCGAGGTAGACGTTGGGTTTGTGAGTGGCGATCGAGATCTGCGCGTCGACCCACGGGACGGCGGGGTGCGCCATGACGATCGTCAACGTCGGGAAGTCGGCGGCCACGTCATCAAGCAGCATCGGATCGGAGTACCGCAGCTTTATGCCATACCCGCCGGGCAAGCCGGCACCGATGCCGGTCTGCCCGGTGTGAAACAGGGCGGGCACTCCTGCCTCGGCGATCGCTTCGTAAATCGGGTAGAAGGCACGGTCGTTCGGCTCGAAGGCTTGCATGCTGGGGTGGAACTTGAATCCCTTGACCCCATAGTCGTCGACCAGCGTGCGAACCCTGTGCACGGCCTGGGCACCGGCCCACGGGTCGACGGTGCCGAACGGGATCAGCACATCGTTGTTGCGGACGGCGCCGGCGACGAGATCCTCGACAGAATTGGGCGAATGACCCATTGCCGTCGTGGCATCGATCGTGAATACGACGGCGGCGATGTTGCGCTGCCGGTAGTGCTCGGCCAGGTCGTCGACGGTGAACACGCGCTCGGGACCCAACTTGAAGTACTGCTGGGTCGCGGCGATCAGTTCATCGGCCGTGGCCTTGTGCCCGTGGCTGTCCACCTCCACATGGGTGTGAATGTCGATCGCGTCGACGCGTTCGAAATCAATGCCGTAGGAATACTTTTCGACCCGCGGAGCGGCCATCGCGGTAGTGTATCGCGCGACGTGTGTCCCCCAACCGGTGGACAATGGTTTCATCCGCCTTTCGGCTGATCAGCCGAGCGACGAGGTGTCCGTGAAGCGGGCCGCATAACCTGCCTGGCTGTCGACAGAGGTTTCGTTAGCGAACGTCGCCGATCTTTTGGATGCGTGCCTCAAGTGCATCGATCACCTCGATATGAGCGGGCGGAACACTGATGCGCATCACCAGGTCTGAGCCGGCGTCGGCGAATTCGAAGGTGAAGAAGGAGCAGCACGCGCTTTCGCGTTCGGCCAGCCCGCGGGCGGTCGCCTCGGCATGGCACGGCACGGTCAGCTCGAGGCGTGTCGGCTGTGGTCGCTCGACCCGCCGCACCGATTCGAAGAAGGCGTCGAACTCGGCCACCCGCACTGGACGCTCAGCGGTCGGCAGCGTGCAGTCGATAGGAAGCTCCACGAAACTCAATGTAGCGCGACGGTTCCCGGGCTTTTCCTGCGACGACGTTGCAGTCTCGCCGCCGGTAGGTCGCTCACTCACCGAAACTGCATTCCGGCCGGTCTGTTCTCGAACTTTTCCTGCGAGGTTGCAGTCTCGGCGAGGCCGCCCAGCGGATCGCAGCCCTCATTAACCAACCAATCCGCCTGGATGTTGCATTAACCACTTGACAATGCTCGACATGTCGCCGCGCTGGTGTGAGTGTCGCAGGTTCCAGGGCTAAACGCCTACCCGCGCCTGGCGACGATGAGCGGGATGCGCACACCGTGCGCCAGTGTCGTGCTGACCGAGCCCAACAGCATGCCCGCGAAGCCGCCGCGGCCGTGACTACCCACCACCAGCAGTTGCGCGCTCTCGGCCTGCTCGGCCAGATAGCGCGCCGGCTGGTCACGGACCACGACCCGGGTCACCGTCACGTCGGGATAGTCCTCATGCCAGCCCGCCAACCGCTCGGCGAGCACCCGCTCCGCACCGTCAGATTCCGCGGCCCAGTCGACACCGGGCACCGCGAACAGGTTGGAGTCGCTCCACGCATGCACCGCGACGAGGTCGACCCCGCGCTGGGCGGCTTCCTCGAACGCGATCTCGGTCGCAAGCTCCGATGCCGGGGATCCGTCGACTCCGACGACGACCGGCGCGTAAGCGGACGGTACGACGGTGTCGTGAATGATGGCGACCGGGCTGTGCACGTGGTGCACCATCGCCGTGCTCACCGAGCCCAGCAGCCCTCGACGGAAGGCGCCGTGCCCTCGACTGCCGACCACCACCATCTCGGCGTCCTTCGATAGGTCGATCAGCGTCGGAATGGTGGTGGAGTAATAGATTTCGGTGCCGACGAAGTGTGCCGGCGAGCCGGCCTCCTTGGCAATGCGGTGCACCTGCTCAGCGGCGTCGCGAAGAATCCGGCGGCCCCGTTCGTCCTGCCAATCCTCCATTGGGGCTGGGATCGGCGTCAGCGGATACGTCAAAACCGGCGCCTGAACCACATGCACCAGCCGCAACGGCAGCATTCGTAACATTGCTTCGTGCGCCGCCCACCGCACGGCTGCGTCGGAGGGCGCCGAACCGTCGACGGCGACGACGATCTCGCGATGAGACGCGTTCAGACGTGAGGGTGACATTCCTAGCGCTCCTTTCGAGTCGCGTACCTTCATGATCCGTGCGATAGGTTGCGTCGCGGTAGGCGCGAACAGCACCGGTAGCGAGGACTTAAGTCACTCAGTCGACTGTGCGGCGCACAGTCGCGCAACGGCGCTAACCGGACGGCGCGAACACCGTGACGAAGTTGTCCAGCGAGTGCCTGATGTCGCCCTTGAGCGCACCTGCGACGACCATCCCGATCGGCCCGAACAGCGCCGGTCCCCCGAGATGCAGGTCAAACGTCACGCTCGACGCCTCGCCCTGCGGTTTCACCTGGCCGATCAGTTTGACTTTGACGCCACCCCGGCCGTCGCCGTCGAGCGTCATGGCTTCGGGCGGCTTGAAGTGCACAATCGTCCACCTGATGCGGTTGGGCATGCCCTTCACCTCGACGATCGAGTCGATGACCGTCCCCTTCTCCAGGGTTTCGGGCACCTTGCTGCGCCACACCCGGTGGATGGTCAGCCACTCCTTGTACCGCGACAGGTCAGACGCGCACTCCCACGCCTCCTCCGGTGCCAGCGGAACGTCGACGGAGACAGACAGTTTCGCCATCGGTTAGGTCGTTGGGTTTCCCTTGTCGACCGCCTTCTTGGCTGCTTGCTGCACCTTGTCGACCTTGTCGGCGTACTTGCCCTGCGTCTTCTGGTCGACGACGTCGGCCGCTTTGTCGATCGCGGTCTCCACCTTGCCGGAATTCTTAGCCAACAGATCCTTGATCTTGTTCAGAAAACTCACTGACCTCACCCTCGTCCATCTTCGTGTTCGTTCGAGGGCTAATTGTTGTCTCCCGGCGCGGTCTCCACAAGGGACGCCGGTGGCCGTTGATCGCCCCCTGCACCCACCACAGCACCTCCACGACCGCGGCGCCGAGCGCGCCGATCGCCAGCGCCATCGTGGTCAGCATCGCATTCGACGGATCGAGCATGAACAGCTTCTGCGCGAACGGCAGACTGAAGATCACGGCGTACGCAACTGCAGACACCACGACCAGCGCCAAGCGCCACCAGGTGTACGGCCGCGCCACCACGGCGAGCACCCACACCGCGATCACCAGGAGGGTGATCAGCGCCGACGTCGACGCCTGGGTCTGTTCGACGGCGGTGGCATGGCGACCCTGATAGGCCAGCAGGTAGCAGACGAACGTCGCGATCCCCACCACGGCGCCCGAAGGCAGCGCCGCCATCATCACGCGCCGCACGAAGCCCGGGTGGGCGCGCTCGTTGTTCGGTGCGAGCGACAGGATGAACGCGGGGATGCCAATGGTGAACCACGCCGCGATGGTCACGTGAATGGGCTGGAACGGAAACAGCAGCGGGTCGGTGTGAAACACCTCGGCGCCGACGCCGGCGATGCCGACCAGCAGCGCAAGCAGCACCGAGTACACCGTCTTCGTCAGGAAAAGATTGGAGACGCGCTCGATGTTGCCGATGACACGACGGCCCTCCGCCACCACGTGCGGCAGCGTGGCAAACCTGTTGTCCAGCAAGACGATCTGAGCCACCGCGCGGGACGCCGAGCTGCCTGCGCCCATGGCCACGCCGATGTCGGCGTCCTTCAACGCCAAGACGTCGTTGACGCCGTCGCCCGTCATCGCGACGGTGTGCCCGCGAGACTGCAGCGCGCGCACCATCGAGCGTTTCTGGTCGGGGCGCACCCGTCCGAAAGTCGAATAGTGCTCGAGGGTATCGGCCAGCGCGCCGGTATCCTCCGGCAGTTTGCGCGCATCGAGAGTGTCGCCCTCGATGCCCAGCGTCGACGCCACCGCACCCACCGACACCGCGTTGTCGCCGGAGATGACCTTGATCGCGACCTTCTGCGACGAGAAATAGTCGAGTGTTTCACGCGCGTCTGGCCGCACTCGTTGCTCGAGGACGACCAGCGCGGCGGGGATGACATGGCCTGGCGCGTCTGGATGATCGACGGACAGGTTGCTCGAACCCAACAACAGAACCCGAAGCCCTTGTGCCCCAATGCTTTCCGCCTGCTCGGCGACCGGTGATGACGGGTCGAGCAGCACATCGGGCGCGCCGAGAACCCAGTTGCCGTGGTCTTCGTAGGACACACCGCTCCACTTGGTGGCCGACTTGAACGGCGCGATCGCCGTAGCCGTCCACCCGGGCGGCTGGTCGAAAACCTCGGCGACGGCTTGCATGCTGGCATTGGGCCGGGGATCGTCGGCGGCCATCGACGCCAGCACATCGCTTATCGCGTCCTCGCTCAGCGGTTTGGTGTCGTAGACCCGCATCCCGTTCTCGGTCAGCGTGCCGGTCTTGTCGGCGCACACGACGTCGACCCGGGCCAGGCCTTCGATGGCAGGTAGCTCGTTGACCAGACACTGCCGTCGGCCCAGCCGGACCACGCCCACCGCGAACGCGATCGACGTCATCAGCACCAAACCCTCGGGCACCATCGGCACCAACGCGCCGACCATGCGCAGCACCGCCTCGCGCCAATCGGCGCCGGTGGTGAACAGCTGGGTGTAGATGATCAACAGACCCGTTGGGATCAACAGATAGGTGATGAACCGCAGGATCGTGTTGATACCGCTGCGCAGTTCGGAGCGGACCAGCGTGAACTTGCTGGCCTCCTCGGCGAGTTTGGCGGCGTAGGCCTCACGGCCGACCTTGGTGGCGCGATAGGCGCCGCTGCCGGCGACCACGAAACTCCCCGACATCACCGGATCCTGCGGGTCCTTCGCGATCGGGTCGGCCTCCCCGGTGAGCAGCGACTCGTCGACCTCGAGGTTTGTCTCCTCGACCACCACGCCGTCCACTACGATCTGGTCGCCCGGGCCCAGCTCGATCACGTCGTCGAGCACCACCTCGGCGGGCAGCAGCTCGCGCGTGCCGCCTTCACGGCGCACCAGCGGTTTGGCCTGGCCGACGATCGCCAGCTTGTCCAGGGTCTGCTTGGCGCGTAGCTCTTGAATGATGCCGATCACGCTGTTGGCGATGATCAGCAAACCGAATGCGCCGTTGATCAACGATCCGGTCGACAGGACGATCACCAGCAGCACGGCGAGGATCGCATTGATCCGGGTGAACACGTTCGCCCGCACGATTTCGGACACGCTGCGCGCGGCCCGGGTGGGCACGTCGTTGGTCTTGCCGTCGGCGACCCGTTGGGCGACTTCGGCGTCCGTCAGGCCGATGGCCAGCGATACCGCAGAGCCGGCGACATCAGAGCCCGTCATCACGCCGAGCCTAAACGTTCAGCGGGTGAAAGTGCCGAGCTTGTCGTCGTCGTAGTACTCCAGGGTGAGCGTGTTGCCGGCGAAGGTCGCCTTCGAGATCGTGCCCGGCGGCGCGTTCTCGCCCGACAAAGTGAACGTGAACACGTCTCCGTCCCAGTGGGACAACGCGAAAGTGTCGCCACGCGGGCCGAGCGCCAGCTGCAGGGCACCGTCGCGTTCGGTGATCTTCGCCGGACCCCAATAGGGGTTGTTGTAGTCGCCGACGTAGTCGCTGAGCGGCCGCGCGGGCGCCGGCTGGGCCGGTGGTTGTTTGCCGACGAGCGAGCCCTCCGGGTCGTCCATCGGCGCGAACTGCTGCTGGTACAGCGTGGCCCAGTCTTCGCGAACCTCGCCGTATTGCACCAAGTCGAGGAACTCGGCGGCCAGCGCCTCGGGCACACCGATCGGAGCGGCGTTGGTCAGCGCGATGATCCCTACCTTCTCCGAAGGCAGCACCGAGAATGCCGTCGCCGCGCCGAGCGCGAACGCGCCCGAATGGCTGTACTGGGTGCGGCCCGACGACGTCACCGAGACGTTGAAGCCGTGGCCGTAGAACGAGGCACGTGCCTGCGGCGACGCCGCCGGGACGGAAATTACCTGCGGAGTGATGGTGGGCAACAACGCATCCGGTGCGGTGATCGGTACGCCGTCGTGGCTGCCGTTGCCCATAACCATCGCGAGCCAGCGGGTCATGTCGTTGACTGATGAACTCACGCCGCCCGCCGGCGACTGCGGGTCCGCGTTCCGCGTGTGCAGCGGCTGGTAGCCGTCTGGTGTCTTGACGTGGCCGACAGCGTGATTCGGTCGCGATGCGTAATCGTCGAATCGTGAGCTGGTCGATGTCATTCCCAGCGGCCGGTACAGCACCTCCTCGGACAACACGTCCCACGGCTTTCCGGACGCGACGGCGACGGCCTCGGCGGCGGTTGTCAGCCCGAAGTTGCTGTAGGCGTAGCTGATTCGAAACGGCGCCAACGGCAGGAACCTGAGCTGTTCCAGCACCTGACGACGGTTGTAGCCGAGGTCTTCCAGCCTGTCACCGGCGTGGTCCGGCAACCCAGACCGGTGCGAATACAGGTCCGCGATGGTGACGTTGTTGGTGACGTACGGGTCGAAGAGGGCAAACCAGGGCAGCTTCGTCAATACCGGTGTGTTCCAATCGACCACCTTGTCGGTGACCTGGTGCGCGACCACCGTCGCCGCGACCGACTTGGACAGCGACGCCAGCTGGAACACCGTGTCGGCGTCCACTTTGTCACCGCTGCGGACGTCGCGCACCCCGAACCCCTTGGCGTACATCGCTTTCCCATCATGCACGACCGCGACGGCCATTCCGGGAATACCGGAGGTGCGCATCAGCTCGTCGACCAGGCCGTCGAGCTTGCCGATCGCTTCGTCCACCCGCCCGCCGGGGATCTCCAGCCCGGACACCTCGTTGGGCGGCTTGTCGGACTGTGCCGGAGTGGATTGCTGCGCCGGCGAACCGCATCCACTCAGTGCCAGCATGACTGCCGCGATGGCGGCCGCTGCCGGACCCAATCCCCGGGTCGCTCCGCTCTCCCGCATGCGGGAGGTGCCCCAGCCCGCCGCTCGATTGACCATGGCCAGAACCGTAGTCGGTTACAACTGCCACCACCGGTGGGATGAGGGCGGGTCGGATGGATTGAGTCGTTGGCCGGGCTTGGGCACCGCCACGTTGACGCCGACGCGCTCGGCCGCGGTGAGGAGGCGCTCCACGGGCTCGGCCCACGGGTGCGGCGCTAACCGGAACGTGCACCAGTGGATCGGCATCAGGACCCCCGACTCTGTGACGTCGAGGTGGGCGCGAACGGCCTCCTCAGGGTTCATGTGGATGTCCGGCCAGGCGGTGTTGTATGCCCCGATCGGCATCAGAGTGACGTCGAAATGGCCGTATTCTGCGCCGATGTCGGCGAAGCTCTTGGTGTATCCGGTGTCGCCGCCGAAGTACGCCTTGTGCGCTGGTCCGGCGATCACCCACGACGCCCACAGGGTGGTGTTGCGGGTCAGGAAGCGTCCAGAGAAGTGCCGCGCCGGCGTGCAGGCCAGGGTCAGGTCGCCGATGCTGGCGCGTTGGCCCCAGTCGAGCTCGACGACGCGGTCCTCGGGGATACCCCATGTGCGCAGGTGCGCCCCGACCCCCAGCGGGACGACGAACGGCGCGCGCTGCGCACGAACCAGCGCCAAAACCGTCTCGAAGTCGAGGTGGTCGTAGTGGTCGTGGCTGATCACGACCGCGTCGATCGCCGGAAGCGACTCGAGCGGCACCGGCGGGGGGTGCAGCCGCTCGGGTCCCACGGTGCGCGACGGCGAGCACCGTTTGCTCCACACCGGATCGGTGAGCACGCGGTAGCCGTCGATCTCCAGCAGCGTCGTGGCATGGCCAAGCCAGGTCACGGCCAGCGCCGCCGGCGCCGCACCCGGGTCGTCGTTGCGGGCCAGCGGGATGGCTTCCGACGGTCGGCCGGAGCGCCAGCCGAGGAGCAATTCCCGCGCGATCATTCGCTGCTCTTCCCGATCCAGCTTCAGCTGGGAGGTCGGATCGAGGTTGACGAACGCGCCATCGCGGTAGTTGGCCGATCCTTGGGCCACTTGACGAATCTCGAGCGGGCCCGCACCAAGTGCCGCCGGCGCGCCATGCAGCGCCCGTAGCAACCAGGCCCCGCCCAGCATGGTGGCGGTCCCGCCGCCCACCCGCAGTGCCGTTCGCAGCATGTCGATCAGGCGCCCTTGAAGTTCGGTGGCCGCTTCTGCATGCGGGCCACCTGCGCCTCGATCACGTCCTCGCTGGACCACGCCTTGTCGAACAGCTCCTTGTGGGCGGGGTGTTGGTCCTCGTAGGCGCCGTCGTCGTTGAGCACCCGTTTGGCGTGGCGCAGCGCCAGCGGCGCGAGCCCCGCGATCTCATGGGCCCACGCCTGAGCGTCGGCGAGTGTGCCGATCCGGTTGGCCATCCCCGTCTGCAGGGCAACGTCGGCGGTCAGTTTCTCGGCCGCCATGAGCATCGCTCGCGCCCTGCCGTATCCGGCCAGCGACGACAGCCGTCGGATGCTCCAATTGTCAAGCGCCAGACCGTATTTGGAGGTCGGAAACTCAAAGAAGGCGTTGGGTGCGACTACCCGCAGGTCGCATATCATGGCGAGCTGCAGGCCGGCACCGATCGCCGGACCGTTGATCGCGCCGATCACCGGCATCGGCGCGTCGCCGATCGATTTGTGCATCGCGATCAGCCGGTCGGGGTAGTCGGCCGCGAACGCGTCCCCGGACAGGTCGGCGCCGGCGCAGAACACGCTGCCCTGCCCGGTCAGCACGATGGCGCGAATATCTTCGGCGCCGGCCGTCTCAATCGCCTGGCGCAAACCCTCGACGAGCTCTGTGTTCAGCGCGTTGCGACGCTCGGGCCGTTGCAGCTCGATTGTCGTGACGTGGTGGTCGCGGCTCACACCGATCATGGGGCCACGATAAAGGAACACTCGATAGCCTCAGTCGGTGAGTCGGATCGGGGCGGCACAGCTGCGCGACGCGGTACTGGACGCCGGGTCGTTCGTGAGCTGGGATCGTGCGCCGCTGGAAGTTGCGGGCGACGAGTCGTATGCCCGCGAGCTGGCCGACGCGCGCTTGGCTACCGGTCGCGACGAGTCGGTGCTCACCGGTGAGGGACGGGTGCACGGTCGGCGGGTGGCTGTGATCGTCAGCGACTTCGACTTCTTGGCCGGTTCGATCGGGGTGGCCGCGGCCGAGCGGATCACGGCTGCGGTCGAGCGCGCGACGGAGGAGCGGTTGCCGCTGCTGGCCTCGCCGAGTTCCGGCGGCACCCGCATGCAGGAGGGCACCGTCGCCTTCCTGCAGATGGTGAAGATCGCCGCAGCCGTCGAACTGCACAAACGCGCACACCTGCCCTACCTCGTCTACCTGCGACACCCCACCACCGGCGGGGTGTTCGCGTCGTGGGGATCGCTTGGGCATGTGACGATCGCCGAGCCGGGCGCGTTGGTCGGGTTCCTGGGTCCACGCGTCTACGAGCACCTCTACGGCGAGCCGTTTCCGCCAGGCGTGCAGACGGCCGAGAACCTGCAGCGACACGGTGTCATCGACGGTGTCGTGCCGTTGAAGTGGCTGCGTCGGACCTTGGAGCGGATGCTGAAGGTGGTCGCCGACCCGACGGCACCGCCGCCGCAGGTCGAGCGCAGCGATGCGCTGCCCGACGTGCCGGCCTGGGAGTCGGTGCTCGCCAGCCGCCGTCCGGACCGACCGGGCGTCGGTCACGTGCTGCGGCATGGCGCCACCGAGCGGGTCATGTTGTCGGCGACCGGAGGGCTCGAGGCGACCATGCTGCTGGCGCTGGCCCGGTTCTGCGGGCAGCCCGCGGTCGTGCTCGGCCAGCAACGGCACGCGCAGCGAATGGTCGGTCCCGCGGCGCTGCGGGAAGCTCGTCGCGGCATGGCCTTGGCCGCCGGCCTGCGGCTGCCGCTCGTGCTGTTCATCGACACCGCCGGGCCGGCGTTGTCGGCCGAGGCTGAGCAAGGTGGGCTGGCCGGTGAGATCGCGCGCTGTCTTGCCGAGTTGGTGACGCTCGATACGCCAACCGTGTCCGTGCTGCTCGGCCAGGGCAGCGGCGGACCGGCGTTGGCGATGGTGCCCGCCGACCGGGTCCTTGCCGCACTGCACGGTTGGCTGGCGCCGCTGCCACCCGAGGGCGCCAGCGCGATCGTCTACCGGGACACCGCGCACGCGCCGGATCTCGCCGGGCGCCAGGGCATCAGGTCGGCGGATCTGCTGGCGGCGGGAATCGTAGACGCGGTCGTGCCGGAACGCCCCGACGCGGCCGACGAGCCGATCACGTTCGCCAAGCGCATGTCGCTGGCGATCGCCGGCGAGCTGCACGTGATGACGCGGGTGCCCTCCGCGCGCCGGTACAAAGACCGCCTGGCCCGGTTCCGGGCCATCGGCCTGCCCTGAGGCTGGTTCCGGCTACCTCTGATCGCCGCGAGGCGGCTGGAACGAGGTGGTGGTATCACCGGGCCGCCCGTGCTGGCCTTGACCGTGGTGGGTAGGACCGCCCTGCGAGCCGCCGTAGTAGCCGCTCTGGGGCTGCTGGGGTTGCTGGGGTTGCTGTGGCGGCTGCGACGACTGCGGCTGCTGGGTGGCGAACCCGCCGCTGGACTGGCCGTAACCGCCTTGCTGCGGCGACTGACCGTACCCGCCCGTCGACTGCCCGTAGCCGCCGGATGACTGGCCGTAGCTCGGCTGGGACTGTCCGTATCCAGCCTGGGGCTGACCGTATCCACCGCCCTGCCCATAGCTTCCGTACTGTGCGGACTGCCCGGACGGCGCCGACTTGATGATCCCGGCCGCCGCGAGCATGACGGCGATGGCCAGGGCGGCCTGGATGAACGACGCGATCACAACCAGGAGCAGGCCGACGCCTGCGTCAAGACCGACCAGGCCGATGAGCATGAAGAGGAGCACCAAGAAGCCGGCCACCGATAGGGCGGCGACGACGGCCTCATTGTCAGGCTGCTTGGGCAGCATGCCGAACCCCGCGATGAGTGCGGCCGCCAACAGCAGACCCAGGCCTACCACACCGGGGCCCTGGTTCTGGAAGAAGTTGACGGAGTCGCCTTCGAAGCCCGACAGGTCTTCGCTCGCGGACGCGTACGGGGTGAAGCCCAGCAAGAAGCTGAGGACCCCGATGACGATCACACCGACGTTGAGGAAGAACGGCAGGCCCCGACCCGATCCAGGCCCCGCTGCAGGGCCCGATCCAGCGCCTGGACTCACGCCGTAGCTAGGTGTCTGCTGGCCGTACGCCTGCGGGGGCCCACTTTGAGACGGCACGTCGTATCCGCCCGGGCCGGTCGAGTAAGTCATGAACTCTCCTTGTCGACGACATGTCCTCGGTCTGATCACCCGCTTCCCGACCCGCAGTTCACACGGCGGGGACTAAGACGCAGCAACAACAGGCACGGTACCAGTCACCAGAGGGTTTGCCAGCGCAGGTTCATCACCTCACGCCGCTGCGCTGTCCTCGCCGAACTGCGTGTGATACAGCTCGGCGTAGCGACCGCCACGGCGCTGCAGCCTCTCGTGAGTTCCTGGTTCGACGATCGTGGGTCCTCGACGACGAGGATGCGTTGCCGCTGCGAACCGTGGTCAGCCGCTCGGCGATCCGATCGATGTGCGACTCGCGCCGTCATCGGCCAGCGACTGTGACGCCAACTAACAGCACTCGTGCGAGGATCCGTACAGCTTCCACCGGTTCTCGAGCTTCATCAGGCAAGATATCGACATGGACAGTGGCACATCACCGCGCGTACTGGTGGTGGACGACGACCCCGACGTGCTGGCGTCGCTGGAGCGGGGCCTGCGCCTGTCCGGATTCGACGTGTCCACCGCGGTCGACGGCGCCGAGGCGCTGCGCAGCGCGACCGAGACCCGGCCGGACGCGATCGTGCTCGACATCAACATGCCGGTCCTCGACGGCGTCAGCGTGGTCACCGCGCTGCGCGCCATGGACAACGACGTGCCGGTGTGCGTGCTGTCGGCGCGCAGTTCGGTCGATGACCGGGTCGCCGGGCTGGAGGCCGGCGCTGACGACTACTTGGTCAAGCCGTTTGTGCTGGCCGAGTTGGTGGCGCGGGTCAAGGCGCTGCTGCGCCGGCGGGGCGCCACGGCGACGACCTCGTCGGAGACCATCACGGTCGGCCCACTCGAGGTCGACATTCCGGGCCGGCGCGCGCGGGTCAACGGCGTCGACGTCGACCTGACCAAGCGCGAGTTCGACCTGCTGGCGGTGCTCGCCGAGCACAAGACGGCGGTGCTGTCACGGGCGCAGCTGCTCGAGTTGGTCTGGGGTTACGACTTCGCCGCCGACACCAACGTCGTCGACGTCTTCATCGGGTATCTGCGCCGCAAGCTGGAGGCCCGCGGCGCTCCGCGTCTGCTGCACACCGTGCGCGGCGTGGGGTTTGTCCTGCGGACTCAGTAATGGTGCGGCTGTCGCGGATCTTCGCCCGAACCCCGTCGCTGCGGACTCGGGTGGCATTCGCGACCGCGATCGGCGCGGCGATCGTGGTGCTGATCGTCGGCACGATCGTGTGGGTCGGCATCACCAACGACCGTCTCGAGCGGCTGGACCGGCGTCTCGACGAGGCGGCCGGGTTCGCGGTGCCCTTTGTTCCGCGCGGGCTAGACCAGATCCCACCGTCGCCCAACGACCAGGACGTGGTGATCACGGTCCGGCAGGGCGATCAGGTGCGGTCGAACTCCCCTGTGGTGCTGCCGAAGCTAGACGCCGACTACGCCGACACCACCGTCGACGGTGTGCGGTACCGCGTCCGCACCGTGGAGATTCCCTACCCGACGCCAACAACCCTGGAAGTGGGCGCCACCTACGACGACACCATCGCCGATACGAACAACCTGCATCGGCGGGTGCTCTTCATCTGCCTGTTCGCCATCGGGGCCGCCGCCGTGCTCGGCTGGCTGCTCGCGGCGTTCGCCGTGTTCCCGCTCCGACGGCTGGCCCAGCAGGCCCGCTCGATCGACGCGGGCGACCCCGCGCCCGACGTCGAGATCCGCGGCGCCACCGAAGCGGTCGAGATCGCCGATGCGGTCAAGGGCATGCTGCAGCGCATCTGGAAGGAACAGGACCGCACCAAGGCCGCGCTGGCCTCGGCCCGCGACTTCGCCTCGGTGTCGGCGCACGAACTGCGCACGCCGTTGACCGCGATGCGCACCAACCTCGAGGTGCTGGCCACCCTGGACCTTCCCGACGAGCAGCGCAAAGAGGTTCTCAACGATGTGATCCGCACGCAAACGCGGATCGAAGGGACGCTGTCCGCGCTGGAGCGGCTGGCCCAAGGCGAACTGTCCACCTCCGATGACCACGTACCCGTCGACATCACCGAATTGCTCGACCGTGCCGCCCACGACGCCATGCGGGTCTACCCCGATCTCGAGGTGTCGCTGATGCCGTCGCCGTCGGTCATCATCGTGGGTCTTCCCGCCGGGCTGCGGCTGGCCGTGGACAACGCGATCGCGAACGCGGTCAAACACGGCGGCGCGACGCGAGTGCAGCTGTCGGCGGTCAGCTCCCGGGCGGGAGTCGAGATCGCGATCGATGACAACGGCGTCGGCGTGCCCGAGGAGGAGCGGCTGGTGGTCTTCGACCGCTTCTCCCGGGGGTCGACGGCGTCGCACTCGGGCTCCGGACTGGGCTTGGCATTGGTGGCTCAGCAGGCTGAACTGCACGGCGGCACGGCGTCGCTGGACGCCAGCCCGCTGGGCGGAGCGCGGCTGCTGCTGCGGCTGCCGGGCCCGCGCCCGTCCAACTTCCTCGCGTAATCGCGCCGAGCTCGTCGGGCACACTGGACGGGTGGCAACGGAGAAGGACACCCTCAGCCAGATCAACGAGCTGGTCGCCGAGGAGAAAGAACTGCGCGCACGGCTGCAGCGAGGCGAGATCAGCCAGGACGAGGAGCACGAGCGGCTGCGGGTGCTCGAGACTCAGCTCGATCAGTGCTGGGACCTGCTGCGCCAGCGACGTGCGTTGCGAGAGACCGGCGGTGATCCCGGGCAGGCGTCGGTGCGTCCGGGTGATCAGGTCGAGGGTTACTTGAACTGACCTACGACGCGATCGTCGTCGGCGGTGGCCACAACGGGTTGGTCGCCGCCGGTTACCTTGGCCGTGCGGGTCGGCGGGTCCTTCTCCTGGAACGGTTGTCGCACGTTGGCGGCGCGGCCGTATCGGCGCAGGTTTTTGAAGGAGTCGACGCGCGCTTGTCGCGGTACTCCTATCTGGTCAGCCTGCTGCCGTCGCGAATCGTCCATGACCTCGGCGCTGACGTGCGGTTGGCGCGCCGCCGATACTCGTCGTACACGCCCGACCCAGCCACCGGAGGTCGGACGGGTCTGCTGGTCGGGCCTCCGGTCGCTCCGGAGTTCTATCGTCGGTGCCGCCAGGTCATGGGCCCGTTGTGGCCGACGCTTCTCGAACCGCTGCTCAGGCGAAGCCAGGCGCGGGCGTTGGTGGGTGACTATGCCGCCTGGCGCGCGATCGTCGACGAGCCGATCGGACGGGCGATCACTGCTGCGGTGCCGGACGATCTCGCGCGCGGTGTGATCGCGACCGACGCGCTGATCGGCACGTTCGCCAGGCTCGACGAAGAATCCCTGCGCCAGAACGTGTGCTTTCTGTATCACCTGCTCGGCGGCGGCACCGGCGACTGGGATGTCCCGTTGGGTGGGATGGGCGCGGTGACCGACGCGCTGGCTGCGTCGGCCCGCCGCCATGGTGTTGAGATCGTCACTGGCGCTGAGGTTTTCGCTCTTAATCCGGACGGCGAGGTGCAGTACCGGCTCGGGGATGCGGAGCGCTGTGCGGAGGGCCGCTTCGTATTGGCGAACGTGACGCCGTCTGTCTTGTCCGAACTGCTGGGCGAGCCTTCGGTTGTCGCGGAGGGCGGCTCGCAGGTGAAGGTCAACCTCATGCTGCAGCGCCTGCCTCGCCTGCGCGACGACACCGTGAGTGCCGAGCAGGCGTTCGGCGGTACGTTTCACGTCAACGAAACGTATTCGCAGTTGGACAGCGCGTACACGACGGCGTCGGGTGGCGACGTACCCGATCCGCTGCCCTGCGAAATCTATTGCCACTCACTGACGGATCCCAGCATCTTGTCGCCGGAGCTGCGGGCCGCCGGCGCCCAGACGTTGACCGTCTTCGGGCTGCACACGCCGCATTGGCTTTCCGGCGAGGGCGCTCGTCAGCGACTCACCGAGGCGGCGCTGGCTTCGTTCGATTCGGTTCTGGGTGAGCCGATTGAAGATGTGGTCATGCGGGATTCCAACGGCCGCTATTGCATTGAGGCCAAGACCACCGCCGACCTGGAGCAGACTTTGGGCATGACGGGCGGGAACATTTTCCACGGCGCGCTGACGTGGCCGTTCGCCGAGGACGACGAACCACTCGACACCCCGGCGCGACGCTGGGGGGTGGCGACCCATATGGGCGAATCCTGTTGTGCGGAGCCGGTGCTCGGCGTGGCGGCGGCGTTTCGGGCATCGGCGGGCACAATGCCGCGATGGCGGTGCTGGCGTCTGGGGATGGCGCCTAGCTACATCCCCCTCTGACAATTATCGGCAGTTCCGTTCCCATGGAAACCCTGCCTCAGTGCGACGACAAGCCCGCCGCGATCACTGCGCGATTTGTCAGTAGCTCGGGCAGTCGATTGGTTCGCCGAATTCGTAGCCGTCAGGACGTACCGGCCGTGCGCCTTGCGGCCTTGCGCACGGCGTGCTACGGCGAACTCGCCGTCAGGTGATGGTCCACCCGGTCAACCGGATCCACCGCTGTCAGGGGGTCCCCAAAGGATGTCGTAAGTGCCGTCGCCGCAATAACTGTCGTCACACGGATATGGCATCCAGGGGCTCGAACCGGTAGGTCCGGAGCCGCCGGTGCCTCGGACGACACCCCGCGAGCATACGGTGGTTGCACCGGCGTTTGCGCACTCGGCCGTGGGGGATGTCGCACCTCGGACGAAACCCCCCGAGCATACGGTGGTTTCACCGGCGTCTGCGCACTCGCCCGAGGGCGCGGCCATGGGAGATGGCGCGACCGTGGGGGATGGCGCGAATATGACCTGGACAGCCACCGCGCCCGCCGCCAGCGCTGGTATTACGAGTAAGCCTCTTGCCTGCACGGTCGTTCCCTTCTCGTAGGCCGCCGTTTATATATTGTTCACGTAAAGTCTACTCCGGTCCGACCTGCAAGTTCGGCCCTGAGCGCCAATAAAAAAATAGGGCTCTACTTGCAGGAGTACGTCCAAGAGAATGCCGATCAACTCACCGGGGACGCCCTGTGGCATCTTGCAGAGGCACTCATTGCGCATGTCGACCGAGGCGGCGGACGGCGGGCTGAAGGTCGACATCGAACACTCGCCCTGGCAAACGCGGCAGCAACCCGAACACCAACCGGCGGCTACGGTTCTGGTTCGAAAAGGGCAGATCTAAGCGGTTACACCAAGGCCAGACCTCCAACGAGTCCAAGACACCCCCCAAATCGACGCCCAAGACCCACGCTCAATCTCGATACGCCAGCCCAGCGGCTCGCCGCCCTTTTTGACCAAGCCGCAATGACGATGTTGCACTAACCGATTGACAATGCCCCGATTACCGCCCTTTGTTTCAATTTTCGACCCGAAGAAGGCGCGGCGCGGCGCATCCTATTCAAATGGAAGGTGACCGCGATGAATAGCAGCAAATGGTACATCGAGATTGAGTTCGACGAGGACGACACACACACCCACGCGACGGTGCGCGCACAACTGGGCGAGGGCGAGACGATGACCACTGTGGGGGATGCATACCGCAACCCCAAAGACGCCAGGCAGCCGATGATCGGCGAGGACATCGCCGCGGCCCGCGGGCTGATCGCCCTGGGCACGGAGTTGCTTCAGGCCGCGTCGGTGAGGATCGAGCAGGTCACGCACCACCCGGTGCACCTGCCCGGCTGACCCGACTGTCGTGGCCCTTGCGGTCTGCCTGCTGTTCGACCGGCGATCCGAGCGGGCGGTTCGGGTGCTGTGGGACCGACTCGAGCAGCTGGGCGTGCCCAGCCTGCGTTCACACACCCACGGAAGACACGTGCCGCATGTTAGCTACGCGGTGTTGCGCAGCTGGGATAAAACGGCGGTGACCGCGGCGCTGACTGCGCGTGGCAGCGGCTCCCCGGCGGAGGTGGGCTTCGACGGCGTCGGGCTGTTCCGACGCGGCCGGACCTGGCTGCTCGCCGCGGTGAGCGCCTAATTGGCGGCGCGCCAGGAGCGGGTCGTCGACGCCTGGCTGCCTCACTGTTCGCTTGCGCCGCGAGTGTCGTTAGCTCAGCTGCCCGAGGCCGTTGCCGCGGTGTTCGACGTGTTGCCGCTGCCGGCCCGGCTGGACCACGCCGCCCTGGTTAACAGCGCCACGGGCGAGCTCTGCCCGTTGCCCACTCTGCCGTAAGGCGCGCTGCTACTGACGCGGTGCCATCCGGACCAGCTGCCTTCCACAGGTAGAGCTGAAACCAGTTGCGGCCATTCGGGTTCGCCGCCTTGCCGTCCTCGACCGACGAGTCCGCCCTAACCTAAACGCGGGCGGCGGCCAACGCCTGCTTCGCGTTGGACCGGCGGTCCTCGATCGCGCGGCCGATCTCGTGCAACAACAGCGGTTTGCGCTGCACCAGCTCTTCCACGCAGTGGCGGGGGATCTCTACCAGCGTGACCTCGTCGATCGCGTAAGCGTCGCCGATCACGCGCTGGCGGGTCAGCGTGGTCTGGCCGATGAACCCGCCTTCGTCGACTGTGCCCACCGAGACCACCAATCCGTCCTCGGTCGTCGCCGTCAGCCGCACCCGCCCGGCGACCACGAAGCTCATCCGGGTCGGCACCTCGCCGGTGTGCTGCACGATCTCGTCGGCGCCGTACCGGGTGACCGTGGCGTAGGCAAGTAGCTCCCGTTGATCGGTGTGGCTGAGCCGCAGGGTCGGGGCGGCCACCCGGAGCGCCTTCTCGACGCGGTCGAGGGTGGAGAACACGTCGTCTGCTTTGTCGAGGTGCAGTTCCTCGCGCCGCGCCGCGTACCACACCCAGCGCAGGAACTTGGCGCGGGCGGCGGGGTCGTCGGCGGGCGATATCAGCCCGATCGTGGTGCGGTAGTCAATGGCGCCGGAAGTGGCGCCGGGGATGGCGGCGCCGACGACGGCGCTTACCGGTGCGACGTCGGCCATACGCTGGGGCAGCTGGCTGGCGATCCGGTTCAGCATCGCGCACACCTGGTCGGGCGGATCGGCGAGCAAGAACTTGGTGGTGACCGAGATGCTGTGCGGGCCGGCCGGGCGGCTGAGGTTGGTGAAGGACGCACCGGCGAGCACCGAGTTCGGCATCACCTGAATCCCGCTGCCGGTGTCGATGTGCACCGCACGCCAGTTCACCTCGACCACGCGTCCGCGGGCTGTCGGGGTTTGGAGCCAGTCGCCTATCCTGAACGGCTGCTCGAAGAGCATCAGCAGTCCGGAGATGATCTGTCCGACGGAGTTCTGCAGCGTCAGGCCGATGACGACCGAGCCGACGCCAAGCGCCGTGAGCAGCCCGCCGATGTTGGCGCCCCAGACGAAGGAGAAGATCGCGGCCAGCCCGAAGGCGATCAGCACGAAACGCCCGACGTCGACGATGATGCCGGGCATCCGCTTGCGCCAGGAGCCCTCGGGTGCGCCCTCGAACAGGGCGGCGTCGAGTCCCGACAGCAGCATCACCAGCACGATGAAACCGAACACGGTGGCCACCACCCGCACCGAGGTGCCGGTGGCCGGCACTTCCGTCGCCTTGACCAGCAGCAACAGCAGGGCGGCCAGCGGGAGCACGAGGTTACGCAGCAGTAACACCGGCCGGGCCAGCGGGCTCTGCCGCCGCACCAGTGCGTTGTGCCACTCGGTGAGCGCCACCAGCCCGACCGGCAGACAGACCGCGACGCCGACCGCCCAGTAGAACCACGACGACGCGAACAGCTCGCTCATGGCTTGCGCTCCGAGAGCCGCCATATCGGTACTTCGGTGTCGTCGCCGGAAATCGTTCCGGCCGAGGTGAAGTGGCGCGTGCCGCGCACCACCTCGTACACCCGGGAGGTGACGTAGACCCCGGGTTCCGACAAACCCCGCTGCATCTGGTATGTGAGGCTGACTGTGGCGCCCCACATGTCGTAGACCGTCGACTTGCCGACCAGGCCGCTGGTGACCGTGCCGGTGTCGATAGCGGCCTTGATCTTGAGGTCGCGGTTTTCCTCGCTGTTGAACCGCTCGAGGATGAGCTGCATTTCACGCGCGAAGTCGACGGTGCGGCGGACGTTGTCCAGCCGCGGCACGTTGAGCCCACAGCTGGCGAGGTAGCCGTGGCGCAGGGTGTGGACCGGTTCGACGCCCAGCTGCTCTGCCGCGGCGTCGAATTGACGCAGCAGTTCGTTGAGGACCGCCAGTTCATCGGTGGACGAGAGCTCGGCGCAGAGCTCGTCGAAGCCGACCAGGTCGGCGAAGATCACCGTGACGTCCGGATGGTCCTGGGCGATGGTCTCTTCGCCCTCGCGATAGCGCTGCGCCACCGGCTCGGGCATCAACGACAGCAGCAGCCGCTCGTTTTCCTTGCGCTGCTCGTTGAGCAGCTCCTCCTTTTCGCCGAGGTTCCTGCTCATCTCGTTGAAAGCGACGGTCAGATCACCGAACTCGTTACGCGACTCCACCGGAATCACGAAGTCGTAGTCGCCGCCGCTGATCCGCTGTGCGCCCGCCTCCAGCTTCTGAATCGGCCGCAGGAACATTCGCGCAAACAGCATGGCTGCCACACAGACAACGAAAACGATCGCGGCGGTGTACAAGACCAGGGTGCGGGTGAACGTCGACATCGGCGCGAAGGCCTCCGAGGTGTCGACCTTGGCGATGATCGACCAGTGCAGTCCGACGTCAAGGTCGGCCGGCGCGTAAGCCTGCAGCGTTTTGTGTCCGAGATAGTCGGTGGCGATTTCTGTTCCGGTCTGGCCGCGCTGGGCGGCGTGGAGAGCGTCGGTCTGGATCGGCTGCACCAGAATGGTGCTGCCGAGCTTGATCGCCTTGTCGGCGACTTCGGCCGGGGTCCCGGCGCCGACCGCGTCGCGCTTGTACTGCTCGGGGTTCTCCAGGAACAGCCGCGAGTCCGACCGCATCAGGTCGTCCGGCCCGGCCACGATTGTCTCGCCGGTCTTGCCCAATCCGGTCGCCCGCCACTGCTTGTCGAACGTCATGAACCGGTTGATCCCGGAAATCGGGAACTGCAGCGCGAGCGCGCCCTTGCCCCCGACCGCCGTCACCATCCACGCGGTGGGCTTGTTGCCGGACGGCTGGTAGTTCTCGAAGTCGGTGACAGCCACAAAGTCGACCTCGTTGGAGGCCATCGCCATTTCGTATGCCTGCCGCAGGTTGTTCTCCCGGTACGGCCCGGTCAGGATGTTGGTGCCCAGGTCCACACCCTTCTTGGCGGTGTAGACGACGTTGCCGCCGGCGTCGATCAGCATCGCGTCCCCGTAGCCGAGCCGCGTCACGATCTCGCGGAAGAATTCGTTGTAGCGGGCGTTGGCCGCCGACCACGCGCTGCCGTCGCGGGCGTCGTCGAGACGGATCGCGTCGTTGGGGTTCTTGACCGGCGCGGTGTAGAGCGCCTGCAGATACTTCTGCGCGTTGGTCGTCGGCAGCAGCGCGTCGAGGTCCAGTTTGACCCCGGTGGTCTGTTCCGTCGGCCGGATGAGCTGGTTGGTGTAGAAGTCGGTGATCGCCTGCTGCTGGGCCGGGTTGATCGTCGCGGTCGACAATTCGCCGAACGCGGTGGAGAAAGCCTCGATTGCCGAGACCGGCATGGGGCCGCGGGCGTAGACGATCGAAGCGTTTTTCAGATCGGTGATCTTGTCTTTCAGTTGCTGGGTCTGCGACTCGCGCACCTCGGTCAACAGGGCGAACGCCGCTTCCCGCAGGGCGGAGCGCCCGTACGTGAGGCCGATGAACCCGACCACCAGAGCCGCAAGGATACTGGATACCAGCAGCATCACGATGAGCTTGGACTGGATGCTCATCCGGGACTTCCGTCGCCTCGCGCCCCAGCGTCCTTTCTTCTTCGGCGTCGAGGCGGCCGCCTCTTGTGTTGCCGAGTCCGTCGACTCTTCGGATGACGACGGCATAGCTCCCTCTCTGCTGGTAGCGACGCGGTGCCTGACCACGCAGCAGACTAGTCTCCGAATCCCAGAACCAAAACACGTTTGGCACCGGACTGATCCCCGGGTCCGCCTGCCGGGGTCCGACGTTCGGCCCTGCAACTGAGGACTAGCGGCCCTGCCCTGGCTGGGATGCGCGATGGATAGTCCCAGCATGGAGCACTTGTCGCTACTGGATGCCAGTTTCCTCGAAGCCGAGGATTCCGACCCCCACGTTAGCCTGGCGATCAGCGGAGTGTCGATAATCGAAGGAGGGGTGGACGCGTTTCGAGGTCGTCGTCGCTGAGGTGTGCGAGGTGCGCCGGGTCGTCGACGGTGCCGATCGTCGCAATCATTTTGCGGCCCTTATCCGTCAACGACACCAGCTTGGTGCGTCGGTTGGCCGGGTCGACGCGGCGCATGACGAGACCACGTTGCTCCAAGTCGTTGACGGCGACGGTCGCGGCCGGCGCGTCGATGGTGGCCGCCTCGGCGATCTCACGGCGCGACAGCCGCAACAGAATCCGAATTCGACTGAACGGCAGCCCTGTTCGCTCCACGACCGCCCGGGTTATGCGGCCGGTTACCGCGAGTCGAGGGTTACGTAGTCGCGCTCGCCGTACCCCGTGTAGATCTGGCGCGGCCGGCCGATCTTGCCGCCGCCCTCGTCGTGCATCTCCCGCCAGTGCGCAATCCATCCGGGCAGGCGGCCCAACGCGAACAGCACCGTGAACATCCGCGTCGGGAATCCCATCGCCCGGTAGATCACCCCGGTGTAGAAGTCGACGTTCGGATACAGCTTGCGCTCGATGAAGAAGTCCTCGGTGAGCGCGGCCTGTTCCAGCTCCTTGGCGATGTCCAGCAGGTCGTCGTCGCCGCCGATCTTGGCCAGGATCTTGTCGGCCTGTTCCTTCACGATGCGGGCCCGCGGGTCATAGTTCTTGTACACCCGGTGACCGAACCCCATCAGTTTGACGCCGTCTTCCCGGTTCTTCACCTTCGTGACGAACTCACGAACATCACCGCCGGCGCCGCGAATCGTCTCCAGCATCTCCAGCACCGCCTGGTTGGCTCCGCCGTGCAGCGGCCCCCAGAGTGCGTTGATCCCGCCGGAGATCGAGGTGAACAGGTTGGCCTGAGACGACCCCACCAGGCGCACCGTCGACGTCGAGCAGTTCTGCTCGTGGTCGGCGTGCAGGATCAGCAGCAGGTCAAGCGCCCGGACAATCTCGGGGTCCACCTCGTAAGGTTCGGCCGGGAATCCGAACGTCATCCGCAAGAAATTCTCGACCAGAGTCAGTGAGTTGTCCGGGTAGAGGAACGGCTGGCCCACGGACTTCTTGTAGGCATACGCGGCGATGGTGGGCAGCTTGGCCAGCAACCGGATGGTCGACAACTCCACCTGCTCGTTGTCCATCGGATCCAGCGAGTCCTGGTAGTACGCCGACAGCGCGTTCGCTGCGCTTGAGAGCACCGGCATCGGGTGCGCATTGCGCGGAAAGCCGTCGAAGAAGCGTTTGAGGTCCTCGTGCAGCATCGTGTGGCGCTGAATCCGACGGGTGAATTCGGCCAGCTCCTCCTTGGTCGGCAGCTCACCGTAAATGAGCAGGTAGCTGACCTCGATGAACGTCGACTTCTCTGCCAGCTGCTCGATCGGAATTCCGCGGTAGCGCAGGATTCCCTGTTCGCCGTCGATGAAGCAGATCGCGCTCTCGGTGGAGGCGGTGTTGACGAACCCGCCGTCAAAGGTGGTGTAGCCCGTCTTCGCCAGCAGCGAGCCCAGCGCGATGCCGTCGGCTCCCTCCGAGGCATGCACGATCTCCAGATCGATCTCACCCCCGGGGTATCGAAGAGTGGCGAACTCTTTACCGTCGGACGAGTCAGCGGCCACGGGAATCCCTTCATCGCTCAAGGAGGCAGAAGAACTGCCTACAAAACGGTAGCCACATTCCAGCACGTCTGCGCGCGTGGGGTCGCCCGGACGGTCCAACCAGTCAGCCGGCTGTCGCGCAAATGCCTTTGAGCTGCGCGTATGTATCCTCGAGACGGTCCACCATGACGTCGATCGTCAGCCCCGGCCGCTCGAAGTAGGGACCGAGCGTAATGAAGGCCGTCACCATAATCGCCGACCACACCGCAACCGCGAGGCCTTCGCAGGCCCGCTCCATTGCACTCACGACATCAGGGCTGCAACCGCTGGACCCGGCCGTCCGACGTTGTGATGCGAATCCGGTTGTGCACCCGGTTCTCTCGGCCCTGCCAGAATTCGACCACCTCCGGGGCGACCAGATAGCCGCCCCAGTTGGGCGGCACCGGCACCTGCTCGCGGTCGGCGAAGCGCTCCGTCACTTCCGCGAGTTGACGAAGCAACGCCGCCCGGGACTCGATCGGCTCGGATTGCGCGGACGCCCACGCCCCCAACTGGGATCCGCGTGGCCGTTTGGCCCAGTAGTCGGCCGTGATGTCGGCGGGGACCTTGCTGACGGGGCCGCGGATGTGGACCTGCCGGCCCAGCGCGTACCACGGGAACGTGACCGATGCGTACGGCGTCGCGGCCAGCTCTAACGCCTTCGCAGAGTCGTAGTTGGTAAAGAACGTGACACCGGTTTCGTCCACGCTCTTGCACAACACCGACCGAGTTACCGGCCTTCCCCGCGCGTCGACCGTGCCCAAAACCATTGCGTTCGGCTCGGCCACCCCGGAGCCTTCGGCAACGGCAATCCAGCGGCACAACAACACAAGCCAGCCATCGGCGAGCCAGTCGATGTCGAGGTCCGGGCTGCCGTCCTTTTCCTGCGACCCGTACTCCACCCGCATCGCCGCCAAGTGCTCAGCCAAGTGCTCATTGCCTGGTTGCAGCATCGAACCAACGCTACGCCCGGCCGGTTACCCACCGGTAGACGCACACGTGCCTGGTGCGAGAATCAGCCCATGACCGCGGTGCCAGAGGACTTCGTCAGCGGACTCGAAGGCGTCGTCGCCTTCACCACCGAGATCGCAGAGCCAGACAAGGACGGTGGCGCTCTGCGCTACCGCGGCGTGGACATCGAAGACCTGGTAGACCGGCGCGTGACATTCGGCGACGTGTGGGCATTGCTGGTCGACGGCAGGTTCGGCGACGGGCTCGCACCGGCCGAACCGTTCCCGCTGCCCATTCACACCGGCGACGTGCGCGTCGACGTGCAGGCCGGCCTGGCGATGCTGGCGCCGATCTGGGGCTATCCGCCGATCCTCGATATCGACGACAAGACGGCGCGCGATCAGCTCGCGCGGGCGTCGGTGATGGCGTTGTCCTACGTGGCACAGTCGGCGCGCGGCATTTACCAACCTGCGGTGCCGCAGCGCGAAATCGACCAGTGCGCCACGGTGACCGAGCGGTTCATGACGCGCTGGCACGGTGAACCGGACCCCAAGCACGTCGAGGCGATCGACGCCTACTGGGTGTCGGCCGCCGAGCACGGTTTGAATGCGTCGACGTTCACCGCGAGGGTGATCACGTCAACCGGTGCCGATGTGGCGGCGGCCCTGTCGGGTGCCATCGGGGCGATGAGCGGACCGTTGCACGGCGGCGCGCCGGCGCGGGTCATTCCCATGATCGAGGAGGTTGAGCGCACCGGTGATGCGCGGGCGCTGGTCAAGGGAATCCTCGACCGCAAGGAGAAGCTGATGGGCTTCGGGCACCGGGTGTACCGGGCCGAGGATCCGCGCGCCCGTGTGCTGCGGTCGACGGCCAAGCGGCTCGACGCTCCGCGCTACGAAGTCGCGGCGGCGCTGGAGGACGCGGCGTTGACCGAACTGCGCGAGCGTCGCCCGGACCGGGCGATCGAGACCAACGTCGAGTTCTGGGCGGCCGTGATCCTGGACTTCGCCGAAGTGCCGGCCAAGATGATGCCGGCGATGTTCACGTGTGGCCGCACCGCTGGCTGGTGCGCACACATCATGGAGCAAAAGCAGCTGGGCAAGCTGGTGCGACCGTCCGCGGTGTACGTCGGCCCCGCACCGCGTCTTCCCGAGTCGGTGGAGGGCTGGAGCGCGATCGCCCACGCCGCGGTGTGAGGCGACGCGCGTCGCTTGGCTGTCGGTGCCCGGTGGTTTTATGGGGGCGTAGCGATGAGTCCGCGTGGAGCGGCCGGTCACTACGTGTAAGCCCCGTACCCGGGGCCGAAATCGACGGAGGAGATTCCTATGCCCATCGAAGTGCAGCCCGCGGTATCACCACACCTGACGGTTGACGACGCCGCCGCGGCAATCGACTTCTACGTCAAGGCGTTCGACGCCGTTGAGCTGGGCCGCGTTCCCGGCCCCGACGGTAAGAAGCTGTTCCACGCGGCCCTGCAGCTCAACGGAGCGATGGTCATGCTCAACGACGACTTTCCGGAGATGAGCGACGGCAATTCGATGACGCCGACCGCGCTGGGCGGCTCACCGGTGACCATCCACTTGACCGTCACGGATGTCGACGCCAAGTTCCAGCGGGCCGTCGACGCCGGTGCCACCGTGGTGATGCCGCTGGAGGACCAATTCTGGGGTGATCGCTACGGCGTGCTGCGTGACCCGTTCGGCCACCTGTGGTCACTGGGACAGCCGGTGCGCGAAGTGAGCATGGAGGAGATCGAGAAAGCGATGGGCCAGCACTGAGCGACGGCACCGGCAGGAAGATTCTCTATATCGACCTCGACAACACCATGGTGGACTTCGGCCACCGTGTCGAAGGCCTGGACCCGGTCGTGGCCAAGAAGTATGACGGACGGCTGGACGAGGCCCCGGGCATCTTCGCGCTGATGCGGTCGATGCCCGGGGCGATCGAGGCGTTCATCGAACTGTCCGAGCTGTTCGATACCTACCTGCTGTCCACTGCGCCGTGGCGCAACCCGTCAGGCTGGCAGCACAAAGTGGAGTGGGTGCACGAACACCTTGGCGCGGACGAGGATTCACCGGCGTACAAGCGGCTGATTCTCACCCATCACAAGGAGCTCAACCGCGGCGACTTCCTGGTCGACGATCGGCCGAACAACGGCGCCGACAGGTTTGAGGGGAAGTGGATTCACTTCGGGTCGGACGAGTTTCCCGACTGGTCCGCGGTGCTCGAGTACCTCCGGCGGGCGGCGTAGGCGCGACGGTTGGGGTGTCTACCTTGCCGACAGACCCGCAAGCAGACGCTGCCGAATCGACAATGACTGCCGGCCGTCGGCGGCCGCGGCCAGCATCGCGGCGACCGAGGTGAACTTGTCACGGGGACGGCCTGAGGCCGCGCCTCGCGTGATCTCCGCAGTGTCGATTGCCTGCCACCCGGGCCGGTCGATGACATCGGGCCGGCGGCGGCGCACCAGTCTGTCCAATCCTCGCGGCGTTTCGTCGGGATCGGCGAGCACTCCCCGGTTGTAGTCGTCGACCAGCGCGTTGACCGTCTCCTGGGCACACGACTTGTTGGTGCCGATGAATCCGGTGGGACCCCGCTTGATCCAGCCGGCGACGTAGGACCCCCTGACCGGAGTATCGGTACGGGGGTCGACAACGCGGCCGCCGCGGTTCGGCACCACGGCCGCGGCGTCGTCGAACGGCAGATCGCGCACAGGTTGGCCGCGATAGCCGATCGAACTGAGCACCAGCCCGGCATCGACCTGCCGTGTGCCCTGGTGTCTGGCCGGCCTGCCGGTTGCCTCGAATTCGATACCCGCCGTGCGGCCTTCGCCGAGCACGCGACGCGGGGTGAGCCGATATGCCAGGCGGATCCGAGGCGTGTCGGACCACCCGTCGTCGACCGCCAGCGAGGTCAGCAGCTCGAGCTTGTGCCGCGTCGGCCGGTCGGTGCACACGGCCAGATCAGCCGCGACGTCGGCGTGATCGTCCGCACTCAAAACCACGCGTGCAGATGCGGTAAGCCCGATCAACTCCGGCAGCGTGAACGCCGAGTGCGCCGGCCCGCGCCGTGCGGCGACGACGACCTCTCGCACCTTGCTTTCTCGTAGTGCAGTCAGCGCCCCGCGCGCGATGTCGGTGCCGGCCAGCCGCTCGGGATCCGTGGTGAGAATGCGGGCGACGTCGAGCGCGACATTGCCGTTGCCAACGATCACCACCCGCTCGTGATCAAGGGGCACAACGAAATTCGCGAAGTCGGGATGGCCGTTGACCCATGCGACGAACTCGGTGGCGGTGGCGGTGCCCGGCCGACCAAACCCCGGAATGTCCAGGCGGCGATCCGAGAAAGCACCGACCGCATAGATCACCGCGTGGTGGTGCTGCAGCAGCTCGTCATGTGTAATATCTTGTCCCACTTCGATATTCAGGTAGAACTCGAAGCCACGGCGCCGCGACATGCGATCGAACAGCCGCGTCACCCGCTTGGTGGCTTGATGATCGGGTGCCACGCCGGCGCGTACCAGCCCGTAGGGGGTTGGCAGCCGCTCGAACACGTTGACGCGCACCCCGCGCTGAGTCAGCAGCTCGTCGGCGGCATACATTGCGGCCGGCCCTGAGCCGACGATCGCCACTCGCAGCGGCCCGCTGTCGCGGCGGCGCACCGCGGGCGCGTCAATCACGGGCGCGAGCTTCGACGTCGGGGGCAGTTTCTCGCCCGAAGGCCGCTCCGGGTAGTACATCGCGTTGATCGCGACGAACGGCAACTGGTCAGCGGTGAGCTTGCTGTCGTGTGCGATGGCGCCGACCGGACAAGCGGACACGCACGCGCCGCAATCCACGCACGCCACCGGGTCGATGTGCAGCATCTCGGCGGTGGCGAAGCCGGGTTCGTCCGGTGACGGGTGGATGCAGTTCACCGGGCAGGCGTAGACACAAGACCCGTCGCTGCAACACGACTGGGTAATCACATGGGGCACGCGTGCTGCCTTACTTCAGGCGGCCGGAACCGGGTCGGCGACGTGCTCGCGCTGCGGCTCGCTGCGGTATCGCGACGGGCGGCCGTCGATCTTGCACATCCGCCACATCCGTTGCGCCGGACGGTTCATCAGGCCGACGTCGTCGCACAGCATCCGCACGTCACCGAACATGTCGCGCAACCACTGCCGCGAGTCGGGCGAGTCGAAGAACAGCTCCTTGCGCACCGAGCGGGGGATGTCGAACTCTCTGAAGAACTGGCGCGGCGGCACCACGATCGCAGAGCACATCGCCCGCATGATCAGTGGCACGTACAGCGAAAGCCAGAACTTGCGGCGCCGCGGCAGGTGCGGAATCCGCTTGCGCAAAAACTCGTGAGCAAAGGAGATATGGCGAGCTTCCTCCGCGACGTGAATCGCCATCACCTTCTCCATGATGGGATGCAGCGACTTGCCTTCGCGCAGCACGTTCTTTTGCGTATGGTCGATCGGCTCCTCCCCGGCGAGCACACCGAAGAAGAACACGATCGGCAGCGGACCGGCGACCAGCGGGATCAGTGGCGAAATCCACCGCAAGTACCTGGGCATTCCGGGGACGTCGACGCCGATGCGGTTCACCATCTCCTGAAACATCATGGTGTGGTTGCACTCTTCGACGGACTCGTGGAGGCAGTACCGGTACTCCGGGGAACCGTTGGGCACCCAGAAGGTGTACTCCATGAGACCGCGGATGAGAATGCTCTCGAAGTGCAGCCCCACCTTGGCGACGTTGGCCTGGCGCCACATCCCGATCGCGATCTGCTTCTCCAACGGCTGGGCCTGGTACCAGGGGTGGCGGCCCAGCGGATCGGTCGACGGCAGCACCCAGCGGGGGTCGTTCGGGGTTACAGCGAATTCATTTGCAGCCCAGTCGATGTCGGTGTAGGGATTGAAGTTCCGCCGCACCGAGCCCTCCGACAGGGTGGCCAGCATATCGACGTATTCAGCGTCGTCGCCGACCTCCATGTTGCGCTTCCATCGCTTGATCACACGCGTCCGAGCCATCATTGCCTCCCTGAGCCTCCCCTGCGGCTTTACATTGGGGCGGTGGATGTACAACGGTACCGCAGGTACCGGGAACTCTCCATACCGCGATTGCAGATGTAACTCGACATGTGTCCGCGTCATGGTTGTGACGTGGGTCACACCACTAGATTGGACGCCATGGCCGACTTGCTGACCATTCCCGACTCACTCAAGCCTCGCGACGGCCGATTCGGATCAGGCCCGTCGAAGGTGCGCCCCGAGCAGCTGCAGGCGCTGTCCACCACCGCGGTCGCGCTGTTCGGCACCTCGCACCGCCAACCGCCGGTGAAAAACCTGGTGGGTCGGGTGCGGGCCGGGCTGGCCGACCTGTTCTCGTTGCCCGACGGCTACGAGGTGGTGCTCGGGAATGGTGGTGCCACCGCGTTCTGGGACGCCGCGGCGTTCGGCCTGATCGACCGCCGGTCGCTGCATCTGGTCTACGGCGAGTTCAGCTCGAAGTTCGCCTCCGCCGTCGATAAGAACCCCTTCATCGGCGAGCCGATCGTCGACATGGCCGAGGCCGGCAGCGCCCCGACGCCGCGGTCGGACCCGACCGCCGACATCATCGCGTGGGCGCACAACGAAACCTCGACCGGCGTCGCGGTGCCGATCCACCGCCCCGCCCAGTCCGAGCACGCGCTCGTCGTCATCGACGCCACCTCCGGCGCCGGCGGTCTGCCCGTGGACGTGGCCGACACCGACGCCTACTACTTCGCCCCGCAGAAGAACTTCGCCAGCGACGGCGGGCTGTGGCTGGCGTTGCTGAGCCCCGCCGCGCTGGCGCGCATCGAAGCGATCGCTGCCGCCGGCCGCTGGGTGCCCGACTTCCTGTCGCTGCCGATCGCCGTCGACAACAGCCTGAAGGATCAGACGTACAACACTCCTGCGATCGGCACCCTGGTGTTGCTGGCCGAACAGATCGACTGGATGTTGGCCAACGGCGGGCTGGAGTGGGCGGTCAAACGGACCGCCGACTCCTCGCAGCGGCTGTACTCCTGGGCGGAGGCGTCGCCGTACGCCACGCCGTTCGTCACCGACCCTGCGTTGCGCTCCCAAGTCGTGGGCACGATCGACTTCTCCGACGAGGTCGACGCGAACGCCGTCGCAAAAGTGTTGCGGGCCAACGGTATTGTGGACACCGAGCCGTACCGAAAACTCGGCCGCAACCAGTTGCGAGTGGCGATGTTCCCCGCGGTCGACCCCGACGACGTCAGCGCCCTGACCGAGTGCGTCGAGTGGGTCGTGGAGCGCCTTTAACCTGCTCGCCACCAGCGTGTCAGCGCTGTTTTGGCCGGTCGTTGCACTAGTGTGCGCAGGTAACGGGCTCGGCGCTGTGGCCCGGAGGAGGTCGGCATGCGAGAACTGACTGTCATCGGACTCGACGTCGACGGCAAACGCATCATCTGCGAAACCAAGAACCCAGCCGAAAGGCTCGTATTGCGCGCCGACGACCGGTTGCGTGCGGCGATGTGCGGTGAACAAGCCCGCACTGGGCAAACCGAAATCGACATCGAGGTCACAAGCGTGCTTACCCCCAAAGAGATTCAGGCCCGGATCAGAGCTGGCGCTACGGTGGAGCAGGTCGCCGCCGCGGCCGGGGGGGACGTGTCAAAGGTCGAACGGTTCGCCAACCCGGTGCTGCTGGAGCGTGCGTGCGCCGCGGAGCTGGCAACCGCGGCGCACCCCGTGCTCGCCGACGGACCGGTGGTGGAGTCGCTGCTGGAAAAGGTCACGTCAGCGCTGATGGCCCGCGGATTGGATCGCGACCGCGCGACGTGGGATGCGTGGAAGGATCCCGACAGCCGCTGGACAGTACAGCTGAGATGGCAGGCGGGCCGCTCAGAGAACGTCGCCCACTTCCGCTTTGTGCCGGGAGCCCACGGCGGCACGGTCACCGCCGTCGACGACATGGCCAGCGAACTCATCGACCCCAACTTCGACCGACCGCTACGGCCGGTCGCGCCGGTGGCGCAACTCGATTTCGAGGCCGAGGCCGAAGCCGATTTCGAGGCCGAGACGCCGAGCCAACCGCCGCCGCCGCCGAAGCCCACCCGGCCGCGCCGCGCGAAGCCGCCGGTGCCGGCATGGGAAGACGTGTTGCTGGGCGTTCGCTCCAGCGGGCAGCGCTAACCGCCGCCGACAACATCACGCGCCTGGCAGCGCGATCGACAACAGTGCCAGCCACGCGACGAGCACGCCGACGCCGCCGCCGAGCACGAACCAGCGCAGCACGGGCACGGTGCGCCAACCCCACAGCGTCGGAGCAAGGCCGCCCACGGCCACCGCGTTGAGTCCGACCGCAAGAAGTGGATGCACGCGCGCGACCCCCAGGCTGAGAACCACCACCGCGGCCCCGGTCACCGCGGCGACGAACGCCGCTACCGTCAGGCCCGTCGCCCACGGGGTGCTCTCGTCGGTCACCGCGCTCAATCTAGTCCCCGTCGCTTCGCCCCCCGCAGCGGCCGGATCTAGTACTCACCTAGTCCGCTCGTAGAACGCCAACGCCGCCGCCGTCGCGACGTTCAACGAATCGGTGTTGCGCGACATCGGGATTCGGACCTTCACATCGCTGGCGCGCATCGCCCGCGCGCTCAGGCCCGGTCCCTCGGCGCCGACCAGAATCGCCACGCGTTCGTCGCGCAGCCGCGCCATAGCGTCGGCCAACGACGTCGCCGCCGGCTCAGGCGTCAATGCCAACACCCGAAAACCGTTGTCCCGCAGATTATTCAGCTCCGCCGGCCATGTCTCGGTCTGGGCAAACGGCACGTGCAGCACGTGGCCCATCGACACGCGCACCGCGCGGCGGTACAGCGGGTCGGCGCAGCCTGGGCCGAAGATCACCGCGTCCACGCCCAGCCCCGCGGCGTTACGGAATATCGCGCCGAGGTTCTCGTGGTCGTTGACCCCTTCCAGCACCGCCACCGTCCGCGCGCCGTCGAGAACGTCGGCGACCTCGAGCGGAGGCGGTCGACGAGCGGCGCCGAGCAAACCTCGGTTGAGATGGAAACCAATCACCTGTGCCATCACGTCGACACCTACCCGGAAGTACAGGACGTCGACATCGGCGATGTCGTCGCGCAATTCGGCCAACCGGCGGTCGGTGCCCAGCAAGCGAACGGCGCGAATCTGGAAGCGAGCATCCGCTGCACCACCAGCACTCCTTCGCCGATCACCAGAGCTTTGCCGGACGGCAGATCCGGTCGACGGTCGATGCTGTTGAGGTGGCGGAAGTGGTCGAGTCGGGGGTCGGCGGGATCGGAAACGTCGACGAGGGTGCTCACGCCGATTCGTCGACGAGCGCCGACATCAAGTCGGCAGCCTCCAACAGTGTCGCGCGCACCGTGCGTCTCCATCCCTCACGAGCCACAGGTTATGACAGAGACCTACTGTTAGATTCGGCAACAACAGAATCGCTCGAACGTGACTGGCCTCGGGCTAGGTTGGGAGCGATGACCGACGAGCAGAACCCCGGCGCAGCGGGCGAGGTGCGCATCGAGCCGCCGCCGCTGCCGCCGGCCCTGCTCGACCCTCGACCGGTGATCGCGGTGTGCACGCTGGTCTGGGTCGCCGCGGCCATCGCCGCGTTCACGGTGCCGTCGCTGCATACGTGGCGTCCCGTGACCGTGGCGGGTTTGGGGGTTGCCGTGTTCGGTACGTGTTTGTTCCTATGGCAGCGACATGCCGCACGACGTGGATCACGCGGCGCCCAAACCGGGCTGCAATGAGAGTCGAAAGGCAGGCAGAAGAAGTTAATGGGAGCACCGCTTTTGCAGGCACAGATCGACATCGACGCGCCCGTCGCGAAGGTGTGGGCGTTGATCACCGACTTCAGCCGCATGCCCGAGTGGAGCCCACAATGCCGAATGATGAAGCCGCTGGGGCCGGTACGCCCGGGCACCCGCACGGTCAACTTCAATCGGCGCAATCGGCTCTACTGGCCGACCACGAGCACCGTCACCGAGGTGATACCGGAACGCAAGCTCTCGTTTCGGGTTAATTCCAACAACACCATGTGGACCTATGAGCTCGAACCGCACGGTGATGGCACCCGGGTCGTGGAGTCGCGGCACGCCGAGAACGGCGTCAAGGCGATATCTAACTTCCTCGTCAACCTGCTCTTGGGTGGAGTGCCCAACTTCGAGCGCGAGCTGGTCGAGGGCATGAATGCCTCGCTGTCGCGCATCAAGGCGGCCGCCGAGAGGGGCTAGTTCCTGTCTGCGTTGCCGACGTCGAGCACGCCGTCGTCAAACGGTTCGTAGCGCACAGTGCCGGTGCCGGCCGGCGCTGGCGTGTCGGAATGCGCCCCGCAGCCGTACTCGGATGCGACGACGTGCCCGTCGGCCGACACTTCGTTGGCGCACACACCGAACATCGCGCCCAGAGAACCCGCCAACGGCACATAAAACGCACAGTCCCGACACACTCGCCGGGTGGCGCGCGCCATCGCTGACTGCGGGCCGAACTCGCCGTCGTGCCAGCGCTGCGCCGCGTCCGCGCGGCCCAATTCGCCGAGCACCTGGCGGCGACCGAACCCGAGTTCGACTGCCGTGTCGTCGACCAGCGGATCTCCGGTGGCGCTGTAACCAGGCACCAGCCTGGGATCGTCGCGGGGCGGCGCTAGCAGGTCGCCAGGTCCGAGGTCACCCGCTCGGAGGCGCTCCCGCCAGGGCACCCACGGCGGCGCGAGCAACGCCGTCGGTCCGGGCACCAGCACCACCTCACTGATGGTCGGGTTTTCGGAACCGGGATGGGCCGCCACGACGACCGCCCACTGCCAGCCGCGGTAGCCGGGCAGGTGAGCAAGGAAGCGGTGCGTCGCCGCGGTGGGGTCCTCGTACGTCATGCCGAGGTAGTCGCCGACCGTATCGCCGCTGAACTCCACCACCGCGGCCCGCGCGAGTTCGACGGCGCCGCTCAGCACCGCCTCGAGTCCGGGCGCCACGTCCCGCGTCTGGTCGAGCGGTGTCACCGTTCCGTTCAAGCCCTCCATCGCAACCCATAGTGCCCGACGGACCCGCCGCTAGCCACACCGGTTGGCTACGCGACCAGGACCTCCGAATGAGAGACAATCAGATAGTGACGCGCCAGCGACATAATCCTTGGGACAGTGATCCCGCGCGTGATCGTCGCTACCATCCGCCCCGGCCGCCGCTCGATGAGCATCCCGGCATGGCGAACTATCCCAGTGACGGTGTCGCATACCGCAGGCCGCGTCGAGCGTCGTCGATGCCGAGCGCGAACCGGTATCTGCCGCCGCTGGACGAGCCGGTCGAGGCGCGTTACCGGTCAAGCACTCAGAGCGCGACACCACCGCGTAATGCCCAACGTGTGACCGTCACTCGCGCTGCGGCGATGCGCAGCCGCGAGGTCGGTTCACGGGTGTATGGGCTGTTCCACCGCGCCGCGACCGCCGACGGTGCAGACAGGTCGGGGTTGACGGCACTCACGTATCCGGTGATGGCGAACTTCGCCGTCGATGCGGCGATGGCCGTGGCACTGGCCAATACCCTGTTCTTCGCGGCAGCGAGCGCCGAGAGCAAGAGCAAGGTGGCGCTGTATCTGTTGATCACGATCGCGCCGTTCGCGGTGATCGCGCCGCTGATCGGTCCCGCCCTGGACCGCCTGCAGCACGGTCGGCGGGTGGCGCTGGCGACATCGTTCGGGCTTCGCACAGTTCTCGCGGTCATTCTGATCGCCAACTACGACGGCACCACCGGCAGTTTCCCGGCGTGGGTGCTCTACCCGTGCGCGCTGCTGATGTTGGTCATGTCCAAGTCGTTTTCCGTGTTGCGCAGTGCGGTGACGCCGAGAGTCATGCCGCCGACCATTGACCTGGTCCGCGTCAATTCTCGGCTGACGGTCTTCGGGCTGATCGGGGGCACCATCGTCGGCGGTGGTATTGCCGCGGCGGTGGAATTCGCGTTCACCAAGACACTTCACGTGCCAGGCGCCTTGTTCGTGGTCGTCGCGCTGACCGTGGCCGGGGCGTGGCTGTCGATGCGGATCCCGCGCTGGGTGGAAGTTACGGCAGGTGAGGTGCCCACCACGCTGACCTACCACGGCGACAGCGGGCCGCTGCGTCGCCACCCGCATAAGCCGACCAACGGCGGCAAGCCGAGACAGCCCATGGGCCGCAACATCATCACGTCACTGTGGGGCAACGCGACGATCAAGCTGATGGTCGGCTTCCTGTTCCTGTATCCCGCCTTCGTCGCCAAGTCGCATGACGCCAGCGGTTGGCAGCAGCTCGCCCTGCTGGGGCTGATCGGCGCCGCGGCGACCGTCGGCAACTTCGCCGGCAACGGCCTTGCCGCCCGGCTCAAGCTGGGCAGGCCGTCGGTGCTGGTGGTGCGATGCGCGACCGCGGTAACCGTCGCGGCGCTGGCGGTCGCCTTCACCGGCACCTGGTACGTCGCAGCGGTAGCCACGCTCATCACATCGGGCTGCAGCGCCGTCGCGAAGGCCTCACTGGACGCCTCCCTGCAGGACGACCTGCCCGAGGAGTCCCGCGCGTCGGCGTTCGGGCGGTCGGAGTCGCTGCTGCAGCTGGCGTGGGTGGCCGGCGGGGCGATCGGCGTGCTGGTGTACACCGACCTGTGGGTCGGCTTCACCGCGATCTCGTCGTTCCTCATCCTGGGACTGGCCCAGACCGTGGTGAGTTACCGAGGCGATTCGTTGATTCCCGGCTTCGGAGGCAACCGTCCTGTCGTCGCCGAACAAGAGGGCCGCCGACGCGACAGCGCGGCGGTGGCGCCCGAGTGACACGTGTCGTCAGCGTGCTGGCGGTGATCGCTGCCGTGCTCACCGCCGTGGTGGGCGGCGGCATCTGGTTGCTGGTGCGCGGTCAGCCAACGCCCCGGCCAGAGATCAGCGCGTATTCGCACGGCCACCTGACTCGGGTCGGGCCGTATCGCTATTGCGAAGTGCTCAACCTCAACGACTGCGAGAATCCGCGCAACCAAGGCGAGCTGCCGATCAGCGCCCGCTATCCGGTTCAGCTGTCGGTCCCCACCACGATCGGCGACGCACCCTGGCTGCTGCGCCGGGTGTACCAGGATTCCGAAGTCGAGGCGGTCACGATCTTCCGGCCGGGCGCCCGGCTCGCGGTCACCATCCCGACCGTCGACCCCGAGCGCGGCCGGCTGGCCGGCGTCGTGGTGCAACTTCTCACGCTGGTCCTCGATCCGAGCGGCGAGCTGGCGCAGGTTCCGCACGCGGAGTGGTCGATCCGCACGGTGTTCTCGTAGTCTTCTCGCTGCGGTCAGCCAGCCGAATGACCAGGCGGCACCCGCTCGTCCTCCAGCGGCGGCCCCGGTGGCGTGCCGTCACCAAAAGGTCGGCCACCCAAGGACTCTCGACCGTGCGGTGTCAACCAGTTGGACAGCTCGGGACCCTCCGGCACGATGCGGGTCGGGTTGATGTCGGCGTGGACGATGTAGTAGTGCTGCTTGATCTGCACGAAGTCGATGGTGTCGCCGAACCCAGGCGTCTGGAAGAGGTCGCGGGCGTACGCCCACAGCACCGGCATCTCCGAGAGCTTCTGCCGATTGCACTTGAAATGCCCGTGATAGACCGGATCGAACCGCGCGAGCGTGGTGAACAACCGCACGTCGGCCTCGGTGAGCGTGTCGCCCACCAGATAGCGCTGTCGGCTCAGTCGGTCGGACACCCAGTCCAGCGCGGAGAACAAGCGGTCATAGGCCTTCTCGTAGGACCCCTGTGATCCGGCGAAGCCGCAGCGGTACACGCCGTTGTTGATTTCGGTGTAGACGCGCTGCGCAACCTCGTCGATCTCGGCGCGCAACGGCTCGGGATACAGCTGCGGGGCGCCGTCGCGGTGATACTCGGTCCACTCGGTGGACAGGTCGAGCGTGATCTGCGCGAAGTCGTTGGTGACGACCTGCCCGGTGGGCACGTCGACGATCGCCGGGACCGTGATGCCCTTCGGGTAGTTCGGGAATCGCGCGAAGTAGGCATCCTGCAGCCGAGGAATCTTGAGCACCGGGTCGACGCCGCCGGGGTCGAGGTCGAAGGTCCAGCTGCGCTCGTCGTGGGTCGGGCCGCAGAAACCGATCGACAGCACCGGCTCCAGGCCGAGCAGGCGACGCACGATGATCGCGCGGTTGGCCCAGGGGCAGGCCCGCGCGACGATCAGCCGGTAGCGGCCGGGTTCGACGGGGTACCCGTCGCGTCCGTCGGCGGTGATGCGGGTGGTGATGTAGTCGGTGTCGCGTTCGAATTCGCCGCCAGTGGCGACATAGGCAGCCATGTGTCCAGAGTGCCCGTCTCGCCGAACGTGAAGCCACTGCGAAAAAACGCGCGAAACTTCGCAGTGAGCGCACGCTCGGCGAGCAGATGTCAGGCGTCGAGTTCGCGCGCGACCGCCTTGACCACTTCCGATACCCGCCGCGCGGTCTTGCGGTCGGGGTAGCGGCCCTTGCGCAGTTCCGGCTGCACGGCGCTTTCCAGCAGCGTGATCATGTCTTCGACCATGCCGTGCAGCTCATCGGGCGAATGCTTGTGCTCTGGCGGCGCGGCAGGGCGGCGTGACGAGACGCTCGGCGGCGGGTCGATGACCTTCAGACTCAACGCCTGGGGGCCCCGGCGACCGGTCGCTACACCGAATTCGACCCGCTGACCGGACTTGAGCGCGTCCACGCCGGCGGGCAGCGCGGATGACCGGACGTAGACGTCCTCGCCGTCCTCCTGCGACAAGAAGCCGAAGCCCTTATCCGCGTCGTACCATTTCACCCTGCCGGTCGGCACTCGTCTCACCTGCTTGTCTCGACTGTTCCTCGCAAAGAACGCGCCCCACCAGCGTAGGACGCGATGAGCCGATCCTACCTGGGTCCCCAGCCGATGAGCAGCCCCTTCACTAGGTAGGCTGAGAACACCGCTGGAGGAAGAATGCGCCTGGTACTGAACATCATTTGGTTGGTCTTCGGCGGCCTCTGGCTGGCCTTGGGATATCTCCTTGCGGCACTCATCTGCTTCATCTTGATCATCACGATCCCGTTCGGGTTCGCCGCGCTCCGGATCTCTTCCTACGCCTTGTGGCCGTTCGGCCGCACGATCGTCGACAAGCCCGGGACGCGTCCGGGCGCCTTGATCGGCAACATCATCTGGGTGGTGCTGTGCGGGTTCTGGCTGGCCCTCAGTCATGTGCTCACAGCGATCGCGATGGCGCTCACGATCATCGGCATTCCGCTGGCGCTGGCGAATCTCAAACTGATTCCGGTGTCGCTGCTGCCGCTGGGCAAGGACATCGTTCCGGTCGACGCGACGAGGGCACTCGTATGACCGTCACCGCCTTGGGCTTTCCGTCGGTGCTTTCGGCACCTGGTCGCGACGCGCCGACCGACGGGCCACTGGTGGACAGCTTCGGTCGGGTGGCCACCGACTTGCGTGTCTCGCTGACCGACCGGTGCAACCTGCGGTGCACCTATTGCATGCCCGCCGACGGACTGGCTTGGTTGCCTGCCGAACGCCTGCTACGTCCCGACGAGCTCATCCGGTTGCTGCGGCTCGCCGTCGCTCGGCTCGGAATCACCAATGTGCGGTTCACCGGCGGGGAGCCGCTGCTGTCCAAGCACCTAGAACGAATCATCGAAGCGACGGCGAATCTCAACCCGCGCCCGGAGATCGCGTTGACCACGAACGGCGTCGGGTTGGCGCGTCGTGCGGCCGGTTTGGCGCGCACGGGCCTGGACCGGGTGAACGTGTCGCTCGACAGCGTCGACGCCGCCCGGTTTGCCGCAATCACTCGTCGTAACCGGTTGCCAGACGTGTTGGCCGGGCTGGCCGCCGCACATGAGGCAGGTCTTGCGCCGGTGAAGGTGAACGCCGTCCTCGATCCCGTCACGGGGTGTGACGATGCGGTCGCGTTGCTACGGTTCTGTCTTGCGCACGGCTACCAATTGCGGATCATCGAACAAATGCCGCTGGATGCCGAACACCGGTGGCGGCGCGGTGAGGCGTTGACAGCCGACGACGTGCTAGCCGCCCTGCGCCGTCACTTCACGCTGGAGCCAGATCCCGCGCCGCGCGGATCGGCGCCCGCGGAGCTGTGGCAGGTCGACGGTGGCCCCGGCAAGGTCGGCGTCATCGCCTCGGTCTCCCACGCGTTCTGTTCGGACTGTGACCGCACCCGCCTGACCGCCGACGGGCAGGTGCGCAGCTGCCTATTCGCCAACCGCGAGACCGATCTGCTGACCCCGTTGCGCGACGGCGCCGACGACGCGGCGCTCGAGGCCGCGTGGCGCGCAGCGATGTGGAGCAAACCGGCCGGCCACGGCATCAACGATCCGAACTTCGTCCAACCGACCCGGCCGATGAGCGCGATCGGCGGTTGACGTGGCCAGCCAACGCAGCCACGTAGCAACTCAACTGCACGTCACCGTGCGTTATTTCGCGTCCGCGCGGGCGGCGGCCGGAACCGATAGCGAAACACTGACGTTGGCACCCGGCGCGACCGTCGCCGATTTGGTCGCGACCCTGGCGCACCGGAATGAGCGGCTGGCGGCGGTTCTGCGCCGCTGCTCGTATCTCCGCGACGGCACGGCGGTGCGCGAGCTCAATGCGGCCCTGGGGTCGGGTCAGACGCTCGACGTACTGCCCCCCTTCGCGGGCGGTTAATGTGATTTACATCACATAACGAAACAGTCACAAGCTGGCTACGGCCAGGTGTCGGTGGTGAGCCACCTGCGAATACGCCCCTTTTTCTGGGTCTTTCGAACTTTGCCACGGCACGAATCGCCCGGTTAGCCAGAAATGACGGAAATGGCCGGAGGCGTTACCGTCTTCCGCAAGCCAGCCGGCCTTATAGCGGATGGCCCTTCCTGCCTACCGCGCCGAACTCCATCCGTTAGGTAAGGGACACCACGAACACCTTGGATGGAGGCGGGGGACCCAACCGGTCCACCGAAATCGGACCTGGGGCCGTGCATGGCTCCTTGGGGTGAAGCCGAGTTGCACTTGGTATGTGCTCCTTAGGCCGGGCTGCCCTCTCTTGCCCGAACCCGACAGCTGACTCCGCAGGCGTGTGATGAGAGGATTTATCAGACGCATGAGTGGACGTCATCGCAAGCCCGCTAACTCTTCTGTCAACGTCGCAAAACTCGCTTTCACAGGTGCTGTCATCGGTAGCAGCGGCCTGGCCATGGCCGGCCACGCGTCCGCCGCCCCCGACAACGAATGGGACCAGGTGGCCGGCTGTGAATCCGGCGGCAACTGGGCGATCAACACCGGCAACGGGTACCAGGGCGGGTTGCAGTTCTCGCCGGGCACCTGGCGCGCGCATGGCGGCGGTGATTACGCGCCAGCCGCTCACATGGCCAGTCGCGAAGAGCAGATCGCTGTGGCCGAGCGCGTGTTGGCCAGCCAAGGCCGCGGCGCGTGGCCAACGTGCGGAGGTGTGCTCTCAACCGCCACGCCACGCAACGTCCCGATGTCAGCACCGGTCCCCGAGCCGCCGTTGGCCCTCGGCGCGCCCGCTCCCCTAGCGCCTCCGCTGCCACCACCGCCTGGTGCGCCGCTCCCGCCGCCGGCACTGGTTGCGCCCGCGCCGCCGCCGGCACTGGTTGCGCCGCTTCCCCCACCCCCGGCGGCACCACTGCCCCCGCCCCCGGCCGCACCGCTTCCCCCACCCCCGGCGGCACCACTGCCCCCACCCCCGGCGGCACCACTGCCCCCGCCCCCGGCGGCACCACTGCCCCCGCCCCCGGCGGCACCACTGCCCCCGCCCCCGGCGGCACCACTGCCCCCGCCCCCGGCGGCACCACTGCCCCCGCCCCCGGCGGCACCACTGCCCCCACCCCCGGCGGCACCACTGCCCCCACCCCCGGCGGCACCACTGCCCCCGCCCCCGGCGGCACCACTGCCCCCACCCCCGGCGGCACCACTTCCCCCGCCCCCGGCGGCACCACTGCCCCCACCCCCGGCGGCACCGCTGCCCCCACCCCCGGCGGCACCACTGCCCCCACCCCCGGCGGCACCACTGCCCCCACCCCCGGCGGCACCACTGCCCCCACCCCCGGCGGCACCACTGCCCCCGCCCCGGCGGCACCACTCCCACCCCCGGCGCACCGCTGCCCCCGCCCCCGGCGGCACCACTGCCCCCACCCCCGGCGGCACCACTGCCCCCACCCCCGGCGGCACCACTGCTTCCGCCGCCCCTGGGCGCACTGGGCATCGGAGCAGAACTGTTGCCGCCGCCGGCCGACATCGTGCTCGTCGACCCCGGGGATGCACTTGGTGCACCCGCGCCCGGTACCTCGGCAGTGATCCAGCAGGCGTCGTTGCAGGTGCCGCTTTCGCCGCTGCCCGCCGATCCGCCGCCGCCTCCGCCGGCGCCGCCCATACCCGCGGCTCCGTTGCCGGACATCCCGGCGCCGGTCTATGACGCGGCGAACCAGGCGATGACGGACGGTCAGATCCCGGGCGTGCCGGCGGAGGTGCCGCATCTGCTCACCCCGGACAACCTCCCGCCGGGCACCACAGTCGATCCGACGCAGCTGCCGCAGCAGGGCCGCAACCTCACGTACCTCAAGGAGTTGTGGCACGCCATCCAGACGCAGGACGTCTCGTTGAACGACGCGATCCTCGGACTGGCGCAGCGGCCGCTGAACCCGAACGCGGCGCCACCGGCCGGCCTGGCTCCCGGTCCGCAGCCGGCTGCGCCTGCTCCGGCTCCGCTGCCCCCGCCGGCACCGGCTCCGGTCCCGCTGCCCCCGCCGGCACCGTAGTTCGGACCGCTCAGGCGGATCCGACCCATTCGTCGGTGCCGTCTGCGAAGAACTGATGCTTCCAGACAGGAAGCCGCGCTTTGATCTCGTCGACGAGCCGGGCGCAGGCGGTGAACGCCGCCGAGCGGTGATCGGCCGCAACCGCGACCACGAGCGCGGCATCCCCGATGGCCAACGCGCCGATCCGGTGGCTGGCCGCAACCGCCCGCACACCGTCGGTGTGGTCTGCCACGTCGGTGACGACGTCGGTGAGCGTGTTCTGCGCCGAGGGGTGTGCAGAGTACTCGAGCCGTAGCACCGATCGGCCGCCGTCGTGATCCCGGATGACCCCGGCGAAGCTCACGACGGCACCGGCGGCCTGGTCGGCCACCAGGGCCTCATGTTCGGCCAGTACGACCGGTCGGTTGGTGACCTCGGCGCGCACCACCCGCGTCATCGGTGGTCCTTTCCGCTGAGCTGGTCGAGGGCGTGGTCGAGGACGTCGGCAAGCACGGCGAGCCCGTCACGAACGCCACCGGTCGAGCCGGGCAGGTTGACGATCAGCGACCGACCGGCCACGCCACAAAGCCCCCGCGACAACACTGCGGTGGGCAACCGGGGTAGACCCGACCGTCGGATCGCATCGGCCAAGCCAGGGATCTCGTAATCCAAGACCGCCGCGGTCTGCTCCGGCGTCGCGTCCGTCGGCGAGATGCCCGTGCCGCCGGAGGTGATGACGACATCGGCTCGCTCCACGACGGCGGCGCGCAGGGCGTCCCCCACCGCGGTGCCATCGGGACACACGGACGGCTCGGCGACGGTGAAGCCTCGTTCGGTCAGCCAGTCGACGATGATCGGACCGCAGCGGTCCGGGTAAACGCCGGCTGCGGCGCGGGTGGACGCGATCACGACGCGTGCGTTGCGGCTCATCGCGACCAGCTGCCGGAGCGGCCGCCCTCCTTGCGCAGCACTCGGACACTGTCGATGCGCGCGGCCGGATCGACGGCCTTGACCATGTCGTAGAGGGTCAACCCGGCCACGCTGACGGCCGTGAGCGCCTCCATCTCCACGCCGGTGCGGTCGGTAGTGCGGACCGTCGCTTCGATGGCGACGTCGGTCGCGCCGATCTCGAAATCGATATCGACGGAGGTGATGGCGAGCGGGTGGCACAGCGGGACCAGGTCGCTGGTGCGTTTGGCCGCCATGATGCCCGCGATCCGGGCGGTGGCGAGCGCATCGCCCTTGGACAAGCCGCCCGCAGAGATCAAACCGACCACTTCCGCGGTCGTCACGAACAATCCGCCGGCCACCGCGGTGCGCTCGGTCCGCGCCTTCGCGGTGACGTCGACCATGTGCGCCGCTCCGCGCTCGTCGATATGCGAGAGCTTCCCGGTGGGCTGGGTACCGGTCACCGGCTACTTGTTGACGACGGTGACCGGATGTGTGTACGGCAACTGGTCGGCGGGCAACGGAAAGGTGATGTCCCCGAACGGCGACAACGCACCGGTGCGGTCGGTGGCCAGCTCACTGACCGCGTGGTCGTCACCGTCACCGTCAAACACCGGCCAGCCTTTGTCGACGTATTGAACCTTTTTCGATTTGTCTGCCACGCGCCCATTCTGACAGGCATCCGCGCTGCTTGCGAGCGTGATCGCTCGCCTACGCTGGTCAGCAATGACCGCACATCCCGCGTTGGGCGCCTGGGTGGCCGAACTGCCCGACGAACGGCTTATCCGGCTGTTGGAGTTGCGGCCCGATCTGACCCAACCGCCACCGGGCAGCTACGCCGCCCTTGCGGCGCGAGCCCAAGCCAGGCACTCGGTGATGGCGGCGACCGAAGTCTTGGACTTCCTGGGGTTCGCCGTGATTGACGCCTTGCTGGTACTGCACGCAGACACGACACCGGCGCCAGTGGCGAAAGTGCTGGCGCTGGTCGGGGACCGCGCAGGCGAAGACGTCGTGACCGGGTCGCTGAACGGATTGCGAGAACGCGGGCTGGTCTGGGGAGACGCCGAAGTCCGCGTGGTCGCCGAGGCATCCGCCGCCCTGCCGTGGCATCCGGGCCAGGTGGCTCTCGAGGACGACGGACCCGCTGCCGACGAGATCGCCGAGCTGATCAAGGGGCTGGACGAGACGCTGTCGCACCTGCTGAACCGGCTGGTCGACGGGCCACCGATCGGCCGCACCAAGGACGCCGCGCCCGGCACACCACCCGATAAGCCCGTCCAGCGACTGCTCGCGGCAGGACTCCTTCGCCAAGTGGACGCCGAGACGGTGATCCTGCCGCGGCAGGTGGGCCAGATTCTGCGCGGCGAAGAGCCCGGCCCGAGACGCATTTCCCCGCCGGATCCGCAAACTTCGACCACCACTATCGCGGATGTCGACGCGGCGGCGGCCGGAGCGGTGATCGACCTGATGCGAGAGGTCGAGGTGCTGCTGCAATCCCTCGGCACCGCACCCGTGCCCGAGCTGCGTAGCGGCGGACTCGGTGTCCGCGAAGTGAAGCGGTTGGCCAAGATCACCGGCATCGAGAACCAGAGGTTGGCGCTGATCCTCGAGCTTTGCGCGGCCGCCGAACTGATCGCGACCGGCGAGCCCGAGTCCGAGATGCCGGGCGACGGGCAGGTGTGGGCGCCGACGGTCAACGCCGACCGCTTCCTCGACACCGCGACGCCGCAGCGCTGGCTCCTGCTTGCCGAGACGTGGCTGGATCTGACGGCCCGCCCCGCCGTCGTCGGACGGCGGGGCCCCGACGACAAGCCCGTCGCGGCCTTGTCGTTCGCCTCTTTCTCCACGGCCGCGCCGCTGGACCGGCGCCTTCTTCTCGACTTGCTGGCCGAACTACCGCCAGGCGCGGGGCTCGACGCGGCGGAGGCATCCCGCATGCTGCGGTGGCGCCGGCCGCGCTGGTCAGCGCGGCTGCAGCCCGAACCGGTGGCGGCGCTTATCGACGAGGCCACGGCGCTCGGCCTCATCGGTCGCGGCGCGCTGACCTCCCCGGCGCGCAGGCTCGTCTCAGACAACGCCCCCGCCGACGACGCCGCCAAGGCGATTGGCCGCGTGCTGCCGGACCCCATCGACCACTTCCTGCTGCAAGCCGACCTGACCGTCGTCGTGCCGGGGCCGCTCAAGCGGGACCTGGCCGACCAGCTGGCAGAGGTGGCAACGGTGGAATCGGCCGGCGCCGCGATGGTGTACCGCGTCAGTGAAGCATCGATCCGGCACGCACTGGACACCGGCCGCACCGCCGACGGCCTGCACTCGTTCTTTGCCCGCCACTCGAAAACGCCTGTGCCGCAGGGTCTAAGCTATCTGATCGACGACGTCGCCCGCCGCCATGGGCAGCTTCGGGTCGGGATGGCGCAAACGTTCGTCCGCTGTGACGATCCCGCGTTGCTGGCGCAGGTGGTGGCCGCACCGACGACCGACACTCTCGAACTGCGGCTGCTGGCGCCGACCGTGGCGGTGTCGCAGGCGCCGATCAGCGAGATGCTCGACGGCCTGCGCCGTGCCGGGTTCGTCCCAGCCGCCGAGGATTCGTCGGGGTCGATTGTCGACCTGAGGGCGCGCGGGGTCCGCGTGAAAGCCCCCGCTCACGCACGACGGCACAAGACGCTCTCCTCGCCCACCCCCCAAACGCTGGAGGCGATCGTCGCGATGCTGCGCAAGGTCGCGTCCTCGCCACCTGCGACGCGGGTCGACGCCGGCACCGCGATCGTCCTGCTACAGCAAGCAGTCCGCGACAAGGCCTTCGTGGTGATGGGATATGTCGACCCGGCCGGGGTGGCAACCCAACGGGTGGTGACGCCGATCAGTGTGCGGGGCGGGCAACTGGTCGCCTTCGACCCGGCCGGAAATCGTGTCCGTGACTTTGCTATCCACCGCGTGACGTCGGTGGTTCCGATCGACAACGATGAGTAGCTGGATAATGGTCGGATGACCGACGGCCCCCTGATCGTGCAGTCCGACAAAACGGTGCTGCTCGAGGTCGACCACGAGCTGGCCGGTGACGCCCGGGCGGCGATCGCGCCGTTCGCCGAGCTGGAGCGGGCCCCCGAGCACATCCACACCTACCGGATCACCCCGCTGGCGCTGTGGAACGCCCGGGCCGCGGGGCACGACGCCGAGCAGGTGGTCGATGCGCTGGTCACATACTCGCGCTATGCGGTGCCCCAGGCGCTGCTCGTCGACATGGTCGACACGATGGCGCGCTACGGGCGCCTGCAGCTGGTGAAGCATCCGGCACACGGGCTGACTCTGGTGAGTTTCGATCGCGCCGTGCTGGCGGAGGTGCTGCGCAACAAAAAGATCGCCCCCATGCTCGGTGCCCTCATCGACGAGGACACCGTCATCGTGCATCCCAGCGAGCGGGGACACATCAAGCAGACGCTGCTCAAGATTGGCTGGCCCGTAGAGGATCTCGCTGGCTATGTCGACGGCGAGGCGCATCCGATCAGCCTGCGGCAGAACGGTTGGCATCTGCGTGACTATCAGGAGATGGCTGCGGAGTCGTTCTGGGCAGGCGGCTCCGGCGTGATCGTGCTGCCGTGTGGTGCGGGCAAGACTCTGGTCGGTGCGGCCGCCATGGCGAAAGCCGGCGCTACGACGTTGATCCTCGTGACGAACACCGTCGCCGGTCGGCAGTGGAAGCGCGAACTCATGGCACGAACGTCGTTGACCGAGAGCGAAATCGGCGAGTATTCCGGGGAACGCAAGGAAATCCGGCCCGTGACGATCGCCACCTATCAGGTGATGACCCGGCGATCCAAGGGCACCTACCGGCATCTCGAACTGTTCGACAGCCGCGACTGGGGCCTGATCATCTACGACGAGGTGCATCTGCTTCCTGCCCCGGTGTTCCGGATGACCGCCGACCTGCAGTCGCGACGCCGGCTGGGCCTCACCGCGACACTGATCCGTGAGGACGGCCGAGAGGGTGACGTGTTCTCGCTGATCGGCCCCAAGCGCTATGACGCGCCGTGGAAAGACATTGAGGCGCAAGGCTGGATCGCCCCCGCCGAGTGCATCGAAGTGCGAGTGACGCTGACCGACAACGAGCGGATGGTGTACGCCACCGCCGAGCCTGACGAACGTTATCGCCTGTGCTCGACGGCGCACTCGAAGATCGCGGTGGTCAAGTCGATTCTCGACAAGCATCCCGACGACCTGAGATTGGTGATCGGCGCCTACCTGAACCAGCTCGAGGAATTGGGCCAGGAGCTGAACGCGCCGGTGATCCAAGGCTCGACGAAGACCGTCGAACGCGAGGCGCTGTTCGACGCGTTCCGCCGCGGCGAAGTGTCGACATTGGTGGTGTCCAAGGTCGCGAACTTCTCCATTGACCTCCCGGAAGCCTCCGTGGCGGTGCAGGTTTCGGGCACTTTCGGCTCCCGCCAGGAAGAGGCGCAGCGGCTGGGCCGCCTGCTGAGACCCAAAGCCGCCGGCGGCGGGGCGTTCTTCTATTCCGTGGTCGCCCGCGACACGCTGGACGCCGAATACGCCGCGCATCGCCAGCGCTTCCTCGCCGAGCAGGGCTACGGGTACGTCATCAAGGACGCCGACGACCTGCTCGGTCCGGCGATCTAGCTCAGCTGAGCGCCGGTATCACCTCCCGCTCGAATAGCTCGATGCCCGACCGGTCGTAGGCGGCCTCAGGGAAGTAGCAGATCGCGTACCCGCAGCCGAGATCGCGGATCTGCTCCAGCCTCTCGACCACCTGCTCAGGCGTGCCGGTCGCCGCGTCCGTCCCCGTCGCGTTGATCATCGCGTCGGCTGCCTGTTCACCGACGTACGCGACGAGGCGATCGCGGATCCGGCGCAGTCGCTCCTTCACGTCGGCGTCCGAATCGCCTATCACCGCGGTGAAGTTGGCCGACCGCACGATCGCGTCGAAGTCGGTGCCGACATCGCGGCAGTGCTCGGCCAGGATCTCCGACTTACGCTTGAACGCTTCTGGCTCGGGCGTGTAGTTGGTGTACTGGGCATACTTGGCCGCGATTCTCAACGTCTTCCGTTCGCCGCCGCCGGCGATCCACAACGGAATACCGCTTGGCTGCAACGGCTTCGGCTGCACTATGGCCCCGTCGGCTTGGTAATGCTTGCCAGCGAACGTCACGACGCCGTCGCGCCACGCGGTACGCATGATCTGCACTCCCTCGTCGAGCCGAGCCAGCCGCACACCCGGCGATGGGAACCCGTAACCGTAAGCGCGCCACTCGTGTTCGTACCAGCCCGCCCCGATTCCCATCTGCAGGCGCCCGCCGGAGATCACGTCGACCGTGGCGGCGACCTTCGACAGGTAGACGGGATTGCGGTAGCTCATCGCGGTACACATCTGACCGAGCTTGATCCGCGACGTCGTCGCCGCGTAGGCCGCCATCAAGCTCCACGCCTCGTGGGTGGCCTCAGGTGTCGGCACCGGCACGGTGTGGAAGTGGTCGTAGACCCATAGCGAGTCCCAGGCGCCATAGCCGGCACGATCGGCGTACTGGGCGATCTGCCGCATCGCGTCCCATTGCTGCTCAGCCGGAATGTCGACCAGGTCCAGACGCCAGCCTTGTGGAATAAAAAGTCCGAAGCGCATACGTCGCACTGTAGGTCTACGCAGCGGCGGGCCACCCGGTGAGGTTGTGCACCATCATGTGGGAGAAGTCGCGGATCTCGACCAAACCGTGGTGGTGGGTTTGGCGGCGGTTGGCATCGCCGGGCAGACGATCACGTCGTAGTCGGCCATGAACGTCAGGAGTTCGATGCGGTAGGTATCGATGCCGGCGAAGCGGCTTCTCGCCTCTGACAGCGAGAAGTCGACAAGGCGTGACAGCCACCGGCAGCCCGTGTGCCCTGCCAAGCGACTCGCCGCGTGCCGCCGGTTGTCGGCATCGTCGGCCGTCTCGAGGCACTTTTCAGGATCGGCCACTTCGACTAACGCATTGAGCTGCGGATTGACCTGTTCGATGCGCGCCAGGTGGGCCTGCATGACTCCCGGCACGACACCGTCGCATCCGACATCACATGGTGGCCCAGTGTGCGCGACTACGATCGTGCCTCTATCCGATTTCGGCTAAACCGCGTCGAACTAGCGAGAATTCATGGCTTCCGGTGCCGTGATGTCTGAGGCCTACCAACGTATGCGCGCCGCTCATCTCAGCGCGGTGCAGGCTCACCTCGAGGACCACGTCGCGCGCCTGGAATGGTCGCGGGAACAGATCGCGCGTTACCGCGATCAGCGACTGCGCGCCCTTCTCGCATACGCACGCGAACGGTCACCGTTTCACGCTCGGCGGCTGCGTGGTATCGACCCGTCATCGGCAACGGTTGCCGACCTGGCGTCGCTGCCGGTGATGACAAAGCAGGAAGCGCAAGCAGAATGGGACGCCATCGTCACCGCACCTCGCCTCACCCGCAGCACGGCGGAACGAATTCTGACTGAGCAGCAATGGTTTTCGTATACACCTGATGACCAGCAGGTGTTCAGCTCCGGCGGCTCCAGCGGTGTGCGGGGCGTCTACGTGTGGGATTGGCAGTTCTTCGTGTCGGTCGCCTGCCTGGCGTGGCGGATACAGGCACGTGCGGACCGGCGCATCTCGCAACCAACACGCCTTGCCGTGCTGGAAGCTGGAGTGCCGCCGCATGCCAGCACTCCGCTGTTCGACGTGCCGACCGTGCCGGGAATGGAGACGGTCGTGATACCCGCCGGTGCGCCGTTCGACGAGGTGCTCGCGTCGGTTTCGGCCGCCCGACCCACTCATCTGGTCGGCTACGCAAGCGTGATCGGGCGACTGGCCAGAGCGACATTGGCGGGAGAACTGGAGCTTCGCCCCGTGCGCGTCAGCACCAACTCCGAGCCGCTCCTCGATGAAGACCGGCGGGCGATTAGCGAGGCGTGGCACGCGCCCGTTCATAACCTCTGGGGATCCACCGAGATCGGCGTACAGGCAGTCGGGTGCGCGCTTGGCGAGGGACTGCACGTGTGTGAGGACGAGGTTGTGCTCGAACGCGTCGACGAAGAAGGCGTGCCCGTCGGCCCCGACGAGTCCGGTGCACGAACGCTTGCCACCGGGCTCGCGAACCGGACCTTCCCGTTCATTCGCTATGATCTGGGGGACCAGGTCACGTGGCTGCCCGGTTCATGTGAGTGCGGAAGCACATTCGCCCGGGTGGCCGATGTCGGTGGCCGACGTGACGACGACTTCCGTTACGGGACAATGGTTATCCCCGCAATCGCCTACCGTTACGTGTTAGGCACAGATCCGCACGTGTCCGAATACCAGGTGAAGCAAACCGCTTCCGGTGCGGAGATCCTCGCGGTGGGCACGCCCGACGTGAATGCGCTGACGATGGCGGTGATCGCCGCACTGCGCCGGCACGGCCTGTCAGATCCCATGATCCACATCCGGGTCGTCGACCGAATCCCTCGCCATGAGGCGAGCGGGAAGCTGCGGCGGTTTATTCCGCTCTCGCCGCCGGTTGGCTAACTTGGGGGCATGGCCCTGTCGAAATCCGAACGCGAAGAGTTTCTGTCACAACCGCACGTCGCCGCCTTGTCGGTCAACGCAGGCGATAAGCGAGGCCCGCTGACCGTCCCGATCTGGTACCAGTACACGGCGGGCGGTGAGCCATGGCTGATCACCGGAGCCGGTTCACGCAAGCACCGGCTCATCGAGGCGACGGGTTACTTCTCGCTGATGGCCGAGCGCGTCGAACCGACGATGCGTTACGTCGCGGTCGACGGTGCGGTCAGTCGAATCGAGCCCGGCACCGACGCGCAACTCATCGAGTTGGCCACCCGCTATCTACCCCCGCAGGCAGTAGAGCCCTACCTTGAGATGGCGCGTCGCGAGCACGGCGAGAGTGTCGCCATCTACATGACGCCGCAGCACTGGCTGTCATCCGACCTCGGGGCGATCTCGTGACATCTCGCCACAGGCTTTTTCGGGTTCTCTATCGGCTCGGTTTCACCCCGTGGGACGGTCATCCGCTGGCAAAGAGCCTGCGCCAACTCATCGAAGGCGACGGTGCCCTGCAGCCGCTCACACCGGGCACTGCCCTGGATGTCGGCTGCGGCACTGGCGACACCTCCATCTACCTCGCGCAGCACGGTTGGCAGGTGACCGGTGTCGACTTCGTGCCCAAGGCAATAGAGAAGGCCCGTGCGAAGGCTCGGACTGCCGGCGTTACCGTCGAATTCCGGCAGGCCGATGCGACCCGGCTCGCCGACGAAGGGGTCGGTGGCGGATTCGGCTTGATCGTCGACAACGGTTGCCTGCACGGGATGAGCGACGGCGACCGCGCCAGCTACGTCCGCGAGATCACCGCGGTGGCGGCGGCGGACACGCGGCTACTGCTCGTCGAATTCACGCCCGGAACGACGCGGATGGTGCCCGGCATCGGTCAGGCGGAGATCCAACGCCGGTTCACACCCGATTGGACTCTGCTGACCACCGGAGATGAGCCAGGCATGTCCGGCGACGGCAGATTCCAGGCCCGCCACTATGTGCTTGCACGCAGCCAGACTTAATCCTCTGCGGCCATCCCCGGCGTGTCGCCGCACTAGGTTAAGTGTCGCGATAGCCGCGCGACCATAACACCCGGCGCGTCCGGTCGACGACGTCTTGCGGGTGGTCTTCGGCGACGACATAGACCACCTTCCAACCCAGATCGTCGATCATGGTCCGTCGGCTCCTGTCCTTGACGTACCGGCGTCGATCCTTGCGGTGTTCGTCCCCGTCATATTCAGCGCCGACCTTGAACGCCTCCCACCCCATGTCGAGATAGGCCAATGGATAGTGGTCACCGTTATGGACCACTATCTGCGTTGTCGGTCTTGGCAATCCGGCATCTATGAAGAGCAGCCGTAACCAGGTTTCCTTCGGTGACTGCGCGCCGGCGTCCATCAACTCGAGCGCTGTCCGCAGCCGCTTCATCCAACGCGCACCCCGATAGCGGTCGATGAGCACGTCTACATCGGTTGCTTTGACCCCGGTCGCATTGGCCAGCGCGTCCAGCTGCGCGACCGCCTCATCGCGCGGATGGTGCCGACCTAGGTCGAACGCCGTGCGGACCGGCGTGGTCACGGGTAGGCCCTCTACCCGCGTGACCTCGTCGCGGGCCAGGCGCGCGTTACGCGTGATAATTCCGACGGGCGGGTGGGGATTGCGCCAGATCAGTTCGACGGGCTCGTCGACGTCTACCCACTTGGCGCCGAGCAGCGCGGACCCGACCTGTCCCGCCACCACCCCGCGCCGCCGGGACCACAACCATGCGGCGGTCGCCCGCGTGACAAGCGTCCTATCACCGAACTCCGGCACATAGATGTTGGGGTAAATGGGCTCGTAGCGGGAGCGCAGCTCATGCCCGGTGAGCTCGCCAGCTCTTACGGCTTGACTGCCGATGAACACGTTCTCCATACCGCAACGCTGGCATGGCCGACCGACAACCTCGCGAGACGTAAACCTCTGCGGCGATCACCGGCGTGTCGTCGCAGAGGTTTACGTGTCGCGGATGCGCGACCGCTACGAGGTCAGCGAGTCCGGCGGGGTGAACCGGTCGCCGTACTTGGCGGCCAGCTCGCGGGCCCGCGCGACAAAGCCCTCCTTACCGCCGGGGTAGCCGACGACGTACTGCGCGGTGCCACCCGTCCACGGCGGGAACCCGATACCCATGATCGAGCCGATGTTGGCGTCCGCGGTCGACGTCAAAACGCCTTCATCCAAGCACTTCTGGGTCTCGAGCGCCTCGGCGAACAGCATCCGGTCGATCATGTCCTGCAGCGGTGCCTGCGACGAGCCGGACTTGAACGTCTCCCGCAGGCCCGGCCACAGCCGCGTGCGCTTGCCATCGGCGTACTCGTAGAAACCCGCGCCCTTCAGCCGCGACGGTCGCCCGACCTCGATCATCTTCTCGACGACCGCCTCGGCCGGGTGAGGCTCGTAGGTGCCGCCCGCGTCCTCGACGCCCTTGCGCGTTGCGGTGGCGATCTTGTGCATCAGCTCCAGGTTCAGCTCGTCGGACAGCTGCAGCGGCGGCGCCGGGTACCCGGCCTGCGAACCGGCGTGCTCGATGCTGGCCGGCTCGACGCCTTCGCCCAGCATGGCCAGCGCCTCGTTCACGAAGGTGCCGATGACGCGGCTGGTGAAGAAGCCGCGGCTGTCGTTGACGACGATCGGGGTCTTGCCGATCGCCAGGGTGTAGTCGAACACCCGGGCCAATGCCTCGTCAGAAGTCTTCTCGCCCTTGATGATTTCCACCAGGGGCATCTTGTCGACCGGCGAGAAGAAGTGGATCCCGATGAAGTCCTCCTGCCGCTTGACACCGGTCGCCAAACCCGTGATCGGCAGCGTCGAGGTGTTCGACCCGAGCAGCGCGTTGGGGTCGACGACGTCTTCGATCTCCTGGAACACCTTGTGCTTGAGTTCCTGGTTCTCGAACACCGCCTCGATCACGAAGTCGACACCGGCGAAGTCGGCGGGGTCGCCGGTCGGGGTGATCCGCGCCAGAAGCGCATCCGACTTCTCCTGCGTGGTCTTACCCCGTTGCAGCGCTTTGGCTTCCAGCTTCTCGGAGTAGCCCTTGCCCTTCTGGGCGGCTTCGAGGCTGACATCCTTGAGCACGACGTCGAAACCGGCCTTGGCCGATACGTAGGCGATCCCGGCGCCCATCATCCCCGCGCCCAGCACGCCGATCTTCTTGATCGGGGTCTGGCCGATTCCATCCGGGCGGGAGCCGCCGGAGTTGATGTGCTGCAGGTCGAAGAAGAACGCCTGGATCATGTTCTTGGACACCTGGCCGGTGACCAGCGAGGCGAAGTACCGGCTCTCGATGCGGCTCGCGGTGTCGAAGTCCACCTGCGCGCCCTCGACCGCGGCCGACAGGATCGCCCGCGGCGCGGGCATCGGCGCACCCTTGAGCTGCTTGCGCAACAGCGCCGGGAACGACGGCAGGATCGAGGCCAGGCCCGGGCTGCTCGGGGTGCCGCCGGGCATCTTGTAGCCCTTCTGGTCCCACGGCTTCACATGCGCGTCCGGATTTGCCTTGATCCACGCCTTGGCGGCGGGTACCAGCTCCTCGACGGTCGGCAGCACATCGTCGATCAGCCCGATCTCCTTGGCCTTGGCCGGCTTGAACCGCGTGCCCTGGGAGAGCACGGTCATGAACGCGTTCTGAATGCCGAGCATGCGCACCGTGCGGGTAACACCGCCGGCACCCGGCAGCAGCCCCAACGTCACCTCGGGGAACCCCACGACGAGACCCTTGACGTCAGCGGCGATCCGGTGATGACAGGCCAACGTGATCTCCAAGCCGCCACCCAGCGCGGCGCCGTTGACGGCCGCCACCACCGGCTTGCCCAACGTCTCCAGTGTGCGGAGCTGCCGCTTGATGGTCTCGACGGTGTCGAAGACGTCGCCGGCGTCTTCGGGCGTCGCCTGGATCATCGTCTTGACGTCACCGCCGGCGAAGAACGTCTTCTTGGCGCTGGTGATCACCACACCGGTGATCGAATCCTTCTCGGCGACAAGGCGATCGACGGCTTTACCCATCGACTCGATGTACGCCTCGTTCATCACGTTGGCCGACCCCGACGGATCGTCGAGGGTCAGCGTGACGATGCCGTCGGCGTCTTTGTCCCACTTGATGGTGTTCTCAGCCATGACTTTAAAGGTCCTCTTTCTAGAGACTCGCGCTCAGACTCGCTCAATGATGGTGGCCACGCCCATGCCGCCGCCGATGCACAGCGTGATCAGCGCACGACGGGCGTTGCGGCGCTCCAGTTCGTCGACCATGGTGCCGGTGATCATCGCGCCGGTGGCGCCCAGCGGGTGGCCCATCGCGATGGCGCCACCGTTGACGTTGAGCTTTTCGTCCGGGATGTTGAGGTCCTTCTGGAACTTCAGCACCACGGATGCGAATGCCTCATTGAGCTCCACCAGATCGATGTCGTCGAGAGTCAGCCCGGCCCGGTCGAGCACCTTGCGGGTGGCCGGGGTCGGGCCGGTGAGCATGATGACCGGGTCGGAGCCACTGGTCGCGGTGGCCACGATGCGCGCCCGCGGGGTCATATTGGCGGCCTTTCCTGCCTCTTCCGAGCCGACCAGCACCAGCGCCGCGCCGTCGACGATGCCGGAGCTGTTGCCGCCGGTGTGGACGTGGTTGATCTTCTCCACCCAGTGGTACTTCTGCAGCGCCACGTCGTCGAAGCCGCCCATCTCGCCGAGGACGTCGAACGCCGTCTTCAGCTTGGCCAGGCCTTCCATCGTGGTGTCGGGGCGCATGTGCTCGTCATGGTCGAGGATGACCAGGCCGTTCTGGTCGCGGACCGGGACGACGGACTTGGCGAAGTAGCCACCCGACCATGCGTCTGCGGCCTTCTGCTGCGATCGCAGCGCGTAGGCGTCGACGTCCTCGCGGGAGAAGCCCTCAAGGGTGGCGATCAGGTCGGCGCCGATGCCCTGGGGGACGAAGCCGATGGCGTAATTGGTTTCCGGGTCCAGCGCCCAGGCACCGCCGTCGGAGCCCATCGGCACCCGCGACATCGACTCGACGCCGCCGGCCAGCACCAGGTCGTCCCACCCGGAGCGCACCTTCTGCGCGGCGATGTTGACGGCCTCCAGCCCGGACGCGCAGAACCTGTTCAGCTGCACGCCACCGGTGGTGTCGGGCAAACCCGCCGCCAGCACCGCAGTGCGCGCGATGTCGCCGCCCTGGTCACCTACCGGTGAAACCACACCAAGGATCATGTCGCTGATCAGGTTCTCGTCCAGGTCGGGGTTGCGGCGCCGGATCTCGTCGACCAGACCGACCACCAGGTTCAGCGGCTTGACCTCGTTCAGCGATCCGTTCTTCTGCTTGCCGCGGGGGGTGCGGATGGCCTCGTAGATGAAGGCTTCTTCGGACATGGCTTTCCTTACTCGTGATTCCTTCGGTGCCAGAGATCGGCGCTGTACAGCTGCCCGTCTCTCGAAGAGCGTAGACCTCTGACAGGCAGCCTAACGACGGCGAGCCTCGTCCGGTGGGCTCGCGGTCAGCCCAGCACGGGCAGCCGGCGCTCGCGGGCCAGCCGGTCCAGGGCGGCCTGCATCACCGCACGGATATGGGCGTCTACCTCGTGGATATCGGGGTCCTCGCCGAACTGGGCGGTGATGTCGATCGGCGCCAGTACCTCGGTGACGATCTTGGTGGGCAGCGGCACGTTGATGGGGATGACGGCGCTGAGGCCGAACGGAAACCCGAACGTGATCGGCAGAACCTGGGTGCGCAGCAGGCGTTTCAGCCCCAGCCGCTCGGCCAGCCACATGCCGCGCGTCAAATACAGTTGGGTTTCCTGGCCGCCGATCGACACCGCCGGCACGATAGGCACCCCGGCCTCGATCGCCGTCCGCACATAGCCGGCGCGGCCGTTGAAGTCGATTTTGTTCTGCGACATGGTGGGCCGGTATACGTCGTAGTCACCGCCGGGGTACACGAGAGCGACTGCGCCGGTCCCCAGCGCGCTCGCGGCGTTGGCGCTGTTGGCCCGGATGATGCCCGTGCGCATCAAGAACTCGGCCTTCAGACCGGTGACCAGCATGTCGTGGGTCAGCGGGTGGAGCGGACGGTCGTAGCCGAACTTGTCGTAGAAATCGACGGCGAAGATCGGGATGTCCATCGACAGCAGTCCGCCGGAGTGGTTCGAGACCACCAGCACTCCACCCGACGGAATGTTGTCCAAGTCCCGCACCTCCGAGCGGAAATACCGCTTCGCGATCGGCCGGGTGAAGTCGATCACCCGCTTGATCAACTCGCGGTCCCACTTCGCGGTATCCGGCGGGTCGATCGTGGTGTCGCCCATCTTTGCTCTCCTGTCCGTATGACCGCGCTGGCCTTTCCCGATGGTAGCGAGCGATTCGCCACCGTCGATCCGGGTTCTGGCGGAGTCCGCCAAGCTGCGGCCGGGGAGCGAGGGACGCTGGTGGCCGCCGGCACGAGTCACGTCAGCGCGTTGCGGGGAACGCGGTTTGGACGACCTACACCTGAAACGAGGCATGGCGGCTGTGGACCTCGTGGGTCGTCTCGGGCGCCGCGTCCTACGCTGGAACGGCTATGACGGTTTCGCGGCTGCAGCCCTTCACCACCACGGTGTTCGCCGAGATGTCGGCACTGGCCGCCCGCATCGGCGCCGTCAACCTCGGGCAGGGATTTCCCGACGAGGACGGGCCGCCCGCGATGCTCGAGGCCGCGCGCCAAGCCATCGCCGACGGCGTCAACCAGTACCCGCCCGGGCTGGGCACCGCCGGGTTGCGCCAAGCCATCGCCGACGACCGGCAGCGCAAGTACGGCACCCGCTACGACCCGGACATCGAGGTGCTGGTCACCGTGGGCGCCACCGAGGCCATCGCCGCGGCGGTGATCGGGCTGGTGGAACCGGGCGCCGAAGTGCTGGTCATCGAGCCCTACTACGACTCCTATGCCCCCGTGATCGCGATGGCCGGTGCGACGCGCATCGCCGCTCCCCTGGTTACCGACGGACCCGGGTTCTGTCTCGACATCGATGCGCTGCGCCGCGCGGTGACGCCTCGCACGGCGGCATTGATCGTCAACTCGCCGCACAACCCCACGGGCATGGTGCTCAGCCGCGAGGAGCTTGCCGCGATCGCCGACATCGCGGTGGCGGCCGACCTTCTGGTCATCACCGACGAGGTCTACGAGCATTTGGTGTTCGACGATGCGCAGCACATCCCGCTGGCGAGCCTGCCGGGCATGGCGGAGCGCACCGTCACCATTTCCAGCGCGGCCAAGATGTTCAACTGCACGGGCTGGAAGATCGGCTGGGCGTGCGGCAATGCCGATCTGCTCGCCGGGGTGCGCGCGGCCAAGCAGTTCCTCAGCTACGTCGGCGGGGCGCCGTTTCAACCCGCGGTCGCGATGGCGCTGGGCACCGAGCAGCAGTGGGTCGCGGAACTGCGCAAGTTATTGCAGGGCCGCCGGGATCGGCTGGCCGACGGGTTGACGGCGGTGGGCTTCGACGTCCACCACAGCGGCGGCACCTACTTCTTGTGCGCCGACCCCCGACCGCTCGGATACGACGACAGCAGTGCGTTCTGCGCGGAGTTGCCGCACCGCGCCGGGGTGGCGGCGATCCCCCTGTCGGCGTTCTGTGACCCCGCGGGTCACCACGCCGCCACATGGAACCACTTGGTGCGCTTCACGTTCTGTAAGCGCGACGACACACTCGACGAGGCCATCCGCCGCCTGGCCGTGCTACGGCGCTGACTCGGTGGATGCAACGCTTGACATGGTGCACGAACCGCCCGAACACACGCACAGCAGGACACAACTCGGTCCCGACTCGCTACTGTGCGAGCGGCCCTCCCTCCCCCGATGAGGCTGGTCATCTTCGGTAGGCTAACGTCGGTGGTACGCCAGCGATTCGGAATCAGGTCGACACGGCACGACGAACGCGCCTACCGTGCAATTCGCGCCACGATCGCCGCAACATGGCGCGCCGTGCCGGCATCTCTCAAGGGGCATGCCGCAGCACGCAAGGGTTGGTTAGCCCACTACGGAAAGGCGCCCCGGCGTGTCTGACCCTCCGCCGAACGACTCCCGCGAACCGAACGGTCGCCAGAGACTCGATGGGCTGCACAACTGGGCGGTCAAGAGACAGATCGATCTCGGAAAGCTGCTGGAGACCGCTCTCTACGTCGCACTGGCCTACACCATCATCGGTGTCGTCTACGCCGGCTGGAATTTCGAACTCGTCGGCGAAGTAGAAGCAGCGCTCAAGCCCGGCATCCCCACATTCGCCGACCTCGTTGCGATGGGATCGGTAATTGTGCTATGGCCCCTGATGATGATGGGCTCGCTCGTGTGCGACAACGCCTTCTGCGGACTCCTTTAGCGGTCGGCAAGCGCCTGCCGGGCGGCGTTGTATCCGGGAATGAAACGTGATGCCCGGTCCGCCGTGGCATGCCGCGCTGCCCAGATACAAGCCCTCGATGCCAATCGGTTGATCGATATACCCGGTCGCGCCAGGCCCCGGTTGACCCCGATCTGGTCTGGGTGCAGCAGGCCGCAGGTGAAGGTCGTCATCCGCCCGTAGTCGGGCCTGAGGCGCTACTCGGGCTGTTGCTGCGCCGATTCGGCCTGGGCCCGCGCGACCCGCTGACGCAGCCCCTCCGTGGCCACATCAAGCACGATCTTCTTCGCGCGCTTGATCAAGAACTGCGGAACCGGTGCTGTCAGATCGATGGTGATGTCAAAGCGCACGCGGGTCTGGCCGGCGTCCGGGGTGAGGTTGTATTCGACGTGCTGGCCGTGTTGTTGAAACGTGGGCTCGGCATCCCACACCAGCCAGTCGCGGCCCCAGTGGTATTCGAGGATCTCCTTGTCGGTGATTCCCATGATCTTGAACGTCGCCTTGACGTGGTGCGGACGGCCGTCGGGATGGGTGTCGACGACTTCGATGCTCTTGTGCAGGTCCGACCAGGACGGCACCGCGTCGAGATCGGCGAGCGCGTCCATGATGACTTCCGGCGTTGCATCGATCAGCACTTCACGCGTTGCTCGGACGGCGGCCACGTTGCGCAATCTTAGGCGGCCGTCACCCGAGAACCCGCTTACGCAGGTCTTCAGTCGCGGCGTTGAGCACCATCGTCGTCCCGCGCCTGAGCAGGAAACCCGGCACCGGCGCGCCTGGCACGAGTGCAACCTCAAAACGTACCCGGGTTTTGTCTGCCTCCGGACTCAGCGTGTATCGGACCTGGTGGTCGCCCGGTGGCTTCGCGTGCCAAGACAACCAATCGGGTCCCCACTGGCATTCGAGAATTTCGGTAACGGTGAATCCCAGCAACTTGAAGGTGACTCTCACGGTGTGGGGCCGGCCGTCGTCGTGGGTATCGATCACCTCGGCGTTCTTGTGAATGCGCGACCACGACGGAACGGAGGCGACGTCGGCGAGGGCGTCCATGATCGCCTCCGGCGCCGCATCGATGACGATTTCCCGCTCGCCCTGCAGGCGCATGTCGCCCCGCTACCAGCCGATCTCTTCCAGCCGGGTTGTCTGCGTCGGGGGCGGTGTGAGGTCCGCGGCGGGCGTGCGCGAGAACCGCGGCGCCGGCGCGGCCTGATCAAAACCGTTGCGGTGCACGATCGTCGACCGCGCCCGCAGATGCTCGCCCTCGGAGGCCTCACTCCACGTCAGCACCGGGGTGACGCAGGAATCCGTACCGGCGAAGATCTCGGTCCACTCGTCGCGGGTCTTTGTCGCAAACCGCTCGGCGAAGATCTTGCGCATCTCCGGGAAGCGGTCGCGGTCCAACTGGTAGGGCACGTCGTCGGCCGAGAGCCCCAGACCTTCCAGGAACTGCGCGAAGAACTGCGGCTCCAGCGCGCCGACCGCCATGTACTTGCCGTCGGAGGTCTCATAAGTCCGGTAATACGGTGCGCCGCCGTCGAGAAGGCTCGACTCGCGTTCGTCGGACATCGTGCCGACGGCCTTCATCGTCCACTGCATCTGCGCCAGCACGCTGACCCCGTCGACCATCGCCGCGTCGACCACCTGCCCCTTGCCGGATCGCTCCCGCTCGTAGAGCGCCGCGACGATGCCCAACAGCACCAGCATCGAGCCTCCGCCGAAGTCGGCGACGAGGTTCAGCGGTGGAAGCGGCGGCCGGTCGCGATAGCCGATCGCGCCCAGCACCCCGGTCTGCGACAGGTAGTTGATGTCGTGACCGGCCGTCATCGCCAGCGGTCCGTCCTGACCCCAGCCGGTGATCCGGGCGAAGATCAGCCGGGGGTTGACCGCAGCGCAGTCGTCGGGACCGATGCCCAGGCGCTCACAAGTGCCCGGGCGAAACGGGTCGAGCAGCACATCGGCCTTCGCAGCCAGGTCGAGCAGCGCCTGCGGGTTGTTCTTCACGTCCAGGTCGACGATCCGCTTGCCGCGGTGCATGAGGTCGCGGTCCTCGCGCGGCATCGCCATGCCGCCGGGCCGACGCACCCGCACCACGTCGGCGCCCAGATCCGCCAAGACCATCGCCGCGTGCGGCCCGGGCCCGATGCCGCCCAGTTCGATTACTCGTACGCCCGCCAGGGGTCCGCTGTTCGTCACCCGACGAACATTACTAGCGGCCTTTTTTCACCTCGAGGACGCGCTTGCGGAGCCCGTCGGTGGCATCGTTGATGGCGCCCTTGATCGCCTTCTTGAGCACGAAGCCGGGCAACGGAACCGACGGGTCCACGGTCAGCTCGAACTTCACCCGCGTGTTGTCCCCCTCCGGGGTTAGCGTGTATGTAGCGTCTTGCTTTCGCAGTTGTTTGGAGCTGACCAGTGACGAGTTGACGACGTCGTCGGAAAAGGTGTACACGACGACCAACTCGTCGGTGATTCCCGCGGACTTGATCTTCGTCTTGACCTGATGCGGACGACCGTCGTCGGTGGTGTCGAGGATCTCCACCGACTGCTGTGAGGAATTCCACTTGGGATTTGACTCGACGTCGACGATCACGTCGAGAACCTCTTTGGGACTTGCCTCGATGACGACTTCTTTGGATTCGCTGATTGCCATGCCGGGACGATATCTCCCGCCGCCCGCCGCCGTGCCGAGATTGAGCGATATTAACTGCGCAACACGCTTAGCGGCGCAGTCCCTGGCCGAGGCGAAGCGCAGGGAGCAACAGGCTGCGCGGCGCGAATCTGCCGCCTATCCCAACGACTTTCGGCACCAACCCCGGCACGACGCTGCGCTTACCGTCCAGCATCCCCGTGATAGCGGCCTCCGCGACGTCGCGCGGTGAGACCTGTGCGATCCCGACGCTCCACTGCTGCACATTGGCGATATCCGCCCACTCAGTGGGTACCGGCCCCGGACACAAGACCGTGCACGACACCCCGGTTCCGTGCAGTTCCTCGTGAACGGCCTCGGAGAAGGTCTGCACGAACGCTTTGGTGGCCGAATAGATCGCCATGCCCGGAATGGGCTGAAATCCCGCGACGGAGGCGATGTTGAGCACCGCGCCGGCGCCGCGGTCGACCATGCCCGGCAGCGCCGCGTGCGTGAGTTCCATGAGGGCAAGCGCATTGAGGACGACCTCCTCACGTTCGCGCTCGATGGGCAGGGTGTGAAAGGTTCCGCTGGTGCCGAAACCGGCGCTGTTGCAGAGGCCGACGACGGTGTCGCGGGTAAACCGATCGATCAGCTCCGCACGCGCGGCGTCCTCATTGAGATCGAGGGCCATCACGTCGACGACGACAGAGTGTTCGTCACGCAACTGGCCAGCTAGCTCCTCGAGGCGCTCCTGGCGCCGGGCGACGAGCAGCAACGGATAGCCGCGACTGGCGAGCCTACGTGCGAGTTCGGTGCCGATACCAGAGGAGGCACCGGTGATGACGACGATGTGTTCGGTGGCGGGCTGGGGCAGGCTCATCGTGGCCTACCAGTGAATTCCGCGGGTGGCACGCACGAACGCGTCGCTTCGTTTGTCAAGGCTGGCTTCCCCTTCGGTGGATTCGGTTTGCTGCACCGCGTCGGAATCCTCGAACAGCGTGAATCCGCGGTTGCGCACGTAGTCCGTCAGCGCCGGGAAACGGTCATACATCTTGGTCGGGCTGATCATCGGGCTGCGCACCAGCGCCATGTACACGGTCGTGAACCTTACGCCGCCGGTCACGGTCTCGGCTTGATCGAGTCGCGCAGCGTATCCAGCGCGGCCCTGCTGGCGATGTGGGCACCGCGACGTGGGGCGCGCGTCTGCACCCCGGCCGGCGAGAGGTCGATGACCTGCTTAGCGCCCCAGCAGGTCCTTCGCGATGTGCGTCACCTGGACCTCGTTGCTTCCCGCGTAGATCATCAGCGACTTGGCGTCGCGGGCCAGCTGCTCGACCCGATACTCGCTCATGTAACCGTTGCCGCCGAATAGCTGCACGGCGTCCATCGCTACGTCGGTGGCCACCTCCGAGCTGTACAGCTTTATCGCCGATGCCTCCGCAAGCGTCGGCAGCTTTCCAACGCGCACTCCCTCAAGCATCGAAAACACCATGTTCTGCACATTGATTCGGGCGATCTCCATCTTGGCCAGCTTGAGCTGGATCAGTTGGAAGTTGCCGATGCTCTGTCCCCACAACGTGCGGCTCTTCGCGTAATCGACGCACAGCCGGTGGCACTCGTTGATGATGCCCAGCGATAGCAGCGCCACGCCCATCCGCTCGCCCGCGAAGCTGGCTCGTGCACTCTCCCGGCTGTCCCCACCGTGTGCTCCGCCCTCCGGCAATTCCCCGGTCGCTGCGCTCCTGCCCTCCGGCGCCCAGGAGCCGATCGCGACCCAGCCGCACGTTGTCGAAGAACAGCTCACCGGTGGGCGAGGAGTGCATGCCCATCTTCTTGAACGGCTTGCCCTGGGTGAACCCGGGCATGCCGGAGTCGAGCACGAACGTCAGCACCTGCCGGTCCCGTTTGTCGGTGACCGAACTGTCGTCGAGCTTGGCGTAGACCACGACGGTGTCGGCGTACGGGCCGTTCGTGATGAAGGTCTTCTGGCCGTTGAGGATGTAGTCGTCGCCATCGCGTTTGACGTGGGTCTTCATCCCGCCGAACGCGTCCGAACCGGAATCCGGTTCGGTAATCGCCCAGGCCGCAACCTTTTCCATCGTGACCAGCGGTGGCAGCCAGCGCTCCTTCTGCGCCAGCGTGCCACGCTGCATGATGGTCGCCGCGCCGAGCCCGATACTCACTGCCACCGCGGCGACCGTGCCCAGGCTGACCCCGGCGAGCTCGCTGACCATGATCGCCGCCATCGAGGCCTGCTCCCCCACAGCGCCGATAGCCGGCCTGCGGCCTTCCGACGACGTCTTCTCCCGGGCCCGTTCGCGGTCCAGCATGTTCTTGACCGCCTCGCCCGCCATCACGTCAAGGCCGAACTCACTGAACAGCTTTCGGATGATGGCGTACGGCGGCATCTCGCCGCTTTCCAGCGCGTCGAGGTTCGGGCGCAGTTCCTTCTCGATGAATCCGCGCACCGCGTCGCGGATCAGCAGGTCGCTTTCCGACCATTCGATCATGGCAGCCTCGCCGCGATGTCGTCGATCAGCCACGGCCCATCGGTCTCGATGGTCGCCACGTCATGCCAGCCGGACAGCCGGGAGATCGCTCCGCCCTGTACCGCGTAGACCTGGCCGGTGACCGCGCACTTCTCGGTCGCCAGGTATGCCACGAGCGGCGCGATGTTGGCGGGGTCGAACAGGTCGAGCTCACCCTCGTCCGGCTCGGCCATCAGCGTCCCCATACCGGGAGTAGCCAGCGTGAGCCGGGTGCGGGCGATCGGCGCGATCGCGTTCACCCGCACGCCGTAGCGCTCCAGCTCCTCGGCCGCGATCAACGTCAGCGCCGCGATCGCGGCCTTGGCCGAACCGTAGTTCACCTGACCGGGATTCGGCAGCGTCGTACCTGACCCGGACGCGGTGTTGATCACCGCTGCGTTGGGCTGATCGCCCCCCTTCGACCGGCCCTTCCAGTACTCCGCGGCATGGCGCAGCATCGCGAAGTGTCCCTTGAGGTGCACCGCGATCACCGCGTCCCACTGCGACTCGTCCATTCCGGCGATGAAGGCGTCCCGCAGGATGCCGGCGTTGTTCACCAGCACGTCAAGCCGACCAAACTCCTCGACCGCTTGCTGCACAATGTGTTTCGCCGCGGCCCAGTCGGCGACGTTGTCGGTGTTGGCCACCGCTCGGCCGCCCGCGGCCACGATCTCGTCGACGACCTCCTGCGCGGGACCGGTGTCGGCTCCTTCACCGGCATTGTTCCCGCCGAGGTCGTTGACCACGACGGCGGCGCCCTCGCGGGCGAACAGCAGCGCGTGTTCGCGACCGATACCGCGACCGGCGCCGGTGATGATCGCGACCCGCCCGTCTAGCGATGAGCCGCTTGCGCGAAGAGCATCAGGCAGAGTTCCCATTACTTCTCTCCTGCCATTTCGGCCAGTCCGTCGGTGATCACGAAGTCCTCGCCGCGCACGGTTTCGAACGCGTAGCTCGTGGTTCCATTGCTCGATCTGGTTTGCCAGATCCGGGTTTCCAGGTCGTCGTCGGGAAACACCATCTTGGCGAAGCGCACGGCGAATCGTTTGAGGCGCTTGGTATCCGACCCGCCGACCTCGGCCAGCACTCCCCACGACGCCATCGCCATCGTGCACAGGCCGTGGGCGATGATGCCCGGAAGGCCGACGCTCTTCGCAATCTCGTCGTCGAGGTGGATCGGCATGGGGTCGCCGGATGCTGCCGAGTACCGGTAGGTCTGGTCGGTATCGACGTGCGCGGTCGCCTTGGCCTGGGGAGCCGGCTCGTGCGAGTGGTCATCGAACTTGTGACTGGGACCGAGTTCGCCGACCTTCCTGCCGACGTTGAATCCCCGCACGAACGTGGTGACGTACTGCTCGTTGACCAGTTCGCCATCCTCGGTACGGCATTCGAGACGGATGGCCGCCCGGGTACCCTTCTCCAGCCCCTCGTAGCCGATCATCTTCGCGCGCGACACGAGTTTGTCACCCGGGTAGATCGGCCGGTGGAAGTGGAAGTCCTGCTCGCCGTGGACGATGCGCGGGATCAACTCGACCGGCATCACGTCCACGGCGGGCGTCAGCATTGCCTGGAAGACCGGCACGATCGCGAAAACCGGGGGCGCCACGTCGCCACTACGGTGCGCATCGATGGGATCGTTGGTGGCCGCGGCGTATTCGGCGATGCGCTCGCGCGTGACCTCGAATCGCTCCTCGTCGCTCCACTTGTCAAGTTGGCTGTCGTCGAAGTCGAAGCTATTGTCGCTCATCGGATCACGCCTTCGCCGCCGCCAGGTCGCCCAACTGTGCCAGGGTCTTGTCCAATTGCTTGACGCCATCCTTTTCGACGGCTTTCCCGAGCGCGCCCTTTATCAACGCACCGTCGAAGTCTCCGGCGACGGTGAACATCGACGTGTTGTCGTCTGCTGGCTCGAGGGTGAATGTGAACGAGCACTTCACGCCCGCCATGCCGGTGCCGCTCAACGACATGCGGTTGGGCGCCTCCACGCTGTCGACCGTCCACTCGATCTTGTTCGCCATGCCCAACATGACGATCTTGGCGACCAGGCGCGCCCCCGGCACCAACGTGGCGGACGGTTCCTCCATCCACTTCTCGTGGATGGTGAACCAGTCGCCCCAGGTCAAGGGGTTCGCCACGACCGCCCAGATCGCGTCGACCGGAGCCGAGATCTCACGGGTGACCTCGATGTGTCCCATGGCTATTTGCTCCGATCTGCACGTTGGTAGGCGGTGACGACAGCCGCGCCGCCGAGTCCGATGTTGTGTTGCAGTGCGGCCCTGACGTTTTCGACTTGCCGCTTGTCGGCGGTGCCGCGCAGCTGCCAGGTGAGCTCCGCGCATTGCGCCAGCCCGGTCGCGCCGAGCGGATGCCCCTTGGAGATCAGGCCGCCGGACGGATTCACCACCCAGCGACCCCCGTAGGTGGTCTCGTTGTTGTCGATGAGCTTCGGCGCTTCCCCTTCGCCGCACAGCCCCAGTGCCTCGTAGAGCAGCAGCTCGTTGGCCGAGAAGCAGTCGTGCAGCTCGATCACCTGGAAGTCCTCGGGCCCGAGGCCAGACTGGTCGTAGACGCGTTGTGCGGCTTGCACATTCATGTGGTAACCGATCAGTCCCTTGCACGTGCCGTCGAAGGTATTGGCGAAGTCTGTGGTCATCGCCTGTCCGACGATCTCCACCGCCTGACCGGCGAGATCGTGCTTGTCGACGAAGGCCTCCGAGGCCAGAATGGCGGCGCCAGATCCGTCGGAGGTCGGCGAGCACTGCAGTTTGGTCAATGGGTCGTAGATCATCCGGGATCCGAGGATGTCGTCGAGCGTGTACGACTCCTGGAACTGCGCGTACGGGTTGTTCACCGAGTGCTGGTGGTTCTTGTAGCCGATCTTTGCGAAATGCTCAGCGGTGGAGCCGTATTGCTTCATGTGCTCACGCCCCGCCGCCCCGAACATCCAGGGCGCCGGCGGAAACAACACCTCGGAGATCTCGGCCAGGGCCATGATGTGCTTGTCCATCGGCTGGGCCCGGTCGTCGTACGACGCCGCGAGCGAGCCGGGCTTCATCTTCTCGAAGCCCAGCGCGATCGTGCAGTCCGCCAGCCCGCCCCTGATCGCCTGAGCCGCCAGATACAGCGCCGCCGACCCGGTCGAACAGTTGTTGTTCACGTTGACGACGGGTATGCCGGTCATGCCGAGCTCGTAGAGCGCCCGTTGGCCGCTGGTGGATTCGCCATAGACATAGCCGACGTAACCCTGCTCGATTTCGCGGTAGTCGACGCCGGCGTCGGCCAGCGCGTTGGTACCCGCCTCGCGGGCCATGTCCGGATAGTCCCAGCCTTCACGCCGTCCAGGCTTCTCGAACTTCGTCATGCCGACACCGACGACGTAGACCTTGTTTGCCACCTCGACCTCCTGTATTCCTAGGTTCCAAACAAACATACATATCTGTACGTAATATGTCTTTACCGAAATAGCGATCCAGGTCGTGATCAGCGAGATTTCACAGCCCTCGCTTCTCCGTCACCGACCGCCGATGCCCGTGCCCATTCCTCCAGCAGCGGGTCTGCCAGCCGGCGCAGGTTTGCCGCCGCTCGGCCCCAGCGCCGACGCGCACGGCCGGGGTCGCTGTCGACGAAGCTGGCCACCAAGATCCCGCGCAGCGCGTCCATCGCCGTGTACAAGAAATCGAGCATCGGCTTGTGGATCTCGTCCGGAACGAACTCGGCGACCGCGGTGATCAGGCTGCTGACCACGATCGACTCGAACTTCGCAACTTCGTTGCCGAGCGCCGGATCGGTGCGGCCTGCGACCCAGAGTTCAACGGCGGCAATGAACATCGGACCTTGGTGGAGCTCCCACAGCAGGTCGAGGACCATGCCGACCGGGTCGTCGGCGGTGGTGAGGTCGCCGACATTGCCCACCACCGCGGCCGCGCGCTTGGCGGCCAGATGCTGCAACGCCGCGACCACCAGATCGGTCTTGGAGCCGAAGTGGTGCACCTGCGCGCCGCGTGTGACCCCAGCCATCTCGGCGACTCGAGGTGTCGTCGTCCCGTTGTAGCCATAACGCACCAGGCACTCGATCGTCGCGTCAAGCAACCGGCCACGCGTTTGCGCGCTGCGCTGTTCTTGGGTTCGGCGGGGCCGGGGCGCCGCGGCAGCGGTGCTGCTCACGGGTTGGCATCGTACCTCACTTACATACATGCCTGCTTGTTTTTATCTCGCCGGCGAAGGTCACGTAGGGATTGGGACCAGCGACCCTAGAGGACCGAGCAGCACCAACCGACACTGATTTCATGGTGTACGCCGAAGCCGCGCCGTCGCTGATCGACACCGCGTTGCCCCGCTACGACGTGACGATCACCGAGCAGGTCGTCGTGGCCGCCGACCAGTTGACCACCTACGAGGCGGTGCGCTCGTTGGACTTCCTGACGGTGCGCACGCCGCTTCTTACCGCTGCAATGTGGCTGCGCGCCCTACCCGCCCGACTGGCGGGAAAGACGGGACCACCGTTGCCGAACCTTGTCATCGGTGAGGGCATGAAGCTTCCCGGATGGCTGATGCTTGGCGAACGACCCGACCACGAGATCGCGTTCGGCGCCGTCGGCAAGTTCTGGCGACCGGTAATCACATGGCGTGACGTACCGGCCGCGGAGTTCGCCGGCTTCGACGAACCCGGATGGGGCAAGATCGCGGCCAACTTCACGGTGACCACGCAAGGCCCGAGTGCTTCCCTTCTTTCCTATCAATGCCGAACAGGCACAACAGATCCGCTGTCTAGACGCCGACTCCGGCGGTACTGGTGGCTAATCCGGCCATTCGTCGCCCACATCATGCGCGCGACGGTGCGCACGATCAAGGCCAACGCGGAGGGAGCGAACAGATGACGGTGCTGATTGTCTTCGGTTCCAAGCGGGGTGGCACCGCCGGCCTGGCGCACATGATTGCCGAAGCGCTCGGCGAGTTCAAAGTGCCCGCCGTGGTGCGATCGGCCGCCGAGGTGGCTGACCTGCGTGGCGTCGACACCGTGATCGTGGCAGGCGCCTTGTACATGAACAGGTGGCACCGTGACGCCCGGCGATTCGTGCGTCGCCACGAGGACGACCTGCGACGGTTGCCAGTCTGGCTGGTCAGCAGTGGTCCACTGGACGACTCGGCGACCGCGAAGCAGATCCCGCCGACTTCACAGGTGGCGAAGCTGGCGGCCCGCATCGGAGCACGAGGACACGTCACCTTCGGCGGTCGGCTCGCGCCCGACGCGGAGGGATTTCCGGCCAGTGCGATGGCCAAGAACAACGCCGGCGACTGGCGCGATCCCGCTCATGTGCGCCGCTGGGTGGTGACGTTGGTGGACGAACTGCGTTCGACGTCCTGTTTGCCCGGTACGTCTTGCGCTTCCCGTTCCGCCGCGACGTTCTCGTCGATCTCGTCGACGATGTTCTCCAACTCCTGATCACGATTCGGTTGCCCGGATTCCGTCATATCGCTCTCATCGTTCGGCGTCCAACCGACCGGCGACTCCGGCGGTCTTCAGGAGAAGCTACCCAAGGGGGCTTATGGTTAACCTCGATGAAGGTCGATTTCACACTGCTCGGCCAACCCGGCGATTGGGATGTCGCCGCGGCAGCCGAGCTAAGCGGCTACGACGGCGCCTGGCTGCCGGAGATCTCACACGACCCATTCCCGACGCTCGCGGTGGCGGCCACCCGAACCACGACGATCGAGTTGGGCACCGCAATCGCGGTGACGTTTGCCCGCAACCCGATGTCGATGGCGGTGGTGGCGAATGATCTACAGCTGTGCTCCGAGGGCCGGTTCCTGCTCGGGGTGGGCTCACAAGTCAAGGCGCACATCACCAAACGGTTCTCGATGCCATGGTCGGCTCCTGCTCCCAGGATGCGGGAATTCATTCTTGCGATGCGCGCGATCTGGCGTTGCTGGGAGACCGGCGAGCCGCTGAAGTTCGTTGGCGAGTTCTACCGGCACACGTTGATGACGCCCTTCTTCAATCCGGGCCCCAATCCGTACGGGAATCCGCCGGTCATCCTCGCCGGCGTGGGACCGCAGATGACCGAGGTCGCCGGTGAGGTGGCGGACGGCTTCTTTCTGCACGGTTTCACCACCGAGCGCTATCTGCGCGAGGTGACGCTGCCCGCGTTGCGTAGGGGACGCGCGGCTGGCGGTAGGGACGATCTCGACGGGTTCGAGATCTGCGGGCTGCCGTTCATCGTGACGGGTGTCGACGACGAGGCGGTGCGGGTGGCCGACGCGGCCGCCCGCAAGCAGATCGCCTTCTACGGCTCGACTCCGGCGTATCGGCCGGTATTGGACTTGCACGGCTGGGGGCACCTCAGCGAGGAACTCAACCTGCTCTCGAAACGCGGCGAGTGGGACGAGATGGGTCGGCGCATCACCGACGAGATGCTGCACGAGTTCGCGATCATCGCCCCGCCCGACCAGGTGGCCGAGCAGCTGCTCGCCAAGTACGGCGAGATATTCACCCGTACCGGTTTCTACGCGCCCTACCTGGTGCCCGCGAACTTCTGGCAGCCCATCAAGGCCGCGCTACAGGCCGCCTGACGTCGCCCACTCGGTGTAGCCAATTACCTCATCCGAGCACCTTGGCCTTCAGCGCGTCGAACTCCTGTTGGGTGATCGCACCCCCATCGAGCAGCGCCTTGGCGTCGGCGATCTCCTGAGCCGGCGACCGACCCGCCGAATCACGCTTGGCCGCGGCTGAGGCTTCCCGGGCTCGCCGCGCCATGCCGTCGCCACGTGCAACCAGATACACCAGCGCCGTCAGGTACGGCAGCACGATCAAGAAGATGACCCAGGCGGCCTTGACCCACCCGGAGGTCTTGGAGTCCCGCCAGAAGAGGTCGACGAGAATATTGAAGAGGATGATCAGGTAGGCGATGAACGCGAAGATGACGATCGTCGACCACAGGAATTCCCAGAACGAGTCCCACATGCCGGCTGCTCCTCAACCAAGACGCGTCTTCGAGAGCGTCTCAAACAAACTGTCTGGGGCGCCTCACGGGCTGCGGACGCAGTCGTACGTCAGTGGAATCTCAGGGCCGAGCTCCACAACTTCGAATTGATCTGCCGTTAATGCACTAAACGACTGCGCATCGATACCGAGGTCCGCCCACTTGGCCATGCTCGTGCGGTCGTCTGCGAACGTCAACGGAACCTGCCCGCCGTCAGACAGCAGCATGCCGTACGTCTTGAGCGCTCGGAGCACCACCTTCTCCGAGTCCGAGTAGCCGGATTCGTCGAAGTCCGCCTTCAGCCGGAATCGAACTCCGTACGGCGGCGCGTTCGGATCGGTGCTCTCGGGCCCGCCCGCGTGCGAGGCCGGATGCACGTAGACGTCATGCTTCATCCGGTCATTAGGCAGGATGAATCGAAGTGTGTGATTGATTGTGCCGGAGGCGACTTCATCGGCCGTCGGCGTCAGCGCAGCGATCGGGAATCCGCCGGCGTCTGCGCTGGTGCACTGATCGCCGCGCAGATTCTGTGGATATTGCTTGTTGAGGTCCCAGATGAAAAAGCCGGTCACCATAAGGGTTTCGCCGTCCTGCGTGGCCTGGTAGGTCTCGTACAGCTTGTTCGCATTCCTGTCGACCACTAGCAGCGGGCAGTCATCCTGGCCTGGTGTGTTGCCCGAGTTGTCACACGTGAGATTCGACGACCCCCCGACGTTTGCGTTCTGCGGGACGGGCATTTGTGCCGGAACGCTGTCGCAGTCGGGAGCGCCGCCGAAGCAGTAGTCCTCCCTCCCGACGACTCGCATCTGGGGTGTATTGCTGTCGGCGTAGAAGATTGGAACCGAGAAGTCGATCTGGAATTTGTTATCTGTGCCCCATCCACCCATCTTGGCAAGTGTCTGGATGATCGCATCGCTCCGGTCAGACTTCGCGGCGCCCGAGACGTCGGTCGTCCACGGTTGGGCACCCGTGAAGAGGCCGTCACCTCCGGCGCTCGGTTGCGCACCCAGGCCCGTAGCGGGCGAATCGGTGGTGGCCGATGGCGACTCACCGTTCGAAGCGAGATTAAGCACGATCACCGTGCCAGCGATGACGACGGCTATGACAGCGATCACTGAGGCGATGAGTATCCGGGAACGCTTGGCGGACTTTGACGGTTTGCCGGGCGCAGCCGATGCGGGCGGCGGGGCCGGGGCTTTGGGTGGTGGTGGGGGAGGCGCTGGCCTGTGCGCCGGCAGACGAGGTTCGCTCGCCGGGGACTGCTGGGTGGGTGCGGTCGGCGATGCGCCGCCCTGTGCAGCGAGGTGGCGGTGTTCCCCGGCAAGCCGTTGAGTGGGCGGATCGACATGCCGCTCTTGGCGAACGGGCTCCCTCCATTGGGGCTGGACACGCGCCGTCGGGACAGTTATCGCCGTCCGCGCCGCCTCGACCAGCTCAGTGACTGTCGAATAGCGTTCGTCGGGATTTTTCGCCATCCCCTTAGCGACGACTGTGTCGACGTCTGCAGCCAGGCCTCGACGAACCACTGACGGGCGTGGCGGTGGCAATCCCAGATGGCTTCCGACTTGTTGTTCGAGGCTGTCCCCGGGGAACGGTTGCCTTCCGGTCAGACACTCAAACATCACGCACGCCAGAGCGTAGATATCCGAGCGGGGGTCGAGTTGGCCGGAGGTTATTCGCTCCGGCGCCAGATAAGCCCAGGTTCCGACGACGTCTCCCGCACTTGTGAGTCCTGTTTCCCCTGTGGCGCGGGCGATGCCGAAATCGATGAGGTAGGCGAAGTCTTTCTCGCCGACCAGGATGTTGGATGGTTTGACGTCGCGGTGCACTAACCCGATTCGGTGCGCAGCATCAAGTGCCGAGGCGACTTGCTCGATGATCTTGATCGCTCGCATCGGCGCCAGTGGCCCGGACTGCAGAATAGTGTGCAAGTCGCGCCCTTCGACGAGCCGCATGTCTACGTAGAGTCGGCCGTCGATCTCGCCGAAGTTGTGGATGGGCACCACGTGCGGCTCGTTAAGGCTGGCGGCGGCGAATGCCTCCCGGCGGAATCGCTGCTCGAATGTCGGATCGCTCGCCAAGTGTGCGGGCAACACTTTCAGGGCGACAACGCGATTGGTGGTGGTATCAAACGCCCGCCACACCTCTCCCATCCCGCCGCGGCCTAACAACTCCATCAATCGGTAACGGCCGAACGTCGTCCCCTCCATCACGTCTCCCTCAGCGACCTGCCGTTAGGCTCATCTTTGGCTCAGGAAGCACACGCTACGCGGGTTCGGTTCCCGTCATCGGCTCCATGTATGTCTCGGGACATCGTTGACGGGTGTCCCGGGACCGGGCTTGCGGGTGGCCAGGGGCGGGATCGAACCGCCGACCTTCCGCTTTTCAGGCGGAGGCGGTGTGGGAAGCGAGACGTCTGTGCTGGTCAAGCTGGGCGGACTGGACCGAATTCGAGGGCTCAGAACACGCGATACGAGCGGCGTGGCGGATACAGAGCGGATGAAATCGACCCGCGGTCGGGTGAGCAGAGGCGGTTTGTGAATGTCGAGGTGCCGGAGAGCCCGTGAGCGTCGCACTGACGGCATCTCCCCCACGGGGCGCCGGTCCCGTCCCGGTCAAGGGTGACGATGACGATCCCGACAATCCTGCCGGTGCTGCACAGGCCTGTCGTCTCCACATCGAGCACCGCGATCCGGTCATGCTCGCCGAGCAGCCCGGCCAGTCCCCCTTCTGCGGTTCTGCCGAACATCTTTCGTTGATGGAGTCGGCGGCGGGCCCGGTGCGGCCTGCGAATCCAGTCCATTACGCGCCGTCCCACCAGCGCAGCGGCGCCTGTTTCCACGGATCGGCGGCTCCGAATCCACAGGAACCCCTGTGGACCACAAGCCCTGGTCGTCGTCCCAAGCTTCACGACCGGGCAGCCCGACAAGTCGAAGGACCGCCGCTAACACCAGAATCGCGACCAGGACCAGTCCGTCGCGCCGGTGTCACCGGCTCCCGCTCACATGTCCTCGGCCATTGCCATGTGTCCTTCGAAGCCAAGGGATGTCGCCGTCGCGCGATACCTTTCGGCAAGTTCCCGGTACGTCGCCTCGTCACCACGCGCTCTTGCCAGCAGCGCGCGTGATCGCATTATCAAGATATCCCTCCCAGCATCGCCAGGAAACTCCGCCACCATACGATCGATAGCGTGCTCGGCTTCGTCTATGTCGCCATCGGCGCCTCGGTCCAAGAGCATCTCCACGAAAATCCCGGTGGTCAAAACGCAATAGCCGAGCTGGCCGGCTTCGTACATGGCATCGACGGATTCGCGCAGCAGCGGCAGCGCACCGTCGCGGTCTCCGAGTCTCGCCCTGCCAACGGCGATCCAAAAGTTGATCCCCGCCAGCTCGGACTTGTAGAACCGGCCGTGCTCGATCATGTCTCGGATCTCTGCGAACACCTCCAGTCCGCGTTGGAGGTCGGGCGTGTCCCGGTGGACCAGGGCTTGTCCCAACGTGATTCGGGCAAGTCCGAGTGCGATGTCGTCGCCCGCACCCTCGAAAACCCCGACGGCGTCCTCGATCGAGCGAACGGCATCGTCGTCGATCAGGAGAAACCCAGTGCCGATCGCGAAGCCTAACGTCCAGGTGTTGACCAAGGCGCGCGTAAGCGAATCAGCGCGGCGGGCTATGTCGAGCGACTTTTCCAGATCGCCGCGCCACCCGGGATCGCCTAGGTGCGACCTGGCGATACAGCGCGAAGCGAACGCCAATGCCAACGGCGATCCGACAACGTAGCCGCCTTTGGCGCTGTCGCCACCGGCCAGATCGATGACAGTTTGAGACAGGCGGAGTACGTCGGCCATTGCACCGACCTCGATCTTGACACCGATCGATGCGATGGATAGCCCGATGGTCAAGGCCGGATCGCCGATTGACTCAGCGAGCGCCTCGTTTTCGGTGGCCACGCGCGACGCCTCCAGGACGCGACCATGGTTCATGAGCTCACCCACGAGGCCTGGCATCGCCATGGCGAATGACGTGTTGTCGCCGGCGGCAGAGCACAACTCGCGTAGCTCTTCGAAACGATCGCCGGACATGTCCATGTGGACACGAAACGCATTGACACACCACAACGTGCGGGGAGCAATCCGCATCGCTAGGAGGTCCGGATCGTCCGCGGGCAATGCGTCGGCGATCTGGCGCGCGCGCTCCCAACTCACCAGCGCCGCGGAGACATTGCGACTGTTCGACCACCCGCCGGCGCGCATGTGCCAGGCGTACGCGGCCCGCATGTCCCCCGCGGCCTCCAGGTGTTCTGCGATCAGGGCCGCATTCTCGTCCGCCGACTGCGGGTCGCGTGCTTCGATCGCGCCGGCCAGGCGTTGATGCGATTCGGCGCGATCCGATTTCAGCTGTGCTTCATAGGCAACGGCGCGGATGAGCGGATGACGGAACGCGTACTCGGCGCCCCGGGTGAAGCTCACTTGGTCGACCAACTGTGCGTTGACCAGTTCATCGAGGATTGGGTCGACGCCGAGGTCCGTCAACAAGTCGAGCGCTGAAACGGGATCCGATCACCGCCGCCGTGTTCAATGTTCGTTTCGCGCCGGAGATCAAGCCGATCGATGCGCGAGGCGATCGCTGCCTGCAACGTCGCAGGCACGCTTACATCGGCAACGTTCGTGACACAGCTATAGGCACCTCGCTTGCCGCGCAGCACACCGCGCTCCGTCAGATCGCGGACGATCTCTTCGGCGAAGAACGGGTTGCCGGACGCACGCTCGCCAATCTCGGTGGCTAAGCCGGTGACCGAGGGCTCCGAGCCTATTAGTTCGGTGAGCAGGGTCGACGACTCCGATTCATCAAGCGGTGCAAGCGATATGGTCTGAGCACCTGGTATTCGCGCCAGTCTGGCCTGATACTCGGGCCGATAGGTGATCAGCACCATCGACGTGGTCTGCGGAATCACTGTCAAGGAAGTCGGCGAGCATGGACTCGCTGACCTCGTCGATCCAGTGCGCGTCCTCGATGACGTAGACCGACGGGATCAGGTTCGCGCCAGCGAAGGCGGCGTTGATCAGCGCGGTCAACCGCCGTCGACGCGCGTCGGGATCGATATGCCGGCATCGCCATATCCGAAGTCGCTGAATGCCCAGCAGGTCATAGAGCAGCACCAGATCCTGCTCGTCGGCGTCGGCGAATCTGCGTCGCGGACTGCGCTCGCGCGGCCGCGGTCGTCGAGATCGTTCGAGGCTCGTGGCCGCCCGCATCAGCCTGGCCACCACATGAAACGGGATCTCGCGTGGCATGCGACTCGCAGAAGCGCGGTGAACACCTCGACGCCACGCCGCTTGAGCCATCGCCGCGGTTTCGCGCACGATGCGGCTCTTGCCGATACCGGCAGGCCCGACCACACCCACGACGGCCCCGGGACCGCTGATCGCCCGCTCCAGAACGCCTTCGATGGTCGTCATCTCCCAGCGCCGGCCGACCAGAGTGCCTCCCCGGGGCGGACCACCCCATGCCGCGCCTCGACAGATACCAAGCGACGCGCGTGGACTGGTCGATCAGCTGTTCTTGATATGCACCATTTCTGGCTCGCCGAGCACTGCGGCGTCCTCGACGAGTCGTGCGGTCGCCTCGCTGAGCATCACCCCGCCCGGTGGTGCCACGGCCTCCATCCGCTGCGCCATGCCCACCTGCTCGCCGACGGTGGTGTAACCCAACGACTTTGAACCCACTTCGCCGGCAATCACTTGACCCGAGTTGAGGCCGATCCGAAGCTGCAGCTCGACGCCGTCGCGATCCCTGGACTTCAGCAGCCAGTCGCTGACGTCTCGTCTTGAATACCCAGCGCTGTGAGGCACGCCCGCACTGCGTGGTCCTCCAACGCCACCGGTGCCCCGAAAACCGCCATAATCCCGTCGCCGGTGAACTTGTCCACCGTGCCGCCGTAGCGCTGCACGACAACTGCCGCACGGTTGACCAGATCGGTCATGATCTCGCGCAGCCGCTCCGCACCCACCGCTGCCGCGATGTCCATCGAGTGCACAACATCGGCGAACAGCACCGTCACCTGCTTGTACTCCGCCGATCGGGTGGCCGATGTGACGGGCGTGCCGCACTCACTACAAAACTTGGCTGTTCCGCTCAACTGAGCGCCGCACGAGTTACAGGACGGTGCCGCCACTGTCAGTCCACCGCGACCGTCCCCACCGTCGTCCACGTCAGTATCGTGTCACCGCACCTCGAACAACGGGTGTCATATCGACTGGCGATCCGCGTTGACGTACAGCCGTTGTGCGCCTACCCCTCTTCCTCGCGCTCGGGTGGTTCCCCCAATGCGAAACGGATGAAGGCCGACGGGCACACCGGCAAGGACATCGCCAAGTACCTCGGGGTCAGCCGGGCGACGCTATACCGGTACCTCAACCGAGGACACCGCTACCTGATCGCGATCGCGTATGGCTCAAGCACCTTGCCTGGTGCACTCGGTGGGCGCGTGAAAGTCGGTAATCAATAGGCGTGCAGGCGCATCACGCTTCGCGCAGGAATGCCCGGAGCCGGTCGAGTACTAATTCCGGTCGTTGCTCGACGATCCAGTGACCGACCCCGTCTACGGTTTCGAGTTGAAAGTCGCTGAACCGATCTGGGTAATCGCGCAGCAGGGTCGGAGTGATCACGGGGTCATCCATCCCGTGCAGCCACCGGACCGGGACGTCGACCCGTGCCTCGGCGTATTCGCCGCGCAACCAACGCGGAAATTCACGGGTTAGGGCGGTGCGGTACCAGCGTGAAAGGGCGACAGCGTGACCCGGCTCGCCCATCCGGCGCATGTACAGATCGAAATCGGGGGGCAAGTATCCGCCACCAGCCTAGCGGGAGCCGGACCTGCGACTGCTGCAAAAAGCGATGGGACATGCCTCGATCACAGTGACCGCGCATACGTACGCAGACTTGTTCGACGATGGGCTGGACAACATCGCGGTTGCCTTGGACTCACTTGACGATCTGCCGAAGGACAGCAGCTGAAGATCATGCAGGCGAGTAGAGGCTTGCGTACTGCTAAGAAGTGCCCGGCGAGAACTGAGGATCCAGCACTTGGAGAATTTCGTCGGCGAACCAACGGTAACGTGTGCCCGGTCCTTGTCCGACCTCCCGGACAATACCGCTCGACGCAAGCGCCCGAAGGAGATTTGTGGCGCCTGGCTGACTTACGCCAAGCCGAGTCTGTACCGCCCGCACTGTCATGACGGGGTTAGCGAACAACACATCCGCAACCTCGATGGCGCGGCTCCTGCTTCCCTGCAGCGATAGGCGGTATTTCTCCCTAAGATCCGCTAGCACCTCGGCGCGACTGACGGCGTCCGCGGCTTGACCAGCCACGCCTCGAAGGAAAAAATCGAACCACTCTTTTATCTCACCGCGCTCGCGAACGTACTGCAGCCGGTCGTAATACTCCTCCTTACGCTGGTCGAAGTAGCTAGAGATGTAGAGCAGGGGCGTGGGGAGTCTGCCCTCCCTGAGGAGGTAGAGGATGATGAATAGTCGACCGAGGCGACCATTGCCATCGAGGAACGGATGAATCGTCTCGAATTGGTAATGCAACAGGGCAGATCTGATTAGCAACGGAAGCTTCGGCTTATCATCGTGGAGATATTTTTCCCAGTCGTCCAATGCTTTCCACATTTCGTCGACCGTGGGCGGGACGAACCTTGCAGTGCTCGGGCGGTTGTCGGGAGATGAGATCCAGTTTTGGCTGACACGAAACTCTCCCGGCGTCCGCTCTTGGCCCCGCACGCCGGTGAGCAACCGGTCATGCATCTCTCGCATGAGGCGCAAGGAGATCGGAAAGCCTTCATCAAGCCGCTGCAGGCCGTGCTCCAGTGCGCCGATGTAGTTCCGAACTTCTCGGACATCAGCCCGGGGCGAAGTCCCGGTTACGGCTGCGTCGAAGACCTCGGTCACGGACGCTTGCGTCCCTTCAATTCTCGAACTAGCCACCGCTTCTCGGGTGATGTAGGCATTCACGAGAAGGTGCGGATCGGGAAGAAGGCGTCCTGCCCCCGCTAGCCGGCCGAGTGCTGCGTCGGCATCCGACAGCAGCATGATCGTTTCAGGATCGAGAACGAGCTCCCGTGGGACTGGCATCGGGACGAAGGCATGGTATGCAGCTGCCCCGCCGGTCGACACCGCCCGACCCCAAGCCGGGGCTACAAACCTGCTTGGGTCCACGCCGTTATCCTATAACAAAAAGGCTGTTTTCTTATAGGTTGCTCCGCCACCTACAACAGTCGTTTGACCTAATCCGCTCACTCGGAGGTCGATCCGCTTGGCTCAACAGGTGTGAACTACGCGCTCGAAGGAATCCCGACAGGCGGATGGACTTCGACGCAGAAGGAGACACCAGAAGCCCTGACGAGCCCCAATGACATTCAGCGCATCAACCGTTCCGCCATGTGGCCCCATATTGGCCCCATGGTGTCACCGGAGCAGACCGATGAACCGGGCTTCGAGCACCTCGACAGTGCTATTGAGCTGCAAAGATACTTGGTGGCCAGGGGCGGGATCGAACCGCCGACCTTCCGCTTTTCAGGCGGACGCTCATGCCAACTGAGCTACCTGGCCCTGAGGCCACCGAAGCGCGCCTCGCCGCAGTGGGCGACCCTGACGGGACTTGAACCCGCGACCTCCGCCGTGACAGGGCGGCGCGCTAACCAACTGCGCCACAGGGCCTTGCGTCTTCAATTATGTCTTCGTGACGTTGCGCGTACCCCCTACGGGATTCGAACCCGCGCTACCGCCTTGAAAGGGCGGCGTCCTAGGCCGCTAGACGAAGGGGGCCTGCCGAATCTCTCCGGGGGACTCGCAACGCTCACGTTCGAGCCCCGTTAGCTTAGGTCACCGCTGCCCGAATGCTCAAACGAGTGGACTCGGCCACACAGTATTCTCAAGGCCGCACGCCCCTATAGCTCAGTTGGTAGAGCTACGGACTTTTAATCCGCAGGTCCCAGGTTCGATCCCTGGTGGGGGCACCGACCAAACGCGCAGATCAGCGCGTTGCTGCGCCTGTCGGCAGGCTGCCGCTCGACCTGAAACGGCGTCTGTGTCAGCACCGCGTCAGCGCCGGTTTGCCAAGTCCACTACATCCTCGGGTGGATGGCCAGCTTGCGGAGTTCGTGATCAGCGGTTCTCGAAAGCCTCGACGGCGGTCGGCAGGGTCATGAATATGCGGTCTTCGCCGATCTTGTCGATGAGGCCCGCGGCGAGCAGCGAATCGCGCAGGTCCTGCTTGACCCGGGCCATCGCGAAGACGATTCCGCGTTCGGCCAATTCGGCGCGCAACTGGTCGAGGGCGTCCAGTGCGGTCAGATCGACTTCGACGTTGGCTTCGCTGTTGAGCACGAACCACTCGACCGGCATCGGGCTCTCGTCGACAGCCGCCAGCGCTCGCTCGCGGAAGTCCTCGGCGTTGGCGAAGCACAGCGGCGCGTCGTAGCGGTACACCACCAGGCCGGGCACCGGTTCGGCTTCGGGATAGTCGTCGACGTCGTGCATGCCGGCGATCCCGGGGACGAACCCGAGAACGCCGTCGTGCGCATGGGCGACGCGCCGCAGCAGGTCGAGGATCGACAACCCGACGGCGACGAGGACCCCGTAGAGCACTCCGAAGCCCAGGACGGCCGCCGTGGTGGCCAGGGCCAGGATCAGTTCGCTGCGGCGAAAGCGGGCCAGCCGCTTGAATTCCGGCATGTCGATCAGCCGGAGCGCGGCGTAGACGACCAGCGCACCCAGAGCGGCCATCGGGAACGACGACAGCACCCCCTGCGCGAACAGCATCACGGCGAGCACGCTCAGCAACGTGATCAACGAGTACAACTGGGTACGGCTGCCGACCGCGTCGCCGAGCGCGGTGCGGCTGCCGCTGGAGCTGACCGGGAAGCCGTGCGTCAGACCGGCGGCCGCGTTGCACACACCGAGCGCGCGCAGTTCGGCATTGGCGTCGATCTCCTGATGTTGCCGCGAGGCGAAACTGCGCGCGGTCAACACATTGTCGGAGAACGCGACGATGGCGACCCCAACCGACGGCAGCAGCAACGCCGCGAGGTCGTGCATGGAGACCTGTGGCAGGCCGGGCACGGGCAGCCCTGCCGGGATCTGGCCGACGACCGCAATGCCCCTGTCGTCCAGCGAGAAAGCCGCCACCACAGCGGTCGCCGCGAGCACGCCGATCAGGGCCACCGGCGCGCGGGGCACGACCCGGTCCAAGACCAGCAACAGCGCCAGGACCGACATCGACAACACGACCGTCGGCCAATGCACCGCCGACATCCCGGCGATGAACGACCGCACGTGGTCGAGGAACTCGTCCCCGCTCACCTTGACCTTGGTGAGTTTGCCGAGTTGGCTGCCGATCATCACGAACGCGATGCCGGCCATGTAGCCGACCAGCACCGGCTTGGACAGCAGGTTGGCGAGGAACCCCAGCCCGATGAGACCGCCGAAAAAGCAGATTCCGCCGACCAGCAGGGCGAGGAGGGCCGCCAGGGCGGCGTAACGCGCCGGGTCACCGGCGACGATCGGGGCCAGCGCGGTGGCCGTCATCAGCGAGGTGGTCGATTCCGGCCCCACCGACAGCTGCCGCGAGGATCCGAGAATCGCGTAGACGGCCAGCGGCGCGAGCGCGGCCCACAGCCCGACGACCGGTTCCAAGCCGGCCAGGGTGGCATAGGCCATCACCTGGGGGATGAGATATGCGGCGACAGTGACACCGGCCAGCACATCACCGCGCAGCCACGCCCGCTGGTACTCGCGGAATTGTGTCAGCCCCGGTGCGGACTCGGCCCACTTCATCGTGGCAATCATTCTGCGGCAGCCGTTATCGTCTCGCCGGACGAACGGCCGAGTTGAATCAGAAGGGCGGCGGCCGGCGGTGGAAGGCGGGGTGCGGATCAGCCTGGCGATGGCCGGCAGCATGTTTGCCCACGACGGCGCGGTGTTCGACGTGCGCCTCGAGCAGCTCGCCGGCACGGTGTGCGCCGCCGACCCGTCATCGGCTCCACTGATTTCGCGGCTAAAGCCAGTTTCGCTGTCCTGGTACTTGTTCGGCACGGCAAGCGGTCCCGTATCGGTTCCGCATCCGGAGGCGCGTTGCCGTACCCGGCTGACCGGCGGGTTAGCCTCGGCGGTGTGGCTACGCCGGCGCTAGATCTGCTGCTGGGTCCGGAAGCATCGAATGTGCTCGCCGCTGCGATCGCCGAGTATGACTGTCGGCTGGAAGACCTGCGCGCGGCCGAGGTCAATGTGGACCCGTCCGGCGCCGCTGTCGTCGTCGTGTACGTGGCCGAGGTGCGCCGCGCTGACGGGACCTGCACGACGGAATTTCTTGGCGCCACGACCGGAAGCCGGATCCCGGCCGGTGCGGCCGTCGTCGCGGGCGAGTACGGCGGCGAGCCGGTCGCGGTCGGAATCTGGGCGTGGCCCCGCGATCCCGCGCTGCCCGCGCTCCCGACAGCCAGCGACCCCGTGCGGCTGGCCGAATTATTTCGCGAGTTCGGGCTGACCGAGGCGCCGACACTAGACATCCGCCCGCGCGGGTACCGGCCCGCGCAGCGTGCCGTTCTCGAGGTGCACGACGACCGATTTCGGTGGTTCGTCAAGGTCGTGCGGCCCTCGGCGGTGGCATACCTCCGCCATCGTCATGACGTTGCCTGCCGAAATGTGCCCGTGCCCCCGGTGCTTGCCTCAACCCCGGACGGTTTGATCGTGCTGCCCGAGGCGCAGGGAACACCGTTGCGCACACTGATCATCGACGGCGACGCCGCGCTGCCCTCACCCGAGGCGCTCGAGTCGGTCCTGGACGCACTGCCGGCCGAGCTGATGACGCTGGTGCCTCGACCATCGCATCTGCAGCTGGTGGATTACCACGCGGGCGTGCTGCGATGCGCAGCCGCCGACGAGCCTGAGGTGCTGACCCGGGTCACCGACGTGGTGGAGGTCCTGCACTCGGTGGAAGCCCAACCGGAGGAGATGGTGCCGGTGCACGGCGACTTTTATGAAGGCCAACTTCTCGCCGACAACGGGCGGGTGACAGCTGTGCTCGATATCGACACCGCAGGGCCCGGGGAACGATCCGACGAGTGGGCGACGCTGCTCGCGCACCTGTCGACTCTGGGTCTCGACACCGCAGGCCGGGAAACGGCCCCCGGTTACGCTGACGCGGTCCTCGCCTACGCCGAGCGCCGGGTTCCGGCTCAGCAGTTACGACAGCGGACGGCTGCGGCGCTGCTCGGGCTGGCGGGTGGGCCGTTTCGGGTGCAGCAGCACCAGTGGCCCGAGCACACCGTCGCCCGGCTGGGTCTTGCGATGACGTGGCTCGCGAGTGCGCGATAAAAGACCACTCATCTCCGTCTTGCTGGTATTCACATTGAGGCGGAAACTGAAAGTGGAGAACTGACGAGAAGGGAGACCATCATGGAACGACCGGCCACCTGGAAAGTCGTGACGCTTGGTGCTGCCCTCACCGGCCTGAGTGTCGCGGGCGTCGGCGCCGCACAGGTAGACAGCGGAACTCCGGGCAGCGGCCCCGCATATGTGAGCCCGGCCCCCCTTTTCGACGAACCGCGGCTGCTCGCAAGTGGTAGTGGTGGTGGTAGTGGCCACCGACGGAGACTGGGGCTGGGGTAACTGGGGTCCGGGTTGGTCGGGGGGGTGCATCACGGGTCCGTTCGGGCACGTCACCGCGTGCATCTAGCGATCTGCGCCAAGGAATTCGTTGAATAACGGCATCCTTGTTGGGGCGGGTGTGGGCAGGCCGGTGGCCGAGTTGACGGCTGGGTACCGAGGCGGCCTTGGTGGCATTGAGTGGGAAGACGCGCCGACCTCGCCGAGAGCGTGGCCGCCCATCTCGACGCACGGCTGTCTGGATTTCCCTGCTGGCAATCGCCATCGTTCGGCAGCCCCGTTTTCCAGTTTTTGACAACGCGTTTCCAGTGTTTAAGAGCCCGCGGATACCTTCCCGTAGGGGTTGACAGCCTCACCACGACAGCTGGGATTGATGTCCAGTCCCGGCGCCTGCCTGTGGGTTGGTGTTGAGCCCGGGGGCGGTGGGCGCGAGCCGTTAGCTTCGTAGCCGGACCACGTTGTCGTCGCTGGGCTCTGCCCTGGCCATCGCACCGAGTGCCCACACTGCATCACCGTGGTCGTCTTCGAACAGGTGCGCGTAGATGCCAAGTGTCGTCGTCACCTTCGAATGCACCCAGTCCGCAATTCGAGTGAAGCAGGCCAACGATAGCCAACTCTCACCAGCTGAGTATGTGCAGTTCAGGGCAACAGATTCGAGGCCAGCGAAAAGTCAGCAATCGCAGCAAACGCCAAGGACGACGATCTTTTAATCCGCAGGTCCTAGGTTCGAGTCCTGGTGGGGGCACCTACTTGTCGTACCCGTTTGGCATACTCGAATGTATGTTCGATACCGGGTTGGCGGCGTATTGGGAGCCGACGGATTGCGCCGAGTCGCGTGGGTTGATCGACGGGATCTGCGAGGTGTCGCGCGCGGAGAACATCGCGGTGGCCAGGCGGCTTGGGCTGATCGGTGAGCTCTTTGAGCTGCGGCGCCGTGAACGTGGCGAAGAGCGGGATTGGGTGGTCGACACCTGGGCGGCAGTGGGTGCGGAGGTGGCCGCCGCGCTGCGGATCAGCCTGGCGATGGCCGGCAGCTACATGCACTATGCGCGGGCGATGCGTGACCGGCTGCCGAAGGTGGCTGCGGTGTTCTTGGCCGGCGACATCGACTACGAGTGCTTCAAGACCATGGTGTTTCGCACCGATCTGATCGAGGACGACGACACGCTGGGCCTCGTGGACGCCCAGTTGGCGGTGGCCGCGCCGCGGTGGCCGTCGATGACGCGGGGCAATCTTTCGGCGGCCGTCGATCGGATCGTGGCACGGGTGGACACCGACGCGGTGCGCCGCCGAAAAGAGCGGGTGCGCGATCGCGAGATCGTCATCTGGGAGGGTGGCAGCGGGTTGTACGAGCTGGCCGGGGCCATGTTTGCCCACGACGGCGCGGTGCTCGACGAGCGCCTCGACCAGATGGCCGCGACGGTGTGCGCCGCCGACCCGCGCACCCGTGAACAGCGCCGCGCCGACGCGCTCGGGGCGTTGGCGCTGGGCCGCGATCGGCTGGGGTGCCGCTGCGGCACTGGCGACTGCCCCGCCGGTGGGGCGCCGCCGGCCGCCAATGTGGTGATCCATGTGATCGCCGAGCAGGCCACCGTGGCGGGACGCTCCGATAATCCCGGGCATCTGATCGGCTCCCAGGATCCGCTGATCCCCGCCGAGGTGATCGCCGAGCTGGCCGCACAGGCCAAGCTGCGCCCCCTGGTGTACCCCGATACCAAACCCGAACCCGGCTACCGGCCCTCCCAGGCGCTGGCCGACTATGTGCGCTGTCGCGATCTGACCTGCCGCGCACCCGGCTGTGATCGCCCGGCCACCCACTGTGACATCGATCACACCATCGCCTACGCCGACGGCGGGGCGACCCACGCGTCGAATCTCAAGTGCCTGTGCCGTTTTCATCATCTGCTCAAAACGTTCTGGGGCTGGCGCGACAAACAGCTGCCCGACGGCACCATCATCTGGACCCTGCCCTCGGGACAGACCTATGTGACCACCCCGGGCAGCGCGCTGCTGTTTCCCACCCTGTGCGCCCCCACCGGCGAGCTACCCCCGCCCGACCCCGCCCGCGCCGACCGCCAAGGCGACCCCACCGTGATGATGCCCCGCCGCGCCAACACCCGCGCACAAAACCGGACCCGCTACGTCACCACCGAACGCCTCCACAACCGCCAAGCCCGCCAAGCCCGCCGAGCCGCCCTATCGGGCGACATCGACGCCCGCGCCGCACCCCCCGACGACGACGAACCACCACCCTTCTAACAGCCGCATGTGGCTTCCCGAGTATCGGGAAACACGGACGCTCCTAACTAACTGCTGAGTGGCGGACGCCAGACGCGCTCGGCGCTGTCTAGATGTTCGAGTTGTTCATATTGAGGTTGAAGTGTCAGTACGACACCATCGTCATCGTCGTCTTCGGGGAGTACGACGGTTGGGCTGATCCACCCGACCGCCCCTGGAACCTGGCGGCTGATGTCAATGGGTTAATGGGTGCCGCTCGGCGATCGCCTGAAATGTCCGGCCCGCGGCGCGCTCGGTGACGATGCGGCGGGTGATCTGCAGCGGTAGGGCCGGTGCTGCACCCAGTCGCTCTCCGCGGGCGCGCTTGGCCGCGAGTGCATCACGGGTGCGCTGGCCTGATCAGCCTACGTTCATACTGCGAGCCCGAAATGATGATGTTGGCCGCCATCTCGCCGGCCCGCGTGCTGGTGTCGATGTCGAGGTCGGCGAAGTGCAGCGCCCAGCCCTCGCGACGCGCCCGCTCCATCAGGCCCCGCCGTCGACGACCGAGCGACTCAACCTGTCCATCTTGGCCACCAGCAGGCCGGCGGCCTGCCCGGCGCGGACCGTGGAAGATCAGCTCCACGCTGTCCGGGCGGCCCAGGTCGAGGTTGTCGGCCACCAGCACCTCGAAGAACCCACGGGCGTGGCGCGGCGCGTCGAACACCGGGACAGCACAAACGGTCCAACGCCTCGGCGACCGACTGCTATGGCGTCGATGGCAACAACCCGCTGCCGGGCCGGCACCCGTACATTCCAGACTGAGGTCACATCACCGGACCCGACGGAGGCGCGCGCCATGATCGACCTTGACCAGTTCCGCGCCGAGCTGGCGGGCAGTCTCGCGGGGACTCTCGCGGCGATCGATCGGGGTTTGGCGGGCTTCCCGGTCGACGCAGCCACGGACCGTGAAGAGCCGCAATAGATTTGGCGCCCAACGGGTTTAGCGTCTTATCGACGGCAGCGGCGGTCTGGCCGTCTTCGCTCCAGACGGAGAATTTGCGATTTTGAGGCAAACGCCCCATGCGACCGCGGCAGCGGCGGATCGATGATTACGGCATGGCAAAGCCAGTTCAGGAATCAGGGAGATCACCGATCATGACCGAATTGAGTTTCGAACCAACGACAATCGAGCGGTTCAGTACGCACCTGTCAGATCACACACCCGTAGGGCAGGGCGGGGCGCGGGTCGATGCAGTCAACGTGACCCGGCAAGTCGGCACGCGGCAGATCCTCCAGGAGCTGTCGCTGTCGATCGAACCAGGCGAGTTGGTCGCCATTGCCGGCGGCAGCGGAGCAGGAAAAACCACATTGCTGGAGATCCTCGCGGGACTGCAACCACCGTCTGCCGGGGAGGTTCGGCACGACGGCGTCGTTCGCGGTGCCCGAGGCAGCGCCGAGTCCCGTATCGGCTACGTGCCGCAGGACGACATCATCCACCTCGAGATGCCCCTGCGCCGCACGCTGCGCTACGCGGCGCGGCTACGGCTACCCGCGGGCACGTCGGCAGCCGAGACAGACCGGATGGTCGAGGAGACCATGCATGACCTCGACCTGGCTGATCGGGCCGAGGTGCCGGTCCGTGCGCTGTCCGGCGGCCAGCGCAAGCGGGCCAGTATCGCCGTGGAGCTGCTGACGCGGCCACACCTTTTCTTCCTCGACGAACCCACATCTGGGCTCGATCCGTCGACCGCTGCCGACGTGATGCGCCTGCTGCGCCGGCTCAGCCAGCGCGGTGTCACAGTCATCCTCACGACGCATGAGCCGGCGGGCATCGACCGCTGCGACCGAGTGGTGTTCCTGGCTCGCGACGGCCACCTGGCCTTCACCGGCAGCCCCACCGAGGCTCGGCGCTACTTCGGGGTTGAGGATCTCGCCGAGGTGTACGAGCGGCTGGCTGGTGAGCACACCCCGAAGATCTGGGCCGAGCGGTTCGCGGATAGCCGCGGAAAGTCAGAAGGCCGGCCTGGCTTGGCTCGACAACCCGTCCCGGCCACCCGTTCAGACATCAAGCGCATGGGCATGGTCCGGCAATGGTGGCTACTCACAAGGCGCAATGTTGACGTTCTCGTCCGCAACCGGCTGACGCTTGCGGTCCTGCTCGGCTCACCGGTGCTGGTCACGGCGATGATGGCGACGCTGTTCAAGCGCGGCGCGTTCGATCCGGGTAGCGCAGCCGACGTCGGCCCGGCCCAGATCGTGTTCTGGATTGCATTCGATGGCTTCTTCTTCGGCCTGACGTACGGGCTGCTCCAGATCGTCGGGGAGATGGCCGTTTTCCGGCGAGAGCGGCTGGCCGGGCTCAGCGTGGGCGCTTACGTGGCATCCAAGGTGACAGCACTGCTTCCGGTTCTGGCTGGAGTGAGCGCAGTGCTCCTCGGTGTGCTGCGCGTGCTCGGTCGGCTCCCCGCCGTCGGATGGGACGTGTACGCCTTCTTGTTCGTGACGATTGTGATCGAGGCGACCTCGGCACTGGCCCTCGGCCTGCTGGCCTCGGCCGCTGTCTCCAACGCGGCGCAGGCCGCCCTCGCCCTGCCGATGCTCTGCTTCCCTCAGGTTCTGTTCGGTGGCGCCATAGTTCCCGCCGACGAGATGGCCACCCCGGGACGCCTGATAAGCCTCGGCCTGTCTAACCGCCACGCATTCGAAGCATTGGGTCGCGACCTGGATCTCGACCGGTACACCGCCACGCTGCCGGCCATGTCCGCCTACCGCGACACCTTCCATGGAGGCACCGGCGCCAGTCTTTTTGCGCTCGCCTCGTTTGCCGTTGTCCTCACGCTGGCCACGGTGTGGGTACTGAACCGGCGGTCCGCGCCCGGCGCATCCCGGCGATGACGGCCCCGCACGGCCTGGCCCGCGAGATGTCTGAACAGATGGCCGCGGGCCCGGGCGTGCGGCCCGGACTGAATTAGCCAATGTCTTGAACGAATCACGCGGCTGACGCGTCACAACGGCATGGTCTTCACCACCCGCCTGTCCGGCGGCAAGGGCGGCCGCAACGGATTCGAAAACGAACTGCGTCGCCTTGGGGGTGACCAGATCAACACCACCCCCAACCATCCGACCACGTGCGGGGTGGTTTGCATCTGGCGGCATCACGCTGATTGTGCAGCCACTGAGCGAACCGCCCGGCGAGCGCAATGCCTGCCACCTCGGGATGTCATCTAAGACCACCTCGAACGGCCTTCGCCCGACTTCCGAGAGCGGCTCCGGTGGGGCTAGTCGCGGACTTATCCTCCCTGTATGCGGGAGGCAGGTACTCGCTTAACGTGGCGGCGGCTTCCGGGCTGGCTGAAACGGCTATCGGAGATCGGCGTCTCGCCGTCGGACTCGGAGGAGCTTAGGGTTCGCAAGGCGGTCCTTGTCCTGTCCTCGACGCTGATGGCGAGCCTCTCGTTCGTCTGGGTCGCAACCTACGCGGCGCTCGGCCTCTGGGTGTCCGCAGCGATTCCGTTCGCCTATCAGGTTGCCTCGGCGGCAAGCATCTATACGTTCGCGCGGACACGCCGCTACCGGTTGTTTCGACGCAGCCAGCTGTGGATGAGCTTGCTCCTACCATTTGCGCTGCAGTGGAGCCTCGGTGGCTTCAGGACCGCCTCGGCCGTGGCGCTGTGGGCGGTCACGGCGCCCTTGGGCGCCCTCCTGTTCGTGGGGGCGCGGCAGGCCGTCCCGTGGTTTGCGGCTTTCGTCGGACTGGTCGCGGTATCGGGCGCAATGGATCCGGCCTTGTCCGCTGGGGCGCCCGACGTTCCCAGCGGCGTCGTGGTGACGCTGTTTGCGCTGAACGTTGTGGGGGTCGCGACGACCGCGTTCGCGCTGCTCCAGTACTTCGTGCGGGCGCGCGAGCGGGCGCTGGCAGCGCTCGAACTTGAGCAGGCCAAGTCCGAGCGGTTGCTGCTGAACGTCCTACCCGAGCCCGTGGCGGCGCGCCTGAAGGAACAGGAGGGAGTCATCGCGGATGCTTGTCCGGATGTCACGGTGCTGTTCGCTGACATCGTCGGCTTTACGCCACTGTCCGAGCGGCTCTCCGCGCCGAATGTGGTGGCGCTGCTCGACCGTGTGTTCACGCGCTGGGATCAGCTCGCCGCCGACCACGGCGTCGAAAAGATCAAGACGATCGGAGACGCCTACATGGTCGCCAGCGGCATCCCGCTGCCGCGGGAGAACCACGCCGAGGCGATCGCCGAAATGGCACTCGCGATGGGGCCCGAGTTCACCCGCCTCGCGAGTGAGATCGGACACGCGCTGCAGGTGCGAATCGGCATCGACACCGGTCCCGTCATCGCCGGTGTGATCGGGCGGGCGAAGTTCATCTACGACGTCTGGGGCGATACCGTAAACACCGCCAGCCGCATGGAGTCCTACGCCCCGCCCGGGACAATTCAGGTCACCGAGCGGACGTTCGAACGCCTCCGAGGGCTCTATGAATTCTGTCCGCGCGAAACGATCGATGTGAAGGGCAAGGGGCCTATGAGGCCCTATCTACTCCTCGGACGGCGCGCCGAGCGCCAGATCCCGGCCGTTCACGAGCGCCCCGCGCGCTCCCGCACGGCGAGCGTTGCCACCGAGCGCAGCAGTCCAGCAACCGGGATCGAGGGGCCGTGCGCCAGCGCGGACTGAGGCCGGCGCGGGGCGAGGGATCCGCATCCGCGCCGGTATCCATACTGCCGAGTGCGAGAGACGCGGAGACGAGTGGAGCGGGATGACTCACACGGGCGCACGTATTTCGCGTGGGAGGGGCCATGGTCGGTTCGGATCGGCATTCCCGGCAGGCTCGACTGGCAGGTCGACATCGGCGACTCCGTGGCAGCCCGGCTGCTGACAGCCGTCGGCACCCGGTTGCCCGAACGCGCCTGGACGAATCCGACGATCTCGGCTCTGATCGGGCGTGTCGCCGGGCCGATGCTGAGTGCGGGACGACTCCGGCTGTCCGGCACTCTGCCCAACGGTCAGCGGTACATGATCGCCCCCACGCGAGTGTGGATGGTGGCTGACTCGCGTGCGGTGCTCGACGGCGAAGACCTCGGTGCGATGACCCCGCTGCCGCAGCAGGAGCGCCTCGGCGACTTCCATCCCCCGCAGCGCGGAATCTGCGTCGTCGGGCACGGCCACTTCGAGACGTTCGATCCGAGTCGGCACCGAGCGGCCGACTGCATCCAGCCGACGACCTGATAGGCGCAGAATCAGCAGGTGCCGTCTACACCGAGTCGACATTCGCCGACGCGCGCCGAGCTGCTGGCCGCGCTGTCGGTGGCCATTGACCTCGGGCTGGGCCAGCCGGCCGAGCACATGCTCAAGTCGGCGTTGATGGCCACCCGTATCGCGGACCGGGTGGGACTGTCGCGCGACCAGCGCGATGCTGTTTACTACACGACATTGATCATGTGGATCGGTTGTCATGCCGATTCACACGAGTACGCCAGGTGGTTCGGCGACGACATCGCGGTACGCCACGACAGCTACTTCGTCGACTCCTCCGGACTGTCCTTTCAGCGCTTCATCCTGAGCAACGTCGCCCGCGGCGAGCCGTTCCTCAATCGCCTCAGGACCATGTCAACGTTGGTACGCAACGCGCGCGGCCACTTGTCGCAGCTGATCCACTCGCACTGCACGTCGGCTGCACTGCTGGCCGAGCACATGGGTCTCGGCGCCGACGTGTGCACCGCGCTGCCGTTCGCCTTCGAGCGGTATGACGGCGGCGGGTTACCGACCGGCGTACGCGGTGACGGAATCCCCATACAGATGCGCATCGCTAAACTGACCGACGCAATGGAGGTGCACCACAGGGCCTTCGGAATCGACGGCGCGGTGGCGACGGCACGCAAACGTCGAGGCGGTCAGTTCGATCCACAACTCGTCGACGCCTTCATCGACGGGGCCGCCGACATCCTCGCGGACCCGCCCGGCGGCGACGTGTGGACCGCAACCGTGCGGGAGGCACCCGACCGTGACCAGCACCTGGACGACGAGTCCCTGGACTCGCTGCTGGCCGCGCTGGGAGAGTTCGTCGACCTGAAATGTCCTTTCCTGCTCGGTCATTCGGCCGGCACCGCCAAACTCGCGGCCGACGCCGCAGCCGCCGCCGGCTTGGCCGGTGACGCCATCGCCGAACTTAGGCGAGCCGCGCACGTGCACGACCTGGGCCGCATTGGCGTGTCGAACCAGATCTGGTCCAAACGGGGGCAACTCAGCGCTGCGGAGTTCGAGCGCATGCGACTGCACCCGTACTTCACGGTGCGGATCCTCAGTCAGGTTCGCGGGCTCGAAACGGTGGCGCAGATCGCCGGGAACCACCATGAACGCTCGGACGGCTCCGGCTATCCACGCGGATTGACCGGTGCGGCACTGAGTTTCAGCGACCGGTTGCTTGCGGCGGCGGTGAGCTACCAGTCCGCGCTCGAGCCGAGGCCGTATCGGGAGCCGATGTCTGCCGAAGCGGCCGAGAAGCGACTGCATGAGCAGGTGCGGACGGGCGGACTCGACGCCGCCGCGGTCGACGCGGTGCTGCGCGCAGCGGGCCGGCCGGCATCCACGCGCCACCGCACGGGCGGGCTGACCGCCCGGGAGGCCGAGGTTCTCACCATGGTGGCCCGCGGCTACTCCAACGCGGAGATCGCCTCGTCTCTGGTTATCAGCGTGAAGACGGCACGCAACCACGTCGAGCGCATCTACACCAAGATCGGGGTCAACAACCGCATCGGCGCGAGCATGTACGCACTGCGTCAAGGACTCGTGGCCCCAGCAGGCGACTAACCGTCCTATCATCAAAAGGCATGCGGGACGAGTACGTCAGGCCCCCCTTCTGGAAACGGCATCCATGGCTCACCGTGGCCGCGGCCGTCATCGTCGGCTGGCAACTCTGGCAAGGCTGGACCATCCCGGTCGCCATCATGGTGACCGCCGGACTACTCATCTGGATCCGCCGCCGCCGTCGCGCGTTGGCGCTGCGTGAAGCCGCGCTGCGGGCCCGAGCCGACTTCGAGCACCGGCTGACGATGGCCGGCGATCCGCGTGGCATTTATGGCCGCTATCCCCCGGTGCAGCCCGGCTGGTTTCGAGATCCCGTGTTCCCGCAGTGGATACGGTATTTCGACGGCACGCTGTGGACGGGATACGTCGCTCGGCGCTGAGCGATCCTCAGCTGCTCACCGGGCAGTAGTGAGTCGGCTTGTCCCGCTCGTCGAGGGGCGGAAGATTACGTGCGGGAGTGTGCACGAGCGGCGTGTCGGTGGGGATACGCCCGGTTGCGCGGTCCCATCCATCGCGAGCCCGCGGATGCATCCGCGCCCGTTTCGGCAGCAAGGAGAACACAATGTGCACCAAATTGCCGAAGCGACGGTGTAACCACTCGTCGTGGGCTGACCAGCGGTAGCCCATCAGCTCGCGCACGGGTGGGTCGTACAGCCCGACCGTCAGCCACTCGAAGAACGGGGCGAGCATCGTGCGCTGCAGTCGCCACAGCCAGTCCGGCATCCACTGGGCGAACGGCGGCTGGGGCAGATCTCGGAGATCCAGCACGGCGCGGGCGGCGAAGTTGTTCTCCAGCACCTCGCGGCACATGTGATCCCAGTACGTCTGGAACTCCTCCCACGTCTCGGGCACCGGCCGCATGCTCATCCCGTACATCGAGTACCACTGCACGTGCTCGTCGAACAGCTGACGTTTCTCGGCCTCGGTGATGCCGCCGCAGAACCGCTCCGCAACGATCAGCGTCCCGACGAAAAACGTGGCATGGGCCCAATAGAAGACGTCCGGGTTGAGGGCGTGGTAGCGGCGGCCCTGCGCGTCGACCCCCTTGATGGTGGCGTGGTACTCACGGACCTCGGCACCTGTCATCGGCGCCCGCTCACCGTCGAACACCACGCCGCCGATCGGATAGAGCGACCTCAGCAGCCGAGGCCACCGCTCCCGGAAGAACGTGGAATGCTCCTCCACCGCGGCACCGAGCTGCGGGTGCATGTTCTGCATCGACCCGGCCCACGGCCCCTGCAGCATTCCGCGCCAATCACCGAAGTACTTCCACGTCAGCGAATCGGGGCCCAGCGGCGCCGCGGGATGTTCCCCCGCGAGCTCTGCGCTGGTCAGCAAGCCAGCCTCGGAAGTATGTTGAGTCACTGGAGACATTCCCATCGGCGCCACAGTTGTTCTGACTACAGATGTTGTCACCTTGAGTGTAGGAGTGATGTGTCCGACGGTCAACGACGGGGGCGATGGTCGGGGGTTCCGCTCGAGGATCGGCAGGCGCTGCGCCGCGACCAGTTGATCGCGGCCGGCGTGACGCTTCTCGGCGGCGAAGGCGGACCGTCGCTGACGGTGCGGGCGGTATGCCGTGCGGCCGGCCTGACGGAGCGGTACTTTTACGAAAGTTTCGTGGACAGAGACGAATTCGTCCGTGCCGTCTATGACGATGTGTGCACGGCAGCTATGTCGACGTTGATGTCTGCCGCGACGCCGCGCGAAGCCGTCGAGCGGTTCGTCGCGTTGATGGTCGATGACCCCGCACGAGGCCGGGTGCTGCTGTTGGCACCCGAAGTAGAGCCGGTGCTCGTCCACTCCGGGGCCGAGTGGATGCCCAACTTCATCGATCTACTCCAACGCAAGCTCACCACCATCAACGACCCCGCGCTGCAGCACATGGTGGCGACCAGCCTCATCGGCGCGCTCACCGCGCTGTTCACCGCTTATTTGAACGGACGGCTGGCAGCCTCCCGCGAGCAGTTCATCGACTACTGCGTGGCCATGCTGCTGGACCGGGCCAGTTACCCGCAGGCGCGGTCTATCTAGCGCTCGCTTTCGGAGGTGACGCCGGCCTCCGACTCCGCCTGCTGCTGCTCGACCGCGTCGCGAACGGCCTGGGCGTCCGGTTGGTTGTTGCCGGCCGAGAAACCTGGATTGTGCGCAGTCGCGGGCTGCGGATAGCAGCTCAGGTTGAGCCGGATCTCGCCGCTTCGCGGCGATCCGCCCTGATCGATGAACGTCGGTGAGCTGGTGCTCACTACAAAGCACTCCTCGAGCGGCAGCTTGTCGCCGACCACCGTGCCGAGGATAGCCGTCGAACCTGCACTCGAAAGCTCCGACTGCGCGTCCGCGTACGTCATGCCGACCACGTCCTGCGCGGCGGCCAACCCGGTGCCGAACGCGAACAGCGATGCACCCGCCGCCGCAACAGCACCAGCAGAAAGGACCAAGAGCTTCGTCACGTATGCCGACCTCCGACTGTGTCCTCTGTTTGAAAATACGCGTCAACTGCCTATTTCGGATCGTAACGCGCTTGTGATCGCACCGCAGCATGAGTCCGCAGACCCGCGAGCCAAACTTGAATGCAACTGCGATACACAGATATATTGAGTGCAACCCGCAGGTACAGATAACTGGAGGAGCCATGCCGCAAGACCTGACCGACTTGCAGCTACTGCACGAGCTCGAACCGGTGGTCGAGAGGAACCTCAACCGGCACCTTGCCGTGCGCAAGGACTGGAACCCCCACGACTACATCCCCTGGTCGGACGGCAAGAACTACTACGCCCTGGGCGGCCAGGATTGGCATCCGGAACAGTCACAGCTGTCCGAGCTCGCCCAGGTCGCCATGGTGCAGAACTTGCTGACCGAGGACAACCTGCCGTCGTATCACCGCGAGATCGCGATGAACCTGGGCATGGACGGCGCGTGGGGCCACTGGGTCAACCGCTGGACCGCCGAGGAGAACCGCCACGGCATCGCGCTTCGCGACTACCTGGTCGTCACCCGTGCCATCGATCCGGTCGAGCTGGAGAAGCTGCGCGTGGAGCAGATGACTCGCGGCTTCAGCCCCGGCCAGAACAAGCAGGGTGACCTGTTCGCCGAGAGCCTGTTCGACTCCGTCGTCTATGTGACGTTCCAGGAGCTGGCCACCCGCGTGTCGCACCGCAACACCGGCAAGGCCTGCAACGAGACCATCGCCGACCAACTGCTGGCACGGGTGTCCGGTGACGAGAACCTGCACATGATCTTCTACCGCGACGTTACGGAGGCCGGTTTCGACATCGCGCCCGACCAGGCCATGAAGTCGCTGCACCGGGTGCTGCGCAACTTCAAGATGCCCGGCTTCACCGTTCCCGAGTTCCGCCGCAAGGCCGTGATCATCGCCGTCGGCGGTGTCTACGACCCGCGAATCCACCTCGACGATGTGGTGATGCCGGTACTGAAGAAGTGGCGCATCTTCGAACGCGACGACTTCACCGGCGAGGCCGCCAAGATGCGCGACGACCTCGGCTTCTTGGTGGAAGAGCTCGAGGAGGCCTGCGAGAAGTTCGAGGTGTCCAAGCAGCGCCGGCTGGAACGCGAGGCACGCAGGGCCGAGAAGCTGACCGCCGGACGGGTGCTCGCCTCGGCAGCGAAGTAACGCCGTGCGGATCGGCCCCATCGCGCTGCGCAGCCCGGTGGTGCTGGCCCCCATGGCCGGAGTCACCAATGTGGCGTTCCGCACACTGTGCCGCGAGTTGGAGCAATCCCGCGCGGGCACGGTGAGCGGCCTGTACGTGTGCGAAATGGTGACGGCGCGGCCGCTCGTCGAGCGGCAGCCGGCCACCATGCACATGGTGACGTTCGCCCCCGACGAACAGCCGCGCTCGCTGCAGCTGTACAGCGTCGACCCTCAGCACACCTACGCCGCCGCGCGGATGATCGCCGACGAGGGCCTGGCCGACCACATCGACATGAATTTCGGCTGCCCGGTGCCGAAGGTGACCCGCCGGGGCGGCGGGGCGGCGCTGCCGTTCAAGCGACGCCTGTTCGGCCACATCGTGGGCGCCGCCGTACGCGCCACCCAAGGGACCGGCATTCCGGTCACGGTGAAGTTCCGCATCGGAATCGACGACGCACACCACACGCACCTCGATGCCGGGCGGATCGCCGAAGAAGAGGGTGCGGCGGCAGTCTCACTGCATGCCCGCACCGCCGCGCAGCGATACTCCGGTGCCGCCGACTGGGCTCAGATCGCGGCCCTCAAACAGCATGTGCGCACCATCCCGGTGCTCGGTAACGGTGACATCTTCGAACCCGGCGACGCCGTGGCGATGATGGCGGCGACCGGCTGCGACGGGGTCGTTGTCGGGCGGGGCTGCCTGGGTCGTCCGTGGCTGTTCGCCGAGCTGTCGGCCGCGCTGTCCGGCGCGGCCGCCCTGACACCGCCCACGCTGGGCGAGGTCGCGCAGATCATTCGCCGGCACGGCGAGCTCCTCGCCGCCCACTTCGGCGAGGACAAGGGCATGCGCGACATCCGTAAGCACATCGCGTGGTACCTGCACGGGTTCCCGGCCGGGACCGAGCTGCGGCGGGCGTTGGCGCTGGTCAAGACCCTCGATGAGCTGGACCGGCTGCTGGATCAGCTCGATTCCGAGGTGCCGTTTCCGTCCGTTGCGGCCGGCCCGCGTGGACGTCAGGGTTCACCCGCTTCGGTGGCCCTGCCGGACCGCTGGTTGGCAGATCCGGACGACTGCGCGGTACCGGTAGGCGCCGACGCGATGCACTCCGGAGGCTGAACCGAGACGGTCTCGACACGCCCTCCTCAGAATGTCTCGTTACGATATTGGTCTGGTTGCAGTCCGCTCGAATGGCGGATGCACGCGTTGTGCTGCTAAAACACATGTAGCGACCGTTGAAGCACGTGCGCGCGAATGAGTACCCAACGTGCAAGTTGGAGGCCGGTAGGACATGAGTGACGGCGACAACGCCGCCCCTGGACGCCGCCCTGAACCCGACGACGGCGCCAACCCATGGCTTAGCCGAACCCCGCGACATTCGCTAGGCGCCGCGCCGTGGGAACGGGCGGGATCTGTGGCTCGGCCGACTGAACTGCCGGCCGATGAAGCGACCGCCGACGCGGCAGGCAACCACACCGACGGAATCTCCGTCGCCGACCTGATCGCCAAAGTCGGCGGAATCTCCGGACCGGGCCGGCGGTCGCGGCGGCGCCCCGAACCCGAAGCCGAGCCCGAACCGGAACCGCCCACCGCGCCCACGCCGGCGGTACCCAGTGCTCATCTGCCGGATCTGGACCGGCCCCGACCACGATCGCGCGATAGCACCCGGTCAGACCATCGGATGGCCAGCGAGCGCCACCCCGTCAAGATCGTCGGCCGCGTCGCCGTCGCCCTCATCTCGGTGCTGGCTCTCACACTGACGGGTGCGGCGTGGCAGTGGAGCACCTCGAAAAACAACCTGCTCAATCGGATCTCAGCACTCGACCCGGACTCGCGCGACATCGTTGACGCGAACGCTCAGTTCGGCGACGAGAACTTCCTCATCGTCGGGGTCGACAGCCGGTTCGGCGAAAACGCCGAGATGGGCGCCGGCGACCCGGAGGAGGCCGGCGGAGCACGATCGGACACCGTCATGCTGGTGAACATCCCCGCCAACCGGGAGCGAGTGGTCGCGGTGTCGTTCCCGCGTGACCTGGATATCACGCCGATGCTCTGCGACGCCTGGGACCCGCAGACCGGCGAGTACGGGCCCGTCTACGACGCGGACACCGGGACCTACGGCCCCGAGGAGTGGTACACCGAAACCAAGCTGAACTCGGCGTACTCCTACGGCGGGCCCAAGTGCCTGGTCAAGGTCATCCAGAAGCTGTCTGGGTTGAGCATCAACCGATTCATGGCCGTCGACTTCGCCGGCTTCGCCAAGATGGTCGACGCGCTGGGCGGGGTTCAGGTGTGCAGCACCACCCAGTTGGTGGACTACGAGCTTGGCACGGTGCTCCCCGAGGCCGGTTGGCAGACGGTCGACGGGCAGACGGCGTTGAAGTACGTGCGGGCCCGCTCGGTGACCACCGAGATCAACGGCGACTACGGCCGCATCAAGCGCCAGCAGCTGTTCCTGTCGTCGCTGCTGCGGTCGATGATTTCCAAAGAGGTGTTCTTCAGCCTCAGCAAGCTGAACAACGTGGTCAACACGTTCATCGACGACAGCTACGTCGACAACATCGACACCAAGGACCTCGTCGACCTCGGGCAGTCAATCCAGGGCGTCGCGGCCGGGCGGATCACGTTCCTGACAGTGCCCACCACCGGGTATGCCGACGAGTACGGCAACGAGCATTTGCGCGTCGACGACAATCGCGCGCTTTTCGACGCCATCATCGATGACGACCCCCTGCCGGGTGAGAACGACTCGAACGAGACCACCACACCGACGACCGCCGCGGCCTCGCCCCGGGCGAACAACGGGACGCCGTCCAAGACGAATCAGCGCGGAGGAAACGGTGAAATCGTGAACGCGGTCACCACCGACCCGGAGACGGTGACGGTGCACGTATCGAACTCCACGGGTCAAACCGGGCTGGGGGCAACGGCGGCCGATGATCTGCAGGCTCACGGGTTCAACGTGCGGACTCCGGACGACTATCCCGACGCGTTGGATTCGACGACGGTGTTCTTCTCCGCCGGCAACGAACAGGGCGCCGCGACTGTCGCATCCGCCTTCGCCAACCCGCAGATCGAGCAGGTGTCCGGCATGGGCGACGTGGTGCAGGTCGTGCTCGGCCCGGACTTCCACACGGTCAGCGCACCATCGCCGAGCGGTTCTGCGGTGCAGGTTCATTTCACGCGCAGCACCAACAAAACGCCCACCCCGCTGCCGCAGGACCTGAACGTCACCAACGCCGCCGACACCACCTGCGAATAGGCGAGCAGCCGATGAACACAATCCGTCGTAGCTGGACGGGGGCCATTCACTGTGGGTTCACCCGCGACGTCGTGACCTTTGATCATGAAAGATCGTAGGCTGGTCATCATGCGGACCGCTTACCACGAGCAACTCGAAGCGCTGACGGCGCAACTGGGCCAAATGTGCGGACTCGCCGGTGTCGCGATGGAGCGGGCGACGCAGGCGCTGTTGCAAGCCGACCTGGTGCTCGCCGAACAAGTCATCTCCGATCACGAACAGATCAGGGAGTTGAGCGCGCGGGTTGAAGAGAACGCATTCGTGATGCTGGCCCTTCAGGCGCCGGTAGCCAGCGACCTGCGTTCCATCGTGAGCGCGATCCAGATCATCGCCGATGTGGACCGCATGGGCGCCCTGGCGTTACACGTCGCTAAGATCGCCCGCCGCCGGCATCCGCGACACGCACTGCCGGAAGAGGTCAACGGCTACTTCGCCGAGATGGGCCGCCTGGCGGTGGAATTGGGCAATACCGCGCAGGAGGTCCTGACTACCCGTGACCCTGAGAAGGCGGCGCGGCTACGCGACGAAGACGATGCCATGGACAACCTGCACCAGCATTTGTTCACCGTTTTGATGGACCGCGACTGGAAGCACGGGGTGTCGGCGGCGGTAGACGTGACGTTGCTCGGCCGGTTCTACGAGCGCTTCGCCGACCACGCGGTCGAGGTCGGCCGACGCGTCATCTTCCAGGTGACCGGGAAACTGCCCGACGACGAAGAGACTTCCACCTACTAGGCACTGGGCGCCCGGCCGGATGAGGCTCAGCCGAACCGGCCGGAGATGTAGTCCTCTGTCGCCTTCTGCGTCGGGTTCGAGAAGATTTTCTCGGTGTCGTCGATCTCCACCAGCCGCCCAGGCTCGCCGGTGGCCCGCAAGTTGAAGAACGCGGTCTGGTCGCTCACCCGCGCGGCCTGCTGCATGTTATGCGTCACAATCACGATCGTGTAATCCAACTTCAGCTCGGCAATCAAGTCTTCGATCGCCAGCGTGGAGATGGGGTCGAGCGCAGAGCACGGCTCGTCCATCAGCACCACGTCGGGCTGCACGGCGATCGCCCGCGCAATGCACAGCCGCTGCTGCTGACCGCCGGAAAGCCCGCCGCCCGGCTTGTCGAGACGGTCCTTCACCTCATTCCACAGATTGGCACCCCGCAGTGACCGCTCGGCGACCTCGGCGAGCTGCTGTGCCATTGCGAACGCCTTGCAGTCTCAATCCGGCCACCACGTTGTCGCGAATCGACATGGTGGGAAACGGATTCGGCCGCTGGAACACCATGCCGACGGTCTTGCGCACGCTCACCGGATCCACACCCGAGCCATAGATGTCTTCCCCGTCAAGGAGAACCGAGCCCGCCACCCGCGCGCCGGGAACGACCTCGTGCATGCGGTTCAGGGTGCGCAGCACCGTCGACTTCCCGCAGCCGGACGGGCCGATGAACGCGGTGACGCTACGCGGCGGCACCGACAACGCGACATCCGCCACCGCGTGGAAGGACCCGTAATAGATGTTTACATCCTTCAGGTCCAACCGCTTAGCCATCGCTCGATCCCCAATGTGTCATGCGCGGTTGCGCGTCAAGAATTTGGTGATGAAACCCGCGGCGATGTAAAGCACCGCCACAAGCAGGATAAGGGTCAGCGCAGCGCCCCATACCCGAAGGCGTCCCGCTTCTTCCGGGTTGCCCAGCTCGGAATAAATCAACAGCGGCAGCGAGGCCATATTCCCGTCGAAGGCGTCGTAGTTGATCAGTCTGCTGTAGCCGACCAGGATCAGCACCGGCGCGGTTTCACCCATCACTCTGGCCAACGCCAGGAGGATGCCGCTGATCATGCCGGGCAGCGCGATGGGGATGACCACGCGCATTATCGTCTTCCACTTGGGAATGCCAAGAGCGAACGAAGCCTCGCGCAGCTCATCGGGCACGAGCTTCAGCATCTCTTCGGTGTTGCGCACCACGACGGGCAGCATGAGCAGCGCCAAGGCCAGTGACACCGCGAAAGCACTCTGCGGGAATCCGAAGGTGGCGATCCACAGCGCGAAGATGAACAGGGCCGCGACGATCGACGGGACGCCCGCGAGGATGTCGGCCATGAAGGTGGTCACCTTGGCGAACCGGCCGCGTCCATACTCGACGAGGTAGACCGCAGCCACGATCCCAAGCGGCACCGCGAACAGCGCGGCGATCGCTGCCTGGATGAGCGTGCCGTAGATCGCGTGCCAGACGCCGCCCGCGAACTCGTCCGGCATCACGCCCTTCAAGTGCTGGTACCACCACGTGGCTGAGGTGACGGCCTCGATTCCCCGCGCGACCACCGTGTAGAGCACCCACACCAGCGGTACCAGCGCGATTGCAAACGCGGCGGCAAACAAGATCCTGGCGAGACTGTCCTTGATCTTGCGGCTCAGGCTGATCGGGTGAAAGGTCGGGCCCTTGACCGCCGCGTCGAGCGTCGCCTGCGTCATCCTCCGCTCACTCTCCCTCCGGCTGCGGCTCGCGCAAGCGCATTGACCACGAACGTCAACGCGAACAGCACGAAGCCGGCGGCAATGTAGGCGCCCGTCGGCAGCGGTGAACTGAACTCCGCTGCAGCAGAAGCAATCTTGGAGGCGAAGGTGTAGCCCCCGTCGAACAGTGACCAGCTTCCGGGCTGGACGGCCGACCGCAAGATAATCAGCACGGCCACCGTCTCACCCAGCGCGCGGCCCAGACCCAGCATCGACCCCGCGATCATCCCGCTACGGCCGTACGGGAAGACGGTCATCCGTACCACTTCCCATTTCGTGGCGCCCAAGGCCTGCGCGGCCTCGATGTGTCCCTTGGGCGTCAGGCTGAACACTTCTCGGGTTACCGACGTGATGATCGGGAGGATCATCGCGGCCAGCACCACACCGGCCGTGAATATCGTTCCGCCGCCGGCCAGCGAGACGTTGCCGTCGGCGAACAAGAAGAACCAGCCCAGGTTGTCGTTGAGGAACCGGGCAATCGGCTCGAGTTCTGGCGCCAGGACGAAGATTCCCCACAAGCCGAACACGATGGACGGCACGGCGGCGAGCAGGTCGACGAGGATCGCGAACGGCTTGGCGAGCCTGGGTGGCGCGTAGTTGGTCAGGAATGCCGCGATGCCGATGCCAATGGGGACGGCGATCACCAGGGCGAAGATGGAACTCAGTACGGTCACCCGGAATAGGTCGGCGATGCCGAATCGAAGATTTTCCGGATCGGTGGTGATGAATTCCGAACTGGTGAAGAAGTTCGCGTTATTCGCCTGAAGCGACGGTATTGCCCGGATCAACAGGAACAGACCCATCAGGGCGATCAGCCCGATTATCGTCGCGCCGGCGGCGATCGCCACCGAGCGGAAGATGCTGTCGCCCCAGCGACTGCCGGCTGTCCTCAGTTCCCGACCGCTTCTTGGTCTGGGAGGCATCCTCAGAGTATCCCCCATGTGCTGTGGGCCCGTCGGTGCTGACGAGCCCACAGCGGCGGGATCCGGCTTGATCGTCATCTCGCTTTACGAGATCGCGTTGACGGCGTCAGTCAGCCGCTTCTTGAATGCGTCGGGGATCGGGATGTAGCCGTTGTCCTCCAGCCCCGTCTGGCCGTTGCCGAGCGCTGAGGTCATGAACCCCTTGACGGCCGTGCCCACCTGCGCGTCGGGGTACTTCGAGCACACGATCTCGTAGGTAGCCAACATGATCGGGTAAGAGCCGGGTTCGGTCGGTGTGTAGAAGGTGCTGGTGTCCAGCACCAGGTCATTGCCCTGGCCCGTGATCCGGACGCGGTCGATCGACTTGCCCGCCGTCGCGGTTGTCAGCTCGACCGGCTCCGGCCCCGCGGACGTGACGATGCGGGCGACCTGCAGTCCCTGGCTCTTGGCGAAAGACCACTCGTTGTAGGTGATCGCACCCGGGGTTTTCTTCACCGTGGCCGACGTGCCCTCGTTGCCCTTGGTGCCTTCACCGACACCGCCGGCGAACGACTTGCCGGCACCCTTGCCCCACGCCCCGTTGGATGCTGCGTCCAGAAACAGCTGGAAGTTGTCGGTGGTGCCCGACTCGTCGTTGCGGAAGATCACGTTGATGGGTTGGTCCGGAAGGTTCTTGCCCTGGTTGAGCGCGACGATCTCCGGCGCGTTCCACGTCTTGATCGTGCCGTTGAAGATCTTGGCGAGCGTCGGCCCGTCGAGCACCAGCCCGTCGACGCCCGGCAGGTTGTAGGTGATCGCGATCGGAACGAACACCGTCGGCAGGTTCCACGCCGGGTTGCCGCCGCAGCGTTGCGCGGCCCGGTCCACTTCGCCCTTCTGAGCACTAAGCGGTGAATCCGACCCGCCGAAATCGGTTAGAGCGCCGATGAACTCGGACACGCCCGCGCCGGAACCGCTCGAGGTGTAATTCAGGGTGTGGTCGGGACAGTCGGTCTCGTACGCATTGATGAACCTGGTCATTGCATTGGCTTGGGCGGTGGCGCCGCTGGCCTTGAGGGTCTGCTTGCCGCCGCAGTGGGCGGCCGCCTCGCCACCTGAGGCTCCGCAGGCCGACAGCATGCCGGTCAGTGCAACAGCGGCCGCAGCCGCAACACACATCCGTTCGGGTGTGCTGTTGAGGTTCACGTCTCTACGCTTTCTGCATCAGGTACGTCACGGGCCGAAATTCTGGCGCCGTTGTCAGTTCGGTGCATCCCGAAACCTAGGTCCCGACGGTGGACGTCCGCTCGACCGCAGGTGAACCCGGGTGACCGAAAGTAAACCTGCGATGAAACTAGTGGAACAGTTATCAGCTGGCCGAATAGGCCGTGTCGACTGCGAACACGCTGAAGCCAAGCCGCTCGTAAGTCCGCACCGCGGCTGCATTGTCGGCTTCGGTGTAGAGCAGCACCGTCGGGTCCCGGTGATCGGACAGCACGTCGGCCAAATGGTACAGCCCGACCAGGGTCAGCGCGCGGCCTAGCCCGCGCCCGTGAGCGTCGGGATCGACGCCCAAGATGTACACCTCACCGATGCCCGGGGTATCGGCATGAACCTTCGTCCAGTGGAACCCCAGCAGTTTGTGCGTGTCCGCATCGAAGGCCAGAAACAACCCGTTCGGGTCGAACCATGGCTCGCCTCGCCGTTCGCCTAGCTGGGCCGCAGTCCACCCACCCTGCTCGGGATGCCAGGCAAAGGCCGCGTTGTTGACGCGCAGCCACTCGGCGTCGTCGGCCGTGCCGCGATACGTGCGCACCATCACGCCGCCGGGAACAGTGACCTCGGGCAAGTTCCGCAACGAGCGGCGCATCTGCCATAACTCGCGCACCGGCGCGAGACCGAGAGCGTCTGCCAGCGCACGCGCCGGTTCGAGGTTGCCGTGCGCCCAGATATGAGTCGCCGCGCCGCCCTCCCGCAACGCCGTCTTGACCAGTGCTGAGCCGATCCCCCGCCGACGGGCCGCCGGGTGCCACCACCACCTCCGCCATCGGTGGTGCCTTATCGGTCGCTGGTGCGACGTTCAGATACCCGACGACACCGGCGCCGTCGACAGCCAGCAGGTGCGTTCCCTCTCGGGACAGCGACCGCAGTACCTGCTCACCCACGGGCGCGACGCCGTCCTCGCGGGTGGCCGTCGCGATCAGTGCGCGGATCTCATTCTGTTCGGTGCCGGAAAGCGCTGAACGCCAGGCAATTTCCGTCACGAAGTCCAGACCGCGTCAGTTACCTCGTCGGGTGCGCGGCCACCCGCCGCCAGCGGGTCGGCCTCGTCGGTCACCTCGCTCAGTCCGTCGTCGGACGGCGCTCGTCCCCGCGCCGGCCGCACGGCCTTGTAACCGACGTTGCGGACCGTGCCGATCAAAGCCTCGTACTCGGTGCCCAGCTTGGCCCGCAGCCGCCGGACGTGGACGTCGACTGTCCGGGTGCCGCCGAAGAAGTCGTAGCCCCAGACCTCCTGCAGCAGCTGCGCGCGGGTGAACACCCGGCCCGCATGCTGTGCCAAGTACTTCAACAGCTCGAACTCTTTGTAGGTGAGGTCCAGCGGCCGCCCGCGCAGCCGCGCGGTGTAGGTGCCCTCGTCGATCACGAGCTCGCCGAGCGTGATCTTCCCGACATTCTCCTGATTGGCCGCGCCGCCGCGCCGACCGACTACCAGCCGCAGCCGCGCGTCGACCTCGGCCGGACCGGTGTTGGGCAGCAGGATGTCGTCAAGGCCCCAGTCCACGGTGACCGCCACCAGGCCACCTTCGTTCACCACTGCGACCACCGGCACCGACGCACCGGTGGTGCCAAGCAGACGGCACAGCCCCCGCGCGGCGGCCAGGTCGGTGCGGGCGTCGACGAGCGCCACATCCGCCGTGCCGGCCTCCAGCAGCGAGGACACGTCGGCCTGTGCCGCGCGCACATTGTGCGGCAGCAGGGTCAACGAGGGCAGCACCGCCTCGGGATGTGGGTCGACGGTGAGAAGCAGAAGATCCAATACACCCTCCAGGCCGTGGATGTACGACTCGAAGACGTACGGCCGGGTTGCGCCCTTGCGGACTGCGGTCGTCTAAGAATAACCCGCGACCTGGGAGTTAGCTGCCTACGCCCGGTCCGGGCCCCTGCGGTAGGCAAGAATGTCCAGGTGCGCGCGCTGCTGATCACCGTCACGGTGACCTTCCTCGCACTGACCGCCGGGGCAGCCGGGGTTGACTTCGGCACCGCGATCCACGCCGAATACCGGCTGGCCCGGACTCTGCGCGCCGAGACGGCGTTGGCCCATGATCCGTCGGTGGGCATCCTGGGCTTTCCGTTCATCACGCAGGCGCTCGGCCGGCGCTACGACGAGGTGGAGCTTCGGGCGTACGGCGTGGACCAGCCGATCGTCGACAAGGCGGAATTGGAAGCCACGCTGCACGGGATCGACCTGAAGCAAGCGTCGTGGCTGATCCGTCCCGACGCGCCGATGCGGGTCGACAAGGTGGAAAGCCGCATCATCTTGGACTCCACCCACCTCGGCCGGTTCATGGGCATCAAAGACCTCATCGTCGAGGCCCCGCCGAGGGAGACCAACGACGCGACCGGCGGAACCACCGAATCGGGCATATCCAGCAGCCAGGGCCTGGTGTTCACCGGCACCCCGAAGTCCGCCGGCTTCGACAAACGGGTCAGCGTGTCGGTCGACCTCTCGATGGCCGGTCCCGACAAAACCACGCTGGTGTTCACCGCGACCGACGTCATCACCGGGCCGGGCACGGCAGACCAAGCGGTGCCCGACGACAAGCGCGACGCGGTGCTCGCGGCGTTCACCACCACCCTGCCCCGGCAGAAACTGCCGTTCGGTATCGCGCCGACACGGGAGGGCGCCCGAGGTTCTGACGTCATCATCGAGGGCATCGCGCAGGGAGCAACGATCCGGCTGTCCGGGTTTAGACAGGCATGAGCGTTTCTCTGGTCGTGACGTTCGCGGTCATCGCGTCGACGGTGGCGGCGGCCGCGGTCATCGGACGTGCTGGTCAACCGGCGCTCGGGTGCCTTGCGGGCCACGTCGTCGGCGGCCGGCGACGCGACCGAACTGGGCTTGTCTCGCACGGGCCCCACCGTCGTGCACTTCAGCGCGGTGTGGTGCGGACCCGTGCACAGCCGTCCGCCGCGTGGTCCATCAAGTGTGCGGCGACCTGCCTGAGGTGGCGCATGTGGAGATCGACTTGGACGCGAATCCGGCCGCGGCCCGCCAACTTTCCGTGCTGTCGCTGCCGACGACGCTGATCTTCGACGCCGAGGGCCGGCAACGGTATCGGGCCGCCGGCGTGCCGAAGGCGACCGACCTACGGGCGGCATTGCAGCCGCTGTTGGCCTGAGCACATGCCCATTGGGTAAGCTTGCCGACGTGTCCGCCCGCCTTGAGCCGATGCTCACCAAGCGCCGCGCAGTCGATCTGTGCCGCACCGCGGGTTGTTTCTGTTGCTGTTGCCGCTGAGCGCAACGCTCGCCAGCGGCCTTCTGGCCTGACCTTGCCAGCTTCGACAGCACAGGAGTACGTCCATGTCGACCACCGTCCCGCAAGTGGATGTGCGTGGCCCTCGCTTCACCGCCTGGCTGACCAGTGCGGTTCTGGTAACGACGCTTTTGATCTCGGCGTTCAGTACCGCGGCCGCCGCGGTCCTGCTGAGCCTGCAAGCCTTCGTGTTCGCCATCAGCGCGGTCCGGGCCCCCGCTCCAGTCCCTATGGCCTGGTATTCTCCGCGCTGATCGCGCCGCGACTGGGCCCGGTCACCGAACGTGAACCGGTGCCGCCGCTGCGCTTCGCGCAACTGGTCGGCTTGATCTTCGCCGTCATCGGCGTCATCGGATTCGCTACCGGGCTGATCGTGGTCGGCGAGATCGCGACCGCGTTCGCGCTGGCCGCCGCGTTCCTCAACGCGGCGTTCGGAATCTGCCTGGGATGCCAGCTCTATCCCATTGTCGCCCGGCTGCGCTCTGCACCGGCCACCTGAACCATCCGCTCTGGCAAGCAACGAAAGGAACTACATGGCTCGCTCCGACGTCCTGGTCACAGTCGACTGGGCCGAGAGCAATCTCGACTCACCCAACACGGTCTTCGTCGAAGTCGACGAGGACACCAGCGCATACGGCAACGGGCACATCGCCGGCGCGGTCAAACTGGACTGGCGCAAGGACCTGCAAGACCCGGTCAAGCGCGACTTCGTCAACGCTGAACAGTTTTCGAAGCTGCTGAGCGACCGCGGCATCTCCAACGACGACACCGTGATCCTCTACGGCGGCAACAACAACTGGTTCGCTGCCTATGCGTACTGGTATTTCAAGCTCTACGGGCACGACAACGTCAAGCTGCTCGACGGCGGCCGCAAGAAGTGGGAACTCGATGGCCGTCCGCTGTCTACCGACGCGGTCGACCGTTCGACCACCAGCTACACCGCCAAGGAGCCGGACAACAGCATCCGGGCCTTCCGCGACGAAGTGCTCAAGGTCATCGGCGAGAAGAACCTGGTGGACGTGCGCTCACCCGACGAATTCTCGGGCAAGATCCTCGCCCCCGCGCACCTGCCGCAGGAGCAGAGCCAGCGCCCGGGCCACATTCCGGGCGCCATCAACGTGCCGTGGAGCAAGGCAGCCAACGAGGACGGCACCTTCAAGTCCGACGACGATCTGGCCAAGCTCTATGCCGAGGCCGGCCTCGACGACTCGAGGGAAACCATCGCCTACTGCCGCATCGGGGAGCGGTCGTCGCACACCTGGTTCGTGCTGCGCGAACTCCTCGGGCACGGGAATGTCAAGAACTACGACGGAAGTTGGACCGAGTACGGCTCTCTCGTGGGGGCCCCGATCGAGTTGGGAAATTGATATGTGCTCTGCACCCAAGCAAGGACTGACGCTGCCGGCCAGTGTCGACGTCGAGAAGGAGACGGTGATCACCGGCCGTGTCGTGGACGGCTCGGGGCAGCCGGTGGGCGGCGCGTTCGTCCGGTTGCTCGACGCGTCGGACGAGTTCACGGCCGAGGTCGTGGCGTCGGCGACGGGTGATTTCCGGTTCTTCGCGGCGCCCGGCTCGTGGCGTGTGCGTGCGCTGTCGTCCGTGGGCAGCGGCGACGCCGTGATCGCCCCGCCCGGCGCCGGGATCCACGAGGTCGACGTCAAAGTCGCCTAAGGCCCACTCGCCCTTTGCGGCGGGCTGCGGCTGACGCGCGCACTAAACTCGTCGGCGTGGTGCTGTTCTTCGAGATCCTGCTGGTGGTGTGCGTCATCGTGATCACCTGGTTCGCGCTCTACGCGGTGTACCGGCTGATATCCGACGACTCGTGACCGACGGAGGACCTCGCTCCAGCGATCGCGCGCTCGCCGCTGCCGCGGAACGTGCGAAGAGCACGGCCGGCCGCAACATCCCGGTGTTCGATGACCTGCCGCTGCCGGCCGACACGGCGAATCTGCGTCAGGGCGCCAGCCTGCACGACGCGCTCTTGGCGCTGCTCCCGCTGGTCGGAGTGTGGCGCGGAACCGGGGAGGGCCGCGGGCCGCGCGGGGACTACCGATTCGGCCAGCAGATCATCGTGTCGCACGACGGGAGCGACTACCTGAATTGGGAGGCCCGCTCGTGGCAGCTGACCGGTGAGGGTGAGTACCAAGCGCCCGGCCTGCGCGAGACCGGCTTCTGGCGGTTCGTCACCGACCCTGCCGACCCGAGCGAGTCGCAGGCCATCGAGTTGTTGTTGGCGCACTCGTCGGGATACGTGGAGTTGTTCTATGGGCGCCCGCGCAACCAGTCGTCGTGGGAGTTGGTGACCGACGCGCTGGCCCGCAGCAAGTCCGGTGTTCTGGTCGGCGGCGCGCGTCGGCTCTACGGCATCGTCGAAGGCGGCGATCTGGCGTACGTGGAGGAACGCGTGGATGCCGACGGCGGCTTGGTGCCGCACTTGTCCGCACGGCTGTCCCGATACGCCGGCTAACTCGCAGGCAAACAGCGACTGTCCGTTTGCTGCAACTTTCTTGTCGATCACCTGAGAATTTGACGGTCGATAGGAGCATTCTGCCCGCAGCTGATTTAACGCTGCACAAGCCCGAAAAAGTAGGCGGCCCCCGAGCCGTTGGTCCTGGCTGGACGGGCCAGGGGCATCGGGGGCCGGGTGACTGCGGGGAATTCGCCAGCGAACCGCGGTGGATTCCTCGCGTCGCGGCTGCTAGCCGGCAGTCACCTCACGAGTCCATAAGTCAATCAATTCTCGGACCACCTCCTTTCCCGTGTACCGGCGAAAGTACCGGGCCGGCGACGACCCGACAACCGATTTACCTAGCGGTCGCTGATGATCGCGAGGTCGACCAGTTCGGCGAACTCGGCGGCTTGGGGCGCCTGCGGCAGCGGCCGGTCGTCGAGCGTATGCACCCGAGCCCCCAGCGTGATGCTGGAGATCAGCCAGATACCTTGCGCGTCAAGCAGATCCGCGGGCCGCAGCGGGCGGTACGCGCAGTGCTGCCCCTTGGCCGCGGCGACGCGAAACAGCGCCTGCTGGGTGGTGCCCCGCAGGATGGGAAACGACGGTGGCGGCGTGACGAGACCCGTCGCGCGTTGCGATCACGACCGTGGACCGCGGACCCTCGAGCACGTATCCGTCGGAGCTGACGAAGATCACGTCGCCGGCCCCCCGCTCGGCGGCGTAGCGCAGAGCGGCCATGTTGACCGCATACGAAAGCGTCTTGGCACCCGCCAAGAGCCAGGGCGCCGCGCTCGCGGTCGTCGGCAGCCCCCGCGCCAAGCGTGAGCGCCGCCAACCCGTCGCGGCGCACCGTGGCGACCCGCTCGGGCAGCGGGCCGACCGTCAAGTAGGCGGTGGGCGGCCCGCCGCTCTCCCGACCGCGGCTGTAGACCAGCCGCATCACCCCTTCCGACCCGTCGCCCCAACGCGCGGCTCCAATCGCCGCGGCCCGGCGCCACGCATCGAGATCGGGGGGCGGCAAGTCCATCAGGTCGGCGGATTGGGCCAGGCGCTCCAGGTGCGCCTCCAGCAGGCAGGGCCGGCCGTCACGCACCAGCAGGCTTTCGAAGTTGCCGTCCCCGCGCACCGCGGCCAGGTCGTCGGCGTAGAGCAGTGGCGCCGCGGGATCGTGAACCTGCCCGTCGAGCGTGACGACAACCGACATGGCGGACAGGGTAGCGGTCCGCCGCGGCGCCGTAGAGTTGACAGGGTGACCGCAGTCCCTGCGCCCGACTCCACTCGCGACGCCGGGGCGGTTTGGCACTACGGCGATCCGCTCGGCGAACAGCGCGCCGCGCTGACCGATGCCGTGGTCGTCGACCGATCGCATCGCGGTGTGTTGACCCTGACCGGTGGTGAGCGCAACTCCTGGCTGCACACCATTTCCACCCAGCACGTCGCCGATTTGGCCGACGGCGCGACGGTGGAGAACCTAAGCCTGGACGGTCAGGGCCGTGTCGAAGACCACTGGATCCAGACCGAGCTCGCCGGGGTCACATACCTGGACACCGAGCCGTGGCGCGCCGAGCCGCTGCTGGCCTACCTGCAGCGCATGGTTTTCTGGGCCCAGGTGACCGTAGCCGCCGTGGACCTCGGGGTGTTGTCGCTGCTGGGGCCGGGCCTGGCCGAGCGGGCGGTCCTGGACGCATTGGGTGTTGACGAGATGCCGGTGCAGACCGCGGTGCCGCTTCCCGGTGGCGGCCTGCTCCGGCCGATGCGCCCCGACCGCAACGGTCCCGCCGTGGCGCTCGAGGCGGTCGTCCCGGGGGACCAGCTGACCGGTGTGCGCGACGGTCTCGTCGCCGCCGGAGTGCGACCGGCGGGGATATGGGCATACGAGGCGCACCGGGTGGCCGGGCTGCGGCCACGGCTCGGCGTGGACACCGACGAGCGGACGATTCCGCACGAAGTGGGCTGGATCGGTGGTCCAGGAACAGGGGCGGTGCACCTGGACAAGGGCTGCTACCGAGGGCAGGAAACCGTGGCGCGGGTGCACAACCTGGGACGGCCGCCGCGCATGCTTGTGCTCGCTCATCTCGACGGCTCGCTCGAGCGCCCGTCGACCGGCTCGCCGGTGCTGGCCGGCGGCCGCGTGGTCGGTCGGCTCGGGTCGGTCGTCGACCACGTGGATCTCGGGCCCATCACGCTCGCCCTGGTCAAGCGCGGTCTACCCGCCGATACCGCGCTGACCGTCGATGTGTCTCCCCGAGTCGCTTCGCTCGGCGCCGAGCAACCGATTCCGCTCGCCATCGATCCTGACACGATGCCCGCCGAGGACGGGGTCGGCGCGGGTCGGGCCGCCGTCGAGCGGCTGCGCGGGGTGTCGCGGTGAGCGGTGCACACGGCCTTGCCAGCGGCCCGCGCCTCGGCACGGTAAAGTGTTTTCAGGACTAAACAAACACACACCCAGATCGGAGCCGCCTTCTCATCGGGCCGCTCCGTTATTGCGCGAGGGGGTTCCCCCATGGGCCGCGGCCGGGCGAAGGCGAAGCAGACAAAGGTTGCCCGGGAGTTGAAGTACAGCTCCCCGCAGACCGATTTCGAGCGGCTCCAGCGCGAGCTGTCCGGCGGCGACGCCGTAGACGCCGACGACACCGACCCATGGGAAGACGAGGACGACTGGCGTCCGTGAACTGAGCCGTGTCGCGTCCTGCCTCAGAACCGGGGATGTAGCCCCACCAACTCGACCCGGGTTTTGCTCTTTCCCGGCTTTCTTGACGGTGCCCAGCACCCAGCAGTTGAGGTGACGCGCGGTCAGGATTGCCAGCGCACGGTCGGTGTCCTCGGCGCTGACCACCGCGACCATGCCCACACCCATGTTGAACGTCTTTTCCATCTCGGCCCGGTCGATGCGTCCGCGTTGGGCGATCATCGAGAACACCGGCGCGGGTGTCCACGTACCCCGTTCGAGCTCGGCGCGCAGGCCATTCGGGATGACCCGGGCGAGGTTGGCCGCCAACCCGCCGCCGGTGACGTGGCAGAACGTGCGAACCTGCGTATCCGCGGCCAGCGCCAGGCAGTCCTTGGCGTAGATCCGCGTGGGCTCCAGCAGCTCTTCGCCCAGAGTGCGGCCGAACTCCTCGACATAGCCGGCGAGGTTCATCCGGTCGATCTCCAACAGCACATGTCGGGCCAGCGAGTATCCGTTGGAGTGCAGGCCGGTCGAGCCCATCGCGATCACGATGTCCCCGGGACGCACCCGCCCCGGCCCGAGCACGTCGTCGGCCTCGACGACGCCGATGCCGGTCGCGGAGATGTCGTACGCGTCGGGGGCCATCAGGCCCGGGTGCTCGGCCGTCTCGCCGCCGAGCAGCGCGCATCCGGCCTGCACGCAGCCTTCCGCGATGCCCGCCCCCAGCGCGGCGATGCGCTCCGGCACGACGCGGCCGACCGCGATGTAGTCCTGCAGCAGCAGTGGTTCGGCACCGCACACCACCAGGTCGTCGACCACCATCGCGACCAGGTCGAGCCCGACGGTGTCATGCTTGTCCATCGCCTGCGCGATGGCGATCTTGGTGCCGACCCCGTCGGTGGACGCCGCGAGCAGCGGCTCGCGATACCCGCCTTTCAGCGCGAACAGCCCCGCGAAACCCCCCAGCCCGCCGACCACTTCGGGACGAGTGGCCTTCTGCGCCAATGGTTTGAGAAGTTCGACGGCGCGATCACCGGCCTCGATGTCCACCCCGGATGAAGCGTATGAGATGCCGAAATCGTCGGCTTGTTTTCTCACTGTCTGATGATTCACTCGGTCAACTCGCTCATCGGGTTCAAGGCTACTCACTTGGCGTGTGAAAATACGACGATGGCGGCGCGTCGAGCCGCGGCGGCTGCACTAGTAGTGGCCACGCTCATCCCACCCAGCCGCTAATCGAGACGGGTGGCCGCAACCGCCCAGAACGGCATGTGTACGCGGTGGTTTTCCAGCAGCGGCCCAAGGACACGAAGTTGCTCCTGGAGGGGCTTGAACCGCTCGGCCATATCGGGCCTGCCAGTGGCGGCCGACATCGCCGCAAAGGTATCCGGGTCGAAGTTCGCTTGGTAGGTGGTGGTGCCCAGATAGTCGATGCGCCATCCGGCGGCCGGAAGCACGCGCTCGAAATTCTCCGCCGGTAAGCCTTCGATCCGAAAGCCGTTGACGTTGTGCCGGCCGAATTCGAACATGAACAGCCGCGCCCCTGGCCTGGTGGCTCGGTGCAGGGCTTGCATGTACCGGGTCTGCGTCTCTTCATCGTCGAACACGTGGTAGAACGCGCTGTCCACGACGGTGTCGAACCGGTTTGCCAGACCGTCGAGTTTCGTCGCGTCGGCCACCTGAAAGTTCACGGTGACCCCGGCCCGCGAGGCGTTGCTTCTAGCGCGCTCGATCGCCGCGGGCGACGCGTCAATGCCGGTGGCCGAGTAGCCCTTCGACGCAAAGTAAATCGCATGGTGACCCGGGCCTGTCCCGGGGTCGAGCACCTCGCCACGCAGCGCGCCAGATGCCACCAGCAGTTGCACCACGGGTTGCGGCTTCCCGATATCCCACGGTGTCAGCGCGGGCAACCCCTCCGTGAGGCGCTCGTCGCGGTACAACGCGTCGAAATCCGGGCGGTCAGTATCGTCAGGCATACTCGGCACGCTACGCCCGACGCGACGTCGAGTCGTTCCGCCGTTACGGCCGGCGTAGCGCCGAGACGTTGTCGTTCTCGGACTGCACGACCGCTCCGCGTGCGGCATTGGCCAGCATGTGCTCGATGACGTTCTTGCCGAGCGCGGTCTCGCTGGGCAGCTCGATCGGGTACTTGCCGTCGAAGCACGCGCAGCACAGCCGGGAGCCCGGTTGCTCGGTCGCGGCGATCATGCCGTCCAGCGAGATGTAGCCGAGCGTGTCGGCCCCGATGGCGTGGCGAACCGCCTCGAGCATTTCGTACTCGGATTCGACGGCGTTGGCGATCAACTCCGCGGGCGTGGCGAAGTCGATGCCGTAGAAACACGGCCATTTGACCGGAGGGGAGGCGATGCGCACGTGCACCTCCACCGCGCCGGCCTCGCGCAGCATCCGCACCAGCGCCCGCTGGGTGTTGCCGCGGACGATCGAGTCGTCGACGACGATCAGCCGCTTGCCGCGGATCACGTCGCGCAGCGGGTTGAGCTTGAGCCGGATGCCGAGCTGACGGATCGTCTGCGACGGCTGGATGAAGGTGCGCCCGACGTAGGCGTTCTTCATCAGGCCCTGCCCGAACGGGATGCCGGACTCCCGCGCATACCCAATCGCCGCAGGGGTGCCGGAGGAGGGCACTCCGATCACCAGATCGGCGTCAATGGGCCGTTCCCGCGCCAAGCGGCGGCCGATCTCGACGCGGGTGGCATGCACCGACCGGCCGGCGATCGAGCTGTCCGGCCGGGCCAGGTAGACGTACTCGAACACACAGCCCTTGGGCGTGGGGTTGGCGAAGCGGGTGGAGCGCACCCCGTCGGCGTCGATGGCCAGCAGCTCGCCGGGTTCGATGTCGCGGACGAACGAGGCGCCGACGATGTCGAGCGCGGCGGTCTCCGACGCCACCACCCAGCCCCGGTCCAGCCGACCCAGCGACAGCGGCCGCACCCCGTACGGATCCCGGGCCGCATACAGCGTGTTCTCGTCCATGAACGTCAGGCAGAACGCACCGCGCACCCCCGCCAGTAACTCCACCGCGGCCCGCTCCAGCGTCGAGTCCGCGGCTCCGTGGGCCAGCAGCGCACCAAGGATGTCCGAATCCGTGGTAGCGGCGCTCACGGCGCGGGTGTTGATCAGACCGAGGTCGCGAGCCCGTGCCGCCAGCTCGGTGGTGTTGACGAGGTTGCCGTTGTGGCCCAGCGCGACACCGGTGCCCGCGGCGGTGTTGTGGAACACCGGCTGCGCGTTTTCCCAGGTCGTCGACCCGGTGGTGGAGTAGCGGCAGTGCCCGATCGCGACATGGCCCTCCATCGCCGCCAGGGTCTGCTCCTCGAAAACCTGGCTGACCAGGCCCAGGTCCTTGAACACCAGCACCTGCGAGCCATCGGCGACGGCGATTCCGGCAGCCTCCTGCCCCCGATGCTGCAGCGCGTACAGGCCGTAGTAGGTGAGCTTGGCCACCTCCTCGCCAGGCGCCCAGACGCCGAAGACGCCGCATTCCTCGCGGGGTGGATTCTCAGGCTCATTGACGCTGGTCACGGTGATGGCTGCTCCCAAGAAGCTGTCGGTGACAACACGAGTCTAAGGGGATCACGGTCAAATAACGGAATCGAACGGCGGTGTCGCACTTTTTAGAACGACCACGGCCCGGGAGTCGTTCCGTGACTGTGCATTTTCGTACGCGCCGCCCGGCGAGTCGCGCACGAAACCGCACACTCGGCGCGGCCTACTCCGCCAGTCTGACCACCGGCAGCCAGTCAGCGATGTCAGCCGCTCGTGACCCGGACAGCTGTAGCTTCGCGCTGGCCGCTGCGTCGGCCACCGACGAGCAGCCCAGTGGCGAGCTGCAGCCAGGTGCGAGCATCGGTTTCGACGACGTTCGGTGGCGTGCCGCGCCGGTGTTGCGGGCCCGAAACGCATTGGACTGCAACGAACGGCGGTATCCGGACTTCGACGCTGCGGCCTGGCGCGAGTGTGGCGAGGGTGCGGGCCGTGAGCTGGACCGCTGCTCGGAGCACATCCCGGGACGGTTCGGCGGCGGAGGCGTCGCGCAGCCACGGCTCGACAGCGAGCACCGCGGCGCGCGTGGCCGCCGGATCGACGGCGCGGCGAGCTGGCATGCCTGGCGATCCTAACGCCGACGTCGACCGCACCTGCTCGCCATGGACAAGCGCGACGTCGGTTAGCCGCTGCTGCAGGGTCAGCGCGGCAAGCGCACCGGCCTCGTTGATGGCCAGGTGAGCCAGCATGGGCGCGGCCACACTGCCCGAGCGGTCGGCGAGCCAGCCGAACACCCAGCCGGCAGCGCCGGTGGCGATCACCGTTAGGGCCATCGGCTCGCCGGTCGCGCGGGCATCTGGGATGTGCGACAACCCGAACGCCGCCGACTGCACCAGCCGGCCGGTGCGCTGCCCGAACGCGTCGGCGGCCACCGTCGCAAGTGCCCCGCGATAGGCCACCTCCTCCGACCAGACGGTCCCGATGGGGATCTGCACAGCAAGCCAGCGCAACGGCCGATCGGGTAACTCCCGTTGCGCCATCGCGGCCCGCACCCGCGGGTGCGACGAGGCGGCCACGACGCCCAGGGCGACCAGCACCGCCGCAGCGGAACCAAGCCGCACTCCGGCCCACAGCGCGGGCGGCCGAAGGCCGAGGCGAGCGCGCGTCAGCGCGGCCAGGCCGCTCGCCAGCCCGGCCTGCACCAGGGGGTGTCGTCGCGCCGGCATGTCCAGACCCGCCGTGGCGCTCCAGGCGACCAGGCCGGCAGCCAGCATCCACGCTTGGAATTGTCGACTTTGCTTGTCGCTCATCAGAATTCGGGACTACCGGCCGATTCCGCCTTCTCCAGCGACCGGCGGATCCGTTCGGTGTCCTCCGCTGTCCAGCCGTCGGGCGGAATCACCGCGACCCATCCGTCGAGAACGGAGTTTCCATAGTTGTGGCCGTGCCCACCGGGCATCCCTGACGCGTTGGTCATGTCGAAACCGACCTGCCAGAACGTCACGATCGGATACCAGCGCATCGACTTCGTGCGGTCGCGCCCGGGCGGTTCGACGAGCCAGTCGGGACGTCCGAACAACAGATCCGGCGACCACCAGACAATCGGATCGGACGCGTGCTGGACGAACAGCACCCGGTCGCCCTCCCACGGCGGCGCGGCGACGGCGGCGATGTCGTGCCCCTGCGAGAACCGCACCGTGCGCCCGCCGTCGTAGACGGGTTGCACCTCTGGGGTGCCGGGGTCACGCCGCACGGTCAACGCGTGCCAGAGCGGGCTGGCGTTGGGCGGGCCGACCCACAACACCGCCGAGAAGTTCATCCGGCTGATGTCAGGCAGCCAACCGAACGCCCCCTGGCCGGCCATGGCGCCGAGACTTTCGCCGTAGAGCGCCAGTTTCGGCCGCCGATCCGCCGGGCGCTGCAGCCACGAGTCGTGGACGGCGTCGATCATCTGCTTACCGGCGTCCAGCGACTTCTGCTCGTCGGCAAGAAACGAAATCCAGCTCGGAAGATAGGAGTACTGCATCGCGACCAGCGCGGTGTCGCCGTTGTACATCGATTCGATCGAGCGTGCGGCGAGCGGATCGACCCACCCGGTGCCGGTGGTCGGGATGATCACCAGCAGTTGCCGGTCGAACGCGCCGGTGCGTTCGAGTTCGGAAACGAGCACTTCCACCCGGCCTTCGGTGGTGTCGGCGGACTGCAGGCCTGCGTAGATCCGGATGGGTTCCTTGGCGGGACGCGCGTTGAGTTCGGTGAGCTCGTCGGCGTGTGGCCCGGTGCCGACGAAGTTGCGTCCCTGGTATCCCAGGGTGTCCCAGGCCGCGAACGAGTCTGGGCTGCCTGATCTTTCGGGTTCAACGGGCTGCTCCACCCCGGGCCTGGTGCTGGCGTCGCGGGGCTGCCATACCGCGCTGGCCCCGGCGAGGAACCCGCGGATCAGCACACCGTTGACCAGCAGCACGACCAGCACGACGACGATGGCGGTGCCGATGAACAGCGCGACCTCGTCGTTGACGCGCCACCGGCGGATGAAGTAGCGCGCCAGCGTCTTGATGGCATCGATGAGCACCCGCGACACGCCCACCAGCGCCCCACCGACGACGGTGGCGATCAGCAGCGTGCGCATGTACCCGAGGGTGGAGGGTCCTTCAATGCCCATCAGCGCCGAGACCTGCCGCTGCCACCGGGCGGCCGGGATCAGCATCAACACGCATGCCGATGCCGACAAGGTCACCGTGACGGCCTTGAGCGAGTAGAGCGTCCGGACATTGGGTGGCCACCACCCGCGACGGCGCAACACCAGTCGGCGGAACACCTTGCCGATCACCACACCGATGCCGTAGCCGATCGCGGCATTGACGCCGCAGATCACGCCCTGGTACAGCCAGTCGCGTGGCAGCAGCGACGGGGTGAGCGACAAGCAGAAGAACAAGGTGCCGAACCCGACGCCGACGAAGTCGAGCCGGACCAGGCTCCAGGCCCATGCCAACAGCGGATGAAGACTGCGCCGCTCAGCCACGTTCGCGTGTCGGCTTTCATCGCGCGAAGGGTTACCCGAACAATCCGGGCAGCACGCCCTCGGACGTGGCGCGCAGTTCGTCGAGCGACACGGTGAACAGGCCCTGAACCTCGATCTCCGCGGCGGCGCTGTCCACCACGCCGATACGGGCGGCGGGCAGCCCTCGGGCTTCGCACATCGCGCGGAACCGGCTCTCCTCCGTCCGTGGCACCGCCACCAACACGCGTCCCGTCGATTCGGAGAAGAGAAACGTGAACGGGTCAGTGGCTGATTCAAAACCTTCGGGAAGCACGATGCGGCAACCGGTTTCGCCGGCGAGCGCCGACTCCACCACCGCCTGCATGAGACCGCCCTCGCTCAGATCGTGTGCGGCGGACACCAGGCCCTCGCGCGATGCGGCGGTCAGCACCTCGGCGAGCAGCTTCTCGCGCGCCAGGTCGACCGCGGGCGGACGACCACCGAGATGGTCGGCGGTGACCTGTGCCCAAACGGAGCCGTCGAACTCGTCGCGGGTGTCGCCGAGGAGCATCAGCGTCTCGCCGGGCTCGGCCCCGAAGCCGATGTGGGAGACGTCGGCTTCACATCATCGAAGACGCCGAGCACCCCGACGACGGGCGTCGGCAGAATCGGCGTGGACCCGGTCTGGTTGTAGAAGCTGACGTTTCCCCCGGTGACCGGGATGCCCAGCGTGGCGCAGCCGTCGGCCAATCCGCGGACCGCCTCGGCGAACTGCCACATCACCGCGGGATCTTCGGGTGAGCCGAAGTTGAGGCAGTTCGTCACCGCGACCGGGGTCGCGCCGGTGACGGCGACATTGCGGTACGCCTCGGCCAATGCCAGCTGCGCGCCGAGGTAGGGATCGAGCTGGGTATAGCGGCCGTTGGCATCGGTGGAGACCGCGATGCCGCGTCCGGTGCGCTCGTCGATGCGGAGCACTCCGCCGTCGGCGTCCTCGGCGAGCACCGTGTTGCCACGGACGTAGCGGTCGTACTGCTCGGTGATGAACTTGCGGCTGCACAGGTGCGGGCTGCCGATCATCGCGAGGACCGTGGTGCGCAACTCATCACCGGTGACCGGCCGCGGCAGCTTCGCGGAGGTGTCGGCGTTCAGCGCGTCCTGGGTGGCCGGCTTGGCCAGCGGCCGGCGGTAGACGGGACCCTCATGGGCGACCGTGCGCGGCGGCACGTCGACCACGGTTTCGCCATGCCAGGTGATCGTCAACCGATCCCCGTCGGTCACCTCGCCGATCACCGTCGCCAGCACGTCCCATTTGCGGCACACCGCAAGGAACGCGTCGACGTCGCCGGGCCGGACCACCGCGCACATGCGTTCCTGAGACTCGCTGGCCAATACTTCGGCCGGTGTCATGTTCGCCGTGCGCAGCGGCACCTTGTCGAGCTCGATCGCCATCCCACCGTCACCGGCTGAGGCTAATTCCGATGTGGCACAGGATAATCCAGCTCCACCAAGGTCTTGGATCCCCACCACCAGGCTGTTGGCGTACAGCTCCAGGCAGCACTCGATGAGCACCTTCTCCATGAACGGGTCGCCCACCTGCACCGACGGCAGTTTTTTCCTGCCGCTACCGGTTTCGTCGCCGCCGAACGTGTCCGAGGCCAGCACGGAGACCCCACCGATGCCGTCCAGACCGGTGCGGGCACCGAACAGAATGATCTTGTTTCCGGTGCCCGACGCGAACGCCAGGTGAAGGTCTTCTTTGCGCAGCGCCCCCACGCACAGCGCGTTGACCAGCGGGTTGCCCGCATAGGAGGCGTCGAAAACGGTCTCGCCGCCGATGTTGGGCAACCCGAGCGAGTTACCGTACCCGCCGATGCCGCGTACCACGCCGTCCAGCACGCGGCGGGTGTCGGCGGCGTCGGCCGGCCCGAAGCGCAGCTGATCCATCACCGCCACCGGCCGCGCACCCATCGCCATGATGTCGCGCACGATCCCGCCCACACCGGTCGCTGCGCCCTGATAAGGCTCGACGAACGACGGGTGGTTGTGTGACTCCACCTTGAACGTCACCGCCCAGCCGTCCCCGATGTCGACCACCCCTGCGTTCTCCCCGATACCGGCGAGCATCGACGCGCGCATCTCGTCGGTGGTGGTCTCCCCGAAATAGCGCAGATGCACCTTGGACGACTTGTACGAGCAGTGCTCACTCCACATCACCGAGTACATGGCCAGTTCGGCGTCGGTGGGGCGGCGGCCGAGGATTTCGCGAATCCGGGCGTATTCGTCGTCTTTGAGGCCCAGTTCGCGGTATGGCTGCGGCTGGTCCGGCGTGGCCGCGGCGTTCTCGACGGTATCCAGCCCAGGCACGGTCTGCGGTGTCTGGGCGAGCGGTGGCGTCACGGCGACAGTTTATGTGTCCGGGTCGCTTCGCAGATGGCCTGTTTCTGAGGCCGCCGTCCGGGGTCGCGATGACCGGCTAGTGGCCGGCGACGCAGAACACGTTGCCCGCGGGGTCGGCCAGCACCACCCATCGGAAGTTGTCACCGATCTGGTGCCGATCGACCTCCGTCGCGCCGGCCGCGACATAGTCGCGAAACCTCGCCGTCGACGTCGGCGGTGGCGAAGTCGAGATGCACCCGGTTCTTGCCGGGTGTCGGGTCAGCAACGCGCTGAAATCCCAGCCGTGGCCCATCGGACCGGGTAACCACGACGAACTCACCGGGCATCAGTTCGGCGGTCTGGCCGCCGAACTGCTCGGCCCACCACCCGGCGACAGCGGCCGGCTCCGTGCAGTCGAAGGTCACCATCTCCATCCGCAGCGTCATGGCTGCACTGTACGAGGTCACAGCGGAGACAGAAACGCAGCCAGTGCGGCCGAATACGCGGCTGACGTCGTCGGCACCCATCAACTCCCGGGCCGAATGCATCGCCAACTGCGGCGCGCCGACGTCGACGGTCGGAATGCCGGTGCGCGCCGACGTCATCGGGCCGATCGTCGAACCGCACGGCAGGTCGGCGCGGTGCTCGTAGCGCTGCAGCGGCACGCCGGCCTGCCGGCACGCCAGCGCGAACGCCGCCGCGGACCGGCCGTCCGTCGCGTAGCGCAGATTCGGCTGAACCTTCAGCACCGGCCCGGCGTTGACCTCGATCAGGTGGCGGGCTCGTGGCGGTCCGGATAGTTCGGATGCGTGGCGTGCGCCATGTCGCCGGACGCGAGCAGTGAGCCGGGCAGCCGACGCAGGTAGTCCTCGCGACTTCCGCCATCGGCGAGCACGATGCGTTCCAACACCGCGGTGAGCAAGTTCGACTGGGCACCGTGATCGGATGTCGAACCCACTTCCTCGTGGTCGAACAACGCCAGCACCGGCAGGTGATCGGCGGGCTCAGCGCTCAGGAACGCCTGCAGGCCGGCGTAGCAGGTCGCCTGGTTGTCCAGTCGCGGGGCGCTCACCAGCGATTCGTCCGCACCCACGACTCTCGACGGCTGGACGTCATGCGTCATCAGATCGAAGCCGAGCACGTCGGCCCTGCCGACGTCGGCCTGCCCGGCAACATAGGCAAGAAACGACTCGCCGTCGCCGCTTCCCCACACGGCGTTTACGTGGCGCTGCGGGTCCAGCCTGACCGACTTGCGGTCCTCGGCCAGGTGGATGGCCAACTGCGGCACCCGCAGAATGGGTGCGTCGATCTTGACCAGGCTGCGAGCGCACCGTGGCGCCGTCACGCACCAAGAGCCTGCCACTCAGCCCGAGATCGCGGTCCAGCCACGAGTTGAGCCATGCGCCGCCATACGGCTGCAGCGCCACCACGCGCCAGCCCGCGACGACCCGGTCGGGGTGCTGCTTGACCCGAAGATTGGGGGAGTCGGTGTGACCCCCAACGATCCGGAACGGGCGAGCGGCACCACCCGACGAGTCCCATGCGACCAGCGAACCCGACCGCACGGTCAAGAACCGTCCGGACGCCGGCCATCGGTCGGCTTCGGGCAGCTCGGTGTACCCGGCGGCCTGCAGTCGGCGTGCCACCGTGGCGCAGACGTGAAACGGCGACGGCGACGCGTCGATGAACTCACACAATCCCTGCGCGGTTGCCTTCACGTCGCCGGTCATGTTCCTCATCTTTGCCGTCGACGCCACGCGCTCGGGGATTAGGGTCAGGAAATGCCGTCGGCTCTGCCGCAACCCGTCCTCGCGTCGTTGACGCCCGCGGCGATCTTCCTGGTGGCCACGATCGACGACGGCGGCGAGGCGACGGTTCACGACGCACTGCCCGAACTGGCCGGACTGGTCCGGGCAATCCGTTTCCGCGACCCGACGAAAAACCTTTCCATGGTGGCCTCGATCGGGTCGCAGGGCTGGGATCGGCTGTTCGCCGGACCGCGGCCGGCGCAGCTACACCCCTTCGTCGAACTGTGCGGGCCACGCCACCACGCCCCCGCCACGCCGGGGGATCTGTTGTTTCACATCCGCGCCGAATTCATGGACGTCTGCTTCGAACTGGCCCGGCGCATCGTCGACGCGATGTCGGGTGCGGTCACCATCGTCGACGAGGTGCACGGCTTCCGGTTCTTCGACAATCGAGACCTGCTCGGGTTCGTCGACGGAACCGAAAACCCCGACGGTCCGCTCGCCGAAGCCGCGGTGCGAGTCGGCGACGAAGACCCCGACTTCGCCGGCGGCAGCTACGTGCACGTCCAGCGCTACCTGCACGACATGTCGGCGTGGGATTCCCTGCCGGTGACCGAGCAGGAGCGCGTGATCGGCCGCACCAAGCTCTCCGACATCGAACTCGATGACGACGCGAAGCCGCCGAACTCACATCTGGCCCTCAACGTCATCACCGACGCCGACGGCAACGAGCGAAAGATCGTCCGGCACAACATGCCCTTCGGTGAGGTGGGCAGCGGTGAGTTCGGCACGTACTACATCGGATACGCCGCCACGCCGGACGTCACCGAACAGATGCTGCGCAACATGTTCCTCGGCGATCCACCCGGCAACACCGACCGGATCCTGGACTTCTCCACCGCCGTCACCGGAGGCCTGTTCTTCGCGCCGGCGCTGGACTTCCTCAACGACCCGCCGCCACTACCCCCACGCTCGGCCGTCGAAGCCGCCGAAGGTCGACGGCTCACTCGGTATCGGCAGCCTGAAAGGAACACCCTGATGGACAACCTCTACCGCGAACTGGCTCCGATCACCGAATCAGCTTGGGCGGAAATCGAATTGGAGGCCAGCCGGACGTTCAAACGCCATATCGCCGGTCGGCGCGTCGTCGACGTCAGCGGACCCCACGGTCCGGTGACAGCCGCCGTCAGCATCGGTCACCTCGACGACGTCGCCCCACCGACCGACGGGGTCATCGCACACCTTAGGAAAAGCAAACCACTTGTACGGCTACGTGTTCCGTTCACACTGCAGCGCTCCGACATCGACGACGTCGAACGGGGCTCGCAAGACTCCGACTGGGATCCCGTCAAGGACGCCGCGAAGAAGCTGGCGTTCGTCGAGGACCGGGCGATCTTCGAGGGCTACGCCGGCGCGTCGATCGAGGGCATCCGCCAGACCACGTCCAATCCGGTGCTCGCGCTCCCCGAGGACGCCCGCGAAATTCCCGACGTGATCAGCCAGGCACTGTCGGAACTGCGGCTGGCCGGTGTCGACGGCCCCTACTCGGTGCTGCTGTCGGCCGAGGTGTACACCGCGGTCAGCGAAACGTCCGACCACGGATATCCCATCCGCGAGCACCTGAATCGGCTGGTCGACGGCGACATCATCTGGGCGCCCGCGATCGACGGCGCGTTCGTGCTGACCACCCGGGGCGGCGACTTCGATCTGCAACTCGGTACCGACGTGTCGATCGGCTACACGAGCCACGACGCCGACGTGGTGCAGCTGTACCTGGACGAGACCCTGACGTTCCTGGTCTACACCGCCGAAGCGTCGGTCGCGCTCACTCCGCGCTAAGCCGCCAGCACCGCGTCCAGCGCGGAGTAGAAGATGCCCAGGCCGTCGTCGGACGGGCCGGTGAGCGGTTCGGTGGCGTGCTCCGGATGCGGCATCAGGCCCACGACACGCCGGTTGGCAGAACAGATTCCGGCGATGTCGCGCATCGAACCGTTGGGGCTGTCGTGATAGCGGAACACCACTCTGTCCTCGCCCTCGAGCTCGTCGAGGACCGACTCGTACGCAACATAGCGGCCTTCGCCGGATTTCAACGGCACCAGCACGTCGGCGCCGGGCTCGAACCGCGAAGTCCACGCCGTGGTCGTCGACTCCACGCGCAGCCAGACATCGCGACAAACGAAATGCAGTCCCGCATTTCGCGTCAGCGCCCCGGGCAGCAGCCCGGCCTCGCATAGCACCTGAAACCCGTTGCAGATCCCGAGGACTGGCAGGCCGCGAGCGGCCGCCGCGATCACCTCGGTCATCACGGGTGCGAACCGGGCGATCGCGCCGGCGCGGAGATAGTCGCCGTAGGAGAAGCCGCCGGGCACCACCACGGCGTCCACGCCCTTGAGATCGGCGTCCGCGTGCCACAGGCTGACCGGCTCGGCCCCGACCAGCCGGGCCGCGCGGGCGGCGTCGACGTCGTCAAGACTGCCGGGAAACGTGATCACCCCGACCCGGGCAGTCACGATTGCTCCCTGCTGATCGACCAATCCTCGATCACGGTGTTGGCCAACAACGATTCAGCGATCTCGGCGAGGGTCTCGTCGTCCACCGTGTCATCGACGTCAAGCTCAAACCGCTTGCCCTGGCGAACATCCGAGATGCCGGCATGACCCAGGCGGCCCAGCGCACCGACGATCGCCTGACCTTGTGGATCCAAGATCTCGGCCTTGGGCATGACGTTCACCACCACCCGTGCCACACACCGCTCCTTGCTGCCAAGCCGTGATTAACCGGGTCAACTCTACCGGCGCTCACCGGTGGTTCAGCCACACGAGGCGATGTACGCGTCACACAGCGGTGCCGTCAGCGCATCGAAAACCTGCGAGTCGGCGATGATCGGCCACTCCACCGCCGGTGGTGACGACGCCCACATCGCCAGCTCGACGACGGTGCTGCTTGCCGGTTGCGAGACCAGATACTGGCGGACGACCGCAGGTGCCGGCCCGGCGACGCTGATGACTGCCGCCAACCGGCCCGGTTCGGCGGTGGTGACCGAAGGTGACGCCCATGGTGCCCCGAGCTGACATGACCGCAGCGCCATCGTGGCCGCCGCAACAGCGTCGTCGGCAAGCTGCCCGCCGCGCCACGTTTCGCCACGCCAATGCACGACTTGCACGGCAAGCTGCCACTGGCCGGGCGGGTTGGCGACGGACGCGCGTGCGCCAACCGCGTACTCCCGCGGGTCACCCGTGTGTGGCGACGTGGCACAGATTTCCTCGAACTTCCAGCGCGCCGGCCGCACGGGGACCGCCAGCGGGGCCAAGTCCGGCCAGCCGTATGTGGTTGCCAATGGCAGCGCGGTGGGAGAGACCCAGGCGGCGGCGGGTATCCGGTCGCAATTGGGCGGGCAGGTGTCGGGCTGCGGCACGCGCCGGCGCCGGGTCTGCGGTCAGACTCAGGACGGCCGTCATCGCAGCCACCACGCAGGCCGCAGACAGCCGGAACACATCCACCCCCTAGGCGGCCAGGATACCGACGGAGGTCGGTCGGGGCGCACAATTGAGCCCATGCAATTGACGCATTTCGGCCATTCCTGTCTACTTGCCGGCTTCGCCGGCGGCGCCACGCTGCTGTTCGATCCGGGCGTGTTCTCCCACGGGTTTGAAGGCATCACCGGCCTCTCGGCGATCCTGATCACGCATCAGCATCCCGACCATGTCGACACCTCCCGGCTGCCGGCGCTGCTCGACGCCAATCCCGATGCGGCGTGCTACTGCGATCCGCAAACGGCGCTACAGCTCGGGCCGCCGTGGCAGGCGGTGCACGTGGGCGACGAGTTGTCGGTGGGTGGTGTTCGAATCCGCGGCGTCGGCGGTGTGCATGCGGTCATCCATCCCGAGATCCCGGTGATCGACAACATCTCGTACCTGGTGGGCGACGGCGACCACCCGGCACGCTTGATGCACCCGGGTGATGCGCTGTTCATTCCCCGCGAACCAGTGGACGTACTGGCGCTGCCCGCCGCCGCCCCGTGGATGCGGATCTCCGAGGGAGTGGAGTACCTGCGTGCGGTAAACCCGCAGCGCGCCATACCCATTCATCAGGGCATCGTGAACCCCGACGCCTACGGCATCTACTACCAGCGTTACGCCGAGATGGGCAGCGCCGACTTCTCGGTGCTCAAACCGGAGAGCGCCGACGAATTCTGACCGCGAGCGGGGGTCCACTGGTACACCGTGGGTGTCAGGCCGTGCATAAGCGCCAGATCGATCGCATCGAGCATCGCCTGCCGTGCCCCACGCACCGAGGTGCGGCGCACCAGGTCGAAGATGCCGCCGTAGTCTGCGATCAGCCGAAACCCGTTGCGCGGCAGGGCTGTCATTGTGCCCGGCGAAAGCGGTCCAGCCGGGCGGGACGAACAGCACCGCATCGCCGCCGTCTCGCCTCTGCCGTATCCAATCGGTAGTGGTGACGTCATTGAGCAATTGGTATTCGCGCCCGTGCCTGGGTGTGAGCAGAAACGACGACGGCACACCGCGTGCGTCGAGCAGCGCGCAGAACCCCCCCCTCTTTGCGCCGCCCCCCACACCGAAGAGGTAGTCACACCTATGACTCTGGCGACACGTGGTGTCCGAACGGTGTATTACACACCACTATCCGTCGAACAACATCCGCGCGATCCGCTCGGCGGCCGCGATCGGATCCCCCGAGGCGATGGGCGGCGGCAAGGCATGGTTGAGCCACAGCATCGCAAAGCCGTGCACCAGTGACCACGCCGCAAGCTCGGCGCCGGCGGGATCCGTTGCGGCGCGTGGATCCTTCAGCGTGCCAACTCCTTTGGCGAGTTCCGCGCCGGCGGCTGCTTGGGCGGTGATCAGTTCGGGGTCGGCGGGGTCGACCAACGACCGGTCGAACATCACCGCGTAATGACCGGGGTGCTGCAGCGCGAATCCCACGTAGGCCAGCGCCGCCTGGAGGAAGTCGGGGTGAGCGGCCTCTAGCGCCGCCGCCAACATGCGGAACCCTTCGGCGGCCAGGGCGGTGAAGAGCCCGCGCCGGTCGACGAAATGGTGGGCGGGCGCGGCGTGCGAGACGCCCGCCTCCCGAGCCAAGTGCCTTAGCGAAACCCCGTCGGCGCCGCGATCGGCGACCAGTCGTGCCGCCTGCGTCAGGATCGCCGCGCGCAGGTCGCCGTGGTGATACTGCGAGCGCGACTGGTCAGCCATCGCACCATCGTAGACCCAAAACTTGACAGTGCCTAGATACGGAGTATAGCCTTGGGATTATCTTGTCACTGTCTAGATTGGGAGGCCCGATGGTTCCGCTCGTGGTTCTTGTCGTGGTGACACTGGCCGCCCGTCTCGTCGGTTGGGGGGCGTGGGAGTACAGCGACAGCTGGGCCGCCGCAGCGGCGGTGGGGCTGGCGGCGATGTTTGTGGTGACCGGAATCGCTCACTTCGTCGATCCCGTTGCGTAGCGGTCTCGTCGCGATAGTCCCGCCCCGGCTGCCGGCGCCGGGAACGCTCGTGACGGCAACCGGCGTGCTCGAACTCGCCGGAGCCGTCGGTCTGCTCATTCCGCAGACCCGTGTCGCTGCGGCGGTCTGTCTGTTCCTGCTGATGCTGGCGGTGTTTCCGGCCAACGTCTATGCCGCGGGCGCCAAGCGATCCGAGCACTCCCCCGACACGCCGCTGTTACGGCGATCGCTGATGCAGCTGCTCTTCCTCGCGAGCGCCGTGTTGGTGGCTGTCGGCGGCGGCTAGTAGCCACGCGTATTGAAAAGCGACTTCCTTCCACCGCTCGTATCGGCCACTGATGCCTCCGTGGCCGGCCGTCATCTGGGTCTTGAGCAGTAGGTGGTTCGCGTCGGAGTTACTGTGCCGCAGCGCCGCAACCCATTTGACCGCTTCGACGTAGTAGACCCGGGTGTCGTGCAGCGACGTCATGGCGAGAATGGCCGGATACTCCTTGGTTTCGACATTCTCATACGGTGAGTACGACTTCATGTAGGAGTAGACGTCCTTGTCCTGCAGCGGGTTTCCCCACTCATCCCACTCGGTGACGGTCAGCGGCAACGACGGGTCCAATATGGTCGTGAGCGGGTCGACGAAAGGTACCTGAGCGAGGATGCCGGCGAACAGCTCCGGAGCAAGGTTGGCGACCGCACCCATGAGCAGTCCCCCGGCGCTGCCTCCGCTCGCCACCAGATTGGCCGGCCGCGTCAACCCGGTGTCGACAAGGTGGCGGCCCGCGGCGATGAAGTCGGTGAAGGTGTTCTTCTTCTTCAGAAACTTGCCGTCCTCATACCACAGTCGGCCGAGTTCGCCACCGCCGCGCACGTGTGCCACGACGAAAACCATTCCGCGGTCGAGCAGCGATAACCTCGCGATGGAGAATCGTGGATCCTCACACAGCTCGTAGGCGCCGTAGCCGTATATCACTGTGGGAGCGGGCAATTGCAGATCCGCCCGATGGATGATCGACAGCGGGATCCGCGCGCCGTCCGCCGCCACCGCCCAGTCCCGGCGCTCGACGTAGTCGTCACGACGGTAGTCACCCAGCACCGGCTGCTCCTTGAGCAGCGTGCGCTCACCGGTGGCCAGCTCGATGTCGTACACCCGCACCGGCGTCACGAACGACGTCGCTCCTATGCGCAGCATCGGTGAGTGCCACACCGGGTTGGCGCCCAGCCCGGCGGACATCAGCTCGGAGTCGAACGAGATCTCCTCGGGCTCGCCATAGCCGCCGTCGGCGGTTACCGGCCACACCGATATTCGCGGCAGCGCGGCCCGCCGGTAGCTGACCACAAGGTGATCGGCGAATGCGTCGACGCCGTCGATGCGGACGTCGTCTCGGTGCTCGATCAGCGTCCGTTGTGCCGTCGGGTCGTCAACCGGCGCCTCTACCAACTTGAAGTTGACCGCCCCGTCGTTATGGACGATCAAAAACTTGTCCTGACCGCCGATCACGGCGTGCTCAACCGAGTACTCGACTCCGCTGCGTCGCGGAAGCACCGTGGTGAACTGCGGGCGTGGGTCGGTTGCGCTGCCATAGCGAACTTCGGAGGTGATCGCGGACCCGGCCGCGATCAAGATGTAGGCGTCGCTGCGGGTGCGGCCCACGGCCAGCCAGAACCGTTCGTCCTCCTCGTGGTAGACCTGCTCGGCAGGTGCGCCGGCGCCCACGACGTAGCGCCAGACTGTGTCGGGACGCCAGGCGTCGTCGACGGTCACGTAGTACACCGTGCGATTGTCGGCTGCCCACGTCACCCCGGCACCGATGCCGCGGATCTCGTCGGGATAGCGCTCTGAAGTGCGTAAGTCCTTGAACCGCAACGTGTACCGTTCGTCACCAATCACATCGATCGAGTAGGCCAAGGTATTCCCATCGGGACTGACATGGCATGCGCCAAGCGCGAAAAACGAATGGCCTTGGGCTTCAGCGTTCTCGTCGAGCAACACCTGCTCGCCGCTGATCGGCGATGCATCATCGAGGTGCGGCGGCGACCAGTCGTCGGGATCCTTTACCGGACACCGGCATTGAACTCCGTACTGCTTACCTTCGAAGCTACGCGCGTAGTACCACCAATCACCACGACGGGTCGGCACGGATAGGTCCGTCTCCTTGGTGCGGGCCTTGATCTCGTCGAAGATTTGCTGCCGCAACGGGGCCAGGTGGCTGGTCAGCTTCTCCGTGTAGCTGTTCTCGGCCTCGAGATAGGCAATGACCTCAGGATCGGATTTGTCTCGCAACCACTCGTAGGGGTCGATGAACACGTCGCCGTGACACTCGCGGCGATGATTGACCCGTTTCGCCGGGGGGACGTCGGCAGCCGTCACGAGGGCGAACCGATCCAGTCGGCGAGCCGCTGACCCGAAATGCGTTCGTAGGCATCGATGTAGCGCTGCCGGGTGGCCGCCACGATATCCGGCGGCAGCGGCGGCGGCGGGTTCTGCCCGCCGCGGTCCCAGCCGGACTCCGGGCTGGTGAGCCAGTTGCGGACGAATTGCTTGTCGAAGGGGTGCTGTCGAACACCGACGCGGTACTGGTCAGCCGGCCAGTAGCGCGACGAATCGGGAGTGAATACTTCGTCCGCGAGCACAATATTGTCGTGGGCGCCGTGTGCATCAATCCCGAACTCGAACTTGGTGTCGGCGATGATGATCCCGCGGGCCAGCGCGTGGTCCGCGGCTTGTTGGTAGATCCCAAGCGTGCGGTCCCGCAACTGTGCGCCGCGACCTTCGCCGACGAGCACGACAACGTCGTCGAAGCTGATGTTCTCGTCGTGTTGGCCAATCTCTGCCTTGGTCGCGGGCGTGAACAGCGGCCGGTCGAACTTGCTTGCCTCCACCAGTCCGGGCGGAAGCGTGATGCCGCAAATCTTTCCGGTCTTCTGGTAATCCAGCAGCCCGGAGCCGGTCAGATACCCCCGGGCCACGCACTCCACCGGCAACATCTCTAGGCGGCGCACCACCAACGCCCTACCCAGCACCTCTGGCGGGATGCGGCGATCATCGGGAGGGCCGGCCAGATGGTTGGGCGCATCGAGGAGGCCAAAGAAGAAGACGCTCATCGCGGTCAGGATGCGACCCTTGTCCGGGATCAGCGTCGGCAAGACGTAGTCGAACGCCGAGATCCTGTCTGTGGCGACGAACAGTAGGTGTTCGTCGTCGACCTCGTAGAGTTCGCGGACTTTGCCGCTACCCAAATGTCGGTAATCCGTCAGCGCGGGACGCACCGGGTCAGCCTAACGGCACCGGCAGCCAGGCCTGCTGTGCTGGGATCAAGCCCATGAAATCGCGGTTTTTGCCCTACGCCACCACTCCGGGCCGCTTCATCGCCCAGCTGATCAGCGACCTCGCCGTCGCCGTTTGGACGTTCATCTGGGTGAGCGTCGGGTTGGCGGTCCATGCGGCCATTTCCACGATCGCCGAAGTCGGTGGTCAAGTGGAAAGCGGCGCCAACGGCGTCGCCGGCAACTTGGGCTCGGCGGGGGAAAGCGCCGGCAATGTTCCATTGGTCGGCGACGCCTTCAGCAAACCGTTGGAGGCCGCTAGCCAGGCGGCACGTGAAATAGCCAGTGCAGGAAACACTTTGGAGACGACGGCCACATGGCTTGCCGTGCTGCTGGCGCTGGCCGTCGCGGCTCCACCAATTCTGGCCATCGGAATGCCGTGGCTCGTGTTACGGCTGCGGTTCTTCATCCGGAAGTGGACGACGATCGCGCTGGCCGCCACCCCGGCCGGCGAACACCTGCTGGCCTTGCGGGCACTCGCCAACCGGCCGCTGCGGAAGCTTGCGGAGGTCAGCTTCGACCCGGCGGGCGCGTGGCGGCGCGAAGACCCCATCGCGATCCGCGGCCTGGCCGTGCTGGAACTGCGCGCGGCGGGCATCGCTGCGCCCCGGAGCTGGCGTCGCTGACATGAGTGCGACAAGCCCCGCCACGGCGAGAGCGTCCAACGTCACAGCGATCCAACGGTAATGGTGATCGTCGGCGGCGATCGAGACAATGCGGTGGGCGCATCATCGCGCGGCTAGAGGATGGCGCCGGGCGTGTACTTCGCGTCGTCGGGGAAGCGGCCGACCAAATCATCGACGGCGCTCACCACGGCGTCGACCTGATCGGCCGCGGCGCCGATGAACGCCTGCCGGTCGGCCAGCGCCTCGTCCAGCTGCTCTCGGTCCAGCGGCAGACGCGGGTCGGCGGCCAGCCTGTCCAGCAGGTCCGGTTCGGCGCCATGCTCGCGCATGGCCAGCGCCACCGCGACCGCGTGCTCGGAGATGACCTTGTGGGCGGCCTCGCGGCCCATGCCTGCCCGGACCGCCGCGATGAGCATCTTGGTGGTGGCCAGGAACGGCAGATAGCGGTCGATCTCCCGCTGGATCATCGCCGGGTAGGCGCCGAACTCGTCGAGCACTGTCAAGAACGTTTCGACCTGACCGTCGATCGCGAAGAACGCATCGGGTAGCGCCACCCGCCGCACCACCGAGCAGAACACGTCGCCCTCGTTCCACTGGGCGCCGGCCAGCTCGGCGGCCATCGACGCGTAGCCGCGCAGCACCACCTGTAAGCCGTTGACGCGCTCACAGCTTCGGGTGTTCATCTTGTGCGGCATCGCCGACGAGCCGACCTGGCCCGGCGCGAACCCCTCGGTCGCGAGCTCATGGCCGGCCATCAGCCGGATGGTGTGCGCCAGCGACGACGGACCGGCGCCGAGCTGGACCAGCGCAGAGACCACCTCATGGTCCAGTGACCGCGGATAGACCTGTCCCACACTGGAGAACACATGACGGAACCCGAGGAATTCGGCCACCCGGCGCTCCAGCTCAGCGAGCCGAGAGGTGTCGCCGTCGAACAGGTCGAGCATGTCCTGCGCGGTGCCCATCGGACCCTTGATGCCGCGTAACGGGTAGCGGTCGATCAGCTCGCGCAGCCGTCCCAGCGCCAGCAGGGTTTCCTCGGCCGCCGACGCGAAGCGCTTCCCCAGCGTCGTCGCTTGCGCGGCGACGTTGTGGCTGCGGCCTGCCATCACCAGATCGCGGTACTGCGCGGCACGCTCTGCCAGTCGCGCGGCGACCGCGACACCGTGGCCGTGCACGAGTTCCAGCGAGAGTCGAATCTGCAGTTGTTCGACGTTCTCGGTGAGGTCACGGCTTGTCATGCCCTTGTGCACGTGCTGGTGTCCGGCCAGCGCGTTGAACTCCTCGATGCGAGCCTTGACGTCGTGGCGCAGGACTTTCTCCCGCTGCCGAATCGACGCCAGATCGACGGTGTCGAGCACTCTTTCGTAATCGGTGAGCGCCTGCTCCCCTACGTCGATGCCAAGCTGCATCTGGGCGCGAAGCACAGCAAGCCACAGCCGACGCTCGGCAACGACCTTCGCCTCGGGTGACCAGATGGCCACCATCTCGGCACTGGCGTACCGAGCGGCCAAGATATTCGGGACGGTCACGAACACACCTTACGGCGCGGATGGGGCAAGGTAAGCAGATGAACTTTGTCGGCCTCGATCTCGCCTGGGTCGAAGGAAACCAGACTGGTATCGCGGTGCTCGACGCTGACGGTCATCTCCTCTGCGTGAGCGGGGCGATCAGTAATGACAGCATTCGTGAAGCGATCGAGCCATACGTCGGCGAAGATTGCCTCGTTGCTATTGACGCGCCGTTGATCGTAACGAATCCAGCTGGTCAGCGCCCCGCTGAACTACTACTGAATCGACACTTTGCACCGTTCCAGGCCGGCGCACATCCAGCTAATACAGGCAACCCCATGTTTGTCCCGCCACGCGGCGCGGTACTCGCCGACCAACTAGGTCTTGACATGGACCCCGACTCTTCGTCCAGGCGACGAGCTATCGAGGTTTACCCGCACCCGGCAACAATTGCGCTGTTCAATCTCGGTCGGACTTTGAAGTACAAGCGCCGTAACCCTGACGTGCTCGACCGCAAGAGTCAGCTGGTCAAGCTCACAAAGCTCATCGACGAACTCGCTAACAGTCGTCCAGCACTACAGCTATCCGGTCACAGTGACTGGACCGAGCTCCGTCAAAAGGTCACCGCCGCCACACGTCCATTTCAACTCAACGCCTGTGAAGATCTCGTCGACGCCATTCTTTGCGCTTACATTGCTCTCTTTGCACAGCGACGGCCTGAAGACATCATGATTTACGGCGACTTCCAGACCGGCTACATCCTTACTCCCAAGCTCCCCACTGGGTTACAACCGCTTCCCCGCGGCACCGCACCCCGCCTCCCCGAGCTCGATCTCGGTCACTGATCCGGTGGCGCCCCGAGATGCGTCGGATCGGTGATCCTGCCGTCGCGAATGCCCAACTGGCGGTTGATGAACCATGTCAGCGCCCACAGCAGCACGCCCAGCAGTACCAGCGCTCCAGCGACGACGTATTGCTGCGCGGGACGCCCCGATAGCGGCGTGACGAGATAAGCCGACAACAGGAAGCCGATTACGGGCAGGGCCGTTGGCGTTTTGAAGTGACCGCTGCCCTGCTGCACGTCGCGACGCAGTGCCAGCACCGCGATGTTGACCACCGCGAACACCGCGAGCAAGAGCAGCGACGTGGTGCCGCCCAGGATGGCGATCGCGTTCGAGTTGGCGAACACGCTGACATAGATGATGAGACCGAACGCGATCGTGGTGGTGAACAGGATTGCCACCCAAGGGGTACGGCGCGATGGATGCACGGTGCCCAGCACCGGCGGCAGCACATGTTGGCGGGCCATCCCGTAGATCAGCCGGCTCGCCATCAACATGTTGATCAGCGCGGTGTTCGACACGGCGAACATCGTGATGAACGGCAGGATGTCATCGATCGGCAGCCCCGGTGCGCCCGCCTTGACCACTTCCACCAGCGGTGTGTCGCTTTCGGCAAGCGTGCCCACTGGCACCAGCGCCACCGAAACGATTGACACCAAAATGTAGACAAGACCGGCGATCGACAAGCCTGACAAAAGCATTCGGGGGAAGATCCGCACCGGGTCCTTGGTCTCTTCGGCCATGTTCACCGAGTCCTCGAACCCCACCATCGCGAAGAACGCCAACGACGTCGCGGTGGTGACCGCCATGAACGCGTTCTTGTCTTCGGCGGTGTCGAACGCGACCACGCGCGAGAAGTCGGTATCGACGCCGCGGGTGAACGCCCACAGCCCGGCGAAGATCACCAGCATCAGACCGGTGATCTCGACGATCGTCAGGACGACGTTCAGCTTGACGCTCTCGCTGACGCCGCGCAGGTTGATCGTGGCCAGCAGCGCCATGAAAAACAACGCGACCCCGGCGACGGCTACCTTGCCCGGGCTGACATCGAAGCCACTGAACAGGTTGGCGGCAAACGCGCGGGACGCGGTCGACGCCGAGGTGATGCCCGAACACATCACCACGAACGCCACCAAGAACGTCACGAAGTGAATTCCGAACGCCTTGTGCGTATACAGCGCTGCGCCGGCGGCCTGGGGGTACTTGGTCACCAATTCCAGGTAACTGAAGGCGGTGATCGTCGCGATCACGAACGCCGCCAAGAACGGCAGCCATGCCGCGCCACCGACCTCGGCGGCGACGTCGCCGGTGAGCGCGTAGATGCCGGTGCCGAGAATGTCACCGACAATGAACAACAGCAGCAGGCCCGGCCCCATTACTCGCTTGAGTTCAGGCTGGGCTTTCAGCGTGGGCTCGGCCACATTTCCCTCCTGTCGGTCGGGGCCAGCACGTCGATCACGTCCATGAGGACTGCACGGGCGGTCGCACGAGGATTCTCCCCGTCCTCGACCAGCGCGGTCACGACAGCGCCGTCGACCGCGCCGACGAGCGCGTTGAGCCGTTCACCCCGCACCGTCCGACCTGATCGCGTGACCGCCTCCGCGACTGCGGCGGCGCGTTGCGCCCGGAGGCGGCGCTGGACGTCTCGCAGCCGCGGTTGCCTGGCACAGGCAACGTAACGCTCATAGCGGGAAATCAGCTGCTCGCTGATCTGCGCGGTCGCGCAATCGCCCAACAGCAAATCCACCACCACCTCGGCTGTCGACTCGACGCCGCGATTGCGACGGGACAGTCCGCACAGCTTGTTCCGCAGCTGTGCGGCCTCCTGTGCGCCGACGTGCTCGGCGGCCTTGACGATGAGGTCGTCGAGGGACGAGAAGTAGTAGGTGGTCGACGCCAAGGGCAAGCCCGCCCGCTGCGCCACCGCGCGGTGCCGCACGGCCTCGAACCCACCCTCGCACAGCAACTCGGCGGCTGCTCTGACGAGAGCGTAGCGCCGGCGTTCCCCTTTGGGGGTAACCGCGGCTGTCACGAATAGTAATGCTGCCAGCAACAAGGCCTCTGTTCTGCGGTTTTGCGCAAACCGCCCCACGTTCCCGAAACCCACTCGAGGAGCCAGTGGCAAGATGACCCGCATGCCCGAGCTGAGCCGCCGAAGTGTGCTGCGAATGGGCGCCGCGGCCGCGCTCGGCGCAGCCGGCGCCTACGCCTGGGGCACTGCGGTCGGGTCGCCGTCCGCGCCGACGGCACCGCGCGTCTCGATCACCGGCACCGGCGCTCCGCTGGCTCCGCTTCCGCTCGACCCGCCGCCGGCTGCCCCGGCCCCGACGTTCGTCACCGGCTCGTTCGCCTCAGCGGCCCGCGGCGGTATTCCCACCAACTGGGCTATTGCCCGTCCACCGGGCCAGAACAAGGCGCTGCGGCCGGTGATCGCGCTGCACGGCAAGGGCGGCGATGCCGCCAGCGTGATGGCGGGCGGAGTCGAACAGGGTCTGGCGCAGGCAGTCGACACCGGTCTGCCGCCGTTCGCGGTGGTCAGCGTCGACGGCGGCGGAGGGTACTGGCACAAGCGCGCGTCGGGAGACGACTCCGGCGCGATGGTGCTCACCGAACTGCTGCCGATCCTAGAGGCGCACGGCCTCGACACCTCGCGGGTGGGCTTCCTGGGCTGGTCGATGGGCGGCTACGGGGCCCTGCTGCTCGGCGCTCGCCTGGGACCGGCACGCACGGCCGCGATCTGCGCGGTGAGCCCGGCATTGTGGATGTCGTACGGCGCGACCGCACCGGGGGCGTTCGACAGCGCCGCGGACTGGGCCGACAACTCGGTGTTCGGCCTACCGGCGCTCGCCTCCATTCCCCTCCGAATCGATTGCGGCACCGGTGATCCGTTTCACTCCGCGACGCAGGAGTTCATCGCACAGCTGCCCAATCCCCCGGCCGGCGGCTTCTCGCCGGGCGGCCATGATGGGGGGTTCTGGAGTCAGCAGCTGCCCGCCGAGATGACGTGGATGGCCCCGCTGCTGGTCGCGTGAGCGTAGCTACACCCGGATCCGGCCTTCGGCCGCGGCCAGGCCGATATCCGTCCGAAAGTGGCTGCCGGGCAGCCGAATCGACCTGATGATCTGATACGCCGCCGCACGGGCCTGCGGCAGATCCGCACCGGTTCCCACCACCGACACCACCCGTCCGCCGGTCGACACCAGCGCGCCGTCCTCGCGCCGAGCCGTGGCGGCGTGCAGGACGCCGTCGACGTCGGCGCCGACGATCACGTCACCCACCCGCGGCCGACCCGGATAGTTCTCCGCCGCGAGCACCACGGTGACCGCCGCGCCCGCTCGCCAGCGCGGTGGGGTGTGTTCGGCCAGCGTTCCGGTGGCGGCCGCATACAGCAGCCCGCCCAGCGGCGAGTCCAGCAGCACGAGCACAGCCTGGGTCTCCGGATCACCGAATCGGCAGTTGAACTCCACCACCGCCGGCCCGGCCGAGGTGATGGCCAGGCCGGCATACAGCACACCGGAAAAGGGGCAACCCCGCCGGACCAGTTCAGCGGCAACCGGTTCGACGATCTCGGACACAATCTGGGCGGTTACGCTCTCCGGCAGCCACGGGAGCGGTGCATACGCGCCCATCCCGCCGGTGTTCGGACCGGCGTCGTTGTCGGCGACCCGTTTGAAGTCCTGAGCCGGCAACAGCGGCACCACGGTTTCGCCGTCCACCACGCACAGCAGCGACACCTCCGGTCCGTCGAGAAACGACTCGAGCACCACGGGATGACCCGCATCGAGCAGTGCGGCGGCGTGTGCGCGTGCCGCCGCGCGATCGGCCGTCACCACCACGCCCTTGCCGGCGGCCAGACCGTCGTCCTTGACCACCCAGGCCTCGTCGTCGGTGTGCTCGGGGCCGAATCGGTCCAGCACCGCGTCGAGGTGCGCAGGGTTGTCGACGAGCTCGCTGCGGGCGGTGCGCACTCCGACCGCCGCCATGACCTCTTTGGCGAACGTCTTGGAGCCTTCGATGCGGGCCGCCGCCGCCGACGGTCCGAAGCATGCGATGCCGGCGGCGCGCACGGCGTCGGCGACGCCGAGCACCAGGGGCACCTCCGGCCCGATCACGACAAGGTCTGCGGCGGTGGCGACGGCGAGCTTGGCCACCTCATCGCCGCACGTGATGTCGACGGCGTGCTGCTCGGCGATGGCAGCGGTGCCGGCGTTTCCAGGGGCGGCGATCAGCCCGTCGACCTCTGGGTCTCGTTGCAACGCGGCCAGCAACGCATGTTCACGGGCACCGGAGCCGATCACCAGAACGCGCACAGGTGCCAACCCTAGTGGGCCGCACACGCTTTACTTGACGTAGGCCAGTGGCGTGACCGCGGGCGGGCTTGCCAGCGGCTCCGATTGGTAATGGCCGCGGACACCGTCGATGTAGCGGCGGCACCGCTGGGTGAGTCCCTCGGCCGTCTGCATCCGCCCTTTGGTGACCAGAATGCCGAGATCGGCGCCCTTGAACCGGAAATCCCCAGGGCCGTAGACCCGCAGGAAGAACGCCTCGTCCTCACCGGTGATGTCGTGCCAGTCGTTACTCACCCGGGCGAACGTGAGGTCGCCCTCCTCGCTGAGATGCCAGGTCCCCGTCCGGGGTGCGGCCACGATCCGCTCCACCGAATCCGTGGGCTCCTTCATGATCAACTGCGACCACACGTCGACGGCGGCAAGGTCATGCCAGCGTTCGTTGATCTCCTCGACGTTGATCGTGTACTTCACGTCCATGAATTCCAGCAGGTGGAACAGGAACAGCGGCACGTCGGCGTACGCGCCTGCGGTCACGTTCGTCATCGACGAGGCGCCGGAAATGCGTGGATTGAGTTCTCCGAGGTAGACCTCATCGGTGTCGAGGTCGACCAGGACGTCGACCTCGAGGAACCCGCGATAACCCTCCTGAGCCAACCGGTCGCCCATCTTGCGCACATGGCTGATGGCAGTGGCGCGGTGCTTCTCCGAAAGGGCTTCCGGAAACAGGTCGTTTCCGCACCACCCACCCTTGTACGGGGTGAGTTCCGGATAGCCGGTGAGGTCGGTCATGAACGGCCCGACGATCGTCCCGTGCTTGGTGATGCACGCCTCGACAGCCGCCGCCTTGTTGTTGATCCGCTTCATCACCTTGAGCTGCTGGTCGACCATGTTCTCGGCGTCGGCGTCCCAGTCCGCCTCCGACTTGATGAAGAACGTGGTCTTCCCCGAGTCACCGTACGGCGTCTGCACCACCAGGTCGGTGCCGAGCTTGTGTTCGTCCGCGAGTGCCTGGAGCTCCTCGTAGGTGTCCGCGGTCCCGATCACGTTCGGCACCGACGGTGCCCCGGCCTCGTTGCCCAGTTGCGTGGTCACGATCTTCGAGTCGAGCCGTCGGCGAAGTGAGTCCGGGGGCAGGATCAGGTTGTAGCCCAGCTCCTTACAGATGTCCTCGGTTTCCTCGTCGAAGAACACCATCGCCACCATCGGGGTGCCGCCGCGGCGTTTCAGGTACGCCTGCACCTCGGGGTCACGCAACAGGTAATTGTTCACGTGCTCGCTGGACTCGAACTCGACGTACGGCTTGTTCGTCGGCGCGAACACGCGCGGATGGGCGCCGTCCCAGGAGTCGTAATAGGCGATGTACTGAAAGTTGCGCACCCAGCGGTCAATGCCGAGGAGATTGAAAGCCGTTGGGCCAACGAAGTAGATCGGCTGTCGATTAGTGCGGAAAAACGTTCGGATTTCGGCGATTCCGTTCAGCGCCGCGCTGCCGAACGATGCCCGCTTCCGAGGCGGCGACGGAGTCCGGCGACGCGATACCCGCGTCTTCTGTTCGGCCATCTCTGCCTCCTGCCCGTGAAGCTTAGGACGAACAGCACCGGCCGTCCGGTGATTAGCCAAGCAGGTTGGTGCGCCCTAACTTCGGGAGCGACCAGTCGGCCGGTGGCGGCTCACTCCGGCGATGATTCCCGGCAGCGGTTGCCTGTCACCACTGACCGAGCGACCGGTTAGGGCGGCTGCGACAGCGTCGAACGCCCACAGCGTGTTCTGTAGGAATCCGGGCTGCTGCGGTCGCGGCCAGCTCGACAACTTCACACAAACGGTGCGGGTCCGTCGGCTGACATAGACCATCTGGCCGTTGATGCCCAAGCAGAGCAGCACATCGCCGACGCGGCCCGGAAAGAACCAGAACTGATTGCGATACCAACCCCCGGGTATCGACAACTCGCCGGGCGAAGCCGCGAATACCGCCCGGGCGTCGGCGTCGACCGCCCACGCCTGGCGTACCCATCCCGGCGGAATGACGGAGTCCCGGTCTGGTACGGAACCGCTGTCGAGCAGCGCCTGGCCGAACCTCGCCACGTCGCGCGCGGTGGCACACAAGCCACCGTCGTGCACGGCCGTGCCAAGGCTGTCGCAGAGAATCTCGGCGTCGTGCTCGGCGCCCATCGGCTGCCACACGAACGTCGATATCAGCTCCGCCATCGGCTTGTTCGCGGCGCGCTCGCACACCCAGCCCAGAACGTCGGTTTCCGCGGAGCGGTACAGGAATCGTTGGCCGTGCGGTGCTTCGGCGGCCAGCCCGACGAGAAACCGATACAGCCCCCGCGGCTGCGGATCCGCGGGTAGAGGTGCGGGATAGATCCACTGCCCGAGGGCCCGCACCTCGGAGTCGGCATCCAGGTAATCCTCGCGGAATCGAACGCCACTGCGCATGTCGATCACATTCCGCACCGTCGCGCCGACGTAGCCGCTCGCGCCGAGTTCCGGGACGTAGTGGGTGACGAGTTGGTCGGCGTCGAGCAGCCCGCGGTCGATCAGCGCTGCGGTCACACATCCGATCACCGACTTGGTGATCGACATGAGCGCATGCGTTCGGTCGGGTGCGCCCTCCGGCCCGTACCATTCGGCGACCACGGCGCCGTCCTGCACAACGAGGTAGGCGTCGGTGTACGTTTCGGCCAGCACGTCACCGACGGTGAACACCGACCCGTCGGGACGGGTCAGGCCGATCTCGGTGAGGTCCGCGGTCGGCGACCCCGCGGGCAACTCCCGGACCGGCCCGGCACCCCGCGAAATCGGCAGCGTCGGGAGGATCTCCTCGACGTGCCAGTAGGCCCTGCGATTGAACGGCGGCAACTGCCAGTTGTCCGGGCCCGTCGACACAGCACCGATCGTAGGGCGATGAGCCGCTTGCGCGAAGAGCAGAAGGCGGCGATGAGCCGCTTGCGCGAAGAGCAGAAGGCGGCGATGAGCCGCTTGCGCGAAGAGCAGAAGGCACAAGCCGCCCATCAGCGGAGCAGGCCCGGAGATACGATGCCTGCCATGCCGCACGATGACGCCGCCGTCTCATGCTCTTCGCGCGAGCGCTCATCGGCGGCGGCCGTGCCGAGTTATCCCGATGCCCTCATGACCGGTTTCCCCCCGCCGCCGGACCTTCAGGTCAACTTGGCCAATTGGCAGCAACCGCGCAATGTGCGGTGGGCGTTCCAGCACATGCGCGAAATCATTCCCAGCCAAGCGATCTCGGCTGGCGTCCGGGCTTCGCGCTCGTGGCCGGCATCCCGCGCTGTGCTGGACGATCCCCCGGTCGTGCGGCTGGACGAAAGCGCGTCGACGGCCCAGGAGATCTTCGCTGACACCTTTACCGACGCGGTGATGGTGTTGCATGACGGTGCCGTGGTCGACGAGCGCTACGCCGGGGCCACGACCGAGTCGACGCGGCATCTGCTCATGTCGGTGTCCAAGTCCATCGTCGGGTGTGCGGCCGGCGCGCTGATGGAGGAAGGTCGGCTCGACCCTGAGGCGGCGGTGACCGACTATGTCCCGGAGGTAGCCGGGTCGGGCTACGGCGGCGCCACCGTGCGCGACGTGCTGGACATGCGGACCGGAGTGGCGTTCCGCGAAACGTATGCAGCGGCCGATTCCGAAGTCCGGATCATGGAGCGGTCGATGGGTTGGGCACCCCGGTTGCCGGACGATCCCCTGGGCGCGTACGCGTACCTCGCCACGATCGGCGCGGCCGGAGCGCACGGCGGCGAGTTCACGTACCGCTCCGCCGACACCGACATGCTCGGGTGGGTATGCGAGCGCGCCGCCGAAGAGCGAATGGCCGACCTTGTCTCTACGCTGATCTGGCAGCCGATGGGCGCCGAGTTCGACGCCGAGATCACCTGCGACCCGGTGGGCACGGCAATTCACGACGGCGGCATCTCGGCGACCCTTCGCGATGTGGCCCGGTTCGGTCAGATGATCCTTGACGACGGCGTCGTCGAGGGCCGCCGGGTCATTCCGTCAGCATGGCTTGCCGACGCTTTCGAACCGCCACCAGGCGTACGGGAAGCCTTCGCCCACACCGAGAACGAGTTGATGCTGCCCGGCGGCTGGTACCGCAGCCAGTTCTGGTTCTTCCGCAACGAAGCGGGCCCGATACTGCTCTGCCTAGGCATCCACGGTCAACTGATCTTTGTCGATCGCGCGTCTCGCACCGTCGTGGTCAAGCTGTCGTCCTGGCCGGACGCCCAAAACCCCGCCTATCTGGCAGACACACTGCGGGCTTGTGCGGCCATCGCGCGGTGTGGGGGTGATTCGCTCGGCGGCTCCTGACAAGCCCGCCCCATCTCAGCGCAAACACTTACGACTCCTCGGCTGCCGCGGTAATGTCAATTGGCACCCACTGATGCCGGACGAGCGGCTGCGTCACCGTTCGGGGGGCTCCGCGTAGCCGTACGACAAGGAGCCGCTATGACCCACACTGTGGTCCAGACATCGCATCCGCTCGATCCGTTGAATGCAGACGAGTTCCGGCATGCGGTTTCCATTATGCGGCGCGACAAGGGCGTAGACAGCCGATGGCGATTCACCTCGATCGAACTCGCCGAGCCGAGCAAACAAGAGGTTGCGACGTTCGAGGCAGCCGGTGCCCAGCCGGATCGTCGCGCGATCGTCGTGTGCTTGAACCGCGACTCGAACAGCGCCTACAAAGCCGTCGTTTCGTTGACCGACGACAAGATGCTGTCTTGGACGGATCTTCCCGGCATCCAACCCAACTTCACCGTCGACGAATGGCACGAGGCCGACGAGATGCTGCGCAACCATCCCGAGGTCATCGCGGCACTGCGCCGACACGGCATCACCAATATGGACGACGTCACCATGGACGTCTGGACCTACGGCGACATCGTCCTTCCGGACAAATATCGCGGACGGCGGCTCGCGTGGTCGGACACGTGGGTCAAGTCGCCGGGCGGCGCAAATCTCTACGCGCACCACGTGCGGGGATTTCACTGCATCATCGACGCGAACCGAATGGAACTACTCGAGATAGAGGACAGCGGTCCGACGGACATGCCGGAGGTGATGGCCGAATATCTTCCCCGCCACATTCCGGAACGCTTGCGAAACTCCAGTACGCGACCACCGCTACAGCCGTTGGAGATCGCGCAGCCCAACGGTCCCTCCTTCACGATCACGGGTAACCGGCTGGAATGGCAGAACTGGTCGCTGCGCGTGGGTTTCAACTATCGCGAGGGTGTCACGCTGCACACCGTCACCTACAACGATCACGGCCGGGTGCGCAAGATCGCGCACCGGCTTTCCTTCGCCGAGATGGCCGTGCCTTACCGCGACCACTGTCCGGACCACTACCGTCGGACCGCATTCGATATCGGGGAGTGGGGTCTGGGCTTCATGACCATCTCCCTTGAGCTGGGTTGCGACTGCCTCGGCGAGATCCGTTACCTCGACGCCGTTTTGCACGACAGCAAGGGCGAGCCGTACACGATCACAAACGCCGTTTGCATCCACGAAGAAGACAACGCCGTGCTCTGGAAACATGTCGACATGCACACCGGCGCCGAAGTCCGGCGGATGCGCCGGCTGACCCTCTCCTTCCACGTCACGGTCGCCAACTACGAGTATCTGGTGTACTGGCGGTTCTATCAGGACGGCAACATCGAATGCGAGGTGCGGGCGAGCGGGCTCATGGTGACCACCCACCTCAACGAGGGCGAAGCGAACCCGCATGGCACGCTGGTCGACCAGCGCACGTACGCGCCGTACCACCAGCACTTCCTCACCGCACGACTCGATCTCGACATCGACGGCACCGACAACACCGTGTACGCCACCGAGAGCGAGGCGGAGCCGACGGGGCCAGCCAACCCGTACGGATTGTCGTTGCGGCAGAAGAACACTCCACTACACACGGAAGCGGAGGGCAAGCAGGACTACTGCTGGGACACCCAGCGAACCTGGAAGGTCGTCAACGAGAACGTCACCAACGGGCTCGGCACCCACCCGTCGTACAAGATCGTCCCGGGTGCGGTGTTCCCGCCGATGTTCGACCCCGACTCACCGGTGCTCGCGCGCATGGAGGTGATCCGTCATACCGTCTGGGTCACTCCAAACCATCCCGACGAACGTTGGCCGGCAGGAGAGTTCGTGAATCAAGGTGGATCCGGAATGGGCTTGCCGGAATGGACGGCAGCCAACCGATCCATCGACAACACCGATGTCGTGGTGTGGTACACGTTCGGCCTCCACCACATCACCCGGCCGGAGGACTGGCCGATCATGCCCGTCGAAACGGTCGCGTTTTGGCTCAAACCGTTTGGCTTCTTTGACCGCAACCCGGCGCTGGATGTGACTGCGACTCCGCCGGCCGCGTGCCAAAGCAACGGGCAGTCCGGCTGACACGGGCCGCATAGGACGACGAACGCTGACAGAATTCCCACGAAACGCAAGTCGATCACTGATTGGAGTAGATAATTCCATGGCCGACAAGAAGATTATTCACAACATCATCGGTGGAGAAGTCCAGGCCGCTGCCGACGGCCAACTGATGGACATCGTGAATCCATCCACCGGCGAGGTGTATGCCTCGGCGCCGAACTCCTCGGCCAAGGACGTGGATGACGCATTTCAGGCTGCGGCCAAGGCGTTTGAGAGCTGGCGCTGGTCCACCCCCAGTGAGCGTCAGAAGGCTCTACTCAAGCTGGCCGACGTCATCGAGGAAAACGCGCGGGAACTGGTCGAGATCGAAAGCGAAAACACCGGCAAGCCGATCTCGCTCACGATGTCGGAGGAAATTCCGCCGATGTGCGACCAGATTCGCTTCTTCGCCGGTGCCGCACGGGTTCTCGAGGGACGCTCGCAGGGCGAGTACATGCGTGGGCATACGTCGTCGATCCGTCGTGAGCCGGTAGGGCCGGTGGCGCAAGTCGCGCCGTGGAACTACCCGATGATGATGGCGGTGTGGAAGTTCGCGCCCGCTCTGGCGGCGGGCTGCACTGTGGTGCTCAAGCCGTCGGACACCACCCCCGCCTCGTCGTACTGGATGGTGGAGAAGATGCAGGACATCTTCCCGCCCGGCGTATGCAATCTCGTGTGTGGGGACCGGGACACGGGTGCCGCGTTGATTTCTCACCCGGTTCCGCAGATGGTGTCGATCACCGGATCCACCCGGGCCGGCATGGCCGTGGCGGCCAACGCGGCCAAGGACCTCAAGCGGACCCATCTCGAACTCGGCGGCAAGGCGCCGGTCGTCATCTTCAACGACGTGGACATCGAGGCTGCGGTCGAAGGACTCACGGCCGCTGGATATTTCAACGCCGGGCAGGACTGTACCGCGGCGACGCGAATGCTCATCCGAGATGGCATCTATGACGAGTTCCTGTCGGCCATGTCGGAATCGGTGAGCAACACCAAGACGGGCTACGATCCCGCTGACGAAGACATCCTGTTCGGTCCGATCAACAACGCGAACCAGATGCAGCACGTGTCCAACCTGGTGTCCCGTGCACCCGCGCACGCTCGAATCCTCGCCGGAGGCAATCGGAAAGAGGGCGCCGGGTTCTTCTTCGAGCCGACGCTGATCGCTGATCTGAAGCAGGACGACGAACTCATCCAAACCGAGGTCTTCGGTCCCGTCGTCACAGCGCAGAAGTTCGCCGACGAGGAGCAAGCGCTCGCCTGGGCCAACGGTACCGAGTATGGGCTCGCATCATCGGTGTGGACCAAGAATGTCGACACCGCCGCGCGAATGGCCGCGCGGCTCGACTTCGGCTGTGTGTGGATCAACACCCACGTCCCGCTGGTCGCCGAAATGCCGCACGGCGGGTTCAAACACTCGGGATACGGCAAGGACTTGTCCATGTACGGGCTGGAGGACTACACCCGGATCAAGCATGTGATGCATTATCACGGCTTCGAAGGCTGAAGAGGCCCAACCTCTTCGGCTAGGGCTCGTCGATGACGACGACCGGCGTGTCCTTCCGCAACGTCTCGCCGCGGAAGAACGCCGGCTGGCGGGCGCGCATGAGGAACATGAACACCAGGCCGAGCACGATCAGGCCCAGGCCCAGTATGAGGACCAAGCCGACGCCGCCGATGCTTGCGCCGCTGCCGTAGTCAGGCGACGCGCTGTCGATCAGCGTGATCACGAAAACCCAGGCCAGGCCGAGCCCGCCGAGCAACGGGAACAGCAGTTTGAACACGAAATTCTGTGCAGACGCGAACAACTCGTTCCGGAAGAACCAGATGCAGGCAAACGCGGTCAGGCCGTAGTAGAAGCAGATCATGATGCCGAGCGAGTAGATCGTGTCGGTGAGCACGTTCTCACTGAGAAAGAAGAGGGTCGAGTAGAACAACGCCGCGCCGACGCCCGCGACGATCGTCGCATATGACGGTGTCAGGTACCGGGGGTGAACCGTGGCAAAGCGCGCCGGGAAGGCGCCGTACGTTCCCATCGCCAGCATGGTCCGTGAGGTCGGCAGGAACGTGGTGATGAGACTCGCGGCGCTCGAGGCCAGCACCGCAAGGAAGAGGAACAGGTTGAGCGGGCTGCCCATCACGGGTTGGGCGAGCGCCCCGAAGACGTTGTCCGCGATCTCCTCGTTGCCCAATCCGAGTCCCTCCGTACCGACCCCGGCGTACATCTGCGTCGCGACGGCGACAAGCAGGTACGTCAGCAGGATTGACAGCACGCACAGCAACGCGGCACGGCCCGGAGTCTTCTCGGAGTTCTTGGACTCCTCGTTGACGGTAAGTGCCGTGTCCCAACCCCAGAACGCGAAGATCGAACCGGAGAGCCCCGCGATGAACGCCGACATCGTCAGGCCGGCGGGGCTGAACCAATCGATGCTGAATGGCAGGCCGGTGTCCGATGAGCCGGATTTCGCCAACGCCATCACGGCGAAGATGAGCAGAACCGCCATCTGGAAGCCGACCAAGACGAACTGCACATGCTCGGTTGTGGTGATGCCTCGATAGGCCACCGCGGTCGCGATCGCGAGGAAGCACAGGCAGGTGATCACGCCGATGAGTTTGTTCTCCCACAGGGTGGCGATGTAGTCGCTGTTCGTCAGATCACCGATGAACTGATAGAAGAACTGGACAGCGACGCCGGCGAGGTTGGACAACACGATGACCGTCGCCAGCACGGCCGCCCAGCCGCCAAGCCAGCCGACGTAGGGCCCGAATGCCTTCGTGGTCCAGGTGAAAGATGTCCCGCAGTCGGGTGCGACTTTGTTCAGCTCGCGGTAGGCGTACGCCGCGAAGAACATTGGCAAGAACCCGGCGATGATGACCACCGGCATCTTCAGACCGGCCTCGGCAACGAGGATGCCGATGGTGGCCGTCAGCGCATAGGCCGGAGCCACCGAGGAGATGCCGAGGACGGTGCCCCCGATCAGCCCGACGGCGTTGCGCGAGAGGCCTTTTTCCTGCAGGTCCGCCTCAGCGACATGGTGCGGATCGTGAGCCTGTATCTGCATGGTGACCTCACCGGGGTGGTACCGACCCGCTGATATTAGCGATGTTGTCTGCCCGCCGTATCCAGATTGATGATTGCGGTTCGTTTATGAAGGGTGCGGTGGCATAATCAGCCTCTCTATCCCAATGTCGTACAGGCATGGCGTCGTAGCGCCGCTGCCGGATGGAGGGAGCGAAATGGCCCGCTACGGACCGATGTTCGGACCCGATGTCACGTTCCTGGGAGTCGACCGCTGCGACGTCAGCGAACCGGCCAGCTACGAGTCGGCCGACGTTGTCGTGCTCGGGGCGCCGTTCGACGGCGGCACCTCCTACCGGTCGGGAGCCCGGTTCGGACCGCTGGCGATCCGCACTACCGACTACCTCCCGCACGACGGCAGCCGTCCCAGCCTGCCGCTGCGCGTGGACGCGCTGCAGGATCTCCGCGTTCTGGACGCCGGGGACGTCGAGATGTACTCCGGCGACATCGAGCGCAGCCTCGCCGCGCTGGAATCCGCGGTCACCACGGTCGCGGCGAGCGGTGCGATCCCGGTGACACTGGGTGGCGACCATTCGGTCACCTTCTCCGACGCCAAGGGCGTCGCAAACCACCTCGGACACGGTCGCGTCTCGCTGATTCACTTCGACGCGCACGCTGATACCGGCGACATCCAGTTCGGGTCCCTGTGGGGTCACGGCCAACCGATGCGCCGGCTGATCGAATCAGAGGCGCTGCGCGGCGACCGATTCCTTCAGATGGGGCTACGAGGTTATTGGCCGGAGCCGGAGACGTTGTCGTGGATGGCTCAGCAACAGATGCGCTCCTTCGAGATGACCGAGATTGGCAAGCGCGGTCTCGACGAATGCCTCTCCGAGGCTTTCTCGATCGCCACCGACGAGTGCGACGGCGTCTATCTTTCCGTCGACATCGACGTGTGCGACCCGGGGCATGCACCCGGCACGGGAACCCCGGAACCCGGCGGATTCTCAGCCCGCCAACTGCTTGACTCGGTCCGCCGCATCTGCATGGAACTGCCTGTCGTCGGCATTGACGTGGTCGAGGTCTCGCCGCCATACGACCATTCCGACATCACGGCGGCGCTCGCGAATCGGGTCGTTCTCGAGGCGCTGAGCGGTATCGCATGGAAGCGGAAAAAGGAAGCAGGCATCGGATCGGACCCGGCTTGGGACCCGGCGCGTCCGCTGCTCGAAGGCCGATAAGCCGCCGTAACCTCCACGCGCCATCCCGGGCATACACTCCTGCCAAACATGTATGGTCGAGGCACGCGTCTACGAGGAGGTAGCGACGATGACGGCGGCACCCAGCGTCTGCCCGTTCGGGCCAGGCTTCGATTTCACCGATCCCGACGTACTGCTCCGGGGAATGCCCGTCACCGAGTTCGCGGAGCTGAGAAGAACCTCGCCGGTGTGGTGGAACGACCAGCCCGCCGGTGGGAGGGTGTTCGGCGACGACGGCTACTGGGTGATCACCCGGCACGAGGACATCAAGGCCATCTCGAAGGACAACGACCTGTGGTCGACCAACGCCAAGGGTGCGGTGATGCGGTTTCCGGGGGGGATAACCGCCGAGCAACTCGACCTCACCAAGGCGCTGCTGATCAACCACGATCCGCCTGAGCACACCCGGTTGCGCAAGCTGGTGTCACGTCTCTTCACTCCCCGGTCGGTCGCCACGCTGGAGGCGAAGCTTGCCGATGCCGCGCACAAGATCGTCAATGCGGCAGCGGAAAAGGAGTCCGGCAACTTCGTCGACGACATCGCAATGAGCCTTCCGCTGCAGGCGATCGCGGACCTGATCGGCGTTCCGGAGGCCGACCGGGGGCGGTTGTATCACTGGACGAACTCGATCATGAATACCGACGATCCGGATTTCGACGACGACCCCACGGCGGCCAATGCAGAGTTGATGGGCTACGCGTACACCATGGCCGAGGAGCGTCGACACTGTCCGGCAGACGACATCGTGACCCGCCTGATCGAAGCGGATGTCGACGGTGATGTGCTCGGCGACACGGAGTTTGCGTTCTTTGTGATTCTGTTGGCAGTAGCCGGCAACGAGACCACCCGCAATGCGATGACGCACGGGATGAACGCGTTTTTCGACTATCCGGACCAGTGGGAGCTGTTCAAGCGAGAACGTCCGGCGACCGCGGTCGACGAGATGATCCGCTGGGCCACACCGGTGCATTGCTTCCAGCGCACGGCGCTGGCCGACACAGAAGTGGGTGGGGTCGCGATTCGTGAAGGCCAGCGGGTCGGGCTGTTCTACAGTTCGGCCAACTACGACGAGAGCGTCTTCGACCGGCCGTTCGAGTTCAACATCCTGCGCAGCCCCAACCCGCATTTGGCCTTCGGCGGGAACGGCGCCCACTACTGCATCGGCGCCAATCTCGCCCGGATGGAGATCAAGCTGATCTTCAACGAGATCGCCGACATAATGCCCGACATCGCGAAAATAGCGCAGCCCCGCCGCCTTCGGTCGGGTTGGATCAACGGCGTGAAGGAGCTGCAGGTCGCTTACCGCGGATAGCCGACGTGAAGTACTACATCAGCACCGGATACCTCGACACCCGTGAAATCGTCGAGATCGCCAAGGCGGCAGACGATCTCGGCTACGACGGCCTCGGGATCCCCGAGCACGTCGTCAATCTCGAGACATTGAAAACACCCTATCCGTACACCCGTGACGGCACGCGCCGCTGGGAGCCCTTCACCGACTGGCCGGACCCGTGGGTGTTGATCGGCGCGCTGGCTCAGTGCACGCAGCGGTTGCGATTCGTCACCACGGTGTATGTCGCCGCGCTGCGCGATCCGTACGTGGCCGCGAAGTCGATCGGTACCGCCGCCTTGCTGTCGAACGGCCGCGTCGAACTCGGCCTCGGCGTCGGGTGGTGTGCCGAGGAGTTCGAGTTGCTCAACGCACAGTTCCCCCAGCGCGGCAAGCGGACCGAGGAAATGATCGAGCTGATGCGCGCGCTCTGGTCGCCGGGGTGGACCGAGTTCAGCGGTGAGTTCTACCGGACACCGCGGTTGGAGATGTCGCCGACGCCGCCGCCGATCCCGATCTGGGTGGGCGGCTTATCCGACATCGCGTCTGCGCCGCGCGGCACGCTACGACGGCTGGGTCGGCGACCTGATCACCACCGACGACGCGATCGCGGTGGCTCAGCGGCTGCACCGCTTTCGGTCTGAAAACGGCTTGTCCACGAATGATTTCGCGGTGCTCGCACCGCTCGTCGACGCGTTCACCCCAGCCGACTATGAGCGCGCCGAACAGGGCGGTGTCACGCACATCCTGACGATGCCGTGGATGTTCTACAGCGGCCGCAATGCCGGCCTGTCCGAGAAGATCGACGGCATGAGACGGTTCAGGCGTGACCAGCGGTTGGACGATCAGCGGTAGTAGATGTCGAGGTGCTGAACCAGCCCCTCGTCGTTGAGCGTGAAGATGTCGACCGTGTCGACCGGGGGTTCGTCTTCGCGCAGCGGACTGACGACCTGAAGCTGAACGACCTCGACGTTGCCCTGTTCAATGCGCCGGACGATCTCGGCGTGATTCCGATCGGCGAAGATGACGTCGGTGTGGAGGTCGGCGATTTCTTCATGGCCGTAGTCGGTGCCAACGGGGTGTTTGATGATGGCGTTCTCGGCGAACAGGGCCAACAACGCCTTCGCGTCCGCGTTGTTGACGGCCTCGACGTAACGCTCCGCCGCGGACATGTCGACCTCCATCTCGGACGTTCCCGCAGTGCTGCCCCCAGTAAATCTAGCCTCATCTGCGATCCGCATGGGTGAGTTGCCTGTCCGGAAGCGCGGCCATACATCGATATGATGAGCGTATGGTCAACTTGATCGGTCGCTAATGCGGACCCATGGCTGGAGCGGCGCCGCGCCGGCCAGTGACGAGGAGGCGATCGCCCGCATCCTGGCCGCGGCCAGCCGGGCGATCGATGCCCGCGGCGCTGACATCAGCATCGCGGACGTCGCCCGCACGCTCGGGGTCACCAGGCAGACCGTCTACCGGTACTTCCCGAGCACCGATGCGCTACTGGTCGCCGCGGCGACAGACGCCGCCACTCGGTTCCTCGACCGCCTCGCCGGCCACGTCGCCGGCATCACCGACCCAGCCGACGCGGTCGTCGAATGCATCGCCACGACGCTGGAGTGGCTGCCCAATGACAAGCACATCGGGCTGCTGCTGGCTCCCGACCGCGCAAACGTCTTCAGCGCCGACGTCACCTCAGACGTCGCGATCAAGTTCGCGCAGACCATGCTGCGGCGATTCGATGTCGACTGGGCGGCAGCCGGATTCACCGACCCCGACCTCGATGAGCTGGCCGAACATCTCCTGCGCATCATCCAGTCGTTCGTCGTCGACCCGGGACGGCCACCGCGATCCGGTGTGGCACTGCGCAACTATCTGCGGCGTTGGGTGGGATCGGCGCTGCAAGGCGCGAAGGTCGTTCAGCTCACCGAAACTGCATTCCTGCAGGCCCGTTCTCGAACTTTTCCTGCGACGGCCGGCAGTCTCGCCGTGCACTCGCGGTGCGCGTCAGATCACGGTCAGCGGCAACGAGCGCCGAGGCTCGAACTCGAACGTGGCGCCGCGGCTGAATTTGGCCACCGACACCTCGCGGCTGCTCTGCCGCGGCGGTGTCCGTGCGGATCACGCGGGCGGTCCAGTCACTCGCCGTGCCGTCGACCTCGACGTCGAGATGCGGGTCGATCGCCGCGACGATCGCCTGCAGGGGACGTCGCTCAGCCGGCGAGCACAGCGTGATCCATGCGCCGTCGTCATGGGCGGTCGACCGCCGCACGCGCACCGAATCATCGCCGAACTCCGCGTTCACGTAGGCGGCCGGATTGAGCAGCGGATGCAGCTCGAGCACGCGTAGCGCGCCGTCGATGTCGGCCGGCAGCCGCAGGGCGCGGGCGATGCGCTCGGCGCCAACGCCCGGCGATGCCGATCAGCTGCTTCGTGCAGATGTCACGGACCTGCTTCTCGTCTGCGGCTCGCGCCTGCACGGCGAGGACGAACGACAGGTACAGCAGATGCATCTGTAAACAGACTTCGTCGGCTATTCGTACCAAAGCTGACTGGGAAAACGCGGCGAAATCGAAGTCGGAGAGCAGCGGACCGGAATAGTCCGACTGGCCGTCGTCCGTGGCGTCGATCGGATCGAGTTCTAGTGTCGCAGCACGGGTTTGACGGACGATGTCCAGCGCCGGAATGCCCGCCACCGGTGGATACGACTCGTCGATGGTGACCGTCCACCTGCAGTGCGGGTGCCGGTCGGCGGGCACCCGCGGCGGCCGGTGGATCGGTCGCACCTGGGCCTTCGGGTTGGTGGCCACCGCGGTCGCGTCGAACGTCGGATCCTCGATGTCGTGGCACATGCCGCGCACATAGTCCTCGCCCATCGGCTCGACGTCCATCAGCGCGCCGCAGAAATCGAGGTGAAACTCGCCGTGCCAGCGGTCCTGCACGGTGTAGCGGAAGTCCATGAACTGCGGGGGCGCGCCGATGTCGAGCTGCAGCCCCTTGAAGATCGTGATGACGTCCTCGCCCTCGTACCTCAGGGCCTTCTGCATGCGTTTGGTGTAGACCGGACTCGCCGCCGACCACTCCTCGATCGCGATCTGCAGCATCTCCTCCTGGCCGAAAGTTTTTATGCACCAAGCCATCCCGGACCGGTCGATCAACTGGCCGATCAGCAGCAGCTCCGGCACCAGCCGCGCCAGCTGGTCGCGGGAAAGGCTGGCGTACCTACTTGTCATGCAACGTGTTCCCGACGTGCATCTTGACGGCGTCGTTGACGTTGTCCTTGCTGTCTCGCGCCGCGCCTTTCTCCTCGGCCTTCTTGCGCTTGGCGACCACCCGCTTGAACGCACCGTCGACCTTGGAGCCCAACGGGAAACCGACATAGTGCGTGAGGAAGATGGCGATCTCGCGCAGTTCCTCCCGCGTCATCTCCTCGTTGTGCAGGATCGCGGTGGCCTGCACTTCCACCAGTTCTTCCATGCCCTGGGCGGCCAGCACGCCGAGCAGCATCATGCGCCGGTCGCGCATCGACAGCCCGGGGCGAGTCCAGATGGTGCCGAAGAGGTGGTCGACGGTCAGCGCAAAGTACTCGCCGGGCATGTCCGGCATCTCCCACCCGTAGACCTCGTTCATCTTCGCGAGGCCCTTGCTGGCGCAGTTCATCCATGGCTACTCCTTCGTGGTCGACGCGCTGTGCGGGACGCCCGAGTCCGTCCGCCAGATTCTTCAGCGCCGACCTCGGCCAGCGGCAACTCGACGTCAACCGCTTCGCCCAGTGCCAGCGCGAGACTCAGATCCTTCTCACCGATGCCACACGCGTGCAGGAAGGGTTCGTACAGGAAGTGATCGGGCTCCAGCGGTGTCATGTTGTCGCGGAACATGATCATGCCTGCGCCGGTGGTGAGCCTCGGTGTGGCGTACCGCCTTGCCGAGGTCCTGCAGGTTGAGGCCACTGGCCTCCGCCAGCTTCAGCGCTTCACATGCTGCGGCGTACGACACATAGGTCAACATGTTGCGGGCCAGCTTCATCCGGGTTCCGGCACCGGGCAGGCCGGCGTGGATCACCAACGACGCCCACCGCGCGAAGGGAGCCTTCACGAGCTCGAACGCTTCGTCGGTCGCACCCACCATGGTGGCCAGCTCGCCCTTCTTCGCCGCGCGGTATCCGCCAGTCACCGGAGCATCGACCACATGAATGCCCTTCGGCTCGAGCTGATCTGCGAGCTCGGCGGCCGTGGTGTCGCTGATCGTGGAATGAATCGCGATGACTGTGCCGGGTTTGGCATTATCCGCGAGCTCGCCGACCACCTCACGCACCTGGTCGTCGTTGAGCACGGTGACGCCGATGACGTCGGCGGCGGCAACGTCGGCCACGCCGTCGGCCAACGTGGCACCAAGCTCGGCCAGCGGGGTCATCGCCTCGACGCGGACGTCGTAAACGATGAGACCGCCCGGCCAATCGACCAGCCGCTTGGCCATCGGCGCGCCCATCTTGCCGAGGCCGATGTAGCCGAGCTTGACGTCGTTGTCAGCCATGGAAACTCCTCATGACCGGATGATCTGTCCGCCGTCGACGTTGAAGATCTGGCCGGTGATCCACGACGCCTGGTCGGACAGCAGGAAACAGACACATGCCGACCAGGTCGTCGGGCGTGCCCATCCGCGACAGCGGGATCTGCTTGACCATGTCCTTCACGATCTCGCCGGGGGTGACCGTCCTGGTCGCTTCGGTGTCGATGGGCCCGGGGGCGATCGCGTTGATCCGGATGTTCATGCCACCGAGTTCACGCGAAAGCTGTTGTGTGAGGCCATTGATGCCGACCTTCGCCAGACCGTAGAAGTTCGAGTACACCCACGCCGCGGTCGACGACTGGTTGACGATCGCGCCGCCGCCCCGCTTGGCCATCTTCCGGTAGACGGCCCGGCTGCACACCAGCGCACCGTCGAGGTTCACGCTCATGAACTTCTTGTAGTAGTCCCAATCCACGGTCAGCAGCAGATCGAGTTTCATGCCGCCGTAAATGGCGGCGTTGTTCACCAGGTAGTCGATGCCGCCGAACTCGGCAACCGTACGGTCGGCCATCGCCTTGGCCGAGTCCGGATCAGACACGTCGACGGGGATGTTAATCGCCGACCCGCCGTCGGCGACGATCTGCTTCGCGACGCCCTCTCCGGCCTCGGCGTTGATATCGGCCACCACCACCGCTGCGCCCTGACGGGCCAGCGCTTCGGCGTACGCCTGGCCGATGCCACCGCCGGATCCGGTGACGATAGCCACCTTGTTGTCGAACTGCCCCACGCTGCTTGCCCTTTCGTCGTCTGCTAGCTAATGGCTTCAGCCACCAACTTGGTTTCCAAATACTCCTCGAAGCCGGCGACACCCATCTCACGGCCGATGCCGGACTGCTTGTAGCCGCCGAACGGCGCGTCGCCGGAGTACCAGACCCCGCCGTTGACGTTGATCGTGCCGGTGCGCATCCGCGACACCACCCACTTCACCCGCTGCGGGTCGGAGCCGAACACCGTGCCGGACAGGCCGTATGGCGAGTCGTTGGCGATGCGCACCGCGTCGGCGTCACCGTCGTGCGCCAGCACCACGAGCACCGGCCCGAATATCTCCTCGCGAGCGACGCGGGCGTCGTTGGTCAGCCCGCTGATCACGGTCGGCTCGATGAAAAAGCCGGTGTCGAGGTTGGCGGGGCGGCCACCGCCGCAGGCAAATGTTCCGCCCTCCTTGACCGCCAGGTCGAGGTAGCCCTGCACCCGGTCCCGCTGCTTGGCCGAGATAAGCGGTCCACAAACGGTTTTCGGATTCGTCGGGTCGCCGACGCGGACGTGCGACATCACACCGGCAGTCGCAGCGACCGCCTCGTCGTATCGATCACGCGGTACCACGAGCCGGGTGGTAAGCGCGCAGCCCTGGCCGGCATGGATGGCGACGGTGAACGCCGCCATGGCGCACGCGCCCCCGAGGTCGGCATCATCGAGCACCACGAAGGCGGACTTGCCGCCGAGTTCAAGGAACACCTTCTTGATGGTCTGTGAGGCAGCAGCCATCACCGAGCGCCCGGTGACCGTCGACCCGGTGAACGACACCAGATCCACGCGGGGATCCTCAGCCAGCTGCGCCCCCACCCGGTGGTCGCTGGATGTGACGATGTTGACGACACCTGGCGGGAAATCAGTCTTCTCGGCGATGATGCGGCCTACCTCGGCAGCACACCAGGGGGTGTCGTGGGCGGGCTTGAGTACGACGGTGTTGCCGGCGGCCAGCGCCGGGCCGAGCTTGGCGAAGTTGATCTGGTGCGGGAAGTTCCACGGGGTTACCGCGCCCACCACGCCGAACGGTTCACGGACGACGGTGCGTTTGGTCTTGATCCCCTGTGGCGTGGCAACACCCAGATCGCTGCTCCACTCGTAACGCTCCGCGAGGTCGGCCGCGAAGGCGAGGTCGTCGACAGGGGTCTGCAGTTGCCCGCCGTGGGTCAGCTGCACCGGCGCGCCAACCTCGGCGACCGTGATCTCGCGCAGCGTTTCGATCTCCTCGCCCAGCGCGCGTTGGAGCTGGCGCAGGCAGTGCACGCGAAACGCGGTGTCGCGCGACCAGTCAAGTTCGTCGAACGCCGAGCGGGCGGCGGCGATGGCCCGGTCCATGTCGGCCGCGGTGGCGTCGGCGGCCTCACCGAGCGGCTGCTCGGTCGCCGGGTTGAGCGTGGTGAAGGTGCCCCCGCTGCCGGCGACAAGCTCTCCGTCGATCAACAGCGCAGACACCCTGGAAGTCACTGCCGTCGCCGTCATCTAAATCTCCCTGGACAAGTGTCTACTTATCTTACTCGGACACTAGTTCGCGTCGGCCTCGATGGCAAGCGGCGCCTGTACTGCACTAGGCAGAGTCGCAACAAACACGCATTTAAAAGCTGATTTTTGCCCAGGCAGTTGTGCGATGCCGCGAAGCTGCGATATCTTGGACACATGTCCAGCGAAGCGGCCCAAGCGCCCCCGGCCGTCACTGACCTGGCCGTCCGTCGACGCAACAGACGCCAGGAGGAGACGATCCGCAAGGTGCTCGACGCCGCCGTCGAGATGCTGCGCGAGTCGTCGTACTCGGATCTGACCATGCGCGCGGTCGCCGCCCGCGCGGGCGTGGCGCCGGCCACCGCCTACACGTACTTCTCGTCAAAGAACGCGTTGATCGCCGAGGTCTACCTACGTCTGGTGCGCAACGTGCCGCTGTTCACCGACGTCAACCACACCACGCAACAGCGGGTGAGCGCGCAACTGCGCGAGTTGGCGTTGGTGGTGGCCGACGAGCCGGAACTCGCCGCGGCGGCGACGACCGCGCTGATGGGTGACGAACCCGAGGTGCGGCAAGTCCGCGACAAGATCGGGATGGAGGTGCGCAGGCGCATTGCGTCGGCGATGGGTCCCGGCGCGTGGCCGGAGGTCCTCACCACCCTGGAGATGATCTTCTACGGCGCTTTGGTGCAGGCCGGGACGAAGTCGGTCACCTACTACCAAATGGCCGACCGGCTCGACAGCGTCGTTGCGCTGATCATGGGAGGTGCCGAGTGGTGACAGATGCGGCGACGTCAGACGCGATCGTGCTCGACCCGTATGACTACGACTTCCACGAAGACCCGTACCCGGTCTACAAAAGGCTGCGCGACGAGTCTCCGCTGTACCACAACGAGGAGCTGAACTTCTGGGCGCTGTCGCGGCACGCCGACGTATTGGCCGGCTTCCGCAACAGCACCGCGCTCTCGAATGCACTTGGGGTGTCGCTGGATCCGGTGTCCCGCACCCCGGAGGCATACCGCGTGATGTCATTCCTCGCGATGGACGATCCCGGACACCTCCGGCTGCGCACGCTCGTGTCCAAGGGGTTCACCCCGCGTCGTATCCGCGAACTCGAGGCACGGGTGACCGAATTGGCCGTGCAGCACATGGACACCGCGTTGCAATCCGAAAGCTTCGACTACATCGCCGAGTTCGCCGGCAAGCTGCCGATGGACGTGATCTCTGAACTCATGGGCGTGCCCGAACCGGATCGCGCACGCATCCGTGGGTTGGCCGATGGAGTGATGCATCGCGACGAAGGTGTGCCCGACGTGCCGCGGTCGGCGATGCAGGCGTCTGCCGATCTGATGGTCTACTACGCCGACATGGTCAATCAACGCCGGAGGAAGCCCACCGACGACTTGACGTCAGCGCTGCTGGAAGCCGAGATCGACGGCGACCACCTCAGTGACGAAGAGATCATGGCGTTCCTGTTCCTGATGGTGGTCGCCGGCAATGAGACCACCACCAAGCTGTTGGGCAACGCGGCCTACTGGGGGTATAAGAATCCGGACCAACTCGCCCCCGTCTACGAAGACCACTCCCGGATCCCGCTGTGGGTCGAGGAGACGTTGCGCTACGACAATTCGAGTCAGATCCTGGCCCGCAGCGTCGCCGGCGAGTTGACGCTCTACGACACCACAATCCCCGACGGTGACGTGTTGCTGCTGCTGCCCGGCTCGGCCAACCGGGACGAACGTGTCTTTTCCGACGCTGACAAATTCCGCATCGGCCGTGACATCGGGTCGAAGCTGGTCAGCTTCGGCAGCGGCGCACACTTCTGCCTGGGTGCACACCTAGCCCGGATGGAGGCCCGCGTGGCGCTCACCGAACTGTTCAAGCGGATCCGCAGCTACGAGGTCGACGAGGAGGCCGCCGTGCGAGTGCATTCGAGCAGCGTGCGAGGCTTCGCCTATCTCCCGATGACTGTGAAGGTGGCGTGATGCCACGCTTCGAGCCACATCCCAAACGCCGCCCGGCGATTGTGGCGGGCGCGTCCTCGGGCATCGGCGCGGCGACGGCGACCGAGCTGGCCCGCCGCGGCTTTCCGGTTGCGCTCGGCGCGCGGCGCGTCGACAAGTTGGAGGACCTCGCCCAGCAGATCCGGTCCGACGGCGGCGAGGCCGTCGCGCTCCCCTTGGACGTCACCGATCCGGAGTCGGTCAAAGCGTTCGTGCACAAAGCCACCGAGCAGCTCGGTGACATCGAGCTGATGGTGACCGGCGCCGGCGACACATTCTTCGGTCGCGTGCACGAGATCAGCACCGACGTCTTCGAGTCGCAAGTGCAAATCCATCTCATCGGCGCAAACCGGTTGGCCACCGCAGTGCTGCCGGGAATGCTGTCGCGGCGGCGGGGTGATTTGATTTTCGTCGGCTCCGATGTCGCGTTGCGGCAGCGACCCCACATGGGCGCGTACGGCGCGGCCAAGGCGGCGCTGGTGGCGATGGTCACCAACCTGCAGATGGAACTCGAAGGCACCGGCGTACGCGCCTCGATCGTGCATCCCGGTCCGACGAAAACCGGCATGGGATGGAGCCTTCCGCCCGAATCGATCGGACCGATGCTCGAGGACTGGGCCAAGTGGGGGCAGGCCCGCCACGATTACTTCCTGCGGGCCTCGGATCTGGCGCGGGCCATTGCGTTCGTCGCCGAGACGCCCCGCGGCGGCTTCATCGTGTCGATGGAGGTCCAGCCCGAGGCGCCACTGTTAAACGCGCCGGAAGAGCGCCAGCAACTGAAATACCCGGAGTCGTGATGACAAGCCACGAACTGAAGGAAGTACCGCGCCTCTCGGGCGGTGAACAGGAGCACGGCCACCTCGACGAGTTCCGCGCCGACCCGATCGGTCTGATGCAGCGCGTCCGCGACGAGTGCGGGGACGTCGGCTGGTTCCAGCTGGCCGGCAAGCACGTCGTGCTGCTGTCAGGCGCCGAGGCCAACGAGTTCTTCTTCCGCGCTGGCGACGACGACCTCGACCAGGCCGAGGCGTATCCGTTCATGACGCCGATCTTCGGCAAGGGTGTGGTGTTCGACGCCAGCCCGGAGCGACGCAAGGAGATGCTGCACAACGCGGCGCTGCGCGGTGAGCAGATGAAGGGCCACGCCACCACCATCGAGAACGAAGTGCGCCGGATGATTGCCGACTGGGGCGATAGCGGTGAGATTGATCTGTTGGACTTCTTTGCCGAGCTGACCATTTACACGTCGTCGGCGTGCCTGATCGGCCGGAAGTTCCGCGACCAGCTGGACTCCCGCTTCGCCCACCTCTACCACGAGCTGGAGCGCGGCACCGACCCGCTGGCGTACGTCGACGCATACCTGCCGATCGAGAGCTTCCGCCGTCGCGACGAGGCTCGAAAAGGCTTGGTGGCGTTGGTGCAAGACATCATGAACACCCGCATAGCCAACCCCCCGGCCGACAAGAGCGACCGTGACATGCTCGACGTGCTGATCATGGTCAAGGACGAGGAGGGCAAGCCGCGGTTCTCCGCCGATGAAATCACCGGCATGTTCATCTCGATGATGTTCGCCGGGCATCACACCAGTTCGGGCACCGCCTCATGGACGCTGATCGAACTGCTGCGTCACCCGAAGGCCAACGCCGAGGTGATCGAGGAACTCGACGAGCTGTACGCCGACGGCCAGTCGGTGAGTTTCCATGCGCTGCGCCAGATCCCACGTTTGGAGAACGTGCTCAAGGAGACGCTGCGGCTGCACCCGCCGTTGATCATCTTGATGCGGGTGGCCAAGGGCGAGTTCGAGGTCCGCGGCTACCCGATCCACGAGGGTGACCTGGTGGCGGCGTCGCCGGCGATCTCCAACCGGATACCGGAGGACTTCCCGGATCCGGACGATTTCGTGCCGGAGCGCTACCAGCAGCCGCGTCAGGAGGATCTGATCAACCGCTGGACATGGATTCCGTTCGGCGCGGGTCGGCACCGCTGCGTCGGCGCCGCGTTCGCGACGATGCAGATCAAGGCGATCTTCTCAGTGTTGTTGCGCGAGTATGAGTTCGAGATGGCGCAGCCGTCCGAGAGTTACCACAACGACCATTCCAAGATGGTGGTGCAACTGGCCCAGCCCGCCAAGGTGCGCTACCGCGTCCGGAGCCGCTAATTAAGGGTAGCCAGCAAATGGGCTATCGGGTCGAAGTCGACCTGGATCTGTGCCAGGGGCATGCGATGTGCGAACTGGAAGCCCCCGACTATTTCCGGGTACCCAAGCGCGGCCAGGTAGAGATCCTCGACGACGAACCACCAGACGAGGACCGGCCGCAGATCGAGCAGGCCGTATGGGCCTGTCCTACCCAAGCGCTGTCCATCCGAGAAACAGGAGATTGAGGTATGCCGTCATTCCCGCGTGAGCAGCTGGAAGACTTCGTCGAGCGGTGGCTCGAGGCCAACCGCGAGGCCGAACGCAAGGGCGACTGGCGGGGGCTGGCCGACTTCTACACCGACGACGCCACCTACGGCTGGAACATCGGGCCGAAGGAAGACGTGATGTGCGTCGGCATAGCAGAAATACGCGAGATCGCCCTCGGCCAGGAGATGGAGGGCCTCGAGGGCTGGCGCTACCCGTATCAGCGGGTGCTCATCGACGACAAGATCGGCGAGATCGTCGGCTTCTGGAAGCAGGTCGCCGCGAGCCGACAAGACACGGTATCCGAGCAGCGAGGTGTACGGCATCGGCGGCAGCTGGTTCCGGCTGGGCGCCGACGGCAAGATCGAGTGGCAGCGCGACTTCTTCGACTTCGGCCACGTCTCGGCGCTCTACATGGATCTGATCAAGGCCGGCAAGCTGAGCCAGGGCATGCAGAAGCGAATCGAACGCGGGATGTCGGGCGAGAAGGTGCCCGGTTACTTCCCGCTCGGCAAGACCCCGGCGCCGCTCTGGTAGCCGCTGGTGTCGCGCGTCACATCGCCCCGTAGCATCGGGCCAGGCGAAATCGGCTAGACATCTGGAGGTTGATGGATGAAGACCAAGGGCGCTCTCATCTGGGAGTTCAACCAGCCGTGGTCGATCGAGGAGATCGAGATCGGCGACCCGGTCAAGGACGAAGTCAAGATCCAGATGGAAGCGTCGGGGATGTGCCACTCCGATCATCCACCTGGTCACCGGCAGCCTCGCCAATGGCAGGCTTCCCGGTGCTCGGCGGGCACGAGGGCGCGGGGATCGTCACCGAGGTCGGTCCGGGCGTAGAGGACATCGCGCCCGGCGACCACGTCGTGTTGTCGTTCATCCCGTCCTGCGGTACAGTGCCCGTCGTGTCAGGCCGGGCATGCGCAACCTCTGCGATCTGGGCGCGGGCTGCTCAACGGCGCGGCGGTGTCCGACGGCACGTTCCGCGTCCAGGCGCGGGGCCAGAACGTGTACCCGATGACGCTGCTCGGAACCTTCTCGCCGTACATGGTCGTGCACAAGAGCCTCGGTGGTGAAGATCGACCCGTCGGTTCCGTTCGAGGTGGCGTGCCTCGTGGGCTGCGGGGTGACCACCGGCTATGGCTCGGCGGTACGCACGCGCCGCGAACATCCGGCCCGGCCGAGGACGTCGCGATCATCGGCGTCGGCGGGGTGGGCATGGCCGCGCTGCAGGGCGCGGTGAACGCGGGCGCCCGCTACGTTTTCGTGGTCGAGCCGGTGGAGTGGAAGCGCGACCAGGCGCTCAAGTTCGGCGCCACGCACGTCTACCCGGACATCAAGGCCGCGACTGATGGGCATCGCCGAAATCACCGCCGGGCTGATGGCCAAGAAGGTGATCGTCACCGTCGGCGAGCTCAAGGGCGAGGACATCGACAGCTACCTGACCATCACCGCCAAGAGCGGCACCTGCGTGCTGACGGCGATCGGCAGCATGGCCGACACCCAGGTGACGCTCAACCTTGTCGCTGCTGACCCTGCTGCAGAAGAATCTGCAGGGCACCATCTTTGGCGGCGGCAACCCGCACCACGACATCCCGCTGCTGCTGTCGATGTATAAGGTCGGCAAGCTCAACCTCGACGACATGGTCACCCGTCAGTACAAGCTGGAGCAGATCAACGACGGATACCAGGACATGCTGGACGGCCGCAACATCCGCGGCGTGATCCGCTATACCGACGCCGATCGGTAAGCCCTGACAGTGTCCAGCCCGCTGCGCGTCTTCCAAGTGGCGTCGGGAAACGTCGGCACCGAGATGATCAAGCGCATCCGGCAGCATCCGGACGTCGAGCTGGTCGGGCTGCACTGCTATTCACCGGAGAAGATCGGCCGGGATGTTGGCGAGCTCGCCGGCATCGGGGCCATGGGGGTGCACGCCACCGGCTCGGTCGACGACATCATCGCGGCGCGACCGGATTGCCTGACGTTCCACGGCGTTTGGCCCGACCTGGCAGCTCTACGAGCGGGTGCTCGAAGCCGGCATCAACATCGTCACCACCGCGGACTGGGTGACGGGACACCACCGCGACACCAACCATCGGCTGCCCGACGGCCGCAAAGAGTCGGAGGTGCTGCAGGCGGCGTGCTTGCGCGGCAAATCGACGTTTTACGGCACGGGCATGAACCCGGGACTGGCTCAGATCCTGACGATCGTGCACTCGGCCGACGTCGCCGACATCGAGAAGGTCACGTGCACAGAATCGGTTGACGTGTCATGTCACCACTCCGCCGAAACGTGGGAGAACTGCGGCTACGGCCGACCCGTCGACGACCCCGAAGTCCCCCGGCTGCTGGAGCTGGGCACCCGCGTGTTCGAGGACGGGGTGCGGTTGATGGCCGACTGCCTCGACATCGAACTCGACGAGGTGGCCTTCACCTACGAATTGGGTGCCTGCACCAAGGATGTCGACCTCGGCTGGTTCCAGCTTGCCGCCGGATCCGTTGGTGGCAGCGCATTTTCGTACGTCGGGAAAGTCGACGGCGTTCCGCGGGTGGAGCTGCGCCTGGAGTGGCAGATGACCCCGCACACCGAGCCGCGCTGGGACATTCAGGGCTGCTACATCACCAGGATCGACGGCGACCCGGTGATCTACAGCAAGCACATGATCCTGCCGAAGCCCGGGCACGGATTTCTCCAAACCCGAGTCCTTCGCGTCGATCGGCATGACGGTGACCGGGATGCCGGCGCTGAACGCGATTCGATCCGTGGTGGCTGCGCCGCCGGGCCTGATCACCAGCGCGGACCTGCCGCTGCGGGCGTTCGCCGGACGGTTCGCTGCCCCATGAGCGCAGCTCAACGAACGTGCGGCCACTGCGAATATTTGGCCAAGATTTCGCAATGACCGCACGCTCGGCGAAGAACCAGTTCCCGCATCTGCTCTCGCCCGGGCGGATCGGCTCGATGTCGGTGCGCAACCGGCTGGTGATGTCCCCGATGGAGACGATGTACGGCACGCCCGACGGGCTGCCCTCGCAGCGCACGCGTGACTACTTCGCGGCCCGCGCACGCGGCGGGGTGGGCCTGATCACGGTGGGCGCCACCGGAATCGACCACCTGCAGCCCGAGACGCCGGGTGGCCTGCACCTGGGCACCGACGCCGCTGTCGACGCGCACCGTGCGCTGGTGGACGCCGTGCACGAACACGGCGCCAAGATCCAGCCGCAGATCGTGCACGCCGGACCGGACGGACTTGGACCCGAGATGCACGGTGTCACGTCGCTGGGCCCGTCGGTGATCCCGTCGTATCTGACCGGGCGCCCGTCAGCAGAAGCCACCGCCGAACAACTGGTCGGCATCATCGACCTGTTCAAGGCGGCGGTGCGACGTGCCGTGGAGGCGGGATACGACGGCATCGAACTGCACGCTGCCCACGGCTATATGTTCCTTGGATCATTCTTGGCCCCGCAACGTAATCGACGTACCGATGACTACCGCGGCGACTCCGTGAAGGGCCGCATCAGGGTGGTTCTCGAAACGTTGGCCGCCATCCGCTCAGAGGTGGGCGGCGAGTTCCCCATCACGCTGCGCATCTCGGGCTACGAGCGGGTCGCGGGCGGTCGACCGATCTACGAGACAGCTTTGGTGGCACCGCAATTGGTCGCCGCGGGAGTCGACGCGTTTCACGTCAGCGGCGGCGTCATCGACCGGCTGGTCACGGGGATGGTCAACGGCGCGGACGACGGAGACGGCCTCAACGTCGGTGCCGCGGCCGCGGTCAAGCAGGTGGTGGACGTGCCCGTCATCGCGGTCGGCCGCATTCACGATCCCGAGCGCGCCGAACGGATCATCGCAGACGGCCGAGCCGACTTCGTGGCGATGGGTCGGCCGATGCTGGCCGACGAGGAACTGCCCAACAAGCTCCTCACCGGGAATGCCCGCCGCATCCGGCACTGCATCTCGTGCGAGAACTGCATCGACGCCATGGAGCAACGCTTTTCGGTCGATTGCGCGGTCAATCCCCGCACCGGTAAGGAACGCGAGCTGGCGATTGCGCCGGCACCGCTCCGCAAACGCGTCGTGGTCGTAGGTGGTGGGCCGGCCGGGCTCGAGGCGGCCCGCGTGGCGGCGCAGAAGGGCCATGACGTGACGCTTTTCGAGCGAAACGATCAACTCGGCGGTGCGCTGTTGTGGGCATCGATCCTGCATCCCGAGAACGAGCCGTTCCTGCGCTGGCTGCGACGCGAGATCGACATCGCCGGAGTCGATGTCCGGCGGGGCGTTTCGGCCACCGTCGACGACGTCGTGGCGCTGGCGCCGGATTCGGTCGTGGTGGCCACGGGCGGGAAGATCGTCGCACCGTCGATCCCAGGTGCGGACTTGTCACACGTCACCACGGGGCTGGCTCTTCGGGAAACGCTTGCGGGTCACGCTGATCCGCGGCAGCCGGGGTGGCAGCGGCTGGGAGCTCGGCTGCTGGCTCACCGCGGCCAACGCCTGGTCCGCCCTGCGACGGTTCGGTTCGCCTCCCGCGCCTGGTTGCCGCTGGGCCGGCGGGTGGTGATCGTCGGCGGTGATCTGGTTGCTCTCGAGCTCGCCGAGTTCCTCGCTGCGCGAGGACGGTTCGTCACGGTGCTGGAGAGCGGCAGGATGATCGCTCCCGAGATCGGCAACAAGCGCAAGACCGAGCACATGGATCGCCTCGACCGGCTGGGCGTCGCCGTACACGTCCGTGCCACCGTGGAGTGCATCACCCGCAGCGAGGTGGTGTTCGAACCGAGTGGGGGTGCGGCTCGCCGGTTGCGGGCGGACAACGTCATCCTGGCCGGAACTCTGCAACCGGACATGGCGCTGCACGACCGGTTGGTGGCCGCCTTGCCCAACGCAAATGTCGCCGCGGCAGGTGATTGCACCGGGCTGGGCCTGATCCGCAAGGCAACCGAGGACGGCGCCAGGGTGGCCTGCGCCATCTGATCACCGCACATCCAGCGAAGGGAACAAGATGTCAGACAAGGTAGTTGCACCCTCCCCCGCCCTGGCGGCTTCACAGGCGTCGTGGCGATGTGTGCAATCGCGCGACCGGGAGGGCTGGCTTGCGTTGATGGCCGACGACGTGCTGATCGAGGACCCGATCGGCGAGGCGGTCACCAACCCGGACGGCCAGGGGGTGCGTGGGAAGGAGGCGGTCGGCGCCTTCTTCGACAAGTACATCGGCGTCAACCATCTGACGGTCATTTGCGAGGACACGTTCCCGACAGGCTCCCCCAACGAGATCGCGCACATCTTGGTGCAGCGCAGCAGGTTTGACAACGGGTTCACCAGCACCGTCCGTGGGGTGTTCACCTACCGCGTGAACGATGCGGGCCTGATCACCAACCTGCGCGGCTATTGGAACATGGACGCGATGACCTTCGGCCGGGAAGAGTCTGGGAGCTAGAACAGCAGCTGCGCAGACTTTTCCAGTCGATCGGCGATCTCGCTGTAGGAGGCATGGCCCATCCCCGCGTGCACCAGCGCGCCCGCGTACAACAGCTCGAGGGCCCGCAACGTCTGGGCGTCATCGCGGTCCAGGGCGTCGCTTAGGCGCCGCCGGATCTCCCGACCGATCCGATCCCGCAGGTGCTCGACGTCGGGGTCCCGTCCCAGCAATGCGTTGGTGACGGCGCCGGCGAACTCGGGCTCGTCGGCGACCAGAAGCGCGATTTGACGCAGGACCGCGACCACCCGCTCCGCGGGCGTCGCCGCGTCGAAGGAAGGCGCAGGCGAGGAGGCGAGCCTCCGCCAGAACACCTCCGCCACGAGGTGCTCCTTGGACGAGAAGTACGTATATGCCGTCGCCGCACCCACGCCGGCCTCGGCCGCGACGAGCCGGATGGTCAAGCCGCCGAACCCCTCTCGGCTGAGCACCGCCAGCGCAGCGTTGCTCAGCCGTGCAATGGTGTCGGCCTGCCTGGGTGTCAAACGTCGTCGGGTCGACTCCAGCTCCACCGAGTCGGACACGTGTCTGGACACTACTGTACTAACTGGCGGCGGGCAACGACGGACAGCGAGAGGCTAGGTTGGCGACATGACCCAATCGGACATCACCGACCGCGTGGGTAGGCTGTTCGCCCTGGCCGAAGAGGTCACTGGCTTCATGCCTGCCGACGAGGGCCGAGCGCTGTACGACGCGGCGCTGCGTTACCTCGACCGCGCCGTGGCCGTCGAAATCGGCACCTATTGCGGCAAGTCAACTCTCCTGCTCGGCGCAGCCGCGCAGCAGCGCGGCAGCGTCGTGTACACGATCGACCACCATCACGGTTCCGAAGAGCATCAACCCGGGTGGGAATACCACGACGCGTCACTGGTCGACGCGGTAACGCGGCGGTTCGACACCTTGGCCACCTTCCGCCGCACCATGGACGCCGCCGATCTCGACGATCACGTCGTTGCGGTGGTCGGCAAGTCGGCGACCGTGGCGCGGACGTGGCGCACACCGCTGCATTTCTTGTTCATCGACGGCGGGCACACCGAGCAGGCGGCGGCGCAAGACTTCGACGGCTGGGCCAAATGGTTGGTCGTCGGTGGCGCGTTGGCCATCCATGACGTGTTCCCCGATCCCCGGGACGGTGGCCAGGCGCCATACCAGATCTACTGCCGCGCACTGAAATCAGGCCAGTTCCGCGAAACCGGGGCGACGGGTTCGCTGCGCCTGCTGGAGCGGGTCGACGGCGCGCCCGGTCAAGCGGTGGACTAGCGGCCCGACTCGCTGACCAAGCAGACACAGTCGAAATCGGTCTGCAGACCGACGGGCAGCTCGTGGCCGCGGAAGAGCCCACTGGCGGGCGTGGTGTTCGACAGCGCGTCGGCGGCCAGAATCATCGCCGCACCGGTCCAGGTCGTTCTTTCTTCAGGCCACCGCTTGCCGTCTGCGAACACCAGGCCAGTCCAATACGAGCCATCATGTTCCCGCAGATGCTGCATCGCACCGAACTGCTTGCACGCCTGAGTCCGCGCCCCGAGGGCATCCAGCGCGATCACCAACTCGCATGTCTCCGCCCCGGTCACCCACGGCCGATCAACTACACACCGCACACCCAGCCCGTCGACCACGAAGTCGTTCCAACGCTGCTTGAGGCGGGCCAGTGCCGCCGGCCCCCGCAGAGCACCGCCGAGGATCGGGTAGTACCAATCCATCGAGTGCCGTGGCTTTTCGGCGAACACCTCCGGATGCGACACGAGCGCGTGCTGCAGTCTGCCGACGGCGACTTCCCACTCCGGTTGTGGATCGTCCAGGTAATCTGCGAGCGCCAGCGCACAACGAATGCTGTGAAAGATGCTGGCGCAGCCCGTCAGCAACGCCTCGCCAACCGGACCGGACTCGCTCCGCGCCCAATAGATTTCGCCGTAGCCGGTCTGCAGGTCGATCACGAAATCGATCGCCGCCCGAACCACCGGCCACAACGCCGCGGCGAATCCGCGATCGTCGGTGATCAGCACATGGTGCCAAACGCCAGTGGCGATGTACGCGCAGAAGTTGCTGTCGCTGTTGGCGTCTTCGACCACGCCGGAACGTAACTGGATGGGCCATGAGCCGTCGGGCCTCTGCATCTGTCCGCACCACTCGAAGGCCGCGCGCGCGGGACCCAGCAGGCCGGCGGTGGTCAATGCCATTGCGGATTCGACATGGTCCCACGGGTCGGTGTGACCCCCCGTTGACCACGGAATGGCTCCCGAAGATTCCTGGGTGGCGGCGATCGACAGCGCCGTCTGCCGGCACTGCTCGGCCGTCAAGATTGCGGGCACTGACGGCGGATCATAGGAATACCTCACGCAGCGCGGTCTCCGATCGCCGTCGCGGGCTTGTCGAAGTACATCGCCACGCTCTTGCCGACCAGGGGATTGAGCAGCGCCTCCGCTACCCGTGTCACGGCGGGTCGTTGCATCAAGTCCCAAACCAACAGTTTGTGGTACGCGCTGACCGCTGGGTGTTGTTCTCGCGACATCCCTATGGCGCACTTCAGCCACCAGAACGGCGAGTGCAGGGCATGCGCATAATGGCTGTGCGCCAACGACATTCCATGCCCGGCGATCTTGTCGCGTAACTCGGTGGCGCGATAGATCCGAACGTGGCCGCCTTCGTTGCTGTGGTATTCGTCGGAAAGCCACCAGCACACCCGCTCGGGAAACCAGCGGGGCACACTCACCGCGAGGGTGCCGCCAGGCTTGAGCACCCGGACCAGTTCGGCGATCGCTGCGTCGTCCGCGGGAATATGTTCGAGAATCTCGGAGGCGATGACACAATCGAATGTCGAATCGGCATAGGGCAATTGCAGCGCGTCGCCGAGCACGGTTTCGGCCTTGGCCGACGCCGGCGCCTCACCGGCCTCCGCCATCGCCTCAAGGATGGTCGCCACGCCCTTCAGTTCGGACGCGTCGTGGTCGAATGCGATGACGTCCGCGCCGCGGCGGTACGCCTCGAACGCGTGTCGGCCAGCGCCACAACCGACGTCGATCACCGTCGTGGCCGGCCCTATTCCCAGTCGGTCGAAATCGACTGTCAGCATGGCGCCTTCTTTCCTGCAACCCTTGCCTGCGCCTGCTCGTAGACTCGGACGGTTTGGGCGGCCACCGACTCCCAGCTGAACACCTCGAGCGCGCGTCGCCGACCCGCTTCCCCGAGCCTGCGTCGCTTGCCGGGCGAATCCAGCAGATGAGCCAGCGCGCTCGTCAGTCCGTCCGTGTCGGCAGGCGTGACCAGTTCGGCGCACGCGCCGTCGGTGCCGACCACCTCCGGCAGAGCGCCCGCCCGGCTGGCGACGATCGGTGTGCCGCTTGCCATGGCCTCCACCGCCGGCAGCGAAAACCCTTCGTAGAGCGAGGGAATACAAGCCACCTCCGCCGACGCGAAGAGCGCGGCGAGCTCGCGGTCGGGCAGCCCGCTGTTGATGTGCACGATGTCGGAGATGCCCAGTTCGGCGATCAGCTTGTGGGTGGGGCCGTTGGGTTCGACCTTTGCGACGAGCTGAAGCTCGAGGTCGCGTTCGACGCGAAGCCGAGCGACCGCACGGAGCAGCGTGCTGACGCCCTTCAGCGGGGTGTCCGCACTTGCGATCGCGATGATGCGGCCCGGCTGCCGAGGTTGAGGCGACGGTCGGAACAGGTCGGTGTTCACGCCGAGCGGCACGACGTGAAGCTGGTCCGGCGACACCTCGAAGTCTTCGGCGATGTCGGACGCCGATGACGACGACACCGTCAAGAGGTCCGGAATCTGGCGCGACACCCGCTGCTGCATCTTCGAGAAGCCATACCATCGGTGCACCAACGGTTTTCGCCACCAGCGGGCCGCCGCGAGGTCTAGCACGCGGTCCCGGGTGATCGGGTGGTGCACCGTCGCGACCACCGGCAACCCAGCCGCGGCGATCTTCAGCAGGCCAGTGCCCAGGCTCTGATTGTCGTGAACGACGTCGAAGTCGGCCGCGCGTTGGGACAACAGCCGCGCCGCCCGCAGGCTGAACGTCCGCGGCTCGGGAAACCCGGCCGTCCACATGGTGGTGAGTTCCAGCAGATCGATCGAGTTACGAATCTCACGCGGATGAGGAACCCGAAACGGATCCGGTTCACGGTACAGGTCGAGGCTGGGCACCTCGGTGAATCGCACGCGCGGGTCAAGGATTTCGGGATACGGCTGCCCTGAGAACACCTCGACCTGATGGCCCAACTCGACGAGGCCGTGGCTGAGATGACGTACGTACACTCCCTGCCCTCCGCAGTGCGTCTTACTGCGGTAGGACAACAAGGCAATCCGCATACTCAACTCTTCTCCCACCCGGCCTATCGCGCGCCTACCGATGGCGCCGCCAAGACGAATCTGCCACAGACGATCGGAGCGCTCGCCCGTGGGTGCTCAACGCTCGGAACGAAGGGCCCGGTCAGTGGTGAGCATGCGACCCGCACCCGTAACTGGACATGTGTCCGGACTATAGTTCGAGGCACTTACCGGCGCAAACGGTGCCCGCGCCGCAACGAGGGGAGCCCGATGGGTGCATCGCGCCTGTTCGCCGGCCGCAGCGCGGTGGTCGTCGGCGGCAGCCGCGGCATCGGCAGGGCGGTGGCGGTGTTGTTGGCCGAACACGGCGCCAGTGTGGTGGTCAATGGCCGCGGCGAGGACGCGGTCGGGGACACCGTGGCCGCGATCAGCGAACGCGGTCACCGAGCGGTCGGGCACGTGGGCTCGGCTGCCGAGCCCGACGTCGCCGACGCGCTGATCGTCCGCAGCGTCGCCGAGCACGGCGGCATCGACATCTTGGTCAACTGCGCCGGCGTCGCCGGACCCCCGGGCTCGTCGATCCTGAACGTCACCTCCGGCGAGTTCGCCGCGCTGCTCGATGCCCATCTGGGAACCGTGTTCCAGACCTGCCGGGCCGCCGCGCCGAGAATGGTGGCCCAGGGCGGCGGCGCGATCGTCAACACCAGTTCCTTTGCCTTTCTCGGCCATTACGGTGGCACCGGTTACCCGGCCGGCAAGGGCGCCGTCAACAGCCTCACGTTCGCCATTGCCGCCGAGTTGAACGAGCACGGTGTGCGCGCCAACGTCGTCTGCCCCGGCGCCCGCACCCGTCTGTCGACCGGTGCGAGTTATGAGCAGCACATCGTCGACCTGCATCGCCGCGGGTTGCTCGACGACATCAGCAAGCAAGCAGCGCTGGACCCTGCGCCACCGGATTACGTCGCGCCCACGTATGCATATCTGGCAAGCGAGCTCGCAGCCGGTGTCACCGGCCAAATCTTCGCTGCTGCAGGCAACTTCGTGGGCCGCTACAAACGACAAACCCCCGATGTGCTTGGTTACCGCGACCACAACGGCTCGCCGCCGTGGACGGTCGAAGAGGTGGACGAGATGGTTCGCAAAGCCGACTCAAACCGAGTCAAGAAAGCGAGGCTGGTGTAGATGCTCGACATCACCGACGACGAGCGCGTCCGCACGCTGACGCTGAATCGGCCGGAGGCGTTGAACGCGTTCAGCGAGGCGCTCTACGACGCAACCACCGAGGCTCTGCTCGCCGCCGCCGACGATCCCGGGGTCGCCGTGGTGATCATCACGGGCCACGGTCGCGCGTTCAGTGCCGGCACCGACTTGCACGAGATGGCGGCTCGCGTCAGCGATCCCGGCTTCACTCCGGGTAAGCACGGGTTCCTCGGCCTCGTCGACGCGCTCAGCGCCTTTCCGAAGCCGTTGATCTGCGCCGTTAATGGTGTCGGCGTCGGCATCGGGGCCACGATCCTCGGCTACGCCGACCTGGCGTTCATGTCGTCGACCGCGCGCCTGAAATGTCCGTTCACCAGCCTGGGCGTAGCGCCGGAAGCCGCGTCGTCGTATCTCTTGCCACGACTGGTAGGACGGCAGAACGCGGCGTGGCTGCTGCTGTCCTCGGAGTGGGTCAGCGCCGAGGAGGCGCTGGCGATGGGCCTGGTGTGGAGGGTCTGCGACCCCGACGCATTGCTCACCGAAGCCCGCCGCCACGCCGCAGTCCTTGCCGCGCGCCCGGTTTCGAGCCTGATGGCAGTGAAGAAGACGATGACGGCGCCGCTCGCTGCCCAGATCGACGCCGCCCGCGCAAGGGAAAACGCCTATTTCGTCGAGTTGATGGGCGCGCAGGCCAACGCCGATGCGTTGAACGACTTCACCTCCGGCGAGTCGTAACTCACATGCAGCCAACCAGTCCTGGCCTGCCGAGCTTCATAGCTCGTGCCTCCCCACGGACCCAAAGTCAAGTGGTTAATGCAACATCTAGGCAGCTTGGTCAATAAGGGCTGCGAGCCGCTGGACGGCCCCGCCGAGACTGCAACCTCGCAGGAAAGTTCCGAGAACAGGGCTGCCGGAATGCAGTTTCGGTGAGTGATCGACCTACCGACGGCGGGACAGCGCCGCGGCGGATTCACGTTCGGCGAGCGTACTTCGTCCCGCGGGCCTCACGGACCCAGAGCTGACCGTCACCGGCGACGGGGCCCTGCGCGATGAGCTCTCGCTTGAGCACCTTGTGGGTGGCGGTGTTGGGCAGGTCCCGCACGATCCGCACGTAGCGCGGCCACGCCTTCGGCGACAGGTCCGGCTGGGCGGCAAGGAATTCCTCGAGCATCGCGGGCGTCAGCGTCGCATCGTCGACCAACACCAGCGCGGCCATGATCTGGTCGCCGACGTTCTCGTCCGGTACTGCGTAGACCGCCACTCGGTTGCACTGCTTGCACCGCAACAGGATCCGTTCGATCGGCGCGGCCGCGAAATTCTCGCCGTCGACCCGCATCCAATCCGCGGTCCTACCGGCCAGGTAGATCCATCCATCGGCATCGCGGTAGGCGAGGTCACCCGACCAGTACATGCCGTGCCGCATCCGTTCGGCGTTGGCCGCCTCGTCGTTGTAGTACCCGGTGAAGAAGCCGGTGCCGGATGTGTTGACCAGCTCGCCAACGGCTTCCTCGCCATTCGCCAGTGCTCCGCTGTCGTCGAAGCGCGCGACGGCACATTCCTGCACCGTCTCGCTGTTGTAGATGGCCACACCCGGGAAGCCTTTGCCGATCGATCCCGGCGGCGTGCCGGGTTCGCGGGTGACTATGACGGCGTTCTCGGTGGAGCCGAAGCCATCGGTGACCTCGGCGCCGAATCGCCTTGTGAAATCCGCGATGTCGCGATCGCTGGCCTCGTTGCCAAACGCGGTGCGCAGCGGGTTGTCCGCGTCGTCGGGCCGCTCGGGTGTGGCCAGCACGTACGCGAGCGGCTTGCCGACGTAGTTCATGTAGGTGGCACCGTAGCGGCGGAGGTCGCGCAGGAACCCGGACGCCGAGAACGCGGCCGGCGCCATCGCAGCGCCGGAGACCAGCGCTACCGACCATCCGGCCACCACGGCGTTCGAGTGGAACAGCGGCATCGACAGGTAGCAGGTGTCCTCCGATGTGAGCGAAAAGCGTTGCACCAGAGCCTGGCCCGACATCAACACCATGAAGTGCGACACCTGCACCGCCTTCGGGTTGCCGCTGGTGCCGGAGGTGAAGATCATCATGAAGGTGTCCATCGCGGACACCTCGCGGAGCGGTGTGAGTTCGCCTGCCGCCCGCACGGTTTCGCGCCATTCGTCGGTGGACGTGTCCAATACGCAGGATTCCCTCGAGATCCAACCCGTCCAGCAGCGGCCGGTGGGCGGCATCGGTGACCAGGATTTGGCAGTCGGCGCGGCGGATATCCGCGAGCAGCGCGTCGCCGCGCCGGGTGGTGTTGATGCCGCAGAGCACGTAGCCGCCGAGCCCCGCGGCGGCCATCTGGGTCAGCATGTCCGGGGTATTGCCCAGCAGCGTGCCGACGTGCACCGGCCGGTGCGGATCGGCGAGTCCCAACAGTGCCGCGGCCGCTGCGGACGCCTCGTCGAGATGCTGGCGCCACGTCCACTGCCGATCGCCGTACTTCAGGCCGACGGAGTCGTCAGAGGCGCGCTCGCGCAACAACTGCTGGATCGTCTCCGTCACGAACGCTCCTTCGGCGTGGTCCCGTAGATGGCGCGAAGCCAGATCGCGACGGAACCATCGATCAGTTGCTTTCGCGTCAGCGTGCCGCCCGTAGTCATCCGTTCGAGCAGCCTGTCGTTGAGTTCCAGCAGCAGGGTGGCCAGCACCGTCGAGTCCGGCCCATCGGGTGCTCGTCCCGCGGCGCGTTCGGCGTCGATCATCGCCGCGACCGGTTCGACGAAGGACTGCCGGTCGCTGTCCCACAGCTCCCGCACCGCGCTGCTGGTGGCACGCGCCTCCAAGACAGCCTTGAACAGGTAGCGATGCCGTTCCCAAGTGGCGAACATCGCTTCGGACGCCGCCCGGATCCGCTGCGCCGGCGGTTCGGTTGCGTCGGTCAGGACGTCGGTCGCAAGAAACGCCTCGTCGTACACCCTCTCCATCAGCGCCGCCACCGCGGCCGCCTTGTTCTCGAAATAGAAGTAGAAGGCGGACCGGCTGACCCCTGCCCGGCGGGAGATGTCGGCGATGTTGATCGACTCGAAGCTAGAACCCTGCAGATGGTGGTCGAGCGACTCGAGGATCGCGACGCGTCGCCGGTCACTGCGTGTCGGCGGGCGACGGTCGGTGGGTGTGCTCATCGTGGTGCAGGACACTAGCCAGTGTTTCGACATCCGTCAATGAACTGCTGACATGTGTCAAGAGATTCTTGACACATGTCGACTGGCCCGGTTGTATACCTCCTATGAGCTTCGACACCATCATCAGGAACGGCCGCTGGTTCGATGGCACGGGGGCACCGTCGGCAATCCGCAACATCGGCATCCGCAACGGTCACGTCGTCGCGATCACCCCCCACCCGCTCGACGAAACCGGCTGCGAGCAGGTGATCGACGGGTCCGGCAAGTGGGTGATGCCGGGGATGGTCGACATCCACACCCATTACGACGTCGAAGTCCTCGAAGGCCCGTCGCTGTCCGAGTCGTTGCGGCACGGGGTGACGACGATCATGCTCGGGTCGTGTTCGCTGTCGACCGTTCACGTCGACGGCACCGACGCCGGCGACCTGTTCGGCCGCGTCGAAGCCATTCCGCGCGAGTACGTCATCGGCGCCGTGGACAAGCACAAGTCGTGGCGCAACTGCCGCGAGTACATCACCGCGTTGGAATCGCTGCCGCTGGGGCCGAACCTTGCGGCGTTCATCGGCCACTCCGACATGCGGGCGGCGACCATGGGCCTGGATCGGGCCACCCGGAAAGAAGTGCGTCCGACGAAGGCAGAACAGGCCCGCATGGAGGAGATGCTCAGCGAAGCGCTGGATGCCGGATTCGTCGGAATGTCCTCGCAGCAGTTGCTGTTCGACAAGCTCGACGGCGACACCTGCCGGTCCCGCACGTTGCCGTCGACGTACGCCAAACCGCGAGAACTGCGCCGACTCAAGTCGATGCTGCGGCGGACGGGCCGAATTCTGCAGTCGGGCCCCGACGTCTCCCACCCGACGAATGTCGGCTCGCAGGCCGTCCAGTCGCTCGGCATCGTCCGCAAGCCGCTGAAGACGAGCCTGCTGTCGGCGGCCGACATCAAGGCCAATCCGTTCGCCATCTGGGCGATGGGCCCCGTCGCACGGTTCATCAACAGGCTGGGCGGCAACTTCCGCTGGCAGCATCTGCCGGTTCCGTTCGAGGTGTACGCCGACGGGATCGACCTGGTGATCTTCGAGGAATTCGGTTCGGGCGCAGCCGCATTGCATCTCAAGGAGGAGTTCGCCCGCAACGAACTGCTGCGCACCGAGAACTATCGCCGACAGTTCCGCAAGGACTACGAGAACAAGTTCGGGCCGCGGGTGTGGCACCGGGACTTCTTCGACGCCGACATCGTCGCCTGCCCCGATGCGTCGGTGGTCGGCAAGTCGTTCGGCCAGGTCGGCGCCGAGCGGGGCGGACTGCATCCCGTCGACGCGTTCTTGGACCTGGTGCTCGAACACGGCACGGCGCTGCGCTGGCGCACCACGATTTCCAACCACCGGCCGGAGGTGCTCAAGAAGTTGGCGCGCGATCCTGGGATTCAGATGGGTTTCTCGGATGCGGGTGCGCACCTGCGCAACATGGCGTTCTACAACTTCGGGCTGCGCCTTCTGCGGCACGTCCGCGAGGCCGAGCGGGCCGGCACCCCGTTCATGTCCATTGAGCAGGCCGTGCACCGGCTCACCGGCGAGCTCGCCGACTGGTATCGCATCGACGCCGGCCACCTGCGCATCGGGGACCGGGCGGATCTGGTGGTGCTCGATCCTGATCGGCTCGACGCGTCGCTCGACGAGTACGCCGAGGAGGCCGTCGAGCAATACGGCGGACTGTCGCGGATGGTCAACCGCAACGACGCCACCGTCGCCGCCGTCTTCGTAGGTGGCCGTGCGGTTTTCGTCGATGGCCAGCCTACCGACGTGGTGGGCCGCGAGCGCACCGGAAGCTTCCTGCGGGCCGACACCGAGACGCCTGCTCCGGTGCGGGCCGGCGAATCGCTGCCCGCGGCGGTGTAGATGCCGGCATCAGAGACCGAGCGGGTCGTCCTCGCCCTGTGGCGAGCGCTGTCCGAGCGCGACTGGGATGCGGTCAAGACATTCCTGGCCGACGACTGCGTCTATGTGGACATGCCGCTCGGGCCGGCGTTGGCCGCCCGCGGGCCCGATGACATCGTCAAGCGGCTCAAGGTGGGGCTCGAACCGCTGGCCGGCTACGAGAACCACGACGGCCTGCTGATCAGCAACGGCACCGACGCCATGTACGAGCACTCCGAGACATGGACGTGGGCGAGCGGCGAAACGGCTTTGCTGCCGTTCGTTACCGTGCACCGCGTCGAGAACGGCAAGGTCACGCTGTGGAAGGACTACTGGGACTTCGCCAGCCTGACCGCTCAGCGCCCTCCATCCTGGCTCGAGGGGCTCGCGACCGCCGACACGTCGTGGGTGTTCGACGCGACCGGCCTGATCTGACCGCTGCGCGCGACTGCATGCGGCCTCTGGGGCGACACCGGCCACGCTAGGGCGGCACTGCGAGTACCTGAATACCTGCTCGCCGCTACGGAATGGTCAGCACCTGACCGGGAAAGATCAGGTCAGGATTGGAAATGCCGCTCGCGTCGGCGATCCGTCTGATACTTGCTGCCGTCACCGTAGAAGCGTTCCGCGATCGCCCACAGCGTGTCACCGGACGCCACTGTGTAGGTGCGCGGCGCTGGCGGTGGCGGCGGCGGAGCAGGTTCTGGTTCTTTTGCCTTTGCCGCCGCGAGGGATGCTTCCGGGGCGGTGGCGGCTGCTTCCGAGGCGGCTACTCCCGGGGCGGCGGCTTTGGGTGGCGGTGGCGGCGGCTCCTTGGTTTCAGTCTTCGACGACCAGACCGGACCGTTCTCGGCGTATAGCACCAGATTGCGGTCGTCCTGCAGGACCAGTTTCACGTTCTTCTTGCCTTTGGTGTCGGTGGACCAGACCGCCTTATCGGATGTAAAGATCGACTTATCGGATGTGTACAGCACAAAGTTGCCATCGCGCTGCACCTCGGCGCGCACCACGTTCTGCCCGTTGGTGCCCGTCGTCCATACTGCTTTGCCGTGCTCGGCCAGCACGAGATTGCCGTCCTCCTGCAATGTCAGCGTGTACTCGCCGTTGTTGGAGGTCAGCGATCCTCCTTTCGCAAGTTTTTGTCCTTCGGTGAGTGTGTCTCCCATGCCGATGCTCCTTTCCTGAAGGCGACTTCTGATCGCGAAACCCGACCAGACGCAGTTGTGAACACGACGCTGCTGAGCTTACTGACCTCGGGATTGCTTGGGTACCGTCCATTTCGACCCGATTCAGATGTCTTGCGAACATGTGTCGGCACTGGGGGCACTCCGAGACGGGCAGCTCGGCGAACGGGAAACCCGCTGTGCTGCCGCCCTTTCCGGGGCATCGGGGTAATCAGCGGATGGCCACCGCCACCGCCGATATCCCAGCGTGCCTGGCACCTGGATGGAGGACCGCGAACGCCTAGCAACCACGGAGGGACAGCGCCAAGGTCGGCGACGTTGGGGTGACTGAACCGACGATGCCGACATCGGTGGTAGAACAATTCCATTCGATCGGGTGAATGGAGTCGCTATGGGTCGATGGTCGCGCAGTGAAATCGAGTCCGCCTTCAAACGTCACGAGGAGGTCGTCGTCGAGATCGGCAAGAGCTGGGACTGGTCGCGGTACGCCGATCAGTTCACCGAGGACGCCACGTTCAAGGAGCACGCCCTGGGCACCTTCCAGGGTCGCGAGCAGATCCGCGAGTGGATCGTGTCCACGATGAATACGTTCCCCGGCAGCGAGATGCCGCTCTTCCCGACCCCGTGGTACTCGATCGACGAAGACAAGGGTTGGGTGTTCTGCGAGGTTCTCAACCGGATGCGCGATCCCGGCGACGGCAGCATCCACGAGTCAGCGAACCTGACGGTGCTGAAATACGCCGGCGACGGGCTGTGGAGCTACGAGGAAGACGCCTATAACCCAATGAATTTCGTCGCGATGCTGCGCGGGTACATCGATCGCTGCAAGGCCCTGGGCACCGCCTCCGAGGATGCCCTCGCCTTCGCCAAGAACATGAACTGGTGATCGCCATGGCGTCTGTATTCACGAAGATCATCAACGGAGAACTGCCGGGGCGTTTCGTCTACGAGGACGACGAGGTCGTTGCGTTCCTGACGATCCAGCCGATGACGCAGGGCCACACGCTGGTGGTGCCACGTGCCGAGATCGATCAGTGGCAGGACGTCGAGCCAGACGCATTCAATAAGGTCATGGGCGTCGCACAGCTGATCGGCAAGGCCGTGTGCAAGGCGTTCGGCGCCGCGCGCGCCGGTGTGATAATCGCCGGGCTAGAGGTTCCGCACCTGCATGTACACGTCTTCCCCGCCTACAACCTGACCGACTTCGGCTTCGCCAACGTCGACCGTGACCCGTCGTCGGAGTCACTCGATGAAGCGCAGGCCAAGATCAAAGCCGCGCTGGCTCAGTTGACGTGAGCGGCGACGTCGGCAATCCGGGGAAGCGAGACGCGGAACCGGCAGCCCCTGCCCGGGGCCGTGGTGACGGTGACCTTGCCGCCGTGTGCGGACACCAGCGAGTCGACGATCGACAGGCCGAGCCCGGTGCCGCCGCTGGCGCGAGTGCGTGAGGAGTCCGCTCGGTAGAACCGCTCGAACACGCGCTGCGCATCCTCCTTGCTCATGCCGGGACCCTCGTCGATCACCTCGATCACCGCATCGTCATCTTTCGTAGCGACTCGGACGGTGACGCTCGTTTGGGCCTGGGCTGGACGCTACCTGTGTACTTTCTGTGAGTTTCGTACAGGTCCAGTTGATCGCTCCCCACGGGTGTCGTGCATAGACTAGGAGCATGGACGTCGGCAAGGTGTTCGTGACCGTTGCGACGGTGCCGGCGAAGGTGGGATTGGTGCTCGCCGATGCCGGGCTCGGCGCCACCAGCAGCGCGCTCGGGATCGCTCAAAAGGTTTTCGAGGAGACCGGGCGGCAGACGTCGCCTGCGGCGATGGTCCAGTTGCTGGGATTCGACACTCCCCTGGTGCGCCTCAACCGGCTGTCCGCCATGGTCGACGACGACACCCCGCTCGGGCGGGCCCTCGCCCGTGACGGCGTCCTCGAGCGGCTGATGCGCCCGGGCGGGCCAGTGGACCGCTTGACCGAGCCTGGCGGCGCGTTCGACCGGCTGACCGCCGAAGGTGGGGCGCTCGATCGCGCACTCGCGCCGGGTGGCCTAGTCGATCGCATGCTCGACGATGACGGGCTGATTGAGCGGCTGCTGGCCGAGGACGGCATGGCCGAGCGGCTGCTGTCCGAGGGCGGGGTACTCGATACGCTCACCGCCCGCCACGGCCCGCTCGACCAACTGACACTGGTGGCGGACACGCTGAATCGGATCACCCCTGGGTTGGAGGCGCTCGGTCCGACGGTCGAGATGCTGCACGACTTGGTGGAGACGCTGAGCTCGATGGTCAATCCGATCAGCAACTTCGCCGACCGTTTCCCGTTGCGGCCGCGGTCGCGCCGGTCACGGTTTTCGCCGCAGGCCACTGCGTCCGAGCGGATCGCCGACGCGGAAGACGACGATCGCTGAACCGATAGGCTAGGCGCCTCGCCTCCTTAGCTCAGTGGTAGAGCACTCGCCTTGTAAGCGAGCGGTCGTCAGTTCAATCCCGACAGGAGGCTCACCCAAAACCCGGTTCTAGCAGCGCAAAAGCCTCTTGGCTTCCTGAACGCCTGTTCGACTCCGGGCCTCACTGACACGACGGTGACACAACTCGCTGCAAACTCGCCGCCGCGCCCTTGAGAGCGTCGTTCTGGGAATGCACATACGTCCGCATGGTGAACGCCGGATCGGCGTGGCCGAGTCACGCTGACACCACCACGATCGCACTTGCATCAACGTCCCGCATGTATGCCGGGCATCATGCAACCGGATCGACGGCACCTTCGCCGCGATGCACAGCGCCCGCCAGTAATCGCTGATCGTGTCCGGGTCCACATCCCAATTCCGGTGGTGGGGGTGCTGGCCGAGGATGGATCCGAATGACTCCTCAAAGCCGCCACGACGATCCTCACCGACCCGGAGGGTGTCGATACCCGGCTTGCTCGTCTGGCCCGCGCCGAACCGTTGGAAGCGGCGCACCAGGGCGCACACGACGCCATGCAGGAACAACCTCTCGTCGAGGGGTGGGTGCGGCAGATGGACGCCGACCCCTGCCAGCTGTGCCGGTGGTGGTGGAGGCAGGGCCGAGTCTGGCCCAAAGCCCACCCATTCCAGAGGCACACGGGTTGCAACTGCCGACCCCGCGTAGTGCTCAAAGAAAGTATTCAGTCCACGGGATTCACCAGGAGGTTAGGACGAAATGCAGGAGCAAGCTGACACCACAGAAGAAACCACGGAACCGACCGAGGTCGATGTTCCTACACCTGACGAGCCGGTAGACGAATCGTCAAGTGACGCAACCGAGGAGGACACCTTTCCGCGGTCCTATGTCGAGGAGCTGCGCCAGGAGAACGGTAAGTACCGTCAGCGGGCGCAGCGGGCCGACCAGTACGCCCAGCGCCTCCACACCGAACTGGTCCGCGCTACGGGGCAGCTGGCCGACCCGACCGATCTGCCGTTCGACGAATCCCACCTCGACGATCCCGACGCCCTGGCCGCCGCGCTCGACGACCTCCTGGCTCGCAAGCCGCACCTTGCGTCGCGCCGGCCGACCGGTGACATCGGGCAGGGAGCTTTGTCGGGCTCGGCGGGTAGCGTCGACCTGCCGCGCTTCTGCGGCAACGAGCGCGATAGAGGTTACGGATTTCGGCATTCGTCAGTGAAGCGGGTCTGCCAGGGTGGACACTGTGAGCCGCGCGGGCACACCGCGTTCAGATGGATGACCTAGGAGGGGTAATGAAGTTCGTCGTTGTCGCGACGCCTCGGCCCGGAGGCTCTGCAAAAGAAACTGAAGAGGCGGTGCCGCGCGTCTTGGAACTGTTTTCAAAGTGGACGCCACCCGCCGGCATGACGATCCACCAACAGTTCAGCCGGGCCGACGGTGGTGGAAATTTCGCCGTCGTGGAGACCGACAATGCGACGGCCCTGATCGAGGCCACCAGCACATTCGGCCCGTACTTGGATTACCAGATCTTTCCGGTCGTCGAAGTCGCCGAGGGCGTATCAGCGGCGCAGGAGGGTGTGGAGTTCAGGGGGTCGATTCGCTGAACCGCGATACACTGAAGGGGTCGCTCCTGGTGGGCGGCCCCTTCAATCGTCCCGACGACGTGGGCACCGAATCCACAGCAATCGTTAGGACTTCACCGTGGCATCCGAAACCACAACCGCCAACCCCGAACTACTCCAGACCCAGGTCGCCAGCCTGCTGGTGCAGCCGCTGGAGGCCGCCAGCGTCGTGCTCGCCTCCGGTGTGCGGATCTTCGACACCGCCGGCCCGCTGCGCATCCCCAAGCTGACCGCCGGCGCCTCCGTGGGGTTCGTAGCCGAGGGTGGGCTGATCCCCGAGGCCGACGTCGACTTCGGTGAGCTCGCGCTGATGCCGTCGAACCGCACCAGTCTCAAGGTGTTGATCCGGTTCACCAACGAGCTGCTGCGCCAGTCCGTGATCGGCCTGGACGCCACCCTCAAGCAACGCCTGGTGACCGACGTGTCCAACGCTTTGGATGATGCGCTGCTGAAGGGCGCCGGCACCGCCAACTCCATCACCGGCATCATCAATCAGGCCGGGGTGCAGACGGTGACCTGGACGTCGCCGACGCCGACTCCCTGCTGGACGCGATCGCTTTGGCGTCAGCCGCCGAGGTCACCCCAACAGGTGGTTCATCAACGGGCAGGACTTCATCGCCTTACGGAAACTCAAGGACGGCCAGCAGCGCTACCTGCTTGAGTCCGACGTCACCAAGGACGTCACCTATCGCCTGTTCGGCATCGGCGTCACCGTGACGAACAAGCTCGACGAGGGCAAGGCGATCTTGGCCGACACCAGTCAGATCGCGGTGGCCCGCGACCTCGCACCCAGCCTCCGGGATGGGGCGGGCGTCCGGCAACACATCACACACGCCCGCCAGTGCCTCGTCGATGCCGATGCCGCGCAGCCGAGCTCCTTGAGTCACCTCTCCCGCCGCTGTTGGTGCCGTTTCTTGACGGCCCCTTTGCGCCACCACCATACTAATCAAACGATTGCTTATATCCCGTAACGAATTGTGCACCTGATGACCGGCACCAAGTGAATGAGGCGAGCCAATGAGAAGCCGCGCCGCCATATTGCGCGAGTACGGCGGGCCGTGGTCCGTCGAAGCGTTCGAGTTGGACCCGCCGCGCGCCGGAGAAGTGCTGGTGCAGATGGCCGCCGCCGGCTTGTGCCACTCCGACGAACACATCCGCCAGGGCCATCTCGCCCCACCTGCGGAGGCGCGGCGATCTCTCGGGTTTCCCGCGATGTCTCCGACGATCGGCGGCCATGAAGGCTCGGGCGTCGTCGTCGACGTCGGCGAGGGTGTCACGGGCTTCGCTCCGGGCGACTACGTGGTGGCCTCGTTTGTCGCCGTGTGCGGGCAATGCCGCTGGTGCGCGTCGGGAATGGAGTATCTGTGCGACGTCGGAGCCGGGACGCTGGCGCCTGGGATGCCTACTGACGGCACCTTCCGGCATCATGATCTCGACGGACACGATCTGGGACATGTGTCCAAGATCGGTGCGTTCGCGGAACACACCGTGGTCTCGGCCGATTCGATTGTCAAGATCGAGCCGCACCTGCCGCTAGTCCCGAGTGCGCTGCTGTCGTGCGCCGTTCCTACCGGGTACGGGTCCGCGGCTCGCCGGGCCAACGTCCGGGGCGGCGACACGGTCGTCGTCATCGGCGTCGGCGGGATCGGATCGGCCGCTGTTCAGGGCGCCAGCATCAACGGAGCCGCCTGCGTTGTTGCGGTCGACCCGGTGGCGTTCAAGCAGAAGTCGGCGCTGACGTTCGGTGCCACGCACGTGGCTGCGTCGGCGGACGAAGCGGTCGAGCTGGTTCGCGAACTCACCCGCGGTGTGATGGCCGATGCGGTGGTCGTCTCTCCCTCGCTGGTCGCGAGCGCCGACGTCGGAAACGCATTGGCCCTCACGCGCAAAGGCGGAACCTGCGTGCTCACCGGGATGTCGTCGCCGACGACCCGCACGGTCGACCTCAACGTCCAGGAATTTGTTCTGATGAACAAGACCCTGTGCGGCACCATCTTCGGATCCTGCAACCCGAGGTCCGACATTCCCCTGCTGGCAAAGCTCTACGAAGCCGGCCGGTTGCAGCTCGACGAGATGATCACCAAGCGCTATCGGCTCGACGACATCAACGACGCGTATGCGGACCTCGCCAACGGCGAGTTGATAAGGGGCGTCATTGACTTCGGCATCGCCTGACCGACGATGAAACCGCCCTACCCGCTGTCCGGCATCCGGGTCGTCGAGATCGGTGAGCGTATTGCGGTTGCCTACTGCGGCAAGCTGCTGCGTGACGCCGGCGCGACGGTGGCCAAACTCGAGCGACGCAGCGGCGCTCCGCTGCGTCGGTACCGGCCTGCCGGCGGCGGTGATCTGCCGCCCGGTCTCGACAGCCCGTTCTTCACCTATCTGGCAGGTGGCAAGCGCAGCGTGACGGTTCCCGGCACCGGACCGTTGCCCGGCAACATCCTTGCGGGCGCCGACATCGTCGTGTTGGCCGCCAGCCCGGCCGAGGCCGAACGTATGGGCATCGACGTGGTGGAACTCATGGCGGCGGCGCCGCAGTGCGTGTTCGTCACGGTCTCCGATTTCGGGTGGACCGGCCCCTGGGCCGAGTACCCGGCCACCGAGTTCACGCTGCAGGCTTGGTGCGGCTCCATCGGTTCCCGCGGTGTGCCGGACCGCCCCCCGATCGCCGTCGGCGGTCATCTCGGCGAATTCATCGCCGGCAGCTGTGCGGCGTTCTTCGGCCTCGCAATGTATTTCCGCGCTGTGAGCGGCGGAGGAGGGGGCCACGTCGACCTGTCGGTCTTGGAAGCCATGACGTCATCGATGCAGACCTTCGGGTGGCTGCGCAAAGATGTCGCCGGGTTGTCGTCTTTCACGCGGTCCATCGAAGTCCCGTCCATCGAGGCGGCCAAGGACGGTTATGTCGGCGTCTCGATGGCGACCGGCCAGCAGTGGCTGGATTTCTGCGCAATGGTGGGCTGCCCGCAGCTCGCCGAGACACCAGAGCTGCATTTGCAACTGGGCCGCTGGAAGCACCGCGACATGATCGGTGAGGCGATCGGACCGTGGTTCCGCGCCCGAACGGTCGCCGAGATCGTCGAACTCGCCGAGAAAAGCCGCGTCCCGATGGCCGCGGTCGGCAACGGCGCCACCCTCGCGGAGATGGATCACTTCGTGGCAGCGCGGAACATTCGTCGAAAACCCCGCCGGGTTTCGCCAGCCAAGGCCGCCGTGGCTGATGAGCGAGGCGTCGCCCCGCCAGCCCGACTCGGCGCCGGCGGTCGGCGAGGCCGACGGCAGCATCGACTCGTTGTGGCCCGTGCGCGAAGTCCCATCGGCGCGCGAACAACTGCCCGTGCCTGATCCTGCCCGACCGCTGAAGGATCTTCGCGTGGTGGACCTGACCGCGTTCTGGGCCGGCCCGGCCACCACGCAGCTGCTTGCCATGCTCGGCGCCGACGTCGTCAAGGTCGAGTCGATCCAACGCCCCGACGGTATGCGCCACTCGGGTCTTTTACGCCGCGATGTCGAGGAGTGGTGGGAGTACAGCTGGGTCTATCACGCGGTCAACACCAACAAGCGCTCGCTCACCCTGGATCTGCGGTCGCCCAGGGGCAAAGAGCTTTTCGGTCGTCTGGTGGCGAACGCAGACGTGGTTGTCGAGAACTTCCCGGCTCGCGTGATGGAGCGCCTCGGCCTCGACTACGCGACGCTGAAGGGCTTCAACGACCGCGTCATCGTCGTCCGCATGCCCGGGTTCGGTCTCGACGGACCGTGGCGTGACCGCGGCGGCTTCGCCATGACCATGGAGCAGGTCGCCGGCTTGGCATGGCTCACCGGATATGACGACGACGTGCCGACCGCGCCGCGTGGTCCATGCGATGCGCTGGCGGCCATGCACGCGGCGTTCGCCCTCGTATGCGCCGTGGATTTCCGCCGACGCACCGGACGCGGCCAGTTGGTGGAAGTGCCGATGATCGAAACCGTGTTGAACGCCACCGCGCTACAGGTCATCGAGCATGACGTGTCGGGCAAGGTGCTGACCCGGCGTGGCAATCGGGGACACGAATTCGCGGTCCAGAACGTCTATCCGTGTGCGGGCGAAGAACAGTGGATCGCGGTCAGCGCCCGCGACGACAGGGACTGGGCCGCGCTGGCCCGTATTCTGGGACAACCCGATTGGGCTTGTGGCGATCGGTGCGCGACTGAGGCCGCGCGGTGGGCGTCCGAGGACTGGATCGACGAGAGGCTGGCGGAGTGCTTTCGCACGCGACCGCTCGACCAGACCGTTGAGAGGCTGCTCGGGGCCGGTGTGCCGGCGGCACCCGTGGTGCTGCCGATCGACATCGGCGACAATCCCCAACTGCAGGCCAGGCGTTTCTTGGAGACCGTGCAGCATCCGCTATGCGGGGCGATCCGCTATCCGCGGCCGGCGATCGCCCCGCTGCCCGGCCGCCCGCATTTCGTCGACCATCCGGCGCCGATGCTCGGCCAGCACAACGCCGAGATACTGTGCGGCACAATGGGAGTCAGCCGGGACGAACTTCGCCAGCTGGAAGCCGATGGGGTCATCGGGTCGCGACCCGTTCAGCCGTAGAGAATTTCCTCAGCCGGCGGCCAACGCGTCAGCGGCCGGCTCCTTGCGCTTCGGCGCAACCGGCGGTGCGCCCGTGCGATGTATCCAAACGCGCGGCCGCAGTCGCCAGGTACGGCGCGCGTATTCCACTTCGGTGTACGGCCACTGGGTGACGATGCGCCCGGTGGGTGACCGGAAGTAGCTGCTGCACTGCGTCCACACGGTGCGCTCCAAGTCGGCGCTCAGTCTGCTCGTTGTAGCGCTGCTCGACTTCGGGTCGCACATCGAGGTATCCGCCCCGACGTGCCAGCCGGCTGACCGCGCTGGCCACCAGCCGGGCGCCCGCTTCCAGGATGTAGACAATGGAGTTGCCGCCCTGATTGGTATTGGGGCCGTACAGCATGAAGAAATTCGGGAAACCGCTGACGGCTGCACCGAGGTAGGCGCAGGGATCGCACCCCCACCGCTCATGCAGACTCTGCCCGCCGACGCCGACGACCTCGATGCCCGATAAGTATTCCGACGTCTCGAAGCCAGTCGCCAGCACGATCGCATCGACGTCGACGGCCTCGCCGGTTGTCGTGACCACGGATGTCTCCGTCACTCGCGCGATGGGATCGGTCACCAGCTCGACGTGATCCTTCTGCAATGCCAGATAGAAGTCGTCACCGAGCAGCACCCGCTTGCAGCGGAACGGGTAATCCGGTGTCAGCGCGCGACGCAGCCCCTCGTCGGCCACGGTGCGCTCCAGAAACGAGGACGCGATCTGCGAGCGGCCGGCCACCAGCGGGTCGTCGGCCATCGCCGCGGTGTTGTCGTGGTAAAGCTTCCAGATGCGCCACCGTTCGCGGCGCACCGCCCACGGGTTCCGGCGGAACCGGGCCAACTCGTCCGCGCGGTAGGGCCGGTCGTCCTTCGGCACCATCCACGGCGGCGTGCGTTGAAACACCGTGAGGTGAGCGGCGATCTTCGCGAGCTCCGGGATGGCCTGCACCCCGCTGGCCCCGGTGCCGATCACCGCCAGCTTCTTGCCCGCCAGGTTGATGCCGTAATCCCACCGCGAGGTGTGCATGAGGATGCCGTCAAAGTCCGTCAGGCCCGCGATATCGGGCAGCTTGGGCGAGCCGAAGAGTCCGACCGCGCTCACCACGACGTCGGCATTGATCATGGTGCGGTCTTCGCCATCGCCGCGTTCCAGCTGCAGATCCCACTGCCATGTGTTCTCGTTCCATTGAGCACGACGGACGCGCGTGCCGAGCATCAAGTGGCGGCGCAGATCGAAGTCGTCGGCCACCGACTCCAGGTAGGCCAGGATTTCTGGCTGCCGGGCGTGGGTCCGGCTCCATGATCTGTTCAGCGCGAACGAGTAGGAATACAAGTGGCTTTGCACGTCGCAGGCAGCACCGGGATACGTGTTTCGCCGCCATGTGCCTCCGACGCCGTCGCCGGCCTCGATAATCACCAGATCGTCGATGCCGGCGCGGCGTAGCGCCACCGCCGCGCCCAGGCCGCCGAATCCCGCACCGATGATCGCTACCTTCGGTGCGGCGCCGGCGCCGCGTCGCGGCTCTCATCCGGCCGACCAGGCGGCGACGGGCTTGTCGGTTCGTCACCTGACGATCTCCTCACTGCGAAGGTCGAACCCCTCCAGGTGCCCTCGTGTCCGCCAGGCCTCCAGGGTGTCGGCGTACTCGGTGGGTTCGCCGAAGAAAAAGCTGCCTTGCCGGGTCTTGTCGTTCGGCCTGCCCCTCACGGTTGTAGTAGCCGGGAGTGCAGGACTTGGCCCGCTCGGCGGTGACGGCCGAGCGTTGCGACGACGGTCTCGACCCAGGCGGCTTCCGCGTCGGCCGAAGCCTCGACTTCGGTGACACCGTGCTCGAGCGCCGAGGCGATGATCCAGGCGACGTGGCGGGCCTGCACGTCGAGCAGGTACGGGAAGTTCACCGTGAAGCCGGACTGGGCGATGCTTTCGATGAAGCAGTTCGGAAAGCCGTGCACGCACAAGCCTTGGAAGGTCCGGACACCGTCGCGCCACTTCTCGGTCAGCGTCAGTTCGTCGCGGCCGATCAGCTCGAAGCCGGTGCGCTGAGCGTAGTCGGTGCCGACCTCGAAACCCGTGGCGAAGATCAGGCAGTCCAACTCGTACTCCGCCCCGTCGACGACGGCGCCGGCCGCGGTGATCCGTTCTACCCCCCGACCGTGGGTGTCGACCAGGGTGACGTTGTCGCGGTTGAACGTCTGCAGGTAATCGTCGTGAAAACAGGGGCGTTTGCAGAAGTAGCCGTACCAGGGTTTGAGCGCCTCTGCGGTGGCGCGATCGGCCACTATCGCGTCGACTCGCGCGCGCACTTCCTCCATCTTGGCGAAGTCCGCGAGCTCGATGTTGCGGGCCCGTTGCTTCAGGCTGAGTGAGCCTGACGGTGTTCTGCCGCATGACCGGAAGCTTCTTGGTGATGCTGGTCCAGGCGTCGGCGACCAGATCCTCCTCCGCCTGCCCGCCTGCGGTGAGGATCTGGAAGTTCTCGATGCGCCAGCGCTGCCAACCGGGCTGCAATGCGGTCGCCCACCGCGGATCCGTCGGCCGATTGGCTCGCACGTCCACCGACGACGGCGTGCGCTGGAAGACGAACAACTGGTTCGCCGCCGCGGCGAGGTGCGGCACACACTGGATCGCCGTTGCCCCGGTTCCGATGATGCCGACACGCTTGTCCGCCAGGTTCTGCAGCTTCTCGCCGGTGTAGTCGTAGTCCCAGCGGCTGGTGTGGAACATGTGACCGCGAAACGACTCGATGCCGGGAATCCCGGGCAGCTTCGGCTTCTGAAGGTATCCGTTGGCCATGGATACGAACCGCGCCCGCATCGCGTCGCCGCGGTTCGTGGTGATGATCCAGCGGGATTGCATTGCGTCCCAACGAATTTCGTGCACCTCCGTCTGCAGGCACGCATCGCGGTACAGGTCGTAGTGCTCTGCGATTCGCTGGCAGTGCGCGAAGATTTCCGCGCCCTTGGCGTACTTTTCGGTGGGGATGTGGCCAAGTTCTTCGAGCAACGGCATATACACGTACGACTCGACGTCGCAGGCGATGCCCGGATAGCGGTTCCAGTACCAGGTGCCGCCCACGTCGGCGGCCTTGTCGATCAACCGCACACTTCCGACACCGAGCTCGCGCAGCCGCGCCCCGGTCAGCAGCCCACCGAATCCAGCTCCAACGATCGCCACGTCCACCTCGTCGGTAAATGGCTCGCGCGTGAAATGCGGGTCGGCCCGCGGATCTTCGGCGAACCTGGCGAATCGACCCGATACCTCGACATACTGCGAGATACCGTCCGGCCGCAGGCGCCGGCGCCGCTCTTCGGCGTACTTCTGCCGCAACGCCTCCACGTCGATGGTCAGGTCTTCGATTTCAGCCACGATCTCGGTCCTCTTTCGGCGGCATCCGCCCCCGACTATATAATCAATTGATTGATCACATCAAGGCGGAGCCAACGGCGAAAGCACCCGGTCGGGCCGCTGCTAGAACAGCGTCCCGCGGACTAACTGCTTAGCCGCCTCAAGCGCTGCGCGATAGGTGCGCGGTGATGCGGCCGCGGCCAGCTCGGTCAGTCCGTAGAAGAGCGCATAGATCACCTCGACGGCAGCACGCAAATCGGAATCACTCTTCAACTCGCCGCGCCGGTGGGCGTCCTCCACGACGCTCTCGATGAGGTGGCGCAGCTCCTGGAATCGGACTTCGCCGGTTTCGCCTGGACTGAGGGTGGCGCCTTCCCCCCGGATCGCCCACTCGAACGCGGCGAGATCGGGATACTCGTGGATCAACTTCCCGGATTCGTCTAGCACGGCCTCGATGCGGTCGATGATGCTGCCGGGACGTGCAGCGGCCTGGTGCAGCCGCGGCAGCGCAAGCTCGGCTCTCGCCGCGATTGCCGCCTTGATCAGTTCCGATTTGTTCGGGAAATAGTTGTACAGACTGGCGCTGGTCACATCGGCCATACGGGCGATTTCGCGGATCGTGGCCCGTGAGTAGCCCACCTCGGCCACACATCGCATGGTTGCCGCAATGATTCGCTGGCGGGTTTGCTCGCCGCTGGCGCCGACCGGACGGCCCAGCTGGGTGATTGCCATCGCGAAAGTTCCTCAATCGGTGTCCGAACGCTCTGGCGGCTAGGGGGCGTGTTCGAGGTGACCGGTGCGGCTGTGGTTGGTCAGGTGAGTGGTGTTCCGGACATGCTCACCGACTTTATCTCTAACACAGCCGGTCACCGGTCAGACTGGGGACACGGGCGTCGGTCCTACCGTGTCCAGCACGACGCCGTTCGGTGGCGCGTCGCTTGACCGCTGCGCGATCTAACCGACACAATCGTGATGTAATCAAGTGATCGATTAGTTAGCTGTGGAAGGTGGCCAGTGATATGAGGCGGTTCGTATGACCACCGCATCGCCTCAGCTGGGCCGACCGGTGGGCGCCAGCGGTGAGCAGACTCGCCAACGGATTATCACCGCCGCGATGCGATGTGTGGCCGAAGTGGGCTATTCGCAAGCGACGATCCGTGAGATCGCCCGTGCCGCCGACATGACCAGCGGCAGCCTGTATCACTACTTTCCGAACAAGTCGGAGCTCCTGAAAGCAACCGTCAAGACGATCGAGGAAATCGCGTTCCCGCGGCTGCGCGCTGCGGCCCTCACTAGTGGGGACGTCGTCGACCGGCTCGGCGCCGTGTTGGACGAGTCGGATCGTTTGATGCGCGAGTATCCGTATCTGGCCGCGTTCGAGCGCGCGATCCGCGCTGAAAGCGCCTCTTACTTGCGCCGCGGTGACGGAAAGCATGTGGGGTTCAAGGCGTTGCGCGACATCATCGGTGACATCGTCGGCGACGCGCAGTCGCAGGGAATGCTTTCCGCCGGCGCCGACCCCAAGGCAGCCGTGAACGCGATTTATGCCCTGACCCGTGGCCTGACTGAACAGGCGGCCAACCTGCCTCCGGAGACGTACCACGCGACGTTGCAGTCGGCCAAGCAACTCCTCCGAGGAACGCTGTTTCAGCGCACCCCGAAACGCGCCGCCACCCGGCAGCACTGAGCCGCCGGGTGAACTGGTCTAGAACAACACATCTGGTGTCGACGCGAGGAATCAACACATCGCTGCTCCGAACATCCCCCGGTTTCGACTTCACCGACCCGGACATCTACGACGAGCGCTCCGCTCGAAGAGCTCGCCGAACTGCGTAGAACCGCGCCGATCTGGTGGAACGAGCAGATCGCGCGGGTTCAACGACGTGGCTTCGGTGCGCAGGGATGTCAGGGTGTCGCGCGCAGCGAGTTTCATAAACACCGCCATTCCGCGCTTCCCCGACGACATGAAGCGCGAGAACGTCGACACGCAGCGCAGCGCGGTGCTGCTCAACATCGACGCCCCGCACCACACCCGGCTGCGTAAGATCATCTCGCGCGGCTTCACTCCCCGCGCCATCGGGCAACTTCGCGACGAACTCGACGAACGCGCGCAGCGCATCGCCGAATCCGCTGCGGCACACGGCTCGGGCGACTTTGTCGAGCAGGTGTCGTGCGAGCTGCCGCTGCAAGCGCAGGCAGACCCAGCAATACCGGCTCGTCGACACCGCCACAGGGGAATTCGAACGCGGGTACGTCCGCGTCGCGGACATGGTCACCAGGCAACCGTGGGCTGACGATCTGCCCGTGCACGTCTGCCCGAAAAGCCCGGCCATAGAACAATAATTCGTACCGATGCGCCGTGAGGATGACCGACGGTGATCGCCAGACGCTACAGGAGCCGCAGCCGTCGGACACGGTCGGCGATGACGCGCCGCGAGACTTCCGCGCTCGGTGCCAGCCACTCGAACACATGCGGGCAGCCGGGGTGCACGTGCAATTCGGTTGTTATGCCGGCCGCTGCTAACCGCCGCGCGTACGCCACATCCTCGTCGCGGAAGATGTCGAGGTCGCCGACGTCGATGTACGTGGGCGGAAGCCCACACAGGTCGGCGGCCCGGGCGGGGGCGGCATATGCCGGAACCTCGCCGCTTTCCGCCGACTTGCCCAGCAACGCGGTCCATCCCGTGATGTTGTCGTCGTAGGTCCATGTCAGAAACGGCACCATGTTCGGATCCGGTGTCGAGGTCCGATCATCGAGCATCGGATAGACCAACAGCTGCTGAGTGATCGCCGGGCCCCCGCGGTCACGCGCCAGCAGGCACACGGCCGCGGCCAGCCCTCCGCCCGCACTGTCACCCATCACGGCCAGCCGCGCCGGGTCGACTCCCAACTCGCCCGCGTGCGCGACCAGCCACAGCAGCGCCGCGTAGCTGTCCTCGACTGGGATGGGATAGGGGAACTCCGGCGCGATCCGGTAGTCGACGACCAGCATCGGCACCCCCGAAGCTGCGACGTATGCCCGCGCCGCCCAGTCGTAGAGCGCGCCGAGTTCCTCAAGACCGAGGATCATTCCGCCACCGTGGAGGTAAAGCGCCGCACTGCCCGGTGGATTCGACACCGCAGGGCGGTACCAATCCGCTCGCAGCGTTGTGCCGTCGGCGGTGGTGATCGCGCAGGACTGCACCTCTACCTCGCCGACGGCCGGACGAGACGTCATCGTTTGCTCGAACATGCGGCGGGCATTGGCGCGCCGTGCGGCGACATCTCCGACCCGCGGCGGCTCGGCGTCACCGGCCAGCTGCAGTGCGGAAAGCTCTACCAACACGTCGGGATCCATCTGCAAAGCCATGGCGGAATCCTCTATGGTTCAGCAATTTCAGCGGTTGGCTCGGGGCAGGCCCAGCGCGACCGTTCCGTCGATGCCGAACTGGTCGATCACCCGGCCTATCTCGTCGCGGGTGATCTCACGGCAGTACGTCATGGACGCCGGGTTGATGCACCTGCTCGGGGCGACGGGTGTGACGCCGGTGCGCTTCTTTTGCGCCACCATGCCGGCGTGGCCGAGCTGCGCCGAGACCGCGGCCCCGGCCTCATGCATGCTGTCGGCGAGCCTACGCAGGCCCGGCACCACGGCCTGGCTCATCACCATCTGCCCGGGCGCGTTGGCGCCTTCCGGGGCCACGCCGCAGTAGGCGACGGTAGTCATGCCGACACCCCCGTCGGCGACCGCGCGGTGGAACGCGATCAGGTCGTCGGTGACAAGCCCGTCGGGTGAGCGGCCCTCCGACGTCGCGGCCTTGATGGTCCGGTTACGCAGCGTCACCGGACCCAACTTCACCGGAGCGAACGGATCAGGCCACCCCCCAACGGGTTTCGTCGCACCGTTCATCGCGGCCAGCCCCTTGCGCCGGTGGCAGCTCGGTTCACACCGCCCACCCTAACGTGCGGAACGGTCAGTCGCATCTCGGTAAACGTCGCGCTCCCCCGATGCATGGGAGCGGATCTGTCTTCGCCGGCACCCATAACTTCCGGGTCGAGCGGGAGCATCTGCAGTACTACCTCGACGAGTTCACCTTCCGGTTCAATCGTCGCAGGTCGGCAGCTCGCGGAATGCTCTTCTACCGGCTACTCGAACCAAGCGTCAACACCGACCCCATCCCTTGACCGACCTGATCGGCACACGTGCAGAACCGGCGGAGTTCGACATCCAGACCGCAGAACCCATGTCCAGCAACATATTTGGCGAATTCTGATGATGAAGTCCACTTAAGCAGATAAGCAGTACGTGTTTTCGAATGGTGCCTTCCGGGTAATCCCACTCAGAGACGCCGTAGGTAGCGGCGGTCCCGGAAGGCAACATGAGCAACACCGAACAAAAAGGCAGAAGAAACCGGAAGACACGAGTTCAGCGAACGGACCGATCGACCAGAAGGCACTGTCGACGAGGACGCCAACCCGCCGTTGACCGATGGGACAAAGACCGCGGTTGATCGCAACCCGGTAACAGTTACCCCGCAAGATGTACCAAACCTGCTGTGCCGCCCTACGAGGGACGCACGTAAACGTCGGTTTTGATTTACCTTTAAGTAGGCCCGTTATCCTGCCTGGGTGGCGGGCCGAACTCTGCTTGTGGGGATGCGTCCGTACTCGACGCCGCGTTTAGCTGGGCATGGCGCTGGGCAACCGTTGCAGCGGGCCTGTGCGTTGGTCGGCCAACGCTCGGCGTCAAGGTTTCGCCGGTTCTCTTGTCCGTTCCCCGAGCCGGCGAAACCTCTTGGAGTCTGTCACCGAAATTGCATCGCACGCACTTTGATGTTGCGCCTTCGGGATTCGTCCACCAATCGAGCAACGCCTCACCCGGCTCGCAGCCGTGCAGCGCTATCGGAGACTTGGCCCAGAGCGTGGATGACTGTTGCATGAGGTGGCGGAGTTCGCCGCGTACGCCGTCCAGGACGTCGAATCACAGGTGCGAGCGTGAGTATAGAGAGTGCAACCCTGGGACGCCACGTTGCCGGTTGAGACGTGGGCGGTGACGGGCAGTTAGTAGGTGACATCGACAGAGCTCCAATACGTCGTTCTCCACGAGGGACCCTGCATTACCTGCATGCACAGTCGGCGTCCGACGGTCAGCGGGTCGCTGGGCAGCGACGAACGGTGGCCGAGATTTTGGCTCCCAGGCCGCCGGGTTGGGGGTGCATTCGGCGTTATCGCTACCGCTGCTGATTGCGGGTGAGGTGATCGGCGGCAATCAACTGCTACGCCCATGCCCCCGATACCTTCACCGAACTTGACGTGGCAGATGGGCATACGGGTTCGCCGCGCCCTGCGGCGGTGTCGCTCTACAACGCGCAGCTATTGACCCAAGCGCGGGCAAGAGTCGAGGACCTGCGGGGTGCGCTGCGGCCGCCGGGCCGTCATCCATCAGGCGATAGGGGTCATCCGCAGTCACTTCGGGTTCGGCGAGGAGGAGGCGTTTGCCGTGCTTCGGGGGATTAGTCAGTTCGACAACGTCAAACTGAACGTAATCGCCGAACGGATGGTTGCCGACGCGGTGAGCCACGCTAATACCCCTCCCCGCCCTACTTGATCAGCGCTGTGCGGCAGTTGAGGCCGCTGTCAATACGCGCGAGGGCTTCCAGGATGGGCGGGCCGCGCGTCGGGTTGGCTGATCAGCCGACGAGACACCTCGGTCATGTGTTCTCGACGGTGTCGCGCGTAGCGGCGCAGCATGCCAAACGCATCCTGCACCGACACGTCGAGGCGTTCGTGGAGGAACCCTTTGGCCTGCTCGACGACGATCCGGCTGGTCAGCGCGGTGCGCAAGCGGGGCATCACGGTCGCCGGTGTGGGTGGGTGTTCCTGCAGGATCGTTACGCAGGCGATGTGTGCCAGCGTTCGGGCGAGAAGCAGATCAGCGTCAGTTGAGCTCGCCGGGGTGCGTGCCGAACAAACCCAGGGCACCCAGGACGGTGCCCGCCGCACACCGCATCGGTATGGCGTGCACTGACGCGAAGCCCGCTTCGCTGGCCGCCGCCACGAACCGCGGCCACCGCGACGCCGCGGCCCGCACGTCGGCCACCGAGACTGGCTGTCCGGCGGTGTAGCAGTCTAGGCAGGGGCCTTCGTGGGCCTGCAGCTGGAACAGTTCCAGATCATGCGCCTGCTCCGAGGTCGCCGCCATCAGATGCAACTGGCCCCAGCGGGTCGACGAGCAGAAGTCCTGCCGAGGCGACGTCAAGCACCTGGGCGCAGCGCTCGGTGAGTTCGGTCAACAGGTCAACGACGTCGAAGTCGTCGAGCAGGTTGTCGACCAGCGAGACGACAGCGTCCAGGATGAGCGTTTCGCGTTGCTATGGGACTCGTCGCCGGCTCCGTCCTGCCCTGTTCGCCAGGCCCTCGGCCGCCCGGCTGGTTCTCTCACTGGGAGATGCGCACTTGTCAGTCACCTTATAAGTCGCAGCCGACGATCAAGGATGTCGCGGGCGACGTCGGTAGCGCTGCGGTCGGTCGCATAGGCGTGCGCGCGCAGCCGCACCAGCGCCTCCGCCGCACCGAGATCCAGCTGTGCCATCAACATGCCGGTCGCTTGGCTCACTTCCGCCCGAGACAACACGTTCAGCTCGGCCCACGCACTGCTGCCTGGGTCATTGACCGCGGCCTGCAGTTCGGTATCAAGAAGATCCAGCATCGGCAGCCCGGCCAGCGCCGCGGCCACCAACGCCCCGCCTTGCTGCTCGGATCCCCACGGACCCGGGCAGACCCGAAACAGATCCAGGGCACCCAGATACTCGCCAGCCACCATCACCGGCATCGCGTAAACACTGCGGACCTGGTGGGCCAGCATCGCCGGCGTGTACCCCGGCCAACGGACATCGGCCCGATCGGCCAGATCATCAACCAACACCGGCGCCTCGTCGGGCAACCGAGTCCAGACGCGGACCCTCCCCCAGCGTGAACTGCACCTTGGCGCTTCGTGACCCCGGGCGGGCGGCCCACTGACACCCAACGTCCCCTTGTTGGCCCCATCGAAGACCAACGAAATCGCCGCCGCATCCACACCCCAGCAGGACCACGCACGCCTCACACAGCCGATCCGCGGCCCTCGCACCGCGCTGGCCACGAATGGCGCGACCTAACTCCTCGGCGACCATCATTGCTGCTTAAAACTCTCCGCCCTGTCGCAGGCGCAACGGAAGGCCCATCGTGCGAGCGATGTCATCCCTCCACCCTTTTTCCGGCGATTTAACGGGCGAACGCGGGCCTGAAACATAGCTATGTAGCACATCATTCTCGGGCATTGCCCCTTCCCGGCCGCCACGGGGCGGCCGGAGCATGTTCTTAAGGTTATTTCGTGAAGTCAACTTCACCTTCGCGCCCGCATCTCAGCTCGACTTCGCTTGGTCGCCCATACGTTCCTTTGCGCATGTCTTCGTCGCCAGTGGCTGGCCGACCGCTTCCTTGGCGCGCCCAAATCCTGAGCCTTACTCACAGTCGGACCCCTCATCTCGCGGGAATCGGCCCAAATCGCCGACTCCCCAATCTGGGGGATACCTCGTGAGCCAATCATCAAACGTCCAGCGCTGCCGCTCCCCCGGTTCGGTTCGGGTTCACACCGAACGACGAAAGAACATTTCATTACGCCCGTGACGTCCAGGCAACGGTCCGACAGCCGGATAGGAGGGGTATTGGGCGGGAAGGAAAGGGACAAGTCGTGAATGTGAAGAAAATCGCGGGAACAGCCACAATCGTCGGTAGCGTCATGCGCTGCCCGCCAATCACGCCGCCAACGACTCGGCCGGTGAAGTCGCGTTCATCCGCGAATGGGCAACAGCTACGTAATGGGACAGCAGGCGCAAAGCCTGCTCACCGAAGGCCACTGCCCCGCCTGCCCGGGCACCGAGCGGCTACAGCCGGGGATGACGGTACTGGTCGGCAGGCAGTTTGCGGGCCATGCGCGGGCGCATGCCGAGATCCAGTGCCGCGACCAGCCGCACCAAAATGCCTGCCTCACAACTGATTACATGAGCACTTTCGCCCGCTGGAACCGAACGGGGATGTGCAAGCGGGTTTCGTCTGTCAGCGTGTAGCGGGTCCGGCGGTCGGCGAGGTGGGGCGATGGCGGTGCTAGATATGGTCAGGTACCCGTCGGCTGCGCGACCGCGCTGAGCCGTCCGCGCGGGTGACACGGCACCGTAGCGCTGTTCGGGATCCAGCACGCAGTGCGTGCGCCCGAAGACGGTGACCATGCACTTGTTGTTGTGATTGCAGCGGCTGCGGAAACCGGGGTCGGCGATCATCTGGTTCACCAGGTCGGGTTCAGCGCAGCAGCGCGCAGGCCCATCGCCACGAAGTCGAATCCCTCGCGCATACCGGTCTCGACGTGGTCGCGGTTGGTTATGCCGCGCGAGCAGGATCAGCTTGGTGTTTGCGGACAACGGGAACGAACTGCCGGGCGGCCTCCAGCGTGTAGAGGTCACTGTAGGGGTACTCGCCCATCGGCCCAGCTTGAACACATCCGGGACGCCGGCACGCAACGGCCGCGGAAAAACCGTGGAGAACTTACCCGGGGGATCGTCGTGGAGGGCAGCCCGCCGATTCAAGTTCGATTTCGCGGTGCAGGCGGCTGCATACCGGGCTGGAGGTGGTAGCCCAG
>CAWIDX010000038.1:0-121302 GCA_963834955.1 uncultured Actinomycetota bacterium
AGAATCTGCCCCGCAAGACAAAAAGCGTCGCGTGTATCTGACGGCTGAGGATGTTGGTCAGCTTAGCTGCCCATTCGGGCCGCACCTGGGAACGTGCTGGTGCTGGCCTCTGGGGTGTTCGGATGGGGTGAAGGCGTCGCGCTTCGGGGTCGTGACTTCCAGTTCCTACGTCGTCGCCTGTGGGTGAAGCGGATAACGCGGTGCAGCTCGGTGTCGATCACGCGGTGGGGCAAACGAAGAGTCGTACGCAGCGATCGGTGCCGGTGCCTGCGTTCGTACTTGATGAGTTGGCGGTGCAGTGCGAGGGACGGAACCACGATGATCTCGTGTTCGGTGATGGCCCCGACTACCTGCCCAGGCCGAAGTCCGATGGCGGGTGGTTCGCCGGAGCGGTGAAGCGCGCGAAGGTGCAGAAGATCACGCCACACAACCTCCGCCACACCTGCGCATCGATCGCGATCAGCTCCGGGGTGAATGTGTTGGCGTTGTCCCGGATGCTCGGGCATACCTCAGCCAAGGTCACCTTGGACACCTACGCGGACCTGTTCGACACCGATCTCGATGCGGTCGCTTCAGCCCTTGATTCGAAGTGTGCCCGTTGACGGCGGCCACCGTCGGGCGCGGATAGGTGAACAGCCGCATGTCGCTCAACACCAACATCACGGTTCACCGGAACTGGACAGCGGCGCGCCGGCGTCTTCAGCGCTGAACCCAGCCCCCTTTTCACAGGATCGCCGGATGAATCCCCCGCGAAATCTGTTGCAGGTCCGCGGACACCGCGGTCAACCCCGACACGATGCTCGCCAGCCGCTCCTTAAGGGACGGCATTTCGGGCGGGGCGGAAACCTCCGCGAGCCGCAGTTGAATTCCCACGCCAAACCGGCCGACTGTTGAGCCCCGTCGTGCAGGTCGCCCTCCAGCCAGCACCCGGCGTCTTCGGCGGCCGCCCGATCCGCGTGCGAGAGGCGATCAGCTCGTCGCGGATAGCTCGGGCTTACCTTCGTCTGGTCGCGCCACGTATCGCGCCGCTGTCACGACTACAAGCGCGCACTGGCCGACATGACGACGGCCGAGCGCGCGATGCGGGCCGACACCGAGCAGGACAACGTCGCCGACGTGGTCGGCGCGCCGCAGACCGGGACGAGGCGGCAGTCCTAGGGCGCCGCGGCCTTGAGCGCGGCCGCGACCGCCTCGACGGCCGGGGTGCGGGTCGCTCGCGTCAGCAGGAACGCCTCGCGGCCGATCGTGCCCTCGGCGATTGCGCGCACGGCCACGCCCGGCGCGCCATAGCCGAGCACGAGGTCGGGCAGCAACGCGCATGCGCCGGTCGTGCGGACCAGCTCCAACAGGATCAGGAAGTCGTCGGACGCGTAGCGGAGGTCAGGCTCGAAGCCGCCGAGTCGGCGGCATGCGCGGATCTGCATCTCGCGGTGGCCGGTGCCGGGCTGGCACGCGGCCCACTCCGCATCCGCGAGCCGCGCCATCGGCACCCGGCGGCGCCGCGCGAGCGGGTGCGTGGCGGGCATGACGAGGCGGACCTGCTCGCGCACGAGCGGCGCGCGCTTCAGGTCGGCGTGCACGGGGCGCGGCTGGCCCTCGTACTCGTCGCCGACGACGGCGTCGAGCTGTTGCAGGCGCAGGGCGGGCACGCCCTCCTCGACCTCCAGCTCGGTCGCCTCCACCCGGATGTCGGGATTGCTCTGCGCGAGCGCCGCCACGGCCGGCGCGACGATGCGCAGGAACGCCGACTGGAAAGCGGACACGCGCACGACGCCCGCCGGGTGGCCCGCGGCGATGCCCGCCAGCTCCGCCTCGGCCGCCTCGACCCCGTCGAGCAGCGTCGCGGCGTGGCGGACGAGCACACGCCCGGCCTCGGTCAGACGCACGTTGCGCCCGCTGCGCTCGAGCAGCTTCGCCCCGGCCTCGCGCTCGAGCACGGCGAGCTGCTGGGAGATCGCGCTCGGGGTGTAGTCGAGCGCCCGCGCGGCGCCGTGGACGGTGCCGCGGGCGTCGACCTCGCGTAGGAGCTTGAGGCGGTGGAGGTCCAGCATTGTGCACCTAAGCTACACAATTCTGTACATGAATGGGAGATGGACGTGAACGGTCTTCGTTGCCAGCATGGATCGCATGGGACCGCTGCTGTGCCTGCTGTCCGCCGCCGGGTTCGGGGCGATGGCGATCTTCGGCAAGCTCGCGTACGACGCCGGCGTCGAGGTCGGCGACCTGCTGCTCGTGCGGTTCGCCCTGGCGGCGGCGCTGCTGCTCGCGGTCGCCGCTGCGACGGGTGCGCTGCGTGGCCTGCCGCGCCGGTCGGTGCTCGCCGGGCTGGGGATGGGCGCGATCGGCTACGCGACGCAGTCGGGGCTGTACTTCGGCGCGCTCGAGCGGATGGACGCCTCGCTGCTCGCGCTGATCCTCTACGTCTATCCGGCGCTGGTGCTGATCGGGGCGGTCGCGCTCGGCCGCGAGCGCGCATCGGTGCGGCGGGTCGCCGCGCTGCTCATCGCGCTCGCGGGCACCGCGCTGGTCCTCGCGGGGGCGGCGTCCGGGAGCCTCGACGCGCTCGGCACGGCGATGGGCTTCGGCGCCGCGCTCGCCTACACCGTGTACATCCTCACCGGCGACCGCGTCGGCGCCGGGGTGCCGCCGGTGGCGCTGGCGGCGTTCGTGTGCCTGGGCGCGACGTGCACGTTCGCGCTGGCGTCCGTCGTGCGCGGCGGCCCAGAGCTCGGATTCGGCGCCGACGGCTGGGCATGGGTGGGCGCGATCGCCCTCGTGAGCACCGTCGCGGCGATCCTCTGCTTCTTCGCCGGCCTGGCTCGGGTGGGGCCGTCGGCGGCGTCGATCCTTTCGACCCTGGAGCCGCTGGTCACCGTCGCGCTGGCGGCGGCGGCGTTCGGGGAGTCGCTCGGCGCGGTGCAGCTGGTCGGGGGCGCACTGGTGCTCGGGGCCGTGCTGGTGATGCAGTGGCCGGCGCGCCCGCGTGTGACGTTCGCCGCCGGCGCGCACGCGGCCCCGGCCAACGTCAACTGCCGACTTTGAGGCGGGAGGGCGCGGGGCGCCGAGGCGCGCGTCAACCTCGGTCAGCCTCGCGCGCGAGCGGCCCTTCCAACGTTGGCGGCGTGATCTCGGCAACTGACCCGGGGACCGGACGACCATTGTCCGACGACGAGATGCGTGATGAGCTCTTCTCTTACATGCTCGGCGGTCACGACACCATCTCCACCCTCTTGACCTACGCGCTCTGGGCGCTAGGCCATCACCTCAATATGCAGCACATCCTTGTGTCCGGCCAGATCCACGCCGATTGCGGCATAGAACGGGCGATTGGCGCACTGCTGGCCAAGGCACACGGCGACGAAGCAGGCTATCGCGACTATCGGGACCGCTACCGCGCGCTGGCGACATCGCTTGGCTTCGAGGGTCATATGAAGTGGGCCGAGGCGATGCCATGACGGCGGCGGGTCATCTGAACCTCTAGCGCACGTCGGCGAAGGTGTCGAGGTGCTCGTCGGCGACCCGGCCAGGGCCCAGTACGACCCGGTTGCGTGCGGGTCGACCCGGGCACGTCAGCTGGCCGGATGCGGTGTCGGCGTCGATGGCCACCACCCGGCCATCTTGACGCAGTTGCGCGAAGATCGACCCGACGCAGGCCGCGACGGTGGTTTTGCCGATCCGGGTCGGCGGGGTGGTGGTCATGGACCATAAGCCCGTACGGCGTTAGCTGGTCGTGCTCTAATTGCGTCACTATTTTCACGCGCACGACCTGGGGTGATGACGGATGAAAAGACGGAGGAAAGGCGCTAGCGGGACGGCTGGCGATACCGGCGATAGCCGCGTGGCGGTGAATGTGCGGGTGCGTGTCTATCCGGGGACGGACGGCGAGGTCGGCGGCACTGTGGTCGAGGATTTCGGCGACATGGCGGGGCATGCGGTGGATCTCGGTGAGAACCATATAGTTTCCGCGCGGAGATGGGCGGTGGCGCTCGACGCGGGCGGTCTGGTTTTCGTCGACAGCGACCAGTTGGTCGCCGAGTAGCTTTAGCTGTCGCGGTTTACCCCCCGTCGGGCGACCATCTTTTCCAGTTGCGGCGGCGCTATCGGACAATAGGGTGCCAGCCAGCGTGCAGAACCCCAGATCGCACTCTAGTCAACGCTCCGACTGCTCGATCTCGTCAAGCTGTCTGTCGAGCTCCGTTAATTCGATTGCCAGACGCCGCAATTGGCGTGCCACTGCTGCGCGCCGCTGCTCAAGCAGCGCGCGGCGCTCTTCGCGGCCCATGTTGTGCGCGTCTGTCTGCATGGTGGTCGCTCCCCGTGGTCTGGCCGTGAAGTTGCAGACACCCGGCAGTATGCGGCTGGTGCGCTGACCTGGCCAGCCTCGCGCCGCGACTGACAGCACAATCGACAAGCAACCGACACCGACCCGTGACCGGCACCCCGTCAGCGGTACCGACCGACCGGCTCAGTGCCGCAGACGCGCGTGTCGCTCATCTTCGATATGCCGTGGTCTGCGGCTCTGGCACCACGGGTCTGCACACCGTGGTGTCCACGGCGACACTTCACGGGCCATCGTCTCGTTGCCGTGCCACGGGGTGATGGTCTGCGAGATAAGTTCTGATGGACCTCCGCACGTTTCGCAGAAATGGTCCGGGTCTGGCTGAGTGTGAATCTGAAGCGGCATGGCGTCGATTGTGGGGGGACCGTCGGGCGCATCGGTCCCTGGACACGCGCGGACCGGTCTCGAACGTGGGTCGCGCCCCGTGGGGTGGTGTAAATCGAGCGGGCGATTTGCCTGAGGCTCTGTGGGTTTCCACTATGCCGTGATGGCGGCGGGGACGGCAACGGATTCGTCGGATTTCTCGGTGGGGTTAAGCAGCGCGAGGGTGGTTTCGGAGAGGTAGCGGCGGTCGGTGACTTGCCATTCGTCGTGGATTTCGGCGAGGACGGCGCCGGCCAGGCGCAGCAGGGCGGCCGGGTTGGGGAAGACCCCGACGACGTCGGTGCGTCGTTTGATCTCCTTGTTGACCCGCTCCAGTGGGTTGGTGGACCAGATCTTCTTCCAGTGCGGGACGGGGAAGTCGGCGAAGGCGGTGATGTCGTCGGCGGCGTCGCGGAGCATGGTTTCGACCTTGGGGAACTGCCGGCCGAGCATGCCGGCGATCACGTCGAGCTGGGCGCGGACGCTGGTCCGCGTCGGGTTGGGCGAAGATGGTGCGGATCGCGGCGGCCACCATCTCGGCGCTGCCTTTGGGCACCTGGGCGAGCAGGTTGCGCAGGAAGTGCACCCGGCAGCGCTGCCAGCTGGCGCCGAGCAGGATCGGCCCGATGGCGGCTTTCAGCCCGGTGTGCGCGTCGGAGATGACCAGCTGCACGCCGTGCAGCCCGCGGGCCTTCAAGGGCGCGCAGGAACCCGGTCCAGAACGCGCCGCTTTCGCTGTCGCCGACGTCGAAGCCGAGCACCTCCCGGCGGCCGTCGGCGCTGACCCCGGTGGCGATCACCACGGCCTGGGCGGCACCCGGAGCCGCGGCCGCGGCGATCCCCGCCGATGCGGGCCTTGCAGTAGGCGGCGTCGAGGAACACATAGGGGAAGGCGACCTCGGCCAGCGAGCGGTCCCGAAACGCGGCGACCTCGACGTCGAGGTCGGCGCAGATCCGGGATACCTCGCTCTTGGAGATCCCGGTGTCGGCGCCCAACGCCTCGACCAGGTCGTCGACCTTGCGGGTGGACACCCCGTGCACGTAGGCCTCCATCACCACCGCGAACAACGCCTGATCGATCCGGCGGCGGCGCTCCAACAGCGCCGGGAAAAACTGATGTGCGGCTCGACAGCGCGGGCTGGCCATCCGGTGCCTGCGCCCGGTGACCTGATGGGTCGCCGAGCGCGCGGCGTCATAGATCGCCGTCAGCGTCTCGGCAGGTGTGACGCCGAGCATGATCGCTTCGGGAGGATAGAGGACCCGACCGAGGGTATTGATGGATTCATCTAGGCGGGCCTTGCTACACCATCAGTGCCGACGCTCAATCCTGGGCATGCTGTTTCCATTGCGATGATCATGATCTGACCCGCTCCCGCTTCGCTCTTGCCGAGGTTCTGCGCCAGTTCTTCGACGACGTACTGAGTGGTGGTCCCTCCGACCAGCATCTGGCATGTGCCTCTTGCGATCTGGAGCAGCCGAGTGCTGTCGGTAGGCATTCCCGGAATGTCGTAGCTGCGTACTCTGCTGATGAACTCGGCCTCGCCGGGTGTTGTCGGACCGGTATTGGCCCAGCAGTCGAGCGGGCTGGTGTGCGCGCCGCAGTAGCCCGGCTCGCCCGGTCCCGGCGGGCTGGGCGGTGGGTCCGCCGAAGCGACTCCGATGCCAAGCAGTCCTACAGCCAGCAGGGCCGCGCAGAACGAACCAGCCATCAATCGCGATGTCATCACTGCAAGCACTCCCTTCCCAAACTTGATCTTCATTCAGTCAGACGGCAGATCAGTGGTGTACTCCTGCGAGGTCCTTCGGGGACAGGGCCAAAGTGACATATGCATGCAACTCGCCATGGGCGATTCCGTTGGCGACGTCAGAAGGCGTAGACGTTCTCGATGCTGACGAACATGCCGTGGCCGGTGCGGTCGTTGGTGAATGGAGTGCCATCGCTGCTTGGCTGGATGGTCCAGCCGTTCGGATTAGACCCTTCCTGCGCCTAACGTTCACCGGCGGCGGGCTCGTCGCTCGCCGCGAAGTGCTCGACCATGTCGGCTGCTGCTTCCTCCGCCGCCTGGGCGTGCTCGGCCCTCTTCCTCGGTGGCGGCCTCTTCACCGTCGACTGCCTGGGCATGCTCGACCTCGACCAGCCGCGCTTCGAGCGCCTCGGACTGCGCTGCGACGTCTTCAGGTGCCACCCCGCCGTCACCGGCAGCGTGCGCGTGGACGACGAATTCAGTGAGCAGAAACAGACTCACGTCGTCGTCGGTCCGTTCCCTGCCAACCTTGAACGGCTTGGAGATGACGTCGATGATCCGCAGCAGGTAGACGAAGAAGAACGCAAGGAAACCCAGGGTGACGAGTGACTCCACACGCCCACCCATGTCGGTGAACATCAGCATGCCCAGGATGATCGCCACGAGGCTGGTGATCATCGCTTTCGCCGACGGCAGGAACTCCTCGCGCTGAATGTGGTACATGCGCAAGGTGGCCTTGCGTAAGGCCGCCTGCTCGGCACGCAGCCGGACGATGTAGTTGGCCGGGACGTCGGACTCCTCGAGTTCCAGCAGCGATGCCGACAAATCCTCGACCGCCTCCTGGCAGTCGCGGGTGTTGCCCGCGTTGATGTCCGACCGCAAGGACGTCACCACCGCGATCAGTCGCTTGCGCAGCACCGCGAGATCCGGTCTTGCCCAGACCCGGTTCATCGCCTCGGCTTCCCGGAGCAAGGCATAGAGGCTGGCCGCGATGTCGGTCGGCGCGCGCTCGGCATCGCGATAGTCCGACAGCGTTCCGGCCACAACCAACCCCATGACGAACACGCCGCCGCCGATGACGCTGGATGTCAGCGCGGTGGTCGACATCCCGGTGATGCCCAAATGCCAGATCACCGCGCGGATCGCGACCAACACCGCCACAATCGCGACGGCTTCCGCCGCTACGCGGTAACTGCCAAACACTGCTCGCAGAGCCGGTACCTGCATTCCAGCCTTCTCGCACACTCGTTGTTTCTGTGAAAATACGCCGTGCCGTTGCGCTGCGAAGCAGAATTACCGGCGAGCACCCGCGCCGCTGGCAGATCGCGAAGCATTTTGCGGGGCCGGTGCCGCGACCTGCGAATCATAGCGAGAAGCAGTGAAGCCCATTAGTGAACTTAGGTATGAGAGATGCCAGGCCGGACTGAATCGAGGTCGGATACTGCAGGAGCAGTGCAGGCTGGACCTGAAGACTCGGGCGGCCTTGACCCGCAAGGCGACTGGCCCGAGCAGGGCTAGCAGCACCGAAGACGTCTGGCGGCGCGGTCGGTCACGCTGACCCGATGCCGGGCGGGCTCCGGGTGAGCAGCAGTTCGTGAACGACCTTGCAGCCGTCGGGGTTTGCCGGTATTTTGCCGCTGCGGCCACTGCCTCCACGCAGCGGCGAGGCCGAGAGAGCATCGTCGGTGGAGTCTGGGTGGCGGCCAATAAGCAGGTCTCGCAGATCACGACAGGTGACTTGGCGGTGCGAGTGATGGGCAACCGCCGGGTTCGTGTAGTTGCAGCATTCCCTGCGCCGTGTCCCGCTGTTCGGCGGCGGGGCAATCGTGTTCGGTGCTGGGGGCTCCTACTGCGATTATCCACCCGTGCCGAGCAGGCGGCATAGGCATTTCGCACCGGCATCGCTGGCGTGGCCCGCACCTGCGGAGAGGGATGGATTGATTGGCTATGGTGGTAGATGTAGCTGGTGCTGGACAAATGATACGGTCGCCCCACGATTTTGCCCATGTAGGCCACGGTCTGATAGTTTGCCGACGACATGGCAGCAAACCTTGGCAAGGCCAGGCACGGCGCCCACCACAAGGCCCTGGCCTCCATTCCGGGGGCACGATCGCCGACGAACGTCGCCCCGTCGAAGCCGTTGGTGCGCTCCCCGCCGAATGTCGCCCCCTCGAAGCTGATGTGCTTCCCGCTGAACATGTGTGGTTAGCCAACACGCCCAGAAATCGCTCCGTCGCTTGCCCAAAGGTGACCAGGCACGGGTGGTGAATTGCAGTGTTAGAGCGGCGGCGAAACGGCCAAGTCGGCCAGTCCCCGATAGTCGCGTTGCAGCAGTTACCCGCACTGGTTGTGCTGGACCGCATTCCGGTGCCGGTACTGGCGGTCGGCAAGGACGGCGGCGTGTTATTCGCCAATAATTCCTTTGCCGACATGCTCGGCCACACTGTCGAAACGCTGAGGTCATTGACCGCCCGCGAGATTTTTCTCAACCTGCCCCGTAACGACGTGGTCTCGGCTATCCGCGAGCGAGCTGAACACATCGTGGAACTAATGCACGTAGACGGTTCGACCGTCCGGGCCAAGATGAGCAAGTCGGCGCTGCTCCGCAAAGACGACTCCGTTGCGTTGGTGACGTTTCAAGACCTCACCGAAAAACTCTGGGCCGAGAGATAAGCAGCGGCGCCCGAGCTAACGGGTGTCCAACGGCGGGCTTGGCGGAAAGTTCGCCAGTCGCGGGCCAAGCGCAACTAACATTCGCCCCCGGCGCCAAGCACGAGTAACATCCGTCCCGGTCGGCTCCAAGCACGGGTTAACCTTCGTCCCCGTGCCCAGGCGTACGCAGCACTCGGACATGATCTTGATGTGGTGGCGCAACACCGTGTGGAAGGTTGATGGCGTGTGACTCGGTTCCTTACGGCGATCCTGGACTGGCTGCGTGAAGGCTACCCGGAGGGGATTCCGCCGACGGACTACCTGCCGGTGCTTGCGCTGCTGTCGCGGCGGCTGACCAGCGATGAGGTGAAGCTCGTCGCGCAGGAGTTGATGCAGCGCGGGGACTTCGACCACATCGATATCGGCGTGGCGATCACGCAGATCACCGACGAACTACCGAGTCCCGAGGACATTGAGCGGGTGCGGGCAACGACTGGCGGCCAAGCGTCGACAAACCGGTCTACCTTCTGGCGCCGGTCATTTCGGTGATCCCGGCTTTCGCCGTATCCGCGATTACCAGATCCACATCTTAGCGGTCCCCACCGCCCTTGCTAACGGCGGGCGCTGCGGAGGTCAAAACTCGTCGTCCTCCGATGAACTCGGTCGGGGTGTTGGAGGTCGCGGCCCGTGATCAGCCGCATGGTCACATACAGGCCGTCCGTCTATTTCGCCGACGTCATGGATCGGCACCACGTGTGGCTCGTCGAGACCGGCTGCCGCTTGAGCCTCCCGGCGAAATCGCTCTTGAAACTCCTGATCGTTTGCGAAACCCAAGGGCAGCATCTTCAAGGCAACCACCCGGTTGATCCCGGTGTCGTAGGCGCGCCAAACTTCTCCCATGCCGCCACGGCCCAGCAACTCGACTAGGCGGTAGCGACCGAACGGCGTGCCCTCCACGCGATCCTCCTCGGCGAAGTGCGGTTCAGGACACGATAAGCCGTGCCGAACCCCACGGTGGGCAAACCAAAGAGCACCCACTCCGCGACGACTTGCTCCGTCCCTACGGCGCGGTCTGAAGCTCTCTTCGGAGACGGCGGGCCTCGTCGCCGTGTGGCGCACAACAGGTCTATTCCGAGACACGCCCAATTAGTCCGTTGTATCGGGGTCACGCCATCGGGAAGTCGTGGCGGTCGATGTAGAGGTGCGCTCAGTCGTAAAGATCGGCTACGTCGGCGCGGCCCTGAGCCTCAACGTCGGCGCGGCGCTTCTCCTCGCGGAAATGATCCCACCGGTGCTCGTGGTAGCCACATTCGCGCTCACCGGCGTCTTCTCGGGCCTTGCGCTGCGCGATCTGTTTCCGATACCGGGCGACGTCCTCGGGGGCCAGACTCGCCGGGAAATACCCCAAGCCCTGGGCGAGTTCAGCACGCAGCCGCTTGTCGTGCTCGCTGCTAGCCACTATCCGTCGTCCTCGTCTGTCCGATGCGCCAGTTGCCGACCCTTCACCGAGAGGCGCTCCTGCCCACGCCGGATGACGTAGGCCGCTTCGTCATCCGAGCCACCCAGCGAGCGTGGGGTTGGCGTGCCGCCTAGTCGGAGCTTGTCGACAGCATCTCATGAAGCGTGTTCAGTTTATGCGAGGCCGCCGACGACTCGAGCGCGGCTTTCAGTCACTGCGCGTCCTGTCAAATACCGAAGCCGATGGTGAAGCTCGGCTCGAATCCCACGTTGACGCCCGGCACGCCAGTGATGATGGGAGGTCAACGGGTCGTTGGACAACATGTTGGTTTTGCACCTTAGGAATACGCACGTCCGCAAGGATCAAAGGCGGTTAACACGACGCCCCGGCGGAAAGGCGTATCCATGGCGGTACGACGTGTAGTTACGGGCCACACCCCCGAGGGTGAGGCCGTTGTTGTCAGTGATGGTGAGGTGCCGTCGATACCGATCGGCGATGGAGGCTCGGCGGCCACGCTGCTCTGGAACCGCGACGACCCAGGCCGATTCCCTGATGACGGAAGCCAGCCGATCATGTCGGCAGCGTTCCCGCTGCCGGGTGGATGCTCATTGGCAGTGATGGAGCTAGCGCCTGAGGGCAACGACTTCCATGAGTTTGTCCGTACCGCGCTTGCGCCATGGGCGGACCCTGACGAACCGGGGATGCACCGCACGGCAACGATGGACTACGACATTGTTCTTGATGGAATTGTTGGTCTCGAACTCGATAACGGTGCCGAAGTGACGCTCAAACCAGGTGATGTTGTCGTGCAAAACGGCACTCGCCACCGCTGGCACAATCGCGGCAACACTGTCGCGCGGTTGCTCGCCGTCACCGTTGGGGCTTACCAAGAGACTGAGGGCGGACGCCCGGTATGACGCCGCGCGAAAGCTCCGATTTCTAGAAGCGTCCAGGACGATCGCGAACGCCCCGTCCACACCGGCAGCGGTCCCCATCGCCCTCGGTGACGGCGGGCGCTGCGGAGGTCAGAACTCGTCGTCGTCGTCGTCGATGAACTCGGTCGGGTCGTAGGCGTCGTCGTCAGCGTCATCGAAGGAGTCCGTGCCGACGTCGAGCGCCTCCGGATGCTGCTCCAGCTCCTCCAGCTTCTCGACGATCTCGCCCCACATCGACTGCGGGACAACGGAACTCACCGCGTCGCAGATCTGGCCCAACTGGACCTTCACACCAGCAGATCGCGGCTGTAGTCCCTGGAATCGATCAGCGACTGCAGCCGACCCGCCGCGACGATGCCGGTGTTCACATCGACCTTGGTGTCCGAGTCGACCAGGGTCTCATAACTTTTGACCATGACGGTCTCGAAGAACGCAATGGGGGTGATCGCGGTGGCTACGCCCTCGACGAAGTCGACGCCGTTCGCCTTTGCCCGGCGTTCGAGGATCTCCCTGTAGGTTGCTTTGGCGACGTTCTGGACTGGGAAGTGCCGCCCGCAGTGGTTGCGGACCGAGTCGACCGTCACCCGATCGCGCTTGTCGAGTTCGGCATTGTCCGCCGCGAGTGCGCGCACGATCATGGCGTAGCTGCCGCTGGCCAACATTCGTTGACTTTCCTGCGCACGCTGTCGTTTCGGCAGATTCGGCATCGCGGCTCCAGGTGAAACCCATTGCGTGTGGCCAACTCCGATCGACTCCATGATCTCGTCGACAGGGGTGGCGAGCGCCTGGGACACGGACATGTCGTTCTCCTCGAACCGGCGAAGGTGCACGGTAGTCGTCGATCCCAGTCTGTCAGGGAAACACCCCGATGGCGGGTACATCTGTAGTCCATGGTATCTCTGCGGTACTTCCATGGCCTTGGTCGCCGATAACGTTGCAGCTTCTACAGCGGCACTACAGGTCTCGCAGCCGTGCGCGGCGCCGAATGCCATGGAGCTGCGGGCGCAGCGCAGCTCTCCGTGGTTCATGCGCTAGCACTGACATCGCTCGATCCGATTGCCCAGTGCCACATTTAGGCCAACGTCGCCGCCTACCTCCGGTCAACGTGGCAGCCGACTGGGCTTGATTCCCCCCCCTTATCTGCCCTAAAGGCATGACTCCCCCTTTCCAATGGAAGACAGAAGGTCAGAGCCCCCGCCGCTCACTCCTCTCTTCCTCCCCCCCCCCTTCCCCCCCCCCCCCCCCCCACGCCGCCCCCCACCCCCCTCGCCCCCCCTTCTCCTCCTTCTCCCCTCCCCTCTTTTGTCTCCTCCCCCTCCCCCGCGGGCTTTGTCGAGGCGCGCGCCCGCCCCCCCCCCTCTCTCTGAGACGACCCCAGACCCCTTCCCCCCCCCCTCCCCCCCCTCCCTCCGCCGCGAAAAAAACGCACGCCCCCCACTCCCTCCTCCTGCAGCCCATTCTTCTTCTCTCCTCGTCTTCATCATTACACCGCGCCCCCCCCCTCGCGCGCCGAGCGCGTAGATGTACTTCTTGTAGTCCCTGGTGGTGTAGGTCGTCATTACCGTCGCCTTCCGTTTTGGTGATCCATGTGCGATGAACGATTTCGTCCGGCTGTCCAGTTCGTCCGACCCCTAAAGGGGGGTCGGACTGGACGGACATGCGTGACCTGGACTTGGACCTGGACTTGAGCTGGACGACTGGACATCCCCATCCGGTGGGCATCACGGCTGTCGGTCCCCGAGTACGTAGCGTGACCGGTGCTGGGTGCCAATGTTTTTGATGTACTCCTCGCTGACCAGCCACTTCAGTGCTTGATACATGGTGGATTTCTTGACGTTTGCCGCTTGTGCCATCTCGGCGATCTGTGGGCCAGTGAAGCCCTCGTCGGGGGCTGATGTCTGGATGATGTCCAGTACCACCCGATGCGAGTTCGCGCTGAGGCTGTCAAGTCCAGGTCCTGTTCTGGACAAAACCAGGGTTCGACGGTCGGGTTCCAGCCGGTGAGGCATCAAGCCTTTCGAGACGGTATGGCGCACCAGACTGAAATGGTGATCGCATCCGGCGGCCACTTCCTTGTGCTTCTGGCAGTGGATGGCGGCCTGAAGCCCTCCTCCGTCCATCCGCAGATCGGACCAGACCGCACCATCCCAGGCGTTGGATCCTCGACCCGCACTACCGGTCCGGGAGGAGTGGTGCACACCCAGCACTGTGCACCCGGCGGCGGTCCGGATTCTGTCGGCGGCATCGATTGCCGCCCCCTGTGCGGTGGCCGAGTTTTCGTCCAGGCCAAGGGTGCACCGCGCTCTTGTGTCGAGGACGAGTAGATCGGCCTGTACTTCGGCTACAACAGCGACTGCCTGGGATACCTCGACCTGTTTACCCAGCTGGATCGGCAGTGGCAGGACAAACAGCCGGTCCTGTAACACCGCCGGATCGACCCCCCAGACTTCGCACAACGCGAGGATGCGGGTCTCCAACCCGCTCACCCCTTCGGCGGCCACATAGACCACCTTCCCCGGCTTGGGAACCACGTAGGCCCCGAAGGATTCGCCTGCGGCCAGGGCACAGCTCATCGCGATGGCAACGAACGTCTTGTAGCAGCCCGGCGGCCCGGCGAGCTGCCCGAGGGTGTCCCGGTAGAGCAGCCCGTCGATCAGTGGTTGCACAGGCGGGAGCGTTCGAAGGTCCGTCACGCGCAGTAGCCGGTCCCGCAAGTGTCGGTTCGCCCGCTTCGACGCCGGATCACCATCCTGGTCACCGGTGTGGTCGCCCCCGGACTGTGTTCTCGCTCCGGCCTTCTCGTCCTGTTGCTCGTCGGCGAGCTTCAGGAAAATGCGGGCCACATCGTCATCGGTACGCTCGTCGAGGCGTTCACGCAGATCGTCCCGCTGGTTGACGGCCCATCTCGTTTGCGAAAGCCGCAGACCCGCCCGGAAGCACGCACTAACGATCCGGTGTGTGTCGGCGCTGCGATCACCTGAAACCCTGCCGACGGCACTACCGATATCGGGGTAGAGGGCCAAATCGACGGGCTCCTCTTCGCGCGAACCACTTCCGGCGGTTCCCGATGCCGCAGACGCCTTCTTCGACTCGCTCTGTGCCCCGGCAGTGTCCGGCGTCGGTAGGGCGACCCCGAGCACCGCAGCAACCGCTTCCGGCTCCATCGGCGCCCCGGAGGGCTTGACGATCCACTCCACCCGGTAGGGCTCGTCCTGGCCGTCGAACACCACAGCCTTGTAGTTGACGGAACCGACCGGGCGTAGCACATCGTTGTCGGCGATCTTGTCGTCTCCGCCGAAATAGTCGCGCATTCCCCGCATCAGCACGTCGTACTCAGCCAGCGTCACTTCACGGGCCAGCGGGACATAGACGTGGGCATGGCCGGGACTACCCGACCCGACGGCAAAGCCCTCTAGCGCGGCGACCTTCGAGGAATCGAGCCTGCGATCGGCGTCGGAATGAAGCAGTCAGTGTGTTACTGCGGTGCCCTTGCTGCGCCTATCCGTTTTCAAGATGTTCGGACAGAAGTAGACATCATTGAGTCCCGGCTCAGAGAGCGCAGCATTGATGGTGCGCATCGCTTCGTCGGCCTGCTGCGGCCAGCGGAAAACCGACTGGCCGCCAACTGCTGTGGCGGTATTTGCCCCCCTCGGCGTATGCGCCACGACCGACGGCGAAATGGGCATAGCCTTCGGCATCACCGAACACCGCGTCCAGGAATGAGCGGTCAAGTGCTGCCGGGACAACCTCGCCATCCGTGCTCGGCTGGCCTACGCTAGAAGTGTTCTCGGAGTCGCCCCTGGTTCGCTGGTCCCGGCTGGGGGCTTCTTCTTGGTCCATCAGCGGCCGCCCCCCGACTGGTGGCTGAAGACCGCCTTCAGCAGAACCAACTGTTCGGGCGTCAACTTCGGGGCCTGATCCGCCAGCTCGCGGGCACGCTGTTCGATCGCCCCCCGCACTCCGTTTTCTGAAGGACGCGAACGGGCGAGGACCCTTCATCTGCAGATGGTCATCGCTTGCAGGCATGGCGGTCATCTGCGCACCCCCGCAACCACGGGCGAGTCGGACGTACCCAAGGCCGCAGCCAGCCGAGCACGCTGGTCGGCGTTCAGGATGGGGGCAGCGTCTTCGAGTCGCCGAAGGGTCGGCTCGACGCTGACTCGGCCCACACGCAAAAACTCGTGCAGCTCAGCAGCAAGGACCCGGAAGCTACGCCCGGCGTGGTACTCGGTGAGTTCGCCGGTCTTGAGCCACGGCGGATCGTTTGGGGCGTTACAAGCGCGATCCCGGCGGCATCTGCAACCGTGTAGAAGGTCGGCAGTTCCGAAGCCGGGAGCGCGAATTGCGATCCGTGGCAACCAGTTCCGTCAATCGGGGACACCGGAGGGCCTTTCTAGTGCCCACTGAGGCGGTGTTGGGTGTCTACTTCAGACGGAATACCGGGCGGACCCACTGCGATCGCGCATCACCAGGCTAACACGAAAGCAAACTTGGGCCGCTGTCGATCGCACTTGCGGTGCTATGGCAGGCGTCCTTTCGCGTTCTGCCCTACGCGCCCCTCAGAGCTAGGGGCGCCTGGCCGCCCGTCCACTCGTGGCAGATATGACGAATCTTCTTGTGGCACAGCTCCGTTTCTGTTGCCACCTCAGACATCGATGCAAGGTTCCTGTAACCACGCGATAGGTCTACCCATTCGGTGCCGCCATTGGTGCACTAGATCCAGCGCCAGACCCGTCGACCAGATGGCCGAATTATGTCCCGTCCCGGAGAGATTCGCTATAACAGTCCTACACCAAACCCATAGCCCTTCGGGCGTGAAGACCCGAGAGCCTGCGATAGTACATAAGGGAACGTTGGAGCGGTGCCTTCGGCGGAGGTCGGCTCCGAGACTTCCTTAGATCGCCCGCCCGACATGCCGTTTACCCACCCACTTACTCGATGTCCTTAGGGCTGGACGCCACGGACGGACAGGCCGTGAGCTGTGAGCATGACCTGGGTGCAACCGACGTGCGCGATGCGCCGCTCGACCCGGTAGCCCGCCGACTGTGGGGTGTCCCGGTGGTGCTGAACCAGGGCCTCGGCGACGACGTCGGCCTGGTCATCGCCCAGGACGCGGTGACCGTCGACCACGACGGCCAGGTGGACATCCGCTCGAGTGATGCCGTGTCGGATGACTTCGCCCAGAACCAGGTTCGGTGCCGCGTCGAGGGCCGGTTCGGCCTGAGCGTCAACCAGCCGGGTGCCATCGTCGACGACGCCACCGCCGCCGCGCTGGACCACCTGGCCCGCCGCGTGGTCACCGTCGCCGACCGCCTCACGTCCCGGTGATTTCGGCGTGTTCAGACGCGCTCTCAGCGACACTAATCACGCCGAAATCGTCCGAGACGGCTCAGGCAGTCTCGGTAATCGGGCGGTCGATGCAAAGCACCGCCAAGGGAAACGCTGCCAGACCAAGACCGGACGCACGCCGAGAAATCGGGTGAAAAAAATGGCTCTTGTGACGTTTCCGTGGGTCACGAATCGGGCACTGCACCCGCTCGCCTTCGACGACCTGGTCAGCGATGAAGTTTCGCTGCCGGGGCGTGCTCGGCATAGAGCCGGGATGGCCCTCTCGTCCCGGCGGCGACTGCGCCGAGATCTAAGCCTCGATCCACCGATGAGCTGGGGTCCGGCTGTAGTGGTCGGTTGTGATGGTGCGTGTCGGTGTGTGGGCATGAAATATCTGCTGGTCTGCCCAGCTTTTCCTGTGTGCTCCGGTCGGGCCTTTCGGCGGTGGTCAGGCTGGTGCGGCTAGCGGTGGTGGGCGCTGGCCGATGATGTTGTGCCACAACCGAAGCCATGCGTCGGCCCAGGGCCAGTGGCTGGGGAGGTGCAGGATGGGTCGTCGTTGTGGGCGGGCCAGGCGGGCGGGGATGTTGACGATCTTGCGGCGCACGGTGGCGCCGCGTGCGACGGCGTGGTGGCCACCGGCCAGTGTTGCGGCGGCGCGCAGCAGGTTGTGGGCGATCGCGGCGCACAGCACCCAGGCGGAGTTGGCGCCGAAGCGCCCGGAGGGCATGTGCGCCAGCGGACCGTCGATCAGGTCGGCGAAGGTGGTTTCGATGATGGCGTGGCGGCGGTGGGTGATGTCGGCGTCGGCGACCGCTTCGGTGGAGTTGGTGAAGAACGGGTGATAGCGCCACACCGGGAACAGCGCGTCGCGGTGGCGGGCGTCTTTGACGCGGCGCACGATCAGCCGGGCGGTGACCGCGGTGGCGGTGGACGCGAAGGCGGTGTAGGAGATTTCGGCGACCTCGGCATCCGAGATCCATTCGCCGGTGTCGGGGTCTTGCACCGCGCCGGGGTAGCGCACCGGTGTCCAGGCGTGCTCGGGGATCGCCTCGATCGCCTTCTGCACGGCGGTGTTTTTGGTCAAGACCAGCGAGAACCGGGCGCCCGCGCGGCGGCACGCGTTCACCACTGCACCGGTGCCGTAGGCCGAGTCGCCGCGCACCAGGATCTGCCCGGTCACCCCGGCGGCGCGGGCGGTGGCGATCGCTTGGGCGACCATGCGGGCGGCGCCCTTACCCGAGTTCGACCTGCCCGCGCGCAGCCGCATCCCGGCGATCACCGGGGCCGCGGTGTCGGTGCTGATGGTGGCCGCCAACGGGGACAGCCCCTTGCGCAGCACCTGCTTGCCGGCGATCTTGGTATGCCCATAGCTCGCGCCCTGTTTGGCGTGACCGTAGACCGGGCGCAGCAGCGAGTCGATATCGACGAAGGCGCGCACGTCGCCACCAGCGAGCAGATCGACGCGTTCACACAGCGCGACCAGATGCGCGCGCAGCACCGACTCCAACTGGCGGGCGTGCCCAAAGGTGAACTCCCGCAACAATGTTCCGATCGTCGACGGCGCGTAGACACCACCGAACAGAATCTTCATGCCACCCGAGCGCACCACGTCGACGTCGTCGATGCTGTCCGCCCCGGCGCACATTCCCCCGATCAGGGTCGCCAGTTTCGGCGCCGGATTGGCCGCTCCCGACTTGATCCTCGTCTCGGCGATGTGCACCTTCTCGGCCAGAAGCTCGGCCAGCCCGGTCTGCTCGGCCAGCGTCATCACCGGTACCAGCCCGGCACACGACACGAGGTTGTCGTCGTCGAACACCGCCGAATCGGGCCGAAAGTTGTGCGACACTTGCACCGGAAGTGCCTTTCTACGCCGGGTCAGATTGTTGTCTTCGCAACTCCAATCATCCCAGCTCAGAAGGCACTTTCCTTATATCGACACCCGCACAACTCGTCAATTAATCCGTGGATCGAGGCTAAGTCTAGGTGTCTATGAGCACTGCTTACTCGGCCATGAGCCAGTGGGCGGCCATCGCCGATCGAAGTTGTGCTGCGTCGGCGCTGTTGCCCCGCAAGGGAATCGACGCGGCGACGAATTCGTCGGGGCGGACTAGGTAGAGGCGATCACGCCGCAGCTTGCCGTGTGGGTCGGAGCCGAATGCGTGTGGGCCTGCGATCCATGCCGGGACGTCGGGCCGGGCGACCTCGCCCGCGCCGTAGGTGTGTAGCTGCCAGTTCATCACGTTGAGCGCCTTCTGGTTCCCTTCGACCGGTGGTAGCCGCAGACCCACCGCCGGGTCCCGCGCCCACTCCGGTAGCAGCTTGGGGTTGTCGACGTAGTGGTAGCGAATCCGGTACTGCCCCAGATAGCCGCCGATGCGGGAACCCAGGCGCGTCTTGATGACCAGGGGAATCGCTTTCGCCCACAGGCCACTGACCCGGTTACGGAACAGCGCCGCCAGCGGGCTGCGGCGACCGATGACACCGAACGCCCGATCGGTGACATTGACCAGGATCAGCGCCACCGGTCGACGCTCACGCTCGTAGCGGTCCAACGCCTGCGCAGCAACCCGACCCTGGGCCACATCGGCCAGCAGCATGGCCAGATTGTGGGCATCCTGCAGACCGGTGTTCATGCCCTGACCCCCGACCGGAGAATGCACATGTCCGGCGTCCCCGGCCAGGAAGACCGATCCGACCCGGAATCGGGAGGCCACCCGGTGATGCACCCGATAGGTCGAAAACCAGTCGACCGCTCCGTGCGTCAGCCCCAACTCGGCGTCGGCGGTCGCGAGCGCCTCCTCCTGGGTGATCGCGTCTTGGGCGGCCAACGCCACCAGTCGGGTGTGACCGCCGGGTCCGAGCGGAAACGCCGCCGCGAACGTCGACTTGCCGAATCTTATGTTCACCGTTCCCTCGGGCACCCCGCGCACGTCGCGCACATCGGCGACCCAGAACGTCGCGTCATCGGTCTTGCCATCGAACGGCAGGTTCAGCTCCCGTCGCACCGCCGATGAAGCACCGTCCGCCCCGATGCACCACCGTGCCCGCACCCGGAGCAGACCGCCGTCCTCACCTTCGAGCAATGCCTCGACCCGGCCATCCGGTTCGGCTGTCTTGTCGATCAGATCGACCAGCCGATGCCGCCATCGGATATCACCCTGAGCGGCGCTGAGGGTGTCGGCGAGCAGTTGCTCGTTGCGACTCTGCTCGAAGATCTGAATACCCGGAAACCGGGTCGCGCCCTTCTGCAGTAGCGACAAGTCGGCGGCCCGTCGCCGCTGGCGGATTGGCCGATCTGCACCCGCATCGCGGGGAACGCGCCCGCCAACACCTTCTCGGCCAGCCCGAGTTGGTCATAGATCTCCATGGTGCGCGCATGCACCGCCAACGCCCGCGACTCCCGAGTCGGCCCGGCCTTGCGGTCCACCACCACCGCAGGCACCCCCCGGCGGGACAGCACCACACCGGCCATCAAACCCGTCGGACCCGCCCCGACGACCAGGACGTCGGTGTCGATCACCGGCAGATCCTCGACGCGCACCGCACCAGCGTTCATCAGTTCATCCTGTCTCGGTGGTGAAGCCTCACCGTAACTAAACGCGCGTTGATTTCTGACGCGATCCCCTCCACTGGTCGAGCCGGTTGGAAGGCGACAGCCCTCAGTCAGCTCATGGTGCGAGAGTCCGCTGGATCGACGGTGCGATGCGCCCTACCAGTTCGTCGAGGGACAGTGACGCGATGGGGTCTGCCCTGACAATGTGGCGCGCGACGGCGACTCCCAGCAGTTGGGTGCCCGCAAACGGGATGTTGGCGACGAGCTCGCTGCTGCGGAGTTCGGCGGGCAGTTCGTCGAGGATACGGACTTCCAGCACGCGACGGATGAGCGCCGCCGCTTCGGCGCTGGAGACGATCGAGCGAAACGCCGCGAGCAGGTAGCGGGAACTCGGTGGGTTCTCCCACAGCTCCAGGTAGGCGCGGGTGAATCGTTCCCCGATGTCGCCGCCGGGCTCGGCCAGCGATGTGATGAGCGCGCGTGCGAGGCCTGCCGGTGCCTCCAGGACGGCGGCGAACAGGTCTTCCTTGGAGCTGAAGAAATGCATGACAAGGGAGGGGTCGACGGCGGCGTCGCTGGCGATGTTGCGGATCGTCGTGTTTGCGTAACCGGCATCGGCGAACCTCTCGCGTGCGGCCTCAAGGATCGCGTCGCGGCTTCCGCTCTCACCCGGTCGCCGACCGATGCGGCGTCGGTGAGCTGGCATCGCTATCGTCATCGATTCTGAATCGTCGTGCCCGCTACCGGGTGGCATCAGACTACGGGCTCCATAGAGGCATCGGCCAGACACCAACATTTGCCGATCGGGCCGCACAGTCCTCGGTCAGATACCGGTACAGCGTGGCCCGGCTCACCCCCAGGTACTTGGCGATGTCCCTGCCGGTGTGGCCATCGGCCTTCATCCGGGTGCGGTCCACCGACCACCTACAGGGCTCCAACTGGTGGACGTACTGCTGAGCGCGTCTTCGAACCGGCAGCGTCAAGACCACGCCAGACCATAGCAATATCGCGGTGCGGGTTTCTGCAACCTTCGTTACAGAACACCGTGGCCATGCCGTGGCCACAATTTGGCCACAGTTACAGACAGATCTAGTGATGTGCCGTGATGCCTTTTGCCAGCTCAGACGGAACCCAGGCCGCTGAACTGGGGCTTCGGATGTAACACAGAATTATCGGCCGGTCGACCACGCCTAGTCGCGTATACGCTGGTCAGAGACGTTTCGGCGCTGAGAAACCGCGTGGTTAAGCCTTGATATGGCGGGAAAGTCTCTGATTGCGGCCGTTCCGAAGGGCGCCGGTCCGCGCGGGCGCGCGCTGTGGGCGTGACGTGCTGGGTAAGTACGACCTGGAGGAGCACGAGTTGGCTCTTCTGCGTGAGGCGGTGCGCACGGTGGACGATCTCGATGCGCTGGCCGCTGTGTGCACGCGACGGTGTGACAGTGGACGGCAAGGTCAGCCCCGCATTGGTTGAAGCTCGCCAGTTGCGGATTGCGCTGGCGCGGTTGGTGGCCGCGCTTCGTTTGCCTGCCGGTGATGAGGATGAGCAGGGCGCTGCGCGCCGGGCCTCAGCGCCGTGTCGGCGCCCGTGGCGTTTATCAGATGGGGGTTGTGTGATGCGGCGGCGCCGCGACGACGGTACGGTCCCGCCGCCTGAGCTGCTGGAGTTCGACGGTATTGCGCTTGGGTACACGACCCCGGTTGCGTGGCGTGCGGCGTTCGATCAGTGGAAGGCCGCCCGGCGTGGGTGGGCGTCGGCGAATGGCCTGTCGGAGTCTGATCTGCCGTCGAGGATCGGAGACGAGCCGTGGGATCCGACGGCGATATGACCCCGCCGCAGCTACACCGCAACCCCGTGTCACCGGTTACGACGGCGGCATGGCATGAGCCGCTCCGATCTCACGAATCGACGCGGTCTGACCGGCGCGCTGTGGGACTAGTATTTGTACCTCTTGGGGGTCTCGTCCGCGGCGGTGTTCATCTGCTCCGACAGCTCGAGGAGATCGTGCTCGCCCACCCCGTCGGGCATGGTGTAGGCCAGCTTCCGTAACTCGACAGCGTATTTGTGCATCTCTCTGCGGAGGTGTGCCTCGATCGTGGGCATTACGATTTCCTTGGGGGAGGAGGCGGAACTGAGAAGACCCCGGATTCGGCAAGGCAGACTTCTAGATGAACAGAGTTTACCGCCACGCGGTCACTCGCCGCGGTCGTTCTGATCAGCTCACAGCGGCCGACCCGGCGACGTTAACGGAGTGTGGAGCGTTCGCTACGTCTGACTGGTCAGGCGCAGCCGGTTCGCCACCGTCGAGGCCGAGCAGCCGACCGCGATGGCGATGTCGCGCATCGATTTGCCTTCGGCGCGCAGTTCATAAATGCGGCTGCCGTCCTCGCCCGGCCGCCACCGGCAGTCGGCCTGCCATGACCGCGCCACCCGCAGCACGTCGTCAGGGCTGCCGTCGCGGCTGCCTCGCATAACCCGCATGAGCACGAGCGCCGATGCGACAGAAGCTCTTTGATCCGCTGCTCGACCATGGTCTGGGTGACCTGTGCCCCGGTCTGCTCGGCGCGGTGGAACACGTCCAGCGCGACGATCTCGGCGGCCTCACGCAGCAGCACGGCTGTCAGTATGCTCATCCGGCCCTGATCGGGCTGTAGACGAACGAAACCACCCCGGCGTGTGCGGTGGCCACACCGTGGCCACAATCTGGCCACAGTTACAGATAACTGCAGTGACCTGCCGTGATGTCTTTTGCCTGCTCAGACGCCGCTGAACTGGTACGGCAGATGTAACACAGAATTAACAGCCGCTGCCTACGCTCGCGGCATGGACCGTCAGAAGGAATTCGTACTTCGCACGCTGGAAGAACGCGACATCCGGTTCGTCCGGCTGTGGTTCACCGATGTGCTCGGATTCCTCAAGTCGGTGGCGATCGCGCCGGCCGAGTTGGAAGGCGCATTCGAAGAAGGCATCGGCTTCGACGGCTCGTCGATCGAGGGTTTCGCGCGGGTGTCCGAATCCGACTGTGTCGCAAGGCCGGATCCGTCGACGTTCCAGGTGCTGCCATGGACCACCAGCAGCGGCAAACACCATTCGGCCCGCATGTTCTGCGACATCACGATGCCCGACGGGTCCTCGTCCTGGGGCGACTCGCGCCACGTGCTGCGCCGCCAACTGGCTAAGGCAAGCGATCTCGGATTCTCGTGCTATGTGCACCCCGAGATCGAGTTCTTCTTGCTTAAGAGCCCACTTGACGACGCGTCGCCGCCCGTTCCCGCCGACACCGACGGCTACTTCGACCAAGCGGTGCACGAGGCGGCGCCGAACTTCCGCCGGCACGTGATCGACGCGTTGGAGTCGATGGGCATCTCGGTGGAGTTCTCCCATCACGAGGGCGCGCCGGGGCAGCAGGAGATCGACCTGCGCTATGCCGACGCGCTGTCGATGGCGGACAACGTGATGACGTTCCGGTATCTGGTCAAGGAGGTGGCGCTCGGCGAAGGGGTGCGAGCGTCGTTCATGCCCAAGCCGTTTCGGGATTACCCGGGCTCGGCCATGCACACCCACATGAGCCTGTTCGAGGGCGAGAACAACGCCTTCCACAGTCCCGACGACGTGCTGCAACTGTCCGACGTCGGGAAGTCGTTCATCGCCGGCATCCTCGAGCACGCCGGCGAGATCAGCGCCATCACCAACCAGTGGGTCAACTCCTACAAGCGACTGGTCGTCGGCGGTGAGGCCCCGACGGCGGCGTGCTGGGGGGCGGCCAACCGCTCGGCGCTGGTGCGGGTTCCGATGTACACCCCGCGCAAGACGTCGTCGCGGCGGATCGAGGTCCGCAGCCCCGACTCCGCGTGCAATCCGTATCTGACCTTCGCGGTGCTCCTGGCCGCAGGCCTGCGGGGCGTCGAAAAGGGCTATGCGCTGGGCCCGCAGGCGGAGGACAACGTGTGGAGCCTGACGCCCGAGGAACGCAGCGCGACGGGCTACCGCGAGCTGCCAACCAGCCTGGACCGCGCCCTGCAGGAGATGGAGAACTCCGAGCTGGTCGCAGAAGCCTTGGGGGAGCACGTCTTTGACTTCTTCCTGCGCAACAAGCGCGCGGAGTGGGCCAACTATCGGCGGCAAGTGACGCCGTACGAGCTCGAGACCTACCTGTCGCTGTAGCGATTCCATTACGGTCGTGGGTGTGGCCAAGCCTGCGACCGAACGCCCGCGGCTGCCCAGCGTGGGTCGCCTGGGTCTGATCCATCCGCGGGCGCCTGAGGACCTGGCCGATCTCGGGTGGTCTAGCGAAGACCACATCGAGCTGCTGTGGTCGCTGTCGCGTGCGCCGGACGCCGACGCCGCGCTGCACGCGATGGTCAGGCTGAGAGACGCGCTTGGTGGCCATTGGAAGGAACTCGACGGGGCCCTGCTCACCGACCGCTCGCTTCGAGGGCGGCTCTTCGCGTTGCTCGGCTCGTCGCTCGCCCTGGGTGACCATCTGGTGGCTCAGCCGCAGTCGTGGCGGCTGCTGAGCGGCATGAAGCCCGCGCCGAAGGCGACGGGAGTGTCGCTGGCCTCGGTCGACGACATGCGTCGCGAATTTCTCGGCTGCGTCGCCGAAACGAGCCCCGACGAGGTTCCCGCCGCTCTACGCACGCTCTACCGGAATCACCTGATGGTGCTCGCCGCGCTCGACGTGGCACCGACGGTCGAGGACGAACCGGTGCTGCCGTTCGCCGCCATCGGTGCGCACCTGTCGGACATGGCCGATGCCGCGTTGGCCGCCGCGTTGCAGGTGGCGACGCAGCGGGTGATTCCGGACGGTCCGCCGCCCCGGCTGGCCGTCATCGCGATGGGCAAATGCGGTGGGCGCGAGCTGAACTACGTCAGCGACGTCGACGTCATCTTCGTCGGCGAGAAAGCCGACGCGATGGAGACTCGGGTGGCCGGGGAGATGATGCGCCTCGCCTCTGAGGTGTTCTTCGAGGTCGACGCCGCGCTCCGCCCGGAGGGCCGCCACGGTGCGCTCGTGCGCACCTTGGACTCGCACGTCACTTATTACCGACGCTGGGCTAAGACGTGGGAGTTTCAGGCCCTGCTGAAGGCGCGCCACATGGCCGGCGATGTCGAGCTCGGTAAGCAGTACGTCGACGAGCTGATGCCAATGGTCTGGACCGCATCCGAGCGGGAGGATTTCGTTCCCGAGGTGCAGGCGATGCGTCGCCGCGTCGAGGAGCTGGTGCCGGCCGACGTGCGGGATCGTGAATTGAAGCTGGGCACCGGCGGGCTGCGCGACGTCGAGTTCGCCGTGCAGCTGCTGCAGCTCGTGCACGGCCGACGCGACGAGACGCTGCAGGTGGCGTCGACCGTCGACGCGCTGGCCGCGCTCGGCGCGGGCGGGCATGTGGGTCGCGACGACGCCGCCAACCTGACCGCGTCGTACGAGTTCTTGCGGTTGCTGGAGCACCGGCTGCAGCTGCAGCGGCTCAAACGCACGCACATGTTGCCCAAAGCCGACGACGACGAGGCGTTACGGTGGCTGGCCCGGGCCTCCCACATCCGCCCCGACGGCAGGCATGACGCCCTAGGTGTGCTGCGCCAAGAGCTCAAGCGACAGAACAGGCGGGTCTTGCGCCTGCACGCGAAGCTGTTCTATCAGCCACTGCTGGAATCCGTCGCGCCCGGCGTCGGGTTGGCCCCCGGCATGACCGCCGAGGCCGCGGAACGGCAAATCGCCGCACTCGGGTATCAGGCCCCGCAGAACGCGCTGACGCATCTGGCCGCCCTGACCGGTCACTCCGGGCGGCGCGGGCGTGTGCAGTCGGTGCTGTTGCCGACGCTGCTGGATTGGCTGTCAGATACCCCCGACCCCGACGCGGGCTTGCTGGCGTACCGGCGGCTCAGCGAGGCGCTCTCCGATCAGCGGTGGTTCCTGTCGACGCTGCGCGACGAGGGCGCGGTCGCCAAGCGGCTGATGCATGTGCTCGGCACGTCTGCGTATGTGCCCGAGTTGCTGCTCCGTGCGCCCGAGGTGATTCAGCAGTACGCGGACGGCCCCAACGGCCCCAAGCTGCTGGACGTCGATCCCGAAGGGGTGGCCCGGTCTCTGCTGGCCGCCTCCGCCCGGCATGCCGATCTGGTGCGGGCGATCGCCGCCGCGCGGACGCTGCGCCGACGAGAACTCGCGCGGATCGCGTCTGCGGATCTGCTGGGTCGGCTGCCGGTGACCGACGTGTGCCGATCGCTCACCTCGGTGTGGGTGGCGGTGCTGCAGGCGGCGTTGGATGCGGTGATCCGGTCCAACACACCGGACGATGGCATGGCGCCAGCGAAGTTAGCCGTGATCGGGATGGGCCGTCTCGGCGGCGGCGAACTCGGCTACGGATCCGACGCCGACGTGATGTTCGTCTGCGAACCCGCTGAGGGAGTGGAGGATTCAGCGGCCGTGCGCTGGTCTATGACGATCGCCGAGCAAGTTCGCGGATTACTCGGCACGCCGAGTGCCGACCCACCGCTGGAGGTGGACGCCAATCTGCGGCCCGAGGGACGCCGCGGGCCGCTCGTGCGAACCCTGGCGTCCTATGAGGCGTACTACGCGCAGTGGGCGCAGCCGTGGGAGATTCAGGCGCTGCTGCGGGCGCATCACGTGGCCGGTGACGACGACCTGGGCCGCCGCTTCTTGCTGATTGCCGACAAGACGCGCTACCCGCCGGGTGGGGTGTCGGCCGAAGCGGTGCAAGAGATTCGGCGCATCAAGGCGCGCGTGGACGCCGAGCGCTTGCCCCGCGGCGCGGACCCGAACACGCACACCAAGTTGGGTCGCGGCGGGCTCGCCGACGTGGAGTGGACGGTGCAGCTGCTGCAGTTGCGCCATGCGCACGAAGTGCCGGCGCTGCACAACACGTCGACGCTACAGACCCTGGACGCCATCGGCGGCGCGCAGCTGATCGCCGAGGCGGACGCCGACCTGCTGCGGCAGGCGTGGCTCACCGCCACGCGAGCGCGCAACGCGTTGGTGCTCGTGCGTGGTAAACCCACCGACCAGCTGCCCGGGCCGGGCCGGCTGCTCAATGCGGTCGCCGTGGCGGCCGGCTGGCCGAACAGCGACGGCAGCGAGTTCCTGGACAACTACCTGCGCGTGACGCGGCGGGCAAAAGCCGTGGTGCGCAAGATATTCGGCAGCTAGTACCGACGCCTCACCCCGCCGCGACGGAAGCGGCTGAGCAGCCCTGGCCGAGCCGGGGGTGCGGCTGTGCCGGCCACTGCTGTGCCGCCGATCGGGCGCCGGCGCGCGTCGACGGAAAGTCGGCCGGGTCCCATGAAGAGGATGAGCAGGAAAGCGAAGCAGTAGAGCACCGCAAGCTCGCCACCGTTCTCGTGCGGCCAGAAGGAAGCCGGTTCGCCCTCCAACGGGGGCCAGTGCCGCCAGAAGTAGGCCACCGCCATGTGGCCACACGCGAGGAAAGCCGCTGGGCGGGTGGCGAATCCGATCGCCACCAGCAGCCCGGTGACAAGCTCGATGAGGCCGGCCCACCATACCGGCCAGCTGCCTACGGGCATGGGCTCGCCGAATGGCACGCCGAACACCTTGACGGAGCCGTGGATCGCGAACAGGAGCCCCACGATGATGCGGAAGACGCTCAGTGCAGTGGAGGAGTAGCCGGTGAGCCTGGCTTCAAGACGTGGCGAGGTCATGTCCTGACCTTACGCGCGGGGGCGCAATCGAACGCCAGCATGCCGCCATCGCCGGGAACCGGCTATGCATCAGCAATTACATGGACGGCATGGTCACCGCACTGTCTATCGTTCCAGAGCCAGAAGAACCGTAACCGGCCCGTCGTTGACCAGCTCGACGTCCATGTGCGCGCCGAACACACCGGTCGCCACGGTGGCGCCCAGCTGGCGCAGCGCGTCGGCGAAGGCGTCGACCAGTGGCTCGGCAATCGAAGCGGGGGCGGCGGCGTTCCACGATGGCCGTCGCCCCTTTTCGGTGTTCGCGTACAGCGTGAACTGACTGACCACGAGGACTGGCGCGCCCACGTCGGCCGCCGACCGTTCATCATCGAGAATTCGTAACTGCCACAGCTTTTCGGCAAGGCGCTGCGCAATATCTTCGGTGTCGGTATGCGTCACTCCCACCAACGCCAGCAGCCCTTGGCCGTCGGGTCGGATCCCTCCGACCACCTCGTCGCCGACCCAGACCTTCGCCGAGGACACCCGCTGCACCAGAACACGCATGGATTAGTCCCGCCCGCGAAATAGAACTCCCGGTCGTGAATTCGAAGCGATCACGACCGGGAATTCTATTTCGGCGACTCACACGTCGAAGTAGAGAGCGAACTCGTAGGGATGCGGCCGAATCTGCACCGGCTCGATCTCGTTCTCCCGCTTGTAGGAGATCCACGTGTCGATCAGATCGGGCGTGAAAACCCCGCCCTCCGTGAGGTATTCGTGGTCCTGCTCCAGCCGGTCGATCACTGCGGACAGCGACGTCGGCGCCTGCGGGATGTTGGCCGCCTCATCCGGTGGCAGCTCGTAGAGATCCTTGTCGACCGGTGAAATCGGCTCGATCTTGTTCTTGATCCCGTCCAGGCCGGCCATCATCATGGCCGAAAACGCGAAGTACGGGTTGCCCGACGAGTCGGGGCAGCGGAACTCCAGGCGCTTGGCCTTCGGGTTGTTGCCGGTGATCGGAATGCGGACACACGCGGACCGGTTGCGCTGGCTGTACACCAGGTTGATCGGCGCCTCGTAGCCCGGCACCAGCCGCTTGTAAGAGTTGACCGTCGGGTTCGTGAACGCCAACAGCGACGGCGCGTGATGCAGGAGGCCGCCGATGTAGTGCCGGGCGGTGTCCGACAGGCCGGCGTAGCCCGACTCGTCGTAGAACAGCGGCTCGCCGTCCTTCCACAGCGACTGATGGCAGTGCATGCCGGAGCCGTTGTCACCGAACAGCGGCTTCGGCATGAACGTGACGGTCTTGCCGCCCTGCCACGCCGTGTTCTTGATGATGTACTTGTACAACTGCATGTCGTCGGCGGCATGCAGCAGCGTGTTGAACTTGTAGTTGATCTCGGCCTGCCCGCCGCTGCCGACCTCGTGGTGCGACTTCTCCAGCACGAACCCGGCCTCGATCAGGTTGGTGGTCATCCGGTCGCGCAGGTCGACGTACTGGTCGTTGGGTGCCACCGGGAAGTACCCGCCCTTGTGGCGGACTTTGTACCCGCGGTTGGGGGTGCCGTCGGTCTCGGTCGCCTCGCCGGTGTTCCACCAGCCGGAGATCGCGTCGACCTCGTAGAACGCGCCGTTGGCCTTGGAGTCGAAGGCCACCGAGTCGAAGATGTAGAACTCGGCCTCCGCGCCGAAGAACGCGCTGTCGGCGATGCCGGTGCTCTTCAGGTAGTTCTCCGCCTTGCGGGCGACGTTGCGCGGGTCACGCGAGTACGGCTCGAGGGTGAACGGGTCGTGCACGAAGAAGTTCATGTTCAGCGTCTTGGCGGCGCGGAACGGGTCGATCTTCGCGGTGTCCGCGTCGGGCAGGAGCAGCATGTCGGACTCGTGGATCGACTGGAACCCACGGATCGACGAACCGTCGAACGCCACGCCGTCCTCGAAGAACGTCTGGTCGAACGTCGACGCCGGAACGGTGAAGTGCTGGACGATGCCGGGCAGATCGCAGAACCGGACGTCGACGTACTCGACCTCCTCGTCTGCGATCAGCTTGATGATGTCGTCGGCGGTCTTTTCTGCCACTTTTGGAGGTCTCCTTCTGTTTACCTAAGTCCGCGGTCACGCTATGGAGCCGATGTTGCACGCCAGTCAACCGCATGTTGCGCCGACGTTACGCAATGGGTCGATTCGTACCGCTTCGCGCCCCACCTATCCTGGGCGCATGGCGCGTCCCACCCCATCATCGCGGTCCGCTTCCGAACCGACCGGACCGGGGGTGGGCAACCACTACGGACAGCGGCTTGGGTTGCCTGCCAGCGGCTCCCGCTCGCTGGCCGGCACCGGCCGACGGGCGCTGGCGCTGCTGGTCGACTGGCTGCTCGCCTACGGGTTGGCCGGTCTTGCTATTCCCTTCGGCCTCATGAGCATCGACACGCTGCGGTACTCGTGGGTTGGTCCAACGGTGATCATGGCCATCTGGATGGCCCTGGGCGCCGTGTCCGTCCGACTGTTCACGTTCACGCCGGGCCAGTACGCGCTCGGTCTGATGGTGATCTCGGTCGACGGGCGCACCCAGTACGTCGGCTTCGGGCGGGCGCTGGTCAGAGTGGTGCTGATCGCCTTCGTCATTCCCGCGCTGTTCGTCGACTCCGACGGGCGCGGGATTCAGGACCGCATCACCGGGACTGCGGTGGTGCGTCGCTAGACGCCTCCAGGTAGCGACTGATGGTGGGCCCCACACGGGCGACGATTTCGTCGCGCGACATGCCGACCAACGGCGGCAGCCGAAGTATGTAGCGGCAGAGCGCCAGCCCGAGAATCTGGCTGGAAATCAAGCCCGCCCGCACCGCCGCGTCTCCCGGGACAAGCGTGGCGACCATCGGTTCGAGCTGGCCGACGAAGATCTGCTGCATCCGCTGCGCGGCCTCCTCATTGCTGGCGCTCGAGCGCAACAGGATGACGAGCGCCTCGTCGCCCTCCCACCGATCGAGGAAGTGGGAAACCAGCGCACGGCCGATGTCTCGGCGGTCAACGCCGGACAGGTCGGGGAATCGCAGGTCGAAGTTCGCCGTTGCGGCGAACAGCTTGTCCTTGCTGCCGTAGTAGCGCATCACCATGGCCGGGTCGATGCCGGCGTCGGCGGCGATGGCCCGGATGGTGGCGCCCTCATAGCCGGCCGCCGCGAACCGTTCCCGGGCCGCTTCCAGGATCTTTTTCTTCGTTTGTTCTGCATTACGCCGCACGTCAACAATTGTAGGCCAACACATGTTGACATACCAAGACTCGCGAATACTCAATGTCAACAAGCGTTGGCCGCGTCGACCCATCGCACAGGAAGTTCTGAAATTGACGAGCCGTCTGACCAGGCTGGCAACCTTGCCGCGGCCACTGCGCCCGGCCCGGAACACGGCGATGCGGACGGCGGCGCGGGTCCCGGCGGTTCGCAACGGGCTAGCGTGGCGGCTGAGCGGCTTGGTGTACCGGGATGGGAAGTGACGAGCGCTCAGCGCCGCCGGACCGTGCGCTGCATGCCGCGGAGCTTCGCTTGCGTCGGCATCGGCCCCTTGGGCATCGCAGCCGTCCCGGCCCGCGACCCGAGGGCCGCGAGGCGGGACTCCAGCGAATCCATCTGTTTGACGTTGATGTTGGCGGGCAGCCGGGTCAGATGGCGCTCCAGTTTGGCCAGCGGCACCTCACCCTCGCCGTTGCCGACGATCACGTCATAGATCGGCACGTCGCCGACCAGGCGTGCAGTGCGCTTCTTCTCCTGCGCCAGCAGCGGTTTGACGCGATTCGCCGAGCCCTCGGCCACGAAGATGACGCCGGGCCGGCCGATCACCCGGTGCACGGCGTCGAAATGCCCGGTCGCCGCCACCCCGGGCGTCACCCGCCACTTGCCCCTGAGGTTCTCCAATGCCCACGCGGCGGCGCCGGTCTGGCCCTCGGCCTTGCGGTACACGGACTTCTGCGCGCGGCGACCGAAGATGATGAACGCGACCAAGGCGCCGAGGACCACCCCGAGCGGGATCATCATGTACATCGTGGCGCCGCCGAGCAGCACCCCGATCGTCACTGATGCGGCGGCGATGATCACGAACGCGCCGATCATGTACGGCAGCAGCCGCTTGTCTTCCTTGCGCTGAAGGTTGAACGCTTGCCACAGCTGGCTGCGGCGTTGTTTGGCCGCCGCCTTGCGGGTGGCTTTGGCCTCGGCCTTGGCGGCCTTCGTGGCTGCGGGATCGCGGCGTTGGGGCATGACAGAAAGGATACGGCGGTCGGTCAGTGCTCGGCAGGCGCGCGACTGGCGACGGCCTGTTCGTAGAGCCGTCCCGCCCGGTAGGAGGACCGGACCAGTGGGCCGGCCAGCACTCCGGCGAAGCCGAGGTTCGCGGCGAACTCGCTGTGCTCGACGAACTCCTGCGGATGCACCCAGCGGGTGACGGGATGATGGCGCGCCGACGGGCGCAGGTACTGGGTGATCGTGACGATGTCGCAGCCGGCGTCGTGCAGATCGATGAGCGACTGGCGTATCTCGTCGGGAGTCTCGCCCATGCCGAGGATGAGGTTGCTCTTGGTGACCAGACCCGCCTCGCGCGCGGTGGTCAGCACGTCGAGACTGCGCTCATAGCGAAACGCGGGACGAATGCTGCGGAAAATGCGCGGCACCGTTTCGACGTTGTGCGCCAACACTTCCGGACGGGCGTCGAAAACCTGGGCGAGCAGGTCGGGCTTGCCGTTGAAGTCCGGGATGAGCAGCTCCACGCCCGTCGACGGGTTCAGCTTCTTGATCTGACGGACAGTCTCCGCGTACAGCCACGCACCGCCGTCGGGCAGGTCGTCACGCGCCACCCCGGTGACCGTGGAGTACCGCAGCCCCATCGCCTGGACGCTTTCGGCGACCCGCCGCGGCTCGTCGCGGTCCAACTCGGCGGGCCGGCCGGTGTCGATCTGGCAGAAGTCGCACCGCCGCGTGCACACCTCGCCGCCGATGAGAAAGGTCGCTTCCCGGTCTTCCCAGCACTCGTAGATGTTGGGGCAGCCGGCCTCCTCGCAGACGGTATGCAGGCCTTCGCGACGAACAAGGCTCTTCAGCGCGGTGTATTCCGGACCCATCCGGGCGCGGGTCTTGATCCAGGGGGGTTTGCGCTCGATGGGGGTCTGGGCGTTGCGCACCTCGAGGCGCAACAACTTGCGCTCGTACGGAGCGGCGGTCACGTGGTCGATGCTACGCGAGCCGGGCCTGCCTGCCAGGACAGCGGAAGGACACCATCCAGCGCATCACAGACGGCATCGGCGACGCGCTCACGCACGTCTTCGACCCCTACTCGGTGCCCCAGTTCGGCGGTCAACGATGTCACCCCGGCGTCGCTGATGCCGCAGGGCACGATCGCTCCGAAGGCGCTGAGGTCGCAGTCGCAGTTGAGGGCGAAGCCGTGCAGCGTCGTGTGTCGTTGCACGCGGACACCGATCGCGGCGATTTTGCGTTCCGGTCTGCCGGCGTCGGCAGGCATCCACACCCCGGAGCGGCCCTCGACGCGTCGCGCCGCAAGGCCAACCTCGGCGCATGCGGCCAGTAGCGACTCCTCAAGGCGCCGAACATAATTTACGACATCGATCGGTTCGGCAAGACCGATGATGGGGTAGCCGACGAGTTGGCCGGGGCCATGCCAGGTGATCTTGCCGCCACGGTCGGTGTCGACGACCGGCACACCGTCCAGTGGCCGTTCCTGCGCTTCGGTGCGCCGGCCCGCGGTGTAGACGGACGGATGCTCCAACAGCAGTAGTGTGTCCGGCCCGCCGGCCACCCGCGCGTCGACCAGGTTTCGCTGGAGTTCCCAGGCCTCGACGTATTCGACGCAGCCCAGCTGGCGGACCTCGATGGGGGTGGTGGCCGCGCGGATGGAACGCATGTTTCGACGGTACTGCTAGCGGGCGCCGGCCGGCTCCAGCGCAAACGACAGCGCTTCGCCGATCGTGTTGTGCTGGAAGCGGAAGCCGGCCCGTTCCAGCGCCGCGGGAATCGCCCGCTGGCCGACCAGCAGTCCCTCCTCGGCGAACTCGCCGAGCAGCTTGCGCAGCGCGATTCCCGGCACCAGTAAGGGCGTCGGACGGTTGAGAACTCGCCCCAGCGCCGAGGTGAACTCTGCGTTGGTCACCGGCGCCGGGCCGGTCAAGTTCACCGGCCCCGAGAGCTCATGCGACATCACGAACAGCAGCGCGCGAACCTCGTCCTCAAGACTGATCCACGGCATGTATTGGCGGCCGTTGCCCAGGCGCCCACCCAAGCCCACGGAAAACAATGGCCGCAGCCTGCTCAACATCCCGCCCGACGGCGACAGCACCAGCCCCGTGCGGGCCAGCACCACACGCACGCCGACCCGCTGCGCGGGCAGCGTCGCCGCCTCCCAATCCACGCACAACCGCGCCAGGAAACCCGAGCCCGGCGGCGCGGTTTCGGGGACAACCCGGTCGCGGGTGTCGCCGTAGTAGCCGACGGCGCTGGCGTTCACCAGCACTCCGACGCCAGCCTCGGCCACCGCCGTCGCCAGCACCTCTGTCGGCGTGATGCGACTGTCGCGCAACTGCTGCTTGTATGCTCCCGACCACCGCTTCTCTCCGACATTCGTGCCGCACAGGTTGACCACCGCATCCACATCCTCGAGCGCCTGCGGGTCGAACTCGCCGTTCTCCGGATTCCAGAACAGCTCGTCGGCGTTCGACGGCGCCCGGCGCACGATCCGCATCACTCGGTTGTCGGAGGCGCGCAGCGCGGACACCAACGCCGAGCCGATCAGCCCAGATGACCCGGCGATAGCAATCAGTGCGTCGGCCACGGCGTGAAAACCCTTCTCACAGACCGAGATCCGCCTCGAAGGCTCCTTCTTCCAGCCGCCGCCTGACGGTGGTCAAGAACCGGCCGGCGTCGGCGCCGTCGATGAGCCGGTGGTCGTATGTCAGCGGCAGGTAGGACACCGACCGGATGCCGATCGATTCGCTGCCGAGGTCGTCGACGATCACCCGGGGCCGCTTGACGATGGCACCGGTGCCCAGCATCGCCGCCTGCGGCGGGACCAAGATCGGGGTGTCGAACAACGCGCCCTGGCTGCCGATGTTGGTGATCGTGAACGTCCCGCCGGAGAGCTCGTCCGGCTTGAGATCGCCCGACCGTGCGCGCGCTGCGATGTCGGCGATCGCCCGGGCCAGCCCGGCCAGCGACAGGTCACCGGCGTTGTGAATCACCGGCGAGAGCAGCCCCTGCTCCGTGTCCACCGCGATGCCCAGGTGCTCGGCGTCGTAGTACGTGATCTCCTTGGTGTCCTCGTTGTAGCTGGCGTTGACGTTGGGGTGGATCTTCAGCGCGTCGATCACAGCCCGCGCGATGAACGGCAGGTACGTCAGGTTCACGCCTTCGCGCTTTGCGAAGTCGGTCTTGGCCCGGGCGCGCAGCGCCACGATGCGGGTCATGTCGACCTCGTGGGTTTGGGTCAGCTGCGCGGTGGCCTGCAGTGACTCCCGGGTCTTCTTGGCGGTGATCTGCCGGATCCGGCTGGCCTTCTTGGTGGTGCCGCGAAGCTGCGCCAACGCGGGGCTCGGTGCCTCCGCTGCCTTCTGCGCGGCCGCGGCGGGCTTCTTCTCGGCCGGTTCCTCGGGCGGCGCTTTCTTTTGCTCAGCCGCGGCCAGCACGTCCTGCTTGCGGACGCGTCCGCCGACACCCGTGCCCTTGACCTGGTTCAAGTCGATGCTGTGCTCGGACGCCAGCTTGCGCACCAGCGGCGTGACGTACGGGCCCGAATCCGACGCGGCCGGTTCCGCCTGCTCGCGCTTGGGCTCCGCCTTGGGTTCGGGCTGGCGCTCGGGCTCTGGCTCTGGCTCTGGCTCGGCCTTCGGTTCAGGCTTCTCTTCCTCTGCCTCCGGCTGGGGTTCTGGTTCGGGCTCGGGTTCTGCGCTGGCTCCCGGTTCGCCGATCTTGGCCAGTTCGCCGCCGACCTGGACGGTGTCATCCTCTTCGGCGGTGATGCTCAGCAACGTTCCCGACACGGGCGACGGAATTTCGGTGTCCACCTTGTCGGTGGAGACCTCGAGCAGGGGTTCGTCCTGCGCGACGGTGTCGCCGACCTTCTTCAGCCAGCGGGTCACGGTGCCTTCGGTGACCGACTCGCCCAGCTCGGGCATCAGCACCGGCGTGGACTTGCCGCCGCCCGAGGACCCCTCGGATGGCTTCGGTTCTTCCTTGGGCTCTTCCTTGGGCTCTCCGGCTCGGGCTCGGGCTCCGAAGGCCGTTCAGGGGTCTCGTCTTCGGTCTTGGCCCCGCCGCCGTCCGACTCGCCGTCTTCACTGATCACCGCGAGTTCCCCGCCGACCTCGACGGTGTCGTCCTCCTGGGCGACGATCTTCGACAGCACCCCCGAGGCCGGCGACGGGATCTCGGTGTCCACCTTGTCGGTGGAGACCTCGAGCAGCGGTTCGTCCCGCTCGACGGTGTCGCCTTCCTGCTTGAGCCAACGGGTCACGGTTCCTTCGGTCACGCTCTCACCGAGTGCAGGCATCTGAACGGAGAAGGCCATGTTTGTTGACTCCTCGAACGGTTCGTCGGCATGGGTCGACCTCTGGCTTACCACAGCACTGTGTCGCAAGTGGCGCAGCCAAGTGGAATGCCCGTGTCAATCTTTCCCCGTGAGGTTGTCGTTGTAACGCTCGGGTCGGCTCCCACCTGAACCGGCCTGCTGCATGGCACTATCGAGAGTGACCGTCATCAGGAGAGCGCTTCGTTGGGAATTTTCGACAGGTTTCGCGGCCGCCGCGGCGCGGGCTCGGGTGGTCAGGCCGGCGCCGACCACCGTTACCTGCGGGAGTGGGCGGCCGCACGCACCGGAGTCGAGGCGTACGTGGAGCCGAAGACGACCGTCACCGACGTGACCGTGGTGCTTGTGGCCAGCGACGGCGAGTGGACTCGACGCCGCGTCGGCGGCCCATCTGGTGCCCGTCGACTGGGTGAACAACTGCGCATCCCCGTCTATGACGTCCAGCGGGTCGGCTATCCCCAGCGGATGCGCGACTACGACGCCCGCCGCCGCGCCGCCGAGGAGAGCTGAGCCTGCGCCCGCGACGGCGGACGCCACGTCATCTCATACGATTCCTGACTTATGACAGCAGTGCCGGCGGACTGGACCGCCCAGCGATACGTCAGCCGCGGCGACGCGCAAATCGCCGTCTACGAGCAGGGGAATCCCCACGGCCCGACCGTGGTCCTGGCGCACGGGTGGCCCGACTCGCACATCGTCTGGGACAACGTCGTGCCGCTGCTGGTCGACCGCTTCCGCGTGATCACCTACGACAACCGCGGTGCGGGCCGCTCGTCGGCGCCCGATTCGTACCAGGCCTATTCGATGGCCCGGTTCGCCGACGACTTCGCCGCGGTCATCGACGAGTTCAGCCCGAACGATCCGGTGCACGTGCTCGCCCACGATTGGGGATCGACCGCCGTGTGGGAGTACCTGACCCGGCCTGAGGCCGGCGAGCGCGTCGCGTCGTTCACGTCGGTGTCCGGCCCGGCCGCCGACGATCTCAGCCACTTCATCCGCGACAGCCTCAAGCGGCCGTACCGTCCGAAAAGGTTCTTCGGGGCGCTCAACCAGGCAAAGGCGATTTCCTGGATGGCATTGTTCTCGGTGCCGGTGCTGGCACCGGCGATCATGCGCCTCTTCGGCGCCAAACTGGTCCGCAAGGTGATCGTCGCGCGCGGCGTGCCGGCCGGCCAGGTACACCACTCGGACACTTACCTGGCCGACGCCACGAACGGCATGAAGATCTATCGGGCCAACTTTTTCCCATCGTTGGCCGCTGCCAGACGTGACCACACCGTCGATGTGCCGGTGCAGGTGGTCGTCAACACGAAGGACCCGTTCGTGCGGTCGCCCTACTTCGACCACATCGAGCGGGTGCCGCGGTTGTGGCGGCGCGACATTCGGGCCGGCCACTGGTCGCCGTTCTCGCATCCGCAGGTGCTGGCCGCAGCGGTCGCCGACATGGTGGAGGTGACAGAGGTTGGCTCGATGAACCGCGCGATGCGCCGTGCGCAGGTAGGTCGCGAGCGCAAGCCGTTCGAAGACACACTGGTGTCGGTGACGGGCGCGGGCAGCGGAATCGGCCGAGCCACGGCGCTGGAATTCGCCCGTCTGGGCGCCGAGGTGGTCGTCAGCGACATCGACGAGGCCACCGTCCGCGAGACCGCGGTGCAGATCGCCGAGCATGGCGGGATCGCGCATGCGTACACGCTGGATGTCTCCGACGCCACCGCCGTCGAGGCGTTCGCCGAGGAGGTGTGCGCCGAGCATGGCGTCCCCGACATCGTCGTCAACAACGCGGGCATCGGGGCGGCCGGAGCGTTCCTGGATACCCCGCCCGAGCAGTTCGACCGGGTGCTCGACGTCAACCTCGGCGGCGTGGTCAACTCCTGCCGGGCGTTCGCTCCGCGCTTGGTCGAGCGCGGCACCGGCGGCCACATCGTCAATGTGGCGTCGGCGGCGGCCTACGCGCCGCTGCAGTCGCTCAACGCGTATTGCACCAGCAAGGCCGCGGTGTTCATGTTCTCCGACTGCCTGCGCGCCGAACTGGACGCCGCGGACGTCTTTTTGACCACCATCTGCCCTGGCGTCGTCAACACCAACATCCTGCAGACCACGCAGATGCATGCTCCCACGGGGAAGGAGCAGGATCAGGTCGACGGCCGGCGCCGGCAACTGGAGAAGATGTTCGCGCTCCGGCGCTACGGTCCCGACAAGGTGGCGAAATCCATCGTCTCGGCCGTGCAGAAGAAGAAGCCGATCCGCCCGGTGACCCCCGAGGCGTATCTGCTCTACGGCACGTCGAAGATGCTGCCGCAGGCGCTTCGCAGCACCGCCCGCGGCAAGGTGCTGTAGCGCGCGTCAGCCGTTCTCGGCGATGTCGGCCAGCACCGCGAACATCGTGCGGGTGGGGACGCCGGTGCCGCCCTTGCCGGTGTAGCCCCACGGGCCGGTCGTGTTGTACGCGGGACCGGCGATGTCGATGTGCGCCCACTCGACCCCGTCGGCGACGAACTCGCACAGGTACGTGCCGGCGACCAGCATGCCGGCGAATCGCGACCCGCTGACGTTGGCGAGGTCGGCGACCGTCGACTTGAGGTCGTCCTTGAGCTCCTCGGGCAGCGGCATCGGCCAGCCGTTCTCGCCCACCTGCTGGGAGATGGCGGCGACGCGGTCGCGGAACTCGTCGCTGCCCATGACGCCGGGAGTGCGTGCGCCCAGCGCGACGGTCTGCGCGCCGGTCAGCGTCGACGTTTCGATCAGGTAGTCCGGATTGTCCTCGCAGGCACGGACGATCGCATCGGCCAGGATGAGCCGGCCCTCGGCGTCGGTGTTGAGCACCTCGACCGTGATGCCGCCGTACTGAGTCAGCACGTCGCCGGGCCGCTGCGCGGTGGCAGACGGCATGTTCTCGGCCATCGGCACGGTCGCGATGACGTCGATGGGTAGCTTGCGGTCGGCTGCGAGCACCACCGTCGCGATGACCGCTGCGGCGCCCGCCATGTCGGACGTCATGTGATGCATGTTGGCGGCGGGCTTGATGGAGATCCCGCCGGTGTCGAACGTGATGCCCTTGCCGACCAGCGCCACCGTCTTGCCGCCACGCTTCGCGCCACGGTAGGCCAGTCGCACCAGCCGGGGCGGACGCGACGACCCCTTGCCGACGCCGAGCACCCCGCCGTAGCCGTCTTTGGTCAGCGCCTTCTCGTCGAGCACCTCGACCTCGAGGCCAGCAGCTTCGCCCAAAGCCTTTGCTCGGGAGGCGAATTCGGCCGGAAACAGATGGCTCGGCGGGGTGTTGACGAAGTCCCGAGCAGTCGCCACCGCCCTCGCAACCGCGGTACCGAGTTCGGCCTGCGCCTTGGCCTTGCGGGTGGGCAGGTCGGTCAGCGCCGTGATGTCGCCCAGGCCGGGCTCCTTCGGGGCGGTCTTGGCACTGCGGAACTCGTTGAACCGATAAGCGCCGAGGATCAGCCCTTCCACCGTGGCGGTCAAATCAAGGGCGGACAGCGTGGTCACCACGGACTGCACCTTGTCCAGGGACCGCGCTGCCACGCCGGCCGCTCGTCGGACGGTGTCGGCCGGCCATTCTCCCCCGCAAGCGGGTGGTGCCCCCACGCGCGCAGTGCCCAATCCCACGGTGAGCACGCTGGCCAACCGCAGCGACGGGACGACGACGCGGTGCACCTGGTCGCACCCGCCGGTCGCGCCGAGCGCCCGCAGCGCGTCCTCGATCGCGGCGATCACGTCGCGGTCCAGGTACGGTTCTGCGGCCAGAATCCTCGCCCGGTCGTCGGTGCTGACCACCGGCACGATCAACACGGAATCCGCGACACCGCGCCTGGGCAATGACGAGCTGACGGTCACCGAGGGCGCTTGATAGCCGGGTTTTGTGCTCACGGGCAATGACCCTAACGGTCAGCGGCGGCCGTGCAGTTCGTAAGCGGTCACGGGAGCGTCGAAACCCTTGAGCGTCAAGGGGTCTTGGGCGGTGGCGGCCCAGTCCGGCAATTCGTCGCGCACCGCCTGCGAGGCGAGGATCTGCCCGGGCCTCGCGGCGGTGACCAGCCGGGCGGCCAAGTTGACCGGGTTGCCGAAGTAGTCGCCGTTGATGGCCAGGACCGTCGCCGTAGCCGAGACCGGCGCGGACCTGCAGCCCGGCTTCGCGTGCCGTCGGGTGGTCGACGAGATCGAGCGCCGCCTTGGCCAGCATGTTCCGGCGTCGAACTCACCCACATCACCTCGTCGCCGATGAACTTCACCACCCGTCCACCGTGGGCGTGGACCACGTCGGTGACGGTGGCGTTGAATTCGTTGAGCAGGGCCGACAACTCCGTCGGGGTGAGCCGCTGCGTCAGCGCGGTGAAGCCGGACAGATCGGCAAATCCGATGCCGCACAACACGCTGGCGGTTGTGTCGCGGATGACACCCTCGAAGTGAGTTCGAGCGCTGATCAGGTGGTGGCGGTGAACGGCGTCGATCAGCGCTCCGATCCGCGGAACGAATTCCGAGGCAGATGCGGTATGCCTGTGCGGTGGTGAGTTCGTCGTGCGTGTGGTCGATGTGGATGTCCGGCGATCCGGCGCGGATCAGCGCCGATTCGGCCTCGGCCAGCCGGGCCATCGCCGACGCCGAGCACTCGTAACAACCCGTCCGCGGCACCCACGCCGATCACGACCCTCATGGCTGCCCAGGTCGCCAGGCCGTCGACATCGGCCCGGCTCAGCGCCGGAACATCGGGGCCCGCGACGGTGAGTCCGAGCACCGTCCACGCATGTGCGACGTCGTCGACCGGAACACCGAGCGCCTCGGCGGCGGTCCGCAGGCTGTACGTCGGACGGCCCGACCATATAAGTACGTCGCCCGCGAGACCGAACAGCCGGCCGCGACCCTCGGCCTCGACCATCTCCTCGGCGGTGAATCCGAGGCTGTCCAGGTATTCGATGAGACCTGCTCGCTCGCCGTGCGTTCTCGATTCCGGCGGCCTCCAGCGCATCGAAATCGACCACCTTGACCAGTCTGCCAGGCGGTGCGCGGATTAGGGTGGCGGCCGTGAGCGATATCCAGCACGGTCCGCTCGAGGACCGCCACCGGGCGCTCGGCGCGAGTTTCGCGGAGTTCGGCGGGTGGTTGATGCCCGTGTCGTACGCCGGAACCGTCGCCGAGCACAACGCCACCCGCGACGTCGGTGGGGCTGTTCGACGTCAGCCACCTCGGCAAGGCCTCGGTGCGCGGCGCCGGCGCCGCCGAGTTCGTCAACTCCGCGCTCACCAACGACCTGCGCCGCATCCGTCCGGGGAAGGCGCAATACACGTTGTGCTGCAACGAATCCGGCGGCGTTGTCGACGATTTGATCGTGTACTACGTCTCGGACGACGAGCTATTCCTCGTGCCCAACGCCGCCAACACGGCCGCGGTGGTGGGCGCGTTGAAAGATGCTGCGCCGCAAGGCGTTGAGGTGTCATCGGAGCACCGGTCCTATGCCGTGCTGGCCGTGCAGGGCCCGCGGTCGTCGGATGTGCTGGATCGGCTGGGGTTGCCGACCGACATGGATTACATGGGCTATGTGCGACGCCGATGTTCGGCGGTCGTCGCCAGTGCGGGTGTGCCGCACCGGGTATACCGGTGAGCACGGATACGAGCTCTTGCCGCCGTGGGACGGCGCCGGCGTGGTGTTCGACGCGCTGGCCGACGGCGGTGAGCGAGCGCCGGTGGCGAACTCGCCGGGCTCGGCGCCCGCGACACGCTGCGCACCGAGATGGGCTATCCGCTGCACGGCCACGAACTCGCGCCCGACATTTCGCCGCTGCAGGCCCGCTGCGGCTGGGCGATCGGCTGGAAGAAGGACACGTTCTGGGGGCGGGATGCGCTGCTGGCCGAGAAGCAGGCGGGGCCGCGGCGGCACGCTGCGCGGTTTGCGGGCGCTGGACCGGGGTGTGCTGCGCCCGGAGCTGTCCGTGCTCGACGGCGATCAGGTGATCGGCGTCACCACGTCGGGAACGTTCTCGCCCACACTCAAGGTCGGCATCGCGTTGGCGCTGCTCGACACCGCCGCCGAGGTGCAGACCGGTGACCGCGTGGCGGTGGACGTGCGGGGCCGCAGCCTGGCATGCGAGGTCGTCGACCCGCCATTTGTCGAGGTGAAAACGCGTTAGCGCCCCGGATACAATTTCGCTATGACGTCCGGCCCGCTTCAGTTCACCGTGACTCGCAACCCGAATCCGGCGACCGACGAACAACGGGCCGCGATCATGACGAACCCGCCGTTCGGGCAACACCACACCGATCACATGGTGTCGATGACCTACGCCCCCGGGGAGGGGTGGCACGACGCGCGGGTGCTGCCGTACGGGCCGATCGAACTCGATCCGTCGGCGATCGTGCTGCACTACGCGCAGGAGGTGTTCGAGGGGCTGAAGGCCTACCGGTGGGCCGACGGCTCGATCGTGTCGTTCCGGCCGGAAGCCAACGCCGCGCGGTTACGGTCCTCTGCCCGACGGTTGGCAATCCCGGAGCTGCCCGAGTGAGGTGTTCATCGAGTCACTGCGGCAGCTGATCGCGGTCGACGGGAGCTGGGTGCCGCCGTCGGGTGGCGAGGAGTCGCTGTACTTGCGGCCGTTCATCTTCGCCACCGAACCCGGTCTGGGAGTGCGGCCTGCCAAGGAATACCGCTACCTGGTGATCGGGTCGCCCGCAGGGGCCTACTTCCCGCGCGGCATCAAGCCGGTCAGCGTCTGGTTGTGCACCGAGTACGTGCGTGCCGCGCCCGGGGGCACCGGCGAGGCCAAGTTCGGCGGAAACTACGCGGCCTCGCTGCTGGCGCAGGCCCAGGCCGCCGAAAACGGTTGCGACCAGGTGGTGTGGCTGGACGCCGTCGAACGCCGCTACGTCGAAGAGATGGGCGGCATGAACCTGTTCTTCGTGTTCGGCAGCGGCGGGTCGGCGCGGCTGGTCACACCGGAACTCACCGGCACGCTGCTGCCCGGCATCACCCGGGATTCGTTGCTGCAGTTGGCCACCGACGCCGGCTTCGCGGTGGAGGAACGCAAGATCGACGTCGAGGAGTGGCAGAAGAAGGCCGCGGCGGGTGAGATCACCGAGGTCTTCGCCTGCGGCACCGCGGCCGTCATCACCCCGGTGTCGTCGGTGAAGCACGCCGACGGAGAGTTCACGATCTCCGACGGAGAGCCCGGCGAGGTGACGATGGCGCTCCGCGACACGCTGACCGGCATCCAGCGCGGCACGTTCGCCGACACCCACGGCTGGATGGCGCAACTCAGTTAGCGAACCGCCAGCCCCACGAGGACGACAGTGGTGGTGATCTCGATCGTGGCGCCCAGCACGTCGCCGGTGATGCCGCCGAATCGACGCACACAGTGGGCGACGAACAGCGTGGCCACGGCCATCGCGACCAGCACGGCCAGCGGCCCCTGCCATGGCCGAGGCCCGGCCAGCACCGATGCCGCCACGACCACCGCCAGCCATGCCGCCGCAACCGGCAGCGGCTGAGTGCCGGCCACCAGGCTGCCCGAGGCGCTGCCCTCGGCGGCGGGCACACCGGTTCGGCACGCCACCACCGCGGCGACCCGTCCCGCGGTCACCGCACACACCGCAGCCACCGCGCCCGCCGCACCGGTCGGCAACTCCGAGAACGCCAACCCCTGCACCACCACCACCAGCACGACGGCGGCGACACCGAACGGACCGGCCGATCCGTCCCGCATCACCGCCAGCGCGCGCTCGGGCGGCCCGTAGCAGCCGAGCGCGTCGACGGTGTCGGCCAGCCCGTCGACGTGCAAACCCCGCGTCGCCACCAGCAGCGTTGCCACGGCGAGCACGCCGGCCAGCGGGCTGGGACCCCCGAACGCCCACGTTCCGGCCCACACCACCGCGGCGGCTAGCCCCCCGAGCACGGCGCCGACCACAGGTACCGCGGTGATCATGCCGCGGCCGATCATGCCGCGCCCGCGGGTGGGCAACACCGTCCCGAACGCGAACGCGCTTGTCAGCGAGCGGATCACGTGCGACGGCCGCTCACCGATGCCTCGTCGAACGTCGCCATCGACGCCAGCGTCGCCACGGCCGCGCGGAGAATCGGCAGCGCGACGAGTGCGCCGGTCCCTTCGCCCAGTCGCATCCGCAGGTCGATGATCGGCTCCAGCTCCAGGTGCGACAGCGCAATAGCGTGGGCGGGCTCGGTGGACAGATGACCGGCCTGCCACCACTGCCGGGCGCCGGGCGCCAGCCGATCGGCGATCAGGGCGGCGGCCGTGACCACCACACCGTCGAGCAGCAGCGGCGTGCGGCGCACCGCGGCCTGCGCGCAGAATCCCGCCATCGCCGCCAGATCAGCGCCGCCGCAGACACGGACCAGTGCGATCGGATCGCCGATGTGGTCGCGACCGCGGTACAACGCATCGCGGATGGCCGCCGTCTTGCGCATCCAGCCGCCGTCGTCGATGCCGGTTCCCCGTCCGATCACGGCCACCGGCTCAGTGCCCGTCACCGCAGCGACCAAAGTCGTTGCCGGCGTGGTATTTCCGATTCCCATGTCACCGGCTATCAAGAGGTCGGCTCCGGCGTCGACCTCCTCGTCGGCCAGGCGTCGTCCCACCTCGATCGCGGTGTGGACCTCGGTGTCCGTCAGGGCGTCCTCGACCGCGATGTTGCCGCTGCCGCGGCGCACCTTGTGGTCGGCGACCTCCCCGCCCCCGTCTACGGCGACGTCGACCACCCGCACACCTGCGCCCGCGACCTCGGCCAGCGCATTGACGGCCGCGCCGCCGGCGTCGATGTTGGCGACCATCTGCGAGGTGACCTCCGCCGGGTACGCGGACACCCCGGCTGCCGTCACTCCGTGGTCACCGGCGAACACCACCACCCGAGCCCGCTCGAATTGCCGTGGCGGACATGTGCCCTGGCACGACGCCACCCAGATCGACAACTCCTCGAGTCGGCCGAGCGCACCCGCCGGTTTCGTCAGCGCATCCTGGCGCCGGCGCGCCGCCTGCGCCGCATCGGCATCGGGCGACACCACGAGGGGGAAGTCCGGCTCGGTGTTCACAGCGCCGGTCCCTTGACCAGCATCGGATGACCGGCCACCACCAACACGATCCGGTCGCAGACGGCTGCCAGCCGTTGGTTGAGCAGGCCGAGTTCGTCGGCGAACAACCGCCCGGACCGGGCAGCCGGCACCACCGAGAGTCCGACTTCGGGGCTGACGAGGACCAGCGGCGGGCCGAACCCGCGGACCGCCTCCACCAGGTCGTCGACGTCGCGGGCCAGCGGCTCGTCGTCGTCGCTCTCCCACACGCCGTGCCGGTCCATTGCCGCAGCCAGCCACCCGCCCAGATCGTCGATCAGGGTAGCGGTGGCCGAGGTTTGCAAATGCTTTGTCACACAGGGTGTTTCAATGGTCAACCAGTGTGGCGGCCGGCGATCGGCATGCGCGGCAACCCGCCGTGACCAGGTGGGGTCCGAGGAGTCTGCGATTCCGGTGGCCAGGTAACGCACCGGCTGGTGCGGTCCGACTTCTGCGGCGATCGCCGCCTCCGCCCACTGCGACTTGCCCGACCGGATGCCGCCGAGTACCAGGGTGCGCACCGTCGTCAGGTCACGCTGGCGCCGCGGTTGACCCGCGGTTTCGGCGCCCGCATCCGGCGCAGTTGCGATGCCCGGCTGGCCGCGTAAAAGCCCAGCCGCCAACCGGTTTCGGTGTTGTCGGGGAACTTCTCGTCGACGAGACGGTTTACCTTGCGGCCCAGGATGAACCCGTCGGCCACCATGATGACCAGCAAGACGAGCATCGCGTAGGAGCTGTAGTAGCTGTAGTAGCGGGTTTGTGGCACGGCGAGCATCCCGAACACGAGGAACAGCGCGAGCGGCATGAACAGGCCGAGGATGCTGCGGCGCGAGTCCACGATGTCGCGGACGAACCGCCGGACCGGACCGCGGTCGCGCGGCAGGAGGTAGTCCTCGTCGCCGGCCATCATCCGCTCACGCCGCTCCGACATCTTCTTACGCTGTTCGGCGCGCAGCGCGCGCCGCTCCTCACGGCTGAGTTTGGGGCCGCCCAACTCCTTGCGGCGGCGCCGAGCCTCGGCGTTGGTCTGCGGGGCGGGCGCGACGGGCCGGCGCTTGGCGGCGTCACGTTTGGGGGTCGGTCGGCCCTTCGGCGCGGTGGTCTTGCGGGATCGGTCGGCCGGGTCGGTATCTGCGTCGACGGCGTCGTCGACCGGCTGTGGCTCGGTTGCCTTCCTGCGGCCCAGCAGACTCACGCAGCCAGGGTACTTCGACGGCGCATCGGCCCGGCGTGCGCCCGACGGGATGACGCCCTAACGTGCAGGAATGCGGGTACTGGTCGCGCCGGACTGCTTCGGCGACAGCCTGACGGCAGTCGAGGCCGCCAACGCGATCGCCGTGGGCTGGCGGCAAGCCCGACCTGATGACCTCATCGATCTGGCGCCGCTGTCCGACGGCGGCCCGGGCTTCGTGGACGTGCTGGCCACCCGCCTGGGCGAGTTGCGTACCACGCGGGTCCGCGGACCACTCGATGCCGACGTCGACGCGCATTGGCTGCTCGACGGCAAGACCGCCTACCTGGAGTCGGCCCAAGCCTGCGGCCTGGCTCGGCTCGGCGGCCCGCCGACCAAGCAGACGGCGGCCGCCGCGCACACCAGGGGAGTGGGTCAACTCGTCGACGCGGCGCTTGCGGCCGGTGCGACGAGCATCGTGGTCGGGCTGGGCGGAAGCGCGACCACCGACGGTGGCCGCGGAATGGTGGACGCGCTCGGCGGGCTGGCCCGAGCACGCCAGCGCCTGGCGGAAATCGACCTGGTGGCGGCCACCGACGTCGAGCATCCGATGGTCGGCCCACAGGGCGCCGCCCGCGTCTTCGGGCCACAGAAGGGGGCCGATCCCGACACGGTCGCCGCGCTCGAACGGCGTCTGGCCGATTGGGCCGTCGAGTTGGACGAGGTCATGGGGCGAGCCGTGAGCACCCAGCCCGGCGCGGGCGCGGCGGGCGGCCTGGGCGGGGCACTGCTTGCGCTCGGTGGTCGACGGGAATCGGGCGCGACGGTCGTCGCGACCCACACCCGGCTGGCCGACGATATCGCGGCCGCGGATCTCATCATCACTGGTGAGGGCCGACTCGACGACCAGTCACTGCACGGAAAGGTGATCAGTGCGCTCGCCCGCGACGCGCAGCGGCGCCGCGTCCCGGTCGTCGTGCTGGCAGGTCAGGTCGCCCTCGGCGAATCGGCGCTGCGAGCCGCGAGGATAGAGGCCGCCCACGCCGTGGCCGACTACGCGGGGTCAGTCGATCTCGCGATCTCGGATGCAGCCAATCAGTTGACTCGGCTCGCTCGCAGGACGGCGACCGGGCTCACAAGCGGATAACGGCGCTTTAGGAATAGCCGCGTGAGCAGGTACCGTTGATAGTTGGACCTTCGTGCATACGCGAATACTTCCATGAGAATCACGAGGAGCTGTGATGACTGTTCAGGACTCGTCGGCTACCGGCACCGCCACCCACGGCGTGATCCTGACCGATGCGGCCGCGGCCAAGGCCAAGGCGCTGCTCGATCAGGAGGGTCGCGACGACCTGGTCCTTCGCATCCAGGTTCAGCCGGGGGGCTGTGCGGGCCTGCGGTACAACCTCTTCTTCGACGATCGGTCTCTCGACGGTGATCTGACCGCCGAGTTCGGCGGCGTGACCCTGACGGTGGACCGCATGAGTGCCCCCTACCTTCAGGAAGCGCAGATTGACTTCGTCGACACCATCGAGAAGCAGGGCTTCACCATCGACAACCCGAACGCCACCGGCTCGTGCGCCTGCGGCGACTCGTTTAACTGATCGCGTCAACACGCGTCAATACTGGGCGGCGCCGCGCAACAGGTACTGACAGACCAAGACGCGGTTGTCCTGCAGCAACAACTGGGCGATCGCCTGCTCTTCGGCCGATTGTGAGCTGCGGCCCGCTGTTTGGACGCGCATGGTGAACAGCACCTGCGCTTGATTCGTCGACAAGAACACCAGCTTGTCGATGGACGTCACCTGGGCTTCGCGGAACTGCTTGCGGAACGTGTCGCTGTTCAGCCGGGCCAGCATGAGATCCGAGCGGCGGTCGCGCACCGCGTCGTACATCCCGCACAGCGTGTTGCGCGCGATCGTGTCGATGTCCGCATCCTCCAGCGCGTCCAGATAGCCCTGGATGGCATTCTGGGCGCTGGCGCTGGTCAGGGTCCCGGCAGTGGTTCCGTCCTGGTGCTTCGAGGCGCCGACCGCGTACACCACAGCGCCGACTGTCGCACCGACTACCGCCAGCACGACCGCGATCAAGGCGAACAGCCGCAACCGGCGGCGCTTCGGATACTCCAGCGGCGGGGGAAGCATGCCGGGATCGGAGTCTGGGGACCGAAATGGATGGCTCGGGTCGGGGTACTGGGGGTACTGGCCGGCCATGGCAAGCAGGCTAGCGCAACCGCCGAGACTCGACGGTCCGTTACCTTGAGTAGGCTCCGCTAGACAGTCTTGACGATTCGAAGGATGACCACGTGACCATCGCGGTGACCGGCTCCATTGCGACCGATCATTTGATGAGATTTCCGGGGCGGTTTTCCGAGCAGTTGCTGGCCGACCACCTGCAGAAGGTCTCGTTGAGCTTTCTGGTCGACGATCTGGTGGTGCACCGCGGCGGGGTGGCCGGCAACATGGCGTACGCCATCGGTGTGCTCGGCGGGGACGCCGCGTTGATCGGCGCCGCCGGGATGGACTTCACGGACTACCGCGAATGGCTCGAAGGCCATGGCGTCAACTGCGACCACGTGCTGATCTCGCAGACCGCCCACACCGCCCGGTTCGTGTGCACCACGGATCTCGAGATGGCGCAGATCGCGTCCTTTTATCCCGGGGCGATGTCGCAGGCGCGAAACATCTCGCTGACCCGGGTCGTGTCGTCGCTGGGCACGCCTGAACTGGTGATAGTGGGCGCCAACGACCCCGACACCATGTTCTTGCACACCGAGGAGTGCCGCAGGCTGGGCTTGGCCTTCGCCGCTGACCCGTCGCAGCAGCTTGCCCGGCTGTCCGGCGAGCAGATCCGCGCGCTGATCGACGGCGCCACCTACCTGTTCACCAACGACTACGAGTGGGACCTGCTGTTGGCTAAGTCCGGCTGGACCGAAGCCGACGTGCTCGCTCAGATCGGGATGCGCATCACCACGCTCGGCCCGAACGGTGTCGACATCGTGGCCGCCGACGGCGATGCGATTCATGTCGGCGTCGTGCCCGAGCTGTGCAAGGAGGATCCCACCGGTGTCGGTGACGCCTTCCGCGCCGGGTTCTTGACCGGGCGAAGCGCCGGGCTGGGGCTGGAGCGCTCGGCTCAGCTGGGCTCGATGGTGGCCGTGCTCGTTCTCGAGACGAATGGCACCCAGGAATGGAGCTGGGACCGCGACACCGCGATCAAACGGCTGTCGGACGCATACGGCTCCGCTGCCGGCGACGAAATCGCCGAGGCGCTGAGCTAATCCCCGGGACTAAATCTGGACCGGGTACTCCGGCTCGCTGATCTTCGGCGTCACGCTGCCTTCGACGAAGATCGCGTGCCACAGCATGAAGATCAGCAGCGTCCATAGCCGCCTGCTGTGATCGCTGACCCCCGCCAGGTGCTCGTCGAGCATGCGGCGCACCGCGCCGATGTCGATCAGCTCGTCGGCCTGCGACGTCGCCAGCATGTGGTGTGCCCAGTCCAGCAGGTCGCCGGCCTGCAGCCAGTGCCGGATCGGAACCGGGAATCCCAGCTTGGGTCGATTGAGCACATGGGGCGGGACGATCGGCTCCAGCGCGCGCCGCAGCGCGTACTTGGTGGTGGTCCTGGTGATCTTGGCCTCCAAGGGCAGCCGCGACGCCACCGCGAACACCTCCGGGTCCAGGAACGGCACCCGCAGTTCCAGGGAGTTGGCCATCGTCATCTTGTCGGCCTTGACCAGGATGTCGCCCCGCAGCCAGGTGAACAGATCGACGTGCTGCATCCGGGCGACCGGATCCCAGTCGCCGGACTTCGCATAAATGTCGGCGGTGACGTCGGTGTGCGTCCACTCCGGACGAAAATCCTTCAGCACCGCACGCAACTGCGGGTCGTTGAAGCTGCGGGCGTTGCCGTAGTAGCGCTCCTCGAGCGTCTGAGAGCCGCGGTGCAGCAGGCTCTTGCCTCGCATGCCCTCCGGCAGCGGCGCCGAAACCCGCCGCATGGACCGTCGCAGCCGCGGCGGCAGATACTCGAACGGCTTGAGCGACAACGGCTCCCGGTAGATCGTGTAGCCGCCGAACAGTTCGTCGGCACCCTCCCCGGACAACACCACTTTGACGTGCTTGCGGGCTTCGCGCGCGATGAAGAACAGGGGCACCAGCGCGGGGTCGGCGACGGGTTCGTCGAGGTACCAGACGATCTCCGGCAGCGCCGCCACGAATTCGGCCGGGCTGACCACCTTGGCCACGTGCCGGGCGCCGATCGCCTCGGCCGAAGCGATCGCGACATCGACCTCCGAGAAGCCCTCGCGCTCGAACCCGGTGGTGAACGTGATCAACCGCGGATTGTGTCGGATGGCCAACGCGGCGATCGCCGTCGAGTCGATGCCGCCGGACAGGAACGCGCCTACGGTCACGTCGGCACGCATATGTTTGGCCACCGAGTCTTCGAGCACCGCGGTGATCTCGTCGTAGCGCGCCTGCTCGGTGCCGCTAATCAACGGTTGCGCCGCGAACCGCGGATGGAAGTAACGGGTGATCTGCGGCTGCTGGCCGGGACGCACGTGCATGTAACAGCCGGATTCGAGCCGCCGCACGCCGCGATGCAGCGTCTCGGGTTCCGGCACATACTGCAGAACCGTGTAGTGCTGCACAGCCCGTTCGTCGATGTCGCTGTCGTGCCCGATGACATCGCGAAGTTCCATCAGGCACTTCTTCTCGCTCGCGACCGCCGTGCCGCCCGGCCCGGTCGCCGAGAACAGCGGCTTGATTCCGAAGGGGTCGCGGGCACAGAACAGCTCACCGCGCACGGTGTCCCACAGTGCGAACGCGAACATGCCGCGCAGCCGCTGCAGCGCGTCAATGCCCCAGAAGTGGTAGGCGGCGATGATCGCCTCACCGTCGCCGTCGGTGGCGAAGACGGCGCCGTGTTCGGCGGCCAGTTCGGCACGCAGTTCCAGGTAGTTGTAGATCTCGCCGTTGAACACGAGCAAGTATCGGTCGGGCTCGTCCGCCGGTCCCCACCGCAACGGCTGATGCGAGTGTTCGATGTCGATGATCGACAACCGGTTGAAGCCCAATACCACCCGATCGTCGGCCCAGGTTCCCGGTTCGTCCGGACCTCGGTGCCGCATCAGATGCGACGACGAACCCACAGCGCTCACGATGTTCGATGTCGCCGGCTCAGCGGCTCCGGTGTCGTCGGTGACAGCAGCGGCGGACGGGTCACGCACCAGGGCCAGCAGTCCACACATCGCGCCCAGTATGCCGCACCGCGACAGTTGATCCGGTCGCCCACTCTTTCGCTGAGCGGATGGTCTACGCTGCGTAGTATTCGACTGGCGACCAGTCGTCGTTCTCCCGACTACAGGAGGCGCCAACGTGACTCGTCGACTCCGGCTGCTCGGGCTGGCCGCAATGCTCGGCGTGCTGGCGATGACCCTGAGCGGCTGCAGCTGGTCGGAAGTGCTCGGTCTCGGTTGGCCCAAGGGCATCACACCGGAAGCCCACCTAAACCGTGAACTGTGGATCGGGTCGTTCATCGCCGCGATGGTGGTCGGCGCCATCGTCTACTTCCTGTTGTTCTGGGCGGCGGCCTTTCACCGGCACAAGAAGGGCGACACCGAGCTTCCCCGGCAGTTCGGCTACAACATGCCGCTGGAGATCGTGCTGACTATCATTCCGTTCCTGATCATCGCGGTCCTGTTCTATTTCACTGTCTTGGTGCAGGAACGCATGCTCGACAAGAGTCCCAACCCCGAGGTGGTCGTCGACGTCACCGCCTTCCAGTGGAACTGGAAGTTCGGCTACCGCTCTGTCAACTTCGAGAAAGGCACCACCCCCCAGCAACTTCGGAACCTCAGCGACGACGCGCGCAAGCAGGCCATGCTGTCGAAGCCCGAGGGCCTCGACGAGCACGGCGAGGAACTCGTGGGAGCGGTGAAGGGGTTCAACCCGGAAAATCGCACCTATCTGTTCTTCGATCAGGTCGAGACCCTGGGCAGCAGCGACGAGATTCCGATCCTGGTGCTCCCCGTCGGCAAACGCATCGAGTTCCATCTCGCCTCGGCCGATGTGGTCCACGCCTTCTGGGTGCCGGAGTTTCTGTTCAAGCGCGACGTGATGGCCGACCCGGAGGCCAACCACTCGGACAACGTCTTCCAGATCACCGAGATACAGCAGAAGGGCGCATTCGTCGGCCGGTGCGCCGAGCTGTGCGGCACCTACCACTCCATGATGAATTTCGAGGTGCGGGTGGTGGAGCCCAACGAGTTCGTCAGCTATCTCCAAGAGCGCTTGGCCGGCAAGACAAATGCGGAGGCGTTGATCGCCATCGGCCAGAGCGCGACGGCCGTCACGACCGCGCCCTTCGACACCCGCCGTGGCGATCAATCCCTCGCGCCGAAATAAGGACAGGTCATGCACATCGAGGCTCGGCTGTTCGAGATCCTGACCGCGTTCTTCGCGATCGCGACGGTGGTGTACGCGGTGCTGACGGCCTATTTCTTCCCCGGTGGCCTCGAATGGGCGGGCACCACAGCGATGGTGATGACGACCGGGCTGACCTTGATCATCTCCACGTTCTTCCGGTTCGTCGCGCGGCGGCTCGACACCCGACCCGAGGACTACGAAGACGCGGAGATCGCCGACGGCGCCGGCGAGCTGGGCTTCTACGCCCCCCACAGCTGGTGGCCGGTTCTGGTGGCGCTCGCCGCGTCGGTGGCGGCGGTCGGCGTCGCGCTGTGGCTGCCATGGCTGATCGTCATGGGTGCGGTGTTGGTGCTCAGTTCCGTGGCGGGACTCGTGTTCGAGTACTACACCGGACCGGAGAGGCACTAGCCTCCCGCTCGCCGGCATACCCGAAGGCCGGCAAAGGTCACAATCGGACAGTCAGTTCGTGGCGCGACCGCAGAGCGAGATTCGTTCGCCGCAACCCGTTGGGTACTGTTGCCGAGGGCTATCGGTGCATGAGCCCCGTGGCGCCGGTGCAGCACCAGTCGAGAAGGAAAAGAAGCAATGAGCGGGCCGAATCCCCCAGAGCCGGAGTCTGTCGGGGAGGAACCGAGCAAGGCGTTCGGGGAGGACAGCGGCGACGAGCTCACCCACGAGCAGGCCACCCATGACGTAACCGGGGAGACCGAATACGCGCAGGCCTACTCGGCGCCCGAATCTGAGCAGTTCACCAGCGGACCCTATGTGCCGCCCGATGCTTCTCTGTATGACTACGACAATTACGAACCCGAGACCGAACTGGTTGACGACGCGCCGGCGCCCCGCTGGCCCTGGGTAGTCGGCATCACCGCGATCATCGCGGCGATTGCGCTGGTGGTGTCCGTGTCACTACTGATGTTCCGAACCGACACGTCGCGGTTGGCCAACCCGGGTACGACCGCCACCAAACCGCCGGTGCAGGACGAGATCATCACGACCGCACCGCCGCCTCCGCCTCCGCCGCCTCCCACGACGGAGCCACCGCCACCGCCGCCTCCGCCGCCGACCGAGACCGTCACGGTGACTCCCGAGCCGCCGCCTCCGCCCCCGACGAGCGAGCCGCCGCCCCCACCGCCCCCGCCGCCGCCGGTCGCGACGACCACGCCCGCGCCACCACCGGTGACGACGACGACAACGCCGGCGGGCCCTCGCCAGATCACGTATTCGGTGACCGGCACCAAGGTGCCCGGCGACATCATCAGCGTCACCTACGTCGACGCGGCGGGCCGCAGCCGGACGCAGCGAAATGTCTACATCCCCTGGTCGTTCACCGTGACACCGATTTCGCAGTCCGAGATCGGCTCGGTTCAGGCGTCCAGCCTCCTGCGGTTGAGCAAGCTCAATTGCTCGATCACCACCAGTGACGGTCAGGTGCTCTCGCAGAGCGCCGGCAACGCACCCCAGACCAGCTGCTGATGACCCGTGAGACCGTGGATCGCCTGTTGGTGGGCGGCTGCGCGCTGATCTGGCTGGCCGTTGTCGCGGTCGGCGTGGTAGCCATCACGGCGCTGGTCGAGTTGGGCTCCCCGAGCCACGGCCAGGGTGGCGGCGAGCATGCACCGTCGCTGCTCTACGTGGTGATCGCTGTTTCGGCCGTCATCATCCTCGCGGCCATTCCACTGTTGGTCCGCGCCAGGCGCGCGGCTCGGGCCCCGGTGCGCCGCACGACGGCCGTCGCCACCGCAGCTTCGGGTGCTCAGCGGGTGGCGCCCGGTTATCCCGCCGTCGAGGCGTCGACCGAGAAGCTTCGGGTGTTCGGCTCGGTCGCCGATCGCGTCGAGCGGCCGCCGCGTAATCCCCGCCCTGCACCCGCGCCCCGTTATCCCGGTGATCTGACCGATGAGGATGTCGACCGCGTCTGGCTGCGGGCCATCGGCGCCATCGTGGGGACGATGGGACTGGCCACCTTGGCCGTCGCGACGGCGACCTATTTCTTCGGCGTGGCCAAGGAGGCGCCCGCGTGGGTGGCGCTCGGGCTGGCCGCCGCGCTGACCGTGGCGATGCCGGTCGTGCCGTGGCTGCAGCTACGGGAACTCAGCGAACGGGCCGAGAGCCCTGCAACTACCGAGCCCGGCAAGTAGCGGCGGCTTAGTGATGCCCGTCCGGCGACGAGCCGTTGCCTGACCCGTCGGCGTTCGCTTGCCGTTCCCGCAACGCGGTGAGAGCCCGCTGTTCCTGCGAATGCGCCGCCTCGGTGAGCGCGTGCTGCTCGGCCGGCGGATCCGCAATCAGCAGGGTGCCCGCGCCCGGTGCACCGGCCATGCCGAGCTTGTTCATCCGCTTGGGCAGCGCAGCACCCTGGTATTCCAGTGGAATCGGGTGGCCGTGCTCGTCGACCGGTCCCAGCGGCTGGTGCAGCTCGATGTAGGCGCCGTGCGGCAGGCGCTTGATGATGCCGGTCTCGACGCCATGCTCGAGCACCTCGCGGTCGCTGCGCTGCAGCCCGATGGCCCAGCGGTAGGCGAGGAAGTACACGATCGGCGGGAGCACCACCATGCCGATGCGGCCGATCCACGTGGTGGCGTTGAGCGAGATCTGGAACTTCAACGCGATGACGTCGTTCATCGCCGACAGCGTCAGCACCATGTAGAACGCGATCGCCATCGCCCCGATTGCCGTGCGCACCGGCACGTCACGCGGCCGCTGCAACAGGTTGTGATGGGCGGTGTCGCCGGTGGCCAGCTTTTCCAGATACGGGTAGGCGATCAGCAGGATGATTATCAGGCCCATGATCAACGCCACCCAGGTGGACGCCGGGACGGTGTAGTTCCCCGGATACAACTCCCACCCCGGGAAGATACGGGCCAGACCTTCCGTCCACATCATGTAGAAGTCGGGCTGGGAGCCGGCCGACACCTGAGATGGCTTGTAGGGGCCGAGCGCCCAGATCGGGTTGATCTGCAGCAGACCACCCATCAGGCCGAGGAGGCCGACGGTCACCGCGAAGAACGCGCCCATCTTCACCGCGAACACCGGCAGAATGCGCGCGCCGACCACGTTGTGCTCGGTGCGGCCGGGACCGGGGAACTGGGTGTGCTTCTGATACCAGACCAGGGCCAGGTGCACACCGATCAGCGCCAGGATGATCGCCGGGAAGAGCAGCACGTGGATGACGTACAGCCGCGGAATGATGATGTCGCCGGGGAAGTCGCCGTCGAACAACGCCCAGTGCAGCCAAGTGCCGATTACCGGCATTCCCAACGTGATTGACGACAGAGCCGCCCGCAGCCCGATGCCGGACAGCAGGTCGTCGGGCAGCGAGTAGCCGAAGTAGCCCTCGAACATGGCCAAGATCAGCAGCAGCGACCCGATGATCCAGTTGGCTTCGCGCGGTTTGCGGAACGCGCCGGTGAAGAAGATGCGGGCCAGGTGCACCATGATCGCCGCCGCGAACATCAACGCGGCCCAGTGGTGGATCTGACGGACGAACAGCCCGCCGCGCACCTCGAAGCTGATGTCGAGCGCGGTCTCGTAGGCGCGCGACATCTCCACGCCGTTCAGCGGCTGATAGACGCCGTTGTAGACGACCTCCGCCATGGACGGGTCGAAGAACAGCGTCAGGTAAACGCCCGTGATCAGCAGCACGATGAAGCTGTACAGCGCGATCTCGCCGAGCAGAAATGACCAGTGGGTGGGGAATACCTTGTTGATCTGCCGCTTCATTCCCGACGCGAGGTGATAGCGCTCATCCATCGCATTGGCTTGATCGGCAGCGATGTCGCCTAGTTTGGGAGTGCTCAGTTTGGGACTCATGTCGTCCTTCGTTCCCAGAATGCCGGCCCGACTGGTTCGATGAAGTCGCCGTTGGCGACCAAGTAGCCGTCCTTGTCGACGGTAATAGGCAACTGCGCCAATGCCCGCACGGCCGGTCCGAAGATCGGCTTGGCGAAGTGCAGCAGGTCGAACTGCGACTGATGGCACGGGCACAGGATTTTGTAGGTCTGCTGCTCGTACAGCGAGGCGGGGCAGCCCAGGTGCGAGCAGATCTTGCTGAACGCGAACAGATCGCCGTAGTTGAAGCTCTCCTGGCCCTGCCGCTTGACCACTTTGCGCATGTCGGTGGGCTTGATGCGGATCAGCATGACGGGGTTGCGAATCGCCATCAGGATCTCGCTGAGGTGGTGGTGCGACTCGACCGTGGTGCCGTCGCCGTCGCTTTCCCGCCATGGGAACACGGTTTCCATGCCGCCGGCATCGAGGTCCTCCGGCCGAATTTTCACCAACGTGTGCGGAGTTTCGCGGCTGCGACCGGTCGAGCGGGTGAGCCAGATCGTCTCGCCTTCGAATCTCGGCGTCCATCCCGAGGTCCACAGCAGAGCGGCCTTGCCGTCGGCCGTTTGAACGACCGGCTTCCACGGGTTCTTGATGAGGCCGCCGATGAACGCGACCACGGTGCCCAGTCCGAACGCGCCCAGAGCGACACCCAGTGACGTCTTGATCAGCCTGCGGCGGGGCAGCGTCGAGGTTTCCAGCGTGTCGCTTAGCTCGGCAACGATCGTCTTGCGGTCCACCTCCGACGACTTGCCGTCGTGGCGGTCCTGCACGCAGATCTCTTCGGGGATGAACCGCTTCTGGAAAATCACCGCGCCGATACCGATCGCCAGGATCGACAATCCGAACGTCAGCCCGTACAGGGGGGTGGTCAGGTTGTACATCCAGCTGTCCGGGTCGTACTCCCACGGCCAGAACAGGAAGATCAGCAGCAGCGCCAGCCCGGACAACCCGCCCAGCAGCAGCCAGAACGCCACGCGTCGCTCGGCACGCTTCTCGGCCTTCGTGCCCTCCACCCGCCACCGCGGCTCGCGGTAAATGACATCGACGCCGTCGAGCTCGGTGCCGAGCTTGACCAGATCGTCCCGGGAGAGGTTGTTCAGCTCCCTGTCGTCCGGCCGTCAGGGACCTTGGGTTCTGTCATGACCGTGATCCGATCCACAGGGCTGCCGCGATCATGGCCACCATTCCGCCGATCCAGATCGCCCAGCCTTCCGAGGTCGGTCCGAATCCACCGAGGCCGTAGCCGCCGGGGTCGGGAGTCTCGGCGGCGTGCCGGACGTAGGCCACGATGTCGCGCTTCTCTTCGGGAGTGAGCTGACGGTCGGAGAACTTCGGCATGTTCTGCGGACCGGACAGCATCGCGGTGTAGATCTGCTGCGGGTTGGCGGTCCCGAGATCCGGTGCGTACTTGCCCGACGACAACGCCCCGCCCTTTCCGGTGAAGTTGTGGCACGACGCGCAGTTGAGCCGGTACAGATCACCGCCACGGGCGATGTCGGTTCCCTCCAGCAACGATTCCTGCGCGATGCGTTCCGTCGGTGTCCCGCACCACTTCCGGCCCGCCGCCGTTGACCTGGACGTAGGCCATCAGCGCCTCGGTTTGGGGCTCGTCGAAGTTCGGCGGTTTCTGTGGCGCCTGGGCGTTTTGGCTCATCGCCGGCATGCGGCCGGTGGACACCTGGAAGTACACGGCCGCGGAGCCGACGCCGACAAGGCTGGGACCGCGGTCGGCGATGCCTTGCAGGTTGGCGCCGTGGCACGACACACAGGATGTCTGGTAGAGCTGCTGGCCGGTACGCACCAGCGCGGACTGTGATTCGTCGGCCTGCGCAACCTGCGGTTCGGGGGTCAGCGTGGCGGCCAGGCCGCCGGCGAACGCCAGCCCCACCGCCAGCAGCAGGCCTGCCGACAGGCGCCGGCGAAAGCGGCGACGGGACCGGCTGGTCGAGCTGGACCCCGGTTTGATCAACTGAGTGCTCCCTTCGCGGTCCCGATGTCCATCGAACTGCTCATCGAACGAAGTAGATCGTGGCGAACAGTGCAATCCAGACGATGTCGACGAAGTGCCAGTAGTACGAGACGACGATCGCCGCGGTCGCCTGCGCAGGTGTGAACTTACTCATCTGGGTGCGCGCCAGAAGGTAAATGAAGGCGACGAGCCCGCCGATCACGTGTAGCCCGTGGAAGCCGGTGGCCAGGTAGAAGACCGAACCGTAGGCGCTGCTCGAGATCGTGGTGTTCTCGGTGACCAAATTGATGTACTCGTAGCCCTGGCCGAGAACGAAGAACAGCCCCATGAAGAAGGTGATCACATACCAGCGCCGCAACCCGAACACGTCGCCACGCTCCGCGGCGAACACGCCCATCTGGCAGGTGAACGACGAGGCGATCAGCACCAGGGTCACCGGAACGGCTTGGAAAAGGTTCAGCTGGGTGGGCGCAGGCGGCCAGTCGCCGCCGGCCTGCGCGCGGGCGGTGAAGTACATGGCGAACAGGCCGGCGAAGAACATGAGTTCGCTGGACAGCCACACGATGGTGCCGACACTGACCATGTTGGGGCGGTTGAGCGAATGCACTCGCGACGTGATCGCGGTTCCGGTGGTCCCTACAGCGCTCGTCACAAGAGAAGTATGACGCTTTGTAGTTGTCGAACTCCACCCGGGGACCGATTTAGTCACAACTTCTTTCATCCGGAGTTGGGCGGACGCGCGGGCCCGTGCGACCATCAGCCCGTGGCCAACCCTTCGCCGCTGCCCACACCGGCGCTGTCGTCGTCGTGGCCGCAGGTCCTCACGGCCCTGACCGCACGTCGCGCGCTGGCCCCCGGCGAGGCCGCGTGGGTGATGGACCAGATCATGTCGGGAGCCGCCACCCCGGCGCAGATCGCGGCCTTCGGGGTAGCGATGAAGATGAAGCCACCCACCGCCGACGAGGTCCGCGAGCTGGCCGACACGATGATCGCCCACGGCCGGCGGGTGCCCACCGCTGACATCGGCACCGACACGGTCGACGTCGTCGGCACCGGCGGGGACGGCTCGAACTCGGTGAACTTGTCGACGATGGCCGCGGTCGTCGTCGCCGCCGCGGGGATACCGGTGATCAAGCACGGCAACCGTGCCGCCTCCTCCCGCAGCGGAGGTGCCGACGTCCTGGAGGCGCTGGGGGTGCGGATCGACCTGGGGCCCGACGAGGTGGCCCGCAGCGTCGCCGAGGTGGGGATAGGTTTCTGCTTCGCTCCGCTGTTTCACCCCTCGTTGCGCCATGCCTCGGCCGCGCGCCGCGAGATCGGCATTCCGACGGTGTTCAATCTCCTTGGCCCACTGACGAATCCGGCATCTCCGCGGGCGGGATTGATCGGTTGCGCGTTCGAGGAGGTCGCCGAGGTGATGGCGGGAGTGTTCGCCGAGCGCGGCTCCAGCGTGCTGGTGGTGCGTGGCGACGACGGGCTCGACGAGCTCACCACCACGACGACGAACACGATCTGGAAGGTGCACGGCGGCCGAGCCGAACGGATGTCCTTCAACCCGGCCGAATTCGGTTTGGGCCGAGCCGCTTTGGATGATCTGCTCGGCGGTGACGCGGAGGCCAACGCCGAGGTCGCCCGCTCGGTGCTGGCCGGCACGGCGGGCCCGGTGCGTGAGGCGGTGGTGCTCAACGCCGCCGGCGCGATGGTGGCGCACGGCGGGTTAGCCGGCGATGTCGAGTGGCGGCCGGCGTGGGAGTCGGCGTTGCAGCGAGCCGCCGGGGCCATCGACTCCGGCGCGGCCGAGCAGCTGCTCGTGCGTTGGGTGCAGTTCACCCACAGAATCTGACGCCGCCAGCCGCGCCGAGCGCGCGAGCGCCGCCCACGCCGCCCACGGCCCGGCCGACCGCGCCGGCACCGCGTAGCCCGGCTGCGCCCGCACGATTCGCACGCCCGGGTCGGCGAGCCAGCGTGTGATCAGCGAAGTCTCCTCGACCAGCGCACCACCGAGCGGGGCGGCGACGGGAACCACGGCCTGTGCGCCGGCGCAGATTGCGTCAATCACCGGCATCGGCGGCACCCCGCGCGCAGCGGTCGCCGCGCCTGCCAGTTGCCCGTGGCGGATCGCGGCGATCTGCCAGCCGCCGTGACCGTCGGGCGCCGCCACCACGAGCTCGTGCAGTCCGGCCAGCGCCGACAGGCGCTGGCCGCGCCAGAGCGCATCGATCGCGGTCGCGGCGTGGTCACGCAACCTCGCCGCCGTTTCGTAGCGCCCGCGGTCCGCCAGATCGTTTATGTGGGCGATGATTTCGGCCAGCACCGAGTTGTCCCGGCCGTCGATCAGGGCGGCGAGGCGCCGTGGCGCTTCGGCGTAGGCATCGGCCCCGATGTCGCGGGCCGCCGGGCAGGGGGATATTTCGCGTTCGGGGCACCTGCTGGATCCGGCCGGCCCGTGCGTCGCGCGGCGGGCCAGCCGGGTCGTGCAGGTTCGCACGCCGGTGAAACGGGCCAGCAGCGCGGCGGTGTCGGCCGCGTCGGCGCGGGACCGGAACGGGCCGACGGCGCGATCCGTCTTGGGGCAGCGCACGACGGCCAGCCGCGGGAACGGTTCGTCCGTCAGCACCAGCCACCACCAGCGCTGCGGATAGCGGGAGCGGCGGTTGTAAGGCGGGGCGTGCGCGGCCAGCAGCCGTAACTCCCGCACGCCGGCCTCCAAGGCGTGCGCACACTCGATGTGGTCGACGCCCTCGGCAAGCGCGACCATTTCCCTGATGCGTCCGCGGGTGTCGGCGCCGGTGAAGTACTGCCCGACGCGGCGGCGCAGATCCACCGCGGTGCCCACGTAGAGCACCTCCCGGCTGGGCCCGCGGAACAGATACACCCCCGGGCGGTGGGGCAGGCCCTCGGCGAGCACTCGTTTGCGGCGTTGGGCCGCAGTCACATTCGGCAGATAGGCGCGCAGGTCGGGGTAGGTGTGCACGCCCTGGTTGCCCACCCGTTCGATCAGTGCGTGAAGCACGTCGACGGTGGCCCGCGCGTCGTCGAGCGCACGGTGCGTGGGCTGGGTGGCGACCGCGAACAGCTTGGCCAGCGCGGCCAGCCTTACGCTCGGTGCCTCCTCGCGGCTCAGCACGCGCCGGGCCAGCCGCACGGTGCACAGCACCGGCGGGCGGGGCCAGGTGATGTCGCACCGCTGTGCGGCGGCCCGCAGGAACCCGACGTCGAAGCCGGCGTTGTGGGCGACCAACACCGCGCCCCTGGCGAATTCCAGAAACGCCGGCAGCACGGTGTCGATGGTGGGTGCATTGCACACCATCGCCGAGGTGATGCCGGTCAGCGCGACGATCTGCGGCGGGATGTCGCGGCCCGGGTCGACAAGGGTGGCGAGCTCGCCGAGCACCACCCCGCCGCGGACTTTGACGGCGCCTATCTCCGTGATGGCATCACAGTGCCCGGAGCGGGCCGTCGCCCGTCCGCCTGTGGTTTCCAGATCGACCACCACGAACGTGGTTTCGCGCAGTGACAATTCAGCCGCCGGGCTCACGTCGGCGAAGCTGAGCTGTCCCATGGGAGCTGACGCTAGAGATCCCCACCGACATCGGCGGGCGGCGATATCGGCGGTCGGTGTTGGCCCGGTCGTGTCGGTGGGGTTGCCCACTGCTGGCTGGATGGTGAGCGGAAGTGGTTGATGGCGAGCGTTGGTGAGCGGTGTGGGTTCGGGGATCGGCGATGATGTCGGTGGTGGCTGCCAGGATGTGGTGCATGGCTGAGGGGCGGTCGCTGCGTCGGATCGGTGATCCGGTGGTGGCGGCCGCGCCGGCGGGGGTGCGGATCCGGACCCGGGTACGCGCCACGGTCGAGGAGGCTGAGGCGCTGAGCGCGATCGGGGAGCTGCTGGGTTCGGTGTATCGCGGTGAGCTGGCCGGGCGGGTGCGGTTGGGTCGCTTGGATTCCCAGAGCCAGGCGGTGTGGCGTGCGCAGCGTAAGCAGGCCGTCACGGCGGTGTCGTCGTCGCGGTGGGCCGGGGCGATCACCCGCGCCGCCGAGGACCAGTACCAGTTGGGGATGCGCGGTGTGGCCGCGCAGGTGGCCGATCTGCGCGGTGCGGTGGAGGTGTTGGAACAGCGGTGCGCACTGCGGCCCGGCCAGCTGGCGCCGGTCGAGGGCGAGCGGACAACCGGTGGCCGATCGCGGCGGCGGCGTCGTGGGTATCGCAGCGCGGCCGAGCGGTTCGCCAAGACTAGGCGACTGGCCGTGCTACGGGACCGGTTGGCCACCGCCGAGGCTGCCCTGGCTGCCGGTCGGCCGTCGATCACGGTGGGCGGGAAACGGTGGTGGCGCCACCGTAACCACCTCGACGCCGCCGAGCATGACCGCGCAGCAGTGGCGCCGGCGGTGGGACGCGGCGCGGATGTTTTTGACCGCCGACGGCGAGTCGGGCAAGGCCGGTGGCAACGAGACCATCCGCGTCGATGAGTCGGGCCGGCTGCGCATCAAGGTGCCAGCGGCCCTGGCCGACGCAGTTCGGCACGCACCTGGAGATCGCCGCCCCGGTGCGATTCAGCCACCGCGCCCAGGAATGGTTGGCGCGGGTGGCGGCGCGACAAGCGGTGCGCTACGACATCAGCTACGACCCGGATCGGGGCCGCTGGTATCTGCACGCGTCCTGGAAGACCACATCCGAACCCGTGCCCGGGCTTGATGACCTTCGCGCCGGGCGGGTGCTGGGGGCCGATCTCAACGCCGACCATGTGGCGGCCTGTGTGCTCGACTGCTCGGGTAATCCGATCGGGGAACCCGTCGCCATCGCGGTCGATACCGTCGGGCTGGCGGCCTCACGGCGCGATGGGCGGGTGCGCGCGGCGATCACCGAGCTGCTTGATCACGCCCAGCAGCAGAATTGCTCGGCGGTCGTGGTGGAGAACCTTGATTTCGCCGACGCGCGCGCCACCGGCCGCGAAACCCTGGGCCGCGGACAACGCGGCAAACGGCTGCGCCGCACCGTTGCCGGTATCCCGACCGCAAAGTTCCGCAACCGGTTGACCGCCATGGCCACCCGCCGCGGGATCGCGGTGATCGGGGTGGATGCGGCCTACACCAGCCGCTGGGGCGCCCAGCACTGGCGTACACCCTTGCAGCAGCAGACTTCCGAACCGGTCACCGTGCACCATGCCGCGGCGGTCGCGATCGGGCGACGTGGCCTCGGACTGGCGATCAGGCGACGGCCGGCAGGACCCCGCACTCGACAGCGGACGGGTGCGGGCACTCCACCGGCCAGGCCCAACCCTCAGCCGAGCGCCACACCACAGCGGTGCCGTAGTTCCGGCCCACCCACACCCACACGATGGGCGCGGGTCCACCGGACAACACCCACCGCCAGCGGCCAACACCGTTCGGGCCGCACAGGACTCACTCCTGCTCAGTAATCAGGAACGGTCGCTAGCGTCGCGCAGAGGACAACCGGAAGGACGGCATCAAGTGATCATCGACTGCGACGACTGCGCTGTGCGCGGGGCGGCGTGCAAGGACTGTGTGGTCAGCGTCTTGATCGGCGTGCCACATTCGCTCGACGAGGACGAGCAGGCGGCGCTGGAGGCGCTTGCCGACGCCGGGTTGGCGCCGCGCCTGCGTCTGGTGCCGATTCGCCGCGGAGATCACCCTGGGGTAGCGTGATCCGGCGATGGGGGGCAGGTAGCGAGATCCGGCATTAAATTTCTGTCGTTCGTTGGACAACGTCGATGCCATTTCGTAACCTGTCTGAGACCAAAAGCGTACAGAGAGCACCGTCCAACGGCAGTTTAAGGATTCTTAGTCTTGAAACGCGACCGTATGCAGTGGATTCATCGCTTTGTTCGTCGACCCCTCATCGGTTCTGGTGCCGTCCTCTTGCTGTCGGGATTCTTTGTGGCCGGCAGCGTGCACGCCGACCCGGCCGACGACGCGCTGGCGAAACTCAACGAACTGTCGCGTCAGGCCGAGCAGACCACCGAGCAGATGTACACCGCGCAATTGGACCTCGACCGTAAGGTGGCCGCCCAGAAAGCCGCTGAGGACCGGCATGCCGCCGACCTGGCGGCCCTCGACCACGCGAGGGGACAGCTCTCGTCGTATCAGGCGTCGGTCAACAAGCTGGCCGCCGCCATGTACATGGGCGGGCGCACCGACGGCTTCAGCGCGATCATGACGGCCGACTCGCCTCAAGGGTTGATCGACAAGTTGTCGGTACAGCGGGACTTGGCTACCCAGATCGCCGCGCAGACGACGAACTACCGGCGGCTGGGTCAGCAGGCCACCCAGGCAGAAGCCTTGTCCGCACAGTCGTCCGCTGAGGCCCGCACCGCAGCGGAGCAGGCCGCGGCAGTGCGTGCCGACGTCCAGGCCAAGCAGAGCGAACTGCAGGTGCAGATCGCCGTCGTCAAGTCGCAGTATCTGGCGCTGTCCCCCAACCAGCGGATCGTGCTGGGAGACCCCGGCCCGGTGGCCGCGGTGCCGGCGGTGCTGCCCGGCCCACCAGCGGCTATGCCCGGCCCACCAGCGGCTATGCCCGGTGTCCCGCCGATGCCGGGCGGTATGGTGCCCCCGGGCGGACCCATGCCCGGGGGAGCGGTGCTCGGCGGTAACGGGGCAGTCGTCGTACAAGCGGCGTTGAGCCGCATCGGTTCGCCCTACTCGTGGGGTGGGTCCGGCCCCAACGCCTTCGACTGCTCGGGTCTGGTGATGTGGGCCTTCCAGCAGGCCGGAAAGTCGCTGCCGCATTCCAGCCAGGCCTTGGCCGCCGGCGGTCAACCCGTGTCAATGTCCGACATGCAACCCGGCGACGTGGTCACCTACTACGGCGACGCCTCGCACGCCGCGATCTACATCGGCAACGGGATGATGGTGCATTCGTCGACCTACGGCACACCGGTGGGAGTCGCGCCGGTGGACAATGCCCCGATCTTCAACGTCCGTCGCTACTGATTCCCCGCGGCGGCGGTGGGTGGTGCCGCTGGCGTTGTCGTTGATCGCGCAGCTCGTCACCGCGGCCGCCCTGCTCGGCCACGGGCCGGTGCTCAGCTCCCCGCCCGACGACCGCGCCGTTCAATTTATCGGCGTCGATTCGCACACCAGCCCTCTGCGCGATCGCATCGCGCAGGAGATGCCCGCTGCCGTCGACGCCGTCGTCGCCTTCTGGGGTTCAGACTGGCCCCGCGACATCGTGGTGATCCTGACCGACACCGACACCGCGTTCGCCGCCCAGACCGCAGAACCGCTCCGGGACTGGAACGGGGTTGCGGCAGTCGCCGTGGCAGACCGGATTGACCCGGCCGGCCGGTCCGCGTCCGGTCAACGAATCGTCTTCGCCCCGGGGGCGGCGGGGATGAGCGACGCCGGGCTGCGAATCGTGTTGCGCCACGAACTCTTTCACTACGCCGCCCGAACGGACACTGCCGCTGACGCGCCACAGTGGCTGACCGAAGGCGTCGCCGACTTCGTGGCACGACCACCCACCTCTGCCGGGTCGGCCGCCCCGCCGGCGATACTGCCGTCGGACGCCGAACTTACCGCCAGCGGCGCGGTCCGGTCACAGGCGTACGACCGGGCGTGGTGGTTCAGCAGGTTCGTTGCCGACCAGTACGGGCGCGACGCGCTGAGACAGTTGTACCTGCGTGCGTGCGCTCCCGGTCACCCCGACGTGGGTGCGGCGGTCGCGGCTGCCGTTGGCGCGGACCTACCCGAGTTGATGACCCAGTGGCAGCGTTGGCAGGTCGGACCCTAGTGCCATCACAGCGCGCCGACGTTGCTGACGACACGACTATCGACCGTGTGATTTCGGCCTCAATCCACCCGGATTGAGTAAGAATTCGTTATCTTCGGCGATCTGATCGACATTGTTTGCTGGGACTGCTCTGTGTAGATAAGACGCTAGTCAGAGGCGGTTTTAGTGGTTTCCCGATGGCTGTCACTAATGCGTCACCACACGAATTCCTAAGCAGCCTATAAGACGATCGCGAGGGGCACTCAGGAGGCAGACCGACAGACGAATTTTCGTCGCTAGACTCGAACGGAGCTCCCGCGTTGAGGCGGGCCAAAGCGAATCTAGGCCGGTTGCCTCGATCTATACCGGCGGAGGAATTGATTGCTATGACGACGTTTCTTCAGCGCGCGCACGTGCCGGTGGCGCAAGCCACGGCCCCGACCCCGCCGTTGGCCGGCGGCTGGCCGGCAGCAGTCACCGAGCGGTTCGCAGAGGTGGACACAGTTTCGGATTTTTCCGATGTTTCTGAGCACGCCGTGGAAGCCATCATCCGCGTGGGCCGGCCGATCACTGATCTCGCCGCCACCCCCGATGGCCGCACGCTCGTCGCAATCCATTTCGGCGATGACGCCGTCTCGCTGATCGACACCCGCACGGCGGCCGTGACAGCGACGATCAATGGCCTCTATCAGCCCACACTTGCCGGGGTTGCGGGACGCTCGGCGTACGTCCACACCTCAGCCTGGGTTTATGACCGGATTTCAATCATCGACAGCGACACCGCGCGGATCGTCGCGACCCATCCGGTCGCGCCCATCCTGGAGGCGCTGGCGGTGAGCCCGAACGGACGGAACGTCTACGTGGGCAGAACCGGAGGTGGCGGCGCCCGCGTCGGCGTCATCGACACCGCGACTGAGCGGGAGACCGTGATCGACCTTCCGGGCGCGCCCCGGTGCCAGCGCTGATGCGCTGCAGGTGAGTGCTGACGGCCGTCGTCTCTATGTGGCGGCCTCGGATCCGTCCGGTGGCAGCCTCTTCGTGGTCGACGCAGCGAAGAACCAGGTCACGCGCAGCATGCGAGTCAACGCGCCCATCCGCGACATCGCGCTCAGCCCCGACGGCCGCGTGATCTACGTGCTCACGTGCGATCAGCGCCGCGGCGGCGCCGTTCACAGCCTCAACACCAAGGTCGACAAGATCGCCGTGACCGAGGAGATCGGGGGATACCCGACGCATTTCACGCTGAGTCCCGCTGGCGACAGGCTCTACGTCGTCGACGAAGACCGGGTGTCGGTGCTGTGCACCATGACGAACACCATGGTGGACACTATCCCGGTCGAGGCGCAACCATCCGGCGTGGCGGTGAGCCGCAACGGCGCCCGCGCCTACGTCGCGGATTACGCCGGTTCGGTGACGGTGCTCTCGACGGCGAGCGCCATGCCGGAAATCGTGTTCGAAGTCACCGAGCTGGATACCGACGCCGCGCGCCGCGAACTCGAGCCTGCCGGGGTGTAGCGCCACCGCCCCGCTAGATTGGGCGACCGTGACGCGCGTCCTGCTCGTGACCAACGACTTTCCCCCCCGGGCGGGCGGAATCCAGGCCTACCTGGAGGCGTTGACGACACAGGTGGCCGAGGCCGGGACGCACACGTTGACGGTGTATGCGCCGAAGTGGAAGGGCGCCGAGCGCTACGACTCGGCGGCGCCGTATGAGGTGGTGCGCCATCCTGGCACGTTGATGGTGCCCGAGCCCACCGTGGCGCACCGGATGCATCGGCTGATCCGCGACCATGAGGTCGAGACGGTGTGGTTCGGTGCTGCCACACCCCTCGCGCTGCTGTCGCCGCTGGCCCGGCGAGCCGGCGCCGGCCGTGTGCTGGCAAGCACGCACGGGCACGAGGTCGGTTGGTCGATGCTGCCGGTGGCTCGGTCCGTGTTGCGCCGGATCGGCGATGACACCGACGTCGTGACATACGTGAGCAGCTATACGCGCGGCCGGTTCGCCTCGGCGTTCGGTCCGCATGCCGCGCTCGAGCACGTGCCGCCGGGTGTGGACACCGAACGGTTCCGGCCCGACGCGGCGGCCCGCGCCGAGCTGCGCGGCCGCTACCGGCTCGGCGAGCGGCCAGTGATCGTGTGTCTGTCGCGGCTGGTTCCTCGCAAGGGCCAGGACATGCTGATCCGCGCCCTGCCGCGGATACGGTCGCGCGTTGACGACGCGGCGCTGGCAATTGTCGGAGGAGGACCGCATCTGCCGACGCTGCGCCGGTTGGCGGAGCAGGTCGGCGTCGCCGACCATGTGGTGTTCACGGCCGGCGTTCCGGCGGACGAGCTACCGGCCCACCACGCCATGGCCGACGTGTTCGCGATGCCGTGTCGGACCCGTGGAGCCGGGTTGGATGTCGAGGGCCTGGGCATCGTCTACCTGGAGGCGTCCGCGACCGCGGTGCCGGTGGTGGCCGGCCGGTCGGGCGGTGCGCCCGAGACAGTGCAGGAGGGCAGGACCGGCTTTGTTGTCGACGGCCGGTCCGTGGCAGAAATCGCCGACGCGGTAGTTCGTATCCTCAGCGACCGGGCACTGGCGGCCCGGATGGGCGCCGCGGGCCGCCGGTGGACGGTCGGGCAGTGGACGTGGCAACGCCAGGCGGCAAAGCTGGCCACCCTGCTCGGCAGCTGAACCTGAATTTCACGCGCGGTTGTCGCGCATGCGAAGCTCATAGGTCATGCACAGCATCCAGGTCGCCGACCAGACGTTCGTGGCCGCTGATCCGGTCGAGGTCGGTCGGGCCGTCTCGGACCCGGCGAGCTGGCAGCGGTGGTGGCCCGACCTTCGCCTGCAGGTTGTCGAGCCGCGCGGCGAGAAGGGAATCCGGTGGACGGTCACCGGCCCGCTGACGGGGACGATGGAGATCTGGCTGGAGCCCATGCTGGACGGTGTGCTGTTGCACTACTTCCTGCATGCCGAGCCGGCTGGTGCGGCGGCCTGGCAGCTCGCGCGGATGAAACTGGCGAAGATCAACCATCGTCGACGCGTGGCGGGCAAGCGGATGGCGTTCGATGTCAAGGCGAGCCTGGAGCGGTCCCGGCCGGTGGGCATGTCCCGGCTGGCCTGATTCTTCGCCGCCGCTTCGGGGGGCAGGGTAACTTTTCTGCTGGAGGGACCAGCGGACCGACGAGGAACAGGCAACGTGGCGGACAGTACATCGCAGACCATCTACATCGACGCGGACCCTGGCACGGTAATGGATGCGATCGCCGACATCGGCTCATACCCCGAATGGGTGTCGGAGTACAAGGAAACCGAGGTGCTCGAAGCCGACGACGAGGGCTATCCGAAGGTGGCGCGGATGGTGCTCGACGCGCTTGGGCTCCGGGACACCATGGTCTTCGCCTACGAGTGGCCCCCCGACCGCAGTTCGCTGAGGTGGACCCTGGTGTCGAGTTCGATGTTGCGCGCACTGGAGGGGGCATACCACCTGTCGCCCAAGGGATCTGGGACTGATGTCACCTACGAGCTGTCGGTCGATCTCATTATCCCGATGATCGGGTTGCTCAAACGCAAGGCCGAGCGCAGGCTGATCGACGCAGCGTTGAAGGACCTCAAGAAACGAGTCGAGGCTGGGTGAATTCGCATCACCCGCCAGTGCCCGGATCGGTCTTTTCCTCGGCAAGGGCGGGGTAGGTAAGTCCACGCTCGCCGCCGCGACGGCGGTCGGTTACGCACGCGCCGGCGAGCGGGTGCTGGTGGTGTCCACCGACCAGGCACACTCGCTCGGCGACGTCTTCGGGCTGCCGGTATCACCGACCGGCGAGCGCAAACCCACCCGGTTGATCCAGGACGACGTGGGCGCCGGCGGCGGCTTCCTCGACGCGCTGGCGTTGGACACCCTCGCGCTGCTCGAGGCCCGCTGGCGCGAGGTCGCCGGTGCGGTGGCAGCGCGGTTCCCGGATTCGGAGCTTTCCGACGTTGCGCCGCAGGAGTTATCGGCGTTGCCGGGTGTTCAAGAGGTCCTCGGCCTGCACGAGGTCGGCCAGCTCGGGGCCTCCGGGCGGTGGGATCGTATCGTCGTCGACTGCGCGTCGACGGCCGACGCGATGCGGATGCTGACGCTGCCGGCCACGTTCGAGATGTACCTTGAGCGCGCATGGCCTCGGCACCGGCGGCTGGCGAGCGCGTCCGGCGACGCGAGCCTGGCGGCCGTGGTGGGCGTGCTGGAGCGGATCACCGCCGGGATGGCGGAACTGTCCGCGCTGCTCACCGACGGCTCGCGGGTGGGCGCGCACCTAGTGCTGACCGCCGAACGTGTGGTGGCAGCCGAAGCCGCGCGCACGCTGGGATCGCTCTCGCTGATGGGCGTGCGGATCGAGGAGCTGATCGTCAATCAAATACTGGTGCAGGACGATTCGTACGAGTATCACAACCTGCCCGACCACCCGGCCTTCGAGTGGTACGCCGAACGGACATCCGCGCAGCAGGCGGTGCTCGAGGAACTGGCGGCCACGATCGGCGATGTTGCGCTGGTGCTGACCCCGCACATGGCCAATGAGCCGATCGGACCCAAGGCCCTCGCCGAACTGCTCGACACCATGCGCCGGCGCGACGGGTCGCCGCCGCCGGGGCCGCTGCGGCCGGTGGTGGACCGCGAGTCGGGGTCGGGGCTGCAGGCCGTCTACCGGTTGCGGCTAGAATTGCCGCAGGTCGATCCCGGCGGACTGACGCTCGGCCGGGTCGGCGACGACTTGATCATCGGCGCCTCAGGAATGAGGCGCCGGGTACGGCTGGCTTCCGTGCTGCGACGATGCATCGTCACGGACGCGCAGCTGTGCGGCAGTGAACTAACCGTGCGATTCCGACCAAATCCGGAGGTGTGGCCGGCGTGAGTAGAGCTCACTCCGAGATCGTTCCCGAGCTGCGTCAGCTGGCGCAGGCGATCTTGGACCGCATCGACCCCGCCGTGCGCGCGGCCGCTGCTCTCACGGGTGGCGGCGAGTCGCCGGGAAAGTGCCAGCAGGTGTGGTGCCCGGTGTGTGCGCTGGCCGCGCTGGCTTCCGACGAGCAGCATCCCCTTCTCGACGTCATCGCCGAGCACAGCGTGGCGCTGCTGACCTTCGTCCGCGCTCTCCTAGACAGCTCCGATACCTCCGAGCCGCCTCCGAGCGACGGTGGACCCGACGGATCCCGACGGCCATCCCGACGGCAATCCCGACGGCAATGGCGCCGTCCGGCGATCACCCAACCGCTACCAGCACATTCCCATCAGAGTGGACGAATAGTCACAGTCACGGCAGGCGCAGCAGTGTGGTCGCCGCCGCACCTCGATCGGTACAGTTGGACGGAGTTGCGAATCAACACGCGCCCGAAGCCGGGAGGGTCCATGTGGTATTGGCTGTTCAAGTACATCTTCATGGGCCCGTTGCTTTCGCTGCTGGGCCGGCCGAAGGTCGAAGGGCTCGAACATATTCCGGATTCGGGTCCGGCCATCCTCGCCAGCAATCATCTCGCCGTCGCCGACAGCTTCTATAAGTCCCTGGTGGTGCGTCGCCGAATCACCTACCTGGCCAAGGCCGAGTACTTCACCGGCACCGGGCTGAAGGGCGGGTTTATGCGCTGGTTCTACACCGTGTCCGGCAATGTGCCGATCGATCGCAGCAGCGGCGACGCCGCCGAGGGCGCCCTGAACACCGCGAAGCGACTGCTCGACGAGGGCAGGCTCCTGGGCATGTATCCCGAAGGCACGCGGTCTCCGGACGGCCGGCTGTACAAGGGCAAGACGGGGCTGGCTCGGTTGGCCCTGGACAGCGGGGTGCCCGTCATCCCCGTGGCGATGACCGGCACGGACACCGTGAACCCGCCCGGCACCAAGATGTGGCGGTTCGGCCGCGTGACGGTTCGCATTGGCAAGCCGCTCGATTTCACCCGGTTCGAGGGCCTCGCCGGCAATCGGTTCATCGAGCGCGCGGTCATCGACGAGGTGATCTACGAGCTGATGCAATTGTCGGGCCAGGAGTACGTCGATCTGTACGCGGCGGACGTCAAGGACGGCACGGAAGCACCCGCAGACGAGTCGGTCGCCGCATAGGAACCAGCAGCCGAACGGCCGCCGCCACCCGGTAGGTTGGCTTTCGATATGAGTTCGCTGTGGTACACGTTTTGGCAGGATCTTGTCGACCGAGGCCGTTTGCCGTTGCTGTTTTGCCTGGTCGCCTTCATGCTGACGTTCCTCGTGACGCGCACGATCGTGCGGTACATCCGCCGGGCGTCGGATCAGGACAAGCCGCGCAAGTGGTGGCAGCCGCGCAACATCGGCCACGGCGACGTGCACATTCATCACGTGGTCTTCGGCGTGATCTTGGTGATGGTGTCCGGAGTCACCATGGTCACCCTCGCCGTCACCGGCGGCGTGCGCGAGCTCACGGTGGCCGCGATCGTGTTTGGCATGGGGGCGGCGCTGGTGCTCGACGAGTTCGCGCTGATTCTGCACCTGAGCGACGTCTACTGGGAGGAGGACGGCCGCACCTCGGTGGACGCGGTGTTCGCCGCAGTGGCCGTTGCGGGGCTGTTGATCCTGGGGTTCAACCCGCTGTCGTTCTTCGACGTCGGCATCTGGGCGAGATGATCACACCCTTGAGGCGCGGTTGAGCGTGGTCGCTATCGCGCTGGTGACGCTGGCACTTGCCGTGGCGGTGCTGTTCAAGGGCAAGGTCTGGACGGGGTTGGTGGGAATGTTCGTGACGCCGTTGCTGGTGGTCGGGGCAATGCGGCTCTCGCGTCCGCACGCCCCCTGGGCACGCTGGCGGTACACCAACAAGCCGCGCAAGATGCATCGAGCACTGGAACGCGAGCGGTGGCTGCGCCGCCCGGTTGTGCAGGCCAAGCTGTGGCTGCAGGACGCCGTTACGGGCATGCCGAAGTTTCCCGACGACGCGAAGGTCGACGAGGAACTCGACCGCGAGATCCACGCCGCACCCGCGCCGCAACACGCGGCTGTGACGGCTACGACACCGAAAACCGCTGCATAGGCTGTAGCAGTGCGGTACTTCTACGACACCGAGTTCATCGACGACGGCCGCACCATCGAGTTGATCTCCATCGGTGTCGCGGCCGAAGACGGTCGGGAGTACTACGCGATCTCCACCGAGTTCGACCCGGACCGGGCCGGTCGCTGGGTACGCGCTCATGTACTGCCGAAGTTGCCGTCGCCGTCGTCGCCGCTGTGGCGGTCACGTTCGACGATCCGCGCCGATCTGGAGGAGTTTTTCGACGTCGACGGCGCCAACTCAAAAGACGAGCCGATCGAGCTGTGGGCCTGGATCGGCGCCTACGACCATGTGGCGCTGTGCCAGCTGTGGGGCCCGATGACCGAGTTGCCGCCGGCAATTCCGCGGTTCACGCGGGAGCTTCGCCAGTACTGGGAGGACCGGGGCAGTCCGCCGCTACCGCCGCGGTCCCGTGACGCCCACGACGCGATGGTCGACGCCCGCGACAATCTGCGGCGCTTCCGGCTGATCGCCGCTGCTCAGTCGGACCCACGGGCCGCCGCGCAGACCTAGTTACCATGTACGGGTGAACTGGACCGTCGACATCCCGATCGACCAGCTGCCGCCGCTGCCGCCGCTGCCGCCGGACCTCCGTGCTCGACTGGACGCCGCGTTGGCAAAGCCCGCGGCCCAGCAGCCCACCTGGCCCGCCGATCAGGCCAAGGCGATGCGGACCGTTCTGGAGAGCGTGCCGCCGGTGACCGTGCCGTCGGAGATCCAGCGCCTGCAGTCGCTGCTGGCCGATGTGGCGCGCGGGGAGGCCTTCCTGCTGCAGGGCGGCGACTGCGCAGAGACGTTCGTCGACAACACCGAACCGCACATCCGCGCGAACATACGCACGCTGCTGCAGATGGCGGTGGTGCTCACCTACGGCGCCAGCACGCCCGTGGTCAAGGTCGCCCGGATCGCCGGCCAGTACGCCAAGCCGAGGTCCTCGGACACCGACGCGCTGGGGCTGAGGTCCTACCGCGGCGACATGATCAACGGCTTCGCGGCGGATCCCGCGGTCCGCGAGCACGACCCGTCGCGGCTCGTCCGGGCGTATGCGAACGCGAGTGCCGCGATGAATCTGGTCCGCGCGCTCACGTCGTCGGGGCTGGCGTCGCTGCACCTGGTGCACGACTGGAACCGCGAGTTCGTCCGCACCTCCCCGGCCGGCGCGCGGTACGAGGCCCTGGCCAGCGAGATCGACCGCGGGCTGAGCTTCATGAGCGCGTGCGGCGTGAACGACCGCAACCTGCAGACCGCCGAGATCTATGCCAGCCACGAGGCGCTGGTGCTCGACTATGAGCGCGCGATGCTGCGCCTCTCAGAAGATGAAGCGAACGAACCCGCTTTATACGACCTGTCGGCGCATTACGTGTGGGTGGGGGAGCGCACCCGCCAGCTCGACGGCGCCCACGTCGCGTTCGCCGAGGTGATCGCCAACCCGATCGGCGTGAAGATGGGCCCGACGATGACGGCCGAGCTGGCCGTGGAGTACGTCGAGCGGCTGGATCCGCACAACAAGCCGGGGCGGTTGACGCTGGTGAGCCGGTTGGGCAACAACAAGGTTCGCGATCTGCTTCCGCCGATCATCGAGAAGGTGCAGGCCACCGGTCATCAGGTGGTCTGGCAGTGCGACCCGATGCACGGCAACACGCACGAGTCGTCGACCGGCTACAAGACCCGGCACTTCGACCGCATCGTCGACGAGGTGCAGGGATTCTTCGAGGTGCACCGGGCGCTGGGCACGCACCCGGGTGGCATTCACGTCGAGATCACCGGCGAGAACGTCACCGAATGTCTCGGTGGCGCGCAGGACATTTCGGATACCGACCTGGGCGGCCGGTACGAGACGGCGTGTGATCCCAGGTTGAACACCCAGCAGTCGCTGGAACTGGCGTTCCTCGTCGCCGAAATGCTGCGCAACTAGGTTTCCTTCTGTCGGTCAGAGCAGTCCGCCGATGTTGCTGCCGAGCATCCACGCCGCGGCGGCGACCATTCCCGCCACGATCAGCACGACATAGGCCCAGATCCACAGCATTCGCTTGCTGCGCTGGCGGGCCCAATAGAACTCGTCCAGGTCGATGCCCGCGAATTGCCCTGGCGCGCCGTGGCTTTCTTTGGGAGCAGGCCAGTCCTCGGGGTCACGGGTCAGCGCCCGGGTGGGGTTGCGTTGCGGCGGCGGCCGCTCTGGCACCTGGGGTGCGGGCGCGGTGTGGCGCTCGGCCGACGCGTGTTGCGCGGAGTTGCGCGGGGCGGGCACCCGGAAGTCGGGCAAGCCGAGTTCGTCGACGATGGCCTCCAAGTCATCGCCCATCTCGTGGGCGTCCGCGTAGCGGTCGGCCGCCTGCCGCGCGGTGGCACGCAGGACGAGCTCATCAAATTGCGGTGGCACACCGCTGATGACGCTGCTCGGCGCAGCGACGTCGTTGTCGAGTCGCTGATACGCCACCGCGAGTGCGGTTCCGCCGGTGAACGGTGTGACGCCAGTGAGCAATTCGTAGATCAGCACACCCGCCGCGTAGACGTCGCTTCGCGGGCTGGCGTTGCCGCTGCTGACCTGCTCGGGGGAGAGGTAGGCTGCGGTGCCCAAAATTACACTGGCAGAGGTGATTCCGGCTTCGGCGACGGCCCGAACCAGCCCGAAGTCGGCGATCTTGACGTCGCCGTCGTCGGAGATCAGCACGTTCTCCGGCTTGACGTCGCGATGCACCAGCCCGTTGCGGTGCGCGGTGGCAAGGCCGCCGAGTACCGGGCGCAGCACCGCCGCCACGGCGTGCGGCGGCATGGGGCCGCGCTCGCGGAGCAACTCCCGCAGGGTCCCGCCCTCCACGAGTTCCATCACGAGAAACGGGTGCCGACTGTCCAGGCCCTGGTCGTAAACCGCCACTAGGCCGGGGTTCTTGAGCCGCGCGACCGCGCGCGCCTCCAGCTGAAACCTGGTCAGGAATTGCTGGTCACCGGCGTACCGGGAATCAACGACCTTGATGGCGACGGGGCGGTCCAGCCGCTCGTCAAGCCCTCGGTACACCGCCGACATGCCGCCGGTGGCGATCAATGTGGCGACGCGGTAGCGACCTTCCAACACCACGCCGACCAGCGGGTCCGTCGGGACCGGGTGGGCCTCCATCGGGTTCATCGTAGTCAGCGCGCGCCGCGATGAGGCCTCGGCCGAAGAGCATCGGCATAAGACCTAGACTCAGCGCGGTGAGTAGCATTCCGGCCGTCGACGACGTTCTCGATCCCGAGGAACCGATCTACGAACTGCGCCTTGTGGCCCAGTTGCTCAGGGTGCCGGTGACCAAGGTGCATCAACAACTGCGGGACGGACGCATGCTCGCGATCCGGCGGGGTGGCGCGGTGGTGGTCCCGCAGATCTTCTTCAACGAGACGGGCCAAGTGATCAAGAACTTGCCCGGGTTACTGGCAGTGATGCGCGACGGCGGCTACCGAGACACCGAGATTCTGCGGTGGCTGTTCACCCCGGATGCGTCACTGACCATCACGCGGGACGGCGCTCGCGGGCCGGTTGCCAATGCCCGGCCGATCGATGCGCTGCATTCGCATCAAGCGCGTGAGGTCATGCGCCGGGCACAGGCGATGGCGTACTAGATAAAACACCAGCTGATGAGGAGGACCACGCGAATGGCGTTATCGGGCTTGATCCTCGGCTACATCGGCTTGGTCGGCGCGATCGTCGGCGTCATCGTGCTTATCGCGACCCTGAACGACCTCAACGTGATCGGGAACTGATCCCTCGGGCGCCCGGTGCAGCCAATACCACGCCAGCACCGCGCACGACGTCGCGATCACCACGTGCGGCCAGGAGTACATCCCGTGCGCACCATCGGGCTTGAAAATGACCATGATCCACGTCGAGAACCCCGCGATCAGCGCAATCGCCTTGCGCGACTGCGCCAAAGCCGACAGCAGCGCAAGCGGCCAGGTGTAATACCAGGGCAGCGCCGCGGGTACGAACAGCACTACGACGATCAATACCCACGCGATGCCGGTCAGCGCCTCACGGTCGTTGTGCCGAAACCGCCACCACAGCAGCGGCAACCCGATGGCGATGATGCCGATCCCGATGAGTCGGGTCACCTCCAACACCGCGTAGAACTTCATGCCTGGAATCAGCGGGCCGAAGATGTTGATGACATTGGCGACCGCCGTCGGCACCGTCAGCCAGTTGATGATCTTCACCGAACCGGCCAACGCCGTCAGCCAGCCCAGGCCCACCCCGGCCACCCCGGACATCACCGCGAACACCGCCACGAAGATCGCCACGGAGCCGGCTGCCGCGGCGACGAACGCGCGCGCTCCTGCCCGCGGGTCCCGCAACTGACGCATCCATACCCACACCAAGAACGGCAACGCCAACCCTGCGGTGGCCTTGACCGCGACCCCAACCGTCACCACGGCGATGCCAGCGATCGGATGGCGTTCCAGTGTCAGAGCGATACCCGCCATCATCAGCCCGACCATCAACATTTCGTTGTGCACGCCGCCCATGAGGTGAATGATCACCAACGGGTTGAGTACGCAGATCCACAGCGCCGCAGCACCATTGGCGCCAATGTGGCGGGCTACCCGGGGAGCGGCCCAGATCAGCAGCACCAGCCCCGGCAGCATGCACAGTCGAAGCAGCATCGTGCCGGCCACCACGTTGTCACCGGTCAGCATCGTCACGAACTTCGCGACGAGGATGAACGCCGGTCCGTATGGCGCTGTGGTGGTGGTCCAGATCGGGCTGACGTTGTCCAGTAATGGATTTACGTTCTCGACCGGACCCACGACGTAGGGGTCTAAACCGTCTCGCAGTAGTGCGCCCTGGGCCAGATACGAGTAGGTGTCGCGGCTGAACACCGGGACCGAGAGCAGCAGGGGAGCCAACCAGAACCCGGTGGTGGCGACCATCGTGTACTCGTCGACGGCGCGCTTGATCACCCACCGGCCGAGCCACAGCCACGCGGTGAGCATCAGCGCCACACCGAGCCAGAGCAGCAGCGAAGACAGCACGAGCCCGTGTCCGAACCGCAACCACGACAGGTGGATTGACTCCAGCAGCGGGTCATGCAACGGGGTGCTGCCGGCGCCAAGTCCCCCGATGGTGATCAACACCGCACCGAACGCGCCCAGAAGTGCCGGGCGCCCGTCGTGCGAGGCGATCCACTCCGTCAAGCGGCGAACGAATCCGACCGCGCCGCTAGCCGACCGCGAGGCGGATGGCGTCGTCGATGTGGACATGCCGTCAGGCGGACCGGTTCGCGGCCAATCGGGCAAGTTCGGACAGCCCGACCTTGGCCTCCGCGGCGATCGGTGCGGTGCGCAGGATGTCGATCGCCCGCCGGGTCAGCGTGTCGATTCGCGTCTCAACCGCCGACAGGGCGCCGACCGTCGCGATCACGTCGCACAGTTCGCGCACTTGGCCATCGGACAGATCGGTGCCGATCGAGTTTCGCAGCAGTTCGGCGGCCGCCGGGTCGGTGTTGTTGGCCCGCTCGACGGCTTCGGCGAGCAGCACCGTGCGCTTGCCCGAGCGCAAGTCGTCCCCGGACGGCTTTCCCGTCACCGCCGGGTCGCCGAACACGCCGAGCACGTCGTCGCGCAGTTGGAAGGCGATGCCGAGGTCGGTGCCCAGCTCGTGGAAGGCGGCCAGCACGTCCGGACGGTCGGCCGCGGCCGCCACGCCGAGCTGCAGCGGACGCGACACGGTGTAGGAAGCCGTTTTGTACGTGTTGACGGTCATCGCCGACGCGATCGACTCCGCGCCACTGGCCTCCGCCACGATGTCGAGGTACTGACCGCCGAGCACTTCGGTGCGGATATCCGCCCAGACCCGATGTACCCGACGGCGTGCGTCCGGCGCCAAATCGGTGGTGGCGACGATGTCGTCGGCCCACACGAGGGCGAGGTCGCCCAGCAGGATCGCCGCCGACATGCCGAATTGCTGCGCCGAGCCCCGCCAGGCGCTGTGTCGGTGCACCTCTGCAAACTGCTTGTGAACCGTCGGCATGCCACGTCGGGTGGCTGAGTCGTCGATCACGTCGTCATGCACCAGCGCACACGCATGGAGCAACTCGAGCGCGGCGAACAATCGCAGCACCCGCGGATGCTCGTCCGGGCGGTCGGTGACGCCACGCCACCCCCAGTAGGCGAACGCCGGACGAAGCCGCTTGCCGCCGCGCAGCACGAACTCCTCGAGCGCGGCGGTCAGCGTGCAGTAGTCGGGCCCGATGTAAGCGGCGTCATCGGACCGTTCGCTCATGTAGGTGCGAAGCTGCTCGGTGACCTCGCCGGCCAACTGCGCGGCTGACGGTGCGGCTGTTTCGACGGTCAGTGCGGCGCCCCTTCCGTGTCTCGGCTTAAAGGTCGTGCGGCTCAGCGAACCGGGGTGAGCGGTCGCGGCTGAGCCAGGCCAACCCCCCGATGATCCCGGCCACCACAAACGACGCCACCACAAGCCAGATTGCGGCGACCGTGAATGAGCGGGCACTCGGGTCGGTGTAGCGGGCTTGGGCGTTCATCGTGGTCACCACGCCCGGCTTCATCTTCCATTCGACGATATGCGTGTCGATCTGGCTGCCGTCGGTCGACGTCACTTCGCCGGGAAACGAGACAGTCAGCGAAACGTCGGCGGCGGGATCGGTCAGCGACGTCAGGTCGACACGGCCCTCGAAGATCACCTGATCGCCGGCGCGGCGCAACGACATGTCGACGCCTGCGGCATCGCGGTTCATGTTCGCCAGTTGCGGCACCTCGGCGAAGCTGAGGTCCGAGAACACCGCCGACGATCCGACGAGGCCCTCCCTCTCGTAGTCCGACACGGCGACCTTCTGGCTGAACGGCAGGTTCTCGGCGGCCAGTTGCGGACCCTTGTCGTCGGGATTGCGGGGCGCAGAGGCGGCCGTGATCTGGCCGGACACCAAGTCGTCGGGCGAAATCGTGATCGAGGCCCTGATCCGCACGCAGCCGACCGCCATGGGCAGCAGCAGAATCAGCGCAAGCAGCGCTACTGCCCGTCGACGACGTGGTACGCGCACAGCGGTCATGGTGCCAGACGACGCGCGGCGTGGAGAGCCGGTTCGCCCTAGTAGGGGCACGGGAGGGGCCCTAGAGCGGCAAAGGGCGCCCCAGGATGGCGAACGAGCGGGGGTCGCCGGCGAATCGGTGGCCGCGGATGATGTCGGTGAAACCGAGTCGCCGGTATAGCCGCCACGCCCGGTTGTCCTCCCCGCGGACCTCGGGCGTCGACAGCAGCACGTGTGATTCCTGACGGCCGTCAAGCAGTCGCCGCATCAGGGCCTCACCCAGTCCGTGGCCCTGCGCCCGGGGGTGGATGTGCAGCTCCGTCAGTTCGAAATAGCTGTTCATCAGAGGTCCGATGTCGGTGGGCGCGACTCCCGCCCGGCGCAAGCCCGCGACGACCTGCTGCTGCCACCACTGATCCGGTGCACCGCAGTAGCCGTAGGCCACTCCGAGCATCGGCGCGCCCGAGACCGCGTCGGCATCGGCGGTTGCGTCGGTGACTTCGACCGCCGCGACCGCCCGCCAGCCCTTGCGGCGGCTGTGCTCCAACCACATCGACGCGCGTTGGTCCTCTGTCCCGCGCGGGTACCGCATCGCGTCGACGTAGATGTCCAACGCGTCGTGGAGGCGCTGCTGCATATCGCGGGACGACAGGTCGACAAGAAATGTCGCCAAGGCATGCCCCCTAACGACGCGTGTGGACTCACCGCCATTATCGGTGCACCGCTGCCTGGGACAACCGTGCCGTCCGTCAGCGCTTGGGCCGCTGTAGAATCGGCAGACCAACTAGGTGGTACGGCGCGGATTGTGCTCGTATCATGACTGTCAGTCGCCCGGTAGTTCGGGCGCAAAACCTACTCAACCGATTCCGAGAACCGAAAAGGCCAGCAGCGGCGAGGAGGGACGGATGCCACTCTCCGATCATGAGCAGCGCATGCTCGAACAGATCGAGAGCGCGCTCTATGCCGAGGATCCCAAATTCGCATCGAGTGTGCGAGGCGGCACGTTGCGCGCCCCCACCACGCGTCGGCGGATCCAGGGCGCTGCGCTCTTCGTGATCGGTCTCGCAATGCTGGTGTCGGGCGTCGCGTTCAAGGCCACCATGGTCGGCGGCTTCCCGATCCTCTCGGTCATCGGCTTCCTGGTGATGTTCGCCGGCGTCGTTTACGCCATCACGGGTCCGCGCCTGTCCAAGGGTTCTCGGGGGGCGGCCGACTCGCCTCCCTCGTCCGGTGGCCAGCGTCAGCGTCGCGGCAAGGGCGGCGGCGGTTCGTTCACCAGCCGCATGGAGGATCGCTTCCGGCGCCGCTTCGACAACTGACCGCACGGCCTTCGCAGGGGCAGCCCGTCCGGGTTGCCCCTTTGTCGGTGTTGAGGACCTGCCGAAGTGGCTGGCGCCCCACTTCGCCCCACGGGCGGTTCTGATCGCATAACGCTTGGCCGACCTGCGATAACGCCCGCACGGAACGCTGTCGGAGAATCGGGATGACCGGCATATCGGCAACGAAGTGGAGAAGGAGTGGAGATGACACACGCCGGATTGCTAAGATGGGGGGCGTAGTGGGGGATTGTGGGGTAAAGTGGCCCACGAACAGGGCGTGGCAGGAGGTCGCGGAGTGTTCCTCGGCACCTACACGCCCAAGCTCGATGACAAGGGGCGGCTCACGTTGCCCGCAAAGTTCCGCGATGCGCTGGCAGGAGGGTTGATGGTCACCAAGAGCCAAGACCACAGCCTGGCGGTGTGGCCGCGAGCGGAGTTCGAACAATTGGCGCGGCGCGCGGCGGGTGCGTCGCGAAGCAACCCCGAAGCACGGGCCTTCCTGCGCAACCTCGCCGCCGCGACCGATGAACAGCATCCCGACGCGCAAGGCCGGATCACCCTGTCGGCCGATCATCGCCGCTACGCCAACCTGTCGAGGGACTGCGTCGTGATCGGGTCGGTGGACTACCTGGAGATCTGGGACGCACGGGCCTGGCAGTCCTACCAGCAGGCCCACGAAGAGAGCTTCTCTGCGGCCAGTGATGAAACCTTGCGCGACATCATTTGATCCGGCGGCTGAGCGGCATGTCGCCCGTGCATCGTGGCCTCTGCCCGATCCGACCCTGGCGTACTTCCCCAACGCCAGGTTCGCGACATCGGACAGGGACCAGGGTGCAGGGGCGCGGAGTTCCCCCCGCCGATCCCCACAACGCGACCGCACGATGACCACGCCACCTCATGAGCCGGTGCTGCTGGCGCGTTGCGTCGAACTGCTCATACCCGCACTCACCCGCGATGATCCCGACGGTTCCGGTGCGCTGTTGGTGGATGCCACGTTGGGTGCGGGCGGGCATGCCGCGCGATTTCTCGCCGAGCTTCCCGGGTTGCGCGTGGTGGGCCTGGACCGCGATCCCGATGCGCTCTGGGTGGCGGGCGCGCGGCTGGCCCCCTTCGGCGACCGCGTCACGATCGTCAAGGCGCGCTACGACGCGATCGCCACCGTGATGGCCGGCCGCTCCGTGCAGGCGGCGCTGTTCGACCTGGGTGTGTCCTCCATGCAACTCGACCGGCCCGAGCGCGGCTTCTCGTACGCCGCGGATGCCCCGCTGGACATGCGGATGGACCCCGAAACGGCGGTGACGGCCGCCGACATCGTGAACACCTATGACAAGGCCGCTCTTGCCGACATCCTTCGGCGGTTCGGCGACGAGCGATTCGCCGGCCGAATCGCCGACGAAATCGTTCGCCGGCGGGCGGTGCGGCCGTTGACCCGCACCGGGGACCTGGTCGAGTTGCTGTACAAGACGATCCCCGCCCCGGCGCGGCGCACGGGTGGCCATCCGGCCAAGCGGACATTTCAGGCTCTCCGAATTGCGGTCAACGGCGAACTCGACTCGCTGCGCCAGGCGCTGCCGGCGGCGATGAGTGTGTTGGCACCTGGGGGCCGAATCGCGGTCATGGCCTACCAATCGCTGGAAGACCGCATCGTCAAGTCGACCTTCGCGTCCGCTGTCTCCTCGCGCACGCCGCTGGGCCTGCCGGTCGAGCTGCCCGGCCACGAGCCGGAGTTCGTCGCGCTGACCCGCGGTGCCGAACGTGCCGATGCGGATGAAGTGCGACGTAACCCGCGCAGCGCGCCCGTGCGGCTGCGCGCGGTGGAAAAGCTTCTCAGGGAGGGTGATTCATGAGGGCGAGACGCGAAAAACCACCGGTTGGCAAGGCGAAGACTCGCGCGGACGGGGATCGGCGGGAGACAGCGTCGCGGCGGCGGCGATCGAGCGATCGCGCCGGCGGCGATCGCAGTCACCGCGACGAGCGCACGACCGCCCGCCGCAGCGCGGACAGTCAGCCGCGTAAGGCCCGTGCACCGCGGGCGAGGGAGATCGAAGCGGCGCGCGGCAAGCGGCCGGCGGGCGCCGGCCCGCAGACGGCGCCGATGCGGCGCGTATCGCCGGCGACCAGCACGAGCCAGGCCAAGGCGCGGGCGAAGGCCCGAAAAGCCAAAGCCCCCAAGGCCGTTCGGCCTCCCCTTCGTGATCGGCTGGCTGCCAAGGTGGCATCGATCGATCTGCGGCCGCGCACCCTGGCCGCGAAGGTGCCGTTCGTGGTGCTGGTGATCGGGTCCCTCGGAGCCGGTCTCGCGGTGACTCTATGGCTGTCGACGGACGCGGCGGAACGCTCCTACGAGTTGGGCAGCGCGCGGGAAAAGAACCGAGTGCTGTCGCAGCAGAAAGAAGCCCTCGAGCGCGATGTGCTGCAGGCACAATCTGCGCCTGCGCTGGCCGAGGCGGCGCGCAACCTCGGCATGATTCCCTCCAAAGACACGGCACACCTGGTTCAGGATCCGGCCGGCAACTGGGTGGTCGTCGGCGAACCGAAACCCGCGGACGGCGTGCCACCGCCTCCGCTGAACACCCGGCTTCCCGACCCGACGCCTCCGCGGCCAAAGGTTGATCCGCGTGAGGTGCCGGTCCGTATGCCCGCACCGGGCACGCCGGCCACCGGGTTGAGCACGCCCCACCGAGGCAATCCCGAGGTTCCGGTAGGCCCGCCGCTTGCCGGCACGGCACACGCGCCGACCGGTGCGGCATCGCCTGGCCCGGGGCCTGCCGCGCCGCCGCCCGCCGCGCCCGCCCCGTTCGACGCGCCGCCGCCGGCAAATCCTCCGAATCCGCCGGTCGGCCCGGCACAATTCACCGATGTGGCTAGCCCGACACCCGCACCGCCGACGTGAGCCGCGGGGATCGGTCGTCACGCGCTCGGGGTCGTCCCGCCCATCGCGGTGAGGGACGTTCGGCCCGTAGCCGTCGCACCCGGCCAGTGGTCGAGGCCACCATCGACGGTGCGTCGTTCGTCGCCCGGCACCGCGTCGGCAACGTCGTGATCCTGCTGTTGCTGCTGGTCGCGTCCGCCCAGCTCTTCAATCTGCAGGTGCCCAGCGCCGCCGGGCTACGCGCGCAGGCGGCCGCTCAGCTGAAGGTGACGGACGTTGCTCAAGCCGTCCGCGGCAGCATCGTCGACCGCAACGGCGACAAGCTCGCCTTCACGATCGAGGCCCGCGCCCTGACTTTTCAACCGGTCAAAGTCCGCAAACAGTTGGCCGACGCCGAACAGAAGACTTCCGACGCTCCCGACCCGGACCAGCGGTTGCACGACATCGCCGCCGACGTTGCGCAACGACTGGGCAATAAACCCGACGCCGCGGCGATTTTGAAGAAGCTCCAAAGCAACGAGACGTTCGTCTACCTGGCGCGTGCGGTCGACCCGGCGATCGCCACCGCGATCACGACGAAGTTTCCCGAGGTGGGCGCCGAGCGGCAGGATCTTCGGCAGTACCCCGGTGGCTCGCTCGCCGCCAACGTCGTCGGCGGAATCGACTGGGACGGCCACGGACTGCTGGGTCTCGAGGACGCGATGGACGCCGTCCTGGCAGGCACCGACGGCTCCATCACCTATGACCGAGGCTCCGACGGCGTGGTGATCCCCGGCAGCTATCGCAACCGGCACGCCGCGGTCAACGGCTCGACCGTCGAACTCACCCTCGACAACGACATCCAGTTCTACGTCCAGCAGCAGGTGCAGCTCGCTAAGAATCTGTCCGGCGCGAAGAACGTCTCGGCGGTGGTGCTCGACGCGAAGACCGCTGAGGTGCTGGCGATGTCGAACGACAACACCTTCGACCCGGCGCAAGACATCGGCCGCCAAGATCACCGCCAGCTCGGAAACCTGGCGGTGTCCTCACCGTTCGAGCCCGGTTCGGTGAACAAGATCGTGACTGCTGCGTCGATCATCGAATTCGGGCTGTCCAACCCGGACGAGGTGCTCTCGGTGCCCGGTTCCATCTTCATGGGTGGCGTCACCGTCGGGGATGCCTGGAACCACGACGTCATGCCCTACACCACCACCGGAATCTTCGGAAAGTCTTCCAACGTGGGCACATTGATGCTCGCCCAGCGGATTGGCCCGGAACGGTATGCCGACATGCTGGCCAGGTTCGGCCTGGGTCAGCGCACGGGCGTGGGACTACCCGGCGAAAGCGCGGGCCTGGTGCCGCCGATCGACCAGTGGTCCGGCAGCTCATTCTCGAACCTTCCTATCGGACAGGGTCTTTCGATGACGCTGCTGCAGATGGCCGCGATGTACCAGACCATCGCCAACGATGGGCTGCGAGTCCCGCCGCGCATCGTGAAGGCGGTGCTCGGCCCGGACGGAAAGCGGACGGAAGAGCCACGACCGGACGGTATCCGGGTGGTATCCCCGCAGACCGCTGCGACCGTGCGCAACATGCTGCGCGCCGTGGTGCAGCGCGACCCGATGGGCTACCAGCAGGGCACCGGGCCGCAGGCGGCGGTCGAGGGATACCAGATCGCGGGCAAGACCGGCACCGGGCAGCAGATCAATCCGGCGTGCGGCTGCTACTACAGCGACGTCTACTGGATCACGTTCGCGGGAATGGCCACCGCCGACGATCCCCGCTACGTGATCGGCATCATGATGGACGCTCCGCGTCGGGCGGCCGACGGTCGACCCGGCTCGTCGGCGGCGCCGCTGTTCCACAACATCGCCGCATGGCTCCTGCAGCGCGACAACGTGCCGCTGTCGCCCGACCCCGGACCGCCCCTGACGCTGCAGGCCACCTGAGGTGTCACCGATAGGGTGGGCAACTGCTGGCAGCTCGGGCGGGCGCACCCACTTAAGGCTCAGGGCTGCGGGCTTGTCGGCGCCTGGGGATACGGTGCGGTCATGGCGGGCTCGGCTGTGGTGGCGCGGCGTTACCGGTGGTGGCGGTCAACGCTGGTAAGGCCCGAGCGCTATCGGCGATGGGTGCGGAGTTGGATCGGGTCCGCTCCGGGGTGTGGGCACGGTTCGCTGGTGCCAAGACCGCGCATTTGTCGAAGCGGCAGGTGCGGGACCGGTTGATGGCCGAACACGCGGTGGGGCGTTTCGGCCTGCCGCAGCGGTTGTGGCGGGCTACCGTGGAGGACCCGTCGATAAGATCCGGGCCTGGCAGCAAGCGGTGATCGCCACCGAGGTGCGCCCGAGAATCTACGCCCGCGTCGGGGGTGATGAGGCTGCGTGCAAGCGGCTGCTGGCGCTGGCCACGGCCGGCCGGTGGCGGGAGGATCCGTGGTTGTCGCGCCAGTGCCGGGATGCGTTTTGCGGCAAGCGCCCGCGCCCGCGGCGATCGGGTCGGATCGTGGCCGACAATTGCTCCTATGACACCGCGCGTGATGAGCAGGGCCGATTGTGGCTGGCGGTGATGACCCCACGGCGGGGGCGGCGCCTGCGGCTCAACCTAGGTCCTATTCCCGACCATCTCGTTCCGAGGTCGACGATCCAGATCAGCCCTGACGGTCGCGGCGGCTGGCAGATCACTGCTGCCTATCGCGCCGAGTCGGTCTCCAGCATCCGGCCCCGCCGTCGGGAACTCACGCCGGTTGAGGGGATTGACGCCGGGGTCCATGAGGTGTTCACCGACACTGACGGCCCGCGCTGCGGTGTCGGCCAATACCAGCGCATCGCGGCGCGCGCCGAACGCGACCGGGCCCGCGGAAAGGCCCGCAACAAGCTACGCGCTGTGCGCGAGCGTCACCTGGCCCGGGCAGCGGCCGCCGTCGACGCGGGCGACACCGCCGCCGCGCGCGCCGCCGGCGCAAAAGCCGCGCGCATCGACCGCCACAACCTGGGCCGCGCGAAACTGTCCGGCCAGCGTGTCCGCGACCGGGCGGTGACCAAAGACACGGTGTATCAGGCGGTTCACGATCTGGTCGACAGCAGCGCCCACATCGTGGCCGAGGACTTGTCGGGGTTGCGCGGCAAAGGCAAGTTCGGTCGTACCGCCAGCCGGGTCTACGCGGCCTGGCAACGCTCATTCTTGGCCGACGCGCTGGTGTCGGTACCAAGCCGCAGAGGTTCTGCGGTGACATTGATCAACCCGGCCTACACCTCACAACAAGTACACCCGTGCGGGCACCTCGGTATCCGGCGCGGGAAGAACGTTCACTGTCAGACTGCGGGCTGCCCGCAGCAAGGGATCGTGTATGACACCGAGATCAATGCGGCCCGCAACATCCTGGCGCGGGCCACCGACCCCCAGATCACCCGCTACACCCCCACAAACGAGGTGAAACGGATCCTGATCAACCGGGTCGGGACGGTGGAGAACTGCCCCACCACGACACAAGCCGCCACCTCATCGGCAACGGCTGTGAGCGAAACAACCTACCTCCCAAGCAAACAGCAATGCGCAAGAAGTAAGTAGCAGGTGATCTCCCGTGTCCGTGACGCTGAGCGCCCTGGCTGCTCGCATCGGCGGCGTGGCCGCTGACGGCTCGGAGGTTCCCGCGATTCCCATCACCGGGGTGACCCTGCGGGCGCAGGACACCGTGCCGGGCGATCTGTTCGCCGCGTTGCCCGGCGCCAAGGCGCACGGCGCCGACTATGTGGCGCAGGCAATTGCGGGCGGCGCGGTGGCGGTGCTCACCGACGACGCCGGCGTTCGTTCGCTGCCAGTCGACTGCGGCGTGCCCGTGCTGGTGCACGCGGCGCCACGCTCGGTGTTGGGCGTCGCGGCGGCGCAGGTGTACGGGAATCCGTCTGCCGAGGTGCGCGTCATCGGAGTGACCGGCACCTCGGGCAAAACCACCACCACGTACCTGGTGGAGGCCGGATTGCGCGCCGCCGGGCGCCGGGCGGGGCTCATCGGCACCGTGGGGATCCGCATCGACGGCACCGACCAACCGAGTGCGCTGACCACACCCGAAGCGCCGGCGCTCCAGGCGCTGCTGGCGGTGATGGTCGAGCATCACGTCGACACCGTCGTCATGGAGGTATCCAGCCACGCGCTCGCACTGGGTCGGGTGGACGGTGTGCGATTCGCGGTCGGCGGATTCACCAACCTCTCTCGAGACCACCTCGACTTCCACCCGAGCATGCAGGACTACTTCGACACCAAAGCGAAGTTGTTCGACCCGGATTCGCCGATGCGGGTCCAGACCGCAGTCGTGTGTGTCGATGACGACGCCGGCCGCGCGATGGCGCAACGGGCCGGGGCGGCCGTGGTGACGGTCAGCGCAACCGGTTCCGCCGCCTCTTGGCGGGCGGACGACGTGCGCACGCTGGCCGGTGGCGCTCAGCGGTTCATCGCCGTCGACCCGTCCGGCGGTCGACACGAGTTGATCATCGGGTTGCCGGGACGCTATAACGTCGCCAATTGTCTTCTCGCGCTGGCGCTTTTGAGCGCGGTGGATGTGACGCCAGAACAGGCGGCACCCGGACTGCAAAACGCCCGCGTGCCCGGCCGGCTGGAATCGGTTGAGTGCGGCCAGGACTTCCTGGCGCTGGTCGACTACGCACACAAGCCGGGTGCGCTGCGCGCCGTTCTGGAAACCCTGCGCGAGCACGGCGGGCGGCTGGGGGTGGTGTTCGGTGCCGGCGGCGACCGCGACCCCGGCAAACGTGCCGCGATGGGCCGGGTCGCCGCTGAGTTGGCCGACCTGGTTGTCGTCACCGACGACAACCCGCGCAGCGAGGACCCCGCCGCCATCCGGGCCGCGATCCTCGCCGGTGCCGGGGAAGAATCTGGCGCAGACGGCCCCGATGTCATGGAGATCGCGGACCGGCGTCAGGCAATCGCCCGGGCGGTCGGCTGGGCCCGCCCCGGCGACGTCGTGCTGATCGCCGGAAAGGGCCATGAGACCGGCCAAACCCGCGCCGGTGTCACCACGCCGTTCGACGACCGCGAGGAGTTGGCGGCGGCGCTGATCGCGATACGCTCCGGCGCGTGATCGACCTGACCGTCGCCCAGGTCGCCGAGATCGTCGGCGGGCGGCTCGCCGACATCTCCGCAGCCGACGCCGCGCGATCGCACGTCACCGGCACCGTGGAGTTCGACTCCCGCAAGGTGACCGCGGGCGGACTGTTCTTGGCGCTGCCGGGCGCTCACACCGATGGTCACGATCACGCCGCCGCCGCCATCGCGGCCGGTGCCGTCGCGGTCGTGGCCGCACGCCCGGTCGGAGTGCCCGCGATCGTCGTCGATCCGCACGGACGCGTGCCCACCAGCGCCAGCGTGCTCGAGCACGACACCGACGGATCCGGCGCGGCCGTGCTGACGGCGCTGGCCAGGCTGGCCGCTGCGGTCGCAGCGGAGCTGGTCGCCGGCGGGCTGACGATCATCGGGATCACGGGCTCGTCGGGAAAGACGTCCACAAAAGATCTGGTTGCCGCGGTGCTGCGGCCACTGGGCAATGTCGTGGCGCCACCGGGCTCCTTTAACAACGAGCTGGGTCATCCGTGGACGGTGCTGCGCGCCACCGCCGACACCGACTTCCTCATCCTCGAGATGTCCGCCCGTCACCCCGGCAACATCGCCGAGCTCGCCGCCATCGCGCCGCCGTCGGTGGCGGTCGTGCTGAACGTCGGCACCGCGCATCTGGGTGAATTCGGTTCGCGCGAAGCCATCGCTGCGACGAAAGCCGAACTACCGCAAGCGGTTCCACCGTCCGGCGTGGTCATCCTGAATGCTGACGACGGGGTTGTCGCGGCGATGGCCGACACCACCTCCGCGCGCGTGGTGAGGATCGGCCGAGCCGAAGAATCGAGCGGTCAGGCCAATGACATCTGGGCCGGGCCGGTGCAGCTCGACGAGCTGGCCCGCCCGAGCTTCGTGCTGAACCTGCGCCAGCCGCCGACGCAGGTAGCGGTGCCCCTCGCCGTTCACGGCGAACACCAGGTCAGCAACGCGTTGTGCGCGGCGGCCGTCGCGATCGAATGCGGCGCCACGCCCGGGCAAGTCGCGGACGCGTTGGCCGCCGCCAGACCGGTGTCGCGGCATCGAATGGAGGTGAGCACGCGCGCCGACGGCGTCACCGTCATCAACGACGCCTACAACGCCAACCCGGACTCCATGCGCGCGGCGCTGCAGGCGCTGGCCTGGATGGCACGCGGGGAGCGGCGAAGTTGGGCGGTGCTGGGCGAGATGGCCGAGCTGGGTGACGACGCGATTTCCGAGCACGATCGCATCGGTCGGCTGGCGGTGCGATTAGATGTCTCTCGACTCATCGTCGTGGGAAGCGGGAGGTCAATGCGCGCGATGCACCACGGAGCCGTGATGGAGGGGTCGTGGGGCGGCGAGGCGAGCCTCCTCGAAGACGCCGACGCCGCGCTTGCTCTTTTGCGCGCCGAAGTTCAGTCCGGTGACGTGGTCCTCATCAAGGCGTCGAACGCGGCCGGGCTCGGTGCCCTGGCCGACGCCCTAGCGCGGGCCACGACCACATGAGGCAGATACTGATCGCCGTCGGCATCGCGCTGACGATGTCGATCATGCTCACCCCCGTGCTGATCAAGCTCTTCACAAGGCAGGGGTTCGGTCAGGAGATCCGCTCCGACGGCCCACCCAGCCACAAGACCAAGCGGGGCACGCCCTCGATGGGTGGCGTCGCGATCCTGGCCGGCATCTGGGCCGGGTACCTGGGCACTCACCTGGTCGGTATCACGCTCGACGGCCAGGGCCCGTCGGCGACGGGCCTGCTCGTGCTGTTGCTCGCCACCGCCCTGGGGGCCGTCGGTTTCGTCGACGACCTGATCAAGATCCGCAAGGCACGCAACCTTGGGCTGAACAAGACCACCAAGGCGCTCGGCCAGATCCTCGCGGCCGTGGCGTTTGGCGTGCTGGTGCTTCGGTTTCCCAATGCCGACGGGCTGACCCCGGCGGGCGCGCAACTGTCCTATGTCCGCGAGATCGCGACCGTCACGCTCGCGCCTGCGTTGTTCGTGCTGTTCTGCGTCGTGCTGGTCAGCGCCTGGTCCAACGCGGTGAACGTCACCGACGGCCTGGACGGGCTGGCCGCCGGCTGCATGGCGATGGTGAGTTCGGCTTACGTGATCATCGCGTTCTGGCAGTACCGCAACGCCTGCTCCACCGACCCCGGGGTGGGCTGCTACAACGTGCGCGACCCACTCGACCTGGCGCTGATCGCGGCCGCGACCGCGGGCGCGTGCATCGGCTTCCTGTGGTGGAACGCCGCGCCCGCCAAGATCTTCATGGGCGATACCGGGTCGCTGGCGCTCGGCGGCATCATCGCGGGGCTGTCGGTGACCAGCCGCACCGAGATTCTGGCGGTCGTGCTGGGGGCGCTGTTCGTCGCCGAGATCACCTCGGTGGTGGTGCAGATCCTGGCGTTCCGCACCACGGGCCGCCGGGTGTTCCGCATGGCGCCCTTCCACCACCACTTCGAGCTTGTCGGCTGGGCGGAGACGACCGTGATCGTCCGATTCTGGTTGTTGACGGCGATCGCGTGCGGATTGGGTGTGGCGCTCTTCTACGGCGAGTGGCTCGCCGCCATCGGTGACTGACGTGATGACACCGCTGGGCAGCGGCACCCGAGTCCTTGTCACCGGCGCGGGCATCACCGGCCGGTCGGTGAGCGCCGTCCTCGCGCCGATGGGCATCCGCCTGACCATCTGTGACGACGACCCGAAGGCCCTGCAGCGGCTCGCCGAACCGGCGGTCGTTGTCGGCACGGCCGATGCGGTAGCGCGGATCGCCGAGCACGACCTCGTCGTCACCAGCCCCGGATTTTCGCCCTCGGCGCCGGTGTTGACGGCCGCCGCGGCCGCCCGGGTGCCGATCTGGGGCGACGTCGAGCTGGCCTGGCGGCTGGACGCGTCCGGCCGGTTCGGGTCGCCGCGGCGCTGGTTGGTGGTGACCGGCACCAACGGCAAGACAACCACCGCGTCGATGCTGCACGCGATGCTAGAGGCGGCGGGACGCCGCAGCGCCCTGTGCGGCAACATCGGCAGCCCCGTGCTCGACATGCTCGCCGAGCCGGCCGACCTCTTGGCCGTCGAGCTGTCCAGCTTTCAGCTGCACTGGGCACCGTCGCTGCGCCCGGACGCCGGAGCAGTGCTCAACGTCGCCGAGGACCACCTGGACTGGCACGGCTCGTTCGCCCACTACGCCGCCGCCAAGGCGCGTGCCCTGAACGGTCGTGTTGCCGTCGCCGGCGTCGACGATCCCGTGGCCGCGGACCTGCTGGGCCAGGCGGCCGCGCCGGTGCGGGTCGGCTTCCGGCTCGGTGAGCCGGCGGCGGGGGAGCTCGGCGTGCGCGACGGGATGCTGCTCGACCGCGCGTTCGACGACGAGCTGCCGCTCGCCCCCACCTCGGCCATCTCCGTGGCCGGGCCGGTCGGCGTGCTCGACGCGTTGGGTGCGGCGGCGCTGGCGCGTGCGGTGGACGTGCCGGCCGCCGCCATCGCCACAGCGCTCGCGTCGTTCCGGGTGGCCCCGCACCGAGCCGAGGTGGTCGGCGTCGTCGACGGCGTGACGTTCGTCGACGACTCCAAGGCGACCAACCCGCATGCTGCGCAGGCGTCGATCGCCGCCTACCCGCGAGTGGTGTGGGTGGCCGGCGGACTGCTGAAGGGCGCATCGGTGGACGAGCTGGTGCGTCGGGTCGGCGATCGCCTGGTCGGCGTGGTGTTGCTGGGTCGCGATCGGGCCGTGGTTGCCAACGCGTTATCACGACACGCGCCGGATGTCCCTGTCGCCGAGGTTGTGACAGGGGAGGATGCTGGGGTGCAAGGGACTAGTGAGTCTGTCGTTACCGATGTGATTCATGTGGCCGAGGGTGCTTCCGAGACGACGGGCAGGCGCGTCATGACTGCGGTCGTCGACGTGGCCCGTCGCCTGGCCGGTACAGGCGACACCGTGCTGTTGGCCCCGGCCGGCGCATCCTTCGACCAGTTCAGCGGCTACGGGCACCGGGGCGACGAGTTCGCCGCAGCCGTCCGCGCCTCGACTCGGTAACCGCGATGCGCAGTCCGTTCGCCCGGCTGCGGCGTTCGCACGACGGCGGCGCCGGGCGCACGGACCCCAAAAAGCACACCCGGGTCGGTGCGTGGCTGGGCCGGCCGATGACCTCGTTTCATCTCGTCATCGCGGTCTGCGCGCTCTTGACGACACTCGGGCTCACAATGGTGCTGTCGGCGTCCGGCGTGCGTTCTTATGACGACGACGGCACCCCGTGGCTGATCTTCGGCCGCCAGGTGCTGTGGACTGTCATCGGGCTGATCGCGTTCTACATCGCGCTTCGTGCGCCGGTGAGCCTGATGCGGCGGACCGCCTTCGCCGGCTTCGCGCTGACCATCATCATGTTGGTCCTCGTGCTCGTGCCGGGAATCGGCAAGGTGGCCAACGGGTCTCGCGGGTGGTTCGTCGTCGCTGGATTCTCCATGCAGCCGTCGGAACTGGCCAAGATCGCCTTCGCTGTCTGGGGAGCGCATCTGCTGGCTGCCCGTCGCATGGAACGTGCCTCCCTGCGCGAAATGCTCATCCCGCTGGTGCCGGCCGCCGTGATCGCGCTCGGCCTCATCGTCGCCCAGCCGGACCTCGGGCAGACGGTCTCGCTGGGTGTCATCCTGCTGGCCCTGCTGTGGTATGCGGGCCTTCCCCTGCGGGTGTTTGTCAGCTCACTGATCGCGATCGTCGTGTCGGCGGCTGTGCTCGCGATTGCCGAGGGCTACCGCAACGAACGGCTGCGGTCGTGGCTCAACCCGGGCGCCGACCCCCAGGATTCCGGCTATCAGGCAAGACAGGCGAAGTTCGCGCTCGCGAACGGCGGTTTGTTCGGCGACGGGCTGGGTCAGGGCGCCGCCAAGTGGAACTACCTGCCGAACGCCCACAACGACTTCATCTTCGCGATCATCGGTGAGGAACTCGGGTTCATCGGCGCCTTCGGCCTGCTGTGCCTGTTCGCCCTGTTCGCCTACACCGGCATGCGGGTCGCGCGCCGCTCGGCGGACCCGTTCCTGCGACTGCTCGTGGCCACCGCGACCATGTGGCTGGTCGTGCAGGCCGTCATCAACGTCGGCTACGTCATCGGGCTGCTGCCCGTCACCGGCCTGCAGCTTCCGCTGATCTCCGCCGGCGGGACGTCAACGGCCACCACACTTTTCATCATCGGTGTGATCGCCAATGCGGCGCGACATGAGCCCGACGCCGTCGTCGCGCTGCGGGCCGGCCGCGACGACCGGGTGAACAGGCTGCTGCGCCTGCCGCTGCCGGCGCCCTACACGCCGACCCGGGCCGAGGCGCTGCGCGACCGGCTGCGGTCGCGGCCGTCGACGCCGACGCCGCACAAGCCGCAGCGCAAGGCGGCCACGAAAACCACCCCGAAAAAGCCGGTGGCCGCGGGAACAGGTCGGCGGTCAGGGCAAAGAGCTGCTGGGCGAAATGTGCGTGATCGGGTGTGTTGATGAGCGTTCGTGAGTGTGTGGTGGCGGTTGTTGTCGGTGCGGTCTGGGATGGTTGAAGTCATGTACCGCGGATCGGCGATTTCGCCACTGGCCGTCGGGGTGTGGTGATGGCGCGGTTTGAAGTTCCTGACGGCTGGGTGGCCCAGGCCTACCGGTTCGCGCTGGATCCCACACCGGCGCAGGTGAGCATGTTGGAGTCGCATTGCGGGGCGGCGCGGTTCGCGTTTAACCACATGCTGGGCGTGGTGAGGGCCAATCTGGATCAGCGCAGCGCGGAGCGCTCCTACGGCCTCGCTGAGGAGGAGTTGACCTCGGCGCAGGGCTGGTCGCTGGCCAAGCTGCGCAAGACCTGGAATCAGCGCAAGCACGTGGCGCCGTGGTGGCAGGCCAACAGTAAGGAGGCCTACAACTCGGGGTTGGATGGGCTGGCCCGCGCGCTGACGAACTGGTCGGCGTCGCGATCGGGTGAGCGGGCCGGCGCCGCGGTCGGTTTCCGCGGGTGAAGACCCGCCACCGCGGCGTGCGGTCGGTGCGGTTCAGCACCGGAGCGATTCGCGTGGAGGCCGATCGCCATCACGTGGTGCTGCCGCGGATCGGCGGGTGCGTACCCATCATCACGCGTAAGTTGGCCCGCCGGCTGCAGGCCGGTACCGCCAGGATTCTGTCGGCCACGGTGAGTTTCACCGGTGGGCGCTGGCAGTGCGCGTTTCAGGTGATCGTGGCCGCCAAGACCAAGACCCGCCCCGCCCACGCTCGCCGATCTGAGCACCCTGTGGTGGGTGTGGATGTCGGGGTCAAGGATCTGCTGGTGGTCGCCACCGCCGACGGGGTGGAGGTCGACCGGGTGGCGGCGCCCAAACCGTTGACCCGGGCGCGGTCGCGGCTGCGGGCCGCGCAGCGGCAGGCGGCGCGCCGGTTGGGCCCCTACGACCTCGAGACGAAGACGAGTCGGGAGCCGTCGAAACGCTGGGCGCGGGCCACTGCCCGAGTGGGGCCGATCCATGGGAAGGTGGCCGCGATCCGGGCGCAGCAGATCCACGAGGCGACCACCGCCCTGGCGACCCGCCACGAGGTCGTCGCGGTCGAGAAGCTGCGCGCAAAGAACATGAGCCGCCGCCGTGGGCGGCGCAAACGCGGGCTGAACCGCGCGCTCGGCGACGCCGCCCTCGGGCGCATCCGCATCCAATTGGACTACAAAACCAACTGGTATGGCACCGAACTGGTGACCGCACCCAGGTTCTTCCCGTCGACTCAACTGTGTTCACGCTGCGGAGCGAAAACCAAACTCCGCGCTGCGCGACCGCATCTATACCACTGCCGCAACGGATGCCCACCAATAGATCGGGATCTGAACGCGGCGATCAACCTCGCCCGCCTCGGCGACCCCAGTCATCGGGGAACGGGGACCGGTACCGGCAGTGGCCGGCCGCCAGCGTCACGGCTGGAGATGGACGTGGAGCCATCCAGAAGACCAGCCCCACCACCGCGGGTGCGGTGGGGACGGCAGGAGGCGACGAGCGTCAACCCCGCACACCGCCCACCCGGGTGCGGGGACCGCGACTCCGCAAGGAGAAGCTGCCTGAAATGCCCACCCATACAAACACTCACATTTCAGGTAACGGCATCATGGAGTCGGCCAGCGTCGCAGCGGCGGCGGACGCCCACGTGCTCTGGAAGGTCAACGTAACGGGTGAATAGGACGGTCTCTGTGGTGCTCGCCGGTGGCGGCACAGCTGGACATGTCGAGCCCGCCATGGCGGTCGCCGACGCGCTGACCGCACTGGATGCAGGCGTCCGAATCACCGCCCTGGGCACCCCGCGCGGCCTGGAGACGCGCCTGGTACCCGACCGCGGCTACCACCTGGAGCTGATCACCCCGGTGCCGCTGCCGCGCAAAATCAACACCGACCTCGCGCGGCTGCCGCTCAACGTGTGGCGCGCGGTCAGGGAGACCCGCGCTGTCCTCGACGACGTGGCGGCCGACGTCGTCGTCGGCTTCGGGGGCTATGTGGCGTTGCCGGCCTACCTGGCGGCGCGCCGCCACTCGTCCCCCTGGCCTTGGGCCGGGTGGGGTCCCCGCTTCGCAGGGGAGTACCCCCAGCGCCGCAGCCCCGTGCCGGTGGTGGTACACGAAGCCAACGCCCGGGCCGGGCTGGCCAACCGCGTCGGCGCCCGATCGGCGCGCCGGGTGCTCACGGCAGTGGCCAGTTCGGGGCTACGGCACGCCGAAGTGGTGGGGGTGCCGGTGCGGTCGGCGATCACCGCGTTGGACCGGACGGCGGTGCGAGCCGAGGCGCGCGCGCACTTCGGCTTCGCCGACGACGCTCGGGTGTTGCTGGTGTTCGGTGGTTCCCAGGGGGCCGCGTCGATCAACCGGGCTGTCGCCGCCACCGCCAAAGATCTTGCGGTAGCCGGTATTTCGGTCCTGCACGTGCATGGCGCCAAGAATCGTCTGGAGCTTCGCGATCCCGCTGACGGCGATCCGCCGTATGTCGCGGTGCCGTACTTGAGCCGGATGGAGTTGGCGTATGCGGCCGCGGATCTGGCCATCTGCCGGTCTGGGGCGATGACGGTTGCCGAGGTGTCGGCGGTCGGGCTGCCCGCGGTCTACGTGCCGCTGCCGATCGGCAATGGTGAGCAGCGGCTCAATGCGCTACCCGTGGTGACCGCCGGCGGTGGCCTGCTGATCGACGATGCCGACCTGAACCCGGACTTCGTCACCCACGCCGTCGTCGGACTGCTCACCGATGCGCCGCGGCTGGCGGCGATGACGGCCGCGGCCGTTTCGGTCGGCCATCGCGACGCCGCACGGCGAGTCGCGGAGGTGGCGTTGGACGTGGCGTTGGAGGGTGCGCGCCTCCGTGGTAGTGGAGGCCGGCGGTGACCGCGCAACCGCTGCCGCCCGAGCTGGCGCGCGTGCACATGGTGGGAATCGGCGGCGCCGGCATGTCCGGCATCGCGCGCATCTTGCTTGACCGCGGTGCGCTGGTGTCGGGGTCCGACGCCAAGGAGTCGCGAGGAGTCCTCGCGCTGCGTGCGCGGGGTGCGGTTATCAGGATCGGGCATGACGCGTCGGCACTCGACATGCTGCCGGGCGGCCCTACCGCGGTGATCACCACCCGTGCCGCGATCCCCAAGACCAACCCCGAGCTCGTCGAGGCGCGCCGACGCGGCATTCCGACCATCCTTCGGCCCGCGGTGCTGGCGAAGCTGATGAGTGGCTATCGAACCCTGATGGTCACCGGCACGCACGGTAAGACGTCGACCACGTCGATGCTCATCGTCGGGTTGCAGCACTGCGGGTTCGACCCGTCGTTCGCGGTGGGCGGGGACCTCGGCGAGGCCGGCACCAACGCCCATCACGGCAGCGGCGACTATTTCGTTGCCGAAGGTGACGAGAGCGACGGCTCGCTGCTGGAGTATTCGCCCGACGTGGCGGTGGTAACCAACGTCGAGGTGGATCACCTGGACTTCTACGGCAGCGCCGAGGCGTACACCGCCGTGTTCGACGACTTCGCCGACCGCCTCGCCGCGGGGGGAGCGCTGGCGGTTTGTGTCGATGATCCCGGTGCCGCCGCGCTGGCCGACCGTGTCGAGCAGCGCGGGGTGCGGGTGCTGCGGTACGGCAGCCAATCTGAGCTTGACATGTCGGGTGCGCTGCTGAGCTGGGAACAGCAGGGCACCAGCGCCGTGGCCCACGTGCAGTTGGCGGGGGAGTCGCTGGCGCGGGTCATGAGACTGTCCGTGCCCGGCCGGCACATGGCCCTCAACGCTCTCGGGGCGCTGGTCGCAGCCGTGGCGGCCGGAGCACCTGCCGAACAGGTGCTCGACGGCCTCGCGGGTTTCGAGGGAGTGCGGCGCCGGTTCGAATTCGTCGGGGTGGCCGCCTCTGTTCGGGTGTTCGACGACTACGCCCACCACCCGACCGAGGTTCGCGCGACGCTGGCCGCGGTGCGAGCCGTGATGCACCAGGCGCAGGGCAGAGCGGGCAGAGCCATCGCCGTGTTCCAGCCCCATCTGTACTCGCGGACAGAGGCATTCGCCAAGGAGTTCGGCCGCGCGCTCGACGAGGCAGATCAGGTGTTCGTGCTCGACGTATACGGTGCCCGCGAGCAGCCGCTGGCCGGCGTCAACGGCGCGATCGTCGCCGAGCACGTCAGCGTGCCGGTGCAGTATGTGCCCGACTTCGCCGCGGTCGCCGATCAGGTGGCCGAGGCGGCCGCGCCGGGCGATGTCGTCGTCACGATGGGCGCCGGCGACGTCACCATGTTGGGCGCCGAGATCCTGACGTCCCTGCAGATCAAGGCCAACCGTGCCGCGCCCGGCCGCTGGGGAGCGGTGCCGCAATGACCGAACCGGCCCCGGGCGAGACCCCGGGAGAGACCGAAGCGCCGCAAGTCGAACAGGAAGAGCCCGACCTCGAAGGACCCCGCCGCCGAGCCCGCCGGGAGCGCGAAACGCGCCGGGAGGCCGCGACCCGGGCCCGTGCCATCGAGGAGGCCCGGCGGGAGGCCAAGCGCCGCGCGCGGATGTCGTCATTGACAGGGGCCAAACCCGTGAGCCGGGGTGCGGTCCGGGGTCTGAAGGTCGTGCTGTGGTCGCTGTTGATCTCGGTCATCACGGTGGGGCTGGGGCTACTGCTCTACTTCACGCCGCTCATGAATATGCGCAACCTCGCCATCGACGGGATCGAAGCGGTCCCGCGCGACGAGGTGGTGGCTGCGGTCGAAGTGCGGCCCGGCACGCCGCTGCTGCAGGTCGACACCGCGTCCGTGGCCAATCGCGTCGCGAGCATCCGTCGGGTCGCCACCGTGCGGGTGCAACGCGAGTACCCGTCCACGCTGCGCGTCACGATCGCGGAACGAATTCCGGTCGCTGTCAAGGACTTTCCCGACGGACCCCACCTGTTCGACCACGACGGCGTCGACTTCGCGACGGCTCCGCCGCCGCCGCACCTGCCGTATCTGGACGTCGAGAACCCCGGGCCGAGCGACCCCCCGACCCAGGCCGCCCTGGAGGTCCTCACTGCCCTGCGTCCAGACATCGCAGCGCAGGTCGGCCGCGTCGCCGCACCGTCGGTCGCCTCGATCACACTGACCCTGACCGACGGTCGGGTAGTGGTGTGGGGCACTACCGACCGCACCGAAGAGAAGGCCCAGAAGCTCACCGCGCTGCTGACCCGGCCGGGCCGCACCTACGACCTGTCCAGCCCCGATTTGCCCACCGTCAAGTAGGGCGGTCGGAGAAACCGGAAAAAACAGCCGAAATTCTTGTCCGCGCCACGGCGCGCCTGCATGGATACCGCGCGGGGCAGCCATACCGTTCTGGTTGCGCGGAACAACTTGACATAACTCTAAGCCTATAGTTGAGGTTGAGGGTTTCGCGCCGCCAAGAGCAAACACGGAGGAAGGCAACCGATGACCCCCCCGCACAACTACCTCGCCGTCATCAAAGTTGTCGGGATCGGCGGTGGTGGCGTGAACGCCGTCAACCGGATGATCGAGCAAGGCCTCAAAGGTGTGGAGTTCATCGCCATCAACACGGACGCGCAAGCGCTGCTGATGAGCGATGCCGACGTCAAGCTCGACGTCGGCCGGGAGTCCACCCGCGGCCTGGGCGCCGGAGCCGACCCCGAAGTGGGGCGCAAAGCGGCCGACGACGCCAAGGACGAGATCGAGGAGCTGTTGCGCGGCGCCGACATGGTCTTCGTCACCGCGGGCGAGGGCGGCGGCACCGGCACCGGCGGGGCGCCCGTGGTGGCCAGCATCGCGCGCAAGCTGGGCGCGCTTACCGTCGGCGTGGTCACGCGGCCGTTCTCCTTCGAGGGCAAACGCCGAGGCGGCCAGGCCGAGACCGGCATCAACGCACTGCGCGAAAGCTGCGACACGTTGATCGTCATTCCCAACGACCGGCTGCTGCAGATGGGCGACGCCGCGGTGTCATTGATGGACGCGTTCCGCAGCGCCGACGAAGTTCTGCTCAACGGCGTGCAGGGCATCACCGACCTGATCACCACACCGGGCTTGATCAACGTCGACTTCGCCGACGTCAAGGGCATCATGTCAGGGGCGGGCACCGCGCTGATGGGCATCGGCTCGGCGCGCGGTGATGGACGCTCGCTCAAGGCCGCCGAGATCGCGATCAACTCGCCGCTGCTGGAGGCCTCGATGGAAGGCGCCCAAGGCGTGCTGATGTCAATCGCCGGCGGCAGCGACCTGGGACTGTTCGAGATCAACGAAGCCGCCTCGCTGGTGCAGGAGGCCGCGCACGCGGAGGCCAACATCATTTTCGGCACCGTGATCGACGACTCGCTCGGCGACGAAGTCCGCGTGACGGTGATCGCCGCGGGCTTCGACGCCGCCGGCCCGAACCGCAAACCTGTCGGGGCCGGCGTGAGCACCGGCGCCCACGCTCGAGTTGCTTCGGCACGGTCGGGCGACGTCAGTTCGGCGTCGTTCGAGCCGCTGGACGCAGCCAGCGTGCCCGTACACACCAACGGCGCGACCGTGCGGATCGGCGGCGAGGACGACGACGACGTGGACGTGCCACCCTTCATGCGCCGGTAGATACTCTCCGCCGATAATGGCACCGTGACTGTCCGGGTACGGCGCGTCACGACCACGCGCGCCGGGGGTGTGTCCGCGCCGCCCTTCGACACGTTCAACCTCGGCGATCACGTCGGTGACGACCCGGAAGCGGTGGCGGCCAACCGCAAGCGGCTCGCCGCCACGATCGGCCTCGACGAAAACCGCGTCATCTGGATGAAGCAGGTCCACGGCGACCGGGTGACCGTCATCGACGGACCACGCGATTTGGCAGTCGAAGACACCGACGCGCTTCTGACCACGACCCCGCGGCTCGCGCTCTCGGTGGTGAGCGCCGACTGCGTTCCCGTGCTCATGGCCGACGCACGTGCCCAGGTGGTCGCCGCGGTTCACGCCGGTCGCGTCGGCGCTGCGCTCGGCGTGGTGGCGCGGACACTCGAGGCGATGTTGGGCGCCGGCGCCCATGCCGAAGACGTGTCCGTGCTCCTCGGGCCGGCGGTCAGCGGTCGCAACTACGAAGTGCCCGAAGCGATGGCGGCCGAGGTCGAGGCCGCGCTGCCCGGCAGTCGGACCACCAGCGCGCGCGGCACCCCGGCGCTCGATCTGCGGATCGGGATCGTGCGTCAACTCCAGGATCTAGGCGTCACCGCCTTCGATGTCGACCCGCGCTGCACCGTCGCCGATCCCACCCTGTTCAGTCATCGGCGCGACGCGCCGACTGGGCGGCTGGCGTCGCTGGTGTGGATGGAGCCGTGACGCGCGAAACCGAATTGGCCAACGCATTGGCAACAGTGCGGCAAAGACTTAAGAATGCCGCCACTGCCGCCGGACGAAATTGCGACGACATCGAATTGCTGCCTGTTACAAAGTTTTTCCCCGCTAGCGACGTGGCCATTTTGTCGCGGCTGGGATGTCGGTCTGTCGGCGAATCGCGGGAGCAGGAAGCCGCGGCGAAAAGCGCCGAGGTGGCAATGCTCGTCGAGGTGCCCGTGCAGTGGCACATGGTAGGGCTCGTACAGCAGAACAAAGCGCGGGGGATCGCGCGGTGGGCGGCCGTCGTGCATTCGGTAGGCAGCCTGCGGGTGGTGACCGCGTTGGACAAGGCCACCGCGGGGGCGCGCGAGCGCGGGCTGCGCGACGTGCCGCTGGGCGCCTACGTCCAGATCAGCCTCGACGGTGACGCCGCCCGTGGGGGCGTCGACGTAAAGCAACCCGACCTGGTCGACGAAGTGTGCGGTCAAGTGGCGGGATCGGAGTCGCTGAACCTGCTCGGTCTGATGGGCATCCCGCCCCTGTCCTGGGACGCCGCTGACGCTTTCACCCGACTCGAGGCTGAACACCGCCGGGTGCTCGCGCAACACCCGGAAGCGACCGGGCTTTCCGCGGGCATGTCCGCCGACCTGGAAATCGCCGTCAAACATGGCTCAACCTGTGTGCGTGTCGGTACCGCGTTGTTGGGACCGCGACCGCTACCGTCCCCTTAGTAGTCACTCCTGTCACATCTACATCAACCCACCAGCCTCCGGAAGGGTCATCGATGAGCACGCTGCATAAGGTCAAGGCCTACTTCGGCATGGCGCCGATGGACGACTACGACGACGAGTACTACGACGACGACGACCGTGAGCGTGGCCGCGGCAACCCCCGCCGGCCCCACGGTGAGCGATTCGCCGATGACGGCTACGACCGCCCGGCCGGGCGTCGGTATGACAACCGGGACTACGACGACCGCCGTGACGGTGATGATTACCCCCCCGGCGGGTACCGCGGTGGCTACGACGAACCGCGCTACGAGTCCAGGCTGAGGGGTCCGCGCGACTTCGACCGCCCCTCGTCGCGCTTCGGCGCGCTGCGCGGCGCCACCCGGGGCGCGCTTGCCATGGACCCGCGACGCATGGCGATGCTGTTCGACGAGGGTAGCCCGCTGTCGAAGATCACCACTTTGCGTCCCAAGGACTACAGCGAGGCCCGCACCATCGGTGAGCGGTTCCGCGACGGCACGCCCGTAATCATGGATCTGGTCACCATGGACAACGCCGACGCCAAGCGGCTGGTGGACTTCGCCGCCGGGCTGGCGTTCGCGCTGCGTGGCTCGTTCGACAAGGTCGCCACGAAAGTCTTCCTTCTCTCACCGGCCGATGTCGACGTCAGCGCCGAAGAGCGCCGGCGCATCGCAGAGGCGGGGTTCTACTCCTACCAATAAACCCCTACCAATAACCTAGGTAGGCTGGGCGCGCGCCGTCCGCCAAGGAAGGGGTCGGTGCTGTCGGCAGTGTGCTTCTCGATGTGCATAGTGAGGTTTGGATGGGGGTGTTCTTCTCGATCCTGGGCCTTGCGCTGTTCATCTTCTGGCTGCTGCTCATCGCCCGGGTCGTCATCGAGTTCATCCGATCGTTCAGCCGCGATTGGCAGCCGCGCGGCGCCACAGTGGTGATCTTGGAAATCATTCTGTCGCTCACCGACCCACCGGTGAAACTGTTGCGCCGCATTATTCCTCAGCTCACCGTGGGTGCCATCCGCTTCGATCTTTCGATCATGGTTCTTCTTCTGGTGGTCTTCATCGGCTGGCAGTTCGCCCTCACCGCCGCCGGCGCCCCCAGCTGAAATTCAGGCGGTGAATTGACGGGGCGAATTGCAAGATGGTCTTATTTACCGACTCGACTGCAACCGGCGGTTCTGATGTGACAGGATGGACGCCAGTTACAGCATGGTACCCACTTCGGCATCAGCCGACCGTCCGTACTTGAGGGGGCAGACAAATGCCGCTAACACCCGCCGACGTTCACAACGTCGCATTCAGTAAACCGCCCATTGGCAAGCGGGGTTACAACGAGGACGAGGTCGACGCATTCCTCGATCTCGTCGAGGCCGAGCTTACTCGGCTCGTAGAGGAAAACACCGATCTGCGTCAGCGGGTCGCTGAACTCGAAGCCGAGCTGGGTGACGCTGGGTCCGGTGGCAGGGCGGGGCCCACGGAGGTCATCCCGGTGTACGAGGAGCCGGAAGCGCCGGTCCAGCCCGTCTACGAAGCACCCGCGGACTATGAAGCACCCGCGGACTATGAAGCACCCGCGGCGCCGACCTCCAGTGCGAACGAAGAACACGCCATGAAGGCGGCCCGCGTGCTGACGTTGGCGCAAGACACCGCCGACCGGTTGACCGGCACCGCCAAGGCCGAGGCCGACAAGCTGCTCTCCGATGCCCGTGCGAACGCCGACCAGATCCTCTCTGAGGCGCGCCGGGAAGCCGAGGATACGGTCACCGACGCACGTCAGCGTGCCGACGCGATGCTCGCCGACGCGCAGACGCGTTCGGAAACCCAACTGCATCAGGCGCAGGAGAAGGCCGATGCACTGCAGGCCGATGCCGAGCGCAAGCACACCGAGATCATGGGCACCATCAACCAGCAGCGCACGGTGCTGGAGGGTCGCCTCGAACAACTGCGCACCTTCGAGCGCGAATACCGGACCCGGCTCAAGACCTACCTGGAGTCGCAACTGGAAGAACTCGGGCAGCGGGGTTCGGCCGCGCCCGTGGACTCCAGCGCCAACAGCGACACCGGCGCATTCAACCAGTTCAATCGGGGGAATTAACTAGTCGCGGGAGTGACCGATGCTGATTGCCGCCCTGGTCATGGCGGTGATCGGCCTTGCCGCACTCGTGACTGCCGTGGTGACGAGCAACCAAGTGATCGCCTGGGTGTGCATCGCCGCCAGCGCGATCGGGGTGATTCTGCTGATCGTCGACGCACTGCGGGAACGGCGGAATCGCGAGGTCGAGCCCGCGACCGAGGCCCAGGACGAGGAAGAGGAAGAGATAGTTGAGCCGGGCTCTGACATCGAGCCGGAGACCGAGCAGTTCGACGTTGAATATCCCGACGAAACGGTCACCGACCAGGACGCGGAGCGCGACTCGGATCCCACCGAGACAATCGATAGGACCAACGACACCGACCGCTATTAGCCGGTGGTGGGGGCCGCCAGCAGCTCGCGCACCTCGTCGTCGGAGGTCTGAGTGAAGTCGTCGTAGTATTCGCCGACCGCCATGAACGACGCGGGTACCGCCACACTGATCACGTCATCGGCCGTCCGGGCCAGTTGCTTGTAGGCCGACGGCGGCGCGACCGGAACGGCGACCACCACCTTGGCCGGACACGCGGACCGGATGGCCTGGACCGCGGCGAGCATGCTCGCGCCGGTCGCGATGCCGTCGTCGACCAGGATCACCGTCTTGCCGGCCAGGTCGAGCGGGGGCCGACCAGCGCGGTAGGCCTCTTCACGGCGGGCCAGTTCGGTCGATTCCTTGTCGATGACCTGCTCGAGCTGGTCATCGCTGATGTGCAGGCTGTGCACCACCTCGTCATTGAGCACCATTCTCGGCCCGCTGCCGCCCCCGCTGGCGATCGCGCCAAGGGCCAGCTCCTGCCAGCGCGGCGCACCCAGCTTGCGCACGACGAGCACATCGAGCGGCGCGTGCAGCGCCGCCGCCACCTCCCAGGCCACCGGCACGCCGCCACGCGGCAGACCGAGGACGAGAAGGTCGGAGGCGCCGCGATAGCCACCCAATGCATCGGCCAGTACCCGGCCGGCGTCGCGGCGGTCGGAAAACGTGCGGCGCGCGGCGCCGCGCGCCAGGCTGGTAAATCGGCCCATTGCCGTCTTTGGTAATCGTTGCCAGTTTTCAGTTTAAATCTTTCGCCCCATCATTGCGTGCATGCCCGCACCGAATTACGGGAAGGAGGCAGGCAATGGCCATCGAGTACTCCAGCGTCGTCGCACACCCGCAGGCCGAGGTGTTCGCCTGGCACGCGAGGCGCGGTGCCATCCACCGGCTGGTTCCCCCCTGGCAGCCGATGAAGGTGCTGGCGGAGGCCGAATCGCTGGCCGACGGCCGAGCCGTTCTGCAGCTGCCTGGCGGGTTGCGCTGGGTGGCCCGACACAATCCGGCCGAATTCGATCCGCCCCGCCGTTTCGTTGACGAGCTGTCGAGTGAACGGGCCGCGGGTCCGATGGCTCTGTTGTCTTTGCCGCCGCGTGTCATCGGCTGGTGGCGGCACACTCACGAGTTCAGCTTGGCCGGGCCCGGCAAGACCCGGGTCTGCGATCGGGTGGACACGCCGGTGCCTGCCGCAGTGCTGCGGTCGACGTTCCGCTACCGACACCGTCAGCTGGCCGACGACCTTGCCGCGCACCGAGCTGCGGTCGAGGGCGGCCTGCGGCCGCTGGTGGTGGCGGTCACCGGCGCGTCCGGGCTGGTGGGCACGGCGTTGACGGCGTTCTTGCGCACGGGCGGACACCGGGTGATCGAGCTGGTGCGGCGGGATGTCCGCGGCGCCGACGAGCGACACTGGGATCCGGCCGACCCGGCACCGGACCTGCTGGCCGGGGTCGACGCGGTGATCCATCTGGCCGGCGTGTCGATCGCGGGCCGTTTCACGGCCGCGCACAAGCGGGCGATCCGCGACAGCCGGGTGGAGCCCACGCGCCGGTTGGCGAAGCTGGCCGGCCCGGCCACCTTCGTCAGCGCCTCGGCGATCGGTCTCTACGGGTCCGATCGCGGCGAGGAGGTATTGACCGAGGACAGCCGCCGGGGCAGCGGCTTCCTTGCCGACGTGGTGGCCGACTGGGAGGCCGCGACGAGTCCGGCCTCCGACGCCGGCCGGCGTGTGGTCATCGTGCGTACGGGAATCGTGCAGGCCGCGCGCGGCGGCACACTGAGACTGCTGCGGCCGGTGTTCGCGGCCGGGTTGGGTGGGCGGCTCGGCTCTGGCGCGCAATGGTTGTCGTGGATCGGCATCGACGACCTCGTCGACGTCTACCACCGGGCGCTGTGGGACACCCGGCTGGCCGGACCGGTGAATGCCGTTGCGCCCCAACCAGTTCGCAATCGGGAGTACACCAAGGCGCTGGCCGGCGTGCTGCATCGGCCGGCGGTGTTGCCCGTCCCGGCGTTCGGGCCGCGGCTGCTGCTGGGGAAGGAGGGTGTGCGTGAGTTGGCCGAAGCCAACCAGCACGTCGTGCCCGAGCGGCTGCTTGCCCTGGGACACCGGTTCCGGCACCCGACGGTCACCGAGGCGCTGGGCCACCAGTTGGGTCAGAGCTGAGAAGCCACCCGCGTCACGAACCCGTCGACCAGGCGTCGGATACGCTCCGCCGCGCTCTCGGTCAACTGTGCTGTGCGCTCGCGCAATTCGTCGGGATCCAGCCCCGCCGCGAGCACCTCGTCCCGGTCCTGGTCCACCCACAGGTCGAGGATCGTCAGGTCCAGTTCGGGATGAAACTGCAGCGCTAACGCGCGGCCGACGACGAATGCCTGTGACGCCCAGCGGTTTCGCGCGACTTCCGTCGCACCCGGCGGCAGTGACCAGCGGTCGAAGTGCCACTGGAACCAGGGCCCGCCGGGCACCAGGCCGGGTTCGTCGGTCTCGACGTCGTACCAACCGATCTCCGGTGCCGACGAGCGTGCGACGGCACCGCCGTACGTCTGGGCGATGAGTTGACCGCCGAAGCACACGCCGAGCACGGCGCCGCCCGCCGCGGCGGCGTCGCGCAGCAGTTGCATCTCCGCGGCCACCCAGGTTTGCCTGAGCGCGTCGTCGTAGACCGGCCAGCGCGCGCCCAACGCGACGATCACGTCGTGAGCCGCCGGATCGGGGAAGCTCACCTCGATCGCCGGATCGTCGACGTGTTCGGGCGGGACCACGGCGAAGGTGGCGATGTCGAAACCGAGGTCGGCGAACGCGTCACCGAGCAGACCCGCCGGTGCGATCGGGTCATTCACCAGGAACAGCACGCTGCGCGCCACGGCGCCCCAACCTACTTGGGCGGCTGCACCGGGGGTCGGCGCGCCCCACGTGCCACCGTGGAGGAAGACACCTGTGCATGATCATGTGAATGGCAGACATCAAGAGCTGGTTTCTCACAGCGGCGGAACGAGGTAATCCCGCGTCCACGCTGCCGGCGTGGTGTGCCGGCAACCTCGTCGAACCGCTCGTGCACGGCGCAACCTACTTCGACCGTCTCGTGACCGAGGTGGAAACCCTTCAGCGCGGGGACCACCTGTTCTTCACCGACTGGCGCGGCGATCCCGACGAGCTGATGCGGCCTGCCGGGCCGACCGTCGGGGAGCTGTTCGGCTCCGCGGCCGAACGGGGGGTCATCGTCAAGGGCTTGCTGTGGCGCTCACACCTGGACAGGTTCCAGTTCAGTGAGGAGGAGAACCAGCATCTCGGCGAGGCGATCGAACGCGCCGGCGGCGAGGTGCTGCTCGACCAGCGGGTGCGGGTCGGCGGGTCGCATCACCAGAAACTGGTGGTGCTGCGTCACCCGGACGCCCCGGAGCGCGACGTCGCGTTCGCCGGGGGCATCGACCTCTGTCACAGCCGCCGCGACGACGAATCGCATCGCGGCGACCCGCAGGCGGTCCGGATGAGTCCGCACTATGGCGACCACCCGCCCTGGCACGACGTACAGCTGCAGCTGCACGGACCGGTGGTCGGCGCATTGGACACCACGTTCCGGGAGCGCTGGAACGACCCGGCGCAGTTGGACTGGAACTCGCCGATTGCATGGCTCGTCGACCGGCTGCGGGGCGCGGACCTGACACCGGGGCGCCTGCCGCCCCAGCCGCCGGATCCGCCGGCGTGCGGCCCGCACGCGGTGCAGGTGCTGCGCACCTATCCCGATGCGCGCGAATACGACTTCGCACCGCACGGGGAACGCAGCATCGCCCGCGGCTACACCAAGGCGGTCCGGCGCGCCACCCGGCTGATCTATCTGGAGGATCAGTACCTGTGGTCGACGCAGGTCGCCAGGCTCTTCGCGGACGCTATTCGAAAGAACCCCGACCTGCACCTCGTCGCCGTCGTTCCCCGTTTCCCCGACGTCGACGGCCGACTGGCCTTGAGTCCCAATCTGGTTGGTCGCCAACAGGCCATCGACGTGTGCCGCCAAGCCGACCCGTCCCGGGTTCACATCTACGACGTCGAAAACCACGCTGGAACGCCGGTGTACGTGCACGCCAAGGTGTGCGTGATCGATGACGTGTGGGCCTCCGTCGGCAGCGACAACTTCAACCGGCGGTCCTGGACGCATGACAGCGAACTGGCCTGCGCCGTCCTCGACGACAACGGGGCCTTCGCGCGCGATCTCCGGTTGCGACTGTTGCGCGAACACCTGGACCGCAGCGATGACGAGGGGTTGGTGGACGCGGCCGGCGCTGTGCAGTCGATCGCCTCGTCGGCGCAGGCGCTGGAGTCCTGGCACGCGTCCGGGCGGATCGGCCCCCGTCCGCCGGGCCGGCTACGCCCCCATCGGCCCGAGCGGCTGGGCCCGTTGACCAAGCTGTGGGCGGTCCCGGCCTACCGGCTGATCTACGACCCGGACGGCCGGTCGTACCGGTCGCGGCTGACGGGCGCGAAACTGGCGGAGTAGCGTGCGCTAATGACCACATCCGACGTCTGGTTGCTCGGTGGTTATCAAACCGATTTCGCCCGCAACTACACCCGCGAAGGACTCGACTTCGCCGATCTGACCGGCGATGTGGTGCGCGGCACGCTGGCGTCGGCCCGCCTGTCGGCCGCCGACGTTGCGGTGGTGCATGTCGGCAACGCCTTCGGCGAACTGTTCGCCGGTCAGGGCCACCTCGGCGCGATGCCGGCCACTGTGTGTGACGACCTCTGGGGCGTTCCGGCGACCCGCCACGAGGCGGCGTGCGCGTCGGGCAGCGTCGCCGCGCTGGCGGCGATCGCCGACCTGCGCTCCGGGGCGTACGACTGCGCCCTGGTGATCGGTGTCGAGCTGGAAAAGACCGTGCCGGGTGACACGGCGACCGCGCACCTGGGGGCGGCCGCCTGGATCGGACACGAAGGCGCCGATGCAAAGTACATGTGGCCGTTCATGTTTGGTCAGATCGCCGACGAGTACGACCGGCGCTACGGCCTCGATGACACGCACCTGAAGGCGATCGCGGAGCTGAACCTGACCAACGCCCGCAAGAATCCGAACGCGCAGACCCGCGACTGGCCGATTCCGGACCTGTCCGCCGCGGAGGATAATCCGGTCGTCGAGGGTCGCCTGCGCCGGTTTGACTGCAGCCAGATCACCGACGGCGGTGCGGGCGTCGTGCTGGTATCCGACGCCTATCTGCGCGCCCACCCCGAAGCGCGGCCCGCCGCCAAGATCCTGGGCTGGGGGCATCGCACCGTCGGACTTGCGTTGCGCCAGAAGCTCGATCGCTCGGCCGGCCAGCCCTACGTGCTGCCGCACCTGCGGGACACCGTGGCCGATGCGTTGGACCGGGCCCAGGTGAGGCTCGACGACGTCGATGGATTCGAGGTGCACGACTGCTTCACCCCGAGCGAGTACCTGGCGATCGACCACATCGGGTTGACGCCGCCGGGGCAGTCGTGGCAGGCGATCGAACGCGGCGACATCGCACCCGGCGGCCGGCTGCCGATCAACCCGAGCGGGGGGTTGATCGGCGGCGGGCATCCGGTCGGCGCGTCCGGTGTCCGGATGCTCGTCGACGCCACAAAGCAGGTCAGCGACGCCGCCGGCGACTACCAGGTGGACGGGGCGCGAACCTTCGGCACGCTGAACATCGGCGGCAGTACAGCCACCGCGGTCAGCTTCGTGGTAGGAACCTGTGATGCACGTTGAGATCGTCGGCAAGTGGCTGTCCACGCTGCCCGAAAATGACGACCACCCGTATCGCACCGGGCCCTGGCGGCCACAAACCACCGAGTACAACGCCGACGACCTCGAGGTGGTCGAGGGCGAGATTCCGGTCGACCTCGACGGCGTCTACCTGCGCAACACGGAAAATCCGTTGCATCCGGCGCGCAAGTTCTATCACCCGTTCGACGGCGACGGGATGATCCACGTCGTCGGGTTCCGGGACGGAACGGCGTTCTACCGCAACCGGTTTGTGCGCACCGACGGGCTGCTGGCCGAGAACGAGGCGGGCCGGTCGTTGTGGGCTGGGCTGGCCGAATCGCCCAAGGCCGCCGAGCGTGAGGACGGCTGGACCGCGCGGGGCCGCATGAAGGACGCGTCGAGCACCGACGTGATCGTGCACCGCGGCGCGGCGCTGACCAGCTTCTATCAGTGCGGCGACCTGTATCGCGTCGATCCGTTCTCCGCCGAAACGCTTGGCAAGGAAACCTGGGGCGGGCGGTTCCCGTTCGACTGGGGTGTCTCGGCGCACCCCAAGGTCGACGACGTCACCGGTGAGTTGTTGTTCTTCAGCTATAGCAAGCAGGCGCCGTATCTGAAGTACGGGGTGGTGGACGAGCGGGGCGAGCTGGTGCACTTCGTCGACGTGCCGCTGCCCGGTCCACGCCTGCCCCACGACATGGCGTTCACCCGAAACTACGCGATCTTCAACGACTTTCCGCTTTTCTGGCCGCCGGAGCTACTGGCCAGGGGCATCCACCTCCCGCGGTTCCACGCTGACATGCCGTCGCGGTTCGGGATTGTGCCGCGGCGGGGCCGGTCCGAGGACGTGCGGTGGTTCGAGGCGGAACCCACTTACGTGTTGCACTTCGTCAACGCCTTCGAGGACGGCGACGAGATCGTGCTCGACGGCTTCTACGAGGGTGATCCCGAACCGCTCGACATCGGTGCGGGCACCATGTGGGAGAAGGTCTTTCGGTTCCTGGCGCTCGACCGATTGCAGACTCGGCTGTACCGCTGGCGGTTCAACCTGGTGACCGGCGCGGTGGCCGAGGGACCGCTGTCCGATGCCATCACCGAGTTCGGCACGATCAACCCCGGCTACGCCGGCGACCCGTATCGGTACGCCTACGCCGCCACCGGCAAGCCGGGCTGGTTCCTCTTCGACGGGTTGGTCAGACACGACCTGCACACCGGTGCGGAGGAGCGTTTCGCATTCGGTGACGGCGTGTTCGGCAGCGAGACCGCGATGGCGCCGCGGGTCGGCAGCGCGGCGGAGGACGACGGCTATCTGGTGACGTTGACGACGGACATGACCGCCGACGCGTCGTACTGCCTGGTGTTCGACGCGCGCCGGGTGGCCGACGGCCCGGTGTGCAAACTGCGCCTGCCCGAACGGATCTCCAGTGGCACGCATTCGACGTGGGCGCCGGGCTCGGAGTTGCGGCGCTGGCACGACACCGACACTGCGGCGGGCGCGATCGCGCTGTAGCCGCGCGTAGCTAGCGTCCGCGCTCCCCTCGCGAATGCTGTGCAGCAACGCTTCCCGGTGATCGGCCAGATCCGCGATCTCGGAGACCTCCAGACCGCGGGTGCGTCTCTTGATCCGCCGAGACAGCAGCCAGGACGCCACCAAGCCCAAGGCAGCACCGAGCCCGAGATAGAGCAGCAACCGCTCGCCGGCGCCCGCGAGCAGTTCCCACGGCGTGGGGTACGGCTCGCTGACCGAAACGACGGACAAGACGCTGCCGTCGATAGCGAGGATCGGCACTTGGCCGGCGAGGCTGTGCACGCCGTCGATGTCGAGATCGCCGAACCAGGCCCGGCCTTGGATGACATCGCTGGGCCCGAATTCGGCGCGCCGCCCCACCCGCGACGGATCCGACGACACCCGAACCGTCCCGGAGGGGTCGATGATCTCGGCCTGTCCGGCGCCCGACAGGGCGACAGCGCGCTCCACCTCCGGGGCCAGCAGACGTTCGGCGAACGGGTCCGCGTAGCGCTCGCGCACAACCGGGGTGGATGCGACGTTCTCGGCGACGGCGATCATCCGCTGGCCGCGGATCTCACGGAACTCGCGCGTGGACTGGCTGACTGACACCGCGGCAATGGCAATCAAAACCACCAGCACCACCACCAACTGGAACGCAAGGAACTGCCCGGCCAGGCTTCGGCGGCTATGCGCCGCCGCCCGGACCACCGATGACCACAACGACCAAAACTTCCTTTGCGTCCGAAACAGTGACCTGTGTCACGTCTTGTACCAGTATTGCTGAGCATCACATAAAGCGATTGGGGACGACGATGTTCGCACATGGGCGCAAGCTCCTCGGCGTGCTGACGGTCGCCGTGGTGGCACTGGCGATAGTGGGCTGCGGCGTAACGCGCAACGACGACAACCAAGGACTGCACCGCCTGCGGATGATGGTGCCGAATAGCCCGGGCGGTGGCTATGACCTCACCGCGCGCACCGCGGTGAAAGTCATGGAGGACAACGACATCACCGGCCGCGTCGAGGTTTTCAACGTCATCGGCGCGGGCGGCACGGTGGCGATGGCGCGGCTGATGAACGAAAAGGGCAATGACGACCTCATGATGATGATGGGGCTCGGCGTGATCGGGGCGGTGTACACCAACGGGTCGTTGGTGCGGGTGTCCGATGCCACCGCGTTGGCCCGGTTCGTCGAGGAGCAGGAAGGCATTCTGGTTCCGGCCGATTCGCCGTTCAAGACGGTCCACGACTTCATCGCGGCATGGCGCGCGGACCCCTCGAAGGTGACGATTGGCGGCGGCTCATCCCCGGGTGGCCCCGACCACCTCTTCCCCATGGAGACGGCACAGGCCGTCGGCGTCAACCCCGGTGACGTCAACTACATCACCTACGACGGCGGCGGAGACCTCCTCACCGCGTTGCTGGGCAAGAAGGTCGCGGTGGGCACATCCGGACTCGGCGAGTACGTCGATCAGATCCAGGCCGGCCAGATCCGCGTTCTTGCCGTCTCTGGCAATAAGCGCGTCGAGGGCGTCGACGCACCCACGCTGACCGAGGCCGGGATAGCGCTGACATTCACCAACTGGCGTGGCATTCTGGCTCCGCCCGGGATCTCCGACGACGCCAAGCAAGCACTGGTGCAGGTGCTCGAAGAGTTGCATGCCACGCAGGAGTGGAAGGAGGCCTTAGTGAAGAACAACTGGACCGACGCGTTCTTGACCGGCACAGAGTTCGAACAGTTCCTCGCCGAACAGGATCAGCGCGTGTCGACGACTCTGACGGGACTGGGGCTGACATGAAGCCGACGACGTCCGTAGACCGTGCCCAGTACCTCGTATGCGTCGTGCTCGCCGCGGTCGGCGGGTTCTTGATCTACGACGCGCTGCGCCTTGGCGAGGGTTTCGCGAAGGTGGATCCCATCGGGCCCCGGTTCTTTCCGATCGCCGTGGGAGTGGGCCTGCTCATCGCGGCCGCAATCCTGGCAATTGCGATACCGCGAGGGTCCAAGGGGGAGGCCGAGGCGGGTGAGGACATCGACCCGAACGCACCCAGCGACTGGCGGACCGTTGCACTGCTTGTGGCGCTCTTTGTGGCGGTGATCGTGCTGGTCAACCCGCTGGGTTGGGTGATCGCCGGGACCCTGCTGTTCGCCGGGGCAACCACCGTCCTCGGCAGCCGCCGCTACATCCTGAACGTCGTCATCGGCGTCGCGTTGGCCACCATTAGTTTCTACGCGTTCTACTCGGGGCTCGGAATCCCGCTCCCCCCAGGCGTTTTGGACGGGATTCTCTAGATGGACGACTTCAGTTGGCTGCTGCAGGGATTCGAGCAGGCGGTCACGCCGACCAACCTGCTGTACGCCGTCATCGGTGTGCTGCTCGGAACGGCAGTCGGGGTGCTGCCGGGCATCGGCCCCGCCATGACCGTGGCGCTGCTCTTGCCGGTCACTTACAACCTCCCCCCGAGCGCCGCGTTCATCATGTTCGCCGGGATCTACTACGGCGGCATGTACGGCGGCTCGACCACTTCCATCCTGCTCAATACACCAGGTGAGTCCTCGTCGGTGATTACCGCGATCGAGGGCAACAAGATGGCGAAGGCCGGCCGCGCCGCGCAGGCGCTGGCGACAGCCGCGATCGGGTCGTTCGTGGCCGGCACGATCGGCACCATGCTGCTGGTGCTGTTCGCGCCTGCGGTGTCTAAGTTCGCGGTGACACTCGGCGCGCCGTCCTACCTGGCGATGATGCTGCTGGCACTGGTGGCGGTCACCGCCGTCCTGGGAGTGTCCAAACTGCGCGGGTTCATTTCGCTGCTGCTGGGGCTGGCCATCGGCCTGGTCGGCATCGACTTCCTGACGGGGCAGCCGCGGGCGACGTTTGGCATCCCGCAGTTGTCGGACGGCATCGACATCGTGGTGATCGCGGTCGCGGTGTTCGCGGTCGGCGAGGCGCTGTGGGTGGCGGCTCACCTGCGGCGGCGCCCGATCGACGTCATCCCGGTCGGCCGGCCATGGATGAGCCGCAAAGACTGGCAGCGGTCATGGAAACCGTGGCTGCGCGGTACGGCGTACGGGTTCCCTTTCGGAGCCCTGCCCGCCGGGGGAGCCGAGCTGCCGACCTTCTTGTCCTACACCACAGAAAAGAAGCTGACGAAGCATCCAGAAGAGTTCGGCAAGGGAGCGATCGAGGGTGTCGCGGGACCCGAGGCCGCCAACAACGCCTCCGCGGCAGGCACTCTGGTGCCGATGCTCTCGCTGGGTTTGCCGACCAACGCGACGGCTGCCGTCATGTTGGCCGCCTTCGTCTCGTATGGAATACAGCCCGGGCCAACGCTTTTCGAGAAGGAGCCGCTGCTGATCTGGACGCTGGTGGCAAGCCTGTTCATCGGCAACGCGTTGCTGCTCGTCATAAACCTGCCGTTGGCGCCGTTGTGGGCCAAGCTGCTTCGCACGCCGAGGCCGTATCTGTACGCCGGGATCTTGTTCTTTGCGACCCTTGGGGCGTTCGCCGTGAATTTGCAGCCGCTGGACCTGGCACTGCTGCTCGTTTTCGGTCTGATGGGTTTGATGATGCGGCGATTCGGGTTACCGGTGTTGCCACTGATCATCGGAGTCATCCTCGGGCCGCGAATCGAACGACAGCTGCGGCAGAGCCTGCAGTTGGGCGGCGGTGACTGGACCCATCTGTTCTCCGAGCCTGTCGCGATCGTGGTGTACCTCGTCATCGCGGCGCTGCTCTTGTTGCCACTGGTGTTTCGGCTGTTGCACCGCCAGGCACCCGATCCCATCCATGTCGACACCAGCCGTGAAAAGGAGGCGGTGTGATCGTCGTCGGATACGTACCGAACCAGTTCGGTGATGCCGCGCTCGAGCACGCGATCGCCGAGGCCAGACTCCGTGACACCGGCATCCTGGTGATCAATGCCACGAAGGGTGACGCGTATGTCGATCCGACTTTCGCTGGCACTGATGTGGTCCGTGACGTTGAACAGCGGCTCGCGGGAAGCGGCGTGAGCTACGAGTTCCAGCAGCCGGTGGGTGTCGACCCGGTGTCCGCGTTGTTGGCGGCAATGGACCGCGACGACGCCGAACTCCTGGTCATCGGACTACGGCATCGCAATCCCGTGGGCAAGTTGCTGATGGGCAGTGCGGCGCAGGAGCTGTTGCTGGATTGCCCGAAGCCCGTGTTGGCCGTCAAACCGGTGGGGGAAGGACGACAGGATTCAGCGCCTTAGCGGGCGCGATGTCAGTGCCGGTTCCCGTCAGAACGGTGGGGGGTCGTCGCAGATAGCATTTCCCACGTCGACGTCCCATGGGTGGGCCGGCGGTTTTATGCGTTCGGTGGCGTCGCTGACGGCGCATTCGACGATGTGTGCGGCGTTGAGTGCGCGTTCTTCGCTGATCCGGCGGGCGCGGTCGGCGGCCCGCGTTCGTCGTCGTTTTGGCATCATCAGGGCGCGGCTGCCGACCCGGGGTGCTGGTGTGGGTAGTGGTGGCAGTTCGGCGGTGGTGGTGCTCCAGGCTGGGAAGAATATTCGGCTGCCGGGGAGGGTCTTGTAGGTCTTGCCGGTCGGCGAGGTCCAAATGACGGTGCCGTCGGGCAATTTCCTGGGATACCGGTCGAGAAGTCCCTATCCGTTGGCCCCGTAACTTAAGTAGTCAACGACGGCGGCTCCGGAACTGCCTTGAAATCGATGTTAAACCGATCAATGATTTCCCCTGCCTGTTGGAGGCGATTCATGTCCCACAGAGGCGGGGCCACCCCGGGTTCGGGCTCGTCGCCACACTTGGTGAACATTTCCTCTGCGCCGCCCGGGCAGAACATAGTTAGCAGCTTCGCAGTGTGCAGACCTGTATTCCTGAAACGGTGCCGGGTGCCACGGGGCACGAATATGAAGTCCCCGGAGCGGGCCGTGAAGATGCGGTCGCCGGCAAGGAGTTCTAGCTCGCCGTACATCAGGTAGAAGGCTTCGTCCGAGCGTCGATGGACGTGGGCGACTGGACCCCCGCCGGGGGGCACGGAGGCTTCGACGAACCCGAATGAGCCGTTTGTCGTCGTTGCGCTCGCCTTAATCGTGTTCACGTCACCGGACGACCATTTGGTGACGCCAGTACCAGCCGGTACATACAGGGAACCGTTCTGCGGGTTTCGGCGGCCCTCGGAGTCCGAGACCGGCGTGGTAAATGACACCCCCAAGCCTCCTCACAGTGGGCCCTGCTTAGCGCGTCTCAGACTACCGGGGCAGTTACCACGGGCACTGCGCTTTGTCGACCGCAGCGCCGACAGGCGATCATCTGCGCCGTCGGGCAGTTGTTGATCGGCCCAGCCGCCGATTCCGGTCCAGAATGTCTTGAGTAGGTGGTGCAAGCGACTTGCGAAGAACACTCTAAACAGGACACGGCTCCGCGTTACATCTGCCTGGGCCTGCCATCCCGGAAGACAGGCCATTCGCGGGCCTGCGGGAAATTATGGCGTTGGCTGCACGGCTGGTGTGACACTTTTGCCGTGACTTCACGGAAATCGCCCCTGGTCCTACTGCGTTTCCGCAACCGCCTCGGGCCGCATCTGGCAGGACATTGTTCCGCTGGTGTCCGAGCATCACGATGTTCACGCGCCGACCCTCCTCGGGCACCGCGGCGGGCCTGCCATCCAGCGCCGTCCGGCGGGGGTTAGCGACATGGTGGACGCGGCGGAACACTATCTGGACGAGCGTGGTCTGGCGCGACCGCATCTCGCCGGGAACTCTCTGGGCGGATGGGTGGCCATCGAGTTGGCACGGCATGGGCGCGCCGCGAGCGTCTGCGCTTTCTCCCCGGCGGGCTTCTGGGTGGGACACCGATTCTCATAAACAAGTCCTCGGAAAGATACGCAGGCTCCGCGCGCTAACCCGCGTCGCCCGTCCGATAGCGCCGATCAGTCTCAGGTTCGCAGTAGTCCGCCGCCTCGGTTTCCGTGACGGCGCGTGTCACGTCGGTTCCGCCTTAGCGCCGCGAGGATGTTGGAGGTGATGGACGATTCCATCGACTGCCCGTTCATGGATCACTGTCCCGACGAGCAGGCCGAGCCGCTGGACCCGATCCTCGCGCCCGGTCACTCTCGCCTGGACCGGTTTGACCGACTCGCCGGCCGCGACGCACGGCCAGACCGCCCGCGAACGCCTGCCCGGCGCTACGTGGGTGCTCTTGCCCGCCGTCGGACACCTTGCGAATGGTCGACGACCCCGGCCTGGCGGCCGGCACCATCGTGGCCGCGACGGGCGCGGGATGAGGCCTGCGTCCTTATACTGCTCCTGGCACCGAACGCGTGAAGAACACTTTGTTTCAGCTTGTTGCCTATGACACCGAAACTGGACCCGTTCCTCGGCTTAGACTTCCGCAATGTTCTCGGAGACGCGCTATGCGATGAACGGGGACTTGCGCGTCGCCTATCGCACGTCGCGCGAGGGTCGCGCGCGACCTCGTGTTCGTCCCGAACTGGTTCACGTGCTGCGACGTTTTTCCGGAGCTACCGTCCGTTCAAGGGTGGGTCGAGGCGATGACATCGCTCGGTCGGCTGATTTTCTTCGACCAGCCGGGCACGGGTGCGTCTGATCCGGTCACATCGGGCGCGATGCCGAACTTTGGAGCAATGGGCCGACAGCATCACCGCGGTGCTCGACGATCTAGGAAGTCGCGAAGCGTCGCTCCTCGTCCCTACCGGCGCGCTCCCGACAGCGGGGCTGTTCGCCGCCACACATCCGTCTCGCACAACTGCGCTGGTCGTGCTTGAGGGCGCCGATCCGAAGGGAGGCGCTGAACGCACTGACGGGTTCGATAGCGAGGAATGGAGCGCCGCTGTGGTCGATATGTGGGGCACCGGCGAGATTCAACATGTAGTCAATCCGGACATGCCGTGGAACGAGGAGATCCGGGCAACGTGGGCCCGACACGAACGCCTGGCGGCCAGCCCCGCGACTGTAGCTCTCATGATGCCGCTCGTGCTCGAATTGGACGTGCGGGCCATCCTCCCGACAATCCGCGTGCCAACCCTCGTCCTCCATCACACCGACGACCCGTTGGTCCCGACCGCTGGAGGGAAGTACATCGCCGAGCACATATCGGGCGCGAAATACGTTGAGCTACCAGGGCGCAACATGTTCCACTTCGTTGAGCCATGGCGGCCATCGTTTCAGGAGATCGCCGAGTTCGTCACCGGCGCACCAGGCAGAAGTGGCCGATGATCGGGTGCTTGCCACGGTGTTGTTCACCGACATCGTGGACTCGACGCGCCGGGCCGCCGAGATCGGTGATCGTGACTGGCATGCCTTGCTGGATGCGCACGACGCCGTCGTCCGGGCACAACTCGATCGCTTCCGGGGCCGCGAGGTGAACACATCGGGCGACGGCTTCCTCGCGATGTTCGACGGCCCGCAGCGCGCGATCCGCTGCGCGATGGCGATCCGCGACGCGGTGCAGGCGTTGGGCATCGAAGTGCGCGCGGGGTTGCACACCGGCGAGTGCGAGGTCCGCGGCGATGACATCGGCGGGATCGCCGTGCACATCGGCGCGCGCGTGAGCGCACTGGCCGGGCCGAACGACGTGCTGGTGTCCAGCACGCTGCGCGACCTCGTGATCGGGTCAGGACTCGAGTTCGAGGACCGCGGCGCTCACCAGCTCAAGGGCGTGCCCGGCGAGTGGCATCTCTTCGCCGTCGCGTCTCCGTAGCGGCGGGTTTCGGCGAAATTCGTTTCGCCTGCCGTAAGCGCTTGCGCGCCCAGTGTTTTCGGCACAGGCATTTGAGGTTGGACGGGTGGGTGGGCCCTATCGGGTAGGGGATGGTGTGGTCGAGGTCGCAGAACTCGGCGGGTTCTTCGCAGCCCGGGAAGCGGCAGGTGAGATCGCGGCAGCGGATGAACTCCGCCAGCTTCGCCGAGGGCAGGTAGCGGGCTTCGGGCGCGTCGCTTGGCAGGCGGACCTGTTGGACCTTGGCGCCCGAACCGATCAGCTCGGC
>CAWIDX010000039.1:0-106504 GCA_963834955.1 uncultured Actinomycetota bacterium
GACATCGCCACACGGCTTTTCGTCTCACCACGCACCGTGCAAACCCACCTCACCCACGTCTACACCAAACTCGGCCTCGCCTCCCGAGTACAGCTCGTCCAGGAAGCAGCCCGGCACTCTGGTGCGAGAACTACGGCGGGGAAATGCCGGCGCTGAGCACCCGCACCGCGCTGATCAACCCGTCTATGAGGTTGCCCTTCTTGAAGGCCGACGCGGCAGCTTCAACCCCCAGCGGCGCGGCGGACTCGGCCCCGCGGCCCCGGACCCCGGCGCCGTAGACCACCTCGATCGCGCGCCGGTTCGGATCGACCGCCAGCAGCACCGCGTCGTTCGGCGTGGGCACCTGAGCGAGCACCTCCCGTGCGCGAGCGGCGGAGTTCGCACCGAGATCGCCGACGTAGACCGCCATCCGGGCCTTCGACGCCCGCGACCCGTACGTGAGCGCGTCGTCGAGGGTGACCAGATCGATGACCTTGAACGGGTAGTGCACCGACACCTCACCGGGCTCGGTCACCCCGGAGATGCGGCCGCTGGAGGTGACGACGAACCCGCGCGGAAGGTCGGACTCGTCAATGGTTGCGAGCTCACCACTTGCCACTGGCGCCGCCTCCAATCGTCAGTTCAGGTGACCCGTGCCCGTGCGGGTCGCCGATCTTCTGATCGACGGCCGACCACAGGATCGGCTCGTGCGTCCACGGCTCCGACATCTTGTACGGCGCCGGGTGGGGTCCCTTGCGCGACCAGATCAGCGCGGCCAGTATCGCGACCAACAGCAGGGGAATGCCCACGAATAGAAGGTGAATCTCGAAGATGGTCACGAGGCAAACCGTATCGCAGGAACTCGCTACGCCGCGCCCTCACCCAGATATCTCATCCAGGCCGGGTCGAGTTCCTTCACCGTCGACAGCAGTCGCCAGTGCTGACCCTTAGGCGACGTGGGCATCGCCCGCAGGTTCCAGCCCAATTCCGAGAGCAATCGGTCGGCCTTGCGGTGGTTGCAGGTCGAGCAACATGCGACGCAGTTCTCCCACGTGTGGCTGCCGCCGCGACTGCGCGGCACCACATGGTCGACGGTCTCGGCCTTGCTCCCGCAGTACGCGCACCGAAACCGGTCCCGGTGCATCAGCGCCGCGCGGGTCATCGGGATGCGGACCCGGTACGGCACCCGGACGTAGGACCGCAGCCGGATCACCGACGGAACGGTGATCGCACGCGTCGCGGAATGGATGACGGGACCCGCCGGGTCGTCGTGCACGACATCGGCCTTTCCGCACAGCAGCATGACCACCGCCCGGCGCATCGGCAGCGCGGTCAACGGCTCGTACGTCGAGTTCAGCAGCAACACTCGTCGGCGGCCCCATAACGAGCCGGAATCGTGGGAGGGATGGGTTTCGACGCTGTGCAAGACACGGTCAGTCACGGGGTGGGTGAAGCCCGCCGCGACGCCGTGATGGCGATGGACGCGGCTTTTCTTGCGCTGCGCCATATGTCCTCCGCGGAACAGTCCACCATGGATCGGCGGTCAGTGCACGAAATTTCTCGCCGCGTTCGCTGGTCAATCCCGTAAACAACGCGTGACGACGCCGATGGCCCACAATGGAGCGGATGGATTCGCTAGAGCAACAGCAGACCTTCTACGACGCGGTCGGCGGTGCTGAGACGTTCCACGCGATCGTCTCGAGGTTCTACTCCCTGGTCCGCGAGGACGAGGTGCTGCGGCCGCTGTACCCCGAGGACGAACTCGACGCCGCCGAGGAACGGCTAAGGATGTTCCTCGAGCAGTACTGGGGCGGGCCGCGCACCTACTCCGAGCAACGCGGTCATCCGCGACTGAGGATGCGTCACGCCCCGTTCCGGATCGGACCCTTCGAGCGCGACGCGTGGCTGCGGTGCATGCACATCGCCGTCGCGTCGATCGATTCGGACACGCTCGACGACGAGCACCGCAGGGAGCTACTCGCCTACCTGGAGATGGCCGCCCACTCGATGGTGAACTCACCTTTCTAGGTAGCCGTGGCCGAGCCCAATCCGTGGTGGACACGTGCGGTGTTCTACCAGATCTATCCCCGGTCGTTCGCCGACAGTGACGGCGACGGTGTCGGCGACCTCGACGGCGCTGCCGGCAAGCTCGACTACCTGGCGGCGCTGGGCGTCGACGCGCTGTGGATCAACCCGGTCACCGTGTCACCGATGGCCGACCACGGCTATGACGTCGCGGATCCCCGTGACGTCGACCCGGTGTTCGGCGGTCTGGGTGCACTGGACCGGCTCGTCGCGGCGGCCCATGAGCGAGACATCAAGGTGACGATGGACCTGGTGCCCAACCACACCAGCTCGCAGCATCCCTGGTTCAAGGCCGCCCTGGCCGCGGGACCCGGCAGTGTCGAGCGTGACCGCTACATCTTCCGCGACGGGCGCGGACCCGACGGCGCACAACCACCCAACAACTGGGTGTCGGTTTTCGGCGGAGGCGCGTGGACCCGGGTGGTCGGACCCGACGGGATGCCCGGCCAGTGGTACCTGCACTTGTTTGACACCGAGCAGCCGGATCTGAACTGGGACAACCGGGAGGTGTTCGAGGACTTCGAGGAGACGTTGCGGTTCTGGCTGGACCGCGGCGTCGACGGCTTCCGTCTCGATGTCGCGCACGGGATGGCCAAGCCGCCTGGGCTGCCCGACATGGCGGTGGTCGACAAGGGGCTGCTGAGGAACAGCGACGATGATCCGCGGTTCAATCACGACAGCGTGCATGCGATCCACCGGGAGATCCGCACGGTGCTCAACGACTACCCGCATGCGGTGTCCGTGGGCGAGGTGTGGGTTTACGACAACGAGCAGTTCGCCAAGTATCTGCGACCCGACGAGCTGCACCTGGGCTTCAACTTCCGGCTCGTGCGCGCGAAGTACGGCGCTGCGGCGATCCGGGATGCGATCGATAACTCATTGGCGGCAGCCGCAATTGAGGGCGCCACGCCGACCTGGACGCTGGCCAATCACGACGTGGACCGTGAGGTCACCCGCTACGGCGGCGGTGAGGTGGGGCTGGCCAGGGCGCGCGCGATGGCACTGGTGATTCTGGCCCTGCCGGGGACGGTGTTCGTCTACAACGGGCAGGAATTGGGATTGCCGAACGTCGAGCTGCCGGACGAGGTGCTGCAGGACCCGGTGTGGGAGCGCTCGGGTCGCACCGAACGCGGTCGCGACGGCTGTCGGGTACCGATGCCATGGGACGGCGATGCTCCCCCGTTCGGGTTCTCGCCCAGCGCCGACACGTGGCTGCCGATACCGCCGGAGTGGGCGGAGCTGACCGTCGAGCGCCAGCTCGCCGATCCGGCGTCGACGCTGAGTTTTTTCCGCCAAGCGCTGCGATTGCACAGGGAGCGGCCTGAATTCGCCGGCGTGACCATCGAGTGGTTGGACGCGCCCGCCGGTGCGCTGGCCTTCCGGGTCGTCGACGGCGGGCTGATCTGTGTGCTGAACGCCGGCGCTGCAACGCTGCCGATGCCGGAGGGTGAGCTTCTGCTTTCCAGCGGACCGTTAGTCGACGGCCAGCTGCCGCCCGACACCGCCGCGTGGCTGGTGTAGTTGCGCCCGGCCCCGCCGAGATTGCAACCGCGCAGGAGAAGTTCGAGAACAGGCCTGCCGGAATGCAATTTCGGTGAGTGAGCGACCTACATCAACCGCAGCGGCTCGCCGCGGCGGCGGAACACCGATCCGAACCGGGCGTCGATGCGAATCCAGGTCGGCAGCGCACGGACCCGGACAAATTCGGACGGCGCCACCGGTTCGTTGATATCGACGAAACCCATTGCGTGCAGCGCGAATATGCAACGCATCGGCACCCCGACACTGACGTCGCCGCGGCTGACATGGATGACTTCCTGATCCAGGAGCGAGATCGGCGGACCCTGCGCTCCTTGATCCTTGGACAAGTCGATCCCGCGTTGCCCTAGCTCCCGCACCGCGGACGCCGGCACGTCGTCGACGTGCACGAACCCGGAATCGGGCGGCAATCCCCCGCGCCACGCCGAATCCATCGGAAATCCTGGCTCGACGAGGCCCGAGTCGTCGGCGTCCGCCAAGCCACGTGCCAGGGCGTCGGCGCCCGCGCAAATGTCGGCGGGCCGCACCTGTCCGGCGATCACCCGCGCCGCGAGCACATCGAACCCGGTGGCGGTCCATGCGACGACCACGCCGTCCGAGCGCTGCCGCAACCGGATCACCGCGGCTTCGTCGAGGCGTCGCGCCCGGTCGACGAACGCGGCCAGGTCCGTGCGGTGCGCGGCGTCGGGCAGCCACAGACCGTTCATCGCATGAAGCGTTGCAGGTATTCGCGCTGCGGAGGCGTCAGCCGCAGCAGCCGTTGCTCTTTGATGTGCACGGTGGCCAGTTGCGTCTCGGCGAGCACCGACGGTTTCGAACTCGGGTCCGCGTTGACCGATCGCACCTCGTAGCCGAGCGTGAAGTCCACCGCGCGAAGCCGGTTTACCCAGATCGTCACCTGCAGCGGCGAATCGACCAGCCGCAGCTGGCCTTTGTAGCATCACCCGCACTTCGGCAATCAGCAGGCCGGTCGTGGTGATCTCGGCACCGAACGGCTCCCGCAGGAACGGCACCCGCGCCTCTTCGAGGATCGTCACCATGGTGGCGTGGTTGATGTGCTGATACATGTCGATGTCCGACCAGCGCACCGGCACGGGCGTCGTGAAAGCGTCCGTCACCCCGGAGCGCCCGTTCCCCTCGTACGCGTCATGCTGCGAATCTGACGTGCGGCCACCGAGAGAGTCGCCAAGTCACGCCCGCCCTCTTCCATGATCTCGGTCAGCGTGCGACGTGCGCGATTGATGCGCGACGTGTTGGTGTGCTCCCACTCGGCGATCTTCTGCTCCCCGGTTTCGTCCGGCTCGCCGACCGCGAGCACGTCGATGCACAGGGAACGCAGCGAACCGTAGATATCGTCGCGAAGTGCCAAGCGCGCCAAGGCATGCCATCGGTCGTTGCGTTCCAACTCCGAGACCGCGGTGAGGAGCGAGTCGATACCCAGATGACCCATCAGCGCGAAATAGGTGTCAGCCACCTCGGCGCTGTCGCGATCGATCACGTCGGCGATATCGATGATGTCGAGCAGACTGTAGCCGTACAGCGCGCCGGCGACGGTGCCGGCCAGATCCTCGGTCGCCCCGTGGGACACGAACTCGGTGGCCAGCTTGGTGACGATCTCACGGTCCCCGCCACGCAGCCAGCCCGGAACATGCGGCGCCAACGCCCGCACCTGAGAACGGAACCGGTTGATTTCGGCGCCCACCGCAAGTGGTTGGGGCCGGTAGTTGGTGAGCCACCGCGACGATCGATCCAGCAGGCGGCGCAAATCCAAGGTCATCCGGTCGGACACCATCGTGGGGATGCTGCCCTCCCCCACGGCCGCCATGATGCGGCGCCAGGTCTCCCCGATCCCGAAGATCGAATCGGCCGCGACGAACGTGCGCACGGCGTCGACCGATCCGACACCCGCGTCCTCGACCATCCGGTAGGCGTAGCTGATGCCGCCACAGTTGACGACATCGTTGACCAGCATCGTGGTGACGATTTCGCGGCGCAGCTGATGAGATCGGATGTCGGAGCGGAACCGCTCCCGCAGTTGCGTCGGGAAATAAAGCGGTAGCCGCGACGCGAACACCTCCTGATCGGGCAGCTCGCTGGCCAGCAGCCGGTCCTTGAGATCGAGTTTCACGTGGGCCATCAACGTCGCCAGCTCGGGTGACGTCAGGCCCAGCCCCAGGTCCGTGCGCCGCCGGATCTCCTTTTCCGACGGCAACGCCTCGAGCTCACGGTTGAGGCCACGACTGGAGACGAGCTCGGCGATCTGACGGGCATGCACGGTGAGCAGGCTGGCGGCGTTCGCCCGGCTGGTACCCATCAGGTCGTTCTGTTCGGCGTTGTTGGCCAGCACCAGCTGGGCGACCTCATCGGTCATCGACTCCAACAGCGCGGTGCGGTCGTCGGCGTCCACCTTGCCGGCGGTGACCAGTGAGTCGACCAAGATCTTGATGTTGACCTCGTGGTCTGAGCAGTCGACACCGGCCGAGTTGTCCAGCGCGTCGGTATTGATGCGACCGCCACACAAGTCGAATTCGATGCGGCCCAGCTGGGTGACGCCGAGGTTGCCCCCCTCACCGATTACCTTGGCGCGCAACTGGTTACCGTTGACCCGCACCACGTCGTTGGTGCGGTCACCCACGTCGGAGTTGGACTCCAACTCTGCCTTGATGTACGTGCCGATGCCGCCGTTGAACAGCAGGTCGACGGGTGCGCACAACACGGCTTTGATGAGGTCCGGCGGAGTCATCTCGGTGACTTCGTCGTCGAGCCGCAGCGCCTGCCGGACTTGGGGGCTGATCGGAATCGACTTGTGTTCGCGGCTGTGTACCCCGCCGCCCTCACTGATCAGGTCGCGGTTGTAGTCCTCCCAGCTCGACCGTGGCTGCTCGAAGAGCCGTTTGCGCTCGTCCCACGACTTGGCGGCGTCGGGGTTGGGGTCCAAGAAGATATGGCGGTGATCGAACGCTGCGATGAGCCGAATGTGCTTGGAGAGCAGCATTCCGTTGCCGAACACGTCGCCGCTCATGTCGCCGATGCCGACGACGGTGAAGTCTTCGCTTTGCGTATCGACGCCCATCTCGCGGAAGTGCCGCTTCACCGATTCCCAGGCGCCCCGGGCGGTGATGCCCATGGCCTTGTGGTCGTAGCCGACCGAGCCACCGGAGGCGAACGCGTCGCCGAGCCAGAAGCCGTAGGACTTGGCGACGTCGTTGGCGATGTCGGAGAACGTCGCGGTGCCCTTGTCGGCGGCGACCACCAAGTACGCGTCGTCACCGTCGCGGCGCACGACCCGGTCGGGCGTGGTGATCTTGCCGGTGCTGCGGTCAACGTTGTCGGTGACATCGAGGAGTCCCGCGATGAACATCTTGTAGCAGGCGACGCCTTCATCACGCGTAGCCTGGCGATCGGCCGCCGCGTCACCGGTGGCCATCGGCGGTTCCTTGACGACGAACCCGCCCTTCGCGCCGACCGGAACGATCACCGCGTTCTTCACAGCCTGCGCCTTGACCAGGCCGAGAATCTCGGTGCGGAAGTCCTCCCGGCGGTCCGACCACCGCAGACCACCGCGGGCGACGGGGCCGAACCGCAGGTGCACACCCTCGACGCGTGGCGAGTGCACAAAGATCTCGAATTTTGGCCGTGGCAAAGGTAATTCGTCGATGACGAGGGGATCCAGCTTGAGCGACAACACGCCCTGCTCCCGCGCCGAACCCTCGCGGGTCACAAAGTAATTGGTTCGCAGCGTGGCCTGCACCAGCGACGCGAATGCGCGCATCACCCGGTCCGTGTCGAGGCTGACCAGCGCGTCGATGTCCTTCGCGACGGCCGCCGCTGCGGCTTGCGCGTCGCGCGGCGCGCCGCTGGACTGCGGCTCGAACAGCGCCTCGAACAGCTTGACCAACGACCGCATGGTGTGCGCGTTCTCGTTGACGATCGACTCCATGAATCCCTGGCTGTACGGAAACCCCGCCTGCCGCAAGTACTTCGCGTAGGCACGCACCACCGTCACCTGCCGCCAGGTCAGCTCACCACGCAACACGAGTTCGTTGAACCGATCGACCTCGGCCTGTCCGTGCCAGATCGCGGTGACGGCGTCGGCGAACCGCTCGGCGGCCGCCTCCCTTTCAGGGCCTTCCGGTGTCGACGGCATCGTCGGGTGCAGCGCGATCCGGAATTGGTAGATCCACACCGGCAGCCCGTCGCGCCTCGTCACGGTGAACGGCCGCTCCTCGAGCACGACGACGCCCATGGACTGCAGCATGGGCAGCAGCTGGCTCAGGGACGCGGACTGTCCGCCGAGGAACCAGGTGAGTTGCTTGATGCGGTCCTCTTCGCCTTCGGCAAATACCAGCTTCACCGAATCGTCTTGCAGCTCTTCGATGATCCCGATGTGCGCGATCGCGTCGGCGGGGCTGACGACCTGCTTGTATGGCTCTGAGAACGCTGTGGCGTAATCCTCGGCCTGCTCCTGGCTAATCAAGCCGGTCCTGCACCGCCCCGATGAGCCGATCTGCCCACGTGCGCGCCGCCTCGGTGAGCAGTCCCTGGATTCGCAATCGGTTGTCGTCGGAGGTGTCGACCTCGGCGGGTTGGGCATCGGCGGGCAGCCGCACAGTGAAATGTACGACTGCCCAGGGGGATTCGCTAACCCGAGCGGCGTAGTCGATACTGACGCCGCCGAGCTCGCGAACCAGGATGTCCTGCATCTCCAGCCGTACCGCAGTGGTGTAGCGGTCACGCGGCAGATACACCAACGCCGACACGAAATTACCGAGCTGATCCGACCGCAGGAATAGCAGCGTTCGGCGGAGCGACCCGAGGTCGATCACCGCGGTGGCCATTTCCAGCAACTGATCGACGTCCAGGGCGAAAAGTTCTGAGCGAGGGAAGGTTTGCATGATGTCGAGAAGAATCTGGTTGGGCAGTGAGCCCGGATCGCTGCCCGACTTCGCGAGTGCCCCCTTGACCCGACGGCGGATCACCGGGATCTCCAACACGTTGGCGTTCATCGCCGCGACGGTGAACATGCCGACGAGCCGGTGCTCGATTGCGTCGCCGGAATCTTTCCCGGGGTTCTCCCGTATCACCACCACGTATGGGTAGGCGCCAAAGCGCAGATAGCTCGGCATGGTCGCCTGCGCCAGCACCAAGAGCTCGTTTGACTCGGTGAGCTGCGGGAACACGTCGCCTCGATCGCGCAGCACCCCGAGTCGGCTGTCCTCATCGACGCAGGCGTGGCTGTCGTGCACCGAGCAGCGCTGGTAGCCAACCATGACGAAATGCCCGTCGTGCAGCCAGCGCAGCAGCTGCGCGACGTCCGTGCGGTCGCCAGCCGGGAACCGGTCTGACGTGTCGGAATCTAAAGCGTCGGCGAGCTTGCGCAGCGCCCCGTACATCGCCTCCGTGTCACTCGCTATCCTGCGGGCATCTGCCAACGCGGTCGGTAGCAGCCGCTCAGCTTCCGCGAGCGCCTTGCGGTCGACCGACGGCGCGAGCACGATGTGCATCCACGCCTCGGCGACCCCGTCCGCCGTGCCGTCGACGGCCGGACGAAGATCCAGCAGCTGCCCGTCCTCGCCACGATGGACGGCGAACACCGGGCTCATGATCGCCACATAGGTCACGCCCAGCCGGTGCAGCAGCACAGTCAAGGTTTCCATCAGCATCAGCGCGTGGTCGGTGACCAATTGCAGCGCCGGGCCGAACCCCTCCGTGTCGTCGGGGTACGCAGCGATCTTGGTGGTACCCGCCGCCCGTCGCCTGCCGAGCCGACGGTGGGCCGCGAGCAACGCCGGCGAAACCAGCGCCTCAGGACTGGTGTGTTCGGCGGCAGCGTCGCCTGCGATCGGCTCCGGCTCGGGCGCGTCGCCCTGCGGGCCGCGATACGTGGCGGCGTAGGCCTTTGTCAGCGCCTCCCGGGTAGCGGCGTCGTTCTCCCACTCCGCTGAGCCGTCGATGCTGTTGACGTCCGGCTTGACCGTCATGCGGCGGGCTCCTCAGTAGGCTCTGCGTACCGGCGCTGGCAACGCAAGGGGCTCACCCTAGTCGCGTGTCAGCCTGCGGTGTGTCACCCGATGCGGACGAGCGGCCTCAGGTCCGAGCCTATCTACCTTGTTCTCCTCGTAGGCTGCGAAATTGCCTTCGAACCAGAACCATTTCGCTTCATTGGTCGCATCGCCCTCCCACGCCAAGATGTGGGTGCAGGTGCGGTCCAGGAACCACCGGTCATGCGAGATCACGACCGCGCAGCCGGGGAATTTCTCCAACGCGTTCTCCAGCGAGCCGAGCGTCTCGACGTCGAGGTCGTTGGTCGGCTCGTCGAGCAGCAGCAGGTTGCCGCCCTCCTTGAGCGTCAACGCGAGGTTGAGTCGGTTGCGTTCGCCGCCGGAGAGCACCCCGGCGGGTTTCTGTTGATCCGGGCCCTTGAACCCGAATGCCGATACGTACGCACGTGACGGAATTTCGTTCTGGCCGACCTCGATGTAGTCCAGTCCGTCGGAGACCACCTCCCAGACCGTCTTTTTCGGGTCGATGCCGGCCCGGGTCTGGTCGACGTAGCTGATCTTGACCGTCTCGCCGATCTTCACCGAGCCGCTGTCGGGCTTCTCCACCCCGACGATGGTCTTGAACAGAGTGGTCTTGCCGACTCCGTTCGGTCCGATGATCCCGACGATGCCGTTGCGGGGCAGGGTGAACGATAGATCCTTGATCAGCACCCGGCCTTCGAAGCCCTTGTCGAGGTGTTCGACCTCCACGATGAGGTTGCCCAGCCGTGGACCGGTGGGAATCTGGATTTCCTCGAAGTCGAGTTTGCGCGTCTTCTCCGCCTCGGCGGCCATCTCCTCATACCGCTGCAGGCGGGCCCTGCCCTTGGCTTGGCGCGCCTTCGCGCCCGAGCGCACCCAGGCGAGCTCGTCCTGCAACCGCTTGTGCAGCTTGGCGTCCTTGCGGCCCTGCACCGCGAGCCGCTCGGCCTTCTTCTCCAGGTAGGTCGAGTAGTTGCCCTCATACGGGTACGCGCGGCCGCGGTCGAGTTCGAGGATCCACTGGGCGACGTTGTCGAGGAAGTACCGGTCGTGGGTAACAGCCAGGACCGCGCCCTGGTAGCTGGCCAGATGCTGTTCGAGCCACTGCACGCTCTCGGCGTCGAGATGGTTGGTGGGCTCGTCGAGCAGCAGCAGGTCCGGCTTGGACAGCAACAGCTTGCACAGCGCGACGCGACGCCGCTCACCTCCGGACAGGTGCGTCACGGGCTCATCCGGCGGTGGGCAGCGCAACGCGTCCATCGCCTGCTCGAGCTGCGAGTCGATGTCCCATGCGTCGGCGTGGTCGAGGTCCTCCTGCAGGCGCCCCATCTCCTCCATGAGTTCGTCGGAGTAGTCGGTGGCCATCTGCTCGGCGATCTGGTTGAACCGGTCGAGCTTGACCTTGATGTCGCCGAGGCCTTCCTCGACGTTGCCCCGCACGGTCTTCTCCTCGTTCAACGAAGGCTCCTGCAGGAGGATGCCTACGCTGGCCCCGGTGGCCAGGAACGCGTCGCCGTTGTTGGGCTTGTCCAGGCCGGCCATGATCCGCAAGACGCTCGACTTGCCCGCCCCGTTGGGGCCGACGACCCCGATCTTGGCTCCCGGAAAAAAGCTCAGCGTGACGTCGTCGAGGATGACCTTGTCGCCGTGCGCCTTGCGGACCTTCTTCATCGTGTAGATGAACTCAGCCATGCCGCAGTAATGCCTTTCTGGTCTCGTGTAAGTCCCGAACCATGGTAGGCGCGGCCTTCCGACGCTAAGAACCCGTCAGAGGCAGCACCTCCCCGCCGGCCTCGGACTGAACCACCTCGTCGTCGAGGGCGGTGTCATCCGCCGATTCCTCGGTGGTACCGACGGGCTCGCCGGCGTCCGCGGGCAGTCGCGCTTCGGTGTCGGGGCCGGTGTAGCCCGGCTTCTCGATGCGCACGATCGCTCGCGACACATCCGGTCCGACCGCGCTGGCGCGCATCTCCAAGCTCGAGCGGCGGTTGCCGTCGCGGTCTTCGTACTCACTGGTGTACACCGTGCCCACGACGATCACCGGAGCACCCTTGCCCAGCGCCGCGCCGACTCCGGTGACCAACCGGCCCCAGCAGTTGACAGTGATGAACAACGAATCCCCAGCCCCCCATGTTCCGTCGGGGCTGCGTCGGCGGGAATTGCTGGCCACCCGGAACTTGGTGACCTCCTGATTGCCGACCGTCCGCCGTTTCGGATCGGTGACGATGTTGCCCACGATGGTCAGCGGTGTCTCGAACATTTCTAATCCTTTCACTTGCTGGTTCGGCCACCGCCATTGACCGTCCGGGCACCGACAGCGACAGCCGAGCCAGCCCGGTCGGACGCGGCTGCTGTGGATGAGTCGGGCGCTGGGGATAAGTTCAGTGAGATCCGCTCTCGCGGCGCGCAAGTTCGGCGAGCATCGCGTTGTACGCGGCCAGTTCGGCGTCGTCGTCGCGGTCGGCGGCACGGTCCAGCCGCCTGGCGGTGCGTTCGTCGCTGCGCCGCCACTGGATCAGCAATGCGATCATGACGATCGCCAACGGGAACTCGCCCGCGCCCCATGCCAGTGCGCCGCCGAGGCGCTGGTCGCCGAGCAGATCGGTGTGCCAACTCAGCTGCAGCGATCGGTAGAAGCCCTCGGCCAGCACGGTCGAGGACCCCATCAGCACGACGCCGAAGAACGCGTGCAGCGCCAGCGAGACGAAAACCATGGCGAGCTTGCCCAGCGGCGGGATGGGGCGCGGAGTCGGGTCGATGCCGATCACCGCCCAGTAGAACAGGTAGCCGGCGAGCATGAAGTGGGCGTTCATCAGCACGTGCGCGGCATGGTTGCCAGCCGCGGCATCGAAGATCCCGCCGAAGTAGAGCCCGTAGAAGCCGACCACGAACAGGGCCGTCGCGACGACCGGATGCGTGAGGAAGCGCGACACCCTGCTGTGCAAGGCGATCAGTATCCACTCGCGCGGCCCGGGCGGCTCGCCGCGACCCGCCGCAGGCAGCGCCCGCAACGCCAGCGTGACCGGACCGCCGAGCGCCAGCAGCATCGGGGCCAGCATCGACAGCAACATGTGGGCGGCCATGTGCATGCTGAACATCGCCGGCATGTAACGGCCGATGCCCGACGACGTCGCCACCAGGAGCACCGCACAACCGCACAGCCACGCCACCGTCCGTCCAGGCGGCCAGGCGTCGCCACGGCGGCCCAGCCGACGCACGCCCACCAGGTACAACACCGCCAGCACGATTGCTGCCGTGCCGAAGACGAGGTCGAAACGCCAGTCGAAAAGCACCCGCGCAACCGTGGGTGGGCCCGCGAAGTCATAGCCGAGCTGCACCTCGGTGACCGACGGACTGTCTAGTGATGGAGGTGGCGGCGTGCGGCCAAGCCGCACCGCGATGCCGAACGTCAGGCCGAAGATCACCGCCTCGGTGAGCGCTAACCGCAACAGCGGCCCGCGGGCGGTCGGGTCGCCGCGCAGCGCGGGCAGGGCGAGCCGACGTTGGCAGGAGCCCAGTACGCCCAGCGCGCACAACGCCGCAACTTTCGCGATCACCAGCCGGCCGTAGTCGGTGGAGAACAGGTCGCCGAGACGGATCCGCACCAGTGCGTTGATGACGCCGCTCGCCGCCATCGCGACGAAGCACCACGCCGCGACCGCCGAGAATCGGCGGGCGGCCAGGTCGGTGTGCTCGCCTCGCCGCAGAGGATGTGCCAGCAAGGCCAGCAGGCCGCCGGCCCACAACGCCCCGGCGAGTATGTGAATCACCAGGCTGTTGGTGGCTAGGTCATGCGACCCACCGGCCGACGAATGCCCGGTCAGCCCCAGCGGCACCAAGGCGAGGAGTGATCCGGCCAAGAGGAACGGAGTCACGGACCAACGCAGCACGGGCAGGCTCGCGACCGTCACCGCCGCTGCGATCAGCGCGGTCCAACGCCAGGCGCTCGCCGTGTCGACGAGACTGGTCGCCGACCAGAGCCCGAGGGGATCGAGGATGTCGCGCAACGGCAAGCCGGAAACATCGGAGATGGTGAGCGGCACCAGCAGCACGGCGCATACCGCCCAGGCGCCAGAGGCCGCCGTGCCGACCCGCAGCGACCGGTAGCCGGCGGCGTCGAGCACCCCGTTGTCTTGCGGCGGCACGAGGAAGGCGGCGAAGAAGAAGCTTCCGACCGCGACCACCGCAGCGATCTCCCCCGCCGCCCGGACGAACGGCAGGCCGTAGGTGGTGATGGGTCCGGGGTTGGGCAATCCGGTCACGGTGAGCGCGTCGGCAAGTGACAAGGCGCCAAGCGCGGCGGCCGTTGCACCGGCCAGCACGGCAACCCCTACCAAAACCGGCCACGCACGCGATGTCGTGAGCCGGGCCTGCGTCATGAAGCAAGGGTATGGCGCTGCCGTATTTGATCTAACGAGGCATGTAGCGAACTCCTCGTGGCCGTGTCGGTCCCCGGTCATACGGTCGTCTCGACGTAATGTTCAAGCAGGAGGAGATCATGAACGCGATCGTGGTGGCAGCGCTCTTCGTGGGCTCGCCGCTGGCCGCGTGGGGGCTCTACGACTTGCAGCAGTCGTTGGAGCGCTGGGATCAGCGCCGCCACGCCGACGACTAGTTGACCTCCCGCCCAACGCCGCTCCCCGGCATCGAATGAGCCCGATGGATCAAGCGGTTTCGCTGAGGGCCTTCCGCCGCTGGGCCTCTCGTTCGGCAAACTGCCCCGTCGAGATCTGTTCCACCCGGTCCATATCATGCCGAATCGCGCGCAGCTCGGCCAAAAACGCCGCCCGCCGTTCCGCGAGGTCTGGCGCCGACTGCAGCAGCCCTTGATCCGCGACCACCTGGCGCGCCGTCGCGAACAGCAGCGCCGACACCGACTCGTTGCTCTGGACCCGGCCCTGCGCGACGTACTGGTTGCCGACGCCGAGCGCACGCGCGGTCAACTCCTTGTCCTCAACATGTGCCGGCGCGTCCAGCAGCACGTCGGCGACGATCTCGTACGCCTGGAAGAACGGCCGCAGCATCGCATGCGCCATCAGGGGGCGCTTGTCATGCAGCAATTGGTCGATGGCGTCGCCACCGGCGTTGACCCGCGCTTCCCAATCGTCCTGCCAGGCCATCTCCTCGGCGACGTTCTTGCGGAACGTTGCCGAATCGGCGAAGTAGAAATCGAACTTGAGCAGGGCGCGCAGCCGCATCACCTGCGTCCAGAACGCCTCCAGGCGATCACCCTTCGCGCGGGCGGCGTAGGTCAGCGCCAGCTCGACGAGCGAGGTCTCCAGGAATGCGTGGATGATCGAGTTGCGGTAGAACGCCGCTTCGTGCTCATGCTCGGGGGCGATCCGCCACACCGGTTCCCGGCCGCCGTCGATGCGGGTTATCGGGATGGCCGTTCGACAGCGCGTCCACGGCGGCGCGCACGCCGTCATGGGTGCGCAGCCGCAGCGTGCTGTTGGTGACCGGGGTCTGCTTGCGTTCCAGGTAGTCCAGCGAGTCCTGCAATGCGTGGTGCAGCTGGTCGAGCGTGAGCGCGCGGCCTTTGGTGGTCAACAGCAGCGCCGACACCAGGCCGGTCGCGTTGACCGGAGTGGCCCGCAGGATGCGCCACGAAACCTCGATCGCCATCCTTTGCATGGCCAGGCGTTTGGCCGCCGGGTCGTCGGCGATCGGTCCGTCGGGCGGCCCGAGATACTGCCGCATCGATACCGCCTCCGGGAAGCGGACGTAGATCTTGCCGTAGTTGCGCTCCCCCTGCGCCTTGATGAAGTTGTAGAGCCAGCTCAGGCCCTCCGGCCTCTTCTCGCCACCGCGCGCGTACTCGGCGTATTCGGCGGTCTCGTGCAGCTGGTCGAAACTGATCGACACCGGCTGCAGCAGGACGTCTTCGCTGCGACCGTCAAGGTAGGCGTCGGCGACATAGCTCATCAATCCGAGCTTGGGCGGCAACATCTTTCCGGTGCGCGACCGGGTGCCCTCGATCGACCAGCTCAGGTTGAAGCGCTTCTCGACGACGTAGCCGACGAACTCCTTGAGCACATACTTGTAGAGCAGGTCTTCGCCGACGTTGCGCCGGATGAAGATGATGCCCGAGCGCCGCAGCAGCGGTCCCATGAGCCCGAACGACAGGTTGATCCCGGCGAACGTGTGCACGGGCGGTAGCCGATTCTCCTGCATGGCCACCGGCACGATCGCGCCGTCGAGATAGGACCGGTGCGAGAAGAGCAGGACAGCGGGGTGAAGTTCCAATGCGTGCCGCATCCGCTCGATCTCGGCACGGTCGTAGTCGATGTTGGGGTCGAACCCGCGGCTGAAAATGGCTCGACCCAATGCCGGGGTGAGGTCGACGGAGAACCGGCTCCATCCGGTGCCGAGTTCGTCGAGCATCTTCCCGGCCGCCTCGACGGTGGCGCCGGGAATACGTTTGAGCCCCTCACGAAATCGTGTGGACGCCAACATTTCCGGCTTGACCAGCCGCGGCGACTTGTACTCGGGGCCGAGCAACCGCAATTCGACGCGCTCGATGGCCAACGCCGCGCGCCGCAGCACGAAGCGGGCGAAGTCGAGCGGGCTGTCCCCGCCCGTGGTGTCCTGCCACTGCTGACGCAGCTCGGAGACCTTCGCCGGCTCACCGGCCACCACCCTGGCCCGCGAGGGGTCTCTGTGAAGGATCCTGCGCTGCAGGACTTCTGGCGGACGATACGTGTCGCGGCCCGAAATCAGCCCCGCGACCTTCGAGCGCGTGGGCAGGCCGCCTGGAATCCAGAACACGCGGACGGGCACCACGGACCGGTCTTCGTCGGCTTCCAGCTTCTCCACCAACTGCGCGACGACGCGGGCGGGCGGATCTTCAGCAGGAAGGCGCAGCACTTCCACTCTCGTTTCCGGATGCTCGCGCCGCTGCTGCTGCACCCATTCGTTCAGCAGCTCGAGCTCGGCCGGCGCCGACACGGAAGCCAGCACCAGTGCGTCGTCCGTCGCGGTGAAGCTGGCGTAGTCGTCAACCGCAGCTTTCATGATGGTCCCTTCGCGTCGCCCGAGGGGGCTTGCGCGCTGACCTCGGCCGCGTTCACGGTCTTGGCGGGAGCCCTTTTTGCCGCCGCTTTCTTGGCCGTTGTCTTCTTGGCTGGGACTTTCTTGGCCGGAGCCTTCTTGGCCGCAGCCTTCGTGGCTGGGGCCTTTTTGGCCGGGGCCTTCCTACCCGCGGCCGTCGACCCGGCCGCGATCTTCACTTTGGGCACAGTGTCACGCGGCCAGTTCTTCAGCGAGTCGAGATAGAGCTGGCGAACCTCGGCGATCTTCTCGGGCAGGTTGTCGTGGGTCCAGTCGTCAACCGGGATCGGTGGGTACACGACGACGTCGACAAGGCCTGGGTTGATCGTCGACGAGTCGCGCGCGGCGACGACCTCCGCGTTGCGGATGACGATCGGCACGATCGGAATGCCCGCCGACATCGCAATTCGGAACGGCCCCTTCTTGAACGGACCCACCTCGGTCGTGTCGAGCCGGGTCCCTTCCGGTGCGATCAGAATCGAAAGCCCTTTGCGCGCAAGCTCTTCGACCTTCTGCAGGCCTTCGACGGCGGCCTTGGGATCGTCGCGGTCGATGAACGCCGCATCCATCACCTTGCCGAGCGTGCCGACGAGGGGATTCTTTTCCAGTTCCTTCTTGCCCACCGACGTGAAGTTGTCGCGAACCAGGGCGCCGGCGATGATGGCGTCGACCTGGTTGCGGTGGTTGAAGATGAACACCGCAGGGCGTTGGGCGGTCAGATTCTCCTCGCCGAGCACGTTGAGATCGACGCCCGTGGCGGCGAGCAGCAGCCGGCCGAAATTGGAGGTGAAGAAGTTGACGCCGCGGCGCTTGTTGCCGGCCAGCAGGCCAACGCCCACGGCGCCCGCGGCGAGCGGACCCACCGACACCAGACCAGCAAGCGTGCGCAGCTGCGATAACGGGTTGCTGCCGCTGCGACTGCTGAACCGCAACACCGGCCACCCGCGCTTGGCGGCGACCGCCGCGAGCCTTCCTTCGGGGTTGGTGGGGCGCGGGTTGCCGACGAGGTACATCAACGCGACGTCTTCGTCACCGTCGGCGTAGAAGTAGCTCTTCGACAGGTCGATGCCGTGTTCGGCGGCGTAGTTCTGTACGACGTTGGCCTTGCCCGGCCCCCAAATGACCGGCTGCAGCACTCCACCGGTCAGGACACCGTTCTCGTCGGCCTCGAACCTGTTGCTGAGGATGTTCCCAATGCTCAGGAAGCGCGCCACCGGTTCCACCTGGACGGTGAGCGCCGCCGAGCTGAGTACAACGGTGTGACCGCGCTGCAAGTGCGCGCGTACCAACTCGCGCATCTCCGGGTAAATCCGCGACACGATGTGCTGCACGAAGATTCGCTCACCGAGCTCGTCGATCTCATCCAGTGAACGGCCCTTCATCATTTCAGCGCCGCGGTAGATGAGGTCCTCGAAGTCCGCTCGCCCGATGCGTTGGTTGATTGCTGTCTGGATTACACCCAGGAAGGCACCTATCCCAATTTCGCGGCGCCGGAAGCGGTCTCGCGTCATGATCACGCCGGTGAACCCGGCGACCAAGGTGCCGTCGAGGTCGAAGAATGCGCCGATCTTCGGTCCCAAGGGGCTGGCTCGGACCTCGGCGACCGAGCCGGGCAGGCGCATGTCGCGGCGGTCGGGCCGGCGAGGTGTTTTCTCTTCGGCGTTCATGACTGCCCCGTCCCGGTCGACGCCTGCGTAGTGTCGGGAGTGAAGGACGCCGCACTGGCGCGACCCGGCCCGCCCAGGGCAAGCACCTCGTCGAAACCGGCGAGCAGGCAGCGGCCGAACAGTGCGTCATCGATCACGGACGCGCGGTCATAGCGCGCGGTGACCGTGCACATGCCGCCGCGCGAAATCAGCACCACCATCATCGCCACGCCCGGCAGCGGGCCAAGACCGTACTGGCGCAGCACCTTCGCGCCCGCGATGTAGGTGTCACCCGTGTAGACCGGAACGTTGCTGGCCTGCACGTCGGCCGACACGATCGAGCCCGCGACCGACTGCAGCATGGGGTCTGGCAGCAGGCCGAGCAGCGGTGCGATCGAGCCGATCACGTCGATCGCCGGCTCCTCGCGGCGCTGGCACATCTGCGCGCGAATGTTCTTGATGCGCGCGGCCGGGTCGGAAATACTCAGCGGCGCTGCGATCATCACGCCGGCGAACCGGTTGCCGCCGGCGGGGTCCGCGTCCGCGCGGAGGTTGACCGGGATGGCCATGGGCAGCGATTCGACCGGCACGCCAAACTCTGCGTGATACAGCCGCAGGGCCCCGCACAAGGCCGCGAGGTAAGCGTCGTTGATCGATCCCTCGGCCGCCTTGGCGGCACTGCGAAGATCGGACAGTTCCATGTCGATCGCTTCGCTGCGGGAGGAAAGGCTTCGGCGGCGCAGGACCGGTGAGTGCTCGGCGACCGTCGACATCACTCGCGTGCTCGAGCGCGCGTACTCCACCACCCCGCCGACCGCCGACACCGGGTCGCGGACGACCCGCGTGGCGGCGTTGACCGCTCCGGACACGGCGCCCAGCACACCGCCGAGGATGGCGCCCGGCAGCCGTTTCAAACCGGCGCGGGCCAGGTCGTTACTGCTGAGGTCTTGGGGTATCGGCAGCGGCGCCGGCGGGCGGGGCGGTGGGTCACGCTCGAGGTCATAGATGTGGGAGAACATCTCGACCGCGCCAACGCCGTCGGTGACGGCGTGGCTCATGTGCAGGAGCTGCGCGGCGCGTCCGTCGGCCAACCCTTCGACGAGGGTGGCGTTCCACAGGGGGCGCGAAATGTCAAGTGGCGACTGCAAACTGACCTCGGCCAAGTCGACCACCTGGCGCAACGTGCCAGGCTCGGGAACTCGCACCCGGCGTACATGAAAGTCCAGGTTGAAATCTGGATCCACTACCCAGCGCGGTGCCGCCGTGGGGACCGTAGGGACGACGACCTTCTGCCGCAGCCGAAGCACCCGCCGCGACGCACTCTCGAACACTGCGCGGAAACGGTCCCAGTCGGGAGTGGTGTCCAAGATCTCCAGCGGCCATGATTCCCGAGCGCGTCCGGGGGTTGGCCTCGCCGCGATGCAGCAGCATGTCGAAGGCACCGAGTTCCTCCGGAAGTCCAGCTGCGTCCAGTTCATCGGTCACGTTTGTCCAACCCTCCCGTCGCACGTCAGCGCGACCACTACGCTAGTCCGCGGACTGCCGCAGCGGGAGTCGATTGCCGGGTGGTCTCGGTAACCGACGCGGGGCACTCGGTTGGATAGACTTTGCTCCTCAGCCTCCGTAGCTCAGGTGGATAGAGCAAGGGCCTTCTAATCCCTAGGTCACAGGTTCGAGTCCTGTCGGGGGCACTGGTCAGACATGGTATTTAGCTACCCTCAGTATCGCCGGTCACCGTTTATTCACCGTTTATGTCCGACCTGAGTTCGCTGTCGTCGGCCACCGCACGGTCCAGCAGGTCCGCCACCTGAGTGTGCATCCTGCCCCGGCTCATGTAGCGGTCCTGGGTCATCGACACCTTGGCGTGGCCCAGGTGGTCGGCACCGATGCGGGCCGACAGACCGCCGTCGTCAATGAGAGTCGCCACCGTCTTGCGGAAGCTGTGCGAAGTCACATCGGGCACCCCGAGTTCGTCGCGGACCGCGCGCCATTGCCCCGCGAAGTTGTCGGGGTCGCGCAGCGTCCCGCTGGTGGACGCGAAGATCACCTGTTGCTCACCCAGGAACGGGCGCTTGCGGCGCTCGGTCAGCACGTGACGGCGAACGCGGGCAACGGGATGGTTCGCCGACCGGCTGCCGTCTTGGTCTCATCGACACGCACCAGACCCTTACCGGCCTCGCGCACCACCTTGCCCGCTACTGCGATGGTGCCCGCCGTCTGATCGAAGTCTGACCACCGCAGTGCCAGCAGTTCCGAGCGCCGCAGGCCGGTCGCGATCAACAAGGTGATCGGGTCCACCAGATCACGTTTGTGACAGGTCGCCGACGCTCGCAGCTTGCCCAGCAGTTCGCGCAACTGGTCGGCGGTCAGCGCCTCCGCGCCCTTGGGCTGGCCCTTGGACTTGATCGTCTGCACATCGCGCACCGGGTTGCCACCGAGCACGTTGGCCATGCACCGCGAGCTCAAGGGCACCACGTAGCAGGGTGCGGGCACGGCGGGCCATGGTGGCACCGTGGGCGGTCCTCATGGATCGCAACGCCGCGTCCAGTCGGGCCGGTGACGCCTCCCCCACTCTCACGCCGCCGATGAACTTGGCGAGCTTGCCCGCGTCATATCTGTAGGCGTCCAGCGTCATGATGGACCGGCCATCCTCGGCCAGGCGCTCGATGTGCTGATCGACCAGAGCCATCACCGGCGTGTCCAGGCTGATGGCATCCGGTCCCGTTGGTGGGCGACGCTCGGCCAGCGCCTCAACCAACAGGTCCTCGGCGAGCTTGCCGTGCTGGTCGTTTTCGTCGGGCGGTCCTAGCCGCTGCATTCGCCGTGTCACCCCGTCGCTGTCGCGGTAGCGGCACCGGGCCAGCCACACACCGCCGCCGAGGTATTCGCGGACGATCTTGCCGTGTTGGCCTATCCGTAGCGGTGGTCTACCGGCCATCAGCGTGGTCCTCTCTTGGCCGATGCATCGCGGTATGCGCGTTGACGGCAGGCCGATGAGCAGTAACGCGCCCCCCGGCGGGCGGTGAACTCCGATCCACACCCAGCACACGCCGTTACGGTTTTCTCAACAGGTGGTTTGTAGAGTTTCTGACGGCACGAATCACCGCACACGAAGTGCTTGCGGTTGGCGTCATGCGGCATGGCCACGTGGATTCCGCAGACCTCACACCGGCCACGGTCGAGGTCACCACTGGGTAATGTGTCGGCCTGTACCAGGCCGCTGGCAGAGGTGATGCGGGGGATCACAAAACGGTTGCGCCCCGATTCCACACAGTCGCTGCACACCGGCCCATGGGTGCGCCACCACCTGGCGCGCTTGCGGGTGGAGTCTCTAAAGGTCAACTGGCAGCGGACGGCGGGGCGCTTGGCGGTCGGCACAGTCTCCCGGTCGCAGATCGGGCACGCAAAGCGTGTTGCCACATCTGTAACATATGCCGCTGTTACGGATGGCGCAACAGGTAATGCAGTCTCCCGGCTGGACCCGTCACCGGGTGCGCTCAACGACCTGTCCCTATATCTGTAACAGCGGCGGATTCTCCCGCCGTTACAGATGGCGCAACAGGTCGTGCCATCTGCTCGGTCTCCCATGCGATGACATCAGCCAGCCGGTAACGCACGTGCTTACCGAACCGTGCATATGGCGGGCCGATGCCCTTGGACTTGGATGCCCAGTCGGCCAGCATCCCGACCGGCAGTTGTAAACGCTCCGCGACCTCGGCCCTGGTCAGCCATCGGTCCTCTGCGAGTCTCCATGGTGGTTGATTCCCTTCCGTGCCCGTTGGTTCCGGGCCGATAGGAACGGTACTCATCGCCTCGGCACCGAAACCCCCTGCGGCAAGGCACTATTGGCAACCATTGGTCACGGTAGTAAACTACTGTGGCGAAGTCTCACCGTGAGTCGCCCTGTGCGCGGTGCATTTCCGCTGGTCGCGGCTGTAGGTGAAGACACGCCAGGGAATTTCGGGATTTCCGATTCATGGGCGTGGCGCTGGCCCAGATGAACGACGACCCCCGCGTGGATTCGTCACGGGGGCCGTCATCCCTTGAGGGCGCAGATGCTGACCGAAGCTCGGATTACATCTGGCGTTGCCTTTACCGGATGACGCCAGGATGAGGCTCGGGTTCGCGCAGCACGCGGGTGCCGTTGGGGGCTGAGTCGGCGACAGACACCCGGGCGTGGCATTTTCGGCATACCCCGACAAGCTGGGCCTCCCCGCTGGGCAGGTACAGGTCGTTGGTGCCCCCGGCTGCGACGGGCCAGCGGTGGTGGACCTCCTGGCTCGCCCCGGTACACACACCGGGTATGGCCAGCCAGCAGGTCGGGTATTTCTTGAGCACTCGCCGTCTCTTGGCTTCTGGGAGTCGTTTGCCTTTTCGCGGGCCGCGCCGTTTCCATGCCATAGCCCCAGTTTATGGCGCACTGCTTGGGGCTACGGCCAGGCTTCTGACGCGAATCCGACTAGGGAGAGTCATCGCGTCGGGGTATAACCAGAAAATGTCGCATCCCGATCTTTTGGCCCCACCTGATACACGTCCGATCGAGCTAGGCGAGGTTTGGGAGAACCCGGTCACGCTGGAGCGCGCCGTCATCGTCGACCTGCCGTGGTTGAACGATGAGGGCCGTCTGGTCGCGGACTTGACGGCACTGCCCGGTGCGCATGTGGTGGGTGAACACCTGCATCCCGCGCTGGTTGAGAGCTTCAGCGTCCGGGAGGGCGAGCTGACGATGCTGCGCGACGGTCGGAAGTCGGTTCTGCGAGCCGGTGAGGGGGCGAAGATCGAGCCGGGCGTCTGGCACTACTGGTGGAACGAGGGAGACGTGGACGCGATCGTGCACGTGGAGATCACGCCGGGTGAACGCTTCCTCCACATGGCCGAAACGCTGTTCGGGCTCGCCCGCGAAGGGCACGTGAACAAGCGCGGGATGCCTCACCCACTCCAGCTGGCGCTCTTCGCGACCGAGTTCTCCGACGTGATCGTGTTGCGCAAGCCACCGGCTGCTGTTCAGCGCGTTCTGTTCAGCATCCTCGCACCGCTCGCCCGCCGCCGCGGCTACCGCGCGACCTACCCCTCGCTGTCGAGAACGACGCTCGCATCGCGTCCGCCCCGCGACGCTCGCGCAGACTGAACGGCTCGCCCGACCTGTATCCCCAGGAAATTTCCCGACGTCACCGGCAGCGGGATGTAGTCGCCGCTGGGCTGTTTGCAGTTCACCGTCAGGTAGACGGGCCGGAACAGGTACCAGAGCATTGCGAGCGCGGTACCGATGATGAGCAGCAGCACGTCCATGTCGTCCACCTATCGCCAGCCGTTGGCGAGCAGTTCCTCCACCCATGATGCCGGTATGCGGACTTTGCGTCCGTCGCGGATCACGGGGCAGCGGTCCTGCCGGATCCAGGCGGCAACGGTGAGCGCGCCGATACCCAGGCGTTGGGCGGCTTGGCCGGTGGTGAGCAACTCGCCGTTCATTGGCCCGAGTTTATGGTTGGCCCTGGTGTGCAGGCTGGCAGCAGGCTGGCAATCTGCCCACAATCTGCGTTGACGTTTATTCGTCGGCAATGACCCGGAATCGACCGGAATTGTCCGGTTATGACCGCAACCCAGATTCAGCCAATAACCTTGCCGTACAACAGAAAACGGGAACCAACCGGAAGCGTCCAGACCTACGGTCTGGGAATCCCTAGGTCACAGGTTCGAGTCCTGTCGGGGGCACTGGTCAGACGTGGTTCGAGGCGGCGTCGCTTCACGCTTGCCTCAAGCCTTGCGGGGAGGTCCGATACGCCATCCGTGACGTCCGCGTCGTCATCCGCGGTATTGAGGGCCGGCTCGCCTTGCTCGTTGAGAAGCTGACTGACGCGTTGAGGCGATACCCCGAGAAGTTCAGCGATATCGCGCACGGGGATGCCCTCAGCCTCAAGGAAATACGCGAACTCGCGTGAGTCGCGGTGCACAGTCGCTTCAAGCTCACGGATTACGTTGCGCTTCGCCTTAATGTCTCTGGTCAGCTCAACGACATCGGCGAGATGCGGGGAGACGTGAATGGACTCGATCTTTACGTCGATGTCTGTTAAGGGGGTATCGGTACTGACCGAGATCAGGCTACGTGCCATATCTTCGACTTCGCTGAGCCGGCGGGCTTGGGTAAGGCCGTCGATTTCGGGGACGTTGATCATCCACCACTTCCCGTCACGCTCGACATCAACTTCGTACGTGGCTGTCATCGCTTCTCGCTTTCCTGGATGGCCGCGTTGATCTTGCGGACGACTCCCGGCGAGATCGTGCGGTGGCTGTCAGGGACCGGCACCCACACTCCGGACGGGTGCGTCCACTTGGAGTGGCGCCCGTCCGTGCTCGTGCGGACGAATCCTGCCTCCTTGAGCCGTTTCACCACCTGCCGGGTAGGTTCTTCCTTGACCACGAGCGTAGTCTAGCGACTTACGAAAAACAAGTCTAGTAGCTTTCAACGTAGCAGCCGATTCAGCACAGCCTGCCGGGACACCGGGTTGTGGCAAATACAGTCGGCCCGCCACCATCTAGCACCTGCTCTTTCAACGAGGTCGCCAACGAAGGCGCCCAGCGCCTCACTGTTCGCGAGCGGGTCGGCGTTCTCGACGGCCCGATCTGGCGCGACGATTTCGGCGGCGTTCCGCAGCCGGTAAAGCGATCGGGCAGATATTCCTGCGTTCCGCCGGCGGGGATGGTCGTGTGCGTCATTTGATTCCTTCCGCTACTTCGCCCGCGTTCATGGGGCGCATCAGCTGCTCGTCAATCTCATTGAGGTCGACCCTGACGACGCGACTAGAGCGACCCATGCGGTAACCGTTGAGTTCGCCGTCGGCGATCAGGCGGCGCACCGTGCGGTCACTGATCTGGGAGGCCGCCTCGGCGACGGTGATATGCCGCCGCGGATTCACCATGGCCTCCATTGATTGGCATTCTCAAAATCGCGCCCGTCTACCTCACCACAGCCCGACACAGAGGTCTGACGAAACACGGCCGTTGCCCAGGAAGACCTCCGGCGGGCCTCTACGGCGGTCATCGTTTATTCATCGATAATGACCACGATTCGACGGGAATCGCCAGGTTCCCATTGAGGCCCGTTTGCAGCCAAACCCGTTGGCGTCCAACCGAAGACAGGTATCAACTCCGCTTGGCTGGCCGCCACCACGATCGCCGCCGATCTGATCGCCTGGCTACGGCTGCTCGCACTACCTGAACCACTGGCGGCCGCGGAGCCAAAAGCACTGCGGTACCGGCTGTTGCGCGTACCTGCCCGCCTGACCCACAGCGCCCGACGGCGACGATTGCGGATACCCATGTCCTGGCCCTGGGCCCAGGACATCGTGGTCTCGCCCGTGTTGATCTGGACACTCGGCGACGGTGTCGACGTCGTCACCTATGGGCGTACCTCGAGCGAGAGCCCGGCGAAGTTCGACGTGATGATCGCGACGCAGATGGTCGAACACTCGTTTGCCGGCATGACCCCCGGAGACCGCGCGGTCTTGATAGCGGTGACGGTGAGCCCATGCCGGCGGTGCACTCGCTATCTGTGCGTGGCTTTCCGACGACGGTCGCCTTTTGGGAGCACGCGCGAGGCTGCGGGTATCGCGTGACTCCGAGCGGTCCCGCCCCGATGACCTCCGCTGACTCCGCGTCGAGACTCCGACTTGGCGGCCGGAGGCTTCGGTCGACGAGTTTGCCATTCCCGGTTGCAGGGCGCTTCTGTGTCATATGCTCGGGCGTCTGCGCCGGTCACACACGACGGGTGGAGGGCGGTGGATCGCACGCGTAGCCCTCTAGCCATGGAGGCGGGCCATGAGCGGTGATGAGCTTTACTGTCGCACTTAGGTGCGATGTTCGAAACACTTGACGAATATGGGCGAGGTGCTTTCGATATGCGGGTTCAGGGACTCGGTCTGAAGTTATTCGCTGGATCGATCTTTACGATCTCCTGTGGCTGCCTTGGCATGGCGGCAGCGAGTGCCGATCCAGGTGGAAGCACCGATCAGTCGCCGAGTACGGCCGACACTGCTGACGGTGCTGGTCAATCGGTGGCGGGGAACGGTGCCGATGCGTCGGCTCTCCCAGGGCAGTCTCGTCCAAGCGATACTTCCTCGCGAGCGAACGCCAGTCGGAACAACAGCACCCAGCTGAAACACTCAGGATCTAGTGAGATACCTGCTGGTCGTTCCCCCTCGACGCGCCCCGCTCGGGTGCCCGCGACCCAGTCAGACACCGAACCGAACAACGGGTCTCGTCCAGGTGCCCAGAGACCACGAAACTTCGTTCGACCTGCTGATCTGTCCTCCCACAGAGGTGCTCTTTCCCAGCAAACCGCGACGGTTGACATCTCGACGACGAACGCGCGCGGAAGTCGCACCGAGCCAGATTCCGGCCCAAGTCAGCCCGCCGGCTCCCCGATCGGTCAAGCAGACAAGTTTCAACCAGACGGTGTGCAACCAGCGGGATCACCGCTTCTCGATTCGGTTGGGCGTCGGGCTGGTCAAACCGTGGCCGGTCAACTGCCAAATGATTGGGCGCTCACCGACACGCCAGGCCTCCAAAGAGTTGTGGCCGAATTGGTGAACGGTCCAGCTGATTTGATTAGTGCTGCGACCTCCTCGCTCGGACTAACCACTACGGGACCGAGGAACGGCCTGTCCGATATCGGTCGCTTGGTTAATCCGGCAATGAGTTCCTCAGATATTGCCTCGGTGCATCCGATCAATCTTCCGACTTACGATCCCTGCCGGGATTGTTAGCGGTCCTGCCGGTGAATTCGTCACGCAGTACGGCAATGCAATGTCGGCGTTCGATTCCGGTGCGCTGCCGATCGCACACCCGGCGATAGGGCTCGTTACCGACGTCGGCTCGATTGTCGGATCTCTGGTGAACAACGTCGCCGTCGAGACGGCTGACGTATTCGGACCTGACATATTGCTCGGTATTCCCTTCTCGATCGCCACGTCAACGGCGACTGCCGCGGGCACCGTCAGCAAGGTGCTGAGCGATACACCTCTGGATGCAGACAGCACCGGGCCGTTCCCCGTGGACCCTGGGGTTTGGAACCTTTTGCTCGCCCTCGACGCCTTCGCAGCCGCCACCGGGTGCGAACGATCCAACGGTCACAGTCACTCCGGAGCACCCATTGCCGATCATCCTGGTGAACGGAACGTTCGCAACACAGGGAGACAATTGGAGCGTCGGGGCACCGGTATTAGCGAATGCCGGCTACAAAGTGTATACGTTCAATTACGGCAATACCACGCCTTTTCCCAACTTCCCCCTCCAATCTTTGGGTGACATACGCGAGTCGGGACAGGAATTGTCCGACGAGGTCGACAGGGTCCTGGCGGAAACCGGTGCGGAGAAAGTGATCATCGTCGGGCATTCTCAAGGCGGTGGAATCCTGCCGGCCTACTACATCAACGAAATGGGTGGCGCCGACAAAGTGTCACAAGTGATCGGCATCTCACCGAGTAACCATGGCACCACTTTCAACGGCCTCATCGTTCTGCTTTCCGTGCCGATTGTCGGGCCGCTGACCTACGCGGCGATGGACGCCGTCGGCCCAGCACTGGCCCAGCAGCTGATCACGTCACCATTCCAGGAAGTCGTCTACGGCAATGGCGACACCCGCCCCGGAGTGCAATACACAAACATCATCACAGCAAATGATTGGGTCGTCACACCGTACACGCAGCAAGCGCTAGATGGACCTAATGTGGTCAATATCGTGATACAAGAACACGACCCAGGCGTCAGTATCGGACATGCCAACGTAGTCGTCAGCTCGGTGGTGTGGGATATCGTGTTGGATGCGTTGGCCGCCAATCCAGAAGCCAATCCGCAACCAACCCAGACACCTGCAAATGTGACGGTCGCAGCCTGATTCGACCAGGGATATGTTTGCTCGCCGCCCGGGCGCTATTAGCTAGGAGCACTCGAGTTCTTGCAGGTCGGAATTTCTCGTGGACCAATGTCGAACGTCCGGCCGCGTGAGTTTCAGCTCATGCCGTATTCGCCGTTCGTTTCCAAAGCCGTCGCCTTCGACGTCATATTTGGGCCTGAACGCTTTTCCTGCATCGTCATTGAGCGTCACGCTCGCCCATCCGCTCATCCGTGTACCTCGGGAATCGCCAGGTTCCCATTGAAGCCCGCTCGACAGCCCAAACCCGTTGGCGTTCAACCGAAGACAGGTAGCGCCGGGGTGCAGCAGGACTTACTTCTTGTTACTCCGTTGCTCGCGGGCTCGAGCCCCGCCCGCCCCACCATAGAAGCGTATTACCACGGTTGGTGCTTGACGTTGCGGCTTCGGTTGATGCCTGACTGATTCGGCTCATCTTGATAGTTACTTCGACTGATCTTGACGCTCCCGCCATGAGGTATTGAGCGCGGGAGTGCCTCGCCGCCGCTCGTGATCGTTGGCTTCGGTTACGAAGCCGACGAGGGGTAGCCGAAACGACTGCGTTCTTCGAACCGTGCCAAGGCTAAGTCACGCTGGTCTAGTCCAAAGGCCTCGACGTGGGTGACGCGATCACCGTCGAGCAGGGTGAGCATGACAAGCTGAATTTCGATCGCGACGCCGTCGGTCGACGTGCCCCTCACGACGTCCCGCGTCACGAAGCCCGCCGCCGAGTACGTGAGGATCTCCGCAGGCTCAACCCAGAGGTCGGGGACGAGCGACGCCATCATCCGGATCGATGACATGTAGTCGGCGATCGTGTCGGTCTCTCCAGTCGCCAGCTGCCTGTGGTTGACATACGTGGCGCCAGCACTGCGCATGGCGAACGCATCCCAGTCATGACGGTTAGCCGCGTCGACCAACCAGCGCTGCGCCTCGATGACCTCGGGATGCGCGACCTCTCCCGATGCGATCCAGCGAGCGGTGAGCTCACCGATCGCGCCGTTGATGTCGTCGGGATCGAAAATCACGAGACTGCGCACGAGGTCATCGTCAGTGACTTCCGTCAGCGTCAAGCTGTCAAGGGTGATCGGCCGCTCGGCATCACCGGTTTCGCGATACCTGTCGTGAGTCAGCGCGAGGCGAGATCCCCTGACTGCGACGATTTCTGTTTCCAACAGCCATTCCCCAAACGCCTCAAACAGAGCACGCACAACTTCTTGCCGCGCCGGGCCTTCATCACGCAGCCCTTTTCGCCGGTCCTCATATCGTCCGTCGGCAGCGGCGAGTGCCCAAAAACCGTCCGGGTCGCGACGGTTGAATGCATCGACGAGACGCGCCCAGCCGCGGGTCGCGGCGTTCTCAAGCCGATGCGCCCTCCGATTGAGCTCGTCGAACCTCGCGAGCGCGGCGTCGATGTCTGCCTCGTCGAATATCTCGCAGCGGCTGATCAGGTCGCCGTCGACCGTCACAAAAGCGATCTCGCGCCATTCGGCGTCGAAGCCGTCTTGCGAGGTCCCATGCGCCGCATACGTGAAGGCTGCTCCCAGGTCGGTTAGCCGATGGACCGTCTCGATGTGGATGGCGAAGTCCGACGTGAGGTCCCACGTGGCTTGAAGGGATGCAATCGCGTCACCGGGCGCGAACGCTGTCGTCCGGCGATGATCGATATTCACCCAGTCCGGCGTCGTCGGTGGAAGTTCGCGCCGGTTCAGTGCGGCGTAGACCCCTGCGATGACCGACCACGTGTGCGAGTGGGCGGCCGCTTCGCCGGCGAGGTATCGAGCGTCGAGCTCCGCGAAGGCGGCGTCGATGTCGTCGGGGTCGAACGACGACGCGTCGCCGCGATCCGGTCGTCGGCGTTGATCTCGACGATGCCGAGCACCTCGCGTGCGGAACGCCTCTGGCCGCTGCGTCGCGGCCCACAAAGCGATCACGACTGAGGACGAGGCGCTCCCCGCGGGTCGCAATAACCGGTGAGATCGACAGTTCGCACCCGAAGTCGGCGATCGCCCGCATGTCCGCGATCTCGGCATCTCGACCGCGTCGGACGCCCGCGCCCACGACCCGACGACGATCGCTCATGGAAATGTCGTCGGCCAGTATCTCGGCCATGGCGTCCCAGTCGCGGGCCGCGAAGTATGCGCCAGATAGCGCTCGCCCACTCGGCTTGCCGCGTTTTCCAGGCGCGGCGCCTGCGACTGAGCTCGTCGAATCGCGCGAGCGCGGCGTCGATGTCTGCCTCGTCGAAGATTTCGCAGCGGCTGATCAGATCGCCTTCGACCGTCAAGAGGTCGATCTCCCGCCACTCGGCGTCGAACCCCTCTTGCGAGGTCCCAGTTCGCCACGCGGGTGACGACCGCTCCGAGGTTGCTCAGCCGATGCACAGCCTCGATGTGGATGCTTGATGTCCGGCGTGACGTCCCACGCGGCACGGAGGTATGCGGGCACATCCGCCGGCTGCGATCGCTGTCACCGCGCCGGTGGTCGATGTTCACCCAGTCCGGCGTCGTCGCGGGTAGTTCGTGCCGGTTGAGCGCGGCGTAGGCCCGCGCGATGACCGACCACGTGTGCGCGTGGGCGGCCGCTTCGCCGGCGAGGTACCGGGCGTCGAGCTCCTCGAAGGCGGCGTCGATGTCGTCGAGATCGAACACGACGACCGCCGCCATCCGCTCGTCGGCGTCGATCTCGACAATGCCGAGCGACTCGGCGTGGAACGCTTCGGGCCCTGATCGCAACCCGAGTAGTGGTCACGAGTGAGGGCGAGGCGCTGCCCGCGGGTCGCAACGACAGTCGACGATATGTTCGTGAACCCGACGTCGGCGATCGCCCGCAGATCTTCGATCGCGGCAACCCGACCGTGTCGGACTCCCGCGCCCACCACCCGACGGCGATCGTCGCTGCAAATATCGTCGGCCATCGCCTGTGCCATGTGCGTCCCAGTCGCGGGCCGCGAAGTACGCCTGTTGGCGCTCGTATACCCGTGTTGCTGCGTTTTCCAGCCGCGGCGCCGGTCGGCTGAGCTCGTCGAACCTCGCGAGCGCGGCGTCGACGTCTGCCTCGTCGAAGATTTCGCAGCGGTTGATCAGGTCGCCTTCGACCGTCACAATTCCGTCATCTCGCCACTCGGCGTCGAAGCCCTCGTGCGAGGTCCCATATGCCGCGTGGGTGACGACCGCTCCGAGGTCGCTCAGCCGATGCACAGCCTCGATATAGAGCGTGGCTTGCGGCGCGAGGTCCCATGTGGCACGGATGTATGCGGCCAAGTCACCCGGCTCGAACGCTGTCGCGCGTCGATGGTCGATGTTTACCCAGTCCGGCGTCGTCGGGGGGAGTTCGTGCCGGTTGAGCGCGGCGAACGCACGCGTGACGACCGACCACGTGTGCGCGTGGGCGGCCGCTTCGCCGGCGAGGTACCGGGCGTCGAGCTCCTCGAAGGCGGCGTCGATGTCGTCGAGGTCGAACATGACGCACGCCGCGATCCGGTTGTCGGCGTTGATCTCGACGATGCCGAGCACATCGGTGTGGAACGCTTCGGGCCGCTGGTCGCGGCTGAGATGACGGAAACGGCTGAGGGCGAGGCGCTCTCCGCGGGTCGCAATGACGGTTGACGTCATGTTCGTGAACCCGACCTCGGCGACGGCTCGCCAGTCGCCGATGTCGGCGTCTCGACCGTGTCGTGTCCCGGCGCTCACAACCGGCCGGCGATCGTCGCTGAGACGTCGTCGGCCAGTACCTCCGCCATGGCGTCCCAGTCGCGGGCCGCGAAGCACGCCTGGAAGCGCTCGAACACTCGGCTTGCCGCGTTTTCCAGCCGTCGCTCCTGCGGGTGCAACTCCTCGAAGCGGGCGAGCGCGGCGTCGATGTCTGCCTCGTCGAAGACTTCGCAGCGGCTGATCCGGTCGCCCTCGACCGTCAGAAGGCTGATTTCCCGCCACTCGGCGTCGAAGCCCTCGTGCGAGGTCCCGTACGCCGCATGGGTGACGACCGCTCCGAGGTTGCTCAGCCGATGCACAGCCTCGATGTAGATGGTGGCTTGCGGTGCGAGTTCCCACGCGGCACGGAGGGATGCGACCAAGATCGCCCGCCTGCGATCGTCACGAGCGGTCGGTGGTCGATGTTCACCCAGTCCGGCGTCGTCGCGGGGAGTTCGTGCCGGTTGAGCGCGGCGTAGCCACCCGTGACGAGCGACCACGTGTGCGCATGGGCGGCCGCTTCGCCGGCGAGGTATCGGGCGTCGAGCTCCGCGAAGGCGGCGTCGATGTCGTCGGGGTCGAACATGACGAGGGCCGCGATCCGGTCGTCGGCGTCGATCTCGATGATGCCGAGCAGCTCGGGGTGGAAGCCTCGGGCCGCTGGTCGCGACCGCAGATAGTGGACGGCCGAGGGCGAGGCGCTCGCCGCGGGTCGCAATGACGGTCGACGTCATGTTCTTGGGTCCCGAGCTCGGCGATCGCCCGCATGTTCGCGATCTCGGCATCCCGACCGTGTCGGACGCCGGCGTTCACCACCCGACGACGATCGTCGATGAAAATGTCGTCGGCCAGTGTCTCCGCCATGGCGTCCCAGTCGCGGGCCGCGAAGCACGCATCGAAGCGCTCGACCACCCGGCTTGCCGCGTTTTCCAGCCGCGGCGCCGGCCGATGGAGCTCGTCGAACCTTGCGAGCGCGGCGTCGATGTCTGCCTCGTCGAAAAGCTCGCAGCGGTTGATCAGGTCGCCTTCGACCGTCAGAAAGGCTGATCACCCGCCACTCGGCGTCGAAGCCCGCTTGCGAGGTCCCATTCGCAGCCCATGGGTGACGACCGCGCCGAGGTCGGTCAGCCGATGCACTGCCTCGATGTAGATGCTGGCGTCCGGCGTGAGGTCCCAACCGGCACGAGATCGCGGCCAGATCACCTGCGTCGAACGTTGCAACCGGCCGGTGGTCGATGTTCACCCAATCCGGCGTCGTCGCGGGGAGTTCGCGCCGGTTGAGCGCGGCGTAGGCACGCGCGAAGACCGACCACGTGTGCGCGTGGGCGGCGGCTTCGCCGGCGAGGTACCGGGCGTCGAGCTCCTCGAAGGCGGCGTCGATGTCATCGAGGTCGAACACAACGCGGGCCACGATCCGGTTGTCAGCGTTGATCTCGACAATGCCGAGCACCTCGGTATGGAACGCCTCGGGCCGCTGGTCTCGGCCCGAGAGCGAGCATACGACTGAGGGCGAGGCGCTCTCCGCGGATGGCAATGACGGTCGACGTCCCGTTCTTGGTCCGACCTCGGCGGTCGCCCGCATGTCTGCGATCTCGGCATCTCGACCGTGTCGGACTCCCGCGCCCACCACCCGACGGCGATCGTCGGTGGAAATGTCGTCGGCCAGTATCTCCGCCATCGCGTCCCAGTCGCGGGCCGCAAAGTACGCCCAGAAGCGCTCGGTTACTTGGCTTGCCGCGTTTTCCAGCCGCGGCGCCGGCGCGACTCAGCTCCTCAAAGCGGGCGAGCGCGGCGTCGATGTCTGCCTCATCGAACAGCTCGCAGCGGTTGATCAGATCGCCGTCGACCGTCAGAATGTCGACTCCGCGCCACTCGGCATCGAAGCCCTCTTGCGAGGTCGCGTATGCCGCGCGGGTGAAGAGCGCTCCGAGGTCACTCAGCCGATGCACCGCCTCGATGCGCATGCTGCTCCAGCGAGGCGTCCTCCAGCGCGTTCCGGAAGTATGCCGTCAGATCGACCCGCCTCGACTGGTGCGAGACGCCGGTGGTCGATGTTCACCCAGTCCGGCGTCGTCGCCGGGAGTTCGCGCCGGTTGAACGCGGCGTAGGCGGCGGCGATGACCGACCACGTGTGCGCGTGGGCGGCCGCTTCGCCGGCGAGGTACCGGGCGTCGAGTTCCTCGAAGGCTGCGTCGATGTCGTCGGGGTCGAACACGACCTTGGCTACCATCAACCCGTCGGTGTTGACCTCGGTGATCTCGCAGCGTTTCAACGCGGAACGCGGCGGGCCGCGTGTCATGTTCCTCGAACCGCATGTACGGCTGAGGGAGAGACGATCGCCTCGCACGGCGAGAGTCGTCTGACGTGATGGCGGCGCCCAAGGTCTGCGATCGCACGGACGTTTTTGACCGCTGTCGCGCGGTCGTTGCTCTCGCGGCGAAGACCTTGCCGCCGGTCATCGAGCCGGGATGTCCTCCGCGAACAGCGCACCGATCTCGTCCAGGCGATTGTCGGCAAAGAGCGTGATTAATCGATCATCGGCTCGACTCGCGGCGTTCTCGAGCGGCGGTCGCGGATGTTGCTCCTCGAACCGGGCATGCGCGGCGTCCAGCTCGGCGAGCGCGGCGTCGATGTCTTCGAGGTCGAACCACACCTGGAGCGCGATTCGACCCTCCTCGTCGATGCCGTATAGCTGGAGAAATTCGTCGTGCGGCGCTCCAGGGCTCACGTCGGCAGTGCCTACCACCAAGCGAGCGAGAGCCAGGCGCTCGCCTCGCACGGCGATAACGACTTGGTTGAGCCGTACGGCTCCCGTCTCGAGAACGCGCCTAGTCTCATGTGGCCAGTCGTCCGTTTGGAGGTCGATCTGCGTAAAGCCGACGATCTTCCGGCGACTCTCGACGAAGGACTCGGGTGCAAACAGCTGCTCGACCTCGTCCCAGGCCTCGCGATCAACAGCAGCCACCACGCGTTCGCCCGCTCGTACGCATGCATTGTCGAGCTCGACAACGGGCGCTTCAGGTGGAGCCGGGGCAGTCGGGAGGCTGCGCTCGCCGAGAATGCGGCGCGCCTTCTCAGCAAGTGCCGCAGCGCCTTTCCGCTTCGTACAGGCTCGACCGCCCGCTCGGCGGCGGCTCGCGCTCCCGCGGCGTCGCCGGCGGCGCCCAACACCGTTGCCAGTGCCAGGCAGGCGTCGCCGTGATCGACCAACGCGTCGGTGCGCTCGGCCAGGGCGACGGCCTCCTCGGCCACCCGCCGGGCCTCGTCATGATCACCGCCGCGCGCCAGCAGCTGCGCCCGAACCGTGCGCCAGGCGATCGACGCCTTCAGCGCGTGGCCGGCGAGACGCTCACTCTCCGTACACAATTCGTCGGCCTCGGCGTCCCGGTCGAGCGCGAGACAAACGCGACCCAACAGCGCGGCGGTCTCGGCGGTGTCGGCGTCGAGTCCCATGCGACGGAAGCCCTCGTAGGCCCGACGCAGATGCGGCTCGGCAGCACGCAGGATCGTCGGCGACCAACTCGACGATGCCGGCAAAGTGCTCGACCTCGAGTAGCGCATGGCGCAGGCCGAGCTCGGTGACCGTGCGCCGGGCCGAGTCGATCATCCGTCGCGCCGCGGCTGCGCGTCCGCGGAAGGCCTCCAACACGGCCTGGCACCGCGTCGACGTCGCCTCGACCGCGGGCGAGTCGGTCGTGATTCGGAGCAGTCGCACCACGTCAAGACACCGCCCGCCCGCGCGGGGAACCGGGTTGGGGCCCCATAGCGCCGCGAGTGGCGCGCCCGCCAGCACCGCGTTCACCCGGCGGTGTTCACGCGCGCGTCGCGCCGCGGTGAGAGCGTGGTCCAACGCGATCTCGCAGTCGCCGATTCGCCCGAGGCGGGCAAGGCACCCGGCCCGGACGGTGTGGGCTTTGGCTTCCCCGGCGGCGTCCTCTAATTCGGCAAGCTTGTCGGCGGCCGCGCCCACCGCGGCCTCGACCTCGTCCAATCGCTCGGGGTGGATCAGCATCGACAATTGGCCGTCGAAGCACGTCGCCCACGCCGCGAGACGGGCCGAATCGCGCGTCGCTGCTTGGAGTTGCGAGACCGCTCCTGCCGCCGAAACCACGTCGCCCGCGGCCAGCAGCGCCTCGCAGCGCGCGACCAGTAGTTCGGCGATCTGGTCTTCGCGGTCGGGCAGCTCGTCGTCGAGCTCCTCCAGCGCGTGCAGGGCCCGGTCGTAGAGGTCGGCGGCGCCTTCGTAGGCCAGGCGGGCCATCGCCTGGTCTGCGGCGCGCCGACAGTACTCGACGGCCTTGGCCGCGTTTCCCGCCCAAGCGCATTCGAAGTAGTGGTGAGCCAGTTCAGCCAGCAGCTCGTCGTCGGCGCCGGGCATGGTCTCGAGCGTCGTCGCGATGCGCTGGTGCAACCGCATGCGCCGCACGGACGCCAGCTCGGTGAGCAGCGACTGTCGGACGATCGCGTGGTTGAACCGGTACCAACCGCCGGGCTCCTCGATGACGATGCCCGCCTTGCACGCCTCGTCGAACGCGTCGACGAGGTCTTGCCCGATCACCCGCTCGACCAGTTCGAGGGCAAACCGGCTGCCGACGACCGCGGCCGCGGCAAGGGCCTTGTTCGTCTCTTCCGGAAGCCGCGAAAGGCGGCGGCTCACGGCTTCCCGAACCCCCTGCGGCAGGGTGCTCGGGTCCCAACGGCCGCCACTTTCGTCCACGTGGCGCAAGGCTTCGATGAGGAAGAACGGGTTGCCACCCGTGACTGACGCCAATGCCCGGGCGAGCTCTTCGTCGTCGTAGCCGGCCTCGGCGACGTACGCGGTCACGTCGTGCTCGTCGAGGCCGCTGAGCTGAAGGCGGTTGGCGGTGCCGTCGCGGTGAAGGTCGGCGAGCATCGCCGCCAGGGGGTGGGAGCGGTCGAGGTCGGTGCTGCGGTACGTGCCGACGATCTGCACGCGGGCGTGCTCGCCGAAACGCAGGAGATGCCGCAATAGCAGCAGCGTGGGCTTGGCTGCCCAGTGAAGGTCGTCGAGAATCAGGACGACGGGCGCACTCGCGGAGGCGACTCCCAGCACGGCGACGACGGCGTCGAAAAGTGCATAGCGTTCGGTGTCCGGGTCGGCGCGCGTCGGCGCGGCTAGATCAGGCAGGACGTCGGTCAGCCCGGGAACCAGTGGCAGCAGTGCTTCAACGCCGCGCAGCTCTCGCAGCCGGCTGGTACCGAGGCAGGGCACGAGTGAACGCAGGGCTTCGGCGAACGGCTGGTATGGCGCACCGAGGTCCTCGTCGCAACGGCCGTAAAGCACAACGGCGCCTTGCTCGTAGGCCTGTCGGGACCATTCGCCGGCCAGGCGCGTCTTGCCTACCCCCGGTTCGCCGGCGATCAGCACCGCGCGCGTGCCACCGGCGAGCGCGGTCTGCCACGCGGACAAGAGTCGTTCAAGCTCGTGGCCGCGCCCCACGAACGGCCCCGGGCCGGTTAGCACCGCGGGCAGGCCGGGCCGCTCCATGGGTGTGTCGGTTGTGACGGCGCTGGGAATCGTCGGCAGTCTCCAAGCGGAGCTCGAAAACATGCTCCGGGCGCGCCAGGTTGCGCAGCTGGCGCATCCCCAGGTCGGCGAGGACAACGTCATCGGCCAGTGAGTCGATGACGAGCTCGGCGGTCGCACCCGAGCACAGGATCTGGCCACCCGCCGCCAGCGACCGCAGGCGGGCGGCACGGTTGACCGCCCGACCGAAGTAGTCGCCGTCGCGAAGCTCGACCTCGCCGGTGTGCAGCGCCACGCGGATGCGCATCGGTTCCGACAGTGCCCATGGCTCGTGGCGGATCGCTTCCTGCAGCTCGATGGCGGCGGCGGCCGCCGCCGACGGCCGATCGAAGACCGAGAACGTGGCATCGCCCTCGCCGCGCGTCTTGATCAGCCGTCCTCCGCGCGACGTGACGACCTGTTCGACGAGCTCGTCGTGGCGGGCGAGCGCCACCGCCATGGCATCGGCGTCAGCCTCCCAAGCGGCGGTCGACCCCTCGATGTCGGTGAGCAGGAATGTCACGGCGCGCGTCACCGCCGTAAGATGCTGTGACACAGGCGATTTCCAGCGCGGCATCCTGGGCGACGATGGCGGCCTCGAGCCGGCGAAGGTCCGGCCCAGGGTCGACCCCCAGCTCGTCGGCCAGCAGCGACCGCGCCCGTTGATAGGCGCCAAGGGCTTCACCCTGCCTGCCGGCGCGGTAGAGGGCGAGCATCAGCTGGCCCCAACGCCTTTCGCGCAGCGGCGCGTCCGCCACCGCTGCCTCGAGCTCGCCGATGATCTCGGCCGCGCGACCCGTCGCGAGCAGCGCATCGGCCCGGTCCTCCACCAGCGCGGAATGGCCCTCGATCCAGCGTGTCTTCTCAGATACTCCCCGCTGGCTGTCGGGTAATTCGGGGATTCCGCGCCACAGCGTCAGCGCCTCCTCGAAGCGGGCAACAGCTCCGCTGGTGTCGCCGGCGGAGGCGGCTTGACGGCCCATCCTGGCGGCCATTTTGTAGCGCGAGGCATCAACCTCGGTCCCGGCCAGGGTCCAGCCCGCTCCCTCGGTCAACACGACGCCGTCGCCCAGAGTGCGACGCAGCGAGGAGATGTGGGTCTGTAGGGCCTTATCGGCGGTGCGCGGCGGATCATCGCCCCAGAGCAGCTTGACCAGGGTGTCGGCCGAGACAACCGAACCGCTGTGTAGCCCGAGCATCGTGAGGATGGCGCGCGGTTTGGCGCCCGGGATTGTGACCGGCGCGCCGTCCCGCCGGACCTGGAGAGGTCCCAATACCCCCAGCTCCACCGATGGAAGCGTACTCACGTAGACCATCGTTGGTGGGACGATTCAATACACGGTCAAGATCGAGTAAAGCCGCCGGTATGTACCCAGGGGTAACACCGCGGCCACCGCGCCAGGGCAGAGCCCGCGCGGCCACCAGCGGGATCGTGGTGACAAGGCTGGTCGACAAACAACGGAGATGTGTCTTTCGCCGGGACCATGTATCGCGCCGGAAGGCCATGGCGGGCAAAGTAAGTCGAAGTATCAATCGCTGCCGGCTCGGTGCGGATTACCCCATCAGGGGACGATCGTGCGCACGCACGCGATCCGCCACGATCCCGCCAAGGAGCACGGTGAATACGCCACACCGCACGGTCGTCCCCGCAAGCCGCGCCAGTGTGCGCCGAACGGGTCCCCATAACCGGCGCCCATCGCAGCGACCCGGGAAACGACCTCGGCCAGCACCACGGGCCCCGGTTTCCCCCGTAAAGCACCTACCGGAACTAATTCGTCAACCGGGTACCGGGACTTCACATTGATCAATTTGGCGGCGTCGAGCCCATGGATCCGATGTAGTAGATTTCGTGGCCGGTCGGGTATCCGCCGCCGTCGGTGGCGATATGAACGTGGTCGTAGTGGTTGGCGGTTTCATTGCCGTAATCCGCCGTCCAACTCGGCGCGCCGATGCCCGGGTAAAAGCCCTGCCTCCAGATCACATGGATCACTCCCCATCGTTTCGCATTCGCCAAGGCGTACCCGGCGATTTGGTTGCCGAGCTCGATACCCTCGTCGGTGCCATGGTTCGGGATCATCACGTCGATCGCCAACCCGTTGGGATGCCACTGCAAGGCATCCTGCCGGAACCCGCCGATGTTGGTGATCTCTGGAAACATCACGCTGATGGCACGGGCCGCCCAGATGGTCTTGACCTGCAACCCCTCCTCCGGCGCGACGCCAGCAGGTAACGCCAACTGGAAATCCCGGGCAGTGGCAGGCGCGCTTGCCGCCAACAATTCCGCCTCCGTGGGACTGGCGATGTACGGCGACGCTGGCCGGCACAGATCCCTGGCCTGCCGGGGTTACTGCCGGGGTTACTGCCGGGATCTCAACGCAGCACGGAGGCTCTGTGCCTTGGGCGTAAAGCATGGCGGCAGAGACGACGAGCGAGGCCGCGAATGCCAACCAGCGGCCCCGGCCGTTGGCTAACAGGTCTTTGCCCACGACGAGCACTTTACTGTCGTGTCCGACGCGGTATTGGCAATCTTCGCTATCTTCTTGGTTTTCTACTGCGGCGGAGTGAAGCCGACGGCGACCGGGTTTGACGCGGTCGAACGTCCCAAAAGATTCGCGAGTACGGAAGGTTGTCGCGCGAAGGGACAGTGAAACCACGGCCGCGTTGCTTCGGTGGCCGGTGCTGCTGCGGGCGCCGGTGGGATGGCTGCAATCGCAGCAGCTGGTGTCAGGCGGAAGTTGTCCAGCTCGTCGGCCGTGACGCCTGATTCTCGCCGGCTCGGCTGGCGTTGCTGCGAACGGCTTGGAGCGGTCCGCGACGCTCATTCGGGGACTACGATCGTCGTCGACATACTCGGCAGCGCTATGTCGGCATCGACTTCCCGCGACGGGGCCCGTCTGACAGACTGTGGGGTAGAGGGGAGTATTCCTTCGCCGCGGTGTCGTCATCACGTCTTCCGCCGTCGGACGACCGGTGCCGTGGACCGCATCCTGCGGTGGCAGAGACCTCTGGCGATATTCGATGACCGGGAGGCCTGCTGAATGGACGTTTCCCGGCTCGAGTGGCTCGTGACCTTCGGAGTGACGATCGCTGTCCTGCTGTTCGACGTGGTGGTCATCGCCCGCCGACCCCACGAACCGACGATGCGCGAGTGCGCGATCGCGCTGTCGATCTATGTCGGACTCGCGGTGCTGTTCGGAGGCTGGGTCTGGCACTTCCACGGCGACCAATTTGGATTGGAGTTCTTCGCCGGATGGCTCACGGAATACAGCTTGTCGGTCGACAACCTGTTCATCTTCCTGATCATCATGGCGAGCTTCAACGTGCCGAAGAAGTATCAGCAGCAGGCTTTGCTGGTCGGCATTGTGCTTGCACTGATCTTCCGCGGCATCTTTATCGCGCTGGGCGCGGTGGCGATCCAGCAGTTCTCGTGGATTTTCTACATTTTCGGCCTGTTCCTGGTGTACACGGCGATCAACCTGGCCCGCGACACGGACCACGACGACGACGCCGAGAATGCGGTGGTCCGCTTTGCTCGCCGGCACCTGAGCTTTACCGACGACTGGGACGGCCTCAAGCTCTACGTCAAAGAGGGCTCAAAGCGGTTGTTGACGCCGATGTTCCTTGTCGTCCTGGCGCTAGGGACGACCGACCTGATCTTCGCTCTGGACTCGATTCCCGCGATCTACGGGCTTACCAGAGAGCCGTATCTGGTATTCACCGCCAACGTGTTCGCGCTGATGGGCCTGCGGCAGCTTTACTTCCTGCTTGGCGGTCTGCTGCGGCGGCTCGTCTACCTGTCGCAGGGTCTGGCGTTCATCTTGTTATTCATCGGCGTCAAGCTCGTTTTGCACGCGCTACACGAGAACGAGGTGCCTTTCATCAACGGCGGCGAACACGTGAGCGTCCCGGAGATCCCGACACTGCTCAGCCTCGGGGTCATCGTGGTCACCCTCGTGATCACGACGGCGGCCAGCCTGTACAAGACCCGTGTCGTCGAGAGAACCGACTCCGCCCCCGCAGATCGGGAGTAGCGACTACCCATGCGAGCGGGCGCTTCGGGAGACGCTCGAGTCGCCATCCACGCGCTGCGCGCCGCCCCGGTTTCGCCGAGATCCGTCTCGAGGTCGCCGCGGCACTCACATGAGCGAGACGACACGCCAACGCGGGCCGCGCTCGTTTCAATTTGTCGACGACCGTATTCCTAGCGACTCCGGGTAGAGCTCTAATCGCCTTGTTCCACAACGCAACCCAAACCCCCTCGCCGTCCACGACGGTCCCCCCGTGACACCGCAGAGTACACGGCGCTAGACCTGCCGCCGCGGTTTGCTATCACAAGGCGTACCTTTTCGGGTAAGCCTGAACTGACGGTGGGGAGTATTTACGGGTGAGCAAACACCACAAGATGCGAGTGAGCGCGCCGACCCTGGTCGCCGGCGCGACCGTCGGCGTTGTTACGAGCGTCATGGTGTTTGTGACGACCCAGCCGCAGTCGATCGTGGATATCGCCGTCGAACCCGCCGCGCTCGTCATTCACGGCAGCTCGACGAACCCCACCGGAGAAGGCATCGAGGACTTCTACGGCGGCTTCTTCAACCCAGACCGCACGGAGATCGAGCGTGTCAACTTCTTCTTCGGGCCCTTGGGCATCGCTCAGGCGATTCGCACCACCGAGGAGCCGGACGACGTGGTGGTCACCTCCGGTTGGGGTGCGGCAAACGCCAGCTTCCTGATGACGACGCTCAACACGCTGAACCCCGATGACCCCGACCTCACGGGAACGACCTGGATCCTCAACGACAACGTCTCCCGCCCGAACGGCGGCTACGGCACGCGCTATCCACCGTTCGCGCTTGTGGGCGTCAACCCGTTACCCACCCCGAGCGATGTCGACGCCCCCATCCTCGACGTGGGTTATCAGTACAACGTCAACTCGAATGCACCGGCGTATCCGCTGAACGTCGCCGCCCTCGCGAACTCGTTCGCCGCGTGGTTCGACGACCGCGTCAACCAGAAGGACTCGGCGCTGCCACCGGAGGCGCTGGCCGACATGGACGGCACCGACACCGATCCCGATCAGCACTACCACTTCGTCGTCGATCCGGACGGCGATGTTGTGAAGACGCCAGTCGACGGCAATGTCACCTACGTGACCTACACGAAAGACGGTCTGCCCCTTGTCGCGCCGCTGCGCATGCTGCCCGGCGGCGACGTGCTGGCCGACGGTCTGGAACCCGTGCTCACCGTCGCCGTCAACGCCGGCTACCCGGAGAACGACCCGTTGTCGGATCCGTCGGTGTACCGGCCCGCGCGCATCGTTCCCCCGCCGGCGCAACTCGTCGCAGCCGCCCAGCAAGTGCCGGGTGCGTTAGAGGATGGCCTGAGCAACATCCAGGGGCCACTCTCGGGCGACGCGTCGAACACGAACAGGTCGAGGAGCGACGCGCCTAAGCCGAAGGCACCGCTGACCAACGTGTGGCGGGTGAGCCCCAAGTCATCGCCCGGAGCGTCGGCTGACGACACTGCGAGCCGTCCCCGCGGCGGTCCCGTGCGGGACGCGATCCGTTCGACGGTCGAAAACGTCACCAAGACCGTCACGTCGGCATTGAATGGCGTCGGGAGAAATTCCGGCGACTCCAGCGACGACCCGGGGCAAGCGGTCGGCTAAACACCAACAACGCGTGACTCGTTGCAACGGGCCTCGTCGGCGGACGGATCTTCCACTGACGGCGCAGACTAGCGGCCAATGAGCCTGGGGTGTGCACGCCCCGCCACCAGCGGCAGGTCCAGTGACGTGACGATCCCGGGCGGCGCCGCGCACACGTAGGGCACCGCGTTCACGCAATGCACCGCGGTCGCAACGACTCCCGGGTTGCTCACCAGCCCGGCCTCGACGGTCTTCGGTTGCCAGCCCTTGATGACTGCGGACATCTCCGGCTCGCCCTTCACCTCGATCTCGTAACGCGGCCCCTCGCTGCCGAACGTCCAGGGTGGGTCGAGGTTCTCCTCCCCCATCAGCCAGTGCACGCCGAGACGCACCACCACCTCGCCGTCGACGACCGCCTCCCAGTGGAATCGCTGCCCGGCCACCTTCCCCGGCTCGATAGGCCCGATCGGCGAGTCGATGGTCGCGGTCGCCACCGCGATCCCGTGCACGGTACGAACTTCGGCGCGATCGGCCAACCCGAGCGTGTCCAGCACCATTTGCATCGACTGCGAGAACAGGCCGCCGAGCATGTTGAACATCCGGCCTTCCGCGGCCTCCTCGCGGGTGCCACCGAACCCCATGACGTAGCGCACCACGTCTGGGGCGCCGTAGGTCCGAATGTCCGAGAACTCTTCTACACCAACGAAAGTCACCGCCGACGACATGGCCGAGAACATCAGCGGGAATACTTCGGTGGCGCCGCCCGGGTGGATTCCCGTGCCGTGCAGGCTGACGTTGCCTTCGGCGCAAGCAACCTCCATCGGCGCGGCGTGCCGGTCCAAGGGGTAGAACCAGCCGACCGGGGTGACGACGTTCTTGCCGGAGCGCAGCAGCGCAGCCAGTTCATCGCGGTGAGATATCAGCGGGGCGTAGATCACCGCGTCCGCCTCGGTGGCGAGGATGGCGTCCATGTCGGTCGTCGCTGTCACGCCGAGCGGTGAGGAACCGATGATCTCGCCGACGTCCTTGCCGTTCTTGTCCTCCGAATGCACCCGGCAGCCAACCAGTTCGAGCTCGGGGTGATTGAGGATGCCGTCGATCGCGGCCCGACCCACCGATCCGGTGGCCCACTGGATGACTCGCAACGCCATGCCCGCTCCTTTGTTTTCTCGGTGACGTCAACGAATCTAACCCGCCGCCCGCTTGGCTACTGTTGAGCGATGTCTGAACTGGTTCTCTACCGCGTCGACGACCACGTCGCGCTGATCACCGTCAACGACCCCGATCGCCGCAACGCCGTGACGGGCGAGATCTCGGAGGGACTGCGCCAGGCAGTCAACCGCGCCGAGTCGGATTCGGACGCGCACGCGGTGATCGTCACCGGCGCGGGCAGCTCGTTTTGTGCGGGCGCCGACTTGTCCGCGCTGGGCAGCGCGGCCGACGACGGACTGCGCCGGCTTTACGACGGGTTCCTCGCGGTGGCCGACTGCGCGTTGCCGACGGTCGCCGCGGTGAACGGTCCCGCTGTCGGGGCGGGACTCAACCTTGCGCTGGCTTGCGACGTCCGAATCGCCGGTCCCCATGCGCTTTTCGACCCCCGCTTCCAGAAACTGGGCATCCACCCCGGCGGTGGGATGACGTGGATGTTGCAGCGAGCCGCCGGGCCCGAAGTTGCCCGCGCCGCCTTGCTGTTCGGTATGCGCTTCGACGCCGACGCCGCAGTGCGCCATGGGGTGGCGCTCGCTGTTGCCGACGACCCGGTGGCCGCGGCGCGGGAACTGGCCGCGGGCCCGGCGTCGGCGCCCCGCGACGTGGTGCTCGCGACCAAAGCGACGATGCGGGCGACGATCAGCCCCGGCGCCGTCGACACCGACCAGCATGCGTTTGCGGTCCAGACCGAGATCGGACCGCAGGCGGAGTCCATCCGTTCACCGGAGTTCGCGCAGCGGTTGGCGGCGGCCCGGCGCCGCTGAGACCTCCCGCGACCGTGCGTGTTTGTCGGTCCGACCCCGGTGTGTCGCACAGCAAACACGCACGCTGGCGCGGGGGATCTACGAGGTCGAGCAGCGCCGTCTCGGGTGTCTCGATGAGTTGCTTCAGCTCGCAGAGGAATTCGGCCACTTGGGCGCCGTCGGCGACTCGGTGGTCGAACACGCACGTCAGCGTCATCGTCGGCCGCGCCACCACCACACCGTCGACCACCACTGCACGCTCCCGCAGCGACCCCATGCCGAGGATCGCCGCCTCGGGGTAGTTGATCACCGGCACACCGTCGTCGAGGCCCAGCGCTCCGAAGTTGGACACCGTGAACGTCGACCCCTGCAACTCCGCGGGGCTGAGGCTGCCGTCGCGGGCACCGCCGATCAACTCCGTCACCCGAGCGACCATCTGCCGCGTCGTCATGCTCTGCGCGTCCGTGACCACCGGCACCAGCAGGCCGCGATCGGTGGCCACGGCAATGCCGAGATTGACGGTGCGGTGGGTGTGCACCGCAGGTTTGTCGGCCGCCACCCATGTCGCGTTCAACACCGGATGGTGCGTGAGCGCAAGACACAGCAATCTCAGCGTCAGCACAAACGGCGACACCTCCACGCCGCCGGCCGAGAATCGATCACGCAACCGCAGCAGCGCACTGCCGTCCACCTCGACGCTTGCATGCGCGTCGGGAATGTTGCTGCGCGACAACGCCATTCGCTCGGCCATTCGGGCCCGCACGCCCAGAACCGGCTCGTCCGCCTGCTCCGCCGACACCGTCGCCAGCACGTCGGCACGGGTGACGATGCCCTCGGCGCCGGACGGCGCAACGCCGGCAAGGTCAACGCCCAAGTCAGCCGCCAGCTTTCGCACGACCGGTGCCGCGCGGGGACGCGGTGGCCGTCGGCTGGCGTCCAAGTTGTCGTCGGTGCCGTAGCCGACGAGCACGGGCGGTGGAGGAGGTACGACGTCGGCCGTCGCGTCGGTGGTCTCAAAGCGCACCAGCACCGACCCGACCGGCAGCACATCCCCCACTTCACCGAACCGCTCCGCCAACCGGCCCGCGTACGGACTCGGGATTTCCACCTCGGCCTTGGCGGTCTCCAACGAGCACAGCGGCTGATTCAGCTCAACCTGATCTCCGACGTCGACGTACCACGCCGTCAGCGTCGCGTCCACAAGCCCCTCGCCGAGGTCGGGCACCAGGAACTGCTGGACATGATCCGCGCTCACGGTGCACCCATGAGTTGTTCGACGCAGTCCAGCAGACGATCCGGCCCCGGCAACCACAGCCTCTCCAACCGTGCCGGCGGGTAGGGCGTGTCAAACCCGGTGGCGCGCAACACCGGAGCCTCCAGGTCGTAGAACAGCTCCTCGGAGATGCGCGCGGCCAGTTCCGCCCCGAAGCCCAAGGTGCGCGGGCCCTCATGCATCACCACCGCACGGCCGGTCTTGCGCACCGAGCTTGCCACGGTGTCGAAGTCGAGCGGGTTCAGCGTCCGCAGATCCACCACTTCGAGTTCCCACCCGCTGTTGCGCGCGACTTCCGCTGCGGCGAGCGCGGTCTGAACGAGCCCGCCGTAGGTCAGGACCGAGACGTGCTCGCCTCCGCGCCGAATGGCCGCCCGCCCGATCGGCGGTCCGGCCGTTGTGGTGTCGAGCTCGCCGCGCGCCCAATAGCGGCGCTTGGGTTCCAGATACACCACCGGGTCGGGACACGAAATCGCATGCCGCAGAAGCCAATATGCGTCCGATGGCGTCGAAGGCACCACGACCTTCAGGCCGGCGGTGTGCGCCCAGTACGTCTCGGTGGACTCGGAGTGGTGTTCGACGGACCCGATCCCGCCGAACGACGGAACCCGCACCGTGACCGGCAGTGCGACCTCGCCGCGAGTCCGCATACGGTACTTCGCGAGATGGCTGACTATCTGGTCGAAGGCCGGATAGGTGAACCCGTCGAACTGGATCTCCGGAACCGGCACAAATCCACGCAGCGCCAGCCCTACCGCGATCCCGATCACCGCCGACTCCGCCAGCGGGGTATCGAAACACCGCTGCTCGCCGAATGTTTCGGCCAGTCCGTCGGTGACGCGGAAGACTCCGCCCAGGGTCGCGACGTCCTCGCCGTACACCAGCACGCGCTCGTCGGCCGCCATCGCGTCGTGCAGTGCGCGGTTGATCGCAGCCACCATCGTGACGTTGCCGGTCGGCGGTAGCTCCGCCAGTACCGGACGGTCGACTAGTTGCGTCACCGTTGCGCCTCCTTCGCGATCTCGGCCAGCAGCTGCTCGCGCTGTCGCGCCAACTCGGGCGTGATGTCGACGTAGGTGGTGTCGAAAAGCTCGGTGACGTCCACGTCGGCCGCTCCTACCACCGCCTCGCGCAACTCGGTACGCAACCGCGCCGCCCGGGTCGCGGTTCGCTGCTCCACGCGGTCGTTCCACACCCCGACGGTGCGTAAGTACGTCTGGTAGCGGCTGATCGGGTCGAGCGCTTCCCACGCCTCGACCTCGGACTGTGACCGGTAGCGCGATGGATCGTCGGACGTCGTGTGCGGACCGATGCGGTAGGTGACCGCCTCGATCAGCGTCGGCCCACCGCCCGTGCGGGCCCGCCCGGCCGCCTCTGCCATCACCGCGTAACAGGCCAGGACGTCGTTACCGTCAACGCGTACGCCCGGCATGCCGTAGCCGACGGCCCGGTGTGCGATCGACGGCGCCGCGCACTGCCGGCTGACCGGAACTGAGATGGCCCACTGGTTGTTCTGCACATAGAAGATGCACGGCGCGGCGAACACCGCGGCGAGGTTCATCGCCTCGTGCACGTCGCCTTCGCTGGTGGCGCCGTCGCCGAGGAATACCACGGTCACCGAGTCCTCGCCGAGGCGCTGCGCGGCCATCGCGGCGCCTACAGCGTGCAACGCGGCGGTGCCGACGGGGATCGCGATCGGGGCGCAGCGCCGGGCGGTGAAGCCGGCGCCGCCGTGCCAGGTGCCGCGCCACGCCGCGCCGATCTTGCCGGGCGGGATGCCGCGCAACAGGAAGACGCCGAGTTCGCGGTAGTGCGGGAACAGCCAGTCGGTCTTGCGCAGGCATGCCGTCGCGCCTACCTGTGCGGCCTCCTGACCGCGGCACGACGCGAACAAGGCCAACTCGCCCTGCCGCTGCAGGTTCACGAATTCGATGTCGATCTCGCGCGTGACCACCATCGACTCGTAGAGCCAAGTCAACGTCTCGTCGGGGAGGTCCCGGCCGGATGACGCAGTCGGCTGTCCGTCCGGCCCGATCAACCGGATCGGCTCGAGATTGACGCTCATCGCATCGATGGACACGCCGCCTCCTCGCGCATCGACGTGGTAGTCGGCGTCACTGCTCGACGGGTCGTCAGCAAACCCGCACGCACGCCCACGTGGGTCGGAGTGGCAAGTTCTGCTCCTCCCGCCGTAGCACTGGCGCTTCCGCCATTATGCGCTCGAAATCGGGCACTTTGCCGCACGCAAGGCGCGACGCGAAGCGTGTCGTCGCAGCGCCAGATCGCGGCCCGCGCCGTTACCGGATAGCAACCATTTCGTTACAGGCCGGCCTCGCGTGCGATCAGCATCAGCTGCACCTCGGTGGTCCCTTCGCCGATCTCGAGGATCTTGCTGTCCCGGTAGTGGCGGGCCACCGTGAATTCGTTCATGAAACCGTATCCGCCGAAGATCTGCGTGGCGTCTCGGGCGTTGTCCATCGCGGCCTCGCTGGCCACCATCTTGGCGATCGCGGCCGCCTTTTTGAACGGCTTGCCCGACAGCATCAGCGCCGCGGCGTCGTAATACGCCGTGCGGGCGGTGTGCGCACGTGCCTCCATCCGGGCGACCTTGAACGCGATCGCCTGGTGGCGCCCGATCGGCTGACCGAACGCCTCGCGTTCCTTGGCGTACTTCACGCATTCGTCGACGCAGCCCTGTGCCGCGCCGACCGACAGCGCCGCGATCGCGATGCGGCCCTCGTCGAGGATGCGCAGGAAGTTGGCGTAGCCGCGTCCGCGCTCCCCCAGCAGGTTCTCCTGCGGGACGCGCACGTCGTCGAAGCTCAGCGGGTGGGTGTCCGAGGCGTTCCAGCCCACCTTGTTGTACGCCGGCTCGGCCGTGAACCCGGGTGTGGGCACCGGCACCAGGATCGACGAGATCTCCTTGCGGCCATCGCGCTCCAGCCCACCGGTCACCGCCGTGACGGTCACCAGCTTGGTGATGTCGGTGCCCGAGTTGGTGATGAACTGCTTGCTGCCGTTGATCACCCAGTGCCCGTCGTCCAGGCGCGCGGTGGTTTTGGTGGCGCCCGCGTCGGTGCCGCCGCCGGGCTCGGTCAGCCCGAACGCCGCGAGCGCCCGTCCACTGGTCAACTGCGGTAACCATTCCTGCTTCTGGGCATCGTTGCCGAAGCGGTACACGGGCATTGCGCCCAGCGACACACCGGCCTCCAGCGTGATCGCGACGCTCTGGTCCACCTTGCCGAGTTCTTCCAGCGCGAGGCACAGCGCGAAATAGTCGCCGCCCATCCCGCCGTATTCCTCCGGGAACGGCAGGCCGAACAGGCCCATGTCGGCCATCCCCGCTACCACTTCGTAGGGGAACGAATGCTCGGCGTCGTGCTTGGCGGCGACGGGCGCGACGACGCTGCGGGCGAAGTCGCGCACCGTCTTGGCGAGTTGCTCGTAGTGATCCGGGAGCATGCCGGTCGCCAGAAAGTCGGTCATGTCGTGTCTTCCTTCGTGTGTGCGATGATGCGGGCCAGCGGCTGGCCGACCTTGACCTGGTCCCCCACGGAGACGAGCAGTTCGGTCACGCCGTCCACCGGCGCGGTCAGCGAGTGCTCCATCTTCATCGCCTCTACGGTGACGACGACCGCGCCGACACTCACCGAAGCACCGGAGTCCACGCCCACTGCGACAACGGTTCCCGGCATCGGGCTGAGCAGTTCGGCGTCGCCGCTGTGCTCGTCGTCGGGCCGAACGGCCGCCTCTTGCACCTCTGTGACTACCGCGGTGCCGGTGTTGGCGGAGGTCAGCCAAATCTCGTTCGCGTCGGTTGCCACAGTGTAGCTGCGGCGCACGCCGTCCAGCATCAACGTCAGCACCGACCCGGTCAACGCCGCTGTCAGAGCACGGGTTTCGCCACCCTCCACGATCACCGTGCCGGCGGCCGGGAGGCCGGTGATACGGACATGGTCCGTGCGGTCACCGGAGCGCAGCCGTACGGAGTACGGCGCCGGCGTGCCGACCCGCCAGCCCGACGGCTCAGTCCACAGATCGTCCGTCGCAGCGGCCCACGTCCGCAGCCAGCGGTAGGCGGCCGCGGCGATCAACACCTCATCACCCGGGTCGGTCGCCGTGAAGTCGACGAGTCGCCGGTCCAGCAGCCCCGTGTCGAGCTGCCCGGCCACGACGTCGGGATCGTTCAGCAGGAAGCGTAGAAACTCGATGTTGGTCTTGATCCCGAGCACGGCGGTGCCCGACAGCGCGCGGTCGAGCCGCCGCAGTGCGGTGCCGCGATCGTCGGCGTGGGCGATCACCTTGGCCAGCATCGGGTCGTAGTCGCTGCCGATCACCATGCCGGCGGTCAATCCGGAATCGGTTCGGACAGTCGAGCTTTGGACCTCGAGTGTGTTCAGCACCGTCCCACCCGTCGGCAGGAAGCCGTGCGCCGGATCTTCGGCGTAGACACGCGCCTCGATCGCGTGACCGCTCATCACGATGTCGTCCAGGCTCAGCAGCAGCTTCTCCCCCGCCGCTATCCGGACCTGCCACTCGACTAGATCGGTGCCGGTGACCATCTCGGTGACCGGATGCTCGACTTGCAGGCGGGTGTTCATCTCGAGGAAAAAGTACTCCGCGGGCTTCTCGGCCGACACGATGAACTCGACGGTGCCCGCGCTGGCGTATTCGACGGATCGCGCAGCGTCGCAAGCGGTGGCACCGATCCGGGCCCGGGTCTCTTGGTCGAGCAGCGGCGACGGCGCTTCTTCGATGACCTTCTGGTGGCGGCGCTGCAGGCTGCACTCGCGTTCGCCGAAATGCACGACGTTGCCGTACCGGTCGGCCAGGACCTGGACCTCGATGTGGCGGGGCCGCGAGACATAGCGCTCCAGGAACAGCGTGTCGTCGCCGAACGCGGCCGCCGATTCGCGACGCGCCGACGCAAGCGCGGCAGCCATGTCGGCCTCGCGCTCGACCACCCGCATGCCCTTGCCGCCGCCGCCCGCGGACGGCTTGATCAGCACCGGATAGCCGACCTGCGCGGCGGCGCCGACGAGATCGTCATCGGTCAGGCCGAAGGCGGCGACGCCGGGCACCACCGGCACGCCGAACGTCGCGACCGCGGCCTTGGCCGCGATCTTGTCCCCCATGGTCTTGATGGCGCTGACCGGCGGACCGATGAAGACGATGCCCGCCGCCTCCAGCGCGGCGGCGAAATCTGAGTTCTCCGAAAGAAACCCGTAGCCGGGATGGACCGCCTCGGCGCCGGTGCGGCGCGCGGCGTCGATGACAGCATCGATGTTCAGGTAGCTCTTCCGCGCCGGCGGCGGCCCGATGTGAACGGCGACGTCGGCGTCGGCGACGTGCCGGGCGGACGCGTCCGCGTCGCTGAACACCGCCACCGACCGGATGCCCATGGTGCGCAGCGTGCGGATCACCCGCACCGCGATCTCGCCGCGGTTGGCCACCAGCACGGTGTTAAACGTCATACCGTCACATCCGGAACACGCCGTAGGACACCGACTCTACCGGTGCTCGACCAACGATCGACAAGGCCAGTCCCACAACGGTTCTCGTGTCAGCGGGATCGATCACCCCGTCGTCCCACAGCCGTGCCGTGGAGTAGTACGGGTTGCCCTGGTGCTCGTACTGATCGCGGATGGGCGCCTTGAACGCCTCCTGCTCCTCGGCGCTGAAGGGTGTGCCCGCGGCCTCCAGCGCCTCCCCGCGCACCGTCGCCAGCACCGAGGCCGCCTGCTCGCCGCCCATCACCGAGATCCGTGCGTTCGGCCACATCCACAGGAAGCGTGGCGAATACGCTCGGCCGCACATCGAATAGTTGCCCGCGCCGTACGAGCCGCCGATCACGACGGTCAGCTTCGGCACCCTGGCGCACGCCACCGCGGTCACCATCTTGGCGCCGTGTTTGGCGATGCCGGCCGCCTCGTAGTCGCGGCCCACCATGAATCCGGAAATGTTCTGCAGGAAAAGCAAAGGCACCAGGCGTTTGTCACACAGCTCGATAAAGTGGGCGCCCTTGAGGGCCGATTCTCCGAACAGCACCCCGTTGTTGGCGACGATGCCGACCGGATGACCGTGGATCCGCGCGAAGCCGGTGACCAGTGTGGTGCCGTATTCGGCCTTGAATTCGGAGAACTCGCCGCCGTCGACGATGCGAGTGACCACCTCGTGCACGTCGTAGGGCACCCGCGCGTCGATCGGCACCACGTCGTAGAGCTCGGTTTGATCGGCGGCCCCGGAGGCCCCTGGGGCAGGCGCCACGTCCCACAGACACGGTTCACGTGGCCCGAGCGTGGCGACGATGCGCCGGATGATGCGCAGCGCGTCGCGGTCGTCGTGCGCCAGATGGTCGGTGACGCCGGACGTCTTGGCGTGCAGATCCCCGCCGCCGAGTTCCTCGGCCGTCACGACCTCACCGGTGGCGGCCTTCACCAGCGGCGGGCCGCCCAGAAAGATCGTGCCCTGGTTGCGCACGATGACGGCCTCGTCGCTCATCGCCGGCACGTAGGCCCCACCCGCCGTGCACGAGCCCAACACCGCGGCGATCTGCGGAATGCCCTGCGCGGACAGCGTCGCCTGGTTGTAGAAGATCCGCCCGAAGTGCTCGCGGTCGGGAAAGACCTCGTCCTGCTTCGGCAGGAAGGCCCCGCCGGAGTCGACCAGGTAGATGCACGGCAGCCGGTTCTGTCCCGCGACTTCCTGTGCCCGCAAGTGCTTCTTGACGGTGACCGGATAGTACGTTCCGCCCTTGACCGTCGCGTCGTTGGCGACGATCACGCATTCGCGCCCCGACACGCGGCCGATGCCGGTGATGATCCCGGCGCCCGGGGACTCGTCGTCGTACATGCCGTCGGCGGCCAACGGGCACAACTCGAGGAACGGGCTGCCTGGGTCGAGCAGCTCGTCGACACGTTCGCGGGGCAACAACTTGCCACGGCTGACGTGGCGCTCTCGAGCGCGCGCAGGCCCGCCAAGCGCTGCAGCGCTGAGCTTTTCGCGCAACTCGGCGACCAGCGCGAGATGCTCGTCGCGATACGACTGCCGAGATGCCACGTCCGTGCCCTAAGTGAGTTAATGTGGACTAACTGAGGCTATGTTAGTTACGATTAACCGAAATGTCCAACGTCACGGGCGGCCTGACCCGCCGCAGCCAACAGAAGTCCGACCGACGCGAGCGGTTGCTCACCGCCGCCGAGCAGCTGATCGCCGAAAGTGGCTTTCTCGCTGTGCGCTTGGAGGACATCGGCGCGGCCGCGGGTGTGAGCGGGCCGGCGATCTATCGGCACTTCCCCAACAAGGAGGCGTTGCTGGTGGAACTGCTGGTCGGCATCAGCACACGCCTGTTGGCGGGTGCGCGGCGTGTGGTCGCTGCGGCAACCGACAGCGACGCGGCGTTAGACGGGCTCATCGACTTTCATCTGGAATTCGCACTCGGCGAACCGGATCTGATTCGGATTCAGGACCGCGACTTGGCCCATCTTCCGGACCGTGCCAAGCGTCAGGTTCGCAAAGCACAGCGGCAGTACGTGGAGTTATGGGTCGATCTGTTGCGGGAACGCGACGGCATTGATGAAGCCGACGCGCGCCTGATGGCCCATGCCGCCTTTGGACTTCTAAATTCGACACCGCACAGTCTCAACGCGGGCGCCGCCAAGAACGCCACAGTGGCGCGGTCTCGCGGGGTCTTGAGGGCAATGACGGTGGCCGCCTTCTCAGGCGACCACCGCGGACCCAGCCCCTAGTACCAGTGGCTGCGACCGCCGATACGGCGTCCGCTGCGGCCGAGAACCCAGAACACCACGCCGACGATGATCAGAATTACTCCGACCGTCGTAAGGAGGCCGCTGACCGTGGTGTTAACAAACAACCCGATGAGCAAAAGGATGATTCCGAGGACGATCATGTCACTCCAATCTCTAGGCCACGTCTTGCCAGTTGTTCAGAAGGCCACTAGCACTGGGCTGCGGCAGAGTGCAGTCCATGACCTTCGGATTGACCCCGAAATAATTCAGGGGCCCAGCTATCACCGTCAGGGCGATTGTTCCGGCTGACGCGCAGCTCTCCGCCCCAGTCTTGAAGTAGCCGCGCTGAAACGACGCGATCACCCCGATAATCAGCCAAATCACCACAATCACGCCGATAATGCCTTGCCCTCGCATCTTCGCGCCTCCATCCACACTTTCGTGCATTGCGGTTACCCGACCGTTAAAACTTCCAAACCTGAGCGTAGCTAGGACGCGGCGCGGGTGGCCGAGAATGCGTCATTCAGCCACTGTGCTATCGAAGCGGTGAGGATTTCACGGTTCTCCCGCTTGTCGATGCCGTGCCCGTCGTCGTCGAACAACAGGAACCGAACCGGTCGGCTGGCTTGGAGCAACGCCTCGGTAATTTGCTCGGATTCACTGACCGGCACGTTGGTGTCGTGCGCACCGTGGGCCACCAGCAGCGGAGCGGTCAAGTTCTCGACGCGGCGCAGTGGCGACAAGTCCTCGAGCAGCTCCCGATCCCCAACGGGGTGACCATATTTCGGGTAGGCGGCAGCCGCGATCCACGGTTCGGTGTTGCGATAGAACGTGCTCAGATCGCTCATGCCGCAGATGCTGATCCCGGCGGCGAACAACGCCGGATGAAAAGTCAGCGCCGCCAACGTCAGATACCCGCCGTAGGACCAGCCCGCGCAGGCGATGCGACCGGGATCAGCCAACCCGTTGTCGACGAGAAACCGCACGCACTCCGCGACGTCGTCAATCGCGGCGAACCGCCCTTCTTTGTCGTCGGCGTGCATGAAGGTGCGCCCGAACCCGCCCGAGCCCCGAACATTCGGCGTCAGCACCGTGATTCCGGCGTTGAGCAGTTCCGGGAACATCTCGCTGTAGCCTGGCCGGGACTGTCCCTCCGGCCCGCCGTGCAGGTACACCAACGCCCCGTTCGCCGCTGATCCGGCCGGAGGCCGGTATAGCCATGCGGTGAAGGTCATCCCGTCACGTGCCGTGACCTTCTCGAGCGTCGGACCCACGGAAAACCCGGTGACCACCGGTCCTCGGCTCGGCTCTCGATCGATGCGCTGCCATTCGCGTGATCGCGGATCCACGAGTTCTACAGTCCGTGGCAGCGACGGGCCCTCAACCGTCACCGCAACCATCGACCCGCCCGCACTGATCGACAGCTCGCTGGCCACCAGGCCGGGCAACGGAATCGGGTCGAAGAGTGTCTTGTCGGCGTATTCAAGAATCTGTAACTCACTGCAGCCGTTCATGTTCCACAACAGCGCCACGGTACTGAGGTCGTCGCTGACGACGAACTCATCCAGGTCGCAGTCGGGCCGCTCGGCCACCACGTGATACGAGACGCCATCAGCGGTCGCCGTGACCTCCAGCAGTCGTGCGTGCTCGCAGCCGTTGTCACTGCGAATCAGCGCACGGACGTAGCCTTCCGGACTGTTGACGCCATACGTCTTGGCCGGGTGGTACAGCCTCGTCTCCTCGCCGGTGGGACCGCACCGGATCCGTCGCGGCTGGCGGTCGTCCAGAATGACGCCGGTGTCTGTCACTGACCCGGGATCCGAAGGCAGCAAAGCAATTTCGGTCAGTCCGTGCAACATGATCAGCTCGTGGAAGCCGCGTGGGCCGACCCGGACCAGCGACGCGCCGGCCCAGGCATCGACCAGACGGCCGCCCGAACGGCGGTCCAGCACAATGCGGTTGCCGTCAGCCGGGTCGATCAGACAGGACTCCCCGATGCCGTCCTCGCCCATGAGCATGGCGGCTACCCGGGGGCCGTCCCAGCCGACCAGATCGGCCCTGCCGAGGTCCTCGACATCGATGCGCCGGGCCATCCGGTCGTCAGGATCCGTCGTGACGACCCAGATCTGCGACCGCTCGCTGCCGGCGGGCGCCACCTCGCACGCCAGCCAGTGCCCGTCGGCGGAATGCAGAATCTTGGTGACGGGTCCGTCGACCGGCAGCACCACATCGCGGGACGAACTAGCCCGCCACCCGCGCAGGAAGCGCTGCACGGCGCGGGGGTAGCCGCCGTCGTCGACGAGGTGTGCGAACGCGGTGACATCCGGGGACAGGGAGGCGCCGTAGTTCGTCCGCACCGACAGTCCCATGGCGCCAGCCTGCCATGCGGACACTCATGCGTTCGGGGTCGCCGCACCAGGTGGCCGCACACAGGTACCCTCGCTGCCATGAGGTGGAAATGACGGATTCGCCCCGGCCCGGCTCACCGACCGAACCAACCGATCCCTACGGCAACCCCTATCAGGGGTACTCGTACCCCGCCTACGCGGCGGATTCACCCTATGCACCGAACTACGGAGTCCCGACCGGACCGTCGTCCACCGCGCCGCTCCCACCGTATTGGACGCAGACCTACGGGCCGCCGCCCGGTGAGCAGCCGCCGGAGCCGCCGCCGGAGGGGCCGCAAACGCCGCGGTGGCTCTGGATAGCGGCCGGCGTAACGGTCGTGGTGGTGTTGGGTCTGGTGGCTGCGCTGATCATCACCAACACCGGTTCGGACAACCGGACCGTCGCCGCACCGGATACCACGTCGCCGCGGTCCACCCCTACCAGGACAACAGCGCCCACCACCGAGACCCTTCCGGGCTTGCCGTTCCCAATCCCCCAATTGCCCCTGCCGACGGCGCCGGACACCACCGGGTCGACCGCGCCGGGCGAAACCGAGCCGGTCGTCTACGAGGTCGACGGTGACGGGCGCGCGATCAACATCACCTACGTCGACACCGGCAGTGTGTTGCAGACCGAGTTCAACGTGATGCTGCCGTGGCGCAAGGAGGCCGACCTTCCCAAACCGGCGAAGGAGTCGGCCAGCGTCACCGTCGTCAACGTCGGCAGCGACGTCACCTGCTCGATCTCCATCGCCGGCGCGCAGGTGCAGACGCAAACCGGGGCGGGCCTGACCATCTGCAGCCCGTTCGGTTAAACAGCGGCGGATGTGGTCGCCGCCTTGGTGCGCACCAACGACATCAAGAGCAAGCCCAGGGCGAGAACCACGATCAGGCCGCCCATTCCTGCCCGGTCGGTGTTGAAGATGTCGACGAACATGGCGAACATGAACGGTGCAAGAGGCGCCGCCGCGCGGCCGACCGTGGTGTATAGGCCGAACGCGACGCCCTCTTTGCCTTGCGCGGTCATTCGCAGCAGCTGCGTCCGCGCCGACGACAGCGTGGGCCCGATGAACAGGGTGAGCAACAGCCCGCAGACCCAGAACGCGATGGGGCCGGACAGCGTCAGCAAGGTCAGAGCCACGGCGATCATCGCCGCCAGTGAGCCGATGATGACGGGTTTGGAGCCGACGCGGTCGTCAAGCAGCCCGCCCAGCACCGCCCCCACCGCGGCGACGACGCAGGCCGACACCCCGAACAGCAGGACGTCGGACTCCGAGATGCCGTAGACGGCGACGCCGAGCACTGCCCCGAAGGTGAACACCCCGGTGAGGCCGTCGCGGAACACCGCGCTGGCCAGCAGGTAGTACACCACGTTGCGGTCACGCCGCCATTCCTCGACGACATCCGCCCATAGTTTGCGGTACGCGGCCAACACGCCCACCGCGTCGTCTGGGCCGGCGCGGTGTGGCGGGCGCACCACGATCAGAACCGGAAGAGCGAACACCAGGAACCACGCCGCGGTCAGCAGCATCACCGCCCGGACGTTCTGGCCGTCGGCCGTCGGAATCTCCAGCAGCCCGCGCGTCGGGCCGTCCCCGGCGATGAAGCCGACGTACGCCACCAGCAGGAGCACGACAGTGCCGAGATAGCCTGCGCCCAACCCCATTCCAGAGACCCGGCCGGCGGTCTGCGGGGTGGCAAGCTGCCGCAGCATCGCGTTGTACGGGACGCTCGCCAGATCGCTGCAGGCCGCGGTGGCGGCGAGCAGCACGAGCCCGGGCAGAAGGTAGCGGGGATCGTCGCGGATCAGGCTCATCGCGGCTGAGAGCAACACCCCCGCCCCGGTGAGCACCGCCAAGGCGCGACGGCGGCGATGCGGCTCGTCGACCCACACGCCGGTGACCGGCGCCAGCACCGCGACCACCACACCGGCGACGAACAGGGCCCTTCCGAGCCAGCTGGTCGGCGAGGTGCCGCCCTGCATCCCGGCGCCGACGTTGCTGGTCAGATAAACCGAGAAGACGAAGGTGACGACGATCGCGTTGAGACCGGTCGCACCGGTATCCCAGAGTGCCCACGCGACCACCTGCCATCGGCCGGCGGTTGGCGCAGCCGCCTCGGGATTGCCCATCACGGCTCACCCTATAGTCACTGCCATGCCTGTACCCGCTCCCAACCAGGGAGCCCGCGCCGTCGTCACCGGCGCGTCGCAGAACATCGGTGAAGCGCTGGCCACCGAGCTGGCCGCGCGCGGTCACCACCTGATCGTCACGGCGCGCCGCGAGGACGTGCTCACCGCATTGGCGAACCGTCTCACCGAGCGGTACGGCGTCACTGTGGAGGTGCTCCCGGTAGACCTCGCCGATCCCGCCGAGCGCGGCAAGCTCGCCGACGAGCTGGCCTCGCGCGAGATCTCGATTCTGTGCGCCAACGCGGGGACCGCGACGTTCGGGCCGGTGGCCGATCTCGACCCGGCCGGTGAGTTGGCCCAGGTGCAGCTGAACGTGCTCGGGGTACACGACCTCGTTCTCGCCGTGGTGCCGGGGATGGTGGCACGCCGCGCCGGCGGAATCCTGATCTCCGGCTCGGCCGCGGGTAACTCGCCGATCCCGAACAACGCCACCTATGCGGCCACCAAGGCGTTCGTCAACACGTTCAGCGAATCGCTGCGCGGTGAACTCAAGAGCACCGGCGTGCACGTCACGCTGCTGGCTCCCGGCCCGGTGCGCACGTCGTCGCCGGACCCGGGCGAGGTATCGCTCGTCGACAAGCTGGTTCCCGAATTCCTATGGATCTCAACCGAACACACCGCGAAGCTGTCACTGGACGGCCTCGAGCGCAACAAGATGCGCGTGGTGCCCGGGGTCACGTCCAAGGCCATGTCGGTGGCTAGCGGGTACGCGCCGCGGGCCATCGTGGCGCCGATCGTCGGCAGCTTCTACAAGCGCCTACGGCGGCTAGCGGCTGCGACGACGGCCGGTGCCGAAGATGCTGCGGGTGATCTCCCGGCCGATCACCGTGCCGGCCGAGCGCATCGCACTCTTGAAGGCGGGGCTGTCCATCATCTTGTCGAGGAAGCCGGGCTCTTGCTCGGCGGGCTCCGGCATCGGCGGCAGGTCGAATTGGCCGGGCACCGGGGGCGGCTCGGCAGGCGCTGACCCGGGCCCCGGCTCGGGCTCGGGCGCGAGTTTGGCCACCAACCGCTCATAGGCCGAATACCGGTCGAACGACTGGCCATACTCGGCCTGCAGCGGGCTGGCCTTGGCGGCGGCGGCCATTGCCTCGGCTCCGATGGTGTCCATCAGGGAACGCGGCGCGCGCAACCTGGTCCAGGCCACCGGTGTCGGCGCCCCCTTCTCCGACAACACGGTGACGACGGCCTCGCCGATGCCCAGCGACGTCAACGCCGACTCCAGGTCGTAAACCTTGGTCTTCGGGTAGGTGCGGACGGTCTTGCTCAGCGCCTTCTGGTCGTCGGGCGTGAACGCCCGCAGCGCGTGCTGGATGCGCGCACCAAGCTGCGACAGCACGTCGTTGGGCACGTCGGTGGGCAACTGCGTGCAGAAGAACACGCCGACGCCCTTGGACCGGATGAGCTTCACGGTCTGCTCGACCTGTTCCAGGAACGCCTTCGACGCATCGGAGAACAGCAGGTGAGCCTCGTCGAAGAAGAACACCAGCTTCGGCTTGTCCACATCACCCACCTCGGGCAGCGACGTGAACAGGTCGGCGAGCACCCACATCAGGAACGTCGAGAACATCACCGGTCGGGCGGCCTGGCTGCCGATCTCAAGCAGTGTGATGATGCCGCGGCCCTGCGCGTCGACCCGCAGCAGGTCGGCGGGTTCCAGTTCCGGCTCGCCGAAGAAGGTGTCACCGCCGTCGGCCTCGAGGTTGACCAGCGCCCGCAGGATCACCCCGGCCGTCGTCGACGACACCGCGCCCAGCGCCTTCAACAAGGGCTTGCCCTCGTCGCTGGTCAGGTAGGTGATCACCGAGCGCAGGTCCTTGAGGTCAAGCAGAGGCAGTCCCTGCTGATCAGCCCAGTGGAAGATCAGGCCGAGCGTCGACTCCTGAGTTGCGTTGAGCCCCAGCACTTTTGACAGAAGGATGGGGCCGAAGCTGGAGATCGTGGCGCGGACCGGGACGCCGACGCCGCCGGTGCCCAGCGACAAGAACTCCACCGGGTAGGCCGTGGGTGTCCAGTCGTCGCCGGTGTCGGCCGCGCGCTCGGTGATCTTGTCGTTGGTCTCCCCCGGCCGCGCCAACCCGGACAGATCGCCCTTGATGTCGGCCATCATGACGGGCACGCCCGCGGCGGAGAGTTGCTCGGCGATCACCTGCAGCGACTTGGTCTTGCCGGTGCCGGTCGCTCCGGCGACCAGCCCGTGCCGGTTGACGGTCGCCAATGGGATCCGGACACGGGCGCCGGAGTCTGCGGCGCCATCTACGACCACGGTGCCGAGTTCCAAGGCGGGCCCGTCGGCCGCATATCCCGCCGCGATCTGCTGCGAAGGAGTGGTTGTCGGTTCGCTCATTTCCGGGCTCATCGTGCACTGACAATACTGGCAACCGCCGCCGCGGGCGGGAGGCTTACTGTGGATCGCTGTGCGTGAAAAACTGGTGTGGATCGACTGCGAGATGACCGGGCTGGACCTCGGCTCGGACCGACTCATCGAGATCGCGGCCCTCGTCACCGACGCCGACCTGAACATCCTCGGCGACGGCGTGGACGTCGTCATCCACACTGACGATCAGGCGCTCTCAGAGATGGTCGACGTGGTGACCGAGATGCACACCCGCTCCGGGCTCATCGAAGAGGTCCGCAGGTCCACGGTCGACCTCGCACACGCCGAGGCCATGGTGCTCGACTACATCCGCACCCATGTTCCGCAGGCGAAAACCGTTCCGCTGGCCGGGAACTCCATCGCCACCGACCGTGGATTCATCGCCCGCGACATGCCGGCCCTCGACGACTACCTGCATTACCGGATGATCGACGTCAGCTCGATCAAGGAGCTGTGCCGCCGCTGGTATCCGCGGATCTACTTCGGGCAGCCCGAGAAGGGGCTGGCCCACCGCGCGCTAGCCGACATCCACGAGTCCATCCGCGAACTGCAGTTCTACCGCCGCACCGCGTTCGTTCCCCCTCCCGGACCGTCCCCTACCGAGATCGCGGCCATTGCGGCGGAGATCGGCGGGGTGCCCCAGCCCGGTGAAGGAATCGATTCGGTCGACGAGGCCACCAGCGGCTAGGATCGACGTCGCCGCGGCGCACCGCGTCTGGCGGCGATGGTGAGTGTAGTTCAGCTGGTAGAGCACCAGGTTGTGGTCCTGGAAGTCGCGGGTTCGAGTCCCGTCACTCACCCCAAATGCCGGCCGACCTGGCGCGCCTAAATGTTGGCGTTGCCGGCCTTCCACTGATCCCACGGGATGTTCCAGTCACCGAGACCTTCGGTGCCGGGCAGGGTCGACCCGACCGTGTTGGTGATCTCCACCACGTCGCCGCGTTTGGTGTTGTTGTAGAACCAGTGCCCGTTGCTGGTGCTGACGTTGATGCAGCCGTGGCTGACGTTGCTGCTGCCTTGGCTGCCCACCGACCACGGCGCGGCGTGCACGAAGATGCCGCTGTAGGAGATCTGGGTGGCCCAATCGACCGCGGTGCGATATCCGTTAGGCGAGTTGACCGGTACGCCATAGGTGGACGAATCCATGATGATGTGCGAGAACCGGCCGCCGACGAGGTAGATGCCGTTGCTGGTGGGCGTGCTGTTCTTGCCCATGGAGACCGGCATGGTCTTGATCACTTCGCCGTTGCGTCGCACCGTCAGGGTCTTGGTGTTGTCGTCGACGGTCGCGATGACCGCGTCACCCACGGTGAATCGCGTCTTCACATCTTCCTGGCCGAACAGACCGTCGCCCAGGTCAGCGCCGTAGATGTTGACCGACACATCGACAGTGGTGCCGGCTGCCCAGTACTGGGCAGGGCGCCAGCGGACTTCGCGGTTGTTCAGCCAGTAGAACGCGCCCTCGACCGGAGGGTTGGCGGTCACCTTGATAGCGCGCTGCGCCGCCACCCGGTCGGGGACGTTCTCGTCGAACTGGATGGCCACCGGTTGACCGATGCCGACCACCTCACCCTCGCCCGGCACGACATAGGCCATCGTGAGGTTGTCCGGCGAGTGCGTGCGGAACGAGAGGTGGGTCTGCGTTGCGCCGCCGAGCCCGATGGCCTCGGCGGTGATCGTGTACTGCTTGTTGTAGCCCAGCGGCTCGGCGGTGGCCCACGTCAGGCCGTCCGGGCTGAGCTTGCCCTCCACCGGCGCTCCGGTGTTGGCGTTGACCATGCTGACCGCACCCAGCACGCCGTCGCCGGCGGTGACGGTGACGGGCTTGTCCACCGCGACGCCGACGGCGCCGTCCTGCACCGATGCCTGCAGTTCGGGGACCAGCAGGTCGTTAAACGGTGTGCCCTTGTTCGCAATGACCTGCAGGGGCGGCGGGGTCGAATCACCGCCGCAAGCGCTCAGTCCGAGCACCAGCGCAGGAATCACCGCCATGGCCGCCAGCCAGGTCGTAAACCGACGCGGACGGGTCACCGAGCGGACCTGCCACATACTTCGCTCCACCTCACAGTTAGGGGCTAACTCGTTGCCGTTCTTGGCAGTAGTTTAAGGGCACCACCGACATGTGCGCGCCACCATTGCCGTCCTGCGAGGTTTCGAGACGGTCACCGATTTTCGTCGCCGGGGACTAGCCTGTTATCGTCGCTGGTCGACGCGCCGTTAGCTCAGTTGGTAGAGCAGCTGACTCTTAATCAGCGGGTCCGGGGTTCGAAACCCTGACGGCGCACTCAAACCCCCTGGTAAACGGGGGATTTTGCTTTTCTGGTGACAATTCCCAGGCCCTGGTGATGACACAGGTGATGCATCACCGCAGCTCAAGCGGTGTTTTCTGCCTCGCCAGATCGTTTGCTGGCGAACTGTTTCGACCGAAATCGGCGAAAGGGCTTCACAAAGCCTCCGAACGGCAGCGAGCCGATCGCGGAGTACGAACGGGTCAAGCGGATCGTCGCGAGTTCTGCGCCGCACGGACGAAGGCGGACCTGCTGGAGCTGGCGTGCACCCGCCGGCTGCTCATCGCGCCGGTCGCCTCGCCGTCCGACGTGCTGTCCAGCACGCAGTTCGCGGCGCGCGACTACTTCGACCAGGTCGACGACGACGCGCTCGGCTCGGGCCAGCCGGTCACCGCGCCCGGTCCGTGGGTGTGGTCGTCGACGCAGCCCCCGATCCGCCTCGGGCGGGCGCCGCGTCTCGGCGAGCACACCGACACCGCGTTCGCGCAGCAGCGCTCGGCCGCGCGCGAGTCGCTGCGCGAACGCGAGGTGCACAGTGGGCGACGACCCCCGCTCGACGGGATCGACGTGCTCGACCTGACGTGGGCGATGGCCGGGCCGGCGACGACCCGGGTGATGGCCGACTTCGGCGCCACCGTCATCCGCATCGAGACGAGCACCAAGCTCGACGTCGCCCGCACGATCGGGCCGTTCGTCAAGGGTGTCCCGGGCAACGACTCGTCGGGGGTGCTGTTCAACATGACGACCGGGAAGCGCAGCATCAGCGTCGACCTGCGCCAGGAGTTGGGCAAGGAGGTGCTCGGCGACCTCGTGCGCTGGGCCGACGTCATCATCGACTCGTTCTCCCCGCGCGGCCGGGCGTCGCTGGGCCTCGACTACGAGCAGCTGCGCGGCCTGCGCCCGGGCCTGATCATGATGTCGAGCTGCCTGTTCGGCCAGACCGGCCCGCTGCGCCGCTACGCCGGCTTCGGCACGATGGGCGCCTCGCTGTCGGGGTTCTTCCACCTCACCGGGTGGCCGGACCGCCCGCCGTGCGGGCCGTTCGGGGCCTACAGCGACTATCCGTCGCCGCGGTTCGCGCTGTGCGCCGTGCTCGCCGCGCTCGACCACCGCGACCGCACCGGCGAGGGGCAGTACCTCGACTTCGCCCAGGCCGAGGCGTGCGCCCACTTCCTGTCACCGGCGCTGCTCGACCGCGCAGTCAACGGCCACGAGTGGACGCGCAACGGCAACGCCGATCCGGAGATGTCGCCGCACGGCGTGTACCCGGCCTCGGGCGACGACCAGTGGGTCGCCGTGGCGTGCCGCGACGACGCCGACTGGCGGGCGCTCGCCGAGCTGGTCGGTCGCCGCGACCTGGCGTCGCTGGGCACCGAGGACCGCCTCGCTCGGCGCGCGGAGCTGGACGCGATCGTCGCCGCCTGGACCGCCCCACGGACACCCGACGATGTCACCGCCCTCGCCGTCGCCGCCGGCGTGCCCGCCCACACCGTCCAGAACTCCGGCGAGTGCCTGGACGACCCACAGCTGGCCCACCTCGGGCACTGGGTGACGCTCCCCCACCCGGAGCACGGCACGATCGTCGTCGAGGGCACCCGCATGGCGCTGTCGGACACGCCGGCCGAGGTGAGCGGCGTCCCACCCGTGCTCGGCCAGGACACCGTCGAGGTGCTCACCGAGCTGCTCGGCTACGACGGCGACCGCCTCGGCGAGCTGTTCGCCGCCGGCGCGCTGGAGTGACGAGCGCGCGGTCCCGATCTGTGGGCCCAGACGGCGGACACCCGCCGGTCAGCGCTCCGACACGACCGGCGTCACCCCAACGACTTGACCTCGTCCCACAGCGCGTCGAGCGTCGCCAGGTCGGCCGCGCGCACGTCGATCCCCCGCCCCGCAGCCATCGACTCGACGCCCTCGAAGCGGCGGCGGAACTTGCCCGTCACGTCTCCCTGTCCGGCTGCACCGGCGTGGCAGTGGTCCGGTTGCACAGGAGCGATGTATCCACTCCCACACCCGCTTGCGGCCGTGTTGCGCGGAAACGCATCCCGTGAGCACCCGCTGCCTTGGCGTCAGGCGTCCTTGCGCGCGAGTGCCATGCGTTCGAAGAACACGGCCGGGATGCCGTAGCGGGTCTCGATGTCGTGCGCGCCGACGTCCTCGATCACCGTGAAGCCGCCCTTCGCCAGGAGCGCGGCGAACTCCTTCGGCGTCGGCAGGGTGACCCACGGCTCGCCGAGTTCGCGGACCCTGACTTCGTATCTGGCGCCGATCTCTTGCGCGTCCTCGTCGCGGTGGGTGGCGGGCGGCGCGAACAAGCCAAGAACACTTTGTTGGCAGCTGGCTGCCATGACACCGAAACTCGACCCGCTCCTCGGCTTACACTTCCGCCGTGTTCTCGGAGACACGCTATGCGCGCAACGGCGACTTGCGCGTCGCCTACCGCACGTCACGCGAAGGCCCGCGCGACATCGTGTTCGTCCCGAACTGGTTCACCTGCTGCGAGCACCTGCCGGAGCTGCCGTCCATCCAAGGGTGGGTCGAGGCGATGACATCGCTCGGTCGGTTGATCTTCTTCGACCAGCCGGGCACGGGAGCGTCCGATCCGGTCACGCCGGGCGCGCTGCCGACCTTGGAGCAATGGGCCGACAGCGTCACCGCAGTCTTGGACGATCTCGGGAGTAGCGAAGCGGTCCTCCTCGCGAGCGTTGGCGCGTTCGCGACGGGCGCCATGTTCGCGGCGACACATCCGTCCCGCACGACCGCGCTGGTCGTCCTCGAGGGATACGCGGATCCGATGGCTCAACGCACCGATGGGCTCGCATTCTGAAGAAGTCCTCGCGCGCCATGGCCGCCGTGTGGGGCACCGGGGAGTGGCAACATGTGATCAATCCGGACATGCCGTGGAACGAGGAGATCCGGGCCACGTGGGCCCGACATGGAGCGCCGGGCGGCGAGCCCAGGGACCGTCGCTCTCGTCCTGCCTCTGGTGGCCGAAGTGGACGTGCGGGCGCTGCTTCCCACGGTCCGCGTGCCGACCCTCGTGGTCCAGCACGCCGACGACCCGTTGATCCCGCCCGACGTGGGGCAAGTACGTCGCCGAGCACATATCGGGCGCGAAGTACGTTGAGCTGCCGGGACGCAACCTGTACCACTTCGTCGAACCGGATGGCGCTCGTCTTTCCAGGAGATCGCCGAGTTCCTCACCGGCCACCAGGCTGAGGTGGCCGATGATCGGGTGCTCGCCACGGTGCTCTTCACCGACATCGTGGACTCGACGCGCCGCGCCGCGGAGATCGGCGACCGTGACTGGCATGCCTTGCTCGACGCGCACGACGCCGTCGTCCGGTCGCAACTCGCGCGCTTTCGCGGCCGTGAGGTGAACACATCGGGCGACGGCTTCCTCGCGATGTTCGACGGCCCGCAGCGAGCGATCCGCTGCGCCATGGCGATCCGCGACGCGGTGCAGGCGCTCGGCATCGAGGTGCGCGCCGGGTTGCACACCGGCGAGTGCGAGGTCCGCGGCGACGACATCGGCGGGATCGCCGTGCATATCGGCGCGCGCGTGAGCGCGCTGGCCGGGCCGAACGACGTGCTCGTGTCCAGCACGCTGCGCGACCTGGTGATCGGGTCGGGGCTCGAGTTCGAGGACCGCGGCGCTCACCAGCTCAAGGGCGTGCCCGGCGAGTGGCGCCTCTTCGCCGTCGCGTCTCCGTAGGGAGCGATACGGTCGTCGCATCGCTGCGCTGATCGCCGGGCGCTGGCGCCCGATCGTGATGACTGCCACCGAGTCCTCTGGACCCCACGCTCGAAGCTTGCCGGACCAGCCTTGGGAAGGGCCTCCCGCTGTTGGGGCTGTCCCACAAGGCCAGGATCTCGCCTTCCCTTTCCGCGAAGTGGCGGGCATGCGGCTTGTCCGGTCGGAGGGTCGCCCGGCGGATATGGCGCACGTCGGCTGACCAGCGGTGACACGATGTTGACGCGAGCGATGCCGGGGACGGCAGCGGGATCGCGGCTCGGTGGATCGGTAGCATGCGACCGTCAGGTCGCCGGGGTTTCGAGGGGCACAGCACGATGGTCGTAGCGATGACATGACCGCAACGGGGTTGGTGTGCGGGTCGTGCGGTACGGAGCTGCCGCCGGACTGACGGTTCTGCAACAAGTGCGGCGCGCCCATCGCGCCAGCCGCTACCACGGCGGAGTACAAGCAGGTGACGGTGCTGTTCGCCGACGTGGTGCAGTCGATGGACATCGCGGCGGCGGTCGGGGCGGAGCGGTTGCGGGAGATCATGGCCGGGCTGGTCAACCGATCCGCCGCAGTTGTGCAGCGTTTTGGGGGCACCGTGGACAAGTTCACCCCCGTCAGGTCATGTTGATGATCACGGTCTTCTTGTGCGTGAAGTGCTCGAGCATCGCCTCGAGCGAGGCCTCGCGTCCGAGGCCGGATTGCTTGATGCCGCCGTAGGACAGGCCGGGCTGCACGACGAGGTTCTGGTTCACCTGCACGAAGCCGGCCTCGAGGCGGCGCGTGGCGTCGAGCGCGGTCTTGAGGTCGCGCGTCCAGATCGACGCCGCGAGCCCGAAATCGGTGTCGTTGGCGGCGGCGATCACCTCGTCGTAGTCGGTCCATGTGAAGACCGCGGTCACCGGCCCGAAGATCTCCTCGCGCGCCACGCGGGAATCGCGCGGCAGGCCGGTGAAGATCACCGGCCCGGCGCGAACAGCCCGTCCTTGAACCGGGGATCGCTCGGCACCGCCGAGCACTCGGTGCGCCGTGGCGCCGGGGGGTCTCGCGGCCGATCTTGATGTAGGACTGCGCGCGGTCGATTTCGGCGTCGGCGCACACGATCATCGGGCTCTTGCCGCCGAGCTCGAGCGTGACGGGAATCAGCTTCTCGGCCGCGGCCCTGTAGACGATCTTGCCGGTCTCGACCGAGCCGGTGAACGTGACACCGCCCGGGACGAGTGGGGCATCCAGCCAACGCCCAAGTACAACCGGATCGGGTTCCGCGAACTTGTCAGGATTCACGACGAACGGCTCGCCCGGCAGGCCGCCGAACAAGGGGGCCCCAACGATGACGCAGAAACTTCGAGTCATTCAGTGGGCCACCGGCAACGTCGGCAAGCACGCGATCGAGGCTGTGCACAACCATGCGGACCTCGAACTGGTAGGAGCCCTGGTCTACAGCGACGAAAAGGCCGGACGAGATGTCGGCGAGATCGCGGTTATCGGCGAGATCGGCGTCACCGCAACGAAAGACGTCGACGAGATCGTGGCGCTCGATGCCGACTGCGTGCTGTACAACCCCATCGGTGATTGGAATCCGCCGGCCGCCCTTGACGTCTGCCGGCTACTGGCGTCGGGCAAGAACGTGGTATCGACAGCGGTGACGGCCTGGATCTATCCGAAGAGCAGCGGCGAGGAGGTGGTTGCGCGGCTCGAAGCGGCCTGTGCCGAGGGGCAGAGCTCCTTCCACGGCACCGGTATCGAGCCGGGCTGGGCCGACGAGGTGCTGCCGCTGACGATGTCGGGTCTGTTTCGACGGGTCGATTCACTGTTGGTGCAGGAGCTGAGACCGGTCATCCCGCTCCAGGTGACTCCAGGTGATCAGCCCACCTGATCTTGCTTACGAGGTGAACTCCTTGACGAGCTCATCGGAGGTCATCGGCTGGGAGAACATCGGGTAGTCGTACTTGAGCGCGTTCTCATGCTCCTCGACCGATGTCGCGGCGACGCAGTCGCTCAGCGTGATGACCTGGTAGCCGTTTTCGTAGCCGCTGCGCATGGTCGACTCCACACAGCAGTTGGTGAGGAATCCGCCGAGGACGATCGTCTTGATCCCCTTGCTGCGCAGGATGAAGTCGAGGTTCGTGCTGGCGAACGTGTCCAGGCCACGCTTGCCCTCGATCACGATGTCGCCCTCGGCCGGTGCCAGGTCGTCGACGATGGCCGCACCCCATGAGCCCTTGACGAACGCCTCGCCGTCGACGACGCCCTTCAGGATCCCGTACGGGTGGCGGGTGAGCTCGCCGTAGCCCTGCGCGAAGGTGATGGGGGCGTGCATGACGGTTGCGCCGGCTTTCCGCGCCGCGTCGACGACTTGGCGGGTGTTGGCGAGCATGTTCGTCTTCGCCATGACGTCCGATACCGCGCCGTGCAGGACGCCGCCGTCGGTGGTGAAGTCGTTTTGGTACTCGATGAGCACGACCGCTGTGGTCTTCGGGTCGATAGACATGATCGCAGGCTAACGCGGTCGTCGAGGTGTCGTGGCCCGTACCGGGAGTGCGAAGCGAGCCGGCAGACCGTCGCTGTAGGCCACGTGGTCCGGCGGGCGCTCCGCGAGGTCGCCCAGTCCGACGGATGCCAGGAGCCCGTCGTCCCGAAAACCAACGAGCTCGGCTGTGTGCAGCGTCCAGGCCGGGTGCTCATTGGGCAAATACCACGTGCGGCCAGCTCGCGCGACGTGCAAACCCCAGCGGGCAGTCAGGAAGTGCTCCAACGGTCCGGGTTCCAACACGTCACCCACCTCGACCTCGACCGTGCTCGCCGCTGTGACACCCCGCCAGCGCAGCGCTGACGTGTAGGTGTGACGTGCGCCCTGCCGCCGGTAGTCCATCCGTGCCCAGCGGTAGGGCAGGCCGAAGACGGCTCGGCCTGCGGCCACCATGCGGAGCCGGTTGGTGTCGAGGCTGAGGAAGACGACCCCACGACGGCCCGTCCCGTCGACCGAATACAGCCGGAGATTCGTCTCCAGGAAGGTGCCGAGCAACACCGGACCGTGCGCCAGGCCGGTGTTGGCCATTTGGAACGGCACCATGCCCACGTAACTGAGACCCTCGAAGGTGTCGGGTTCTGTTCCGGCGGGATAGAGGTGCGCGATGCTCGCGGGCTCGACCGCCCAGTGCAGGAAGGACAAATTGAGCCAGTCCTGCCGCACAAATCGCGGCTTGCCCAGCAGCGGCGCCTCCGGCGTCACCGCTTCTGCCATACCCGGCAATTTAGCCTCTACGTGTGGCCCGCCTCGCCGGCACGCAAACTCTCGGTGACGGTGCAACCATCCGGTCGCCGATAGCGCAACGATCATGCGCTGGTGTGCGGCCCTCTACTCGGTGCCGCTGATGGGCTGACGGCATCATCACCGACTACCCGAGCCGACTGCGCGCGGTGATGGCCGAGCTGGGCATGCCACTGCCGCCGGCCTACCGCCGGCCGGGCTGACGCTTACACACTCGCCGGCGGCCACAGGCCGATGATCAATGCCATCGCGGTGATGATAAGGAACTCATTGAGCGCGGAAAGCGCGGTGATCTTCAGTGACCGCGTGTCGAAGATGTCATGGACGAGCATCCGGGCAACGGTGAAGCTCAGCCACAATATCCAGCCGGTGATGAGGGCCGATACCAGGAAGCTGCCCTTGTAGAAGTCATAGGCCAGGAAGGTCGTCCCGGCCAGCACCCACGCGGTGAGAAACGACGCCACCACAACCACCGGGTAGACCAGTGGCGAACCGCCCTGAACCGTCTCGTCGGTGAGTCCGACCAGACTCATCCAGCGTGCGACCGAACACCGCCCGGTGATAGAAGACGAGGCCGATGACCATGCTCGCGATCACAGCGACCAGAACCGCGAGGTAGTTGATGTCCGGGACCACCATAACGGCACCTTCCGCCGGGTTTACGCCTGTATCGATTACAGCAGACCGAAGGGTGGCTGCGGCCCGATTCGCAACGTGCGGTCGACTCGTGTGGTCAGCGGTTGCGAATACTGCGAATCACCAGCACAACGGTCAACGACCCGACGCCGATGAAGGTGAACGTCACTGCCGGCTTCTTGACGAAGTGCACCGCGGCGACCTTCAAGTCCTCGGCGATCCGGCGTGGATGGGCGCGGTCGGTCAGAGTGTCCACCGTGGCAGCCAGCTGGTCGCGGGCGCGATCGATGTCCTGCTTGATGACCTCGGGGTCTCGGTCCGCCACGGTGTCCTCCGCGATTTCGGGTAATTACGTCGCCGAACTACCCTAGTTCAGCCCGCGCATGCCCGACGCGCCGGTGGACAGAAAGGATCAGCGCATGGCCGAGCTTCAGGTAGGCGACAAAGCCCCCGCCTTTCGTTTGGCGGACGCCGACGGCAACACCGTGTCGCTGGCGGACTACCGCGGCCGCAAGCTCATCGTGTACTTCTACCCGGCCGCCTCCACCCCCGGCTGCACCAAGCAAGCGTGCGATTTCCGCGACAATCTGCGCGAGCTGAACGACGCCGGGCTCGATGTCGTCGGCATCTCACCCGACAGCCCGGCCAAGCTCGCGAAGTTCCGCGACGCCGAACAGTTGACCTTCCCGCTGCTGTCGGACCCCGACCGCAAGGTGCTCAACGCGTGGGGCGCGTTCGGTGAGAAGAAGATGTACGGCAGGACGGTGCAGGGCGTCATTCGCTCCACGTTCGTCGTGGACGAGGACGGCAAGATCGCGGTCGCGCAGCGCAACGTCAAGGCCACCGGGCACGTCGCCAAGCTGCGCCGCGACCTCGGGGTCTAACCCAATTTCGCCAGCAGCAGCGCCTCGGCCGTCGCCGCCCGCTCCAACACCCCCAGATGCAGGCTCTCGTCGACGCTATGTGCTTGTGCGGCAGGGTCTTCGATGCCGGTGACGAGAATCTGAGCCTCGGGGAACGCGTCGGCGAACGCGGCGATGAACGGGATCGAGCCGCCTTGACCCATGTCGACCGGCTCGGCGCCCCATGCCTCGCGAAACGCCGCGCGAGCGGCCTCGTACACGGGTCCGCTGGCGTCGATCGCATACGGCTGGCCGACGTCGCCGGGGGTGACGGTGACGCGCGCGCCCCACGGGGCGTGCTCCTCGAGGTGGCGCCGCAACGCGTCAAGGTGCGCGTGCGCATCCCCGCCCGGTGGCACCCGCATGCTGACCTTCGCTCGCGCGCGCGGTAACAACGTATTCGACGATGCCGCAATGGAAGTCGCGTCGACGCCGATCACCGTGATCGCCGGCTTGGCCCACAACCGCTGGGCCACCGTGCCAGAGCCGATCTCCCGCACGCCGTCGAGCAGCCCCGACTCGGCGCGGATCCATTCCGACGTGCGGTCGACGTCGGCCGCCTGACCTTCATGCAGACCCCGCACCGCGACGTTGCCGTCGTCGTCGTGTAGTGAGGCCAGCAGCCTTGTCAGCACCATCATCGCGTCGGGCACCACGCCGCCCCACATGCCCGAATGCAGGCCGTGGTCGAGCGTGGACACCTCGACTACGCAGTCGGCCAACCCGCGCAGTGACACCGTCAGCGCCGGCACATCAATGCTCCAGTTGTCGGAGTCGGTGATAACGATCACGTCGGCCGCGAGCGCGGCCTTGTGCGCGGCGAGCAGCTTGCTCAACGACGGCGAACCCGACTCCTCCTCCCCCTCGACGAACACCGTGACGCCCACCGGCGGTCGCCCGCCATGCGCCCGAAAGGCAGCCAAATGGGTTGCGATGCCGGCCTTGTCGTCGGCGGCGCCGCGCCCGTAGAGACGACCGTTGCGCTCGGTGGGCTCGAACGGCGGCGACGACCACTGGCTGTGATCGCCCTCGGGCTGCACGTCGTGGTGGGCATAGAGCAGGACCGTCGGGGCGCCGGGCGGCGCGGGGTGGCGGGCGATGACGGCCGGCGCGCCGCCCTCGGCGACGATCTGCACGTCTGCGAACCCGGCCGCGGACAGCAGGTTGGCGACGGCCTGCGCACTGCGTTGCACTTCGCTGCGCCGCGCCGGGTCCGCCCACACCGATTCGATGCGCACCAGGTCCTCCAGGTCGCGCCGCACCGACGGCAACACCTCACGCACCCGTTCGACGAGATCGCTCATGGGATCGATCATGCGCGAGCGTGCGCAAAATGCCGCCCGAACGCGGCGTGTCGCGCAGCAGACACGCACGTTCGCGCAGTTAGGAGGGGGACTCCAGGACCGCGACGGCGGCGGCGGTATCGCCGTCGTGGGTCAGCGACACGTGGATCGTCACGTCGGCCAGATGCTCGGCGATCGCGCCGGACAGCCGCACCCGCGGACGGCCCCACATGTCGGTGACGACCTCGATGTCGCGGTGGATGCCCTCCGGCAGCACCGGCCGCTGCGCGAACCGCGACCCCGACCAGGCCTTGATCACCGCTTCCTTGGCCGCCCAGCGGGCCGCCAGGTGCCGCGCCGCCGACGAACTCTTGTCGGCGGCGTCGCGACGCTCACCCGGGGTGAACGTCTCGGCGAACACGGTGCCCGGCTGGTCGACCTGCTCGGCGAAATCCGGAATGGAGACAATGTCGATCCCCAACCCGACTATCGCCATGGCCGAAAACTTACCGCGTGTAGACGTCGCGTTCGTTCAGCCGCGACGACGGGTCGAGCAGCATCTCAGCCTCCTGCCGCTTCTCCGAATCGCCGTCGCCGAACCGCCGGTCCGCCGGGCGCTCGTACAGCGGCCGCCCGCCGGCGATGGCAGACGCCAGTCGGTGCTGGCCGGCGAGGACGCGCGCGTCGGCGCGCCGCTGATATGCCCGCCGCTGCTCGGGGTCCAGGCACGCCACAAACGCCTGCGGGTGCACCAGCGCGATGAGCCCCGACACGTGGCCGAACCCGAGACTGGTCAGCAGCCCCGCCTTCAGCGGGAACTTCTCCCCCAGCTGCAGGGTTTCCCGCGGCCACACGAAGTGCGCCGAACCGGCCATCTCGTCGTCGACGCAGTCCAGGCTGCGGTTCGGCGGAACCACGCCGTCACGCAGCATCTGGCACAGCCCCATCAACTGGAACACCGCCGCGCCACCCTTGGCATGCCCCGTCAGGCTCTTCTGGGACACGACGAACAGCGGGGCGCCCGGTGAACGACCGAGCGCGGCCGCCAATCTCTCGTGCAGCTCGGTCTCGTTGGGGTCGTTGGCCAGCGTCGAGGTGTCGTGCTTGGAGATCACCGCGACGTCGTCGGCGCCCACGCCCAGCTTGGTCAGCGAGGCCGCCAGCTGTGAATTCCGTCCGCCGCGGCCGGCTGCCAACGCGCCCAGGCCGGGTGCCGGGATCGACGTGTGCACGCCGTCACCGAAGCTCTGCGCGTAGGCCACCACGCCCAGCACCGGCAGCCCGATCTTCAAGGCTAGGTCGCCGCGGGCCAGCAGGATCGTGCCGCCGCCCTGCGCCTCGACGAAGCCCAGGCGCCGACGGTCGTTGGCGCGGGAGAACTTCGAGTCGCTGATGCCCTTGGCGCGCATCATCTCGGTGTCGGCGGTGGCCGCCATGTCACCGAACCCGATGATCGCCTCCAGCGTGAGATCGTCGAAGCCGCCGGCCACCACCAGCTCGGCCTTGCCGAGCCGGATCTTGTCGACGCCCTCCTCGACCGACACCGCCGCGGTGGCGCACGCGCCGACCGGGTGGATCATCGAGCCGTAGCTGCCGACGTAGCTCTGAATCACATGCGCGGCAACGACGTTCGGCAACACCTCTTGCAGGATGTCGTTCGGCTTGTTACGGCCGAGCAGGTTGCCGTGGTACATGGTCTGCATCGACGTCATGCCGCCCATGCCGGTGCCCTGCGTGCTGGCGACCATGCTCGGGTGCACCCACCGCATCAGCTCGGTTGGGGTGAACCCCGCCGACAGGAACGCGTCGACGGTCGCGACGATGTTCCACAGCGCCACGCGGTCAATTGAATTGGCCATGTCGGCGCTGATGCCCCACACCTTCGGGTCGAACCCGGTGGGGATCTGCGCGCCGACGGTGCGTGACAACTTGGTCTTGCGCGGCACGCGAATCTCGGTGCCCGCCTTCCGAGTGACCTGCCAGTCGGTGCTGTCCAGCACCGGCCGGGCGACGGTGTGCTCGGGATCGAACTCCACGAACGCGCGGGCGTCGGCCTCCGACGACACGACGAACGTGAAGTCCTTGTCCAAGAACACCGACACCAGAAGCGGCGAGGCGTGGTCGGGATCGATCGCGCCGTCATCAACAAACTCGCGAACTCCCACCCGCTCCACGACCGTGTCGTGATAGCGCTCGACGAGCTCAGACTCGTCGACCAGCTCGCCGGATTCCGTGTCGTACCAACCCGGTTTGGGGTCGTCCTCCCACTTGATCAGCCCGGTGGTCCAGGCCAGCTCCAGCACGCCGGCGGCCGACAGCTCGCCCGCGACCTCCATCTCATAGCGGGTGCGCGACGATCCGTAGGGCCCGAGCTCCGCGCCGCCCACGATGACCACCAGATCCGCCGGGTCGACGTCGAGGTCCGCCCAGTTTGGCGGTGGTGCTGAGGAATACCCGCGCGGCGGCGACGGCAACGCGGCGATGGTGGCATGGTCATCGGAATCCGAGGTGCCGGCCGAATCGCTCGACTCCGTTGTCATTTCCTCACGGGCCTTGGCAGCCAGCTCGGCCATGTCGAGTTCCACGTCGGCCAGCCCGCCGGTGAGGTCGGCGTGCAGCGGTTGACGCGACGCCCCGACCCGCGACTCCGGATCGCACAGGTTCAGCAGCATGGCGGCCATCTGGTCGGTGGAATACGTTGTCACGCCGGCCTCTTCGACCGCGTTGACGATCGCGTCGTTGTGGCCCATCAGTCCGGTGCCGCGAGTCCAGCCGATCAGCGCGTGCGCCAACGACACTCGCTGCGCCCACGACGACTCGGCCTTCCACCGCGAAACCACCGCGTCCAGAGCGGATTTCGCCTCACCGTAGGCACCGTCACCGCCGAACATGCCGCGGTTCGGCGACCCGGGCAGCACGACGTGTATCCGCGACGCGATGTCGCGCTCGGCGCCGATGGCCGACAACCCGCCGATCAGCCGCTGCACGGCCCACAGCAGCACCTTCATCTCCATCTCGGAGCGGGCGCCGGCCTCCGACAGGTCCCCGGCCACCCGCGGCGCCGCGAACGGGAACAGCAGCGTCGGGGTTTGCGCATCCTTGATGTGAATGGACTGCGGCCCAAGGCTTTCGGTCTGCTCACTGCCAACCCACGACACCAGCGCGTCGATGTCGGCGTATGACGCCATGTTCGCCGGAACGATCCACAGCACCGCGCCGAAGCGGGCGTTGTCGCGGTAGAGCGACTTGTAGAACGCCAGCCGGTCGTCGTCGAGCCGTGACGTGGTGGCGATGACGGTCGCGCCGCCGTCGAGCAGCTGCGCGACCACCGACGCCGCGATCGAGCCCTTCGACGCGCCCGTGACCACGGCGACGTCCTCGCTGTAGCGGCCCTTGCCCGGGTTCTCCGCCCCCGCGGCGGCGCGGCCGAACAGCGACGCGTGCAGGTTGCGGCCGGCGGCCAGGGCCTTGCCCTGCCACCAGGTGGCCTGGGTGGCCACGACGTGCCCGGCGCCCTCGAAACGCTCGGCGTGCAGCGCCCAGTCGGCGTTGACCTCGTCGTCGTCCATCAGCCAGATCTTCACCAGGTCTTCCCGGGCGCTGGCCCAGCGGTCGTCGAGCACGACGGCCTTGCGCGCGTCGAACACCGGCGCCACCAGCCGCGGCCAGTCGGAGCCGAGCTCGGCACTCACCAGGTCGATCAGCTCCGCGTCGGTCGCCGTGGGTGCCACGGTGACCGGGTCGTCGAGACCGAGCTGGCCCAGCACCAGCCGCGCCGCCGAGGCCAGCACGCCGTCGCGACCGGTGATCTGCTCGGTGAACTCACCGAGCGCCGCCGCGTCCACCGTGCTACCGCCACCGGACGCTGCGGGCAGCGCCACGGGGACGCCACGACGGGCGCCCACGGCGGCCACCGCGGCGTCGATCGCCTTGTCGACGGCCGCGGTGTCGGCCAGCGCGCCGTCGTGCAGGCCGCCGAGGCCGCCGCCGCGGACGCTGCTGCCTTCGCGGGTGCCGAGCGCCACCTCGACGGTGACGTGCTTGGCCCAGCCCTCGCCGAGTTCCCATGTCTTGCGAACGCGCTCGGCGATGTAGCCTGGCCGCTTGCCGGACGGGCCGAGCGCGGAGCGCAGCTGGTCGTTGACGGCGTCGCCCAGCACGGGGCCGTACGGCTTGTACGTGCGGGCCAGCTTGGTGACCTGCGACTTGAGACCGGACAGGTCGGCCTCGGCGGCACCGTCGATCGCGCCGAGGTTGAGCTCGGAGCCCAGGTCGACCAGCAGCTGGTTGCGGCGCGATGACGCGCCGTCGGTGATCGACTCGATGGAGTCCAGCGCCTCGATCTGGTCGATGCGCATCTTCGCCGACAGGGCGATCAATGCGAGCGTGGCGTCCGAGGCGTCGAACGGAATGTCGTCGGGGCGCGGAGCGCCGGAAGGCGCGACATTGGGGCTGTGCCCTGCGCCCGTGGCCGGGGCAGGTGCGGAATCGGTTGCCGCAGGATCGGATTCGGCGACCGGGGCCTCATCTTCCACTTCGGGCTCCGGCTCGGGATCGGTGTCGTTGGCGAACAGCACCGAGGCGTCGCGCTCGGAGTTGAGCACCTCGACCGTGCTGTGCGCGTATTCGGGCAGCTTCAGCGTGTTGGTGGCGAGCCCCGCCACGGTCGGCGCCGACTTGACGCCGATCTCGACGAACCGCTCGACACCAAGGCCGCCCGCCGCGTCCTCGATGAACAGCAGATCCTGTGTCTCGATCCAGCGCACGGGACTGGCGAATTGCCAAGCCAACAGCTCGATGACGACCTTGCGGCACAGCTCACGCGGCCGCTCGTTCCGCCACGTGTCGTAGTCGGCCAGGATCTCGTCGAGTGGCTCGGCCGGCACCAGGTCACGGATCTCCTGGATGAAGTCGCGGTCCAGGGTGAACGGTCGCGGCACCAGGTTCGGGATGTAGCGGCCGATGATCAGCTCGGGGTCCGTGTCGCGCGGCATCACGCGCTCCAGCGAGCGCCGGAACTCGGGCACACCGACCCGCAGCACCGACGAGTGGAACGGCACATCGATGCCGGGCACCAGAATGAACGAGCGCCTGCCGCCGCTGATTTCACGACGACGCTCGACCTCTGCCTCCAACTCTTCCAGGCCGCGCACCGTGCCCGCGATCGCGTACTGCGAGCCACGCAGGTTGAAGTTGACGATCTGAAGAAATTCACCGGTGCGCTGCGAGATTTCGTCGATGAAGGCCGGCACGTCGGTGTCGGCCAAATCGATCTGCGACGGCCGGATCGCGGCCAGGCGGTAGTTCGATCGGCCGCGCTCGTCGCGCGGGACGATGTCGTGCATCTTCGACCCGCGATGGAACACCACCTCCAGCAGCGCCTCGAGTTCGTAGACGCCGCTCACGCAGGCCAGCGCGGTGTATTCGCCGACGGAGTGTCCGCAGGCGATCGCACCTTCGACGAACGCGCCCGAATCGCGCATCTCGGCGACCTGAGCCGCCGCCACCGTCGCCATGGCGACCTGGGTGAACTGGGTCAGATACAGCACACCCTCGGGATGCTGGTAGGACACCCCGGCGGCGATCAGGCTCGTCGGGTTGTCACGCACCACATGCAGCACCGAGAAGCCCAGGTTCTCACGGGTGAACTTGTCCGCGGAGTCCCACACTTTGCGGGCGGCCTTCGATCGGGCGCGCACCTCCATGCCCATGCCCTTGTGCTGAATGCCCTGGCCGGGGAACGCGTACACGGTCTTGGGCGCGGCAAGCCGAGCCGTCGCCGACATCACCAGCTCCGAGCCTATTCGGGCGGAAACTTCGAGCACCTCTGCGCCGACGTCGATCCCGACCCGGTCGACGCGGACGTCGATCTCGTCGCCGGGCTTGACCATGCCGAGGAACCTTGCGGTCCAGCCGATCAGCCGCGCCGGGGGCCGAGCCTGTCCGTCGGTGGCGGCGGCCACGTGCTGCGCGGCCGCCGACAACCACATGCCATGCACGATTGGCGATTCCAGCCCGGCGAGCAGCGCGGCCGCGCGGTTGGTGTGAATCGGGTTGTGATCACCGGACACCACAGCGAACGGCCGCATGTCGATCGGCGCGGTGATGGTGACGTCGCGCCGACGCCGGCGCGGGGTGTCGGTCGCGTTCTCCGACACGGCTCCGCCCGCACGAACCGGATCGGTGAGCTCGGCGTCGCCGGTGCGGCCGCGGATCGCGAACCGCTCCTCGAGCCGGGCCAGCACCGTGCCGTCGGCGGCCGCGACAGTCGCCGACACCGGGACGACGCGACCGAACTCGGTATCGGTGGCGCTGGAAGCCGTTGCGGTAACGGTCAATTCGGCCGTTTCAGTGGGCAGCGGAGCCAGCAGCTGCGCGGCGTGGTCGAGGTGCACCAGGCTCAGCAGCCCCTCCACCACGGGCACACCGGTGTCGGTGACCGCCGCGCCGATCGCGGCGAAAACCGCGGGCCAGCACCGACCGACCAGCGCGTCGGGAACCATTGACACGCCCGGTGCGAGCGGGGCGCCGAAGGTCGCGGTGACCCCGGTGTGGTCGGCGACCTGCTCGGGGTTCCACGCGACGGTCACCTTCGCGGTGCCGTCCTGTACGCGCGGCAGCGCATCGGGTCCGTCGACACCGGCGGCGATCGCCAGCACCGACCGCATCGCGGTGGCCGCGTCGTCCGTGGACACCACAGGTGTACCCCCGTCGACCACGGCGTCGCCGAGTGTCAACGGGATCTCGATCCAGGTCCCCGACAGCGGGACGCTCAGCACGACAAGACCGTCGGACGCCACCTCCAGCCGCGCCCCGGTGGAAGGATGTGAGGCGCTGACGTACCCTCGTGTGGCTTCCCACCCGCCCGCCGAACGGTTTCCGTGCACCTGCCAGTCGGCCGCCGCGGCGATGCGGTGCACGGGGTTGGTGGCCAGGCGGCCCGCCCACAGCACGTCGGGCGCATCGAGGACGACGGCCAGTGGGCCGGTGACGTCGGTGCGGTGCTGGCGGCGGGCGGCGACGGGCGTGGGCTCGGCACCGGCCGCGAGCACCTGGTCGATCGCGGCCTGTTCGAAGCGGTCCAGCAAGTCGCCGACGGGCTCGTCGAGGCGGGTGATCCCGGCCACCGACGCCGTGCCCGGGATGATGCAAACCTGGTCGGCGTCGTAGCGGGCGTCGTGGGCCTGCCACAGCGAGTCGCTGCGCCACCAGCGACGCACGTCCTTGTCGATGACCGGCACGAAGTTGACGGGCTTGCCCAGTGTCTTGCACAGCTGGACGAAGAACGGCACATCGGCGGGGTGCAGCTGGACGGTCTCGGCGTCCGGGTAGCGGGCCAGCAGCGCGGCGATCGCGTCCGCGGGCCGCTCCAGCAGTTCGTCCTCAGCGAAAAGCGTCTCGATCGGGCCGAACTCCTGCGGATGCAGCCGCGCCTCGGCGCGCTTGAGCATCTCGGCGAACCGCTCGCGCCAGGTGTCGGCCAACCACGGGCTCCCGGGCGAGGCGGTATCTGCGGTGGAATCGCCGTCGCCGATCGTCAGCTCGACATACCGCTGCAGCCACTGCAGATATGTCATATCGCCGACGTCGCCGAAATACGGCTTGGCGGTGTTGGCCATCGCTTCGATGAGCTCGTCGCGGCGCGCGGCCACGGCCTCGGCGTCCCCTGCGACCTCGTCGAGCAGCCGCCCGCAGCGCGACGCGGTGTTGTCGATTTCGTGGATGTCGGCGCCCAGCTGGCTTCGGCTAGAAGCCATGCCGCCCTGGGCTTTTCCGGCGCTGATCCACCGATCGGTGCCCTGGGTCTCCACCAACATCCGCTTCACCTGCGGCGAAGTGGTGGACTCCTTGGTGGCCATCGCGGCGGTGCCGACGAGGATGCCGTCGATGGGCATCAGCGGATAGCCGTGCGGCTGCGACCACCGTCCGGTCAGATATTCAGCGGCCCGCTCCGCGGTGCCGATGCCGCCGCCTACGCAGACCGTGATGTTCGCGCGCGCCCGCAACTCGGAGTACGTCGCCAGCAGCAGGTCGTCGAGGTCCTCCCAGGAGTGGTGACCACCGGCGCGACCGCCTTCGATGTGCACGATCACCGGCTTGGTGGGTACCTCAGCCGCGATGCGGATGACCGACCGGATCTGCTCGATGGTCCCCGGCTTGAACACCACGTGAGTGATGCCGGCGCTGTTGAGCTCGTCGATGAGTTCGACGGCCTCCTCCAGCTCAGGGATTCCTGCGCTGACCACGACACCGTCGATCGGCGCACCGGACTGCCGAGCCTTTTGCACCAGCCGCTTGCCGCCGACCTGCAGCTTCCACAGGTAGGGATCGAGGAACAGCGAGTTGAATTGGATGACGCGCCCCGGGTCGAGCAGCGTCTCCAACTCCTCGATCCGGGCGTCGAAGATCTCCTCGGTGACCTGACCACCGCCGGCCAGCTCGGCCCAGTGGCCCGCATTCGCGGCCGCGGCGACGATCTTCGCGTCGACGGTCGTCGGCGTCATCCCGGCCAGCAGGATGGGTGAGCGGCCGGTGAGCCGGGTGAACTTCGTCGAAAGCTTGACCGAGCCGTCGGGCAGCCGCACCACCGACGGTGCGTAGGTGGACCACGGCCGGGCCACCTCGGGCACGGCGCCGACGGTGAACAGGTTGCGGTGGCCGCCTCGGGTGGCCGCCGGCACGATGCCGACGCCCAGTCCGCGGATCACCGGCGCGGTGAGGCGGGTGAGGATGTCGCCCGGGCCGAGGTCAAGAATCCAGCGCGCACCCGCGTCGTGCAGCCGCGTGATCTCGTCGACCCAGTCGACCTGGCGCACGAGAATGGCCTCGGTCATCTCGCGGGCGAGCGCGACGTCGAGGCCGATCTTTTCGGCCCATGCCCCGACCATGTCGACGCCGCCGGAGAGCCGCGGGGTGTGGAAGCCGACCTCGACTCGCACCGGGTCGAAAACCGGCGCGAACACCGCCCCGCCACGCACCTTGTTCTTGCGCTCGGCAGCCTCGGTCTCGGCGATCTGCTGGCAGTACAGCTCGAAGCGGGCCAGCTGCTCGGGGGTGCCGGTGATGACGACAGAGCGACGGCCGTTGCGGATGGACAGCACCGGCGGCAGCACGGTGCGGACGTCCTGCTTGAACTCCTCAAGCAGGTCATGGATGCGTTCAGGGTCGGCATTGGTGACCGACACCATCGGCGCGCGGTCACCGAGCGCGGCGATGCCACGGCGGCGGGCCACCAGCGTGGCGGCGGCGCCGATCAGTTGAGCCATCGCCAGGAGCTCGACGTCCTTGGCACCTGCGGCCTTCAACGCCTCGACACCAAGCACGCCCTGCGAGTGCCCAGCGACCGCCACCGGCGGGTGGGCGGCGAGGTCCATGCCCTGACGGGCCAGCGTGCGCACCGCGGCGATCTGGGTCAGCAGCACGCCGGGCATCGACGTGGCCGCCGAGGTCAACTGCTTGGCGTTAGGCCCGGACTCGCCGGCCGCCATCGCGCGCACCCAGCGCAGCGGTTCGAACCCGATCGGGCGGACCACCACGAGTTCGTTGGCCACGGGCTGCAGCAGCAGCTCCGCCTCGCCGGCCAGTGTGGCGAGCTCAGCCTCGATGCCGGCGGTGGATACAAGTTCCTCGAGGGCCTCCAGCCAGGCGCTGCCCTGGCCGCCGAAGGCGACGGCGTACGGTTCGCCCGCGGTCAGCCGATCGACGAGGGCCTGCGAGTTGGTCGATTCACCGGAACCCGATCCCCGAGTCGTCCCCCTGCCCTCCGGGCGGGTGGGGGTACTCCCATCGCTCCCGCCGGCCGGGGGGAATCTCCCTCGCGGCCGGCCGATAGCTCCCCTTGCTTCGCTGGGGTGCCCCAGTCGTGTTCGAAGATCGTCACGTCTTGTCTTCTCCTCGATGCCGTCTGCTTTGCGTGTCTCTGGCGTGTCCGACCTGTGCTGCGCTGCCAGGTGTTGCGATTCCCCGTCGAATCCCGGTGGGTGCCCCGGGGCGCCCTTGGCGTGCCGCCGACGGCCCGCCACGGCGCGTGGTGAGCGCACCGGCTGCAATAAGACTGGCATAAGAATTAGGTCCGCCGGGATGACCGGATTGGTTACTCGCGAGTTCTACGCATGAGTAACCGCGTCGCAGGTAACAGCCTGTTTAGCTAGGCCGTTGAACCAACCTGACAAACCTCCTGCGTGGCGGTGGTTACGGTCGAGTAGCCACAACAGCCCTGATCACAGCACTACCGTTATCAAATCGTTATAAAGAAATTTTTCACCGCAGATCAACGGGCCGGCGAAGCCGGGCAAGCACTTGCTCGGTCACTGAGTCTACAAATGTTCACTGAAATTGCTCGAAAAGTTTGCTGGAGTCGAGTCGTCAATCCCATTGGCCAAATCGCGGCTTGAGGATGTGGTTGATGTCCACCCCGACCCCGCCAACGCTGCGCTTGTCGATCTCGACCTGGTGCAGGTGTGCGGCGGGGTGCGCGACGCCCCCGGGCGAGCCCCAGTTGTGCTGCCAGAACCATGCACCGAGTCCGTCCTGCACCGCCCACTCGATCGTCCGGGAGTTGGCGTAGACGCCGACGCGATTGTGGCCCAGGACGGTCTCCCACCCCCGCAGGTATGGCGCCACCTGGCGCTTGTACTGATCGAGGGTGGGATTGTCGTCGATCGACGCGTAGATCGGAGCGCCGTAGGAGCCGCCGGCCGCGACGTGGAGTTGCCAGCCACGTTGCGCGTGCCGCACACCCGCTGGCTGACCACCGAGCCAGTCGGCGGTGTCCTGCTTGCCGTACTGATAGCAGGACACAATTTTCAACCCGTTGCGATAGAGTTCCCGCGCCTCTGCCAGCTGAATCGGCTTGCCCTTCATCCACTCTCCGCCGGGGCGGCGATCGGACACGTACCGAATAGCCCCGTGCGCGCCGGCCTCTCTGATGGCCGTCGCACTGATCACCCCGGCCGCATAGTCGAGCAGGATACCCAGCGGCGCCGCCGCGGCGGGCGGCGAGAACAGACCGCTGACCCCGAGGGCGGCCGGCGCGGCGGCGGCGAGCTTGAGCAGATCGCGCCGGGTTACGGTCACGAGCCACAGGGTACGACAGCTGACTCAGGTTTCATATCAACGCCACTGGTCACAATGGCATCACTTTTGACGGCGGCGTTGGCGCGCCGACGCGTCGAGTGTGCTGCGGCCGCCCTCGAGTGTGCTGCGACTGCGCCGCTGAATAGGCCGTCAACCATTTTCGACGGAGCTGACGCCCGGTGCCGCTGCTTGCCGGGGAGTCCGCGGTAAGGTGCCCGCGATGTTCCTGCACGTGCAGCTCGACGCCACTCCCGACCGGGCCGCCGACCGGGCGCGGGAACTCATCGGCTCCGGCGTCGACGGGCTGTTCACCTTCGAAGGCCAGCACGACGTGTTTCTCCCGCTTGCCGTGGCGGCTGCCACGACGGACGCGGAGTTGATGACGAACGTGGCAATCGCGTTGCCGCGCAGTCCCGTTCACCTCGCCCACGCTGCCTACGACCTGCAACTACTGTCCGCCGGGCGGTTTCGGCTGGGTCTGGGTTCGCAGATTCGGCCGCATATCGAGAGCCGATACGGCGGCACCTGGAGCCGCCCCGCCGCGCGCATGCGGGAAACCGTGTTGGCCGTGAGAGCGATCTTCGACTCCTGGCAGCACCAGCGTCGCTTGGAGTTTCGCGGCGAGTTCACCAAGCACACATTGATGCCCCCGGCGTTTCGTCCCGGACCCAACCCCTACGGCATGCCGCCGATCTATCTCGGCGCCCTGGGCCCGGTGATGACCCGCACGGCCGCAGAGGTGGCCGACGGACTGCTGGTGATGCCGTTTCATTCCGTGCGCCATTTCCGGGAGCGGACGCTGCCGGCGGTCGACGCCGGGCTGGAGCGATCCGGTCGATCACGGGCCGACTTCGACATCGTGCCCCAGGTGATCGCGGCGATGGGCCGCACCGAGGAGGAGCTTGCGGCCGCGGCCGCCGGGGTTCGCATGCTGCTCGCCTTCTACGGGTCGACGCCCGCCTACGCTCCGGTGCTCGACGTGGAGGGCCGGCCCGCATTGCAGCCGGAGTTGAACGTGCTGTCCAAGCGCATGGCCGTCGGGGAGATGGCCGGCCTCATCGACGACGATCTGCTCATCCGCCTCGCGGTGCGCGGCACCCCGGAAGCGTGCGCGGCGGAGATCGTGCGCCGGTTCGGCGACGTCGCCGAGCGGGTCTGCGTGTACTTCCCGGGATATGACGTGGCGACAGAACACATCTCGGCGCTGGCCGCCGCTTTGCACAACCACTGACGCGTCCGCTGACGCTGGTGAGCCGGCAGGTCTCTCGGAACCGACCGCTGGACACCACCGGAGGGGACCAAAGTCCCTGACGGTGCCCTTCAGGATGCTTTGCGCGTGGACCAACGGCTCTGGCAACCAGCGCAAGATGCTCTTAGCGTCATGATCAACGACTAGCGGGTGGTGCACATGAGCCGAACGACGCTTGATTCCGATGTCATCCGCAGCGCGGTCATGCTGGCATGCCGCGCCCCGTCCCTGAACAACAGTCAGCCGTGGCGCTGGGTGTCCGAAGGGCCAGTCCTGCACCTCTATTCCGACCGCAGCCGAATCGGCGACGCCACCGACAGCTCCGGGCGCGAGGTGATCCTCGGCTGCGGCGCGGTGCTCGACCATCTGCGGGTGGCGGTGGCCGCGGCCGGCTGGGACACGGCCGTCGACCGATACCCCGATCCGAGCGATCCGCACCTCCTCGCCACAATCGACTTCGGCCCGATGGAGTTCGTCACCGACGCACATCGGCGCCGCGCGGACGCAATCCTCGTGCGCCGCACAGACCGGTTGCCCCTGATGGCACCCACCGACTGGGATGCGTTCGAACCCGTGCTGCGCACGAGTTTCGACCCGGACGCCGCGATGCTCGACGTCATTCCCGACGAGGCGCGTCGGGAGCTCGCGGAGGCGTCTCGACTCACGGAGGCGCTGCGGCGTTACGACACCTCATATCGGGCTGAGCTGCTCTGGTGGACAACGCCTTTCGAGCTAGACCGGGGTGTCCCCTCGACCTCGCTGCTGTCGGAGTCGGAGGCCCGCCGTGTCGACGTGGCCCGCGCCTTTCCCACCGTGGGACATAGCGAACGCCGGACCGGCGTCCCCGCGGACCACTCCAAGATCGTGGCGCTGTCGACCCGCGACGACAGCGGTGACGAGGTGTTGCGGTGCGGGGAAGTGTTGTCTCGCGTGCTGCTCGAGTGCACGGTGGCCGGGTTGGGGACGTGCACTTTGACCCACATGACCGAGCTGAGCAGCAGCCGCGACATCATCCGCGGCCTCACCGGTCAGCAAGGCATGCCGCAAGTGCTGATCAGAATCGGGCAGGCTCCCGCTGTCGACGAGTTCCCTCCCCCAACCCCGCGTCGCCCTGTCACCGACGTGCTGACGTTTCGCGGGTGAGCCGTTGGCCGCGGCATTTCGGTGGCGCTCGGTGCGTTGCGGCGCGCAATGGCGACGGGGGACCAACGACCATGAACGGATGACCAAAGGCACCACACCAGGGGAGGTGCGCTGGCTAGGTTTGAACAAGAACCAACGTCACAGCTGATACCGGGAGCCGATCATGAGTGATCGCGAAACGACCTCCACGATCGTGGTCGGCGTCGACGGCTCCAATTCGGCGCTTGCCGCCACGCGGTGGGCCGTCGACGAAGCCGTCGTCAGAAACATCCCGTTGCGGCTCGTCTACGTGGTCGAAGACGACACCGAGAACACCGGCACCATGACCGCCGCGCAGGCCGCCCTGAATGACGCACGCGCGGCGATCGAGGCGACCGGTAAACCGGTCAAGGTCGAGACCGAGGTGGTCCACGGCCGCGCCCTGGGCGCACTCGCCCACGCCGCCCGGTTCGCCGAGATGCTCTGCGTCGGACCAATCGGCCGCAAGCACGCCACGGGCGGGCGCGTCGGCTCCACCGCGGCCGCACTGCCTGGGGCTGCCCACTGCCCCGTCGCCGTTGTCCGAAACCACGGCGTCCCCGAGCACGACGACGGGTGCGTCGTCGTCGACCTGGAAGAATCGCCGGCCGACGGGCCCGTGCTGCAATGCGGCGTGGAAGAGGCGCGGCTGCGCGGAGCCCCGTTATGCATCGTGGCGACCTGGCACTCCCGTTTCAACGACACCGACGACGACCGCCGGGTGCAGGCGCAGCTAGATCGCCGCCTTTCCCGCTGGATGCGTCGCTACCCGGACGTCGACATCCGCTCCGCGGCAGTGCACGGCAGCATCCTCGACTATCTGGCCAAGAACGCGCCCAACGTACGGCTGGTGGTGGTTGGCGCCGGCGCGGCGGGCGACGCCGGCGAGCTTCTCGGTCCGAACGGCAGCGCAGTGCTGCGACAGGCGGACTGTTCGGTGCTCGTGGTGGGACGCCGCCGTCTGTGAAGACCAGCTGATGAGTACCGCACCAATCGTCTCGGAAGGCATGCCGTGGTGAAGGTTTTTTTGGTCGACGACCACGAGGTGGTCCGCCGCGGACTCGTGGATCTGCTCAGCGCCGACCCCGAACTCGAGGTCGTCGGCGAAGCCGCGTCCGTGGGTGAGGCATTGGCCAAGGTGCCCGTGCTCAATCCCGACGTCGCGGTGCTTGATGTCCGGCTGCCCGACGGCAACGGCATCGAACTGTGCCGCGAGCTCTTGTCGCGGATGCCGGAGCTGCGCTGCCTGATGTTGACGTCGTACACCTCAGACGAGGCGATGCTCGACGCCATTCTGGCCGGCGCCAGCGGCTATGTGGTCAAGGACATCAAGGGCATGGAGCTCGCCCGCGCGATCAAGGAGGTCGGCTCGGGCAAGTCGCTGCTCGACAACCGGGCCGCCGCCGCACTGATGGCGAAGCTGCGCGGAGCCGCCGAACAGTCCGATCCGCTGTCGGGGTTGACCGAGCAGGAACGCACGCTGCTGACACTGCTGGGCGAAGGCCTGACCAACAAGCAGATCGCGGCGCGGATGTTCCTCGCCGAAAAGACTGTGAAGAACTACGTCTCGCGGCTGCTCGCCAAGCTCGGCATGCAGCGGCGCACCCAGGCGGCGGTGTTCGTCTCCAAGCTCGACCGGCCCGACAGCCAGGCAGGATATTCCGGCTGACCGCTGGACCGCACCGCGCGGGCGATGTCACCATGAGCACGTGGCCGACGATCTCGGAGCGAACGAGATAGGCCGAACGAGTCCGCTTCGGGACACGCTCTCACAATTGCGACTCCGTGAACTGCTCGTCGAAGTCCAGGATCGCGTCGAGCAGATCATTCGTGGCCGAGACCGGGTGGACGGCCTGGTGGAGGCCATGCTGGTGGTCACGTCGGGGCTGGAACTCGACGCGACGTTGCGCGCGATCGTGCACACCGCGATCGAACTGGTCGACGCTCAATACGGCGCGTTGGGCGTTCGCGGCAAGGGCCACGAACTCGTCGAATTCGTCTACGAAGGCATCGACGACGAAACCCGCGCGAAGATCGGTCACCTGCCGGAGGGGCGTGGTGTCCTCGGCGTGCTCATGGACGACCCGAACCCTATCCGGCTCGACCACATCCGCGACCACCCCGCGTCCGTCGGATTCCCGCCCGAGCACCCGCCGATGCGAACCTTCCTCGGCGTCCCGGTGTCCACGCGTGACGAGGTATACGGCAACCTCTACCTCACCAACAAGCGTTCCGGTCAGCCGTTCAGCGAAGACGACGAGTTGCTGGTCCAGGCCCTCGCCGCCGCCGCCGGGATCGCGATCGACAATGCCCGGCTCTATGAGCAGTCGCGCGCCCGACAGCGCTGGATCGAAGCCACCCGAGACATCGCCACGCAGCTTCTGTCCGGCACCGACCCGGCGACGGTGTTCCGGCTGATCGCCGACGAGGCGTTGACACTAACCGGCGCAGGGACGACGTTGGTTGCCGTCCCGGTCGACGAGGAGCTGCCCGTCGACGAGGTGTCCGAACTGCTGGTGATCGAGTGCTCCGGGGACTGTGATGCAACGGCCACACCCATGTCGATTCCATTGGAGGGCACCGAGATCGGGCAGGCCTTCGTGCAGCGGTCTCCGCTGCGCCTGGACGCGTTGGACCTAGATTTCGGCGCCGTCGACCTCGCCGGTCCCGCGCTGGTGCTGCCGCTGCGGGTCAGCGACACCGTCGCGGGCGTGCTCATCGCGCTGCGCGGCAGAAGCGATCGGCCGTTCACCGACGAACAACTCGACATGATGGCCGCGTTCGCCGACCAGGCGGCGCTGGCCTGGCAGTTGGCGACGACCCAGCGACGCGTGCGCGAGCTTGACGTGCTCACCGATCGTGACCGGATCGCCCGCGATCTGCACGACCACGTCATCCAGCGGCTGTTCGCCGTCGGCCTGGCGCTGCAGGGCACGATCCCGCGCGCCCGCTCCCCCGAGGTGCAGAAACGGCTGACCGAAAGCGTCGATGACCTGCAGGCCGTCATCTCCGACATCCGCACCGCGATCTTCGATCTGCACGGCGGGTCAGCCGGCCAGACGCGGCTGCGCCAGCGTCTCGAGGAGGCGGTGAACCGGTTCGCCGGGTCGCAGCTGCGGCCGTCGGTGCAGTTCGTCGGCCCGTTGTCCGTGGTGGACGCGACGCTGGCCGACCACGCCGAAGCGGTGGTGCGCGAAGCGGTCAGCAACGCCGTCCGGCACGCCGAGGCGACCACGCTGAACGTGACGGTCAGCGTGGTCGACGAATTGACCGTCGAGGTCGTCGACGACGGCGTCGGCCTGCCGCCGACGGTGACCGCGAGCGGGCTGTCGAATCTGCGCAAGCGCGCCGAAGAGGTCGGCGGCACGTTCACCGTGGTCAACCGCGACGGCGGCGGCACGGTCCTGCGCTGGTCAGCGCCGCTGCCTTAACGAGCGACGATCACCGGCATCCGCGCGGCCTGCACCACAGCCGCGCTGACCGAGCCGAGCAGCATCCCGGCGAAGCCGCCGCGGCCATGACTGCCGACCACCACCAGCTGTGCCGACTCCGACTGTTCGACGAGTTGGCGCGCCGGCGCATCGCACACCACCACCCGCCGAACCGTGACATCGGGATACTGCTCCTGCCACCCGGCCAGGCGCTCGGCGAGGATCGCCTCTTCCTGCGGCGCCAATGCCTCCCAGTCCAATCCGGGCAGCTCCAGCGCGCCCACGTCACTCCATGCGTGCAAGGCGACGAGGTCGGCGCGGCGCCGGGAGGCCTCGTCGAAAGCGATCGCGATGGCCGCCTCGGAGGCCGGCGAACCGTCCACCCCGACGAGCACCGGCGCCGCTGTCGGATGCGGCATCAACGGGTCTTCGTCGTGGATCACCGCGACCGGGCAATGCGCGTGATGTATCAGCCCGGAGCTGACCGAACCCAGCAGCATCCGGCCGACCGCTCCGCGGCCGCGGCTTCCGACGACGATCAGCTCGGCATCCTTGGACAGGTCCACCAGCGTCGGCACGATGGACGCGGTGTAGACCTCCGTGCGGATCCGCGGGCGTCGGTCGGGCGAAGTGTTCTCGTCGAAGATCCTCGTCGCCTCGTCGAGCATGCGACGCGCGTGGTCCTTTTGCCACTCACCGAATCCGCTCGGGCCTGCCAGCCAGGTCGCCGCCGCAGCGGGGACCACATGCACGATCGTCAAGTCGACGTGGCGCAAGGCCGCGGTCCGAGCGGCCCAACACACGGCAACTTGCGATGCGGGCGAGCCATCTACTCCCACGACGATCGCGTAGCGTCGTCGGACTCCGACCATTTTCCGCCTCCTTAGCCCCATCTTGGACGGTAGGCGCGCAATCGACCCCGGCTGAGAGCCCTTGGTCACCGGTTGACGGAACTTCGTCATTGGTCGGGCAGAATTCCAGGGAACGCCGATCACGAGGGAATGCCGCAATGAAGCCGCCCGTCACCATCGATCCGAGATTGCACGACGCGGTGATCTTCGACCTCGCCGACGACCCCGCCGACCCGAGCATCGTCGCGCTCGGGCGCCGGCTCACCGACGCCGGAGTACGCACCGAACTTGGACTGCCCGGCAAGCCGGATCCTGCGATATTGCGCGAGGCGGCTCGCCGGCTCGGTGCGCGGGCGGAGCGGTCGGTGGTCATCGACGACGCCGACGCGGGGGTCGCCGCGGGCCGTAGCGGCGGATTCGCGCTGGTCATCGGTGTCGACCGCACGGGCAACGCCGATGAACTACGCGAGTGCGGGGCCGATGCGGTGGTGACCGACCTCGCCGACGTTGCGGTCCGCACCGGCGACCGAGCGATGTCGCAGATACCGAACGCGTTGGCCTCGTATGACCAGCTGACCGGCAAGTTCGGCGCGCGACGTCCGATGGTCTTTCTGGACTTCGACGGAACGCTGTCCGACATCGTGCCCGACCCCGACAACGCCGTGCTCGTCGACGGTGCGGCCGAGGCCCTCGCGCAGATCGCCGCCGACTGCCCAGTCGCGATCCTGTCGGGCCGCGACCTCGCCGACGTCCGGCGCCGGGCCGGCGTCCCGGGGCTGTGGTACGCCGGCAGCCACGGCTTCGAATTGGTCGCGCCCGACGGCACTCTGCACCAGAACGGCGAAGCCGCCGCCGCGGTGCCGGTGCTCGAGCGTGCTGCCGGAGAGCTCAACGACACGCTGGCCCGCATCAGCGGAGTGCGGGTGGAGCACAAGCGGTTTGCCGTGGCGATCCACTACCGCGACGTCGATCCGGACGATCTCGGTGACGTGGTGGCCAGTGCGCACCGGCTAGGCCAGCGCGAGCACTTACGAGTTACCAGCGGGCGCAAGGTGATTGAGCTTCGCCCGAACGTCGACTGGGACAAAGGGACCACACTGAACTGGATCGGTGACCAGATCGACGGCGACGGACTGCCACTGCCCATCTACATCGGCGACGATCTCACCGACGAGGACGCGTTCGACGCCGTGCGCGCCGGCGGTATCGGAATCCTGGTGCGCCACGGCGAGCACGGCGACCGCCCGTCGTCGGCACAGTTCACCCTGGAGAGCCCGGATGAGTGCGCCGAGTTCCTGCGCCGCACCGCCAACTGGTTGGCGCACGAAAAGTAGGTCGGCCTCGTAGCGGCATCGACATCAGCCGGTTGCCTGCGCAGTCAACGCAATGAAAAGGTTTTGTCAGCCAGGTCCGGCGGCTAACCAGCAGTATGGGAAGTGATTCGGCCCGTCGGCAACACAACTGTAGGATGCGCCCATGCCGTTAGCCGACGGCCAGGTAATCGCGGAATACACCATCCTTCGACATCTGGGATCAGGGGGGATGGGCGAGATCTACCTGGCCCAACATCCCAGACTTCCGCGTCAGGACGCGCTCAAGGTGCTTCCGACGGCGGTGACCGCCGACCCCGAATACCGCGAGCGGTTCAACCGCGAAGCCGACATGGCCGCCACCTTGTGGCATCCCCACATCGTCGCGGTACACGACCGCGGGGAGATCGACGGGCATCTGTGGATTTCGATGGATTACGTCGAGGGCACCGACGCCGCCGGGCTGCTGGCAGAGCGGTATCCGCACGGCATGCCACCCGACATGGTGATCCGCATCGTCAATGCGGTGGCCGATGCGCTCGACTACGCGCACCAGCGTCAGCTGCTGCACCGCGACGTCAAGCCCGCGAACATCCTGCTCGCACACCCGGACACCAGCGACGAGCGAATCCTGCTGGGCGACTTCGGCATCGCCAGGTGGCTGGACGACACCAGCAAGCTCACGGCCACCAACATGACGGTGGGAACGGTGGCGTATGCCGCTCCCGAACAGTTGATGGGCGAGCACATCGACCCGCGCGCCGACCAGTATGCCTTGGCTGCCACCGCGTTTCACCTGCTGACCGGGGCGCCGCTGTTCACCCACACCAACCCGGCCGTCGTCATCAGCCAGCATCTCAACACCATTCCGCCGACGATCGGGTCGCGTCGCCCCGAACTGTCAGAGGTCGGGCCGGTCTTCTCCAAGGCCCTGGCCAAGTCACCCGACGACCGCTACGAGCTGTGCATGGACTTCGCCCGCGCCCTCGAGCAGCGGATCGGCACCGCGGAGAAAGAGCTCGGCGCCACCGAACCGACGGTCTCCTCAATGCCCGCGTCGGGACCGAGGCATTCGGTGAAGGGCAGCATCGCGAGAACCCCGGACGGGCAGGGCCGGAGGCGGTGGCTGCGGCCGGCTGTCGTGGTGCCGGCTGTGCTGGCTCTCATGCTCACCGCGGTGGCGGCGATGGCCTTGATGCTGTTCAAGGACGAGGCCTTCACAAAAGGACCGCCCAACCCGTCGGCGGGGCCGCCCACCGCGTCGGCCGCGCCGCAAGTGCCGGTGGTGCTGGTCGGCGCCGACTGTGAAACTCTCGGGGCCGCTGGCCAGACCACAGAGGGCAAGCCGGCGTACTGCGCGACTCATGCCGGTGTCAATTTGTGGTCGCTGCTCCAACAGGTGCCCACGCCGTCCGCCACACCGGGACCGGCGGACCAAACCTATGCGCCGGACATCGAAACACAGGTGCGGGTGTGCGTCGAGCAGACCGGGCAGACCCGACTGAGGTGCTACGCAGATATCCGGAAGGGCAACATCTACGGCCCTGAGTGAAGGCTCTGGCCCAGCGCGTCCGCGACATGGCGGTGGCCGATCAGCTCGAAACCGACCACGCTGACCACCGGGGCGAGCATGACGATCAACAGGCAGGCCGCCATGGACAGCCCCACAGCGGCCAGCACCACGGAAGCCACCAGCACCGCCGCGGTCAGCACCACGAGCAGCACATGAAACGCGTCCCAGGAATGGACGAGCAACGTGTACACCAGGTAACTGCACCCGATGAATACGCCCACCGGCACGGCGACCGACAACACGGTGGCGGCTGACCCGAGCTTGGAGTGGTGCTCGATGTAGTAGGCGGCGGCGTGCAGCCCGGCACCAATGGCCACGATGGACCCGAACACGATGATGCCCAGATAGCCGAACTTTATCGACCGCTGTCGGTGCTGTTGGAGAAGCGGCCCGGCCGGCACGACGTGGTACATCCACCACATGCCGAACGTCAGGCCGGTGCCGGCGACGGCGACCAGCACCGCGTCGACCGACCAGCCTTGCTCACCGACCACCGCCCCGAGTGAGGCGACCGTGCCGACGATGCCTTCGCCGAGCGCGATGATGATGAACAGGCCGTACCGTTCGGCGATGTGATGGGCGTGCCAGGGCGTGCCGCCTTTGCGCGTCTCGGCCACCACCGGCCCGATCAACTCGACCAACAGCAGCACACCGACGAAGACAAAGGTCACGGCGACCGAGGTGCGTGCCAGGGCCAGCACGACCCACCCGATCTGCGCAATGGTGATCGTGGCCGCGTAGGTGAGGCACGCCGCACGCCGGTCCGGATCCTGCCTGGCCGCGCGCAGCCACTGTCCTACCATGGCGACGCGCATCACGACGTAGCCGGCCACCATGACGAGGTTGTCGACGTACGCGCCGTGGTCGATCGAGGCGAATACCGGTGGTAGCCCGAGCGCCAGGATGATGACGCCGACCATTTGCAGCATGGTGGCGAGCCGATACACCCAGTCGTCGGTGTCATAGGCCGATGCGAACCAGCTGAAGTTGATCCACGCCCACGCGATCGCGAACGTGCCGAAGGCGAAGGCGGTCAATCCTGAGCCGACGTGATTTTCGGCCAGTGCGTGCGCGAACTCGTTCGCGGCGATGCCGGCCGCGACCACAAAGGTCAGATCGAACAGCAGTTCCAGCGGAGTCGCCACGCGGTGTTGTTCGTCCGGGTCGCGTCCGGACATTTGCCGAAGCCGATGGGCCGGGGCGTAGCTGTGTGCCGCGTGCGGCGCAACCTCACTCACGGCCGCCATCCTTCCGGCTGGCCTGCCTGCGCGCAGGACAATCCACCGCGCATTACACGGGTTGTCGACGACTCGTGCCCGCCGCAACCGACGCCAATGGTTCCAGAAGGGTCACGCGTGCGAACCACGGCAGTAGCCGTATCAGCGATATCGCACCTCGCGAACCGAACCGATTGGGCGTCGCGCTCGTTGTATCCCATAGCGGCGCCGTTGGGGCACTTGCGTCGGTCGCGCATGGGGCGCGGCCGTCGCGCGCCGGGGTAGTGCGGTTTCGCGGGAGGACCATCATCGGACGACATACCCTCGAGCACGAACTGACCATTGAGCTCCGCAACGTGGTGCGCGAGTACAGGGTCGGCGGTCAATCGGTGCGGGCACTCGACGAGATCAGCCTGCGACTCTGCGGTGGGCAGTTCGTGTCGGTCGTCGGGCCATCGGGGGCGGGCAAGAGCACCTTGCTGCACCTGCTCGGCGCGTTGGACTCCCCCGATTCTGGGTCGATCATCTTCGACGGCGACGACATCGGCCGCCTCGACGATGAGCAACAGTCGGAGTTTCGCCATCATCGCGTCGGGTTCGTCTTCCAGTTCTTCAACCTGTTGCCGACGCTATCGGCGTGGGAGAACGTGGCGGTCCCGAAGCTGCTCGACGGTGTCCGACTGGCAAAGGCCAAACCCGATGCGATTCGTCTGCTCGACAGGGTCGGGCTGGCAGACCGGACCCAGCACCGACCGGCGGAACTGTCCGGCGGTCAGATGCAGCGCGTCGCCGTGGCGCGGGCATTGATGATGGACCCACCGCTGATCCTCGCCGACGAACCAACCGGGAACCTCGATTCCACAACGGGCGCTTCGATCTTGGGGCTCCTCGCCGAGGTGGCGCATGAGGAGGGCCGCGGTCGGCTGGTGGTGATGGTGACCCATAACTCGGATGCCGCGGCCGCGACCGATCGGGTCATCACACTGCAGGACGGTCGGCTCGGTTCCGACGAGTTGTCTGTGGTCCCGGCGTGAGACGGGGCGCGGCGATATGCCGCTGCTGCGGCAAGCCGGCTACGTCTATTCAGTCTGCGTGAACTCGCGGTGCACCGTCGGCGCACAATCGCCTCCATCGCCGTTATGGCGGTGTCCGCAATGTATCTGGTCGCGGTCTTCGGCATCTTCGGCTCGATCACCGGATCGGTCAACCGGCTGTCCGACGGGATCGCCGGCATCGCCGCGCTCGAGGTGTCGGGCATTACCGACGCCGGATTTCCCGACGCGATAACGGCCGATGTCGCCGCAGTTCCCGGCGTCGAAACCGCGGCGCCGATGATACGGATGTCTGCGTACACGGCATCGGGGCCGGTTCTGCTGTTCGGCGCGGACGCGAGTAGTGGGGCGTTGGGCGGGGCCTTGAAAGATGCCGTCGCAGCGCCGCTGGAGGCGCTGGACGAGACGCCGGACGGTGTTCAGGTCGGGCCAGGGCTCGGTCATGCGAAAGGCGAGAGCTTCCAGCTGGGCTCGGGTCGGGTCACGGTCACGGAGGTGCTCGACGGCGAGCAACTCGCGGATCTCAACGGCGGGCACTATGTCCTTGCCCCACTTCGGTTGGCGCAGAACATCACAGGGCGACAAGGTCAGATCGACTCGATACTGATCACCACGAAGCCGGGCGCGGACGTTGCCGCAGTTCGCGACGCGGTCACCGCCGCTGTGGACGGCCGAGCAATCGTCGCGGACCCGAGTCTGCGGGCAACTCGGGCCGGCGACGGTGTCAGGCTGATGAACTACATGGCCCTGATGGGCGCCGGTGTCGCCTTGGTCGTCGGCGCGTTCCTGATCTATACCACGATGACCATGGCGATCACCGCGCGCCGGCCGGTCATCTCGATGCTGCGCGCGATCGGCGGCCGACGCGTCACAATCGTTCGCGACATGCTCGCGGAGGCGGCGATTCTCGGCCTCATCGGCGGGGCCATCGGGTCGGGCATCGGTATATTCATGGGCCGCATCGCGATTGGTCGATTGCCGCCGGCAGTCACCCAAGGGCTCGAAGCTCGCGTCGAGTACTGGTTGCCCGGCTACGCGATCCCGGTCGCCCTCGCGGCCACGGTGCTCACCAGCGTGGTCGCGTCCGCGATGGCTGCGCGGCAGGTGTACAAGGTCGCACCGATCGAGGCATTGGCACCTGTCGGGGCTTCGGCGGCGGATTTCGTGCCCCACTGGCTGCGGATCGCGTGCGGAGTCGGCGCCGTCGCGGTGCTCGCGGGGTCGATGCTGGTCGTCCTCGGCCAAAGTGGCACCTTTGCCTTTGTCGCGATGTTTGCGGTGATCTGTGCCGAGATCGCGCTCGGCTTCGCGCTCACCGTGCCCATCGTCAAAGCCACCGCCGCAACGGCTCGAATGTTCGGATCGGTCGGGGCACTCGCGGCGGCGACGATCGAGCGTGCGCCGCGGCGAGTGTGGGCCACGGTGATGACCGTGCTCATCGCGGTCGTCACCACCGTCGTGATCACCGGTACCAACACCGACATGATCCGGTCGGCGCGTGGCATCTTCTCGCCGGTCGCCGACGTCGACGTGTGGGTGAGCGCGGATGCTCCCGACCGGTATCCGACCAACCCGCTACCGCAAGGTCTTACCGAAAAGGTGGCCGCAGTGCCGGGTGTCGCACGCGTCACCGAGGGCGCGTTCGGGTTCGCTGTGGTCGGCGGCACGCGCGTGATGCTCGACGGGTTTTCGCCGCAAACGAACGATCCGCTGTTCCGCGCGCTCGACGAACAGGTACGCAACGAAGTGCTCGCCGGTCGGGGCGTGGTGCTCACACAGAATGTGGGCAAGACTCTCGGCGTCGAGGTTGGCGACGAACTGTGGCTGCAAACGCCCCGGGGCCCACAGCAGACGACTGTGCTGGCGTTGGTGCCGTACTTCTCGACCGTCATCGGCACCATCGGGATGGACCTCGATCAAATGCGGGCGTGGTTCGACCGCCCGGCAGCGACAGCACTCCAGATTTCCGCAGCCCCAGGCGTGGATCCAAATCGCCTGTCGGCGGACGTCCGCCGCGTGGTGCCCGCGCCGAACTACGTATACGACGGTCGCGCGGCGCTGGCAGGCCTCGAGGCGCCCCTGCATCAGAGCATGGTCATCGCCAACGCCGTTTGGATCATTGTCGTGTTGGTGGCCGCAGTGGCGCTTTTCAACACGTTGACGCTCTCGGTGCTCGAACGGCGCCGCGAGATTGGCGTGCTGCGGGCGATGGGATCCAGCCGCCGGTTCACATTGCAGATGATCCTGGCCGAGGCCGCAGGTATTGGTGTCATCGGTGGCATCTTGGGGCTTGTGTTCGGCCTGATGGACCAGTGGCTGTTCAGTCTCGTCAGCGGGGACGTCATGAATTTCAGCGTCGGCTTCGAGCCGAGCCTGATGGCCCTCGTCCTCACTATCGGCGCACTGACGATCAGCCTGCTCGCCTCGGTACCACCCGCGCGCCGCGCGGCGCGGCTGAACATCATCGAGGCTGTCAGCGTCGAGTAGACAGAGCTGCTACTCGACTAGGGTGGCGAAACCTTGCAGATGAGGCGTGCACGGGGGCGGTACCAAGGTTCGTCGGACGCTGCGCAGTCCCCCGGTATCGAATCCGGCCGCGGCGATGGCGTCGATGGTTCGGCGGTTCGGCTTGCAACCGGAAGCCAGCCAGGACCACGGCTTGGCGATCAGGTCCTGGAACCGGCCCATCGCGCCGTCCCCGCGGACATGCTCGAGGACGACCAACCTGCCGCCGGGTGCGAGCACCCGCCGGATCTCGCCGAGGGTAGCGGCCACATCGTCGACCGAGCACAACACCAGCCCGACGTGTACCGAGTCGAAACTGTTGTCCGGGAACGGAATCGACTCGCCGATCCCATCGACGATATCGACGGCAATGCCGTGGCGGCGAGCAAGAGCCGAAGCCATCCGCCGCATCGCCGCCTCCGGCTCCACAGCGGCGACCGACGTCACCGCAGGCGGAAGAAACATCAAGTCGGTTCCCGGGCCGAGACCGACCAAGAGCAGTCGGCCGGTCGCATTGCTCATCGCCTCTCGCCGATACCGGCGATAGAACAGCCGGTCGAAGATCGGCATGCCGAACCGATACACATACGGGAACAACGGATTACGGCGCGTCATCTGCCTCCGTCAGTTGACCCCAACGCAGGGCGCCTTCGTGACTTGTTGGCCCTGGCCTGAGATCGTCACCGAACCTCCGCAGAGCGATACGGCGAAGTTGTTGTCCCCCGTTACCTCAGCGTCACTGTCTGGGATTGCGTAGGAGGTGTTGTCGTTCCCGGTTACGCGGTTCGTGCTGCCGAAGGCAGCACGGACGTCGTTGTTGTTTCCGTTTGCGATAGCTGTGCTGTCCATGCCCGCGAAGGCGAAGTTTCCGTCCCCATTGGCGGTGGCGGTGCTGCCGTCGATCGCAAGGGCGAAGCTTGAGTTCCCCTTGGCGGTGGCAGTGCTGGCGCCCGCGTTAGGCAAGTCGAACGCAACGGCAAGGCTGCGACCGCTTGTGGTCGCCGTGCTGCTGCCGATCTTCACTAGGTTGTTACCCCCTGCCGAGACCGCCAGCCCGCCAGTTGTAGTTTGCTCCGTCGAGGTAGCGCCAGACGAATCCGCGCTAGTTGACGGTGTTGCCCACGCGGTCGCTCCCCCGACAAAGAGCGCCACGATGGGAGCGCCAGCACACACGCTGACGAATTTGACTGATGTCCTCATCGGAATTCCCACCTTCCGCGGGTGCATTCGCGCACCCACACTGTTGTGTACGGTCGCGAGGGCTATTTTGTTCAATTCTTCGCCATCAAGATCGGTCCGTAGCACTACCAGGCATCGTGGCATGCGTGTTACCCAGATCCAGCCGGAACGGCGGATATTCGTCGCGCATCAACGAGACGTACACGGCCACCCGATAACGCCATCGGACTATGCCCATGAGGAGGTCGAACATGCCCCGCGAGATCGTTCCGGAGACCAACAACCGCACCGCGGCGACAAAGCAAAGTACCTGCAGCAGAGGCTCCATCGCCCAGCAAATAAGTATCTGCGGAATCGCCAACAGCCACCACTTCACCAGCACGGCCCAGTTCGTCAGGTGTTCCGGATAGTCGACCTCGAGATCGCCTGGGTAGTCGGCCCGAGCCGCGAGCGTGAAAGGCGGGTACTTGTCGGTGCTGTTCATCGGAAATCTGTAATTCATGACTCGCCACGACCAGCGCAGCACCCCGACGTTGAAGTCGAAGATGGGACGCGGATACCGTCCGGTGAACAGGATGGCGACGCCGGCAACGATGGTCAGCAGCGGATACACCAGGTAGAGAACGATCAATATGGGGTAGTGCGGGACGGCCAGCACGCACCACTTGACGAGCCAGAGCCAGCGCGAGGGCGCGTCGATACCGCCTCGTACTCGTACGGGATCGTGCTCGACACTGTCTGACTTGTTCATCGCAGTTGACGAGACCGGTTGGTCGCCACGAGGTCTCGGCCGACCTCCGCGGACAGCCGGCGGTGACTGGACCAACGCAGGAACATCGTCAGTGCCCATGTCATGAACCGGTCTGAAATCATTCCCGCCGGTCTCAGCATGGACTCACCGTGGGATACCTGCAGAGACGCCACCCGGGATACGGCTATGACCTTGTGTCGCCTGGTCTTCTCGTACCAGCGCAGTGCGCTGCAGAGATCACTGTTGCTGCGGTTCGTTCCTGTCCGGAAATCCGAAAGCGCCTTGCACAACACCATGGTGTCGAGCAGCGCCTGATTGGTCCCTTGCGCGAGGGTGGGCGGCATCGTGTGTGCGGCATCGCCGAGCAATGTAAGCGCGCCTTGGCCCGGCCGGGGAATCGGATGCCGAAAGTGCGGGTACGGCGAATGGGCCAGATCGTCGTTGGTCAACGTCGCGAGTACTCGATCGACCGAGTCGGACCATCCTGTGAAATGGGACCGGATCATGTCGATCGGACGTTCCGGTCTGACGAAGTCGGACGACCATGGCAAGTCGAACCACCACTGCAGATCGGACCCTCCGGCCGGCCACAGGCCAAGGTTTCCGTGCTCGCCGATGACCATCAGCGCGACGTGCGTGTCGGCGCAATCCGGAAGGGTTACCAGTCCCTGCCAGCTGCACCAGCCGGTCGGCTTCGCGTGTTGCGCGCCGACGATATCTCGAACCATCGAGTGCAGGCCATCCGCACCGATCAACAGATCTCCTTCGGCCGAGCTGCCGTCATCGAACTCGACCCGCACTCCGTTGTGCGTAATGACCACCCCGACCGCACGGGAGTTGCATCGGATGCGATCGGTCGGAAAGCCTTCGAGGAGCCGTTCAAGCAGGACTCGACGCGGGACCATCCGAACAGGTGCGCCCAACCGGTCCTCCATCGCGGTCACGTCGACAGCGGTGAGCGGGCGACCCGTGGATGTCACGACCCGCACGGTGGACAGCAGCTGACCGGCCCCGTCCATATCGACGCCCAGCTGCGCCAGAACCGTCGCGCCATTGGACCAGACGGTCACGGCGCCGCCACCTGCCTGCACACTCGGCCGTTGATCGAAGACGGTGACGTGATGTCCATCGCGCAGTAATCCCCGAGCGATGGAAATGCCGCCCACACCGGCGCCGACAACGAGGATCCGAAGCGGCTGAGTCGCTGGCGCGTTCGGAACTGGCATCAGCTTCGCGGAACGCCCGTGGCCGTCAGACAACTGGGCTCCTCCCACCTCATCCCCCAGTCAGGGCGTGCTCGAAGGTCACCAGTGTGTGACCGCCTGCCGAGAGCAAAACACCACTGAATAGGGTTTGCTGCGTCGAGCTTGCGTCGGCAGTTGACGGTTCTGCCCACGCGGTTGGTGCCCCGACACAGAGCGCCACGATGGGAGCGCCAGCGCACACGATGGCGAGTTTGACTGATGTCCTCATCTCAATTTCCACCCACACTGTTGTGTACGGTGGCGAACGCCGGTTGGTTCAAATCCTTCCACCACGTGGCGCCGGTCTGCCTGTCCCGCAGTGGGCCCGCCCATGGCGCCACCTTGCGCCGTATCCGTCAATAACGCGCGGCGTCTGCAATGAAGCAGCTGAGCAGTCTGGATGCACAGTTCCTGGCGATTGAACACGGGCGCCGCACAGGTTGATGCTTACGCCACCACGTCCACCAGGCCCCACCTCAACGAGGTTCCCGCATCGATCGTGATACCGGTGAGCACCAGATATGCCGTGCGCCAACGCCCTATCCGCCGCGTCACGCTGACCGTCCCCCCCGCGCCGGGGATAAGTCCCAGCGCGAGCTCGGGCAGACCGATGCGCGAGTCCGGATGCGCTTCTATGCGGCCGCAGAACGCCGCCAGCTCCAATCCGCTGCCAAGGACGTGACCGTGCACGCGGGCACGGCACCGGGGGCCAAGCCGGGCGGTTATCTCGTCGAGAATCAGCGCCGGGCTGTAGCGGATCCTCGCCAGGTGGGCGCTGGCCGGATCGGTGAATGAACCGAACTCGGCGAGGTCGCCACCGCTGCAGAACGACGGCCCTTTTCCGCTGAGCATCACTTCGTCAATACACGGGTCGTATCTCGCGATGTCGAGCGCCTCCAGTAACGCGGCCCGCATCTCGTTGGAAAACGCGTTGTGCCGGGCCGGTCTGTTGAAGCGAATGTGTAGGCTGTCACCGATCCGTTGCGCCACAACGGAATCGGAGCTGTGCGGTGCCTGCGCCGGTCCGCGTTCGGCGAGCCAACGGGCGAACTCGCCACCGGCCTGCAACGTGGAGTATGCGAGCGACTCGGTGAGCAGACCGCGTCGCACGGGTGCCGCCGGGTCTGTCGTCCGCAGCACGTCGTCGCAGATCGCGGTGGCTTGCGGCCAGCGCTGAACACGCCGGCGTGATCAGCTCAATAGTGTCGGGGACCGAGACCACGGTGATGACGCGCGGGTCGTCAGTCGCATCTTCGGTCAATGTGAACGACGCTCGGTCCAGCCAACCTTGCGCGTCACTTGCCGTGATCGCGCGCGCCGACCCCGCGGCGATCACTAGCCCGGGTGGCGACTCCGGCCGGGGCGGCGGTGGCGCCGACAGGTCGACGAGCTGCACTCTGGCAGCGTAGCCAGCGCACCCGCTCGCAACTGGCGATCGTCACGTCCGGGCGCCCACAGCCCGACGATCATGGCCGCGATCGCGATACTGATCGATGGGCGCATAGTCTCGGCGCTGCCACCCGCCGGTCAGCGTGCCACAGCGGCTTTGATGATCTCCTGGATAGTGCGCCGGCAGCGGCCGCAGTCCGAACCGGCGCCGCATGCCTTCGCGACCGCCTTCGTCGAGCGCGCACCGTCGGCCACCACATCGGCCACCGTCTGGCTCGTGACGCCATCGCACAAACAGACATACATCGAGTCGACCCGATCAGCTCGCCTCGTCGATGCGCATGATGTACATGAACCTGCCGACGAAGATCGGCGGATAGGCGCCTATCCCTGCGCCCTCCATCCACTCTGCGGACGGATCGGGGTTCTCGACCCAGCGCCGCGCGTCCTCCTCGTTGTCGAGCTCTTGAAGGATCATGACCTCGTGCGGATCGTCGAATGCCCGGAAGATCAACGTCTTTTGGACACCTGCAGCAGCGAATCGGTCCGCGGCGCGGCGCACACGCTCGGTCATCGTCGGTACGTCGTGCACCGAGGTGATGGCGGCCACGACGACGCCGGGCAACACGGTGTCCGACGAGTCGGTGACGTCGATCCGCTCGATGATCTCGCCCGCGAAAACAGCTGGGATGTCTTTGACGCCGACCGCGTCGAACCAGTCGAAGAACACCCGGGAGCGCAACAGATCGATGATCGGCTCGCGGTTGTGGACAGCAATCGTGACCAGCACCCGACCTTGGTCGACGGTCGAGGCATGTACGACCACGTGATGGGCGCCCATCTCGACCAGCCTGGGCCGGCCTTGTTCGAGGACGGGGGGCACACGAGCGGGATCGGGTACGCGGTAGTTCGAAGCGATCACCAGTGACCGCGCGTAGTCATCAGTCGTCATCGACGGGATCTCAGGCGGCTAGTCGCTGGCCGGTAGCGGCTTGGCCTCCTTGACTGTCATCGGCACGTCGCCGATGCTCAGCGTTCCAGCGCCCGCCTTCGTCACCAGCACCTCGGCCCCCGACGCGTCGACGTAGCGCTTGCCCATCGCGTTTCCGTCCGCGAACTGCGGGTCCAGCACCGCATCGCCGGCAACTTCGGTCCCGATGGGACACATCGGAATTCCACCAGCGCGCAGGTCGTCGAGACCGTCACCGGTCTTGATCACGATGACCTGGGTGTCACAGACCTGGCTTTGCAGCCGCGTTCCCGTCTTGACCATGTTTTCTCCTTCACTACCTACTTGCTTGCTCGCTTCTGAGTTCGTCGATGAGGTCACGGCGCAGGACCTTTCCGGTCGGCGTGGTGGGCAACTCATCACGGAAGACCACTCGGTCGGGCGTGCGAGAACCCCGCAGGCTCTTCCGCACATGTGCCCGAATCTCCCCGGGATCAAGCGTCGCTCCGTCAGCTGGCACGACGACGGCGACGATGATCTGACCCCATTCGGGATCTTCAACGCCGACAACGGCGACCTGGCGAACCAATGGGTGCTCCACCAGAACGTCTTCTATCTCAGCCGGAGCGATGTTCTCACCGCCTCGGATGATGGTGTCGTCGGATCGGCCGGAAATGAACAAATACCCATCTTCGTCGAGCGCGGCGAGGTCCTTCGTGGGAAACCACCCATCCGGGTCGAGCACCGATCCGATCTCGGCGTACTTACCTGAAACTTGTTCTCCCCGAACGAACAACTCACCGTAGGAACCCGGCCCGAGGATGGCGCCGTCGTCGCCCCGGATCTGCACCTCGACACCCGGCACGGGTTGACCGACGGAACCGAGCCGCTTCGCGGCGGTCGCATCTGTGGCCTGGTATGCCGCGCGGTGATCTTCGGGCGTCAAAACCGCGATGGTGGAGCTGGTTTCGGTCAATCCATAGGCATTCACGAAACCGACGTCCGGCAGCAGGTCGAGAGCCTTCCTGACCAACGGTAAGGGTACTTTCGACCCGCCGTAGGTCAGCGTGCGAAGCGTCGGCAGCGGCGTGGGGTGGCGCTCCAGTTCACTGACGATGCGATCCAGCATGGTCGGCACCACGGTCGCGGTTGTCACGCCCTCGTCGCGGACCAGCGTGATCCACTCGCTCGCGTCGAAGTGCCTCAGGTAAACCATCTTTCGGCCTGTATACAGGTTCGACAGTGCGGCTGCGACACCGGCGACGTGATACGGCGGCACGCAGATCAACGCGGCGTCGTGTGGGTCGGCCGCGTCGAATTCCACCGTGCCGGTGATGTAGCTCGTCAAGTTGTGGTGGGACAGTTCGACGGCCTTGGGCCGTGACGTGGTGCCGGATGTGAACAACACGACGGCCACATCGTCAGGGTCGGCGAACTCCGTGACCGGGTCGGTGCTCTGGGCCAGCTTGAGGAAATCCTCGGAACGCAGCGTCGGCACACCGAGGTCAGCGACCATGTCGCCATATTCGTCGTCGTAGACAACCAACGGATCCGGCAGCCGGTCAATGAGTTCGGCAAGCCCCTCGGTGCTCAACCGGTAGTTCAGCGGTGCGAACGGCCGGCACGCACGAGATGCGGAGAAGATGAGTACCGGCAGCATCACGCCGCCAGTCCCCACGTAGGCCACGCTGCCGACACTGCGACCTGCGACGAAACCCGCGCCGCCATCGGCGAGAGTGCTCAAATCGCCGACAGTGAGCACATTTCCGTCAGATACCACCGCTGGCCGACCCGGATTGCTCGACGCCGCCATCTCGAGCAGCAGCGAAACACTCACAGCACTCCTAGATCGGATTGAACTCCGAGATGAGCCACTTGTCACCGACTTTCGTCAAGGAAACCAGCACACCGCTTGCCGTTAGCTCCGGTTCCGGGTTGTCGGCACTTGTGGTGGTTTGGTTCGTGAAGACGAGCACAACGGCCGAATCGGGACGCAGTTCAGACACAGCGGCACGAACGACGGTCGCCATTTTCTTCACCGACTTCTGCTTGACAGCCGGAGCGACGAACTGCTGCGTCAGATCGTTGTAATAGGTGCAAGAAGTCGCCCGTCAAAAATGACTTCGCCGTGGAGACCCGGTGCCCGGTTCGGTCAACCGCGGTGGGGGCGGGAGCGGGGACAGCCCCGGAAACCAGCGCTGACGCTGTTCGTCGTTGGTCATGCCGAAAGTCCGGAAGGATCACCTCGAGCTGGTGCGCACGGTCGACAGCGTGACCAGCGCGCGGGCCGCTTCCTCTTGCAGCACAACGTTATAGCGGCAGTCACCGATGCCCGCCCCGCCGTACTCCTCGGGAATCGTCATCCCCAGCATGCCCAGCGCGCCCATCTGCTTGAACACGTCGCGCGGCATCCGGCCCGCCTTCTCCC
>CAWIDX010000040.1:0-210349 GCA_963834955.1 uncultured Actinomycetota bacterium
AGCCGGCCGCGAACGGCAATGCAAGGCGAGCCTCTACCGCACGCTGACCCGGGATCCGCGTCGACAACCTTCTTCACCACCCCGTAGAACGCGAAGGTCGTCGCCAGCGACAGCGCAATCCAGGGGGGCCCAGCGGTTTCGGCGGTCAGCACCGCCACGGCCGCGACCGCAATGACGAGCGCCACCAGCTGCCACCCGCTGAGGCGCTCCCGGAACACCACCACGCCCAGCGCGACCGACAGCAGCGGGTTGATGAAGTAGCCGAGCGCGGCGTCGACCACGTGACCGGTGGTAACGGCGACGATGTACACGCCCCAGTTCGTCGAGACCAACACCAGCGCGGCCAGCAGTGCAGCCAGGTCCGCCGGCGAGCCGACGCAAATCAGACAGCCGGCGCGCCACGGCCAGCACGAGGAGGAGAAACACCGCCGTCCACACGATGCGATGGGCCAGCACCTCGATCGGACCCGCCGGCAGCAGCAGCGGAAAGAAGCCGGGCCAATCCCCCACCACACGTACGCACCGACGCCGAACAGCAGTCCGGTGCGTGGTGTCCTGCCCGTCTCCGGTCTCCCTCACGCTTCTCGCCCCCGCAGCACATCGAGCGCATGCTGCAGGTCGGCCGGATAGGGGCTGGTGATCTCCATCCACCTGCCATCGGCCGGGTGGGCGAAGGCCAGCGATCGGGCGTGCAGCCATTGCCGTTGCAGCCCAAGCTTTTCCGCCAATGTAGGGTCCGCGCCGTAGGTCAGGTCGCCCACACAGGGATGGTGCAGCGCGGCGAAGTGCACCCGGATCTGGTGCGTGCGTCCCGTTTCCAGGTGGATGTCGAGCAGGCTGGCGGCGGTGAACGCCTCGACGGTGTCGTAGTGGGTGATGCTGTGCCGGCCGTCGCGGGTGACCGCGAATTTCCAGTCGTGGCCGCGGTGCCGGCCGATCGGCGCGTCGATGGTGCCGCTCGACGGGTCCGGGTGGCCCTGCACCAGCGCGTGGTAGCGCTTGTCGACGGTGCGCTGCTTGAACGCGCGCTTGAGCACCGTGTAGGCGCGTTCGGAGATCGCCACCACCATCACTCCGGAGGTGCCGACATCGAGGCGCTGCACGATGCCCTGCCGCTCATGGATCCCCGAGGTGGTGATCCGGAATCCGGCGGCGGCCAAACCGCCGAGCACCGACGCGCCCTTCCAGCCCACAGTCGCGTGCGCCGCCACGCCCGGCGGCTTGTCGACGGCGACGATGTCGTCGTCGGCGTAGAGGATCGTCATCCCCTCGACCAACTCGACGGGGTTTTCCGGCGGCGGCTTGGGCTCGGGCAACCGTACGTCGAGCCACGCGCCCGCGGTTAGCCGGTCGGACTTGCCGGCCGGCTTGCCGTCGATGTCGACCCCGCCGTCCTCCGCCAGCGCGGCGGCGGCGCTGCGCGAGAGGCCGAGCAGACGGGCCAGTCCGGCGTCGACACGCATTCCGGCCAGGCCCTCGGGAACCGGCATCGACCGGTGCCGATTCGCCGGGTCGTCCGGCTTGCCCTCCGGACGTTTTGTATTCCGACGCGTCGTCCGTCGATCCGCCATCCTGCTAGGGCTTCTCGGCCTCGACGGCCTTGCGCCTCCCAACGGTGTTTGATGCGTCGTCCGGCTTGCGCCTCCCGGCGGTGTCGAAGTCGAAGCCGAACAGCGACAACACCACCAGCAACGCCGCCCCGCCGACGACCGAAGGGTCGGCGACATTGAACACCGGCCACCAGCCGATCGACAGGAAATCCACCACATGTCCCTGCAATGGCCCAGGCGAGCGGAAAAACCGGTCGACGAGGTTGCCCAGCGCGCCACCGAGGATCATGCCCAATCCGATCGCCCACCACGGCGACACCAGCCGTCGTCCCATCCAGACGATGCCGATGACCACGCCGGTCGCGATGAGCGTGAGCACCCAGGTGTATCCGGTGGCCATCGAGAACGCCGCTCCGGAGTTGCGGACCAGCGTCCACGTCACCGTGTCACCGATGATCGAAACGGGCTGACCGGGCGTCAAGAGGTGAACGGCCAGCACCTTTGTGACGACGTCAAGCGTGAGGACCACCGCCGCGACGCTCAGCAGCAGCCGGACCCGGCGCTTGGGCGGCGCGCCGGTGTCGTCGGCCAGTTGCTCCGGCGCCTCGACGGGTTGCCCGGATTCGTCGGTCACTCGACCATCATCCCAACAGCGCTTTCGGGCATGATTCGGACATGAGCGGCGTGGTCGTCATCACCACCGGCGGGACCATCGCGTCGACCGCAGACGCCAGCGGTATCTTGCGGCCCTCGCGCTCCGGTGCGGAACTGGCCAGCGGTTACGACGCGCAGGTGGTGGACCTCATGGCAAAGGACAGCTCGCAGCTGAGCACCGCCGACTGGGACCGGATCGCGGCCGCGATCTCCGATGCCGTCAGTGCCGGCGCCGACGGCGTCGTCGTCACCCACGGGACCGACACGCTCGAGGAGACTGCGCTGTGGCTCGAGCTGACGTACGGCGGCGCCGCGCCTGTGGTGTTGACCGGTGCCACCAAGAGCGCCGACGCACCCGACGCCGACGGCCCGGCGAATCTGCGCGACGCGATCACATTGGCGTCCGACCCCGCCGCGCGCGATCTCGGAGTGCTGATCTGCCTTGCCGGTGAGGTACTCGCCCCCCTCGGCACGTGGAAGGTGGGCCGCGGTCGCGCCGGATTCGACGGCCCGACTGTCGGATTGGTGGCGGAGCGCTTCACCGTGACCACCGAGAAGCGGCGGCCGTTCCTCGGCGCTGCGTCGGCGGCAGCGGCACGCGTGGACGTGATCGCGTGCTATCCCGGGGTCGACTCGGTGGCGCTCGACGCCGTTGTGGCCGCCGGTGCCCGTGGTGTCGTGTTAGAGGCGGTGGGCTCGGGCAACGCGGCACCGGCGATCGTGGAGGCGGTGCGACGCCACTGCGGGGCGGGCGTAGCGGTGGCGGTGTCCACCCGAGTGCCGTTCGGTGGTGTCAGCGCCGCCTACGGTCCCGGTCGCGACCTGGCCGAGGCGGGCGCGGTGTTGGTGCCGCGGCTTCGCCCGGCGCAGGCGCGGGTGCTCGTCATGGCCGCGCTTGCTCTCGAGCTACCGGTCGACGACGTCGTCGCCCGCTGGGGATGATTCCTCACGCATGGCGGCCACGTAGTCGGACCAGTCCAGGCTGTCCACCGGGTTGGCGCCGCGGACCTCGGGGTCGTCGGCGGAAAAGGTGCGGGCCGAACCCGGACCGCTGGCGCGGGTCTCGAACCGCACCGTCATGACCCCGTGTCCGGCGCCCTGCACCCAACCGTGCCCGAACTGGTCGTGGCACACGTCGTCGCCGACCCGCCAGGCCGTCGACGCCGTCGGCGCCGCCTCGGCCGCGTGGGTGGTCTGCTCCACCTCGGCGTCCACCTCGGCGAACAGCGGTTCTTGACGCACCTCCGTCAGCCCCGAGAAGCCCACCCCCAGCAAGCGGACCGGGCCGATCTCGGCCGGGTCGAGCAGCAACCGGCGGGCGGAGCCGATCAGCGTGGCGGCGTCGGCCGTCGCGTACGGCAGGGTGGTCGACCGGGTCAGGGTGCTCATGTCCGCCTTCTTGAGTTTGACGGTGACCGTGCGCGCGCCCCTGCCGTCGCGCAGAAGGCGCTCGTGGGCGTGTTCGCCGATCGGTCCGATGACGTCCTGCAGCTCGCCCAGAGTGGTGAGGTCGGCAGCAAAGGTCGACTCCGCGCTGATCTGTTTCGCCTCTGCGCGCTCGGCAACCGGCCGGTCGTCGATGCCCTGGGCCAGGCGGTGCAGCGCCGGACCGATCGTCGCGCCCAGAATGTCGGCGGCCTCGGCGTCTGTTAGGGCGGCAAGCTGACCGATGGTCTGGATGCCGAGCCGGTGCAGCTTGTCCTCGGCGACCGGCCCGATGCCCCACAGCCGCCGCACTCGCAGACTGTGCAGCAACGGCCGCTCTTCGTCGCGCCGGACCACCCGGATTCCGTCGGGTTTGGCCAGCTCGGACGCGATCTTGGCGATCTGCTTGCCCGATCCGGCGCCGACGGACGCCACCAGGCCGGTCTCGTCGCGCACCGTTATCCGCAGCCGCTGGCAGAACCGCTCGACATCCTCGGGCGTAGCGCCGGCCAGTTCGGCCGGTTCGCCGAACGCCTCGTCGTAGGACAGCTGCTCGAGCACCGGCATCACTGCGCGGACCGTGTCGAAAACCCGCCGGCTGGCCACCCCGTACACGATGCCGCGCGGCGGCAGCACCACCGCGTGGATGCCGACGAGCCGGCGCGCCTGGTGCATCGGCATCGCCGAGCGCGCCCCGAACGCCCGGGCCTCATAGCTTGCCCCGGCCACCACTCCACGCCCGCCGAGGCCGCCGACGAGCACGGGCCGCCCCCGCAGGGTGGGCCGGGTGAGCTGCTCGACCGACGCGAAGAAGGCGTCCATGTCGATGTGCAGGACCCACCTGTCGGCCACGCGGACATGCTAAAGAGAAAGCGTGACGATGAATCTAGGCCACCGGCTGTGTTGCAGTTCGAACTACTGGGCCAGGACGGTCGAAGAGAAGCTGCTGCCCTGGGCCCTGCGCGACGTGCAGCTTGGCGAGAACACGCTGGAGATCGGTCCGGGTTACGGCGCGAATCTGCGCGCGCTGGCGGCCAAGACCTCGCTGACAGCGGTGGAGATCGACCATCGGTTGGCCGAACGGCTGGTTTCCACATACGGAGACCGCGCCCGCATCGTCCAAGGCGACGGCACCGACCTGCAGTTCCCGGATTCCGAGTTCAGCTCTGTGGTGTGCTTCACCATGCTGCACCACGTGCCCACACCGCCGCTGCAGGATCAGATGTTCGCCGAGGCGTTTCGGGTGCTCGGGCCCGGCGGGGTGTTCGCCGGAACCGACGGGGTGCCCTCGGTGCCGTTCCGGATCATGCACTTCCGCGACACCTACAACCCGGTCTCCCCGGAGGAGTTGCCAGATCGGTTACGCCGCGCCGGTTTCACCGACGTGCACGTTGACGTCAAGGGCGGCGAGCAGCGCTGGCGGGCGATCAAGTCTTGACAATCGCCACCCGCACACCGTCGCCGATCTCGACGCCGTCGTCCGGCTCGGCGAATTCGAAAGTGGTCGCCAGGATTTCGCGCGCGATCAGATCGCGGTGGGTGCGCGCCCAGTCTTGTCGTTGCGGCGGCACCGACATCACCACGCTGATCCGGTCGGACACGTCCAACCCGGTGGACTTGCGCAACTCCTGAAGCTCACGGATGCGGTCCTTGGCCCAGCCCTCGGCCTCCAACTCGGGGGTGACCGTGGCGTCGAGCATCACCAGCCCGGCGCCGTCGGGCAATGCCGCGGTGTATTCGGGGTCAGCCGCCACGAGCTTCGACGAATACTCCTCGGGCTGCAGCACCGCCTTGCCCGCGGTCAGTGTGCCGTCGTCGTTGACAACGGCCTCTCCGGCCTTGACCGCCTTGATGGCCGCCTGCACGTCCTTGCCCAGCCGCGGCCCGGCGACGGGGGCATTGACAGTCAGCTCGAACCGCCCATGCGTGGCGATGTCGTCGGTCAGTTCAACGTTCTTGACGTTGAGTTCGTCGGCGATCAATTCCGTGAACGGCGCGAGGCGCGCCGGATTATCCACTGCTACGGTCAGTTTCGGCAGCGGCAACCGGACCCGCAGCTTCTTGGCTTTGCGCAGTGACGAAGCCGCAGAGGCGACCTCGCGCACCAGATCCATGTCGGCGACCAGCTGCGGATCGGCGGGCACATCGCCCGCCGCAGGCCAGTCGGTCAGATGCACCGAACGCTCGCCGGTGACGCCCCGCCAGATCACCTCCGTGGTCAGGGGCAGCAGCGGCCCAGCCAGACGCGACGTCACTTCGAGCACGGTGTGCAGGGTGTCGATGGCGTCGGGGTCTTCGTCCCAGAACCGTTGCCGCGACCGCCGCACGTACCAGTTCGTCAGCCCCTCGGTGAACCGGCGCAGCTGATCACACGCGCCGGAGATGTCACAGGCGTCCAGGGCATCGGTCAGGTCGTCACGCAGCTGCGCCAACCTGGCGAGGATGTAGCGATCCAGCATATGCGGCGAATCCGTCCGCCAGACACCGAATTTCGGCGCATACAGTGCAAGGAGGCTGTAGGCGTTCCACAGCGGCAGCAATACCTGGCGCACGCCGTCGCGGATGCCCTGCTCGGTGACGATCAGATTGCCGCCGCGCAGGACCGGTGAGGCCATCAGGAACCACCGCATCGCGTCCGAACCGTCGCGGTCGAAGACCTCGGTCACGTCCGGGTAGTTGCGCAGCGACTTGCTCATCTTCTGGCCGTCGTTGCCCAACACAATGCCATGCACCACACAGGTTTTGAACGCGGGACGGTCGAAGAGCGCGGTGGCCAGCACGTGCAGCGTGTAGAACCAGCCGCGAGTCTGGCCGATGTATTCGACGATGAAGTCACCGGGAAAGTGACCGACAACCCGCTTGTCGGGGTCGGCGGAATCAACGCCGGCGAACCATTCCTGATTCTCGAACGGGTAATGCACCTGCGCGTAGGGCATCGAGCCGGAATCGAACCAGACGTCCAGCACATCGGGGATGCGCCGCATCGTGGAGCGCCCGGTCGGGTCCTCGGGATTGGGGCGTGTCAACTCGTCGATGTACGGGCGGTGCAGATTGTCCGGGCGCACTCCGAAGTCCCGTTCGAGTTCGTCGAGACTGCCGTAGACGTCGATGCGGGGGTAGGCCGGGTCATCGGACAACCACACCGGAATAGGCGTGCCCCAGTAGCGGTTTCGTGAGATCGACCAATCGCGGGCGCCCTCCAGCCACTTGCCGAACTGGCCGTCCTTGACGTGCTCCGGATACCACGTGATCTGCTGATTGAGTTCGACCATCCGGTCTCGGAACTCACTTACCTTGATGAACCACGACGACACCGCCCGGTAGATGAGCGGGTTGCGGCAGCGCCAGCAGTGCGGATACGGGTGCTCGTATGTCTCATGCCGAAGCAGCACCGGCCTATTGACAGCGGCGGGCCCGGTCCCGTTCTTGAGGTCCCGGACGATCTTCGGATTGGCATCGAACACATGCAGATTGGCGTAGTCGGGCACCGTGGCGTCGAATCGGCCCTTGGAGTCGACGGGCGTGACGGGCGATATGTCGGCGGCGCTAGCCGTCTCCATGTCGTCTTCACCGTAGGCCGGCGACATGTGCACGATGCCGGTGCCGTCCTCGGTGGTGACGAACTCCCCCGCCAGCACCTGAAAACTCTTGGGAGCGTCCATGAAATACGGGAACGGCGGCAGGTAACGCAGGCCGAGCAGGTCGGCGCCGCGATACGTGCCGACGATCTCCGGTTCGTCCCCCAACTCGCGGGTGTACGCCGCGAGCCTGGCCTTCGCGATCAAAAAACGACGGTCACCGGCCTGGACCGCGACATACTCCACCTCTGGATGCACGGCCACCGCCTGGTTGGACGGCAACGTCCACGGCGTCGTCGTCCAGATCAACAGGTACGCACCGGCCAGGCCCATATGGTCGTCGATGCTGGCGTCTATGGCGAAGCCCACGGTGATCGCCGGATCCTGGCGGCTCTGGTACACGTCATCGTCCATCCGCAGCTCGTGGTTGGACAGCGGAGTCTCGTCTCGCCAGCAGTACGGCAACACCCGATAGCCCTCGTACGCCAGCCCGGCTTCCCAGAGCTTCTTGAAGGCCCAGATCACCGACTCCATGTAGGTGAGGTCCAGGGTCTTGTAGTCGTTGTCGAAGTCCACCCAGCGGGCCTGGCGGTTGACGTATTGGCGCCATTCGCCCGTGTACCGCAGCACCGATTCACGGCAGGCGTCGTTGAACTCGGCGATGCCCATCGCGTCGATCTGTGATTTGTCGGTGATCCCGAGCTGGTCCTCCACTTCCAGCTCGGCGGGCAGGCCGTGAGTGTCCCAGCCGAAGCGGCGCTCCACCTTGTAGCCACGCATGGTGCGGTAGCGCGGCACGACGTCCTTGACATAGCCGGTCAGCAGATGGCCGTAGTGCGGCAGGCCGTTGGCGAACGGCGGGCCGTCGTAGAACACGTATTCCGGTGCGTGCTCACGGCGAGCGATGCTGGCGCGGAACGTGTCGTCGGCGACCCAGTAGTCGAGCACCTGCTGCTCGAGCGCTGGGAAGTTCGGCGAACCGCTTCGCTGGTCGGCGCCCAACTCGCTGCGCGGATAGGCGGACTCCCGTTTCATTCCCGGGTCGTCCCCCTGCCCTCCGGGCGGGTGGTGCCCCCAGCGCTCTCCCCTGCTGTGCGGGGACCCCAGCCCTCCGGCCACGCGTATGTCTCCTGTGCCCCACGTTGCGTTCCAGGCACGGGGACGGCGACGCGCGGTTGCGCGAGCGCCGCGGTACCACCCCGCTTGCCACCTCGTCGTGACCACTCGACTGGGCTGTGACGGGCCTACCCGTTCGGTTCTACTGGGCCTGGAGGCTGTTCTTCCGAAGGCTCCCCGGTGATGGCCGGATCCACGCCTTTGACCGCAATTCTAACGGCCCCTGCAAATCAGCCCCGGCAAATCAGCCGCGGCTGCGCAATTTCACCGACCAGCGAGGGCGAACGTCTCGCTCGCCATGGCCATTTCAATGCCCTGATGGAATGGGGAAATCGCTTCCGACGTCAGCTCGATGAGCGCCAGCGGGAACTGCTCGGTGAGCTCTTCCACCGTGCTCCGGTCGAGCCGGCGAGTGTCGTACCACCAGTCCAGATGCAGCAGGCCGTCCACGCGATATGCCCGAAGCTCGAGGGCATGACCCAGGCCGGGTCGTGAATCACGCACCGGCATCGCCGGGTCGATGTCGGCGTGCGTCCGTTGCTCACTGGACGGCAACGCCGGAACCGTGCCCAGGTAGGAGAAGAACACATCGGACGGAGGTTGCACCGCCAGCTGCATTGCGGTCGGGGCGTAGATGTAACGCAACAGGCCGTACCCGATGCCGCAATTGGGGACGGCTCCGAGGGCGCGGTGCACGGCGCCCAACATCGCCGTAGCGCTTGCCTTGCGGGAGCTGACGCAGGGCACGGGAACCGGGTAGATGGGCGTGAAGCAGCCCACGGTCCGGTGTACATCCACGTCAGGCATGACAGCCGATCGGCCTGGTGCCGCCAGATCAACGGAGGCGACACCCTCCCCGAAGGTGCGCGCGATCGAACGGCCCAAGGCGGCAAGCAGGATCTCGTCGGTGGCCAGTCCAAGGCTGAGCTCCGCCTCGTCGAGCTCGATCGTGAGCACCCTCGTCAACGGCGCCGACAGTTTGGCGAGATCGGCTGCGTGGGGTCGTTCGGCGATATCGTGGTCAACCGGCCGCAGGGTCGCGCTCGCGGAATTGTCGAGCCAGAAATCGCGGCTGCCGAGAACCTCGGGATCGGTGGCGAGCGCAGTAAACCGCTGCGACCATTCGACCCACGGCAGCGTGACGGGCGGCAGTGTGACGTCCTCGCCGGCCAGCCGTTGACCCAGCGCGGTGGCGATGTCGGCCAACACGATCTCGCGCGATTCGTCATCACATGCCAGGCGGTGCAAGGCGATCGCCAGATCACGCGGGGCACCGTGTGCGTCCACGATGTAGGCGGCGGTCATCGGCGTCTGGGACACGTCGCGTTCGGTCACGAGCTCGGCCAGGATCGCCAGGATCGCCTCCCGCTCCGCCGCGCTGCCCGCCGTCACATCGGGCGGAAGCAACCGAGTCGACAGGCGGGTGAACTCCTGTGGCGGTGCGATCTGCTGCTCCCACATCCCCGCCCGTTCGACGATCATCAGACGCAATGCATCGTGATGGTTCGTCACGGCGCTGAGCACCGAACGGACGTCCTCCGAGGTGACCTCCGGGCGCAGCCCCAAGACAAGCGGAACGAACCAGCGACCGGAGTCGCGCAAGCCGTGATCAAGAAAGAACGCGATATTGGGCGGAACGGGCGAATTAGCGACGTCGCTGGGCGACCATTCGAGATGGGGGGCGACCATGACGGTAACCGTACACACACGTATCCCAAAAATGGGAGAGCCTTCCCAGAACTGTGACGCGTGTGTCAAATACAACAAATGTTGCCAATGATTGATTGCTAATCCCCATTTTGGGAGGACTGTCTATGGTGGGGGGTGGCGCGAACCGACGAGAACGGCCGACAGCTGAAGGCCCTGCTGGACTACCTGCTCGACGGCGACGTCGATGCCAAGGACATCTACGATGCGCTCGGAATATCCCGCAGCACCTACTATCGGCGCATCAAGGAAGACTACTACCCAAACGCCGAAGACCTGCGGCGAGTGGCCGAGAGGTTCGAACTTAGCTACCCCGACCTGCAGGTTCGGTTCGGGTTGATGAGTCATCAAGACGTGTGGAGCTACATCGAATCCGCGCGCGTCACCGTGGTGACTGCGGAGGCGACGAAGACGCTCCAGCTAGAAAAACTGTCTGAATTGAAACCACGTGCAGACGCGCCGCCACTCTAGTTCTACAATTTGCTGACCGACACTTCAGCTCAGAGGTGACGCCGGATGGCTCTCGCAGTACTTATCGTGATCACGCTCGCGTGTATCGCGTGGAGTTTGTGGATACGCCGCGTCACGTGGACCTGCCGCTGGGAGGTTGCTGCCACCCTCAATATCGCCCTGCAGGGTGCCGCGGTGCTGTTGATGTCCCCCTTGGCTTCGGCACCCTCGGTCACTGGCTTTACGCGCTCACCGGGAAGTGGAACCTCGAGGACTACATCGGACACGACTGCTACATCGTCGCAGCCTCCGCCATCGTCTACAACGCCCTGGCCGCCTGCAAGATGACGATGCGCTGCAAGCCTCGTTCAAACAATACGTGGAGCGGCCGGCCACGCTCTGTATTCCGCTGCTCCTTGCCACGTTCTCGTTCGGCAACGGGGCGGCGATCTATCGATCCGACTTCTTCGACGTACCCACCGACTTCTGGCTGAGTGCGTACTGGTTGCTACTCTGCGGCACACTGATCTACCTGCTGGCCTACGGGTCGCGGGCGCTGCTGATTCTGCGGAAAGACCCGCGGTCTCGTTTCATCGCCAACGTCTATCTGGTCGCCTCGGTGTGCGGCATCATGGCCTGCATCGTCCGCATCGCACGGCCTATGTGCCACAACTGCAAGCGGTGGAGGGCGGCACCCTGGTGTGGTTGTTCGCCTGCACGTGCGGCGCCGGATTCGCGCTCGCGTCGGCGCGCTCGTGGCGCATCAAGACGAAGTGGTTCAGCCGCGCGACTCACTAGAGCCGCCAGAGCTCACACGCTGCCGGCGCCGTGGGTGACCAGAAAGACTCCCACCGCCGCGACGATGACGGCGATGACATGCAAGCGGTGAGCACGTACCCACTTGTGCACCTGCAGCACCACCACCTGAGTCCGCCCTGGGGCCACCAGATGGCCGACGAGCGGAATCTCCGCGATCACAAACGCCACGGAGGTGAACACCACAACTGCAACGACCTGACTGGTGGCACCGGCTCCCGAGGCCAGGATGGCGGCAAGTGCCACCGCGTACTCGACAGGCGTCGCCATCATGATGCCGGCCACGAAGGAAACCCACAGCGCCCCGCCCTCGATCAGGTCCTGGACGGGTTTCGGTAGGCGCGAAAGCAATGGGTCCGGCGGCAGACCCGAAGCCGACGGTTCGCTGGCTAGGGTCGGCACCGGCGTGCGCCTGAAGGCCGACAATGCGACCACCATCAGCGCGGCGAGCACCAACGCCAGAACGCCAATGACAAGCTGAACGCGGCCTCCGGTGGGCGTTTGGGCCCAGGACACCACGCTGTCCATGATCGTCAGCGCGTGGTCGCGCAGCACGAACAGCACAGTCAGACCCGTAGCGATACCCATCGCGATGCCACCGAGCCAGAACGCGAACAGATTGAGCATCGGCCGAGGCCGCGAGATCACGAGAGCGGCAAATCCGATCCGCACCGGATCGACAGTCGCCACGAGGGCCAGCGCGAGCACCGTAGCCCACATGCCGGGGACGCTACCGTGCGGCGGACACCATCGCCTGACCTACCCCGAATATGTGTGCACCAGCCGGCTTCAGCCTTGTGCGGGAAGAGAATTGACCCGATCGTTCTGCTTGACGCAAGCCGCGGCCGTGCCTAGGCATCCAAGCGGACGAACTTATCGCCGCAGTAGCTCTCGACACAGGCCGATCTCGCAACCTTGCCGCTTCGGGTGATCGGGATCGAGCCAGGAGCTACGACGACAAGATCGGCGACGCTTAGCCCGTGTGACGACGAGAGCGCCGACGTGACGTGGCGTTTGACGTCGTCCACGTGTTGCGCGGCATCCTCGTCGGTGCCGCCGGGCTTATCGACTTCGATGATGGCGACCAGCTGCTCCGTTCGATCGCGCTCGATCGATATCGCCGCGACCCGGCCATTCGTGATCTCCTGGATTGTCGCCTCGATGTCGTCGGGATAGTGGTTGCGTCCGTACACGATCAGGACATCCTCGATGCGGCCCATGATGAACAGCTCGCCGTCGGAGATCGCACCCAGGTCTCCGGTCCTCAGCCACGGCCCCTCGGGCGTGCCGGCCGAAGGTCCAACGATCCTCGCTCCGAAGGTGCGCTCGGTTTCTTCCGGTTTCTGCCAATAGTCCTCGGCGACGTTGTCCGACGGCGTCACGGTGTCCGCATGTTCCGCCACCCAGGCGGCGAGCCGGCCCGCGGTCCGGCGGAGCTCATCGGCGGAGGTCGACGAGATCGGGAACAACAGTGGCGCGGCCATCCCGATGAACGAGCCCCACTTCGACACCGAACGACCGGGCACCCCCGGTTCCGGGTCGTAATACTCGTCGCCATCCCACCGGTCCGATGGGACTTCCGTCACCAGGTCATCGCCGCGCAGCAACGCCTGCCACAGCTCTTCGGGGGTGTTGATACCACCCGGAAGCCGGCAGGCCATGCCGATCACGGCGACGGGAATGACCGGTGTTTTAGCCATGTAGGGGTACCTTTCGTGCCCCATGGCATAGCGGGGGCCATGGACCGGCGCAACTGCGCGGCACTGACTGAACGCCAGTACCCGAGCCACCGCGATCGCGTGTGTTCGTCATGCTCACCGACCTGACCCTATGGCCGCGGCCCCTGTGAAAACTTCCGCCCGAAGGCCCTAAACCACGGAATAAAACGTACTCCCCCGGCAAGCTGACGTCGCGCTCCCCCAAACGCGATCCCGAACTACTGACCGCGTAGGTGGCTAGCCCGCGAGGGAGCCTGGCGGCTCCGAGTACGGCGCGCCGTAGACCGGCACAGGGTGAGACCCGCGCTTTCGGGCCGCCTCGGCCCCGCGGCGCAACAGGGCGGCCAGTCCCACGAACGAGAACTGATCCAGGAGCATCGGTGTCAGCAGCCGGTTGTGGACGAAGCCGAACGACATCCCACTGCTGGGATCGGCCCAGCCCAGCGAGCCGCCGAGGCCGGCATGGCCGAAGCCGGGCAACACGCCGCGGATCGGCACCGAGTGATAGCCGAGATGCCAGGCCAGCGGCACGAACACGTTGAAATCGGGCATGAGGGTCGGTCTAGGGGCCAGCTTGCGCACCAGCTCCGCCGAAAGGAACCGTGTCCCGTCGATGCGGCCGCCGTTGGCGATCGCGCCGTACACCTTCGCCAGCCCCCGGGCCGTCGCCACCCCGTTCACCGATGGTGATTCGCAGTCGAGGAACGGGGTGTCACCCTGCACAAAAGCCTTGGCGCCCGGGAAATACATTGCGCCGAACCCGCCTGAGAACGAGAGCGCGGCCAGCTTGGGCGCCACGAAGTTGAAGGCCCGGTTCGGACGGGTGCCCTGCGGATGGAGTATCTGCGATGGCCGAGTTGGCGCGTAGGCCGGCGGCCGGCCCAGATGCAAGCCATCTGTGTTCAGCGGCGCGGCCAGCTCGGTGCGGATCAGATCCCGCATGCCCATGCCGGTCACCGCGCGGGCCAGTCCGGACATCAACCAGCCGTAGGTCAGCGCGTGATACGCCGGCACACCGAAGAAGCGACCGACGGGCGCGACCGCGAGGCGCTCCTCCATCAGGCGGTGATCCAACAGCTCCTTGCTGCTCACGCCATTGAGGTGCGACAACCCCGCCCGGTGCCGCATCACGTCGCGCAGAGTGATGCGGTGCTTGCCGTTGACGCCGAAATCCGGCCAGTACTCCGCCATCGGCACGTCGTAATCGAGCAATCCGCGGTCGACTAGCCGGTGGATGACCGTCGATGCGAGCCCTTTGGTCGCCGAGAACACCATCGCGCCGGTGTCCGCCGTCCACGGCACCTCCCCGCGCCGGTCCGACCACCCCGTCCACACGTCGATAACCGGACGGCCGTCGAGGTACACAGATAAAGCGCCACCGCCGAAGCGGGGACCCGGAAACAGTTTCGAGAAGGCGCGGACTGCACAAGTGAAGTTCGGGTCCGCGGCTCCCTGCACGCCGCGGGGAAGGCCTCCGTCGACGTGACGAACTGTGTCATGCGTCACACAGCAATGATGGCCCATCAGATCGGCAAACAAACGGATTGTTACCATTCTGTTAATTTTCCTGGGCGGCCGCCTCGACAATCTGCTGCGCGGCGAGCGCGGCGGTGAGTTCTCCATCGCGAACCTGCCGCTCGACGTCGGTGCGGATCTTCTTCACGGCGGTGTGCGACAGCACCCGGTCCAGTACCGCGTCGCGCACCATCGACCACATCCAATCAACCTGCTGCTGGCGGCGTTTCGCCTCGAACTGCCCCGCCTCCGTGAGCACGTCGCGGTGCCGCAACACCGTGCCCCACAGCTCTTGTAGGCCAGTGCCTTCGAGCGCGCTCGTCGTCAACACCGGTGGTCGCCAGAGCGTGTCGCGTGGGTAGATCAGGCGCATCGCCGCGGTGAGTTCGCGGGCGGCCTTTCGCGCTTCGGCCACATGCGCACCATCCGCCTTGTTGACCGCCACGATGTCGGCCAACTCCAGGACACCTTTCTTGATGCCCTGCAGTTGATCTCCGGTGCGGGCGAGCGTGAGAAGCACGAAGCAGTCCACCATGTTGGCCACCGCCACCTCGGACTGCCCGACGCCGACTGTCTCGACCACGATCACATCGAAGCCGGCGGCCTCCAGCAACACGATGGTCTCGCGGGTGGCCTTGGCGACCCCGCCGAGCGTCCCCGAGGTCGGGGAGGGCCGCACGTACGCCTCGGAATGCACTGCCAGCCGCGGCATCCGGGTCTTGTCGCCGAGAATGGACCCACCCGTACGTGTCGATGACGGGTCGACCGCCAAGACCGCAACGCGATGGCCCTGCTCGATCAGCATCGTGCCGATAGCCTCGATGGCCGTTGACTTGCCGACCCCCGGAACGCCAGTGATCCCTACCCGCAGCGCATCTCCCGCCTCGGGCAGCAGCCGCATCAGCAGCTCTTGGGCCTGTTCGCGCCGGTCCGGCCGGGCAGACTCGATCAGCGTGATCGCACGCGACAATTCGGTGCGGTCCCCATCTCGGACCGCCGCCGCGATCTGCTCGACGGGTTCGGCCATCAGGTCAGCGAATAGCCGAGCCGCTCGGCCAGCTTCTGCAGCAGACCCACCGCGGCGTCGGCGATCACGGTGCCCGGTGGGAAGATCGCGCTGGCGCCGGCGTCGGAGAGGGCGTCGAAATCGTCGGGCGGAATCACGCCGCCGACCACGATCATGATGTCCGGGCGGCCCACCTCCGCGAGCGCGTCGCGCAGCGCGGGAACCAGCGTCAGATGCCCTGCCGCCAAACTGGACACGCCCACGACGTGCACATCGTTGTCCGCGGCTTGACGTGCCACTTCCTCGGGGGTGGAGAACAGCGATCCGACGTCGACGTCAAAACCGATGTCCGCGAAGGCGGTTGCGATCACCTTCTGACCGCGATCGTGACCATCCTGGCCCATCTTGGCCACCAAGATGCGTGGCCGCCGACCGTCTGCCTCGGCGAACTTCTCGACGAGCGCAGTGACGTTCGCCAACGGGTTGATCTTTCCGTCTCCTGACACTTCGTCGCGGTAAACCCCGGCGATCGTCCGGATCTCGGCCCGATGACGTCCGTAGACCTTCTCCAGCGCGTCGGAGATCTCCCCCACCGTAGCCTTCGCACGCGCGGCGTTGATCGCCAGCGCAAGCAGGTTGTTGCCCAACCCGTCAACACCGTGTTGCCCGGCGGCGCGACTGAGTTCGTCCAATGCGGCATCGACGGCATTCTGATCACGCTCGGCGCGCAACTGTTCCAGCTTGGCGATCTGCTCGTCGCGGACGCGGCTGTTCTCGACCTTGAGCACCTCGATGGGATGGTCCTCGGCGACCTGATACTTGTTGACCCCGATAACGGGTTGCTGGCCCGAATCGATGCGGGCCTGCGTGCGGGCCGCCGCCTCCTCGATCCGCATCTTCGGAATGCCGTCGCTGATCGCCTGCGCCATTCCGCCGTGCTCGGCCACCTCGCGAATGTGACCCCGTGCGGCCACCGCCAATTGATGGGTGAGCCACTCGACGTAATACGAGCCACCCCACGGATCGATCGGCCGAGTGGTGCCGGATTCCTGCTGCAGAAGCAACTGGGTGTTGCGTGCGATGCGGGCCGAGAAGTCGGTGGGCAGCGCGAGCGCCTCGTCCAATGCGTTGGTGTGCAGCGACTGGGTGTGGCCCTGTGTCGCGGCCATCGCCTCGATGCAGGTGCGCGCGACGTTGTTGAACGGGTCCTGCGCGGTCAGCGACCAGCCGGACGTCTGCGAATGTGTGCGCAGCGACAGCGATTTGGGGTTCTTCGGTTCGAACTCGGACACCAGTTCGCTCCACAGCAGCCGACCCGCCCGCAGCTTGGCGACCTCCATGAAGAAGTTCATCCCGATACCCCAGAAGAACGACAGTCGAGGTGCGAACTGATCGATCGGGAGCCCGGCGTCGAGCCCTGCCCTGATGTACTCCACTCCGTCGGCGAGTGTGTAGGCGAGCTCAAGATCGGCTGTGGCACCGGCCTCTTGGATGTGGTAGCCGGAAATAGAGATCGAGTTGAACTTCGGCATCTTCGCGCTTGCGTAGCCGAAGATGTCGGAGATGATGCGCATCGACGGCTTCGGTGGATAGATGTAGGTGTTGCGGACCATGAACTCCTTGAGGATGTCGTTCTGGATGGTCCCCGCCAGCTGCTCCGGCGGCACGCCCTGCTCCTCGGCCGCCACCACGTACAACGCCAAGATGGGGAGCACGGCGCCGTTCATCGTCATCGACACCGACACCGTCGAAAGGTCGATGCCATCGAACAATTGCCGCATGTCGAGGATGGAATCGATTGCCACGCCAGCCATTCCGACATCACCACGCACCCGGGGATGATCGGAGTCGTAGCCGCGGTGGGTGGCCAGATCGAATGCCACCGATAAGCCCTTCTGACCGGCGGCCAAGTTGCGACGGTAGAAGGCATTGGATTCCGCGGCGGTGGAGAACCCCGCATACTGGCGAATGGTCCACGGCTGGTTGACGTACATCGTCGGGTACGGGCCGCGCAGATACGGCGGCTCGCCGGGAAAGCTGTTGAGCGGATAGCCCTCCATCACGGCCGCGGCGCGGTCGGCGGCGGTGTAGACCGGCTTGACGACGATCCCCTCGGGCGTGTGCCAATCCAGCTCCGCAGGGGTGTAACCGTGAGCGGCGGCGGCGACGGCGACATGCGTGGAGACGTCGGCCTCGGTTGGCGGCGCGGGCGCGTGCTCTTCGCTGAGGGGAATGTCGGCAAAGCTTTCGAGCGACGGGTTGGTGGCTCGAGGCGCCCGGCGGGCGACGTCGTCAACAGTCATGGGCTCACGCCCCCAATCGGCTCAGGAGGTCCGACAGCACCTTGACCGCATCGATCGTGGTGGTCAAAAACTGGTCGGGAAGGTGGGATTCGTCGATGTCGGCGACGGCCGACAACGACCCGGCCAGGTAGGTCTGCGCGATGCCGGCGGCGTGCGCGGCCTCGACAAGGGCTGCCAGTTCGGAGTTGTAGCGAGCGTCGGTGCCGCAGATCACCGCGACGTCGGGTGAGCCGACACCGGCGACGACGTCGTAGGCGTTGTCGGCGTCGACGGGTCCCGGGTTCACCGCCTCGATACCGCCCGACGCCAGCAGGTTGGTGGCGAACGTCGCGCGGATGTTGTGCTCGGCGAGCGGTCCGAGCGGCAGCAGCAGTACCCGGGGTCGTTCTCCGGTGCGGGCGAGGAAGGCGTCGGACCGGTCCCGCAGCGCCTCGAAATCGGCGGCATAGCGCCAAATCGCAGTTGCTTCCCCGGTCGTCCCCCTGCCCTCCGGGCGGGTGGTGCCCCCAGGGCGCCTCGGCCAGGTTCGGGTACTCGTTGACGCCGGTGATCTTGGTGCGCCGATGGTCGACGTCCTCGCGACGGTTGTCAGCCAGTGCGGCGATCTGGTCGCAAACGAAATCGCGCGCGTCGGCAAAGCCACCGCGCGCCTCGATCTGCTGGAAGTTGTGCCACGCCTGCTGCGCCAGCGTTTCGGTGAGGTCCTCGACGTACCACGATCCCGCCGCAGGATCCAGCACCCGCCCGACGTGCGACTCCTCGAGAAGCAGCAGCTGGGTGTTGCGGGCGATGCGGCGCGCAAATCCAGCGGCGATCTCGGGGGCGCCACCGGGTATCGCGGCGTCGAACGGCTGAACCATCACGGTGTCAGCACCGCCGACACCGGCGCCGAACGCCGCCACCGTGGTGCGCAGCATGTTCACCCATGGGTCACGCTGCGTCATCATCGGCAGCGACGTGACGGCGTGGATCGTGGCCGCCCCGGCGTCGGGTTCGCCGGCGACTTCGGCCACTCGGCCCCACAACCGTCGCGCCGCCCGCAGCTTCGCGACGGTCATGAACTGGTCGTCGTCGGCGGCGTAGCGAAAGCTGATCTGGCGCAACGCATCCGGCACGCCGAGCTCGGACATCATGCGGAGGTAGCAGACCCCCGCCGCCACCGCGCCGGCCAATTCCCAGCTGGCGTTGCCGCCGGCGTTGTGAAACGCCGGGCCGTCCACCGTGACGGCCCGCACCCCACCGCCGTAGGAGGCCAGACGCGACGCCATCGCGATGACCTCGTCCACGTCGGGCGCAGCCCGACTGCCCAGCGGCGCGGTGAGCGGATCGGCGCCGAGGTCGATCGACAGCCGCGCGGGTGCGTCGGTGTCGAGGCCGTCGAGCAGCGCGAGCATCGCGTCCGCCGCGGTGACGTAGTCGGGGCCGGCGTCCAGCACCACCGGAACCAAATCGAGTAGCACCCCCTGCAGCAGTCGGCGCAGATCGGCGGGCGCCACACCGCCCGGGCCGACGCGCACGACGATGGCGCTGACTCCGTTGGCCAGCGCGGTCAGCAGGGTGTCGTTGCCGTCGCCGACCCCCAGTTGGCCCGGCACGGGAAAGTCCTCGGCGACCTTCCAGCCGGCGTTGACGTCGCGCAGCGCGTCACCGCCCCGCACAAACGGCCACCTGCCCGGCAGTGGCTGCTCAGGCACGGCGTCGAGCGCCGTGTAGAGCGCCCGAATGGGGAAGCCCTCATAGGTGGGTGTGTTGAGGAGCAGTTCCGGTTCGCCGGGCTCCTCCCGCGTCCCATGCCGGCTGCTTTTGGCCAGCACTTCCGCTACTGACGAGCGCCACCGCAAGAGTGCCTGCTCTACCTCAGCAGGGTCGATACGGGCTTCGGTCGACACGCCTATCAGGCTAAATGATCGGTATCGATCGACCTTTCGCAGCATGGCGTGAGCGCATTGTTCATCTGCGACCCGTACCCTGACATGCTGTGATCCCCGCCAAGGTCCTCGACGCGGTGCCTCGACGCCGGATTGTCATGACCCTGCTGGTGGTAGTGATCCTTATCGCGCTCACCTTCGCCGTGCCGCTCCCGACCGCCGTGCAATTGCGGGACTGGGCCACCTCGATCGGGCCGTGGTTCCCGCTGGCGTTTCTGGGCGCCCACGTCGTGGTCACCGTGCTCCCGTTCCCGCGCACCGCGTTCACGCTGGCGGCCGGGTTGCTTTTCGGGCCGGCTCTAGGCGTGGGTATTGCCGTTTTGGCCAGCACAGTGAGCGCAGTGATCGCGCTGCTGCTGATCCGCGTGGCGGGGTGGCAATTGCACCAATTGGTCAGCCACCCGCGCCTCGACGCGCTGGATGCGCGGCTGCGAGACCGCGGCTGGCCCGCGATCGTGTCGCTGCGCCTCATCCCAGCGGTGCCGTTCTCCTTGCTGAACTACACGGCTGGTGCCTCCGCGGTGCGTTTGCGGCCGTACACGGTGGCCACGGTCGTCGGGTTGCTGCCCGGCACGCTCGCGGTGGTGGTCCTCGGTGACGCGCTGAGCGGACACGTCGACCCCCTCCTGGTCGCGGTGTCGGTGTGCACGGCCGCCGTCGGCTTCCTCGGGCTGCTGTATGAGGCTCGCGCGCAGCGCATAGAGCGCATCGACACAATCCCCGACGAACCCGTCGCGGTGTAACAGCCAGAGCGGGTCGGCGGTGCACCGGTTGTCGTTGCCGCACCTGATTCCCGAACCGGCCGACAACGCGCTGCCGGGCCCGCGAGTCGGCGGTGCCCGACATACCGCTTCCTCGACACCGACGTTTTGCAGGCGACATGCCGGCCGGGGTCTGCAAAACGTCGATGTCGTTAATCGGCGCTCAGCGGACCTGCGTAACCAAGTGCGTGCGGGTCCGTCGAACTCTCACAATTGTGAATCGCAATACCGCTAGCGAATGCGCACCGCCCTAGCGTGCGGCGCTCGCCGGCCCCTTGACCGTCATCGTGGCGAACGTCACCAAGAACGTCGCCGCCGGAATGGTGCGAACCACCGAGTCGCGCACCCGGAGGTGTGCACCCACGGCGAGGACGAAATAGAGAGTCAGCATCGCCGTGGTCAGGCGCGCCAGCCACGGGAAGCGGTTCACCGAAAGCAGGCCGATCGCCGCGGCCGCCTTCGCTACCGGAAGAACCCATCGAATGCGCTGTGGTATCTCCAACGAGTCGAGCGCTTCGGCGATAGGTCGCACCGGGATCGCGCACGCCAGCGCGTCGCCGGCCTGGAACGCGGCCAGCGCGACGTAGGCCTTGGGCGAGGTCAGCGCGCTGCTGCTCACAGATCCGGTGACCCGCTGTGGCGGGGTCCCGACGACTGTGGGTAATGCGGTGACGGCGGCTGCCCCTGCTGCGACAGCGGCGGGTACTCCATCGGAGGGAGGGGATCAACGGGCGCGGCCGGAATGGCGCCCTGCACCGGGGCGCGCGCGTCGGCGACCGCAGCTGCCACAGCTTGCGCGATCTCGGGGTCGGTCTGGGTGTTGAACCAATCGGCCACCTCCTCGCTGTCGTCCTCGGGCTTGGGCAGGTTGTCGTCGACCGGCGACGGCTGATACCGGAAGACTCCGTCCTCGCCGGGCGCACCCAACAGCTTGGTGAAACCCTGCAACGCCGAGCCGAAATCGCTGGGCACCAGCCACACCTTGTTGGCCTCGCCCTTGGCCATCAGCGGCAGTGTCTGCAGGTACTGGTAGGCGAGCATCTCCGGCGTCGGACGGCCGGCCTTGATCGCCGCGAATGTCTTCTCGATCGCCTTGGCTTGCCCCTGCGCCTGCAGGTACTGCGCGGCGCGCTCACCCTGGGCCCGCAGCATCCGGGACTGCCGGTCCGCCTCGGCGGCCAGGATTGCCGCCTGCTTAGCGCCCTCGGCGGCGAGGATCTGCGCCTGCTTCTGACCCTCGGCCTGCTTGATCGACGCCTCGCGGCTGCCCTCGGCTGTCAGGATCATCGCCCGCTTCTCGCGGTCGGCCCTCATCTGCTTTTCCATCGAGTCCTGAATCGACGGCGGGGGATCAATACTGCGCAACTCCACCCGGGCCACCCGCAGACCCCACCGGCCGGTGGCTTCGTCGAGCACTCCGCGCAGCTGGCCGTTGATCTGGTCACGCGAGGTCAGTGTCTGTTCCAGCGTCATACCACCCACCACGTTGCGCAGGGTGGTAGTAGTCAACTGCTCCACGCCGACGATGTAGTTGCTGATCTGGTACACCGCGGCCTGAGGATTGGTGACCTGGAAGTAGACAACGGTGTCGATGTTCACCGTCAGGTTGTCCTCGGTGATGACCGGCTGCGGCGGGAATGAGACCACCCGCTCGCGCAGGTCGACGCGCGCGCGAATGCGGTCGATGAACGGCAGCAGCAACGTGAGCTGGCCCGACACCGTCTTGCTGTAGCGGCCCAGCCGCTCAATCACCGCGGCTTCCGCCTGCGGGATGAGCGCGACCGACTTCGCCACGATGACGATCGCGAATATCACCAGCACCGCCAGCAGTACAAGACCGACGACTGCGCCATCCATAACCGATTCCTTCCGTAATTAGAGCAAGCGGGCACTACGCGTTTTTCCATACGACGGCGGTGGCCCCGTCAATGTGCACGACGGTCACCTGGTCCCCCGGTTGGTAGACGTCGCTTTCGTTGAGCGGCCGCGCCGTCCATACTTCGCCGTCCAGCTTCACCTGGCCCTCGTGACGCGCGACCCGGTCGAGCACCAAAGCACTCTTTCCCTCGAGCGCCTTGACGGGCTCGGGCAGACCCGTACCGGCGAGGAAGCGCCGCCGCAAGGCCGGACGAACGCCGACCAGCAGCAGGACGGACACCACCAGGAAGACCACGCCGTCGGCCCAGATCGGCCAGTCGAACAGGGCCGCGCCGCCGGCGGCGGCCAGCGCGCCGCCACCCAGCATCAACAGAAACAGGTCACCGGTGAGCACCTCGGCCGCCACCAGCACCAAGGCGACGACCAGCCAAATGACAGCGACCATGGCGCCAGCGTATCGCGTAACCAACGCTGAGCACGGCCAACTACTACACTGCGGGAATCATGTGGTGTCCAAGTGCGTCGCTATCAGTGTGGGCCAACGCCTGGCTCGCCGGCGTGGCCGCGCCCGACGACGTTCTCGATGCGTTATCACAATGGGCGCCAACGCATTCGGTGACCGCATATGACTCGGTTGCCGCCGGGCACACCGGCCTCCCGTGGCCCGACGTGCCCGACACCGGCGCCGTGACGCTCCTGCAGACGCTGCGCGTTTCGGGTCGACGAAACACACCGGAGCCGGCAATGAGCATCGCGCTTCCGGTTCCCGGTGATGTCCGCGGTCTGCCGGCAGGCACCCAATTCGAGCATGACGCGCTCGCGGTCGGTGAGGCGGTCATCGTGACTGACGGCCGCGGCCCGGCCCTCGGTCTGCTGCCCGAGTTCGATGAGCCAGAAGCCCATACGGTGTCATGGACGGTGTACGCCCTCCCGTCGGCACCGGCGATCGAGCATCCCGAACTCGGCGAAGCCGAGTACGCGTTACGGTCGACGGTCCGGTCGGCGGCCGACGCGCTCGGCGCGATCCGCGCCCGATTCGGTGAGACAGACGCCGATCCCAGAACCCTGGTCCAGCAGGCGCTGGACTCGGCACAGCGGCACCGGGCTCCTGCCGACGCACCTGTCCGGGCGCTGCGCGTACTCGAACAAGCGGCACACGTCGACGCGATCATCTCGGTGAGCTCCGAGCTGATGCCGATCGCCACTGCGACGTCTTCGGATGCGCAGCGTGCCGGCGACGCGCTGCGGCCACTGAGCGAAGTGGTGCGCCAGGCGCGGATCGCCGCCGTGAGCGCCATCCTGCATGCGGCCTGGCGGCGTTAACCCAAAACGCACTCGGCGCTACACGGTGCACCGTTGACGCTGCACCCGTAACCCGGAACCGGTCGCGGTGACAGCACTCTCGCGGGCTCGCGCCCGTATCGGAGCTCATCGACGAGGTCGACGGCTAGCCGGGCGAACCGCCGATCCGCATTGGCGGTGGCGGCGCGCGCGAACGCGACACCCAATTCCTCGGCCTGCTGCCGCAATTCGACGTCGAGATCCCACACCACCTCGATGTGGTCGGCCACGAAGCCGATCGGACACACGATCACTGCACGGGTGTGGTGCTCGGCGAGTGCGATCAGGTGGTCGGCGACATCGGGTTCCAGCCACGGCACCTGTGGCGGCCCGGACCGCGACTGCCACACCTGATCGTAGTCGGCGAATCCGGCGGCCGCGGCCACCAAAGACGCGGCATGACCGACCTGGCGGCGGTAAAGATCTGGCCCACAACGGGAAGCGGCCTGCAGCGGAATCGAGTGCGCGGTGAACACCAGCCGCGCGTAACCACGAACCGACTCGGGCAGCGTCGCCGCCGCTGCGCCGATCCCCTCCGAGAACACCTCCACGAGCAGTGGGTGGTCGAAGTAGTGACGTAGTTTCACCAGCTCTGGTGCGTCCGGACCGGCAGCGTTTCGCGCGCGGCGGATGTCCTCGAGATACTGTGTGCAACTTGAATATCCACCCCACGCCGAGGTGGTGAACACCGCCGCCCGGCGTATCCCGTCGTCGCGCATCGCCTTGACGGTGTCCTCGATGTACGGCTCCCAGTTGCGGTTGCCGAAGTACACCGGCAGGTTGGTGCCGCGGTCGGCCAGTTCGGCGCGGATCTGCTCGATCAGCGCGCGGTTGATGCCGTTAATCGGTGATACGCCACCGAAATGCAGATAGTGCTGGGCAACGCCGTCGAGCCGTTCCGGGGGCACACCGCGCCCGCGCGTGACGTTCTCCAGGAACGGCCGCACCTGATCCGGTCCCTCTGGCCCGCCGAAGGACAGCAGCAGGATGGCATCAAGTTGCATCGGTCACAGCAGCTGTGAGTGGGCACCGCCGTCGGCGTAGATGATCGACCCGGTGGTGGCGGGTAGCCAGTCGGACATCAGCGCGCACACCGTCTTGGCCACCGGCGTCGCGTCCTTCATGTCCCAGCCGATCGGGGCGCGCTGGTCCCAGCCCTGCTCGAGCAACTGCATCTGGTCGCTGATGCCGGCGATGCCGGCACCGATGATGGCGCTCATGGCCAGCGTCCGGATCGGCCCGGCCGCAACAAGATTCGACCGTACGCCATGCTGACCGGCTTCCCGGGCGACAAACTGGTTCACCGACTCCAACGCGCGCTTGGCCACCGTCATCCAGTTGTAGAACGGGATTGCTCGGGTTGGATCGAAGTCCATGCCGACGAAGGCGCCGCCGCGGTTCATGATCGGCAGCAGCGCCTTGGCCAGCGACGCGTATGAGAACGCCGAGATGTGGATGCCCTTCGCGACGTCATCGAAAGGTGCATCCAGAAAAGGGAATTCACCCATCCCGCTGCGCGGCATGAAGCCGATCGAGTGCACCACTCCGTCGAGCTTGTTGTCCGCGCCGATCACCTCGGTCACCCGTTCGGCGAGAGTGGCGAGGTGCTTGTCGTTCTGCACGTCGAGCTCGAGTAGCGGTGCCGGCTGCGGCAACCGCTCCACGATGCGTTGGATCAGCCGCATCCGGTCATACCCCGTCAGCACCAACTCGGCGCCGGCTTCTTGCGCCACGCGCGCAATGTGGAACGCGATCGAGCTGTCGGTGATGATCCCGGTGACCAGGATCCGTTTACCTTCGAGCAGTCCTGCCATGTCCGTCCTTTGCGTCGTAACTGTTGCGGCGCTCAGTGGCCCATTCCGACGCCACCGTCGACCGGGATCACCGCACCCGAGATGTATCCGGCGTCCTCCGAAGCCAAGAAGCTGACCACGCCGGCAACCTCATCCGCGGTACCCATCCGCTGCAGCGGGATGGCCTGAAGCGCCATCTCCTGCTGCTTTTCGGTCAAGGCCCGAGTCATATCGGTGTCGATGAAACCAGGCGCGACGACGTTCGCGGTGATCGACCGGGAGCCGAGCTCACGCGTGAGCGAGCGGGCCATTCCCACCAGACCGGCCTTCGACGCGGAATAGTTGGCCTGGCCCGGCAGTCCGGTCAACCCCACCACCGAGCCCATGAAGATGTAGCGCCCGAAGCGCTGCTTGATCATGTTGCGCGACGCGCGCTTGGCAACCCGGAACACCCCGGTCAAGTTCGCGTTGATGACCTGGCTGAACTGGTCCTCGGTCATCCGCATGATCAGCATGTCTGACGTGATACCGGCATTGGCGACGAGAACCTCGACCGGACCCTGGTGCTGCTCGACCTGCGTGAAGGCCGCATCAACAGCGGCGCTGTCGGTGACATCGCACTGCACTCCGAAGAACTCGTCCGGCACGCCGGACCCGCGGTGGGTGACCGCGACCTTGTGACCATCGGCAGCCAGGCGCCGCGCCACCGCCAGGCCGATGCCCCGGTTACCCCCGGTGACCAGCACCGACCGCGATACGAACGCAGGGCGGGCATCGACGGTCGTGGGGCTGGACGCGGTGGCGGAATCTGCTACGGCTGTGTTCGATGTCGCCGGCTGGGCGGCTCCGATATCAGTCATGCCCGCCAACTTAACCCGTGGCATGCGTGCCGACCGAATCGGCATTGCGACGCAGGTCTGGCTAGTGGTCCTGCCTGGAATTACATCGGTGTAAGTTAGGTCTGTCTCGGCGAGGGGAAGCGCCGAGCCTCCGTGGTGGTCTGTGTCGTCGGAGGTTGGGTGTCTCGTTGCTCGGCGTTTGTGATGTGCTCTGCAATGCCGATCGGAGGGTGTTGGAGGAACATGCCCGCGCGTACACGCTTGCGCACGCGCAGGTGGTGCGGGCCAAGATCGTGTTGTTGGCTGCCGATGGTGTGGCGAACACGGTGATCGCCGAGCGATTGGACGTACACGTCGATGTTGTGAGCCGATGGCGGAAACGCTTCTGCGAGAAGGGGATCGACGGGTTGGCGGATCGGAAGCGGTCGGGTCGGCCGCGGGTGTTCGCCGCGGAGGTGGTCGCGGAGGTCAAGGCAATGGCGTGTGCGCCGCCGAGCGAACGCGAGGTGCCGCTGTCGCGGTGGAGTGGACAACGGATCGAGTCACGCCGGGAGGGCCTCGATCTCCCGGATGAGTGAGGCGTGGCCGACCGCGACCCTGGTGCACCTATGGCCGTGCTCGGCCAGTCGGGCGCGGAATTCCCCGGTGCGCTACGCAGAGTCGGCCAGCACCGTCCGGCTTAAACTCGCCGGCTAGCAGCTGCGGCCCGACTGCTGCTTCGTGGTTGGTCCACCGCAGATCGAACGTGACCGCATCCACGGGTTTCGCTATCGGACAGGCCCTGCAGGGCTTGCAGCGTGATGAACTGGCCATCACATCGGCCCGGCACGCCAGGCCGGCCCCGGCCGGTGGGGAACAAAACGGCGAGCATCTCAACGGGGAATAACTCCGCCCGATGCGCCCCCAAGATCGCAAAAACGCTGTCCGCGTTCAGAAGATGACCCGCCACCGACTCCGCATCCCGCGGCTCGCGTTGAGTATCCGATCGACCCTGCACATCGAAATCATCGCCAACAACCACGGTCAGCAGGCTGAGCGCCATGCGGATCTATTCAGGGCATTCCTAGGCAGCGTCCTGCGTGTGGGCCTCCACATCCTTGATCCCCCGGCGTAGGTGGTCGGCCAGATACCATTCCTCACCGCTATGGGCATCGTGTAAGGCCCTGTCGACTGCCAGCTTGGCGTCCTGGAGGTGTCCCCGGCGCTCCTCCCCAACGGTGGCGATGGCGTCGAGTACCGCGACCACGGCTTCCTGACAGGCTCCGGCGAAGCTGGTGAGATTCTTGGTCATTGTGCTCTCCAGCTTGTGTAACACCTTCTCTAAGAGGGTGATTCCCGATACAGCTAGATGTTGTTCTCGGATGAGATGATGGTCTTTGACGGCTCGCATCGATGACGCCAGCCTGCAGCCTGTAGGGGCTTTGTGGCGCAGCGGGAAAAAAAAGAGAGGAGCACTTCGCCCGCCTCGACGCTGTCGGCCCGTACCTCGACCGCCGCGACGGCTCGAGAAGATCCGCCGTGGTGAGCCGGCCGAAGTAGAAAAGTAAGAAATAGAAGAATAGGCGGATCGAAAGGCTCGACCGCCGACGGGGAGGATCGTGGTCTACCCCGACGACTGAGTCGACAATCAGCCGCTGGGTGGCGAATCGGGAACAGAGTTCCGAAATCGCCATGGTCGAGCGCCCATCAGCCGACCAACGGTGAGCGTAGGAACGGTAAACGTCTCCTACACCGTCACCTCGGCAGGCCAAGCATCGTAACTGTGAAAGGTCTTGTACTAGGGCGTTGCTGTAGTTTGCGAGAAACGAGCGCTTTTGGAACCAGAGGCGTTCAAAGACTAGGGGATTACCGCCGAAATTGGATCGTTGACTGACCAATCGGGTTTGCTACAGGCGTAGACCTACGGACTCATAATCCGTTGGTCGCGAGTTCGAGTCCCGCCCACCCCACAATAAAATGCCTGTTCAGGGGTCTTACAGGTACGGCCGAACCAGTCAGTCGCCCTCTGCGGCGCACAACAGTGAGTGCGTGACGCGAGTGCCCTCGAAACGGAATTCGTGCGCGGGACGCCGCAGCGGCTCGATGGTGGTATCCGCGTGCACGATGACTCCGCCACCGGCGGGAATTCCGAGCCCCGTGGCGTTCCCTCCAGCAAGTAATAGTGCGCGACAGCGCGCCGACTCGGCTCGCTCGTCGTGCGCGTCGATGACCACGGGGACGAGCTTGAACACATCGAGCAGCTCGGTCGCGGAGGATACCGGTGTCTCGACGATTCCATAGCGTCCGAGCTGGACCGCGCCGGCTGAAATGCCCACCAGAACCGCCCCTTGGGCGTACCGCCAGGATCACATCCTTCATGCCGGTTTTCTCGAACGTGTCCCAGCCGAGACGCACATCACCGCCCGCGAGGACGATCAACTGGGCACGCTCCAGGAAGGCGAAGTCGTCTGGGACGAACGACGAATCGATCATGCGACGGTCGGTGATTCCAAACAGCGTCCACGCCGCCTCGAAGATCGCGTAGAACTCCGGACGATCCCCATTGGAGGCACCGATGTAAGCCGCGCTGAGTGGTGTGTATAGAGAGAATATATAGAGGGCTGCTTAGAGGAACAGTAGGTATTGCTGCTTACAGAACAGCAGCTGACTGTATGATAGCAGATAGAGCGATTGGAGTTGTGGCGATGTCTCAGTCACCGCACACCGTCAGACACCAGCGCGTTCCAGTTGGACTCGGGGAACTCGCCCGGCCCCCAACGTCGTCCCGCTTCGAGCACCCCGACCCGGTAGCCCTTCTCGGTCAGCCGCAGCGCGGACACGTTGCCACCGAACCCCGACCGGATGACGACCACGTCGTAATCAAAGCTGGACACCGTTCAAACCCGCTCGGTTTAGTAAAACCAGCGAATCCCCCGGTTGCATGGGCCGCTGGGAGCAGTGCACGGCACTAGTCGACGTTGGGAATGACTTCCTCCGCGACCCATCGCAGGTGGTCGAGGTAGGCATCGAGGTCGGTCAGCGGTGGCGGGGTCACCGAGGTGAACGGTCACGCCGAGCCCGGCCAGCGTGCCGCAGGTGTCGATGACTTGCTGTGCGCTCTGGCCGAACTGCGCGTTGGGATCGTTGGTCACCGCGTGTTCTGCGCCGATGCTGAGCGCCATCGTGCTGTAGGCGAGCGAGAACGGCCGGTCGTCGAATCCCGGCTGTGACCGCAGGAAGTCCATCCGGGCCGGCAGCTGGTCGGGCGGCGTCAGCCACGGCGACCAGCCGTCGGCGAACCGCGCCGCCCGGCGCAGTACCGCGTCGGCGTCACCGCCGATCCAGATCGGCGGGTGCGGCTTGTGAATGGGCTTGGGCCCGAACGCTACATCGTGAAACGAGACGAACTCGCCGTCGAACGACGGCGAGTCGCTGTGCCACAGTTCGAGCATCGCGGCCAGGTATTCGTCGGCCATCCGGCCGCGCTTGGCGAACGGCACGCCGAGGGCGTCGTACTCCTCCTTGAGCCAGCCGACGCCGACGGTGGTCAGCGCGCGGCCCCCGCTGAGCCAGTCCAGGGTGGCGATCGCCTTGGCGGCGATCACCGGGTGGTGCAGCGGCAGGAGCGTCACCGACGAGCCGATGGTGATCCGCGACGTGGCCCCGGCGACGAAGCCCTGCGCGGTGGCGCCGTGGAAATAGTGGTCGCCGGACAGTTCGAGGTGTGTCCTCGGAATCAGGAAATGCTCCGGCACGAGCACCGCCCAATAGCCGAGCTCCTCGGCGACCTGCGCGACGCGGGCGATGTCGCGGCCGGTGAGGTCGTACTCCCAGGGCTGGGTGATCGCCGCGATGTGCATGCAGTTGGGCAGATACGCTCCGAATTTCATGGCCGGTCCTCCCCCGATCCTTTGCCCCGGCTTGACACCGGACATTATGGCAGTCGAATCCCGGTACGCAACTGCGCCATCCGCACGTTATAGGGAAGGCCGGCGGGTCGCGCCGACCATCGCGCCCGCCACGAACAAGCGACCAGATGACCACATCCGTGAGTGCCATGACATGTAGTCAGAGATTGAGTTGGCGGTCGCCGGCGCGGTAGAGCCGGCGCCGCACGACATCGCCGGAGGCGACCGGTCGTCGGCGCAGAGTGTGGTCGGGTGATTGTGGGGCGATACCGCGAGCGACCCGGTGGTCGGACTATGCGACAATGTTGCACACTTTGGACTGCTGGCCCGCGGTCCGTGGCTGGGGGGAGCAGATCGTGGTTCCGTTGCATGTGCGCTTGCCTGCAGGTGTTTGCATGCCCGCAGCGGGCCTGCTGATAGGTGGTGGGGGGCGCGGTTGCCGTTGCCGATCCCGGTTCCAGCGGTTCCGCTGCGCACGGCGATGACGGGACCAACGCTTCCGGCCGGCAGCCTTCCACCGGGGCGAAAAAGCCCCAAGAAAAAGCCTGGCGGCACGGACACCAAGGACGGCGCGCTTGGCTCGAGCCGGCAACCAGGTCGGCAGTATTTCACCGCCGCGAAAAGGCCGAACGACGAGCCTGGCGGCATGGGTCCTGTCACCACCGGGCTCGCGATCGGGGACGGCGCGGGGCCGACGGGCATGTCGGCCCTCGCGGCAAACCCGGCGCTCGACGCCGCCGTCAGCGGCGCGACATTCACCGGTGATCCATCGCTGGTCAGCCGGGGTTTTGTGGCCGGGCTGCGGTTGATCAACCCGGTCCTGCGACTGGCTGGAATCGAACTGAACGGGTTGAGCGCGACGATCCCTTTCATCACCGACGGCATACCCCCGTTTTTCTTGACCTGCGGAAGCGATGTGAAAAGCGAAGAGTATGCCGGGTGGAAGGTCTGGACACTGACACCGGCCGAGCCGTCGGGACAGGTTGTGGTGGCTATCCACGGCGGCTCGTTCATCTCGCAGGCCAGCATCCTTCACTGGTGGACCTACGCCGACATGGCACGCGATACCGGCACCACGGTGATCGTGCCGCTTTATCCGTTGGCCAACGAGGACGGAACCGGGGCATCGGCCGCCACGGTCGTGCCCACCATGGCGGACTTCATCGCGGCCCAGGTCGCCGATCCCGAGCACGGAGGCGCCCAGCACGTCAGTGTTGTCGGCGACTCCGCCGGTGGTGCGATTGCGCTGGCCGCCACCCAGGAATTGGTGCGTCGATGCAACACGGACCCCGATTGTGACCCCGCAAAATCGCTACCCGGCCGGGTGGTCCTCATCGCTCCGGTGCTCGACGCCAGCCTGACCAACCCAAATGTCGCACTGGTCGACGACCCGCTGCTTGATCCCGACGCGTCGCGAAGGAACGGGCGGCGCTGGGCCGGGAACCTCGACATCAAAGATCCGGTGGTCAGCCCGCTGTACGGATCGCTGGAAGGGCTTCCCCCGACCACGGTATACGCCGGTTCGCTGGACCTGCGCGCCCCCGATGTGCTTGTCCTGCAACAGCTGGCCGCGGCCACGCCGGGCGCCGACTTCACTTTCGAACTTCGCAACGGTCAAATCCACGACTGGATCATCTTCGCGTTCCTGCCCGACGCGCGCGCCGAACGCCCCGGTCTCTACGGCCACCTTGGCCTCACAGAGGATGCCTGAGCAGCGGGTCGGGCAGGTTGCCGGTTGCGGTGCTCTGTTGCTTGGTTTCTACATGAGGGTGGGGCGATCGACGTAGCCATGAACATCGGCCGGCGAGACCGGGCACATCCCGATAGAGTCGCGGGATTGTCGTCGGAGGGCGGCGCGTGATGGTCGGTCGGTGGTCGAGGTGGCTGGGCGCGGGTGCGCTCACCGCGGGGGTGTGGGCGCGGGGCCGCTGTCGGCGTTCTCGGTTGGATCTCATTCCACGGTGTCCTCATATGGACGTGGTAGCTGATAGTCACACAGATGGCGCCGGTGGTCATACCGCCGATCGGCACGCCGCAGTCAGGAACGGGAAATAGTCAGTGCCGGGGCTCAGTGGCTGGTCGGCAGGGCGCCATCCGGCAGGTTCGGTAGCCGGCCAGCTTCCGCTCGATTCCCGCGGATCCCGCTGGGCACGTCACCCGCCACGTTCTGGCTGGGGCTGCCCGACTGGTCGCCGTCATAAGCCGGCATTAGGTGAGACGATGGTGTAGAAGCAGGAACGGTTAAGCGATCACGCGGTTACCGCTGGGAACGCGACGACAACAGTCAACCACGCAAAATCGACGATTAGACGCTTCGGCCATGCATCGGCACAACGACGGGCCGTTATTGGGTCAGCCGGGCACCAGCGCCGCCGCCCACGTCGCATACGACAGCGACTGCACGATCTCGAGCTCCTGGGGCGTCGATTCGGTGAACACAAACCGGCCGACACGCAGGAGGTTGTGTCCACACCGACTCGGCCGAACCGAACGACTCCAGGCCGACCGTCCACCAGGGCTCGTGCCCAGCAGCCAGAGGGTTACAAGCTCGAAGGTGCATCCTTCGTCGGGCTGATCATCCGGGGCCACCTCGGTCGGCCCCCGTCGGTGGACCGAGAACAGGCGTCGGCGGCGCTGCTTGTCGATCGTGATCCATGTCGGTTCCGATGAGACGATGCTGTCGGCCCACTTCGGGTAACGATCCAGCGGCGCGCTCCACTTCACCCAGTCGTCGACCCGAGCCATGACCCGCGGGCCCAACCGGGTCACTGTGGGACCACGCAGCCTAGCCTTGACCTCGAAGGCGCTCCGGCTGGGATCGTGGGTGTCACGGAGCTTGACGCCGACCGAGTCGCAGCCCGGGAACACGAGATAACAGTCGTTCCGCGCCTCGGGCGCCTGGGGAAGGTCCGAGCCGAACCAGGCCACGACCCGGTTGGGCAGTTCGCCCTTGAAGAACCAATGGGCTTCGCTGGTGTGCAGCATGGGCCTCCTCCCCAAACATAGTCATGGTACGGAGGACCGTACGTTTCGCGCCATCGGCTCGGGTAGCGGATTCTCCACCGTTTCGGGCACCAATCGCCGTAAACGCGTTCGGGTGGGGTTGGGTAAAAACCCCAGAGGGGGAAGGGCCCTTTCGTCGCCCGAACGCTCGATCTGAGGGGCAGGAATGGCCATCACTGGCCGACGAACGGGTTGGTCTCGTGGCGGGGGTGTGAGCATGCCTAGTCGTCTCTCAGCCACAAGGGACAAGCCGAACTCGGCTCCGAACTTCAGCAACTGCTGGCCCCGCGTTGTGATGCCCGCCAAGCCCGGTGATCTGGTCCGCTGCATCAATGCCGGTGCACGCGTCGTGGCTCAATCAGATCGAGATCGTGTTCTCGGTGATCCGACGCAAGGTGGTCAAGCCGGCCGACTTCGACGATCTGGATGCGTTGGCGCAGCGGCTGATCGAGTTCGAGCCACGCTACAACGCCACCGCGGCGCCGTTCGACTGGCGCTTCACCCGCGCCGACCTCAACGATCTGATGCGGCGCATCGAGATTCACCGCTCCGGCGCCAGCGGGCAGACGGCGGCATGAACCGGCCTGACACGGCCAGAGAGCCGGGCCAGCGGCTGAGAAGATGAGCTGATGCCCACGCCTCCCACCTCCACCAAAACAAGCCTCGGTCAACGGCTATCCGATCACGCCCGCCAGCGCTGGCCCGCGCTGAACAGGGTCAGCATCCGCTTTCGCGGCGCATTCGCCTACGTCGACGCGCACCTGCCCGACGGTGAAATCATGCCGCTGTGTCGCCTGCGCTACAGCGGCTCGGCGAGCATCTGGGGATTCGCCATCTACCGCGCCAGCCACAACGACTACCAAAACTCGTTCCTGCCCACCGGCCACACCGCCGGCAGCCCCGAAGAAGCCCTCGACTGCGCCTGCGGCCTCTACCTCGGCGATCCCACCGCATTGATCGAAGCCATCACCGATACGCCGACGAACTAACGATATGCCCACTAGTTGGGCAATCGGCGGTTGATGAACACCGCCGCCAGCGCAGCGCAAGCCAGCACAAGTGATCCGAGTCGCAGCCAACCCACGCTGGCGTCACCGCGGATGGTCTCGTAGCCGATTTGCTGCTGCAAAGTCGAGTAGACGTTCTTCAGCTCGGACAGGCTGCTCGCGCTGTAGGACTCGCCGCCGGACAGCGAGGCGATCCGATCGAGCATTTCGGTGTCGACGGGGACCGGTTGGCGCTGGTCGTTGATCTCCACATAGCCGTAGGGGGTGCCGAACGAGATCGTGGAGATCGGCACTCCTTGGTCCTTGGCGGTGCGCGCGGCGGTGTAGGCGCCCTTTGGGTTGTCCGGGTTGGACGGCACTGTCTCCTTGCCGTCGGAGAACAGCACGATCCGCGCGGGTGGGGGTTCGTCGCCGCCGCCGATCACCGCACCGACAGTGGCGATGGCCTGCAGCGCGGTGAAGATCCCCTCGCCCGTCGCGGTGCGGTCGGCCAATTGCAGCTTGTCGATCGCCCGCTTGGTGGACTCGCGATTGGTGGTCGGCGAAACCAGAACGGTGGCGGTTCCGGCATAGGAGATCAGGCCCAGGTTGATGCCCGGCGTCAGCTCGTCGGCGAACTGCTTGGACGCCTCTTGCGCGGCGGCGAGTCGATTCGGCGGCACGTCGGTGGCCCGCATCGACTGCGACACGTCGATCACCAGCATCACCACCGCGCGGTTGCGGGGGATCCGCACATCGTGTGTGGGCCCGGCCATCGCGGTCGTCAAGAGAACCAGATGACACCACCAGCAGAATCGCCGGCACGTGCCGCCAGCGGTTCGGCCGTTGCGGCGCAACGCTTTCCAGCAGCTCCATGTTGGCGAACCGCAGGATCCGGCGCTGGCGAGCCAGCTGGGCGATGACATAGAGAGCGATCAGGACGATGACGAGGACGAGAAACAGGAACCACCACACGTGTTGAAACCCGGTGAGCGTCATCGGCCCGAGCAGCGGAATGGTCATGCAACGACCACCTGTCAATTCACGCGTGTCATTCGCAAGTGTCATTTCACCGGTGTCATTTCAGAGGTGTCATTGCAAGTCAGTGTCGGCGCCGACTACCGACCCGCCAGTGCGCCGCGCCGCCGGGATGCGACGAACCGCACGATGTCGGCGATCCAGTCGCGATCTGTGCGAAGCGACATCAGTGGTGCGCCGCAGCGGCGAATGGTGCGGGCGACCTCGGCCCGATGGGCTGCCGCGGCCTTCTCGAAGTCCTCCCGCAGCTGCGCATCGATGGTGAATTCGCGCGTCACGCCCGACTCGGTGTCCTGCAGGATAACGTCCCCGACATCGGGCAATTCCACGTCGCGCGGGTCGAGCACCTCAATACCGAGCACCTCGTGTCGGGCCGCGATCGCGCGCAACGGGCGCATCCAGTTGATCGGGCCGAGGAAGTCGCTGATCACCACCGCCATCCCGCGCCGGCGCTCCGGTCGCCGCAGCGCGTCGATGGCGACCGCCAGGTCGCCACGCACCCCGACCTTGGCCTTCGGGGTCGTCGCGATCGCGCGCAACAGCGTCTGCTCGTGGGCTCGGCCCGAGCGGGCCGGCACCCGCACGATCGTCTCCCCGTTGGCCACCAGCGCACCGAGGCGGTTGCCTCCCCCGCTGTTGAGATAGGTGATAGCGGCCGCCGCCGCCACCGCGAGATCGCGCTTTTCGCAGCCCGTGGTGCCGAAGTCGAGGCTGGCTGACATGTCGACGACAAGCCATGTCTCCAGTTCGCGGTCGGCGATCATCTGGCGAACATGCGGGTGGGTGGTCCGCGCGGTCACCGACCAGTCCATCCGGCGGACGTCGTCGCCGGGTTGGTAGATGCGGGCCTCGCCCGGCTCCGAGCCTGGTCCGGGCAGCAGGCCCAGGTGGTCGCCGTGCAGCACCCCGTCGAGCTTGCGCTTGATCGTCAGTTCGAGAGTGCGCAGCGCGGCCGACAGCTTTGGGTCGCCGATCTCGCCGCGCTTCATCGACGGCGGATGACCGGCGGCCGTTGTCGGTTGGGTCACCGGCCGCTCGCCGCGGCCGCCGCGTGTGGCATCACCGGCGGAACCGAATGTCCCTGTTGCGGAACGGCATTGACCTGCGGCAGCGCCACCGTCTGCATGATCCGGTTGATGACGGTCTCTGCGGAGATGTCGTCGGCCAGCGCGTCGTACGTCAGCACCAGGCGGTGCCGCAGCACGTCGGGGATGATCTCGATGACGTCTTGCGGGACGACGTAGTCCCGTCCGCGCACCAGAGCCAGCGCCCGCGCGCCGGCGATGATGCCCAGCGATGCGCGCGGCGATGCACCGAAGGCCACCCACGTCTTGACGTCGTGCATGCCGAACTGGTCCGGCCGGCGGGTAGCGGTGACGACCCGCACCACGTAGTCGACCAGCGCGTGGTGCACAAAGTTGTTGCTGGCTGCGTCCTGCAGCCGCAGCAGGTCGCCGGGAGCCAGGATCTGCTTGGGCTCGGGCGGTGTCACGCCCATCCGGTAGACGATCTCGCGCTCCTCCTCCGGCGAGGGGTAGCCGACGTTGATCTTGAACAGGAAGCGGTCGCGCTGCGCCTCGGGAAGGGCATAGACACCCTCCTGCTCGATCGGGTTCTGGGTGGCCATCACCAGGAATGGCTTCGGCAGTGGGAAGGTCTTGCCGCCGATGGAGATCTTGCGCTCGGCCATGACCTCCAGCAGCGCCGACTGCACCTTGGCGGGTGCGCGGTTGATCTCGTCGGCGAGCAGGAAGTTGACGACGACGGGACCGAGTTCGATGTCGAACTCCTCCCTGCCCTGCCGGTAGATGCGAGTGCCGATGATGTCGGTCGGCACCAGGTCGGGCGTGAACTGGATGCGGGCGAACGTGCCACCAACGACCCGGGCGAAGGTCTCCACGGCCAGTGTCTTGGCAACACCCGGAACGCCTTCGAGCAGCACGTGGCCCTTGGCGAGCAGACCCACCAGAATGCGCTCGACCAGCTGGTCCTGCCCCACGATGATGCGCTTGACCTCGTAGATCGCGCGCTCCAGGGTGTGCACGTCCCCGGCAAGCCCACCGCTGCCGCTCGACGGCGCGACCTGGGTGGCCGGTGTACCCGTATATCCGGGTGCCCCGCCTGGTCCCGAAAAACTTCCGGGGCCCTGCGGCGGCCCACCTGGTGACGTCATGAAGGATCCTTCCAAGCTGTCGATCGGACTGTCGATCGGATGTCGTTAGCACTGTGTCCGCCGTCAACTATTCCAGGCGTCTCCAGATCCGTCGACGTAGCGCCCGCTTAACGTCATCCCCGGGTCGCTTCGTCCCCCGCAAGCGGGAGGTGCCCCCTCCAGCCCGCCGGAGCGTCATCCCCGGGTCGCTTCGCTCCAGCCCGCCGGGGAGTCGCCCCCGAGCCGCTTCGCCACCGCCAGTCAGTACTCGATGATGCGGGTCACGTACGGCGTCATCCCGGACGTGCGCACCGGGCTGACCGTCACTTTCCCGGCGCTACCCGATGCCTCGAGCATCCGCCCACCACCGAGATAGATGGCCACGTGCTGGCCGCCGCCCGGCCCCCAGAACAGCAGATCGCCGCGTTTGGCCTGAGACGGCGGCACCTTGCGCCCGGCGTTGTACTGATCGCCGGAGAACCGGGGAATTTGCACGCCCACACCGGCGAACGCGTAACGAGTGAGGCCCGAGCAGTCGAACCCGACGGTGCCCGCGCCCGAGCCAAACCCCTCACTGGGCCCGGTCAGGCTGCCACCGCCCCACGAGTAGGGCACCCCCATTTGGGCGCCGGCGCGCTGGATCACGTACTCGACCGCCTCCTTGCCATATACCCGTCCCGGCGCTGCACCGGGAGCCGGATCGCCGAAGATCCCCAGGCTGCCGAGGAACTTGCGGCCGAGATCGAGGGTGGTCTGTGCCGCCAGCGTGCTGGCCTGCAGCGACGCGTTGGCGATCGCGACCGGGTCACCCTGCGCACCGGCACTGATTATCTGGGGCAACGTCGGATCCCACTGTCCGCCGCCGGGTTGGGCCGCCGCCGCCGGTGTCAGGGCGGCCAGCGGCGAGACGACGGCCGGCGCCGCGAGCGCGATCAGCGCCGGGACGACGGTCAGGCGGGCGATCCGCAGCAGGGTCCTTAAGCGCAAACGCAGATCACCACTTGGTCAGTACTCGATGTAGCGGACGGCGTGCGGCGTCATGCCGCTGGTCCGCACCGGCGAGATCTTCACGACGGAACCGGTGTAGGGGGCCTCGATCATGTTGTTGCCGCCGAGGTAGATGGCCACGTGTTGGCTGCCGCCCGGACCCCAGAAGAGCACGTCGCCGCGGCGCATCTGTGCCGTCGGGATCTTGCGGCCCATGTCGTACTGCGACCCGGAGTAATGCGGCAGCTTGATCCCGACGCCGGCGAACGCGTACAGCACCAGGCCGGAGCAGTCGAAGCCGACAGTGCCCGCGCCCGAATCGATTCCCTTGCTGGGACCCGCCGCGTTACCGCCGCCCCACGAGTACGGCACGCCGCGCTGGCTCATGGCCCGCTGCGATCACGTACTCCGACGCCCGCTGCCCGTGCGTGCGCGGGATGACGCCGTTGGTGATGCCGGTGTCGGCGGGCTTGAGGATGCCCAACTTCAGCAGGAAGTTGCGGCCGAGGTCCGCGGTCACCTGCGCAGAGGTGGCCGAGATCTGCAGCACCGCGTTGACGATCGCGATCGGGTCACCGCTGACGAAGGCGCTGGGCACCATCGGCAGCGTGGTGTCCCATTGGCTGGCATCGCCGAAGGGCGGCGCGCCCGGGGCTGCCTGGGGTTTGCGGTCCCAGTTACTTCCCCCGGGCGGCGGAGCGGTCTGACCGCTCGAGGTCGACCACGTCGCCTGCGCCGCCGTCAAGCGGGCCTGTGCAGCGTCACGTTGGGCGGTCACCCGGTCTAGTTCGGTCTGTTGCGTGCCGAACTCCTTCTGCGCATCGGTGAGCGCGGCGACCGCGGCGTCCTGACTGCGCTGAGCGTCCGCGGCAGCCTGATCGGCCTTCAGTTGAGCGGCGCGCGCGGCGGAGGCCTTGTTGACCATGTCGGTCCGCGCGCGCTGCAGGTCGGTCATCACCTGTCGGGCGCTCATGGCCAGCGTCTGGTTGGCCGACGCCGCAGCGATGAGGTCGTCCGGGTCGCTGGCCGTCAGGAAGGACTTCGACGGGCCGTTGACGTAGGCGATGACGGCGTAGCGGTCAAACCGCTTCTGCGCTGCGGCGATTGCGGCGTTGGCGTCGCCGACCGCACGCTGGGAGGCGTCCACGTCTAGCTTGGCCGTCGCCGCGGTGTCGCGTGCGGTTTGCACGTCGACGATGGCCTTGTTGACGCTTTCGGCGCGGGTCTGCACAGCCGCCCCGAGGTCCTGAAGCCTTTGGTTTGCGTCGGCAACATCGGCGATCAGCGCGGCGACGTCGGTGGGCACGGCAGGTCCGGGATCAGCGCCGGCCAGCCCCGGGGTCGTCAGCAACATAGCGACCGCAACCGCGATGGTGAGCGCGGGCGCGCACACCTGGCGAATGCCGTTCACCGCGCGGCAGGTGCGTCTCATTCGACTCACGTCTCCTATGGCTGTGCCGGGCATCACATCAGACACACGAACAACAAGAATCCCAGGAGCAACCTACGTCACAAATGTCACTAAAGAAACTTAGGTCACAAACTACACTTTTGTAATTGAAGAGAGCGTGACCAAACGGTGATCTTTGTCGTCACCGCCCGACGCGCGGTGGTGGGAGAAAGCGCAGGTCAGATGCGCTCGGCCGGCTCGTCAGCCGGGGCTGCCCGCTTGGCTCGAACCTGTAGCAGCCGGGTCACAGCCACCGCGGCGGCGACCAGTATGACGAGCGCAATTGTCCACGCGGTCCAGGGGAAATGCGGCGTGGTCAATTCGCTGACGAAGTTCTGCGAGGACTGCACCGGGTTGCCATTCTTGGCCAGGTCCTCGCCGGCCTCCAGGGTCACTCGGTCGTAGTTCCGGCTATAACTTCCGGCAAATGACGGACTCATCGCCAGCACCGTCGAACCCGGATACGCCGCGCCCACGTCCGTGGCGATGTCCCGCAGTGGCGCCTCGATCGGAGGATTGTTGGCGACGACGACGAGTCTTGAGGTCGATGCCCTCTTGCTTGGCCTCTTCGATGACCTGACGCAGGCCCGCGATGTCGTTTCCCGGAGCGCTGACGCCGTCGTCGCGCACGTCGGCGATCACTGCATTGATGTCGACGTCGGGGGGTATCTCAGTCGGAAGAACTGGAAGAAGGAACGGAAGGGTGTGCGGACCGGACACTAATGAGGTCTCCTTTTCGCGCTTGCGTCCCGTAGGTAGCTGGAACGGTACGCCAGGACGGCGACCCATCGATGGCGGCGCCCCGACCACTTCAAACAGGACAACCGTACTGCTAGGATGAAAAAGTCGGCGACACAGCCCGTCGCCGACCGACAACTAAACCGGGAGTCATTGTGAGCAGCACCGAATCCGTGAACTCGTTTTCAGCCCGCGACACATTGAAGGTCGGCGACGACAGCTATCAGATCTATCGTCTCGACAAAGTCCCCGGCACCGAAAAGCTCCCGTACAGCCTCAAGGTCCTCGCGGAAAACCTGCTGCGCAACGAGGACGGCTCGAATATCACCGAGGATCACATTCGCGCGCTCGCCGACTGGGATCCCGAAGCCGAACCCAGCGTCGAAATTCAATACACTCCCGCCCGGGTCATCATGCAGGACTTCACCGGCGTGCCCTGCATCGTCGACCTGGCGACGATGCGCGAGGCCATCGGCGACCTCGGCGGCGATCCCGAGAAGGTCAATCCGTTGGCGCCGGCCGACCTGGTGATCGACCACTCGGTGATTGCCGATCTGTTCGGCACGGCTAACGCGTTCGAGCGCAACGTCGAAATCGAGTACGAGCGCAACGGCGAGCGGTACCAGTTCTTGCGTTGGGGGCAGGGCGCATTCGACGACTTCAAGGTGGTGCCGCCCGGCACCGGCATCGTGCACCAGGTCAACATCGAGTACCTCGCAAGCGTCGTGATGGAGCGAAACGGCGTGGCCTACCCGGACACCTGCGTGGGCACCGACTCGCACACCACGATGGTCAACGGGCTGGGCGTCCTGGGCTGGGGCGTCGGTGGCATCGAGGCCGAGGCCGCGATGCTGGGCCAGCCGGTGTCGATGCTGATCCCCCGGGTGGTCGGCTTCAAACTGACCGGTGAGATCCAGCCCGGCGTGACCGCGACCGACGTGGTGCTGACCGTCACCGAGATGTTGCGCAAGCACGGCGTGGTCGGGAAGTTCGTCGAGTTCTACGGCGAAGGTGTCGCCGAGGTGCCGCTGGCGAACCGCGCCACGCTGGGCAATATGAGCCCTGAATTCGGTTCCACCGCCGCGATTTTCCCGATCGATGAGGTGACCATCGACTATCTCAGGTTCACCGGCCGCGACGATGATCAGCTTGCCCTGGTCGAGGCCTATGCCAAAGAGCAGGGCATGTGGCACGAGCCGGACAAGGAACCGAAGTTCTCGGAGTATCTCGAGCTGGACCTGTCCGATGTAGTTCCGTCGATCGCGGGCCCGAAGCGCCCGCAGGACCGGATCGCGCTGACGGATGCGAAGTCCGCCTTCCGCAAGGACATTCACAATTACGTAGAGAACTCAGCGGAGCATCCTGTTCCGCACACCAAGCTCGATGAGGCGGTGGAAGAGAGCTTCCCGGCCAGTGACCCGGCGATGCTGACGTTCGCTGAGAACGACGCAGTCGATGTGGAATCCGCGGCAGCCGGGTCAGAGGGTCGGCCCAGCAACCCGGTGACCGTAAGGTCCGATGAGCGCGGCGAATTCGTGCTCGACCACGGTGCGGTGGTGATCGCGGCGATCACGTCGTGCACCAACACCTCCAACCCGGAAGTGATGCTCGGCGCGGCGCTGCTGGCCAAGAACGCCGTGGAGAAGGGGCTCAGCTCCAAGCCGTGGGTGAAGACGTCGATGGCACCGGGCTCACAGGTCGTCAGCGATTACTACGACAAGGCCGGACTCTGGCCGTATCTCGAGAAGCTGGGCTTCTACCTCGTCGGCTACGGCTGCACCACGTGCATCGGCAACTCAGGGCCGCTGCCGGACGAGGTCAGCAAGGCGGTCAACGACAGCGACCTGTCGGTCACTGCGGTGCTGTCGGGCAACCGGAACTTCGAGGGTCGCATCAACCCCGACGTGAAGATGAACTACCTGGCCTCTCCCCCATTGGTGATCGCCTACTCGCTGGCCGGCACCATGGATTTCGACTTCGAACAAGAGGCGTTAGGCACCGACTCCGACGGCAACGACGTGTTCCTGCGCGACATCTGGCCGAAGCAGAAGGACGTTACCGACACCATCGCGTCGGCCATCAACCAGGAGATGTTCGTCAAGAACTACGCCGACGTGTTCAAAGGCGACGAGCGTTGGCGCAATCTGCCGACCCCGAGCGGCAAGACGTTCGAATGGGACTCGGAATCGACCTATGTGCGCAAGCCACCGTATTTCGACGGAATGCCCGCAGATCCCGAACCGGTGAGCGATATCCAGGGCGCGCGGGTGCTGGCGCTGCTCGGCGATTCGGTGACGACCGACCACATTTCGCCGGCAGGCAGCATCAAACCCGGCACGCCGGCCGCGCAGTATCTCGATGAGCACGGAGTCCAGAAGAAGGACTACAACTCGTACGGGTCACGGCGCGGCAACCACGAGGTGATGATCCGCGGCACCTTCGCGAACATCCGTCTGCGCAACCTGCTGCTCGACGATGTCTCCGGCGGCTACACCCGTGACTTCACGCAGTCCACCGATGAGGGAGACGCCCCCCAGGCGTTCATCTACGACGCAGCGCAAAACTACGCGGCGCAAGACATCCCGCTGGTCGTGCTCGGCGGAAAGGAGTACGGCTCGGGGTCGTCGCGGGACTGGGCCGCCAAGGGCACCCGGCTTCTCGGTGTGCGCGCGGTCATCACCGAGTCGTTCGAGCGTATTCACCGGTCCAACCTGATCGGCATGGGCGTGATCCCGCTGCAGTTCCCCGAGGGAGAGAACGCGGAGTCGCTGGGCCTGGACGGCACCGAGACCTTCGACATCACCGGAATCGAGGAACTCAACGACGGCAACACGCCGCACACGGTGCATGTCAAGGCGACCAAGGACGGAGGCGACGGCTCAGATAGCAATGTGGAATTCGACGCGGTGGTCCGCATCGACACACCCGGCGAGGCGGACTACTACCGCAACGGCGGCATCCTGCAATTCGTGCTGCGCAACATGCTGCGGTCCTAAACCGGCGCCGTCGCACACGTAGATGCCTCGAGTCAGCGAGGACCACTTAGCGGCGCGTCGTCGCCAGATCCTCGACGGCGCCCGGCGATGCTTCGCGGAGTACGGCTTCGACGGCGCCACCGTGCGGCGGCTGGAGGAGACGATCGGGTTGTCCCGGGGCGCCATCTTCCACCACTTCCGTGATAAGGACACGCTGTTCTTCGAGTTGGCCCGCGAGGACGCCGAGCGGATGGCCGACGTGGTGTCGCGGGACGGGCTGATCCAGGTCATGCGCGACCTGTTGGCCGCACCCGACCAGTTCGACTGGCTGGCAACGCGGTTGGAGATCGCACGCAAGCTGCGCAACGATCCGGCGTTTCATCGAGGATGGTCCGAACGCGCCGCGGAACTGTCGGCGGCAACGTCCGACCGGCTGCGTCGCCAGCGCCAGTCGGGTCGGCTGCGCGACGACGTGGCGCCGGACGTGTTGCAGTGCTACCTGGATCTGGTACTCGACGGACTGGTGGCGCGGCTGGCAGCCGGAGAGGACCCGGTCCGGCTGTCGGCTGTCCTCGACGTGGTGGAGGACTCCGTTAGAAGGCGGTGAGCGCCCAGCCGCTCAGACGATCCGGCGGCCAGTGTGGTTGGGCCCGCCGCGGCTGCGCATCCTGGTGCCCGATTCGCGCAACAGCGCATGCACCGATCCGTACGAGCGGCCGGTGGTGGCCACCAGAGACCTGATACTGGCCCCGGATTCGTACGCATTGCGCAGCTCGTGCAACAACTGGTCGTGAGCCTTGTCCGGCTTCCTCATGACGTCTCCCCGGGTGGGTATGTGCCCCGCTATAGAGAGGGTAGAAAGAGGGGCCTGGTGCGTGCGGCAAAACCGCCGAAATCGCTTGGGCCAGTTTAGGCCAGCTCGATAAGATCGCGATAGTCGTCCGACCAGTAGTCCTCGGTCCCGTCGGGTAGCAGCAGCACCCGCTGCGGGTCGAGCGCCTCCGCGGCACCGGGGTCGTGGGTGACCAGCACCACCGCGCCCCTGTAGCTGCGCAACGCGTCGAGCACCTGGTCGCGGGATGCCGGATCGAGGTTGTTCGTGGGCTCGTCGAGCAGCAGGACGTTGGCGGTCGAGGCCACCAGCCCGGCCAACGCAAGACGGGTCTTCTCACCACCGGACAGCGTGCCAGCCGGCTGATCGAGTTGCGGACCGCTGAACATGAATGCGCCGAGCAGCCCGCGCAGGTCCTGCTCGCCGCTGTCCGGGGCCGCGTGCCGGATGTTCTGCCAGACCGTCGCGGTGGTGTCGAGCGTGTCATGCTCTTGGGCGAAATATCCGATCTTGCAGCCATGTCCAGGTTCGAGCACACCGGCGTCGGCGGCTTCAACTCCGGATAGCAGCCGAAGCAGCGTGGTCTTACCGGCGCCGTTGAGTCCGAGAACCACGACCCGCGACCCTCGGTCGATTGCCAGGTCGACCCCGGAGAACACCTCCAGCGACCCGTACGTCTTGGTGAGGCCCTTCGCGATCAGCGGAGTACGGCCGCACGGCGCGGGAGTCGGAAACTTGATGCGAGCGACCTTGTCTGCCGCCCGCTCTTCGTCGAGCCCCGCCAACATTCGGTCGGCCCGGCGCAACATATTCTGCGCGGCAACGGCTTTCGTGGCTTTGGCGCCGAGCTTGGCGGCCTGGGTGCGTAGCGCTGCAGCTTTGCGTTCGGCGTTGACGCGCTCGCGCCGACGCCGTCGTTCGTCGGTGGCGCGGGCGTCGAGGTACGTGCGCCAGCCCATGTTGTAGATGTCGACTTCGCCGCGGACGGCGTCGAGAAACCACACGCGATTGACGACGTCGGCCAACAGGTCGACGTTGTGGCTGATGACCACGAGTCCGCCGGTGTGGGCTTGAAGGAAATCGCGCAGCCAGCCCAGCGAGTCGGCGTCGAGGTGGTTCGTCGGCTCGTCGAGCAGCAGCGTCGTGCTGGACCCGGACCCTGTGTCTGACGCCGCGAACAGGATTCGGGACAACTCGACGCGACGCCGCTGACCGCCCGACAGCGTTCGCATGGGCTGCGTCAAAACCCGTTCGGGCAGACCGAGACTCGCGCAGATCCGGGCCGCTTCGCTTTCCGCACCATAGCCGCCCAACGCCGCGAACCGCTCCTCCAACTGCCCGTAGCGGCGCACCGTGCGGTCCCGCTCCACGTCGTCGACGACCTCGGCCATCTTCACTTGCTGCTTTTCGAGGTCGGCCAGCAGCGTGTCGAGGCCACGCGCCGACAGCACCCGGTCCCGCGCCGCCACTTCCAGATTCCCCTCCCTGGGATCCTGGGGCAGATAACCGATTTCGCCGGTGCGCTTCATCGTGCCGGCATAGGGATCGGCCTCCCCGGCGAGAATGCGGAGCGTGGTGGTCTTTCCCGCCCCGTTGCGACCCACGAGTCCAATGCGATCGCCCGGCTGCACGCGTAACACGGAGCCGGGTGCGGTGAGCAGCGTCCGTGCGCCGGCGCGGACCTCCAGGTCCGTTGCGGTGATCAGGGAGCGGCTCCTTTGTTATCGGTCGTCGGTGAAGACCGGTGATCGTTTCTCGGCGCGTGCGGCGACGGCCTCTTCGAAATTGGTGGTGAGCAGGCGGACGAATAGCTGACCGAGTCCTTCTGCCTGCATGTGTCCTTCCAGGGTAGCGGCGTCCATGCCGCTCCACAGCGTTCGCTTGGTCAGCTCGACGCCGGGCCGGGAGAACGCGGTGATGCGCTCGGCTAGCTGGTAGCAGGCGTCTAGCAGCTCGTCCGGCGGCACCACGCGCGACACCAGCCCGATTCGCTCGGCCTCCTCGACGGTGACGTCGCGGCCGGTCAGCATGATGTCGAACGCTCTGGATGAACCAACGGCCCGCGGCAGCAGGTAGCTCAGGCCGAGCTCGCTGGCGGTGAGACCGTTGTTGATGCCGGCCGCCCGAAAATAGGCGTCGGACGATGCGACGCGGATGTCGGCTGCCAACGCCAGGCACAGTCCGCCGCCGATGGCAGCACCGTTGACCGCGGCAATCACCGGCTGGTGCATCCGCCGCAGGCCCAAGATCACGTCGTCAAGCAACCCCATTGACCGCAACGCGAACGTCGGCCGGGTGAGCCCTTCGGTGTTCGGCACCGCGCCCGCGGACTTGTGGTCGGCGCCCGACGAGAAGCCGCGCCCGGCACCGGTGAGAATCACCACGCGGATGTCGTTGTCATACGTGAGCTCTTCGATCGCCTTCTTCAACGGCACCATCACGTCGAAGGCCATCGAGTTCATCCGCTCGGGGCGGTTGAGCGTGACAAGCGCGACGTGGGCGCGGGGACGGTCGACGAGGACGAAGCTGGTCTGACTGCCGGTGTGACTGTTCACGGGTTGCACGCTATCGCGTGCCGCCCTCAGGCTCGTTCGCCGTTGTTCTGCGCTGCGATGGCGGAGTCGACGTCGAAGGCCGCTACCTGCTGCACCAGATCCTCAAGGGCTGCGGGTGGTAGCGCGCCGGGCTGGTTGAACACCAGCTTGCCCTTCTTGAACACCATCAGCGTCGGGATGGACCGGACCTGTGCCGCGGCCGCCAGCTGCTGCTCGGCCTCGGTGTCGACCTTCGCGTACACGATGTCGGGGTGCTTGTCAGACGACGCCTCGAACGTCGGCGCGAACTGTCGGCAGGGACCGCACCAGGATGCCCAGAAGTCCACCAGCACGATCTCGTTGTCGTTGATGGTGTCGTTGAACGATTCGGCGGTGATGTTTTGGGTAGCCATGCCGTCATCAACGAGGCGACCTCCGCGGATGTTCCCCCGGCGGTGTTGGTCGCGTCGAGGCTGCAAATTCGCAGGGAAAGTGCGAGTACACGCCTGCGAGGATGCAGTTTCGGCGATTCAGCGGCGGGCCTGGTAGACGTCGGGCGTGCCGTCGAGATCGTCGTCACGGCTCTCCTCCATGCACACCGCACGGTAATGGCGGTTACGGAGTTTGAGCACAATGGCCGCCAGTGCCGCGGCGAGGAGCGATCCCGTGAGTACGCCGATCTTCACATGTTCGTCGCGTTCGGAGCCGAAGCCGTACGCGAGTTCGCCGATAAGCAACGAGACGGTGAATCCGATGCCGGCCAGCAGCGCGATGCCGAACACGTCGATCCACCGCAGCGCCGCATCGAGGCTGGCGCGGCTGACGGCCGCGAGGATGCGAGTGGTGCCGAAGACCCCGAGCGTCTTGCCCACGACCAGACCCCAGACGATGCCGAGGGCGATCGGATCGCCCAGCGCTTCGAGCAGTCCCTGATAGCCGTCGAGCGTGACGCCCGCCGCGAAGAACGCGAAGAGCGGAACGGCGATTCCAGCCGACACGGGCCTGGTGAGGTGCTCGAAGTGCTCGGCCAGGCCGGGACCGGCATCCGGGCCGCCCGCATCCTTACTGCGCAACACCGGCACCGCGCAGCCCAGCAGCACCCCGGCGACGGTGGCGTGCACTCCCGACTCGTGGATCAAGACCCATGTCGCTACCGCGAGAGGAAGAAGTAGCGGCAGTGAGCGAATGCGCTTCTGCACGCACAGTGTGAACAGCGCAAATGGGATCACGGCCAGGCCGAGGGCGACGAGGTTGATGTCCTCGGTGTAGAAAATCGCGATCACCAGGATCGCCAGCAGGTCGTCAACCACCGCCAACGTCAGCAGGAAAGTTCGCAGGGCCGCGGGAAGGTGCGTGGAGATCACCGCCAGCACGGCGACCGCGAACGCGATGTCGGTGGCCGTCGGGATGGCCCAGCCGCGCGTCGCTCCGTCGCCGGCCTGAAAAGTAAACGCGACGAAGATCATTGCGGGAATAATCATTCCGCCGACGGCCGCCGCGATCGGCAACACCGCGCGGCTCGGGTCGCGCAGATCGCCGGCCATGAATTCGCGTTTCAGTTCCAGCCCAACGACGAAGAAAAAGATTGCCAGCAGCGCGTCGGCGGCCCAAGTGTGCAGGCTGAGGTTCAGGTGCAGTCCGAGGACATCCGCGCCGAGGTGGATATCGCGCAGTTTGTCGTACGACTCAGCCCACGGCGAGTTGGCCCAACACAGCGCCAGTGTGGCCGCAACGAGCAGCAACGCACCGCCAACCGTTTCCTGTCGCAGAATGTCTGAAATGCGGGATGTCTCGGACCATGAACCGCGTTCGAACAGCGCTCGCCGGACAGGTCGCGGCGAATTGTCTTGCACACCAACACCTCACTGATCGGTCCACGAAATTCGTGCCGACCAGACTTCCCGGCGCTCCGTCTGGGATCCTACCGGCGGGGAGGCTAAACCGTGAAGGGAGTCACAATTCTGGTGCAGCGTCCAGCGTCGCGTCGGCAGCCAATTGTCGAACTTCGGCGACCAGGCGCCTGACCTCGGCGGCCGAGGGCTGCAGCTCGTAGGCATGGTGGTGACAGGCCCGGCTCAGTCCATGCCACACTCGTGTGGCCCTTTCGCCGAGGTCGACGCCTCGCAATGCGCTCAAGACCACGAGTTTGGAGTTCGTGGTCGGCCGGTTGTCGCCGACAGGCGCCCAGGCCGTGCTCAACGCGTTCAACCAGTTCTCGAACGCCAAGCGCGCTAGCACCGCGGCGGTGCGCGGCCCTCTGACCCCGAGCGCAATCTTGCCGTCGAGCACCTCGTCGGCGAAGTCAAGCAGGGCGGCGCGGTCGGTCATTGCACGAGCTTGCTGAGGTCGTCCACGGCGAGCCTGGCGTCGTTGACCGCCCCTCGGTAGTCCGCCACACCCTGATGCAGGCCCGTAGTGACTACCCTCAATGTGTCGCGACGGGCACGCCCACCGGACCGCCATTTTTCGACGGCCGCGTCGTCGTCGGGATCCAGTGCCACGGCGAGTGCAAGTCGTCGTCGAGTCTTCGCGGCTTTCTCCCAGGTGTCTTCGACTTCGGCACGAGATCGGCCGCCGCTCAGGGCCTTCGACGCGAACACCTCCCAGCAGGTGGCCTCGATCGCTTCGCGGCACAACACGGGGATCGCGGCGTTCTTGATCTCGTCGGGAACGGCCTCGTCGGCGGCGATCGCAAACGCGTCGTCAACGAGGCGGGTGGCGGGCCGGCTGGATTCGGTCATGCTCACCGCGGAGTTGGGTCCGCGGGTGACCTCGATGATGCGGGCGGGTGCGCGGGAGCGTCGAATTGCCGCCGGAAGCCGATCGTCATGGGTGAACACGACCACTTGACGGTCTTCGGCCAGCGATGTCAGGACTTCCAGGAAGCCGTCGATCTTCGACGGGTCCATCGCTTGGATCGGATCGTCGAGAACCAAAAAGCGGAACGGGCTTTCGGACGAGGTCGCGCGTGGAATGAAGATTGCGAGCGCGAGTGCCTGCAGTTCGCCCTGACTCATGACGCCAAAGGCCTCGGACTCCGATCCGTCGACGTCGGCTTCGAGAACGACGCGGCGGCTGGTCTTCTGGCCTTCGAGTCGGATCGTCCCGAGGTCGACGTTGCTTTCCTGACGCAGCGCCGCCCAGATCTCCTTGGCCTTGTCGGCGAGCGGCGCGATGCGCTGGTTGCGAAGCTGGCCGGCGTTGGCCTGCAACCACTTCTGTGCTTCGGTCGCGACCTTGAGCTTGGGTTCGGCGTCGCGGGCGACCTCGGCCTTCTGCAGCCAGTCGGCGAGTTCCAGCGCAACGGGGCTCCACGCGTCCTCGCGCTCCTTCACCAGATCCTCCGCCTGCTGCCGCAACGCGGCGTACGCGGATTCGAGGTCTGGCAGTGTTTCTTCGACGTGGTCGGCCAACGCGAGATCGTCGTCGGCGGGAAACTCCGAAAAACGTTCGTATGCAGCGCGCGCCGCGTCCAGCGTGGTGAGAACGGCATCGGGTAGTGGCGGCCGCTGGACGTCTCGGATCAGACCGATCAGCGCCGACCGGGCTTGCCGCGTCGCCGCGCGGGACGCGGTCAGGTCCCGTGCGGCGCTTTGGTCTTGTTCGAGTGCGGCGCGGGCGGCGATGGCCCAGTTGGTGTCCAGAGTCCCTCGGCCGCAGACGGGGCACTGTTGGTCACCGTGCTGATCATGGAAGCTCAGGCTCATCTCCAGCAGTCGGCCGCGGTCGGCGGCGAGCGCATCGGAGCGTTGCGTCTCGTCGCGCTCGTTGTCGGCGGCGGATCGAAGCGCGGCGCACTTGTCGTGGGCTTCCTCGGCTGTCGGCGCGGTCAGGCGCTGCGACTGTTGCCACGCGAAGGGCACCGAGGACGCCGCGCCCTGGGTGATCAGCGGGCGTACAGCGTCGAGGTCGGGCTTGGATCTCTTCAGCTGCGCGAGAGCCATTGCAGCACGGGGATCGTCGTGGTTTTCCAGCTCCGGCCTGAGGCGGTCTTTGGTCTTCTTGAACTCGGCGGCGGGTTGTTTGAGCTGCTTGACCTCAGCGTCGAGGCGCGCGATCGCCTCGGTCAGCTGCTCCAGGCCGAGGAGCTTGTAGAGCTCGTCGTAGAAATCGCTGGGCCGGCCCTCGAGGATGCCGCCCAGCTCGTCGTAGCTCAGCAGCGGACGGTACATCTCGAGGGCTGCGTCCCACCCGAGAACACTTGTGTCCTCGCGCTTTTGGCCACTGCGCTGAACCCAGATCTTCTTGTCGCCGACGCCGACGTCGCTGCCGGGTGGCCAGTCGACGCCGATAGTCGTTGTGCCGGAGCCCTCCTCGGTGATGCCAATGCGGATCTGGGCGGGCTCACCGGCGTGCAGGTTGCGCCAGTTCTTCGACCACACCGTCGCCTTGTCTTCCCAGCGGGAGTTGCTTCCCGTCAACGCCAGTTCGAGGGCTTCGGCCAGAGTGGACTTGCCGGAGCCGTTCCGGCCGGCGACGACGACCAGGCCAGGGCCGGGCGGAAGCGGGAGCGTGGCTCCTGCGCCGATACCGCGAAAACCCTGCACACTGATCGACTTCAGGTACGCGCCCACCGGTTCGGCCGCGGATTCGTCGGGAGTGGTCAGCGCGTCGACGAGTTCCTGGGACGTCTCTTCGTTCCCAAGGACGTGGCCCAAGTCGTCGGGATCACCCAGCGCCGCCAAGACGATGAGCCGGGCGTCGTCGCTGAGATTGGGGTCGTCGTCGGCACACCGCAGCACGTAGTTCTTCAGTCGGTCGTCAGTCATCGATGCAGATCTCCGGTCTTCGTGTATATGTCCGGCACCGGGTATTGACCGTAGATGCCGCGATCGTCACCTTCGAGTATCCAGCGATGTTGCTCTTCGGCATGGGCGACGAGTTCGGCGCAGCGCCGCGCGTTCGCCTCTCGAACGGCTCGCTCGGATCGAACGATCGACCGCATTACGAAGAACAACAGGACCAGGGCGATGGCGCCGAGAATCCACCAAATGAACTTGATGATCAACCCAACGATGAACAGAAATCCGATCAACGACCCGAGTGACCTCATGATTGGCCCCCATCTGAAGTCATACTCCTTTGGTAGTGAACGGGACAACATACCTGTCACGTCAGTCGCGCTTGAAGGCCTTGGAAACCGCCCTCAATATCTCGTGACGGAACCGATGGCGTCTTCCGCTCCTCCTACAGATGCAGTGCACGGAAGGTCGAGTCCGTTGTAAATCAATCCTTGACAAGATGCGAGCGTAAATGGATCCTTTACAGGAGATAGAGATTCGGGCGAGTGCCCGCAACCACGGCATTGCCGACGATGCCATGCGACGCGCTGCGCAACGCGCTCCGATCCGTCGAGCAGGAATACGACGGCGAAGTCCGCTCGGTCCGGACGGCTGCTGTGAGATCGTGGTGTTACCGATGAGCCGACGGATCATTCATGCCGACGTCCTGCGTCCGAAGTTCTACGACTACCTGTGAGAGGCCAAGATGGACAAAGTGCACCGCCGAGCGACGCCAATACTGGTGTCGAAGAATGGCTGGACAATCTCGAGGTTTCGCCAGCCGACGCGCGCGACGCCCGGCACATGCGCAGAATCGCCGCCGCCGCGGCGGGCTCGACGACGCTCAGGCAGAGCTACGTGCTGCGGTGGCTGCCGCCCGTGAAGCCGGCGACACCTGGGCAATGATCGGGGTGGCGCTCGGAATCAGCCGGCAGGCCGCCTATCAGCGGTTCGGCCAGTCCAGTGACCACCCCTCTCCAGCGCCGGAGCACTGCATTCAACGCAGCCCCGGTTGCGGCAGGAGCCGGACTGATTGCAGCAATTCGGCGTCCCGCGCGGGTCACGACAACCGTCTCACCGCGCTCGACCGAGTCGAGAACGGCGGAGAAGTTTCGTGACGCCTCGGACGCCGTGATCTCCCGCATGAGTTCCCGATTATCAGAAGTCTGACGAGCCGCTAGACCGTGAAGCCCAACGCCCGCAGCTGCTCGCGGCCGTCCTCGGTGATCTTGTCCGGGCCCCACGGCGGGTTCCACACCCAGTTGATCTTGATGTCGTTCACGAGTCCGGCACCGATCAGCGCGGCGCGCGATTGGTCCTCGATCACGTCGGTCAGCGGACAGGCCGGCGAGGTCAACGTCATGTCGATGAGCGCCACGGTGCCCTGCTCTGACTGCTCGACGTTCAGGTCGTACACCAGCCCGAGGTCGACCACGTTGATGCCCAATTCGGGGTCGACGACGTCACGCATCGCCTCCTCGAGGTCAGCCAGGAATTCGTCCTGAGGCACAACTGCTTCACTCATCGTCCACCTCCGTTGGAGTTTGTCTCGTGGGTTGCCTGCGCCACGGCGTCCTTAAACGCCAACCAACCCAGCAGCGCGCATTTCATTCGCGCCGGGTACTTCGCCACGCCGGCGAACGCGATACCGTCACCGATCACATCCTCGTCGCCCTCCACGGTGCCGCGCGACGAAATCATGTCCGTGAACGCCGCCACCATGTCCAGCGCGTCTGCCACGCTTTGGCCGATCACCTGATCGGTGAGCACCGACGTCGAGGCCTGGCTGATCGAGCAGCCCAGGCCGTCGTAGGAGACGTCGGCGACGTTGCGGCCGTCCTCGCTCAGCGCCACCCGCAACCTGACCTCGTCTCCGCAGGTGGGGTTCACGTGGAGCACTTCAGCGGCGAAGGGTTCCCGGAGCCCGCGGTGGTGCGGATGCTTGTAGTGATCGAGGATCACCTCTTGGTACATCTGCTCCAGCCGCACGGCGTCAGTCCCTACCGAAGAAGTCCACGGCCCGGCGGACACCCGCGATGAGGCGGTCGACCTCGTCGTGGGTGTTGTAGACAGCGAACGACGCTCGCGCAGTTGCGGCGATGCCGAACCGCCGGTGCAGCGGCCACGCGCAGTGGTGGCCGACGCGCACCGCGATGCCCTCGTCGTCGAGCACCTGACCGACGTCGTGCGCATGGATCCCGTCGACCACGAATGACACTGGCGATCCGCGGTTCTCGAGCGTGGTCGGCCCGATGATGCGGACTTCGTCGATGGCCGAGAGTCCCTCCAACGCCGCGGCGACCAGCTCGCGCTCGTGCGCCTCGACCGCTTCCATGCCGATCGCGGTGAGGTAGCGCGCCGCCGCGGCCAGGCCGACGACCTGCGACGTCATCGGGGTGCCGGCCTCGAACCGTTGCGGCGGCGGGGCATACGTCGTCGCTTCCATCATGACAGTCTCGATCATCGAGCCGCCGGTGATGAACGGTGGCATGGCGTTCAGTAGCTCGGCGCGGCCATACAGCACGCCAATGCCATTGGGGCCCAACATCTTGTGACCGGAGAACGCGGCGTAGTCGACCTCGAGTGTGTGGAAGTCCACCGGCTGGTGCGGCACCGACTGGCACGCATCGAGCACCGTCAGCGCCCCGACCGCCTTGGCCCGCGTGACAAGCTCTGCCACCGGTGCCAATGCTCCCGTGACATTGGAATGATGGCTGAAGGTAACGACTTTCACCCGCTCGTCGAGGTCGAGCGAGTCCAGGTCGATGCGGCCATCATCGGTGACGCCGTACCAGCGCAGCGTGGCACCGGTCCGCCGGGCCAGCTCCTGCCACGGCACCAGATTGGCGTGGTGCTCAAGCTCGGTGGTGACGATCACGTCGCCGGGCCCGACCGCGTGCTCGAAACGGTTGTCGCCCAACACATAGGCGACCAGATTCAACGCCTCGGTGGCATTCTTGGTGAACACCAGCTCGGCCGCGTCGGCGCCGACGAACGCCGCGACGTCGGCGCGGCCCTGCTCGTAGGCGTCGGTGGACTCCTCCATCAACTGATGAGCGCCGCGGTGCACGGCACCGTTCGACGTGACCAGAAACTGCCGCTCGGCGTCGAGCACCTGCAGTGGGCGCTGCGACGTCGCACCCGAATCCAGGTATGCCAACCGGTTTCCGCTGCGCATCACCCGGCTGAGGATCGGGAAGTCGGCGCGGATGGCGTCGACGTCCAGCGTCGGCCGGGATACCGAGAGGGTCATCGACGCACGCCCCCTATCCAGTCGTCGCCACTTGAGTGAACCGCTCGTAGCCGTTGGCGTCGAGTTCCTCGGCCAGCTCGGGACCGCCGGACTCGATGATGCGACCGCCGACGAACACGTGCACGAACTGTGGCTGAATGTAGCGCAGGATGCGGGTGTAGTGGGTGATCAGCAGGATGCCGCCGTGCGTTTCCTCGGCGTACCGGTTGACCCCGTCGCTGACCACTCGCAGCGCGTCGACGTCGAGGCCGGAGTCAGTCTCATCCAGAATCGCGATCTTCGGCTTGAGCAGATCGAGTTGCAGGATCTCGTGGCGCTTCTTCTCGCCGCCCGAAAACCCTTCGTTGACATTACGTTCGGCGAACACCGGGTCGATGTCGAGGTCGTCCATCGCGGACCTGACCTCCTTCACCCAGTGCCGCAGCTTCGGCGCCTCGCCACGGATTGCCGTCGCGGCTGTGCGCAGGAAGTTCGACATCGACACACCGGGCACCTCGACCGGGTACTGCATCGCGAGGAACAGACCTGCGCGGGCACGCTCATCGACAGTCATGGCCAGCACGTCCTCGCCGTCCAGCGTGATCGAGCCCGACGTGACCTTGTACTTCGGGTGACCGGCGATCGCGTACGACAGCGTCGACTTGCCGGATCCGTTGGGCCCCATCAGCGCATGGGTTTCGCCGGAATTCACGGTCAGGTCGACACCCTTGAGGATTGGAATCTCCTCGTCCACGCTGGGAATGACGCTGACGTGCAGATCCTTGAGTTCCAGTGTGGTCATTTGGTATCCGCCAATGCTTGTTGAATGGATTGAGTGCGCGCGAGCTCATGTTCAATGGCACCGGTGAGGCGTTCGCGGATCGCAGGCACGGCGATCTTGGCGATGATCTCGCCGAAGAATCCGCGCACGATCAGCCAGCGGGCCTGGTCCTCGGGAATACCGCGCGACCGCAGATAGAACACCTGCTCGTCGTCGAATCGTCCGGTGGCGCTGGCGTGTCCCGCGCCGACGATCTCACCGGTCTCGATCTCGAGGTTGGGCACCGAGTCGGCGCGAGCACCGTCGGTGAGCACCAGGTTGCGGTTCACCTCAAAGGTGTCGGTCCCCTCGGCGTTCGCGCGGATCAGCACATCGCCCACCCACACGGTGCGGGCGTCCGGACGCGGTGAGCCAGGATCACCTTGCAGCGCACCCTTGTACAACACGTTGGACCGGCAGTGCGGCTGCGCGTGGTCGATCAACAGCCGCGACTCGAAATGCTGGCCGTCGTCGGCGAAGCACAGCCCGAGCAACTCGGCATCGCCGCCGGGCGCCGTGAACCGCACCCGTCCGGTGAATCGCACCAGATCACCGCCGAGTGTCACGGCGACGTGACGCAACACGGCGTCCTTGCCCAAAGTGGCGTGGTGCATGCTCACGTGGACGGCATCGTCGTTCCAGTCAGCGATCGAGACCACGGTGAGCCGCGCGGCGTCGCCAACCACGAATTCGACGTTGTCGGCGTAGGTTCCGCTCCCTCGCTGATCGATCACCACCACGGCTTCGGCTAGCTCCTCGGCGCGCACGTGCACATGCCCGTACGCGGTCGCGCCTTCGCCGGGGCCGGTGATGGTGATGTCGATCGGCTGCTCGAGCGCGGCCTTGCGCGCGACGGACACCACGGTCGCGTTGTTGAAGGACGAAAATGCCTGCGCGGCAATGCGGTCGGCCGGAATGCCGCCGTGGCCGAGGCGTTCGTCGCCCCGGCGTACCGATTCGACAGTCACGCCGGCCTGCTCGGTCACCTCGATCGTCGCGGCACCCGTGGCCGGTGCGGACCCGTCGTGCAGGCCGCGCAACCGGCGCAGCGGGGTGAACCGCCAGATCTCATCGCGCCCGCCGGGGACCTCGAACGCGTCGACGTCGAACGAGGTGAAGATCTCGCCCTTGTTGGCAGCAGTTAGGGCTGAGCCCCCAACCGCTTCAGTCAGCGCTGCTGTCTCTCCCGTCGCTTCGCTCGCCTGAGTCACTAGCCGACCGCGCCTTCCATCTGCAGCTCGATCAGCCGGTTGAGCTCCAGCGCGTACTCCATCGGCAGCTCCTTGGCGATCGGCTCGACGAAGCCGCGCACCACCATCGCCATGGCCTCGTCCTCGGTCAGCCCGCGGCTCATCAAGTAGAAGAGCTGGTTCTCGCTGACCTTCGACACCGTCGCCTCGTGGCCCATCGTGACGTCGTCCTCGCGGATGTCGACGTACGGGTAGGTGTCGCTGCGGCTTACCGTATCGACCAGCAACGCATCGCATTTGACGCTCGACTTCGAGTTGTGTGCGCCCTTGTTCACCTGCACGAGGCCGCGATACGACGTGCGACCGCCGCTGCGGGCCACCGACTTCGAGACGATGTTGCTCGAGGTGTTGGGCGCCAGGTGCAGCATCTTCGCGCCGGTGTCCTGGTGCTGGCCCTCGCCCGCGAACGCCACCGACAAGACTTCACCCTTGGCGTGCTCGCCGGTCATCCACACCGCCGGGTACTTCATGGTGACCTTGGAACCGATGTTGCCGTCGATCCACTCCATGGTGGCGCCGGCCTCGGCCCGGGCCCGCTTGGTCACCAGGTTGTAGACGTTGGCCGACCAGTTCTGGATGGTCGTGTAACGAACACGCGCATGCGGCTTGACGATGATCTCGACGACCGCGGAGTGCAGCGAGTCCGACTTGTAGATCGGCGCGGTGCAGTTGTGCACCGCGAACCCGTACGCCAGGTAGCTGTCCGGCTCCTCAACGTCGAGGTTGAACACCGGCTCGTGGGCCTCACGCACGGCACGCTTCTTGATCGGCACGGCGAAGTAGTCGCCGCAGTCACGCGCCTGCCGAGGGCCCTTGCCGCCTTCGGTCCACTGCACCTGGTAGATGTCTTTGCGCACGATGTTGCGTCCTGGGGGCCCCTTGGGGGATGACACCCGGGCCGCCCGGACGGCGGAGTTCGACTGTGGCGTAATGCCCCAGCCGCGCGAGGATCGCCTGCAGCTGGAAGGCCCAGACGCGCGAGGTGGTGTGGACCCGCTTCCACAGACCGCCGCCGCGGCTGGTGACGTTGCCGTCGCCGTTGACATAGGCGTCGACAAGCTCGCGCAGGAACGTTTCGTCCTGGCGCATCAGGGTGTCGGACAGCTTCTTGTTGGCCGAGCCGACACCAACGTGATGGCGCATCGCCGCATAACCGGCCTTGGTGTACACGGTCACTCGCGCGGAGTGCTTGTGCTCCTCGATGAGAACGGATCCCGCCGTCTCGTACAGCGACTTGCACGCCTGTCGCACTTCTTCGACATAGTCGAACTCGCTGCTGTTGAACGAGAAGATCAGCGACTCACACTTATTGGTGAGCGTGGCATGACCCTCAGCCAGGTAGTAGCCGGCGAGCCGAGCGAACTCCAGCGGTAGAACCGTCTTGTGCGGCAACGGCTTCGGCTTGGGGTAGACCAGGAAGTCGCCCTCGGCGACGTCCTTGGCCGCAATCCACCGCGGCTCTGTGGTCTTTAGCTTGGCGGTGTCGACCTCCGGCTGCCATCCGTTGCGTGGCTTGCGATGAGACACGGACTTCGTCGCGCGGAATCAACGAGCAAGCGGATGTTCGGCCGTTACCGAGAAGGCGTTGGCCGGCGACATCGGCGTGAAGGTGAACAACTCGCCGTTCAGGTCGCGCATCTGCACCGCGGTCACTCGGTGCGGGCGGCCGTCGTGGCCGACGACGTGGTCGCCGACACGGACGGACTCGATCGGCCGCAGATCGCCGTCCGCCATCGTGACGAGTTCACCTGCCGGCAGGCAGCCCTCGACGTAGTGCACGTAGGAGCCCTCGTCGGCGATGATCAGTGTCCGCTCGAACTGACCCATATTCTCGGTGTTGATGCGGAAGTAGGCCTGCAGCGGGATGTCGACCTGCACACCCGGGGGCACGTAAATGAAACTGCCTCCCGACCACACGGCGGTATTCAGCGCAGAAAACTTATTATCACCCGCTGGAATTACGGTACAGAAATACTTCTTAAAGACATCTTCGTGTTCTCGCAAACCAGTATCAGTATCTAAAAAGATAACTCCCTGCGCCTCTAAATCCTCTCTGATCTGGTGGTAAACCACTTCGGATTCGTATTGTGCGGCTACTCCAGCAACTAATCTTTGCTTTTCTGCCTCAGGGATTCCGAGCCTGTCATAGGTGTTTTTGATGTCATCCGGCAAATCGTCCCAAGTTGCGGCCTGCTTTTCTGTCGACCGCACGAAGTACTTGATGTTTTCGAAGTCGATATCGGAGAGGTCGGCGCCCCAGTGCGGCATGGGCTTGCGATCGAAAATGCGCAGCGCCTTGAGCCGGCTCTGCAGCATCCATTCCGGCTCGTTCTTCTTGGCCGAGATGTCGCGCACGACCTCCTCGGACAGCCCGCGCTGCGCGCCGGCGCCCGCGACGTCGGAGTCGACCCAGCCGTAGCCGTACCGGCTCAGCGAGGCGATGGCCTCTTCCTGACTGAGCAGTGTGGCCGGCTCGGAAACTGGGCGTGCCTCCGAGGTCTCCTGGGAGAGGGTCATGCTGACGCTCCTTCTAGGTCGTTGCGTCTTCGGCGCGGGCTGTGCACCGAAGTTCGGGCTGTAGCTAGTGGCTCACCGGGGTGAGCGGGACGTGTGTCGTGCACACGCAATCTCCGTTGACGATCGTGGCCAGCCTCTGCACATGGGTTCCCAGTACATCAGCCATCGCCTGCTGCTCGGTTTGGCACAACTCCGGGAACTCCTCGGCCACATGCGACACCGGGCAGTGGTGCTGGCAGATCTGAACTCCCTGGAACTGTCCACCGACTTTGGTGGTGGTGGTCGCGTATCCGGCCTTGGTCAGCGCCGCGGCAATGCGCTCGGCCGTGGCCTCGACATCCGCCGGCCCGTCGTCCGTGCCGGCCAGGATGGCATCGATCCGGCGCCGAGCGAACGTGCGCACCGCCTCGTCGCCCCCGATCTCACGCAGCTGGCGCATCGCGGCGACCGCCAGATCGTCATAGGTGTGCCCGAGCTTGGCGCGCCCCGCGGCCGTCAACCGATAGCGTTTGGCCGGCCGCCCGCGACCTTGCTGCTGCCAGGACGCGGCGGGAATGGCTTCTGCGTCGCCTGCGTCGGTCAGCACATCGAGGTGCCGACGGACGCCCGCGGCGGAGATACCGAGCCGCTCGCCAATGTCTCCCGCGGTGATCGGACCCGCCTCCAGCAACAGCTGAACGATCGAATCACGCGTTCGATGGTCCGTTCGATGGTCACTGTCGCCGGTACGGATTTTCACAACACCATTGTGACGGAATTCGCTGGGTAGGTCCAGCCAGGCCACCCTTATGCCAGCGCGCCGACCGGCAGCGGCCCCGTCGGGGCCGGTTACGCTGCTCAGATGGCAGCCCGCCTTCGGTCCTTCAGCGCTGTCATCACGCGCTGGCACGCCGACGAGCGTCCCGTCGGGTCACCGCTCAACCTCGCCGAGGTCGTCGCGCTGCGACGGACCCGACTGTTCGGCGCTACCGGCACAGTACTGATGGGAATCGGCGCGCTCGGCGCGGGAGCACGGCCCGTCGTGCAGGACCCGACCTTCGGCGTGCGTTTGCTCAACCTTCCCTCGCGAATTCAGACGGTGTCGCTCACCATGACCACCACAGGCGCGGTGATGATGGCGCTCGCGTGGCTGATGCTGGGGCGTTTCGCGCTGGGCCGGCGGCAGATGTCGCGCGGCCAACTGGACCGCACTCTGCTGCTGTGGGTGTTGCCGCTGCTGATCGCCCCGCCGATGTACAGCAAGGACGTCTACTCCTACCTGGCGCAAAGCCAGATATCGCGACTGGGCCTCGATCCGTATCGTGTCGGACCGGCATCCGCATTGGGTCTGGACCATGTCTTCACCCTGTCGGTGCCCAGCCTGTGGCGCGAAACCCCCGCGCCCTACGGTCCGCTGTTTCTTTGGATCGGGCGCGGAATCTCGGCGCTGACCGGTGAAAACATCGTCGCGGCGGTGCTCTGCCACCGTCTGGTGGTGCTGATCGGTGTCGGGCTGATCGTCTGGGCGACGCCACGGCTGGCGCGGCGCTGCGGCGTCGCCGAGGTCAGCGCACTGTGGCTGGGGGCGGCCAACCCGTTGCTTTTCATGCACCTGGTCGCGGGCATCCACAACGAGGCGTTGATGCTCGGGTTGATGCTTGCCGGCGTCGAGTTCGCGCTGCGCGGCATCGAGTCGACCCGGCGGCTGATCCCCACAGACCGGCAGTGGCCGCGGCGACTCGCCGACTTGCCGGAGTGGTCACCCCTGGCGATGCTGCTCCTCGGCTCGGTGTTGATCACCATGTCCTCGCAGGTCAAGCTACCCTCGCTGCTGGCGCTCGGGTTCATCGCGGTGGCGTTGGCCCATCGTTGGGGCAGCACCCTGAAGTCGTTCGTCGGCGCGGGCGTGCTGCTGGCCGGGCTGTCGCTTGCCGTGATGACGCTCATCGGCTGGGCGAGCGGCCTCGGATTCGGCTGGGTGAACACCCTGGGCACCGCAAACGTCGTGCGCAGCTGGATGTCACCGCCAACGCTGCTCGCGCTGGGAACCGGCCAGGTGGGGATTCTGCTCGGGCTGGGTGATCACACCACTGCGGTGCTGTCGCTGACTCGTGGCACGGGCGTCGGGCTTATCGCGGTCGTGGTGTCGCTGCTGCTGTGGGTCGTGTTCCGCGGCCGCCTGCATCCCGTTGGCGGCCTGGGCGTGGCACTGGGTGCGACGGTGCTGCTGTTTCCGGTGGTGCAGCCGTGGTACGTGCTGTGGGCGATCATTCCGCTGGCCGCATGGGCGACGCGGCCCCGGTTCCGAACGGCCACGATTCTGGTCACGCTCGTGATCGGAATCTTCGGCCCGACAGCGAACGGTGACCGGTTCGCCCTGTTCCAAATCGTGGATGCGACTGTGGCATCGGCGATCATCGTGCTGCTGCTGATCGTCGTGACCTTCAACCGGTTGCCGTGGCGGAGCTTGCCGGAGGTGATTACGGGCAACGTCGATATCAATGGCACCGAGGAACACTCGCGCGACGAAGAATCCGATGTTGACGACCGCCCCGAACCTGAGGCACAGCCGGTGCGTCCGTCCACGCCAGTACCCGGCGCCTACGCTGAGTCCCCGTGAACCCACGCCAGCCCATTCCCGTTCGGCTGCACGGGGTCACGAAGAGCTACGGATCGACCACGGCGGTGTGCGAACTCGACCTGGAGGTCGGGCCGGCTGAGGTATTCGCGCTGCTGGGGCCGAACGGCGCCGGGAAGACCACGACGGTCGAGATGTGCGAGGGCTTTGTGCGGCCCGACACCGGCACCGTCGAGGTCTTGGGCATGAACCCGATCGCCGACAACGCCCGCCTGCGTGAACGCATCGGCGTGATGCTGCAGGGCGGCGGCGCGTATCCCGCAGCTCGGGCGGACGAAATGCTCAACCTCGTCGCCGCCTACGCCGCCAACCCGCTCGATCCGCAGTGGCTGATGGACACCCTCGGGCTCGCCGACGCCGCCCACACCACCTACCGCAGGCTCTCGGGCGGCCAGCAGCAGCGGCTGGCACTCGCGTGCGCACTCGTCGGCCGCCCCGAACTGGTGTTCCTCGACGAACCCACCGCGGGTCTGGATGCGCACGCCCGGCTGGTGGTGTGGGAACTCATCGACGGCCTGCGGCGCGACGGCGTCACGGTTCTGCTGACCACCCATCAGCTATCCGAGGCGGAAGAACTCGCCGACCGGCTGGTCATCATCGACCGCGGCCATGCCGTCGCCGCCGGAACACCGGCGGAGATCACGCGCAGCGGAGCGGAGAACCAGCTGCGCTTCACCGCTCCACGCATGTTGGATCTGTCGTTGCTGGCGTCGGCGCTGCCAGAGGGGTACCGCGCCACCGAGGTATCGGCCGGCCAGTATCTGGTCGAGGGGCCGATCGATCCGCAGGTGTTGGCGACGGTGACGGCCTGGTGCGCGCGCCTGGGCGTGCTCGCCACCGACATGCGGGTAGAGCAGCGCAGCCTCGAAGACGTGTTCTTGGAGCTGACCGGACGGGAGCTGCGACGGTGACCCGCATCGGGTCTGCGGTCGGGGCGTCGAGTCTGACGTGGAGCCGGCGATGAGCGGGCAATTCGCCCCGGGAACGTTCACGCCCGACCCGCGGCCCAACACCGTGCCGCGCATGCTCGCGGCCCAGTTCGGCCTCGAGCTGAAGCTGCTGCTGCGCAACGGCGAACAGCTGCTCTTGACTCTGTTCATCCCGGTGACGCTGCTCGTCGGGTTGACGCTGCTGCCCCTCGGCGAGTTCGGGGATAACCGTGCCGCGACATTCGTCCCGGCGATCATGGCCCTGGCCGTCATCTCGACCGCGTTCACCGGGCAGGCGATCGCGGTGGCCTTCGACCGGCGCTACGGCGCGCTCAAACGGCTTGGCGCCACGCCACTTCCGGTGTGGGGCATCATCGCCGGGAAGTCGCTGGCCGTGGTGACGGTGGTGTTCCTACAGGCGATCGTGTTGGGCGCGATCGGCATCGCTCTGGGGTGGCGCCCCAATGTGCTCGGATTGACGCTGGGCGCGGTGGTCATCGCGCTCGGCACCGCCAGTTTCGCCGCGCTCGGCCTGCTTCTGGGCGGCACGCTGAAGGCAGAGGTGGTGCTGGCACTGGCGAATCTCCTGTGGTTCGTCTTCGCGGGGCTCGGCGCGCTGACACTCAACGGCGGAATCGCCCCCAGCAGCGTCGAATGGGTGGCCCGACTCACGCCATCGGGCGCGCTCACCGAGGCACTGTCGCAGGCGATGACACCGTCGATGGACTGGTTCGGCTTGGGCGTACTCGCGGTATGGGGCCTGCTGGGCGCTCTGGGGGCGCTGCGCTGGTTCCGGTTCACATGAGGGTTGGTCGTCATCGAGCCGTGTGGCAGCCGATTCGCGAGCGCGTTGTTCACCGACGCCTGGCGGGGCTGATCGGGCAAACACCGGCCGAGATCGTTGCCGTCGACATTCCACTTGGGTTGGTGAAGGCGGTTGGCGTCACGCTGACGTTGCCGCCAAAGCGCTGCTGGGCCGACGGTCGTCAACCGTGTGCCTGACACCGCCGCGAGCGGCCTTCGCCGAGCGGACCCACGTCGCTGCCACGGCACGGTGCGCGTCGATCAACGGCCAAGGCTTCAGCATTCAGGCAAGGGACCCTCGTCCAAAGGTCCTGGAAGCCAACCAAGTTCGAGAGGACGACAGAGTGCTATCCGAGGTTCACACTGAAAGTGTCGTTCACCGCGATGGCATTCCGACCAAACCGCCTGGAAAGTAGACCTGGGCAGGCCACCGTGTCAGCCTTCGACTGCTTGCCGGCGCGAGCATCGAGTTTGCGGACGGGCAAGTATCCATCTGTTAAATGTGCTAAGCATCGGCGGTGAGAATTTGTTATGGGCCTTCTTCCCGGCGCCGGTCAGCAAAGAAGTACGATGATGGCGCCGACAGCGGCAAGGTACCCACAGACCCGGCCGAAGCGGGCGGGCACATTGTCCCGAAATGGTGTGGTTTGTACGGTGGCTTAGTTCACAGGTCGGCCAGGGAGGTCAGGGCTGATTTGCCAACGAGGACGGTGTGAGTGCACATAGGGGGAAGCGCACGAGACCATAAGGCCATCGAGTGGGCGCGCCACCACATCATTCGAGCCGCACGTATGCCGGCATCTGGTCTGGTCGTCATTGCTCGGTTGGTATTGGTCGGCGCTGTCGTGGCCGCGCCGAGTGCGGTCGTCACTCTTAGATCACCTTCCCAGGACCCCGCGGTCCGGCAGTTGGCTGCCGTGATACCGCACCCCGCCAACACGGAGGGGCTCTCGGTCGCCCCGCCGTCGGCGAGTTTCCATCTCGCCGTGTCGAGCATCATCGCGCCACCGCCGCCCGCCGTCGTCAGCCTGCCTGGTGTGTTGGGCATCCCCGCAATGGCGCTGACGGCATACCGCAATGCCGAGCGTGTGATGGCGCAGGCCATGCCCGGTTGCGGGATCAGCTGGAACCTGCTGGCCGGCATCGGGCGCATCGAATCCATGCACGCCAACGGTGGTGCCACCGATGCCCGCGGCACCGCCGTCAACCCCATCTACGGCCCGGCACTCGACGGGTCACTGCCCGGCAACGAGGTCATCGTCCAGAGCCGCGCCGCCAATGGTCACACGATCTATGCCCGTGCGATGGGCCCGATGCAGTTCCTGCCCGGCACCTGGACGCGCTACGCCGCCGACGGCGACGGCGACGGTCAGACCGACCCGCAGAATCTGTTCGACTCCACCCTGGCTGCTGCCAGCTACCTGTGCAGCGGCGGGCTGAACCTGCGCGACCAGTCTCAGGTGATCAGCGCGGTGCTGCGCTACAACAACTCGATGCCTTACACCCGAAATGTGCTGGGCTGGGCTGCGGGATATGCCACCGGCGTCCCTCCGGTGGACTTGCCGCCGATCACCGGGCCGATTCCGCCGATCGGCGACAGGCGCATGCGAAACCAACCCCACCAACGTCGACCCAGCCGACGGCGCCGCCGGCACCCAGCCTCTACCGGACGAAACATTCACCGGAAACCCGGGCGACGATGGCACCGCCTTGGATCAGGCCGGCGGCACGTTGGGCCTAAGCGCCACCAACGCGGGTGACCGCGGTAATGGTAAGGGCGGCCACAGTGGCGCTGGCGGTAACCGCGGCAACGGCGGCGCCGCGAAGGCAGGGAATGGTGTAGCCAACGGGGTCACCGTCGGCAACGGCCGCAACGGCGGTGCCCGCGGCACGGGCGATGGTCGATAATCAACGTCGTCGGGTGAGCCCCGGCAGCAGGTACTCCAGCTTGTCGACGAAGTGTTGGTGCCCCTCGTAGCGCCGAAGAAATGAGCTACTACGGCTTGTAGTTGCTGGTCCACTACGATCGGGCCGTGCCCGTCGGACGGATCTTCCTGCGGCTGGTGGACGTGCTTCCCCTGCCGAGTCTGCGCACGCAGCGCGTGATCGCCGCCGCGGTCGTCATCACCCAAGCGTTGATCGCGGTGACCGGCGCGACGGTGCGCGTGACCGCGTCCGGCCTCGGCTGCCCGACGTGGCCGCAATGCTTCCCGGGCAGCTTCACCCCAGTCGCGGTTTCAGAAGTGCCGCGGATTCACCAAGCCGTGGAATTCGGCAATCGCCTGATCACGTTCGTCGTGGTGCTGACCGCCGCGCTGGTGGTGCTGGCGCTCACCCGTGCGCGGCGGCGCACCGAAGTGCTGATCTACGCCTGGCTGATGCCGGCGTCGACCGTGGTGCAGGCCGTCCTCGGCGGGATCACCGTACTGACCGGCCTGCTGTGGTGGACGGTCGCGCTGCATCTGCTGGCGTCGATGGCGATGGTGTGGCTGGCGATGCTGCTGTTCGTCAAGGTAGGTGAGCCTGACGACGGCGCGCCTGCGCTTCGGGTTCCACAGCCGCTGCGGTGGTTGACGGCACTCTGCGGCGTCACGCTGGCGGCCACCCTGATTACCGGCACCCTGGTCACGGGCGCCGGGCCGCATGCCGGCGACAAGAGTCCCACCCGCACCGTGCCGCGGCTGCAGGTGGAGATCACGACGTTGGTTCATGCCCACTCGTCGCTGCTCATCGCCTACCTGGCGCTACTGGTCGGGTTGGCTTTCGGCCTGTTCGCAACCTCCGCGCCGCGGCTGATCATGCGCCGGCTCGGTGTGCTGGTCGCGCTGGTCGCCGCGCAGGCGCTCGTCGGCGTCGTTCAGTACTACACCGGCGTGCCCGCGGCGTTGGTGGCGATCCACGTCGCCGGGGCGGCGGCGTGCACGGCGGCCACCGCAGCGCTATGGGCGTCGATGCGACAGCGGGCCCAGCCCGAGCCGCTCCAAGGCTGACTCGACGGTCAGCGCGAACTGCCGCTGCTGACGCTCGCGAGCGTCGTCGTCGAGCACCCGCCAACCCAGCGACGGTGACACCAGGTCCAGATCCAGCAGCCGCGGATCGTCGAATCCGCCGACGACGGCCACCCGCGCATACAGCAGCTCGCTCGGCGCGATCCCAACCTCCGCAGCGGCGGCATCCAGCGCCGCGAACCCCACATCCCACAGTTCGAAGTCGGGCTCGACAGGGGTGGGGGTTTCCCCGGCGAAGGCATGCGACGGTTTGCCGCCGAGAAACACCAAGTCCGTCTTGGCCGCCTCGCTGTCGTGGCGCTGCACCAACACCGACTGGCCCTGCTCGTGCAACCGCTCCGCATACGCCACGGCGTCTCGGCGGTCATCGAACCGTTGCGTACCGACTGAGCCCACGGTCGGGGTGACCCAGATCTCTCCACCGACCCCTGCGCCCGTGGGCACCCGCACCCGCTCCCCCGCCGCGAACACCGCGCTCGGCACCGTCGCCACCCCGCGGCGCGCCACGTCCACCACGGACCTCTTGTCGACGTTCCACGCCACCACGTCGGGGGCATTGAGCAGGTGCGGCACCGAGGTGGTCCACGCCAGGAACTCGTCGAGACGATCTGCGTAGTCCCTTGCGCCCCGCAGGATCACGAGATCGGCACGCGCCGTTTCCGCGTCATCCCACGACCTCCACCGCGCGAACAGCCCCCGCCGCCCCAGCGCACGCATGAGGCCGTCGTCGTCGCCATCGCCCGACACCGAGTCACGGCAGCCGGCCAGCACGATGCGGGGATGGAACACATCAGGCCGTGCAAGCTTCATGGCCCGGCATGATAGTCACATGCACGCCATCGAAGTCGCCGAACACGGCGGTCCTGACGTCCTGCGGTATGTCGAAAAGCCCACTCCTGCCCCCGGGCCGGGTGAGCTTCTTATCAAGGCCGAGGCGATCGGCGTCAACTTCATTGACACCTACTTCCGGTCGGGCACCTATCCGCGGGACTTGCCGTTCATCCTCGGAACCGAGGTGTGCGGGACCGTGACTGAAACCGGCGAGGGTGTTGACGGATTCGCGCGCGGCGATCGGGTCGTCACCGCGACCGCTGCCGGTGCATACGCTGAATATTGCATTGCGGCAGCTGATTTCACCGCGAAAGTGCCCGACGGTGTGGACGCCGACGTCGCCGCCGCCGCCCTTCTGAAGGGCTTGACCGCGCACTACCTGTTGAAGTCGGTGTACGAGGTGAAGCATGGCGACGCGGTGCTGGTGCACGCCGGTGCCGGCGGCGTCGGTTTGATCCTCACCCAGTGGGCCACCCACCTCGGGGTTCGGGTCATCACAACGGTGTCGACACCGGAGAAGGCGGAATTGTCGCGGGGCGCCGGCGCCAGCGAGGTGCTCGACTATCCGAGCGACGCCGGGCAGTTCGGCGCGCAAGTGCGCAAGCTGACGGCCGGCGCCGGGGTCGCAGCGGTCTACGACGGCGTCGGCGCAAGCACGTTCGACGCCAGCCTTGCCAGCCTCGCCGTGCGCGGGACGCTGGCATTGTTCGGCGCATCGAGCGGGCCGGTGCCGCCGTTCGACCCGCAACGACTCAACTACGCCGGCTCCGTGTACCTCACCCGGCCGTCGCTGGTGCACTTCACCCGCACCGGCGACGAATTCCATTGGCGGGCAGGAGAATTGTTCGGTGCCATCAAATCTGAAGTCGTGCGGGTGACCGTGAGCGGCCGCTACCCGCTGGCCGAAGCCGCCCGCGCGCACAGCGATCTGCAGGAGCGCAAAACGACAGGTTCGGTGGTGCTAATTCCCTAACATCCGGCGGGCAGGTGGGGGCCCCTCCCGCTTGCGGGGGACGATGGGGGTACCCCGGCCGAAGGCCAGGGGGACGACTAGGGGCCTAACAGGGTGGGCAACGCCAGCACCGAGTCGACCGCCAACGCGCAGAACACCACGGCCAAGTAATTGTTGGACTGCAGGAACAGCCGCAGCGGCCGGATCGGTTCGCCCCGGCGGACACCGGCATACAGTTGGTGGGCCATCACCAGGAACCAAGCGCCCGCGGCCAACGCGGCCGCCGCATAGAGCCAGCCCGTCGCCAACGCCAGCACCAGCGTCGCCGCGACCGTCAGCCACGTGTAGATCAGGATCTGCTTGGTCACCTGGCGTTCGGTGGCGACCGCGGGCAGCATCGGCACCCCGGCCGCCTGGTAGTCCTCCTTGTACCGCATCGCTAGTGCCCAGGTGTGCGGCGGCGTCCAGAAGAAGATGATCGCGAACATCACCAGCGCCGGCCATTGGATGGTCCCGGTCACCGCCGACCAGCCGATCATCACCGGCATGCATCCGGCCGCACCGCCCCACACGACGTTCTGCGAGGTGCGGCGCTTGAGCAGCAGCGTGTAGACGAACAAATAGAAGGCGATGGTGGCTACGGCCAGCAGGCCAGAGAGCAGGTTGGCGGTCCACCACAACCAGAAGAACGACGCCACCGACAGCGCCACGCCGAAAATGAACGCGTGCGAGCGAGGCATCGTCGCCAGCGCGAGCGGCCGCCGGGCGGTGCGCCTCATCACCTTGTCGATGTCGGCGTCGGCCACGCAGTTCAGCGTGTTCGCACCGGCCGCGGCCAGCATGCCGCCGATCAAGGTGTTCAGAATCAGCACCGGGGCGACCGTGCCGCGGTCCGCGAGCAGCATCGCCGGAATGGCAGTGACGAGCAGCAGTTCGATCACCCGCGGCTTGGTGAGCGCGAGGTAGCCCACCAGCGTGGCGCGGAGGCGTCCCACCCGGGAAACGTGTGCCCGCTCCCGAATGCTCACGCAAAGACTCCTAGGGCTGGGGGCAGGCTTCTACTACAGGCGATGGTAGTCCGCTGCGACGTGATCGCAGCAATCGACCATCCCGGTCGCCCGCATTAGGGTAGGACTGGGCAAGCCTGCCAACGTCAGGAGCACATTTGTGACCACGATTGAGGAGTTTTCCGCCCTAACCCAAGCGCGTCATCCCGACGACTGGACCGACTTGGATTCCGCTGCCGTCGACACCATCCGGGTGCTGGCGGCCGACGCGGTCCAGAAGGTGGGCAACGGCCACCCGGGCACCGCGATGAGCCTGGCGCCACTGGCGTACACGCTGTTTCAGCGCGCCATGCGGCACGACCCGTCCGACACTGGATGGCTGGGCCGCGACCGCTTCGTCCTGTCCGCCGGCCACAGCAGCCTGACGCTGTACCTACAGCTTTTCCTGGGCGGGTTCGGGCTGGAACTCTCCGACATCGAGTCGCTGCGGACGTGGGGCAGCAAGACGCCCGGCCACCCCGAGTTCCGGCACACCCGGGGTGTGGAGATGACGACGGGCCCGCTCGGCCAAGGGCTGGCCTCCGCGGTGGGGATGGCGATGGCGTCGCGCTACGAGCGTGGACTGTTCGACCCCGACGCCGCACCGGGCACCAGCCCGTTCGACCACCACATCTATGTGATCGCCTCCGACGGCGACATCGAGGAGGGTGTGACAAGCGAGGCGTCATCCCTGGCCGGCACCCAGCAGCTGGGCAACCTGATCGTCTTCTACGACAGCAACCAGATCTCGATCGAGGACGACACCAACATCGCGCTCTCCGAGGACACCCCCGCGCGCTACCGCGCGTACGGCTGGCACGTCCAGATCGTCGACAGCGGTGAGAACGTCGTCGGCATCGAAGAAGCGATCGCCGAGGCCAAGGCGGTCACGGACAAACCGTCGTTCATCGCGCTGCGCACGATCATCGGCTACCCGGCCCCCAACCTGATGAACACCGGGAAGGCCCACGGCGCCGCGCTCGGCGACGACGAAGTGGCCGCGGTGAAAGAGGTCCTCGGCTTCGACCCGGACAAGACGTTCGAGCTGCGCGACGAGGTGCTGGCGCACGCACGCAAGCTGGTGGACCGCGGCAAGGAAGCGCACCAGAAGTGGCAGGCCGAGTTCGACGCCTGGGCGCAGCGCGAACCCGACCGCAAGGCGCTGCTGGACCGGCTGCTGGCCCAGGAGATGCCCGACGGCTGGGACGCCGACCTTCCGCACTGGGAGCCCGGCTCCAAGCCGCTGGCCACCCGTGCCGCGTCTGGACAGGTGCTCGCCGCCGTCGGGCCGAAACTGCCCGAGCTGTGGGGCGGTTCGGCCGACTTGGCAGGCAGCAACAACACGACGATCAAGGGCGCGGAATCTTTTGGTCCACCATCAATTTCGACCAAGGAATACACCGCAAACCCCTACGGGCGCACTCTGCATTTCGGGGTCCGCGAGCACGCGATGGGCGCCATCCTGTCGGGCATCGTGCTGCACGGCCCGACCCGTGCCTACGGCGGCACGTTCCTGCAGTTCTCCGACTACATGCGGCCGGCCGTGCGGCTTGCCTCGCTGATGGTCATCGACACCATCTACGTGTGGACCCACGATTCGGTCGGGTTGGGTGAGGACGGGCCCACCCACCAGCCGATCGAACACCTGGCTGCGCTGCGGGCAATCCCGAACCTGTCGGTGGTGCGGCCGGGCGACCCGAACGAGACCGCATACGCCTGGCACACGATCCTCTGCCGCGGCGCGAGCAGCGGTCCGGTCGGGTTGATCCTTACTCGGCAGGGCATTCCCGTGCTGGAAGGCACCAGCCGAGAGGGTGTGGCCCGCGGCGGCTATGTGCTCGGCGGCGGCAATCCGGCCGACGACGGCGACGTGATCATCATCGCCACCGGCTCCGAGTTGCAGTTGGCCACCGAGGCGAAAAAGCTTCTGGCGGAAAAAGATATCAACGCCTACGTCGTGTCGATGCCGTGTGTGGAGTGGTTCGAGTCGCAGCCCGTGGAGTACCGCAACACCGTGCTGCCGCCCGAGGTGTCGGCCCGGGTGGCCGTCGAGGCGGCGGTCGCGCAGAGCTGGCACAAGTGGGTCGGCGAAACCGGTGAGATCGTCTCCATCGAGCACTACGGCGAATCCGCCGACCACAAAACGTTGTTCCGCGAGTACGGCTTCACACCCGAGGCCGTCGCCGACGCCGCGGAACGATCACTGGACCGCTAAAAAGAGGGGCTAACCATGGCGCAAAATCCGAACCTCGCGGCGTTGTCGGCCGCCGGGGTATCCATCTGGCTCGACGATCTTTCGCGCGACCGGCTGAGGTCTGGAAGCCTTCAGGAACTGATCGACGAAAAGAGCGTGGTCGGTGTCACCACCAACCCGACGATCTTCCAGCTCGCACTGTCGCAGGCGCACACCTACGACGAGCAGATCGCCGAGCTCGCCGAGCGCGGCGCCGACGTGGACGCCACCATCCGCACGGTCACCACTGACGACGTTCGCGAAGCCTGCGACGTGCTGCGACCGCAGTGGAAGGCCTCCGACGGCGTCGACGGCCGGGTTTCCATCGAGGTCGACCCACGTTTGGCCCACGACACCGACAAGACGATCTTGCAGGCGATCGAGCTGTGGAAGATCGTCGACCGGCCGAACCTGCTGATCAAGATTCCGGCCACCAAGGCGGGGCTGCCGGCCATCACCGCGACCCTCGCGGAGGGCATCTCGGTGAACGTGACACTGATCTTCTCCGTTCAACGTCACCGCGCGGTGATGGACGCCTACCTCGCCGGACTGGAGGCCGCCAAGGCCGGCGGCCGCGACGTGTCCAAGATCCATTCCGTTGCTTCGTTTTTCGTGTCGCGCGTGGACACCGAAATCGACAAGCGGTTGGAGAAGATCGGCACGGAAGAGGCGCTCGCCCTGCGCGGGCAGGCCGGCGTCGCAAACGCCCGGCTGGCGTACGCGGCTTACCAGCAGGTGTTCCTCGGCGGTGAGCGGTACGAGCCGCTCAAGGCCGACGGCGCACGGGTGCAACGACCGCTGTGGGCGTCGACCGGCGTGAAGAACCCCGAGTACTCGGACACGTTGTACGTCACCGAGCTCGTCGCACCCAACACCGTGAACACCATGCCGGAGAAGACGCTCGACGCGGTGGCCGACCACGGCGTGGTCGGCGGCGACACCGTCACCGGCACCGCCGACGCCGCGCAGGAGATGTTCGACAAGCTAGGGGCGGTCGGCGTCGACCTGACCGACGTGTTCCTGGTGCTGGAGGACGAAGGCGTCGAAAAGTTCGAGAAGTCTTGGCTCGAGCTGCTGGAGGCCACCCAAGGTCAGTTGGACGCCGCCGCCAAATGACATCGGTCACAGGTTGGGTCAACCCGCTGCGCGACAAACGCGACAAGCGCCTGCCCCGCATCGCCGGCCCGTGCGCGGTGGTGATCTTCGGGGTGACCGGTGATCTGGCCCGCAGGAAGCTGATGCCGGCGATCTACGACTTGGCAAATCGGGGACTTCTGCCACCCAACTTTGCGCTCGTCGGGTTTGCCCGGCGGGACTGGGCGCACGAGGATTTCGGCAAGATCGTCCACGAGGCGGTCAAACAGCACGCCCGCACCCCGTTCCGCGAGGAGGTCTGGGACCGGCTGGCCGAAGGTATCCGGTTCGTACAGGGCACATTCGACGACGACAAGGCGTTCCAACGTCTGGCCGAGACGCTGGAAAAGCTTGACTTCGAGCGCGGCACCGGTGGCAATCACGCGTTCTACCTGGCGATTCCGCCGAAGGCGTTCCCCCTCGTCTGCGAACAGCTGTCGAAGTCGGGACTCGCCCGTCAGCAGGAGGGCAGATGGAGCCGGGTGGTGATCGAGAAGCCGTTCGGCCACGATCTCCAAAGCGCTCGCGAGCTCAATGCGGTGGTCAACAGCGTGTTTCCCGAAGAGACGGTGTTTCGCATCGACCACTACCTGGGCAAGGAAACCGTTCAGAACATCCTCGCGCTCCGGTTTGCCAATGAGTTGTATGAGCCGATCTGGAACGCCTACTACGTCGACCACGTCCAGATCACGATGGCCGAGGACATCGGGTTGGGCGGTCGTGCAGGGTATTACGACGGTATCGGCGCGGCCCGCGACGTGATCCAGAACCATTTGATGCAACTGCTGGCGCTGATCGCGATGGAGGAACCGATCACCTTCCATCCGCACGAGCTGAGGGATGAGAAGGTCAAGGTGCTTTCGGCAGTGCGACTTGCCCAACCGCTGTCCGAGACCACATCGCGGGGTCAGTACACGGCGGGATGGCAGGGCGGCGAGAAAGTTCCTGGACTCCTCGAGGAGGAGGGGTTCGCGAAGGACTCCAAGACCGAGACGTTCGCCGCGATCACGCTGGAGATCGACACCCGGCGCTGGGCCGGGGTGCCCTTCTTCCTGCGCACCGGAAAACGCCTGGGCCGCAGAGTGACCGAGGTTGCTCTGATGTTCAAGCGCGCCCCACACCTGCCCTTCGATCAAACGATGACCGAGGAACTCGGCCAGAACGCGCTGGTGATCCGGATACAGCCCGACGAGGGTGTCACATTGCGGTTCGGCTCCAAAGTGCCCGGCACCGCGATGGAAGTCCGCGACGTCAACATGGACTTCTCCTACGGCTTGGCGTTCGCCGAGGACTCACCGGAGGCGTACGAGCGGTTGATCCTCGACGTACTGCTCGGCGAGCCTTCGCTCTTTCCCGTCAACCGAGAAGTCGAATTGTCCTGGGAGGTTCTCGATCCCGTGCTGGACTTCTGGGTGACCCACGGCCGACCCGACCCGTACGAGTCAGGCACGTGGGGCCCGGAATCGGCTTTTGAGATGTTGCGGCACACAGGCCGGGAATGGCGGCGTCCGTGATTGTCGACCTGGCGAAGACCACTACCAACGAAATCAACAAGCGGATCACATCGCTGCGCGAGGAGGGCGGTGCGATCACGCTCGGCCGGGTGCTGACGCTCGTGGTCATGGCCGACTCTGATGATCTTGTCGAAGAGGCCATCGAAGCCGCGACCTCCGTGAGCCGCGAGCATCCGTGCCGGATCATCGTGGTCGTGCCCGTTAACCCCGGCGCCGACGACGCGCGGCTGGACGGCCAACTGCGCGTCGGAGGTGACGCCGGCGCCGGAGAAGTCGTGGTGCTGCGTATCTCCGGTCCGCTGGCCGCACACGCCAACAGTGTGGTGCTGCCGTTGCTGCTGCCCGACACCCCAGTGGTGGCGTGGTGGCCGGGTGCCGCACCAGCCGTCCCGGCCCAGGATCCGGTGGGGCAGTTGGCGAATCGCAGACTCACCGATGCCACCGGCACCGAGGACCCGCTGGCGTCGATCAAGAGCAGGGTGCAGAGCTACACTCCCGGCGATACCGACCTGGCCTGGAGCCGCATCACCTATTGGCGGGCGCTGCTGACATCGGCAATCGACCAACCGCCGTACGAACCGGTGAAGTCGGCGCTGGTGTCCGGCCTCAAAGAGGAACCCGCGCTGGACGTGCTGGCCGGGTGGTTGGCGAGCCGGATCGACGGACCGGTTCAGCGGGCGGTCGGCACGCTGAAGGTCGAGTTGGTGCGCCACACCGAAACCGTGACGTTGAGCCGGCCGCAGAACGGTTCCACTGCGACACTCAGCCGCACCGGCCGACCCGACGCCTTGCTGCCGTTGGCACGCAGGGAAACCCGGGACTGTCTGGCCGAAGACCTCCGCCGACTTGATCCGGACGAGATCTACCACGAAGCATTGCAGGGCATCGACAAGGTGTCCTACGCGTGAGCCCGATCGTCGAAACCTACCCGGACGCAGACGCTTTGGGCGCGGCCGCGGGAGACCGCCTGGTGGACACGATAGTGGCGGCACTGCGGGACCGCGGGCAGGCGATGATCGCGTTGACCGGCGGCGGCACGGGCATCGCGATGCTGCGACGGGTCGGCGATCGCGGCGACGCGATCGACTGGGCGAAGGTCCACCTGTTCTGGGGCGACGAACGCTACGTCCCCGACGACGACGACGAGCGCAACGAGAAGCAGGCCCGCGAGGCGCTGCTGGACCGTGTCGAAATTCCGGCCGGCAATGTGCATGCGATGCCGGCGAGCGACGGCGAGTTCGGTGACGACCTCGACGCCGCGGCCCTGGCCTACGAGCGGGTGTTGGCCGCGAACGCGGAAGACGGCGAGGCCGCGCCGGACTTCGACGTGCACCTGCTCGGGATGGGACCGGAGGGGCACATCAATTCGCTGTTTCCGCATACCGACGCGGTGCGGGAACAGACCCGGATGGTGGTCGGCGTCGAGAACTCGCCCAAGCCGCCGCCGCGCCGAATCACGCTGACGCTTCCCGCGATTCAACGATCCCGAGAGGTGTGGCTGATCGTCGCGGGTGGCGGCAAGGCGGACGCCGTGGCTGCTGCCATCGGCGGCGCCGACCCCGTTGAGGTGCCGGCCGCCGGCGCGGTGGGCCGTGAGGCGACGGTCTGGCTGCTCGATGAGGCCGCCGCCGCGAAGCTGTAGTCGCTGCGGAATTGCCCGGCGGTGGGTCATAATGACGTCGTGGAAGAGAAACCGCGCACCGGCCGGGAAAAGTTCAAGACGTTGACACAGGCGGCGCTGAACGCCGATATGACCGTGGAGCAAGTCGACGCGGTGTTAAACCACATGGCCGAATCGCTGCACCGCCTCGACAGCTCCGTCGAAGGGCTGAACGGGTCGATGGAAACGTTCAACAAAAGCCTGGCCTACCTCAACGAGACGCTTGGACGAATGGAGGGGATCGTCGACCGCGTGGAGCGCATCGTCGAGGTCGGCGAATCGGCCGTGGCTCCGCTCGCGGCAGCCGAATCCGCCGTGCAGGGCGTGGTGAAGGCCGTCCGCGACCGCACGCACCTCTGAGTCACTCACCGATCACCGGGGGCGCCACCTTCGGCAGTGGGCCGATCAGCTCGTGGCCGTTGTCGATCGAGATCAGATAACTCGCCACCGGATGATCGCTGCCGCTGTCCCGACCGGCGTACCCCGGGTAGAGAGGGCCGAGGTAGGGCATGAAGGGCATCCCTGCCCGGCTCGGTGCGGCCGTTGGTGGGCCGGCCGAGGGCATGGGACCAGCCGCCCCGCCGGGTGGTGCCGTCGCCGCTGTGGGCGCAGCTCCCGGGCCTAGGCCGGGCAACGACCGATCCGGCAGCCCGGCGAGCTGGCTCGACGACGGGGCGTCGAAGCCGGAGGCATGACTCGGTGGCGGCAGGTCGATCGCACGGCCCGCGATGCCGCCGTCGAGACCCGGCCCCGCGCGCGGACCGGCGGACGGAAACCCTTGCGGGGTTATGCCGGTCGCCGGACTGCCGGCGGGCGCCGTGGCGGTCGGCATCGACCAACTAGACGCATCTGCTTGCGGGCCGAACGGCTCCGGCGGCGGCGGAATGTCATCGACGGCGTTTCCCGCTGCCACCGCCGGTTGGCTGTAGAGCTGGCGCACCTGGTCGAGCGCGAGAATGTGGCGCTGTCCAGCCGTGTCGTCGGCCGAGGGGGCAATGATGGCGGCCCGGAGTTCGCCGGCCGCGTGGGAGAGCTGCGTCAACCGCTGCGCGACCGACTGGCATCGGCGCAGCCCGTCGAGTGAGCCGGCCACATAGCGTTGCACCGCCTCCAGCGAGGCGTCCGACCCGACACCGCGCCAAGTCTGGGCCAGCCGGCCGGCCAGCTGCCGGCTCATGTCGACGAAAATAGCTGCGATCCGGCCGATCTCGCTCTCCCACTCGTCCGCGTACCGGGTCATCAGCGCCGGGTCTAGCCGAGCGGTCATGTCCACGACGGCAGCGTGCGACCAGACCTCGGGCGTCCATGCGTCAGGCGTCACCCTTGGCGTCATCGCCACGAGACCGCACGGTCCGCCTCGGCATATCCACCGACCGTTTGCCGGTAGCGCTCGGCGATGGTCATCAGGTTGGCGACGTGCTGCTCGACCAACCAGCGCAGCGAATTGGAGCCGGTCGCCTTGTCCTGCAGCAGTCGCGCCCAGCCGCGGCCCTCCTCGCAGTCACCGAGCCAGCCGCCGTGAACGTCGTCGGCAAGCGCCGAAACGGCCGGTTGTCGAGCGCTTAGGTCGGCGACCGCTCGTTCACAAAGCGTGGCCACTTCCGTACCGGCCTCGGGGGTCAGATAGACGTTCGTCATGTGAAGTCTGACGTCCGCGGCGCTTCGCCGGTTCCACGAGGCGCCTGCTGAAAAACGCGTGCCGGGGGCTTTCGTTGGCCGACAACGGATTTCAGCCGACGACATTGTTGGTGCGCCGCCGATCGGTGACGAGCCTCGGTGCACGAATTCCAACGCAGCATCGCCGCTCGCACGCGACAACCGCAAACAACCTGCGCCAATTAATCGGCATCGACTGGATTATCTCAACGGGACGTGGTCAATCGCAGCCACCAGCTGATTCCCAGCAGCCACATCCGCCACGCCAGCACCGTCGAACCTCTCACGATGTGAATCGCAAACCGATAGCGCATGCGATATCACTTTTTCAGACAGCAACAGCCATCGCACACCGATCCAAAAACCTGCAACTCAGCAGGCTCCTGCTCAGCGCGGAGGCCACTGAACAGGTGAGCCAGCTCGGTCGGTCGCCTCGCGGCCGATCTTGGTCCGCGGGACCGGGCCGACCGGTTCGAGGACGTCGGGAAGCTCGCAGGGCCTCCAGTATCGGCGCAGCCCTACCGGGTCGCACGGCGAGCACCTGCTTCGTGTCAGGCGGCCACGATAATGATGATGGCCATCAGCACAACGAGCACAGCCGGCACCACCGCGAGCGCGATCGTGATGCCCACTCCGTTGTACTTCTGCGGCCCTTCGCCGAGCGACCCGGGGCTGAACGCAAACAACGGCGCCTTGTACTCCAACTCCGCGATGCGGCCTGGGTGCACATCCACGGTGGTGTCGGCCGGGCCGAGCCGCGGCGGCAGGAAGTAGGGGGTGTGGAGGCGAACGTGGTGACGCCCGGGGCGAGCCGGCACCACGGTGCGCCCCCAACCGACGGACGGCACCTCGTAGCCATCGACCGCGATCTTCGGCTTGAACAGCACCAGCAGGAAGGCCAGCGGGAAGAACTTGGTGGTCACGGCGATGCCCTCACCCGCCTGGCCGGGGTACGGCGATGCGTACTGCTGTGCCTGGTCGGGATGAGGCTGCGGTGCGTGAGGCGGCCCGTACTGCGGTGGCTGCTGTTGCCTATACGGCTGTGGCCCTTCGGGAGTGTCATGCGCGCCTCTCGCACGACTGCGCTAGTCGGTCAGGAGTATTTGATCATCAGGCCGACGCCGACGATCGAGACCACCCAGATGGCGGTGACGAACAGCGTCACCCGGTCAAGGTTCTTCTCGACCACGGTCGACCCAGCGAGGCTGGACTGAACGCCGCCGCCGAACAGGGTCGACAGGCCGCCGCCCTTGGCGCGGTGCAGCAGAACCAGCAGGATCACCAGCAGGCTGGTGACGATCAGCAGGATCTGGAGGGTCAATTCCATGCCGGCCAGACTACAGGCTCAGCGCAGTAGCTACGGCAACGGTCCGCCCGCGGCGATAGCCGACAGCGTCGCGAACTGCTCGCCATCCAGCGACGCGCCGCCGACCAGCGCCCCGTCGACGTCGTCCTCAGCAACGATCTCGCCCACATTCTTGGCGTTGACCGAGCCGCCGTAGAGCACCCGGACGGTGTCTGCCACCTGCGGGGACGCGAGGTTGCCGAGCTCGTCCCGGATCGCCCTGCACACCTCTTGGGCGTCGGCCGCGCTGGCCACCCGGCCCGTACCGATTGCCCAGACGGGCTCATAGGCGATCACCACCTGCGCGATCTGCTCGGTCTTCAACCCGGCCAGCGACCCGCGCAACATCTCGACGTTGTGGGCCACGTGGTTGCCGACTTCCCGCACCTCCAGGTGTTCGCCGATGCAGACGATCGGGGTCAGTCCGTGGCGTAGCGCGGCGGCGGCCTTCTGGGCCACCAGGGCGTCGTCTTCGTGATGGTAGGTGCGCCGCTCGGAATGGCCGACGACCACGAAGGTGCAGCCCAGCTTGTTGAGAAGTGCACCGCTGATGTCGCCGGTGTAGGCGCCGGAGTCGTGGGGCGACAGGTCCTGTCCGCCGTAGGTGAGACGCATCTTGTCACCGTCCACGAGAGTCTGCACGCTACGCAGGTCGGTGAACGGCGGGAGCACCGCGACGTCGACCTTGTCGAAGTACTTCTCCGGCAGCGAGTACGCGATCTTCTGCACCAGCGCGATCGCTTCGAAGTGGTTGAGGTTCATCTTCCAGTTGCCGGCGATCAGCGGCTTACGACTCACGTCTCTCCTTAGTCAAGAGGACCACTACCACTCAATACGTCCAAACCGGGCAGGGCCTTGCCTTCAAGGTATTCCAGTGAAGCGCCGCCGCCGGTCGAAATGTGCGAAAAGCCGTCCTCGGGCAGACCCAGCACACGCACCGCCGCGGCCGAGTCCCCGCCGCCGACCACGCTGAACGCGCCCTTGCCCGTGGCCGAGATGATCGCTTCCGCAACACCTTTGGTGCCAGCCGCGAAGGCCGGGAACTCGAAGACCCCCATCGGCCCATTCCAGAAGATCGTTCTGGCGTTGGACAGCAGCGCGGTGAACCGCTTCACCGATTCCGGCCCGATGTCCAGACCCGTCCGGTCGCCAGGAATCTCATGCGCGCCCACCACGTCCGGCGGGGTGTCTGCCGCGAACTCTTCACCGACGACGATGTCCACCGGCAGATGGATCACGTCGCCGTAGGTCTCCAGCAGTTCCCTGCAGGTGTCGACCATCTCGCTCTGCAGCAGCGACGTACCGACCGAATACCCCTGCGCGGCAAGGAAAGTGAAGCACATGCCGCCGCCGATCACCAGACTGTCCGCCTTCTTGGCGAGCTGCTCGATGACGGCTAGCTTGTCCGACACCTTCGAACCGCCCAACACCACGGCGTACGGCCGCTCCGTCGAGCGGGTCAGCTGCTCCAGGACCTTGACTTCGGCCTCCACCAGCCGCCCCGCGTAGGCGGGCAGCAACGTAGCGACGTCGTAGACCGAGGCCTGCTTGCGGTGGACGACGCCGAACCCGTCGGAGACGAAAGCCCCATCTTCGCCGACCAACTCGACGAGCTGCTTGGCCAGCGCCAATCGTTCGGCATCGTCTTTGCTCGTCTCGCGTGGGTCGAACCGCACGTTCTCCAGCAGCAGAATGTCACCGTCGGTGAGCCCTTCGGCACGAGCCAGCGCATCGGATCCGACCACGTCACCGGCGAGTTGGACATGTCTGCCGAGCCGATCGCCGAGTGCGGCGGCGACCGGCTTGAGCGAGTACTTCGGATCCGGGCCGCCCTTCGGACGGCCGAGGTGTGCGGTCGCGACCACCTTGGCGCCGGCGTCGGCCAACGCCTGCAGAGTGGGAACTGACGCGATGATCCGTCCGGGGTCGGTGATGGCGCCGTCGTCGTCGAGCGGCACGTTGAGATCCGAGCGGACGAGCACGCCTCGGCCGGAAACGCCTTTCGCCAGAAGGTCGTCGAGATTCTTGATCGTCACGGGCTATTCGGCAAATCAGAGGGACTTGCCGACCAGGCCCACGAGGTCCACCAGCCGGTTGGAGTAGCCCCACTCGTTGTCGTACCAGGACACCACCTTCGCCTGGTTGTCGATCGCCTTGGTCAGGCCCGCGTCGTAGAGCGAACTGTGCGGGTCGGTGACGATGTCGGAGGAGACGATCGGGACGTCGTAGTACTTGAGGATGCCCTTGAGCTTGCCCTCGGCGGCGGCCTTGAACGCGGCGTTGATGTCCTCGACGCTTGCCGACCTGGACAGCTCGGCGGTCAGGTCGGTGACCGACCCGGTGGGGATCGGCACCCGCAGCGCGTAGCCGTCCAGCTTGCCCTTCAACTCCGGCAGCACCAGGCCGATGGCCTTGGCCGCACCCGTGGAGGTCGGGACGATGTTCAACGCGGCGGCGCGGGCGCGGCGCAGGTCCTTGTGCGGGCCGTCCTGCAGGTTCTGATCCTGCGTATAGGCGTGGATGGTGGTCATCAAACCCTTGACGATGCCGAACTCGTCGTTGAGAACCTTGGCCAGCGGTCCCAGGCAGTTCGTCGTGCACGACGCGTTGGAGATGATGTTCTGGCTGCCGTCGTACTGGTCGTCGTTCACGCCGAGGACGATCGTGAGGTCTTCGCCCTTCGCCGGCGCGGAGATGATGACCTTCCTCGCGCCCGCCTCCAGGTGACCCCTCGCCTTGGCGGCATCGGTGAACAGGCCAGTGGATTCCACCACGACGTCGACGCCCAGGTCCCCCCACGGCAGCGCAGCAGGGCCTTCTGTGATTTCCAGCGCCTTGATCTTGTTGTCGCCGACGACGATGGTGTCCTCACCCTCGAGGCTGACGTCCTGCGGCAACCGACCCAAGATGGAGTCGAACTTCAACAGGTGCGCCAGCGTCGCGTTGTCCGTGAGGTCGTTGACCGCGACCACCTCGATGTCGGCGGCTCCCTGCGCCTTCTGCGTCAACAGGGCGCGGTAGAAGCTGCGTCCGATTCGACCGAAACCGTTAATACCTACCCGAATCGTCACGTCTGTCTCCTTAGTCGCTGCTTCACTTCCGATGCCAGCCTAGTGGGCAGGCATTTCTGAGGTACGGGCTACTGGTGAACCCAATTCTTGTCAGCAGATCGCTGCATACTCGAACATATAGGCCTCGGCACTAAGCTAAGGTCGCCACCCAGATGCTCGGCGGTGGGTTCGGCGCGAAGGCGCTCGCACCCAGCGGCGCGAGCGTCGTCGCACAGTCGTTCACCGACGACCCCGTCGTACTAGGGCAGGTTGCGACCGGCGTATTGGACGTGCTGCCGGTGAAAATCTAAGCGACACAAGAATATTCGTTCCTACGCCAGACAACTCGGACCTCCGCGGCCGGGGTTGTTGCTGAAGGCGCTGTCAAGGGGACGAGCGTCTACGGCGTTACGAGAATCGAGCAATCGCTCGCCGTGGTAGAGCACTTGAGCGAGGGTGTGCCGAGGTTCTGGTTCATGGACAACACCGCCCTGGAGCAGTTCATCGAAAACGAGCCTCGCTTCGGATTGAGCGTGGCCGTCGAGTCCGTGGTGATCACCGCGATCGCCGGAACCTCGGCATCCAGACGCAGGTGTATTCGACCTCGGTGCTCACCACGGTCAGGAAGGCGATCACCAAGCTCGAGATCAACGGCTACAGCCCCGCATCGATCGTGTTGCACCCGACCGACTTTGAGGGCATCGAGCTGGACTTGTCGAGCACCACGGTCGTCGAGTTCCAAGGGCTTCCCTACGACCCGGCCAGCCGTAGGCTCTACGGGGTGCCGATCGTCGCCACCGTCAGCCAGACCGTTGGCACCGCGCACGTACTCGCCCAGGTGCGGTCGCTGTTGATACGGATTCGCAGGGTGTGGGTGTGCAGTGGTCCGAGTCGTCCAACGCCGACGACTTCTCCAACAACCTGATCCGGGCCCGCTGCGAAGGCCGTTACGGCACTAGTGTTTACAGCCCGCTCGGCGTGGTGTCCTGCGACCTCACGGCCTGATAGCTCGCCCGGCGGCGCCGGGGTTACCACTTGCTGTGGCCCAATTTGACGGTTCCGTAACGGGGCGGCGGGTGCGAGCGTAGCGTCCGGCACAGACATCGGCCGTACAGCCGGGGAACGGGCAGGGGAAGATATGTTCACGAAGTTGGTAGTCGCCGCGATCGCCGCAGCGGCTTTCGTTATGTGTGTTGCGTCGACCGCAATTGGACAGGCTCAACCCAGCCGCCCCCTCCTGACCCGCCCCTCCCACCACAATTCACGGTGTCGTACACGACTTTGGGGAACCCAGGGTCTCCTGGCCTGCCCCTCCCACCACAACTCCCGGTGTCGGACACGGCTTTGGGGAACCCAGGGTCTTACCTAGCCGAGGGACCGCAGAACCCGGTGGGGCCGCTCCCACCACAACTCCCGGTGTCGGACACGACTTTGGGCAACCCAGTGTCTCCTGACCTGCCTCTCCCACCACAACTCCCGGTGTCGGACACGACTTTGGGGAACCCAGTGTCTCCTGACCTGCCCCTCCCACCACAACTCCCGGTGTCGGACACGACTTTGGACAACCCAGTCGCAGTCGCGCCCACCGCGCACGCCGACACCGACGCCGACTTCCTGGATGCGATGCACCAGAACGGGGCGGTGGGAATCAACGGCGACCAGGGATTGATCGATGCGGCCCACAATATCTGCAGCGACCTGGACAGCGGCACGACGAAACAGGTGCTTTCCGTGCGGATCGGCGAACAGAACCCGAACCTGCGGCCCGGCCAGATCAGCTTCGTGATGAACAGGGCCGAGCAGTACTACTGCCCGTCGCACTTCTTATCACCGACGCAGTAAACCGACACCGTCGAAAAGTTTGGAATTTGCACAAAGCCCGACAGTATGTCGGCCGTGCGGCGCTTGACGGGGCGGGAGGGGCATCCCCTGGGGGTCACGGTGTGCTACCGGTCGCGTTGGGGGCGAACGCTTCCCGCCAGCGGTTGACGGGTTCGCGGGGCACCGATGCGCCGCGCGCGAGTTAGAGCAAGCGCGCAAGGCCGAGATCAAGGCACGCCAGTTCCGTAACCACATGCGGCTCATGCGTGCTTTCTTCACAAGCGAACCGAGCACCAACCCGATGTGCCAGTGGATTAATGATCCGCGGGAGCCCGAAGAGCTGCCACCGGACTGGGTGCCGGAGGAACCGCCTTTCGACCCGCTCCCCGACGACCCGCCGTTCTGACGCGGCCATCCAGCGAAAATCAGGCCTCTTCGAGCAACTCCGGCGTCACCGCGGACTCGGTGTCAGGGATGCCCTCCTGCTTGGCCTTTCGGTCGGCCATCGACAAGAGCCGTCGAATACGGCCCGCCACAGCGTCTTTCGTCATCGGCGGATCCGCCAGCCGACCCAACTCCTCCAGGGACGCCTGCCGGTGCTCGACGCGCAACTTGCCCGCGGCAGCCAGATGGTCGGGCACAGCGTCACCGATAATCTCCAGCGCGCGCTCCACTCGCGCCGCGGCCGCTACCGCCGCACGCGCCGACCGCCGCAGATTGGCATCGTCGAAGTTGGCCAATCGGTTGGCGGTGGCCCGCACCTCGCGCCGCATCCGCCGCTCTTCCCAGGTCAGCCGGGTGTCCTGAGCGCCCATTCGGGTCAGCAGCGCCCCGATGGCATCCCCGTCGCGCACGACGACCCGATCACTGCCCCGCACCTCGCGTGCCTTCGCGCTGACCCCCAGCCGCCGCGCCGCCCCCACCAGCGCGAGCGCCGCCTCCGGTCCGGGGCAACTGACCTCCAGTGCCGACGAGCGGCCCGGCTCGGTCAGCGATCCGTGCGCCAAAAATGCTCCGCGCCACGCGGCTTCCGCGTCGGCGACGTTGCCGCCGACTACCTGTGCCGGAAGGCCGCGCACCGGTCGACCCCGCATATCGAGGAGACCCGTCTGCCGGGCTAATGCCTCGCCGTCCTTGGCGACACGAACGACATAGCGGGTGGTCTTGCGGATACCGGTCGACGACAGCACCTGCACCGTGGCGGTGTACCCGTAAAGGTCATAGATGTCCTTGCGCAGCCGACGGGCGATGATCCCGAGGTCCACCTCGGCTTCGACGACCACCCGGCCGGCGACGATGTGCAGGCCTCCCGCGAACCGCAGCAGTGAGGCGACCTCGGCCCGGCGGGCGCTGACCGAGTTGACGACCAACCTGCTCAACTCGTCCTTGACCTCAGCGGTCATCGCCACGGGTCGTCACCTCCGGTCCATCCAGACTCGGTTCCCCATTCGACACGCCGGCCGCAGGTGTCGGCACCGTTGGCGAGGACGGCATGACCGCCTTGCGCCCTCGGATGCTGTCCAGCACGGCGGCCAATTTTGCCGGGTCATGTAGGGACGTGCCAGTCCGCGCCACATCAGCAAACCTTACGTCGGCGTTCAGCCGGGTCGCGGTGCGGCCCAGATGCTGACGCTCCCGCTCGCTGGAGACCCGCGCCACGTCGACGACGATGTCATGCACCCGGAAACCCGGCGCATGCTGGGACAGCACATGCAGATGCCGTTCTGCCGAGAATCCGGCCGTCTCCCCCGGCTCGGCGGCCAAGTTCAGCACGAGCGCCCGCCGCGCGGGGGTCGCTTGCAAAGCCGCGGCCAGCCCCGGCACCAGCAGATGCGGGATGACACTGGTGAACCACGAACCGGGGCCGAGCACAACGAGATCCGCATCCAATATCGCGTCCACGGCCTGACGCGTAGCGGGCGGATCGTCGGGTAGCAGACGCACTCGGCGCACCTTGCCGGGGGTTGTCGCGATCGCCACCTGCCCGCGAATCACACGGCTCATCCGGGAGTCGGCTTCCAATCCGGCGACGTCCGCCTCGATCTGCAGCGCGATCGGGCACATCGGCAACACTCTGCCCTTCACGCCGAGAATTCGGCCCAGTTCGTCGAGCGCGGCGACCGGGTCGGCCAGCACCTCGTTGAGCCCGGCAAGCATCAGGTTGCCGATCGGATGACCCGCCAGCGCGCCGCTGCCGCCGAACCGGTGTTGAATGATGGTGGCCCACAATCTGCCATACCTGCTGTCGGAGGCCAAGGCGGCCAAGGCCATTCGCAGGTCACCGGGCGGCACCACGTCGAGTTCGGAGCGCAGCCGGCCGGATGACCCGCCGTCGTCGGCCACGGTAACCACCGCGGTGACGTGCGGAGTGAGCCGCCGTGCGGCCGACAACGTCGCATACAAGCCGTGCCCGCCACCGAGGGCGACGATGCGCGGACTCATTCGCGGCCCATGTCGCGGTGCAGCACCCGCACCGATAGCTCGTCGTTGGGTTGCAGACGTTCGGCCAATGCCTCGGCCATCGCGACGCTGCGGTGTTTGCCCCCGGTGCATCCGATGGCGACGGTCATGTAACGCTTCCCCTCCCGTCGATATCCCTCCACCACGAGGGATAGCAACTGATGGTAGGTGTCTAGGAAATGACCGGCGCCCGGTTGAGTCAACACGTAATCGCGGACGGCCGGATGCTGGCCGGTATGCGGCCGTAATTCGTCGACCCAATGCGGGTTCGGCAGGAACCTGACATCCATCACCATGTCGGCGTCCATCGGCAGCCCGTACTTGAACCCGAACGACTCCACCGTGACGCTGGTGTGTGCGACGGCCTCGCCACCGAACGCGCGTTCGATGCTCTCCCGCAACCCGCGCACCGACAACGTCGACGTGTCGATGATCAGGTCAGCCCCGGCGCGCAGCGGCGCGAGCATGTGACGCTCGGCGGCGATGCCCTCGGCCAGGGTCTGATCGCCCTGCAGCGGGTGGCTGCGTCGTACGTGCTCGTAGCGCCGCACCAGAATGTCGTCCGAAGCGTCCAGGAACAGCACCCGGGGAAAGATTCCGCGGCTTGCCAGATCTTTACGGACCCACCCCAGGTCGCCGGTGAAGCCGCGCGACCGGACGTCGAGCACCACGGCCAGCTGGGTAATCCGCGATCCGGCAGCCAGGCCGAGATCCACCATCTGCGCGATCAGTTCCGGCGGGAGGTTGTCGGCGACGTACCAGCCGAGGTCCTCGAGCACCTTGGCGGCGGTGCCACGACCGGCTCCGGACAGGCCAGTGACCAGGACGACGTCAATGCCGGATTTGGCCGCGAGTGTCTCGTCCCTTGGGCTGTCCCGCAGCTCTTCGCCGGTGCCCTGGTCTGTCATCCGGATGCCCTGGTGTGATCATCACCCATCACCGGACTCCCCGCGGCGGTTCCCGCTGAATCCGGCGAGGAGACACCGAGCGCGTCCAGCACCGCTCTGGCCGTCATCGGGCCGATGCCCGGCACCGCCGCGATCTCCTCGACGGTCGCCTGTTTGATCCTGGCCACCGACCCGAAATGCGCCACCAGCGCCTTGCGACGGCTCTCCCCCAGCCCGCGCACAGAGTCGAGCGCCGATGCCGTCATCCGTTTCGATCGTTTGCTGCGGTGGTAAGTGATCGCGAACCGGTGCGCCTCGTCGCGGATTCGCTGCAGCAGGAACAATCCCTCGCTGTTGCGCGGCATGATCACCGGGTCGGGTTCGGCCGGCACCCACACCTCCTCCAGCCGCTTGGCCAGCCCGATCACCGCGACGTCGGTGATCCCGAGCTCGTCGAGCGCCGCCTGCGCGGCGTTGACCTGCGGCACCCCGCCGTCGACGACGTACAGATTCGGTGGATAGGCGAACCGGCGGGTCTTCTGTTCAGCCGCAACGTCTTCGAACTTGCGAGCAGTATCGGACAGGTGGCGCGTGAATCGACGCCGGGTGACTTCGGCGATCGACGCCACATCGTCGGAGCGGCCCTGACCGGCGGCCTCTCGAATCGCGAAGTGGCGGTAGTCCGATCGGCGCGGCAGTCCATCCTCGAAGACCACCAATGAGGCGACCACATCGGTGCCTTGCACGTGGCTGACGTCGACGCACTCGATGCGCAGCGGTGCGTCGGCCAATCCGAGAGCATCCTGAATGCTTTGCAGCGCCACAGATCTCGCGTTGAAGTCGCCGGCCCGTTTGAGCTTGTGCTGTGCCAGTGCCTCCTGCGCGTTGCGGTGCACGGTCTCGGCCAGTGCCCGCTTGTCGCCCCGTTTCGGCACCCGCAGCGCCACCCGTGACCCACGCAGCTGCGACAGCCACGTCGCAACCTCGTCGGCGTTGGGTGGCAGTACCGGCACCAGCACTTGGCGCGGTACCGGGTTGGTGTATTCGTCTGCCGCGCCGTCCAATTCGGCCTGCTCGCCGTAGAACTGGGTGAGAAACTGCTCGACGAGCACCTCGGGGGCCGAGGGGTCGGACTCGTCCGATCGCCCTGGCTTTTCGACGATCCAGCCGCGCTGACCACGGACCCGTCCCCCGCGGACATGGAACACCTGCACTGCCGCCTGCAACTCGTCGTCGGCGAAGGCGACCACGTCGGCGTCGGTGCCGTCGCCGAACACCACCGCCTGCTTCTCCAACGCCCGTTTGAGGGCAGAAAGGTTGTCGCGCAAGCGAGCGGCTCGTTCGAAGTCGAGCACCTCCGCCGCCTCGTTCATCTGGCGCTCCATTTCGCGCGCCAGCCGGTCGGTCTTGCCGGAGAGGAAGTCGCAGAAGTCGAGGACGATCTTGCGGTGGTCCTCGGCGCTGATCCGCTCGATGCACGGCGCCGAACACTTGTCGATGTATCCCAACAGACACGGCCGGTCGATCTGCCTGTGCCGCTTGAACACTCCGTCCGAGCAGGTGCGGGCCGGAAATACCCGGGTGAGCAGGTCGAGGGTTTCGCGGATTGCCCATGCGTGCGAGTAGGGACCGAAGTACCGCACCCCTTTGCGCCGCGGCCCCCGGTACACCATCAACCGCGGGTATTCCTCGTTGAGGGTGACTGCGAGCACCGGATAGGACTTGTCGTCGCGGTAGCGCACGTTGAACCGCGGGTCGAACTCCTTGATCCAGTTGTACTCCAGCTGCAGCGCCTCGACTTCGGTGTTGACCACCGTCCACTCGACACTGCCCGCGGTGGTCACCATCTGACGGGTGCGTGGGCTCAGGCTGGAGATGTCGGCAAAGTAGGACGTCAGTCTGCTGCGCAGATTCTTGGCTTTGCCGACATAGATCACCCGGCCGTGCGGATCCCGGAATCGGTAGACGCCCGGTTGCACCGGTATTGAGCCGGGCGCCGGGCGGTACGTTGCGGGATCGGGCACCCACCCAGGTTAGTACCGCCATCGGTTGCGCTCCGCTACCGTCGAATGGTGCGGAAGATGTCGGGCACCCGGCGAATTACCGCCCTGCTATCCGGCGCCGTCCTGCTGTTGGCCGGATGCGGCGCCTCCGACGAGAACGCACCCGCCGCCCGCGGGCCCGTGCGAGATCGTCGCCAACGGCACTCCGGTGGCCAAGACGCCGCAGGCGCCGCCGGGCGGGGCGGCCACCACGTCGCGCAATCTGTCGACCAATCCGGAGGTGGCCACCGGCTACCGCAGTGACATGACAGTGGTGCAAACGAGCCGCTACGCGGTAGTGACCGCGAATCCGCTCGCCACTCAGGCCGCTTGCCGGGTGTTGCGCGACGGCGGCACCGCCGTCGACGCGCTCGTCACCGCGCAGGCGATGCTCGGCCTGGTCGAACCCCAGGCCTCCGGCCTCGGGGGCGGTGGCTTCCTGCTCTACTACGACGCCGCGTCCGGCGCCGTGGAGGCCTACGACGGGCGCGAGATCGCGCCGGCCGCGGCAGACGAGAACTATCTGCGCTGGATCTCCGACACCGACCGCACCGAGCCGCGACCCGATGCGCGCGCGTCCGGGCGCTCCATCGGGGTGCCCGGGATCGTGCGGTTGCTGCAGGACGCGCACGACGCGCACGGCCGAACGCCGTGGCGCGACCTGTTCGCCCCGGCAATCTCCTTGGCCGACAGTGGGTTCGACATCAGCCCGCGCCTGGCCGCTGCCATCGCCGACGCCGCGACGCAGCTCCGGGTCGACCGGGACGCCTCGGCCTACTTCCTCAACCCCGACGGCAGCCCGAAGGCGGCCGGAACTCGCTTGACCAATCCGGCCTACAGCAAGACGCTGGGCGCGCTCGCGACGGATGGCGCGAAGGGGTTCTACACCGGCGCCATCGCCGCCGACATCGTGGCGGCGGCGGCCGACGCCTCCGGCGGCCGCACACCGAGCCTGATGACAGTCGAGGACCTGGCCACCTACACCGTCAAGAACCGGCAGCCGCTGTGCACGCCGTACCGCGGCCGCGAGATCTGCGGCATGCCGCCGCCCTCGTCGGGCGGCATCGCGGTGGCCGCCACCCTGGGCATCCTGGAGCACTTCGGCATGGCCGACCACAAGCCCACCGATCTCGACCTGAACGGCGGTCGACCCACCGTGATGGGCGTCCACCTGGTTTCAGAGGCCGAACGACTGGCGTACGCCGACCGGGACCGCTACGTCGCCGACACCGACTTCGTGCCGCTGCCCGGCGGCTCTCCCGACACGCTCCTGAATCCCGCCTACCTGACCGGTCGCGCCGCATTGATCTCCCCGGACCGCAGCATGGGCACCGCCAAACCCGGCGAATTCGGGGCGCCACCGACGCCCGCGCCGCCCACGCCCGAACACGGCACCAGCCAGATAAGCGTCGTCGATTCGCAAGGCAACGCCGCGGCGTTGACGACGACGGTCGAGTCGGCCTTCGGTTCGTTCCACATGGTCGACGGGTTCATCTTGAACAATCAGCTGACCGACTTCGCCGCGGATCCCGTCGGCCCCGACGGCATGCCCGTGCCCAATCGGGTCGAACCCGGTAAGCGACCGCGCAGCTCGATGGCCCCCACGCTGGTGTTCGACGTTGGTCCGACGGGACACGGACCGTTGTACGCGGTGCTGGGTTCGCCGGGCGGCTCGCTGATCATCCAGTTCGTCGTCAAAACGGTTGTCGGAATGCTGGATTGGCGCTTGGACCCGCAGCAGGCGGTGTCCATGGTGGATTTCGGCGCGGCCAACTCACCGAAGACCAACGTCGGTGGCGAACATCCCAACATCAACACCTCGGATAACGGCGACCACGACCCGTTGGTCCAGGGCCTGCGCAAGCTGGGACACCAGGTCGATCTGGCCGATCAGTCCAGCGGCCTTGCGGCGATCGCGCGCGTCAGCTCTGGCTGGGCGGGCGGGGCCGACCCGCGCCGGGAGGGACTGGTGATGGGTGACACCGACGCTAGGAGCGGATGACATCGGGCCGGTACTTAGCCAGCACCGCTCGTAGGGCGTCCATCGCGGCCACGGCGCGCTCCTTGTCCACCGCCTGAATCGCCATCAAAGGGATGTACTCGTCGTCGGGCAGGTCGACGCGGGCCCACCGTGCGCCGACGGGGAACGACACGCCGACCACATCGGGCCAGCCAATCAGCTTCTCGCCGAGCAGGTTACGCACCGCCAACCCGGCCGTACCGGCACGCAGCCGCGGCCGGGCGAAGAGCAGCACCGCACCCGCGATCACGACGCCGAGTAAGGCGATCGCGATCTGATCGGCGGTTTGAAACACCACGCCCGTGGACCGTATCTTCAGCAGCGCCCCGACTGCGATGTGGATGGCGAGGATCAGCGCCGCGGCCGCGTAGGCAAAGTACGGCGTGAGGTGCGGACGCACCTCCAGGTCCCATTCGGAATCTTTTCGCGTCACGAGCGGAGTCGACGAAGGGTCAGCGCCGTGGACAGCGCCGCCGCCGTCGCCTGGGCGCCCTTGTCCTCGGCCGACGATTCAAGTCCGGCACGGTCCAGTGCCTGCTCCTCGTCGTTCGTGGTCAACACACCGTTGCCCACCGGGGTGGCGGCGTCCAGTGACACCCGGGTGAGACCGGCCGTGACCGCGTCGCACACGTAGTCGAAATGCGGTGTCTGACCGCGGATCACCACGCCCAGTGCCACGACGGCATCGTGGTTGAGCGCTAATTCCTGTGCGACGACTGGTATTTCGATCGCACCAAGCACTCGCACCACGGTCGGGTTCGAGATGCCGGATTCCGCAGCGACGCGACGCGCGTTGTCCAGCAGTGCATCACAGATCTTCTGGTGCCAGGTGCTGGCGACGATGGCCAGGCGCACGCCGGACGCGTCGAGCACCGGCATGTCGGGCACCCCGGCGGCAGGGCTCACCGATTTCCTCTCACCGGGCCCCGCTCATAAGGCACCGCCGAACTCGCCGTGAAGGTGCTGGTCGAGATCGTCGAGACCGGTCAGGTCGTGACCCATGCGGTCGCGTTTGGTGATGAGGTAGCGAATGTTCTCGGCGTTGGCGCGCACCGGCAGCGGCACCCGCTCGATGATGTGCAGTCCGTAGCCGTCGAGGCCAACCCGCTTCGCGGGGTTGTTGGTGAGCAGCCGCATGGAGCGGACCCCGAGGTCGTAGAGGATCTGCGCGCCGAGACCGTAGTCGCGCGCGTCGGCGGGCAAGCCAAGCTCGAGGTTGGCGTCGACCGTGTCGGCGCCCGCGTCCTGCAGCTGGTAGGCCTGCAGCTTGTGCATCAGCCCGATGCCGCGGCCCTCGTGCCCGCGCATGTAGAGCACCACGCCGCGACCCTCGCGCGCGACCATGGCGATCGCCGCGTCCAGCTGGGGGCCGCAGTCGCATCGCCGCGAGCCGAATACGTCGCCGGTCAAGCACTCCGAGTGCACTCGCACCAACACGTCGCTGCCGTCGCCCCGCGGTCCGGCAATGTCGCCGCGCACCAGCGCGACGTGCTCGACGTCGTCGTAGATGCTCATGTAGCCGACCGCCCGGAACTCGCCGTGCCGGGTGGGGATCCGCGCCTCCGCGACGCGCTCCACGTGCTTTTCGTGTCTGCGCCGCCACTCGATGAGGTCGGCGATCGAGATCAGCGCGAGGTTGTGTTCGTCGGCGAACACCCGCAGCTCCTCGGTTTGCGCCATTGCGCCCTCGTCCTTTTGGCTGACGATCTCGCAGATGGCGCCGGCGGGCTGCAGGCCGGCCAACTTCGCCAAATCGACCGCGGCTTCGGTGTGTCCGGGCCGCCGGAGCACGCCACCGTCCTTGGCGCGCAACGGAACCACGTGCCCGGGCCGGGTGAAGTCGTCGGCGACGCTGTTCGGATCGGCTAGCAGCCGCATCGTGGTGGCGCGGTCGGACGCCGAGATACCGGTTCCCACACCTTGTTTGGCGTCAACGGTAACGGTGTAAGCGGTGCCGTGCTTGTCCTGGTTGACCGCGTACATCGGCAGCAGCCCGAGGTGGTCGCAGATCTCCCCGGCCAGCGGCACGCACAGGTAGCCGGACGTGTAGCGGACCATGAACGCGACGAGTTCGGGGGTTGCCATCTGGGCGGCGAAGATCAGGTCGCCTTCGTTTTCGCGGTCCTCGTCGTCGATGACGATGACGGCCTTGCCCGCCGCAATGTCGGCGACCGCGCGCTCGACACTGTCCAACCTGGTCATGGCCGGCTACTCCTTAACACAGGCAGTGCCCGCGGCGGCGCTGCTCTTATCGAGTCTAGTGACCGGCGCCAAGCAGGCTTTCGACGTACTTGGCGATGACATCGACCTCCAAATTCACCCGCCCACCGACCGGCACGTCGGCCAGCGTCGTCTCGGCCAGGGTCGTCGGGATCAAAGAGACCTCGAAGAATGGCCCCTGACCTGGGTCTTCACCGCGGTCTGAGACGGTCAGGCTCACGCCGTCGACCGCGATCGAGCCCTTTTCGACGACGTAGCGGGCCAATTGCGCTCGGCAATGCGACCCGGACGACCTCCCAGTGTGGTGACGGAGTGCGCAAGATCACCGTGCCGGTGCCGTCGACGTGGCCCTGGACCATGTGCCGGCCCAGCCGTCCGGTGGGCTGTGACGGCTCGCTCGAGATTCACCGCGCGGGCGTTGCATCGACATCGCCGAGCGTCGAGCGGTGCAGGGTCTCGGCCAGCACGTCGGCGGTGGACTGCCCGTAGTGCGGCACGTCCCGTCTCGGCCAGGGTCGTCGGGATCAAAGAGACCTCGAAGAATGGCCCCTGACCTGGGTCTTCACCGCGGTCTGAGACGGTCAGGCTCACGCCGTCGACCGCGATCGAGCCCTTTTCGACGACGTAGCGGGCCAATTGCGCTGGCAGTGCGACCCGGACGACCTCCCAGTGTGGTGACGGAGTGCGCAAGATCACAGTGCCGATGCCGTCGACGTGGCCCTGGACGATGTGCCCGCCCAGACGTCCGGTGGCTGTGACGGCTCGCTCCAGATTGACCCGCGGGCGTTCATCGACATCGCCGAGAGTCGAGCGATGCAGGGTCTCGGCCATCACGTCGGCGGTGAACTGCCCGTCGCGCAGCACGTCCACCACGGTCAGGCAGACGCCATTGACGGCGATCGAATCTCCTGCCGAGGCGTCGCTGGTGACCAGCGGGCCCTGGATCGTCAGGCGCACCGCGTCGGACAACTCGGCCTTGCCGACAACGCGCCCGACCTCCTCGACGATCCCGGTGAACACACCTGAAGAGAGTAGTGGGCCCGCTAAACCGTCGAGGCTGCGAATTGGCAGGAGAAGTGCGAGTGAGGTCCTGCTGGAATGCAGTTTCGGCGCCGCCGCCCTGGTGCCCGTGACTCGGGGCAGGAGTGGCGCAACCGGGGTCGTAAGTTTCAACCTCTACGATGCAAGGCATGCCGCAACGCCTTCGCATATGCGCTGCTGTCGCTGTTCTTGCCGCTTTGCTCGTCGGGTGCTCGTCGTCGGAGTCGTCCGGCGACAGCTCGTCGAGCGCGCCGCTGCCGGACGCTGCGACTCTGCTCAAGCAGTCCACACAGACCACCAAGGACCTCAAGAGCGCCCACCTCGAACTCAAGGTTGAGGGCAAGATCAAGGGCCTGCCAGTCAAGACCCTCTCCGGTGACCTGACCAATACGCCCGCCGTCGCGGCGAAGGGTAAGACACAGCTCACTCTGGGCGGCGGCGACCTGGTCGACGTCGAGTTCGTCGTGATCGACACAAACCTCTACGCCTCGGTCGACCCGGGCGTGTGGAGCAACTTCGGCGCGGCCGCCAACATCTACGACGTGTCGGTGATCCTCAACCCCGACGCCGGCCTGGCCAATGTGCTGGCGAACTTCACCGAGCCGAAGGCCGACGGCCGGGAAACCATCAACGGCGTGCAGACCGTCAAGGTCACGGGCCAGGTCAGCGCCGACGCGGTGAACAAGATCGCCCCGGACATCGCCTCGGGCGACGGGGTGCCCGGTACCGCGTGGATCAAGGAGGACGGCAATCACGAGTTGGTGCAGGCCAAACTCGAGCCCACCCCCGGCAGCAGCGTTCAGATGACGTTGTCGAAGTGGAACGAGCCGGTCGAGGTGACGAAGCCGCCGGGCGTCTGATGGCAACCACGACCCAAAAAGCCGCCGCGCCGCCTTCAATGCGAGGCCAGCGGCGGAACATCGCGATCTCCGCGGGCAGCCTGGCGGTCCTGCTTGGTGCCCTCGACACCTACGTCGTGGTCACGATCATGCGCGACATCATGCGCGACGTCGGGATTGCGGTCACCAGCATTCAGCAGGTCACGTGGATCATCACGGGTTATCTCCTCGGATACATCGCGGCCATGCCGCTGCTCGGCCGCGCATCGGACCGATTCGGCCGCAAGCTGATGCTGCAGGTGAGCCTGGCCGGCTTTGCGCTGGGTTCCGTGGTGACCGCCGTGTCCAACGGCCCGAACGACCTGCCCATGTTGGTGATCGGTCGGTTCATCCAGGGCGCCGCGAGCGGCGCGCTGCTACCGGTGACGTTCGCTTTGGCCGCCGACCTGTGGTCGCAACGCAACCGCGCGGCCGTGCTCGGCGGCATCGGCGCCGCCCAGGAGCTGGGCAGCGTGCTCGGCCCGCTGTACGGCATCTTCGTGGTGTGGGTGCTCCGCAAGTGGGAGGCCGTGTTCTGGATCAATGTGCCGCTCGCCGCGATCGCGATGGTGATGATTCACTTCAGCCTGCCGTCCCGCGACAAAGGCGACGGCCCGCGGGAGCGGGTCGACGTCGTCGGCGGTCTGCTGCTGGCCGTCGCGCTGGGGCTCGCGGTGGTCGGGCTCTACAACCCCATGCCGGACGGCAAGCAGGTGTTGCCGAGCTGGGGGGTGCCGGTGCTGACCGGTGCGCTCGTCGCCGCGATCGCGTTCGCGATCTGGGAGCGCTTCGCCAGGACCCGGCTGATCGAACCCGCCGGTGTGCGGTTCGGGCCGTTCCTGGCGGCGCTCGGCGCGTCCGTCGCGGCCGGCGCGGCGTTGATGGTCACGCTTGTCGACGTCGAACTCTTCGGCCAGGGCGTATTGGGACTGAACCAGAATCAGGCGACGTTCCTTCTGCTGCGCTTCCTCATCGCACTGCCGATCGGCGCGCTGGTCGGCGGTTGGCTGGCCACCAGGGTCGGTGACCGCGTGGTCTCGTTCGCGGGTCTGCTCATTGCCGCGTTGGCCTATTGGCTGGTGTCGAACTGGGGTGTTGACGTGCTGTCGGCCCGCCACGATCTCGGCCTGTTCACATTGCCCGCCTTTGATACCGACCTCGCCCTGGCCGGCATCGGCCTGGGTCTGGTGATCGGGCCGCTGACTTCGGCCACGCTGCGGGTGGTTCCGCCGAGTCAGCACGGCGTCGCCTCCTCCGCGGTGGTGGTTGCCCGCATGATCGGCATGCTGGTTGGCGTGGCGGCGTTGTCCGCCTGGGGCATCTACCGGTTCAAGCAGCTCGTGCAGGACCTGTCGGCTCAATTGCCACCAACCACGAACCCTCTGGAGTCCAGGCAGCGGCTGTTCGACCTCTACCAGCAGGCGTACGCCACGCAGTACGGCGAGATTTTCGGGATCACCGCGATCGTGTGCGTCGTCGGCGCCGTGCTGGGACTGTTCGTCGCCGGGCGTCACCACCACGCCGAGGAGCCCGAAAAGGTCACCGCGCCTCAGTAGTCCACGCACAAGAACCCGCGTTCTGTCGGCAAATGATCCAGACCTTCTCCCAATAGCGGCCGCGGTCGGTAACGTCGCCGGCATGCGGGGGCGCTCGACATGCTGAACGCGGCGCTGCGCGACCTGCAATGGCGTCGCCGGCGTTTCGTGATCGCGGTGTTCGGCACCGGTCTGGTGTTCGCGATGACCCTGGTGTTGACGGGGCTGTCCAACGGCTTCCATGTGGAAGCGCAGCGGAGCGTCGACTCCCTCGGCGTCGACGTGTTCATCATCAAGACGGGCGCGTCGGGCCCGTTCCTGGGTTCCGTGCCGTTCCCGGCCGTCGAGGCCCGTCCCGTCTCGAAACTGCCCGGCGTGACGGAAGCCGTTCCGCTGGTCTACGGCAGCGTCTCCACGTCCGAGGGCGGTTCCACCCGCAACGTCAATGTGTTCGGCGCACCCCAGAACGGGCCGGGGATGCCGGTGATGATCGCCGGTCAAGACCCGGCGAAGCCGGACGAGGTCGCGGTGTCGAGCACGATGGGCAAGAACGTCGACGACGAGGTCGAGCTAGGTGGCCGCAAGCTGCGCGTCGTAGGCATCGTCGACGACTCCACTGCGCTGGGCGGCCAAGCGAATGTGTTTCTGACGGTCCCCGGCGCCCAGCGGTTGCTGTTCGGTGGTCAGCCGCTGATCTCCTCGATCGGAGTACGGGGATCACCCGAGCAGGTTCCCGACGGCTTCCACGTGGTGAACCGCGACGGCGCCGTCAACGACCTGCAACGGGCGCTGACAAACGCCGTCCGGGCAATCACGCTGATGGCCGTGCTGCTGTGGGTGGTGGCCGGCCTGATCGTCGGCTCCCTGATCTACCTTTCGGCGCTCGAACGCACCCGCGACTTCGCGGTGTTCAAGGCCGTCGGTGTCGGGACGCGGTCGATCCTTGGTGGGCTGATGGTGCAGGCGGTCATCGTCGCGGTGCTGGCCGCCGTGCTCGGCAGCGTTCTCTCGGTGCTCATCGGCCCGCTGTTCCCCATCCGCGTGATCGTGCCGATGGCGGCGTTCCTGTTGCTCCCGGTTCTGGCGGTCATCATCGGTTTGCTCGCCAGCGTCGCCGGTGTGCGCCGCGCGGTTACAGTCGACCCAGCGGCGGCGTTCGGAGGTCCGTAGGCATGCCTGATCTCAAAATCGGTGAACTGGTGGTGTCGTACTCCTCCGGGGGGTACGCGGTGCGCCCGATCGATCACCTCAACCTCGAGGTCCCGGGGGGGTCGCTGGCAATCCTGCTCGGGCCGAGTGGCTGCGGGAAGACGACGCTGCTGTCCTGCTTGGGCGGCATTCTGCGGCCGACTTCGGGGCAGATCACGTTCGGCGAGGTCGAGGTCACCGCACTCGACAAGCAAGAGTTGGCGGCGTACCGGCGTGACACCGTCGGCATCGTGTTCCAGGCGTTCAACCTGGTTCCGAGCCTGACCGCGCTGGAGAACGTGATGGTGCCGCTGCGCGCGGCCGGCAGGTCGCGCCACGACGCGCGGGAGCGCGCCGAGGAGCTGTTGAACCGAGTCGATCTGCAGGACCGGATGAAGCACCGGCCGGGCGATCTGAGCGGCGGGCAGCAGCAGCGGGTGGCGGTGGCGCGGGCGATCGCCCTCGACCCGCCGCTGATCCTCGCCGACGAGCCAACCGCGCACCTGGACTTCATCCAGGTCGAGGAGGTGCTGCGGTTGATCCGCGAACTGGCCGACGACGAGGGTCGGGTGGTCGTGGTGGCCACCCACGACACCCGGATCCTGCCCCTCGCCGATCGGGTGATCGAGCTGGTACCGCACGTGACTGCCGTACACGAGGCGCCCGAAACCGTGGAGCTGAAACGCGACGAGGTGCTGTTCGAGCAAGGCGGCGTGGGCGATCTGATCTACGTCGTGTCCGACGGCGAGGTCGAGATCGTGCGGGAACTGTCGGACGGCGGCGAAGAGCTGCTCAGGATCACCGGTCCGGGCGACTACTTCGGCGAAATGGGTCCGGTGTTCGGCCTGCCGCGCTCGGCGACCGTGCGCGCCCGCACGGACGCGACGGTGATCGGTTACACCGTCCAGGCATTCCGCGAACGGCTGGGACCGACCGGCATGCGCGACCTGATCGAGCACCGCGAACTCGCGATGGACTAACGCACGACCGTCAGCTCGCCGCTCAGCAGCGCCTCGAGTCGCTCGTTGGCGACTACCAGTCTGGCGGTGATCATCCTCAGCGCCCGCTGTGTGATCCGCGGGTTGTCGAAGATGGGCGCGAACAGATCGCTCAGCACGTTGAGCCGCGCCGAGCCGAGCCAGGCCATCAACTCCGGGTCGTCGAACCACCGCATCTGGTTGCGGTTATCGGCCAGGGTCATCGACAACCAGTCGAGGTCGGAGTCGGGATGGGGCACCGGCACGCACAGGTCGTTCTTCACGTCGTCGCCGTCGTAGGCGGCTTCGACGTGCGCGATGAACGCGGCGCTGAACACCTGCTGGCAGCCACGCACGCTCTGCAGGGTGATGCGATCGGCGTTGAACACGGCGACGCGCGGCTTGCGCTCCAAACCGTCTGCGCTGCAGTCGATGTACAGTGTCGAGCGGTGGGTGTCGATCGACCCGTCGGTCAGAACTACCCTGTCCGGCCCGATCCGCTCGACCCGTCCCATCCGCACGACGTCCGTGATGCGGCGAAGCTGATCCAGTTCGGCGCGAGACACCGTCGCGCACCGATACATGCTCGGGCGCACGGCAGGGTCGAGCCGCAACAGATTGCCGCTGGATTCCAGCCGCTCGAACAGATCGTCGACGGATGAGGCGGCCGTGATGGCCTCCAGCTTCGCGGCGAAGGCAGCGCGGAACCGGTCGACGAACAGCGGCCCCGGTTGGATCAGCGCCCGATCCAACAGCCAGGAATCGCGGGGCATCACCCAGGTGAGCCGATCCGGCGGGACGCCCTGGCGCAGCAGCCACAGACACGCGTCCATGCCGGTCTTGCCGGCTCCGATGACGACGTAGCGGTCCGGAGGGTGGGTGAACCGCGGCAAGTCGTTGGGCGGAACGCAGTCAACGCCCGTCGCGACCTCGTAGGGCGGCCGACGCATGGCTGGCACCACGGTCCGCAGGTACGTCGCGTCGACTACCCGGCGGGCGTTCACCGTGTGCTCGGCGCCGGCGAGCGTGCGAAACCGGTTGTCGCCCAGATACTCGCTCATCGCGAAGTACGACACCCGCCCGGTCGGCAAGAGCTGCTGCTGCATGACCTGGTCGAAGTAGGCGCACACTTCGCCGGACGTCGCGAGCTCGTAGAGCCCTTCGTTCCAGCCGACACGGTCGATGCTGTTGCTGCCGAGCGGATTTGAGTTGACGCCGTAGTAGGCAGAGGGCTGATGCAACCGGACGAACGGGTATGCCATGGTCCAGTGCCCGCCCGGCTGGTGACCGCGGTCGACGACGACCACGCTGGCGTCGGTTTCCGTGACGATTGTGTCGACGAACGCCATCCCCATGGCGCCCGCGCCGACGACCAGGTAGTCGGCTTCGATCGTGTCCATCGCGGCCATCCTCCCCCATCGGGAGGGAGCGGTCGGCACCGCGTCAACGTGCGCGCGCTTGATACACCTGGGTGTCTTCAGGCAGTCCCTTCAGTAAGATGAACTCCTGCGTTTCAGCCGGCAGACGTTACGCCCGCACCAGGCTAAGCATCACGTCCGGGCCGATGCGCTCGACACCGTCGAACTTCCATCGCAACGCCCGCGCGATCGTCGGCACGCCGACGTCGTCGACGGCGGTAACCGGGCCGCCCAGCAGGATCGGCGCGACGTAGGACAGGATCCGGTCGACAGCGCCGGCCCGCAGGAACGCCCCGGCAAGTGTCGGACCGCCTTCCAGCAGCACGTCGGTGCGATCGGACAACGCTTTGATGACTTCATGCGGGTCTCGGGTGCGGATCACCATGGTTCGCGCGTCGTCGTTGAGAACCATTGCCTCCGAGGAGATCTCGCGCTCTCCGACGACCACTCGCAGCGGTTGACGGTCCGCGAGGCTGCCGTCGGGCAATCTCGCGGTCAGCGCCGGGTCGTCGGCGAACACGGTGCCGGTGCCGATGACGATCGCGTCGGCAATCGCGCGGCGGCGATGTACGTCGGCGCGGGCGGCTTCGCTGGTGATCCATTGGCTCGAACCGTCGGCCGCCGCGCTGCGGCCGTCGACGCTGGCCGCGAATTTCCATGTGACATGCGGCAGTCCGGTCCGCTGCTTGTGCAGCCACTCCCGCAGCGTGCCGCCTGCGACCACGTCCGCCAGGACGCCATCGACCACTGCCACGTCGGCCTCCGCGAGGCGGTTCGCTCCCCCGGCCGCTATCGGGTTGGTGTCGGCGACGGCGTACACCACCGTCGAAACACCCGACGCTACAAGGGCTTCCACACAGGGTGGTGTTCTGCCGTGATGATTGCATGGCTCCAGCGTCACCACCGCGGTCCCGCCGCGGGCCAGCTTGCCGGCCCGGCGCAGGGCGATCACCTCGGCATGAGGCCCGCCGGGCGGCTCGGTGCCGCCCACTCCGACCACCTCGCCGTCGGTGTCCAGAATCACCGCCCCGACAGGCGGGTTCGGATACGTCGAGCCCTTGACCTGCGCGGCCCGATCGTCGGCCAGCCGCATGGCGGCCTCGTAATTCATAGCCGCAGATGGCGTGACGCCGCGGCGGCCTGCCGGCGCAACGACTCCACGGCCGCCGAGGGGTCGTCTGCGCTGTAGACCGCGGAACCGGCGACGAAGCAGTCCACTCCGGCGATGGCCGCCTCTTCGATGGTGTCCTCGTTGATGCCGCCGTCGATCTCGACCACTATGGTCAGCTCGCCCGCGTCGACCAGCCGACGTGCGGTTCCCACCTTCACGAGCACCTCGGGGATGAACTTCTGGCCACCGAAGCCCGGCTCCACCGACATGATCAGCAGCGTGTCGAACTCGCGCAGTATCTCGAGATACGGCTCGAGCGGGGTCCCTGGTTTGACGGACAACCCGGCCTTCGCGCCGGCGGCGCGGATGTCGCGCGCCACGGCGACCGGATTGTCGGTGGCCTCGGCGTGGAAGGTGACGTTGTAGGCGCCCGCTTCGGCGTAACCCGGCGCCCAGCGGTCCGGGTTGTCGATCATCAGATGACAGTCCACCGGGATATCGGTGACCTTGAGCAGGCTTTCGACCACCGGCAGGCCGATGGTCAGGTTCGGGACGAAGTGGTTGTCCATCACGTCGACGTGCAGCCAGTCGGCGCCGGTCACCGCGGCGACTTCATCGCCAAGCCGGGCGAAGTCAGCGGACAGAATCGACGGCGCAATCAATGGAATCCCAGCCGATGTTGCAGCCATGCCGCTCAATGTACTTGCAGCGCCGCGACGAACATCGCGTCGGTGCCGTGCCGATGCGGCCAGAGTTGCACGTACGGCCCGGCACCGAGCCGGTCGACGGACGGGAAGAGCGGGCGGGTGTCGATCGCGGCCACCTTGTGCCGCCGAAGCGCGTCGGCGACGACGCCGACAGTCTCGGCCAGGTGCGGTGAGCAGGTGGCGTAGAGCACCACTCCCCCGGGCCGGGTCAGCGTGATCGCCGACGCGAGCAACTCGCGCTGGAGGGCGACGAGCGCCGACACGTCGGCGGGCCGGCGCCGCCAGCGCGCTTCCGGCCGGCGTCGCAACGCACCCAGGCCTGTGCAGGGCGTGTCGACCAGCACCCGGTCGAAGCCGGGCTCCAGGCCCGTGTCACGGCCGTCGACTCGCAGCACCTCCACGGGCAGACCCCGGGTGTTTCGCTCGACGAGGTCGGCACGCCGCGGGGCGGGCTCGATCGCCGTGACGCGCGCGTCCGACGACGCGCCCAAAGCGGCAATCAGTGCCGTCTTGCCGCCGGGGCCGGAGCACAGGTCGAGCCAGCGGCCGCCGTCGGCTCCGTCGAGTTCGGCCAGCGTCAACGCGCGGGCGACCAGTTGGCTGCCCTCGTCCTGCACGAGCGCGTCGCCTTCGCGAATCTGCGGCAGCCGACCGGGGTCACCGCCCGCCAGATACACCGCGTACGGCGAGTAGCGCCCGACCGTGCCGCCGACCGCCGCGGCGAGGTCTACGGCGGTGACCAGGCCGGGCCGGGCCGCCAAATGCACTGCCGGGCGGGCATTGTCGCTGGCCAACAGCTCGGCCAGCTCACCGGCGTCGGCGCCCAGCGCGTCGGTGAACGCCTGGGCGACCCACCGCGGGTGCGAGTGCACGAACGCGGCATAGCCGACAGGGTCTTTTGACGCGTCAGGCGCGAGTTCGGCCACCCAGGACTCCTCGTCGCGGCCAGCCACGGTTCGTAGCACGCCGTTGACGAAACCTGCTCGCGCCGAATCGAATTCGAGGCCAGCCTGCTCGACGGTGGTCGACACCGCGGCGTGGGCGTCGACGCGGGTGCGCAGCAGCTGGTACGTCCCGAGCCGCAGCAGGTCCAGCAACACCGGGTCGATGCGCTCGACGGAGCGTCCCGCGGCGTGGCCGATCACCGCGTCGAGCAGGCCGCGCGTGCGGCACGCGCCGTAGGTCAGCTCCGTGGCGAACGCGGCGTCGCGACCCGTGATGCCGCGTTCTGTCAGCATCGCCGGCAGCGCGAGGTTGGCGTACGCGTCGCGTTCGGACACCGCCCGCAGCACATCGAACGCCGCGCGGCGGGCGGGGTCGAGGGGCCTGCGACGGGGCGGCCTGCGAGTGTTTCTGCCATGTGGCGGGTGATTTCGCCGCGCGGGGTGATTCACGACGCCCGCGCGGACTCGTCGAGTCGGGCCCCACGGGCCCAGTCCGCGGCGGGCATCGGCTTCTTGCCTGGTGGCTGCACCTGACCGAGCAGCACCGGCTGCGATCCCGTGCCCACCCGGACCTGGTGCCGGTTGACCCGAAAGTGCCCGGGCGACAAGGGTTCTGCGGTATCGTCGACGGTCACCGGTCCAAGTTTGATCCGCTGCTCGCCGACGACGGTCCACGCGCCGGGCGCCGGCGTCACGGCACGGATCCGTCGCTCGAGGGCGTGCGCCGGCAGCTGCCAGCGCACCCGCGCCGCCTCGACGGTGATCTTGGACGCCGTGCTGACACCGTCGGCAGGTTGCGGCACCGCGACCAGGGAGCCGTCGGCGATGCCGTCGAGGGTCGACTCGAGCAGCGCCGCACCGGACTCGGCGAGCCGTGCGAGCAGGTCGCCCGCGGTGTCGTCGGGTCGGATGGTTTCGGTGATGACGCCGTAGACCGGTCCGCTGTCCAGGTCGCGTTCGATGAGGAAGGTGGTGGCGCCGGTGACGGCGTCGCCGGCGGCAATCGCTGCTTGCACCGGCGCGGCGCCCCGCCAGGCGGGCAGCAGCGAGAAGTGCAGGTTCACCCAACCGTGGGTGGGGACGGCGAGCAGCTTGTCGCCCAGCAGGGCGCCGTAGGCGACGACCGGGCAGCAGTCCGGTGCCAGCTCGGTGAGCTCGGCGATGAACTCGACGGAGTTGGGTCTCGCGGGCTTGAGCACGGGAATGCCGTGCTCGTCAGCCAGCCGCGCAACTGGTGACGGCGACGGCCTGCGGCCCCTTCCTGCGACCCCGTCCGGCCGGGTGAGCACCGCGACGACGTCGTGGCGTGGAGAGGCGATCAGCCGACGCAGCGCCGGCAGCGCGGGTTCCGGTGTGCCGGCGAAGACGATGCGCACGCCGGCCAGTCTAGGAAGCGCAGTCTGGTGGCGTGTCGCCGCACTGGGCTCTCACCGACAACCTTCTCACTTCACCGAAATCGACGTTTCGCAGAGAAGTGCGACCCGCCAAGCACCTGAGTCACGGGTACTCGGTGCTGGGTAGCGCCGACCCCGAGCACGAGCATCGAAACCGAAATTGATGACGTCGAACAAGCGAAGAAAGAGTTCGAGCCGCCAAGCCGCTCAGCGCGGCACCTGGTAGTACTCGCGCTCCTTCACACCCGCCATGCCGGCGAAGAACATCCACGGGATCGTCGTCACCAGGCGGTTCAGGGTCGCCACCGCGTCGTTGTAGTACTGTCGGGCGAACGCCAGCTTGTCCTCGGTGTCGGCCAAGTTACGCTGCAGGTCAAGGAAATTCGCCGACGACTTCAAGTCGGGATACATGTCACCCAACGCGATAACCTGGCCGACCGCGGAGTCAAGTTGCCGCTCGGCGGCGCTGCGCTCCGTCACCGACTTACCGGCGGTGGCGTGGGTGAGCGCCGCACGCGCCTCGGTCGCCTTGTCGAGGATCCCCCGCTCGTGGGAGGCGAATGTCTGCACCGCGTGCACCAGGCTGGGAATCAGCGACGCCCGCCGCGTCAACTGCACGTCGATGCCGCCCAGCGCCTCGTCAACACGCACGTCGGCGCCGCGAAGCTTGTTGTAGCCCATGACAAACGCGATGAGGACCGCAACGGCGATCACCAACACCACTACCAGCAGGACTCTCACCATGATCCGCCGCCTCCTCCTCCTCCGCCGCCGCCGCCGCCGCCGCCGCCGCCCGCCGCCGCCGCCGCCGCTTGACGACGACGACTGGGTCGCGGAGTACGCGCCGATCGACGCCGACACCGCCGACTCGAAACTATCGAAGTTGCCTCCGCCGCCGCTGCCTGTGTAGCCATAGCCGCTCGTGGTCGTGCTGTGATACCAATCCGGTTGCGGCGCAACCTCCCCCGTGGTCGTCTCGTACTTCTTGGCCCACAACGCGGCAGTGCCGGCCGCGACGGCGAACGGGATGTAAGCGGTGTAGAGGTCCTTGCGGGCGCCGAAGTCGAACCGCGACTCGGCCGAATCCGTCGACAGGAGGCGGTGAAAACCGCCCGCTCGGGACCACAGGTCCCGGCCGGCCGCTGTCCGCCGCGTGCCCACACCCGATTGCCAGGACCGCGCCGTGACCACGAAGAACACGGCAAACGGCAATCCCCACAGCGTGATCGGGTAGGCCCAGCGGAAGAAGCCGCACACCGCCGCGATGAGCGCGATCAGGTTCGCCACGCGGACCCACTGCTCAGAGCGCTTCTTGACCAAGAGGTTGTTGTCGAGCGCCCATTTCGGCGTCGCCTCGGTGAGGTCGGTCTTGGCCTTGTCGAGCTTCTTGCCGGCGGTCACCGTGCCGTTGGCGTTGAAATCCGCGCCCATCATGTTGACCTTGAGCGCGTCGCCCACCTCGCGGCTGACCGGATCGAGCTGGGCCCACTGCTCCTTGCGGGCCAGGCCCCGGATGGCCCACTTGCTTTCGCCGGTCTGGGTGAGCGAGATCATCCGCCGTTCGGCGAGGTAGAACAGCGTCGCGGTCAGTGCACTGCGTGGCACTGCCTCGGTGCGGATGTATTCGCTTTGCACCGGTCCCAATCCCTCCGGCGGCGAATACTGCAGCGGAAAGCCGGGCGACGGCTCGACGGTGGTGCGCCACCACAGGTAGCCGAGGACTCCGGCGAGGACGGTAGCGCCGAGAAGCACGGTCACCGTCGTCACCGATCGGCCCAGCACCCGATCGAACCGATACGTCCACGGCAGTTCCGCGCGCGGGGGTGTGGGCAGATCGAGTCCGGCGCGAATGGTGACGGGCGTGCGGGGTGGGATCTCCGTCGCCGACACCGTCACCTTGTTCCCGGCGGCGGTCAATTCGTCGCATTCTTGACCCACCCCGAAACCGATCGAGCACTGGACGCCGGGGACCGAATCGGGAAGCGTGACAGTGGCGGTCGCCCGGTCGATCGGGTTGTTCCAGCTCCCGATAACGTTCCAGTAGAAGACTGTTTGTGCGTCACCCATGTCGCCGGTCGATGTCGCGAACTTCAGCTCATCACCAACGGTGGCAGGCGCCAGCGCGTCGGGAACGCGGTAGCGGATCTCGAAAACGTGGGTTCCCGGGTCGAGATAACGCGCCGGGTCGCCGATCTTGGCGATTCGGAACAACATGCTGTCGTCCCACTGCATCTCGTACTGCATCGGCTCACCGTCGACCAAGACCGACGTCACCGTGGGGATCTGCCGCACCTTGGGGTCAGCCGGTGTGGCGACGCGCCAAAACTCGAACAACCCGTGGCGGCCGCCGGGAAATTCGGCGGTGATCGTCTCGGTGGCCTCGAGCTGACCGTCGGCGCTCACCACGTAATCGGCGCGGAAATCGCTGAACCACACGGGATCGTCGACCGGTCCGGCCTTCGGGTCGCCCGTGAAGATGGCCGGCCAGAACAGACCAATGAGTATGAGGAGCAACAGAATTGACCACGCCAGGGCACGGCCCCACCAGCGCATCGCACCTCCGGTCGTGTCGGTCGCCCCCGCGGCCGGAGCCTAGCCTATTTGCAAAGGGTCGATTTGGATGCGAACCGGCTCATGGTCGCGGTGTGCGCTGAGCACGGCGACCGCTCGGCGCAACGCCGCGGACAGGGCCAGGCCCTGGTCCCGGCCGACCCGCACCAGCGTCCGCATCAGCGGCGCGGCCGCGTCCACACCGGCGGGCCGCCGCGCCGCCGCCGGCAACTCGACGGGCCCGAGCACCTCGGCACCCTCCGGCAGCTGCGCCTCGCCGAGCAGGGCCGCTACCGCCGGCGGCGACCCGTCCAGCACGGCGATGTGCACGGCCGGCGGAAAGCCCACCTCCGATCGCCCCGCGAGTTCCGCCACGGCATGGCCGACCGGATCCCAGCGGATCAACGCCTGCACGGTCGGCAGAGCTGAATCCGCGACCACCGCGACGACTCCACCCTCGTGACGGGACCGCACCAGCGCCGCGGCCGCGAGCCAGCGGCGCAACGCATCTTCGGCCGCCCGCAGATCCTGCCGCCCAAGGAGTGCCCAGCTGTCGAGCAGCAGCGCCGCGCCGTACCCCCCGGAGACGGTCGGCTCGGCGCCCGGCGTGGCAACAACCACGGCGGGCCCACCTGCGACCTCGCGCACCACCGCCTCTCCGCCGGACGCGACGATGGTCGCGCCCGGAAAGGCCCGACCCAGCTCCTCTGCCGTGCGCCGGGCACCGACGACGACGGCGCGCAAGGTGCCGGCGCCGCATCGGGAGCACTTCGGCGCCGCATCGCCGCGGCCGCACCAGCGACACACCACGCCGGTGGTGTTGGCCTCGGGCAACGACAACGGGCCGGTGCAGTGCCGGCAGCGGGTGATCGCGCGGCATCGTTGACAGGCCAGGGCCGGCACGTATCCGCGCCTGGGCACCTGCACCAGCACCGGCGACCCGGCGTCCAACGCCGTGCGGGCGGCGCGCAGCGCCATGGACGGCAGGCGCGCGGTCCGCGCGCCCGGGTCGCGCTGCTCGGCGTAGCCGCTGTCATCGAGCGCGATCACCCGAGGCGCTCGGGCCCGCACCACCGGCCGGGCGGCCACCAGGTCGTGCGCCCAGCCGCTGGCCACCAACGCATGGGCCTCGGAAGTCCGCGCGTAGCCGCCGATCAAAGCGGCGCACCGCAGCTGGTGTGCACGCAGCATCGCGACCTCGCGGGCATGTGGATACGGGGCGCGTGGTTCGGCGAGCGTGTCGTCGCCGTCGTCCCACACCATCACCAGCCCGAGCCGGGCGACCGGCGCGAACACCGCGCTGCGCGTCCCGACCACGAGGCGTGCCTGCCCACGAAGCACCGCAAGCCAGCGCCGATAGCGTTCGGCCGGACCCAGGCCCGCCGATAACGCGACCACCGCGGCGGGGTCGACGAGCCGGACGCTGTGGGCCAGCAGCGTGTCGACGTCGCGCTGATCCGGCACCACCGCCAACACTCCGGACCCGGCGTCGACGGCCACCGCGGCGGCCTCGGCGAGCCGGGCCGCCCAGTCTTCGCCCGGCAGCGCCTGCCAGACCGCCCGGGCGGCCCGGTTCTCCCGCAGCGCCGCAAGGAATCCGTCGCCGCGGCCGTACGCCTGCCAGGCGGCGTCGTCGATCTGCTCGACGCGCACCGGGCCGGTGCCCACGGCAACGTCGCGCTCGACCCTGGCGTGCCGCGGCGGGATCGCCAAGCGCAGCACGTCGGCGCGGGTCCCGGCGTATCTTGCCGCGACCGCCTCGACCAGCCGCCGCACGTCAGGGGTGAGCACCGGTTCGGCCGACACCACGCGGTCCAGCCAGCCGAGATTGCCCGTGTGGTCGGTGTCCGACCGGCGTTCCAACAGGAATGCGTCGACCAGCCTGCCGTGGAACCGGACCCGGACCCGCACACCGGGCTGCGCGTCATCGGACAGCTCGGCCCCGACCCGGTAGTCGAACTCACGGTCCAGGTGCGGCACGTTGAGCATCGGCAGGACGCGCGCGATCGGTTCTAGCTCGGCTTCCCGCCGGGGGTGCTCACTCCTGCGGTGTAGCAGAAGGCTGTGACGTTTCCTCTTCGCCCAAGCGGCTCATCGGTGACGTTTCCTCTTCGCCCGAGGGGCTGCGACCGAAGAAGAACCCCGCGGTGATCAGAATCAGAGACGTCGCGTACGCCCACCAGATCGGGACGGCCAGCGCCTCCGATTCGAGCACGAAGCGGCCGGTGCCGATCATGCCGTCGGATACCGCGAAGCACAACGCGCCCACCGCCGTCCACCGGGTGGGCAGGCGCGCGAGCAGCGCCGCACACACCATCGCGCACAGCACCGCGATGTAGATCGTCACGGGAATCGTCAAGCCCTCGCGGCCGAGCGCCGGCCAGAACGCTGCGAGCATCGCCACGAAGGCTGCACAGACCACGCCGACCGCCACCAGCCGCCGCCCCGGCGACCGCCGCGCCAAGGGCACCAGCGCGCACAGGAAGCACAGATGCGCCAACAGGAAGGCACCGAGTCCGCCCACGAAAGACGGCCCCCACCACGGGATCGCCAGCAGAAAGTCGCCCGCCGCCGAGAACAGCAGCGCCGGCATCAGCCAGCGCCGTTCCCGCACGATCGGGTGCGCGGCGGCGGCGACCACCAGCAGCAGCGCCATCAAGGCCTTGAACGCCGGCTGGCCGGAAAACTGGCCGGTCAGTTCGGCCCCCGGCGCCGACCGCAGGGCGGTGATCGTGAGAAACACCCCGTAGGCGATGCCGGCCCAGACCGCGGCAACCCACGCACCCGTCACCAGCCGCGGTGCGTACGGTGGCCTCGTGCGCGGCGCAGGCGAGAAACCCGCAGTACCCGCTTCCGTGGATGCCATCCTGGAGAAACTACTGGACTCGGCCGGGTTTTCACCCGCAAGTAACGATGAGCACCGGCCGTGACGGCGCGGCCCGGGCATCGACTCGATCCTGCAACGGGCGCTCGACGCCGTACCGTTCCAAGCTCGGCATCGTCCGGCAATCGCGCGAGCAACCTACGTACCGCAACGATTTCTTCGGCGGCTGCTGATCGTGCGCGTCCCGATCGGTCAGATCGTCGGGCCGAATCTCCATGCCCGCCAGATAGCTCTCGGCTGTCGACGCCGCGTTCGTCCGCCACGTCGGACAGGACCCGCGTCGCGAATATCGGATGCCGCGACATCGGGCGACCACATCGTCATCGCAGTGTCCTGAAAATCCGCAAGTCGTCTGTCCCGATAGTCGCATTCCGGCGTCGTTGTCGGCCGCCTACAGTCGGTTCATGGCGCAAGATCTTGCCGCCGACATACCGACGCGCTCTCCCCTGCGAAGCGCCTCGGCACCTGGACCATGACCAAAGAGGCGCTGACCGTCGGGTTCGCATACCGGCGACCGCTTGCTCGGCCGCACCTCGCGGCAGCGACATCACCCGATTCCGCTGCGCTAGGAAGACGGTTCGTCGTGCATCAGTCACCCCGACTACGTCGACCATGTGCTGCACGAGGCGCGGCTGCGCTACATCAAATCCAACGAGTACGAACCGATCCGAGCCGCCGCCGGCGTCAACCTCGACGAAATCGACAGCGTCCTCGGCGAGCGCCACCCCTCGCGTCGATGACCTGAGCAAGCTGCCGTGGACCACCGCATGCGTGCTGCGGCCACCTCCCGCTTGCGGGGGAGAATGCCAACGCTATTACTTCGTCCGTCTGGGTAGTCTCCCGCAAAGCCATCGAAGACGACGTGATCGACGGACATCGGGCAGAGCTTCGCCATGATGGAGATGGTGCTGATGGCCGCCATCATGGGTCAGCGGTATACCTTCGATGTCAAACCCGGCCATCCCGTCGACCTGGAGGCCACCTTGACGCTGCGGCCCAAGTACGGGATACAGGTCATTGGACGCAGGAGACGAGCGGCATGAGTGAAGCCAACCCCGAGTACGGCACCGTGATCATCGGCGCCGGGTTCTCCGGCATCGGCACCGCGATCAAGCTCGACAAGGCTGGGATGGGCGACTACCTCATCATCGAGGCCGGCGAGGAACCGGGCGGCACCTGGCACTGGAACCGCTATCCGGGCATCGCCGTCGACATTCCGTCGTTCTCCTACCAGTTCTCGTTCGAGCAGAGCGCGGACTGGTCACGCACCTACGCGCCCGGCCGCGAACTGAAGGGGTACGCGGATCACTGCGTCGACAAGTACGGGATCCGGCCGAAGATCCGCTTCAACACCCAGGTGGTCGGTGCCACGTTCGACGAGGAGCACGATCTTTGGCGCATCGACGTGGATTCGGGCGAGGAGATCACCGCGCGGTTCCTCATCAACGCCAGCGGGGTGCTCAGCACGCCCGAGTTTCCCGATATCGCTGGTGTCGATTCGTTCGCTGGCGTGACCATGCATACCGCCCGTTGGGATCACAGCCAGGACCTGGCCGGCAAGCGCGTCGCGATCATCGGCACCGGAGCCTCGGCCGTGCAGGTAATCCCGGAGATCGCCCCTATCGTCGAGCATCTGACGGTTTTTCAGCGCACCCCGATCTGGTGCATGCCGAAGTTCGACGTGCCGCTGCCGGCGCCGGCTCGGTTGGCCATGCGCATCCCCGGCGGGAAGGCGATACAGCGTGTCCTCAGCCAGGCGTACGTGGAGGTGACGTTCACCCTGTCGGCGCAGTACTTCACCGTTTTTCCGCTGGCCAAGCAGAGCAAGAAGATGGCGCTGGCCTATCTCAAGCGCGAGGTGCACGATCCGGTGGTCCGCGACAAGCTCACGCCGCGCTACGACCTCGGCTGCAAGCGGCCGGGCTTCCACAACACGTACCTGTCGACGTACAACCGCGACAACGTGCTACTGGTCACCGAACCAATCGAGAAAATCACCGGCTCCGGGGTGGCGACCACCGACGGCGAAACCTACGACGTCGATGTGCTGATCCTCGCGACCGGGTTCAAGGTGATGGACACCGAGGCCGCCGGTCCGGTCGTCGGACGCGGTGGCCAGTCACTGGGGCGGTTCTGGGAAGAGCAGCGGATGCAGGCCTATGAGGGTGTCAGCGTGCCCGGGTTCCCGAACCTTTTCATGGTCTGTGGGCCGTACGGCTACGTCCTCAACTCGTTTTTCGCGTTGATCGAGACCCAGACGCACCACATCGTGCGCTGCATGAAGCGGGCAACGCGCCGCCAGGCCACGCGCGTGGAGGTGAAGCAGGATGCCAATGACCGCTACTTCGCGGAGATGATGCGCAAACGCCACCGGCAGATCTTCTGGCAGGACAGTTGCGCGCACGGCGAACAGCTACTACTTCGACAGCACGGCGACGTGCCGCTGCGGTCGGCCAGCACGCTGCACACCATCTGGCGCAGCCGCCGCTTCCCGTTGCGCGATTACCAGTTCAGCGCGTAGTTCACCGAAATCGACGTTTCGCAGGAGAAGTGCGAGTGCAACTCGCGTCCTGCAGCAGACTCCTATGGCATCGACTTCTCGCGCCGAGCGAAGTGTCCTTCGGCATCAGGAAAGCGGCTGACCGCCCGCAGGCCTATGGCCTGTTAGATCGCTGACTTGAGGTCGTCTACCTTGTTCAGCTGCTCCCACGGCAGCTCGATGTCGGTGCGGCCGAAGTGCCCGTAGGCGGCGGTCTGCGCGTAGATCGGCCGCAGCAGGTCGAGGTCGCGGATGATGGCACCGGGGCGCAGGTCGAACACCTCGCCGATGGCCGTCTCGATCCGGGCAGGGTCGACGGTCTCGGTGCCGAAGGTCTCGACGAACAGGCCCACCGGCGCGGCCTTGCCGATCGCGTAGGCCACCTGCACCTCGACCCGGTCGGCCAGGCCCGCGGCAACCACGTTCTTTGCCACCCAGCGCATCGCGTACGCCGCCGAACGGTCCACCTTGGACGGATCCTTACCGGAGAACGCGCCGCCGCCGTGACGGGCCCAGCCGCCGTAGGTGTCGACGATGATCTTGCGTCCCGTCAGGCCGGCGTCGCCCATCGGTCCGCCGAGGACGAACTTGCCGGTCGGGTTGACCAGCAGCCGCACCGACGACGCGTCCAGCGTCTTGTGGGCGAGGTCGTCGAGCACGGTGTTGAGCACCTTCTCGCGGATGTCGGGCGCCAACAGGTTGTCCAGGTCGACGTCGGCGGCGTGCTGCGTGGAGATCACGACGGTGTCCAGCCGCACCGGGGTGGTGCCGTCGTACTGGATCGTCACCTGAGTCTTGCCGTCCGGGCGCAGATACGGCAGCACGCCGCCCTTGCGCACCTCGGTCAGCCGACGGGCCAGCCGGTGCGCCAGCGCGATGGGTAGCGGCATGAGTTCCGGGGTGTCGTTGATCGCGTAGCCGAACATGAGGCCCTGGTCGCCTGCGCCCTGCGCGTCCAGCGGGTCGGCGGCGCCTTCCACGCGTGCCTCGTGCGCCGTGTCGACGCCCTGGGCGATGTCGGGCGACTGCGCGCCGATCGCGATGTTGACGCCGCAGGACGCGCCGTCGAAGCCCTTCGTGGACGAGTCGTAGCCGATGTCGAGGATCCTGTCGCGCACGATCTTCGGGATGTCGGCGTAGGCCGACGTGGTGACCTCGCCCGCGACGTGCACCTGTCCGGTGGTGACCAGGGTCTCCACCGCCACCCGTGACCGCGGATCCTGCTCGAGCAGCGCGTCGAGCACCGAGTCGGAGATCCCGTCGCAGATCTTGTCGGGATGCCCTTCGGTCACCGACTCACTGGTGAACAGCCGAGCTTGTTGGCTCACAGTCTCATCCTTCCAATGCTCAACATACGTAGTTAGGCGAATCAATATCGTGGGTGGTGGCGGTGCTGGAGCGCTGCCGCCGCGCGGCTACCCGTTGTGCCCGTGCAGGAACGCCACGATCGCGTCCACAATACGACTGGCCATCAGCGTCTTCGAACCGTGCTGCAGCGCGGACTCCGTTCCGTCCGACGCGAGCAGCCAGCCGTCGTTGCTGTCGACCTCGAAGGCGCGACCCTCACCGACGGCGTTGACGACGAGCAGGTCGCACCCTTTGCGGGCGAGCTTGGCGCGGGCGTGGAACAGCACGTCGCCGTTCGCGTCCCCCGTCTCGGCGGCGAACCCGACGATCGCTCGCATGTTGGGTAGCTGCCCGTCCGCACGGGCACGCACCGCACCGGCCAGCACATCGTCGTTGCGGACCAGCTCGATTGTCGGCGCCCCGTTGTCGGCGTCCTTCTTGATCTTGCTTGCCGACGCCTGCGCGGGCCGGAAATCGGCGACCGCGGCCGCCATGACCAGCACGTGGGAGTCGGGTGCATGTTTCGACACCGCGTCGGCCAGCTGCTGCGCGGAGCTGACGTGCACGACGTGCACACCGGCCGGGTCGGCGAGGCCGGCCGTGTGGGCGGCGATCAGAGTCACGTCGGCGCCGCGCTGCGCGGCCACCCGCGCCAGTGCGTAGCCCTGCTTGCCCGAGCTGCGGTTGCCGATGAACCGCACGGGGTCGATGGGCTCGCGCGTGCCGCCGGCCGTCACCAGGATCTTGCAGCCGGCCAGGTCGTAGGACAGCGCGTCACCGCGGGCCAGCAGCAGCTCGGCGAACGTGGTGATCTCCTCCGGTTCGGGCAGCCGCCCGGCGCCGGTGTCGGCTCCGGTGAGGCGGCCGGAGGCCGGTTCCAGCACGACGGCGCCGCGGCGGCGCAGCGTGGCGACGTTGTCGACTGTCGCGGGGTGCACCCACATCTCGGTGTGCATGGCGGGGGCGAACAGGATGGGACATCGGGCGGTCAACAGGGTCGCGGTCAGCAGGTCGTCGGCGCGCCCGGTGACGGCGCGCGCGAGCACGTCGGCGGTTGCGGGCGCGACGACGACGAGGTCGGCCTGCTTGCCGATCTGCACGTGCGGTACGTCGGGGACGTCGTCGAACACCCCGGTGTGCACGGGCTCACCGGACAGCGCTTCGAAGGTGGCTGCGCCGACGAACCGCAATGCCGACTGGGTGGGGACGACGCGGACGCGGTGGCCGGCCTCTGCGAGCTGGCGGACCACGGAGCAGGCCTTGTACGCGGCGATTCCGCCGGAAACGCCGACGATGATCCGCTTGCGGTCCATGGGCGCGCGCGGGGTCCGCTACTCGCCTTCGGTGTGCTCGAGCAGGTCGCCGTGAATCTCACGCAGCGCGATCGACAGCGGCTTCTCCTGCATTCCGGGCTCGACCAGCGGCCCGACGTACTCGAGAATGCCCTCGCCCAGCTGGTTGTAGTAGTCGTTGATCTGACGGGCGCGCTTGGCGGCGTAGATCACCAGCGCGTACTTGCTCGACACGCGCTCCAACAAATCGTCGATGGGCGGATTGGTGATACCCAGCGGGGTGTCGTATGCCTCCGCAATCGCGGTCCGATCACTGACGGCGGACAGCGTCGCGTCTTGGGGGCTGCTCACGAAAGAAGGTCTCCTAGCCGGTGAAAATTGAAGTTCTGTGGGGCGATCAGGCCGTCTGTGGCGCAGTGCCCAGAATCAAGGCTACCAATTCGGCGCACGCCGACTCCAATTCCCGGTTGACGACGACTGTGTCGAAGGTCTCCTGAGCTGCGAGTTCGGCCCGGGCGGTGTCCAACCGACGGCGCATCACCTCGGCCGTTTCGGTGCCGCGCCCGATCAGCCGGGTCTCCAAGTCGGTCCAGCTCGGCGGGGCCAGAAACACGCTCAGAGCTTCGGGCAGCGCCTGCTTGATGGCCCGGGCGCCGGCGAGGTCTACCTCGATGAGCACGGGGTGCCCGGCGACCGCGGCTTCGCGCACCGGCTGCGCCGGGGTGCCGGATCGGTGCAGGCCGCAGTGGATCTCGGCCCATTCCAGCAAGGCGCCATCGTCGATCAGCTGTTGGAATTGGCCGGCGGTCACGAAGTGGTAGTCGACACCGTCGACCTCTCCTGGCCGCGGCTGGCGCGTGGTGGCCGACACCGAGAAGTAAAGGTTCGGCACCCGCTCGCGCAGGCAGCGGACCAGCGTCGACTTCCCGACGGCGGAGGGACCGGACAGTACGACGATCCGGGCGGGCTTGTCTGCGCCTGCCCCTAAGGGCTCATCGCTCCCGTCCGGTCCCCCGCCGGGGGTCACGCAGAGTCGAACTTTTCCAGCAGAGCCTTGCGCTGACGATCGCCCAAGCCGCGCAGCCGGCGGGTGGGGGCGATCTCGAGCTCCGTCATGATCTCTTGCGCCTTGACCTTGCCGACCTTCGGCAGCGCCTCGAGCAGCGCGGAGACCTTCATCTTGCCGAGCACCTCGTTGGTTTCAGCGTCCTTCAGCACCTGCCTGAGGTTGGTGCCGCCACGCTTGAGCCGCTCCTTGAGCTCGGCCCGCGCCCGACGAGCGGCAGCAGCCTTCTCCAACGCAGCCGCGCGCTGCTCGTCAGTCAACTGGGGAAGGGCCACGATTCCTCCGTCTCATCAACCATCACTCTTCTTATCCGTCGGCCGAGTAATACAGCCAGCGACGACGACCGTACCCACGCGGGCCGACGATTGCGAACCCCACCCCCTGGTTAGGGCCACAAATTCCCAGCGTGCGAGGCGCAAAGCCGCCCCCCGCGGACTCGTCCAAGGTGGCCGTGCGCCGGTATCGTCGCTTCTTGCGACATCGCGATGTGCCTGCATAACAAGGGTTTCGGCGTGCGACCAGTCCGATTCACCGCGGATTTCCCGCCGCGTGGTCGGGCATGCGGCGGCGCTTGGCGTGGCGCACGCACGGCAGAAGAAATTTTGCCTGGTCACGGAGTGTCGGGCGTGTCGCATCGGTGTCGACGGCGTAGCTTCCCGCCGGTTCCGGCTCGGGTCGCGCGGGCGTCCGTAGCCAATTAGCTGCACTCGCGCGGTGGCTACCGGGTCGTCGCGGCCGGCAGACAGGAGGAGTCGATTCACCTGCTTCGGACCGAGTGTCTCAGCACCCGCGCGACGACACCCGGGCGGAACAGCGCCTCCGGTCGCTCGACCAAACCCGCCACCTTGAGGAATCCGGTGGCGAGCGCCGAGTCGTGCGACGACGCCGCATGCAGTCGCGGTACGTAGGCGTTCGCCAACCGCACTTTGACGCTGCGATGTCCCTCGACGCCGGGAAAGGCGAGGTCAGCACCGATCGTCATGTCCCAGGCCGCATCGATCGCCGCCGCGACGTCCCGCATGACTCTGCGGGGGCTTGGCTCGCCGCTTGCGAGGTGTTTTCGCAAGACCAGCGCCTCGATTGCGGCAAGGCTCATTCCCTGCCCGTAGATCGGGTTGAGGCTGCAAACTGCGTCACCCACGACGAGTAAGCCGTCGGGAAAGCGCGGCATGCGTTCGTAGTGACGTCGAACGCTGGCTGGGAAGCGGAAGCCGTTGAGGCCGTCCAACAGTTCGGCGTCGACAATCGCCTCGTAGATGTCGCTGACGGGCAAGGACTTAGCAAAGTCGAGAAAGCCGGGCAGGTCGGTCGGCGGTCGTTCACCGAGCATGCCCATCAAGGTGACGATGTGTCGCTGCCCCTCAATCCGTGCGAGACCGGCGCCGCGCCGATGCGGCGGAGTCGGACCGACGATGACCGCTTGGTCCCCTGCCAGCACATCCGGGCGGAGGCGAAAGAGGCCAGTCGCGTCGGGCAGCGAGCGCACCAATGCTCTGACGTGGGCCTCCAGGAACGGCCGGCTAACGCTGAGGACCACGACACCGCTCTCGGCCTGGGGGAATCGGTGGGCCGACTGGAAGTACAGCCGGGCATCGCGAAGCTGGTCCAACGTCGGTGCTCCTCGCCCCGCGAGGTCGTCGGTCAATCCGGGGAAGAGCTCCTCCAAGGCCTGTTGGCCGCGAGCGATCAATCCGTGAATGTGCCTGGCCTGTGGTACCCCTCGGCGTGGCTCGGCTGATTCGGGCAGTTCATCACGCTCGACCACGGTCACCCGGTCGTACGCGTCAGCAAGCGCGCGGGCGGCCAGCAGCCCGGCCATGCTTCCGCCGAGCACCACCGCATGATCACCGACGGTGTTGGTCTCCACGGCAGCCTCCTCGCCCGCAAGCATGGCCCCGACCGATGTCGGGAACCAGATCAGAAACTGATGGGTTCGGTGAGAGAGTTGCCATCCTCTGAGCGGTGACCGTCTCCGCTGCCAGCGTCAGACCAGGCCGGCAACGGCGTCGCGCATTTGCTCGGCCGTCCCCCGCAGCGTGGCGGTGTCCGGACCCGCCCGCAGCACCTCCCGCGACACGGCCGGCAGCAGCTGACCAGGGCGCGCGCCACCGAGGCCGCGCAGCGACTCCGGCCGGCCACCCTGCGCCCCGATGCCCGGAACGAGCACCGGGCCGCCTAGGGCACTCAGGTCAGGCACGTCCCCCAGGGTGGCTCCCACGACGACGCCCACCGAGCCGGGCTGCGGCTGTGCGTTGCGGTTGACGGCAGCGGCGGCGTCGACGATCGACTGGGCGACGGTGCGCCCGTCGACCTCGGCGCGCTGCACCTCGGCACCCTCTGGATTGGACGTCGCGGCCAGCACGAACACTCCCCGCTGGTTCGCGGCGGCCACGTCCAGCAGCGGCTGCAGGGAGCCGAAGCCGAGGTACGGCGAGGCGGTCACGGCATCGACTGATAGCGGCCCGTCGGCAACCCACGCCGCGGCATAGGCCGCCATCGTCGATCCGATATCGCCGCGTTTGGCGTCGGCCAGCACGAGCACGCCCGCGTCCCGCAGCGCCGTGATCGTCCGCTCCAGCACCGCGTACCCGGCCGACCCGTAGGCCTCGAAGAACGCGACCTGCGGCTTGACCACCGCGAACCCGGCGAACGCCTCGACGCACGTGTCGGCGAAGCGCGCCAGGCCGTAGGCGTCTTCGGGCAGTTCCCAGGCGCGCAACAGTTCGGGGTGCGGGTCGATGCCCAGGCACAACGGACCGCTGCGGGCGATCGCGTCGCGCAAGCGCTCGCCGAAACCGGGGGGCGCCGGGATTCACTTAGGTGGCACCGAGCGCGCTGTGCAGTTCCTGCAGCGACATCACCCCGATATCACCGCGAATGCCGGCCTCGATGCCCTGCACCGCCGCCGCCGCGCCCTGCACCGTCGTCACGCACGGGATGTCCATCGCCACGGCGGCCGAGCGGATCTCGTAGCCGTCGATGCGCGGACCGGAGTTGCCGTACGGCGTGTTGATCACCATGTCGACGTCGCCGGCCTTGATCGCCTCCACTGCCGACACGGCGGGGCGGCCCTCGCCGGGTGGCTGGAAGTGCTTGCGCACCTCGTCGCACGGAATGCCGTTGCGCCGCAGCATTTCTGCGGTTCCTTCGGTGGCCAGCACCCGGAAACCCAGATCCGCCAGGCGTTTCACCGGGAAGACCAGCGAGCGCTTATCGCGGTTGGCAACCGACACGAACACGGTGCCCTGCGTGGGCAGCGAGCCGTACGCCGCGGTCTGGCTTTTGGCGAACGCGGTGCCGAAGTCGTGGTCGATTCCCATGACCTCTCCGGTCGACTTCATCTCCGGGCCGAGCAGCGAGTCGACGCCCGAGCCGTCGGCACGGCGGAAACGATGGAACGGCAGCACGGCCTCCTTTACCGCAATGGGTGCACGCGGTGCAGCGGTCCCCCCGTCACCGGCGGATGCCAGCACACCTTCATCCCGCAGCGCAGCGATTGTGGCGCCCAACATGATTCGGGCGCACGCCTTGGCCAGCGGAACCGCGGTGGCCTTCGACACGAACGGCACCGTCCGGCTGGCCCGCGGGTTGGCCTCCAGCACATACAGCACGTCGTCCTTGAGCGCGTACTGCACGTTGAGCAGACCCACGACGCCGATGCCGTGCGCAATGGCCTCGGTGGCCTGCCGCACCTTCTCGATGTCACTGCGGCCCAACGTGACCGGCGGCAGGGCGCACGCTGAGTCGCCGGAGTGGATACCGGCCTCCTCGATGTGCTCCATGATGCCGCCGAGGTAGACCTCGTTGCCGTCGCACAGGGCGTCCACGTCGATTTCGATCGCGTCTTCAAGGAACCGGTCGACGAGCACCGGGTGCTCAGGGGACAGCTCGGTGGCGCGGGTGATGTAGCCGTGCAGAGTCTCATCGTCGTAGACGATCTCCATGCCACGCCCACCCAGCACATACGACGGGCGGACGAGCACGGGGTAGCCGATCTCGGCGGCGATCTTGCGGGCCTGCTCGAAGCTGGTGGCGGTGCCGAATCGCGGTGCAGGAAGGCCGGCGGCGCCGAGCACGTCCCCGAATGCGCCTCGGTCCTCGGCCAGGTTGATGGCTTCGGGCCGGGTGCCGACGACGGGCACTGAAGCGTCGGCAAGCTTCTGCGCCAACCCAAGTGGGGTCTGGCCGCCCAACTGGACGATCACACCGACCACTCCCGGTCCCCCGCGGCCGGATTCGGATTCGGCGTGGTACACCTCGAGCACGTCTTCCAACGTCAACGGCTCGAAGTACAGCCGGTCGGCGGTGTCGTAGTCGGTCGACACGGTTTCCGGGTTGCAGTTGACCATCACGGTCTCGAATCCGGCCTGACTGAGCGTCATCGCGGCGTGCACGCAGCTGTAGTCGAACTCGATACCCTGCCCGATCCGGTTGGGCCCGGAACCGAGGATCAGCACCTTCGGTTTCTCGACCTGCGGAGCCACCTCCGTCTCGGCCGCCGGGTCCATCTCGTAGCTGCTGTAGTGATAGGGGGTCTTCGCCTCGAACTCGGCCGCGCAGGTGTCGACGGTCTTGAACACCGGATGGATGCCCAGGCGCTGCCGCAGCGACCGCACTCCCGCCTCACCAGCCAATTCCGGTCGCAGAGCGGCGATTTGGCGGTCGGCGAGCCCGCAGTGTTTGGCACGTCGCAGCAGGTCGGCATCAAGTACCGGTGCATTGAGCAATTCGCCCCGCAGTGCCACCAGGCCGTTGATCTGCTCGACGAACCACGGGTCCACGTCGGATGCTTCGGCCACCTGCTCCACCGACGCCCCGAGGCGCAGCGCCAGTTCGATGTCGTAGAGCAGACCCTCGCTCGGCGTGCGCAACCGGGTCAGCGCGCCCTCGGCCCCGCCCTCGGGATCAGGTGTCGTCCAGAAGCCGGCGCGAGTGGCCTCCAGCGACCGCATCACCTTGCCCAGCGCCTCGATAAAGTTGCGGCCCAACGACATTGCCTCGCCGACCGATTTCATCGTCGTGGTCAGTGTCGGGTCGGCGCCAGGGAACTTCTCGAACGCGAACCGCGGCGCCTTGACCACCACGTAGTCCAGCGTCGGCTCGAAGCAGGCCGGGGTCTCCTTCGTGATGTCGTTGAGGATCTCGTCGAGTGTGTAGCCGATGGCTAGCTTGGCGGCGATCTTGGCAATGGGAAACCCGGTGGCCTTGGACGCCAACGCACTTGACCGCGACACGCGAGGGTTCATCTCGATGACGATGAGCCGGCCGTCGGCGGGGTCGACGGCGAACTGGATGTTGCATCCGCCGGTGTCGACGCCGACCTCGCGCAGGATCGCGATGCCCAGGTCGCGCATGCGCTGGTATTCGCGGTCGGTCAGCGTCATCGCCGGGGCGACGGTGACCGAGTCGCCGGTGTGCACACCCATCGGGTCGACGTTCTCGATCGAGCACACCACAACCACGTTGTCGTGAGAGTCGCGCATCAGCTCGAGCTCGAATTCCTTCCACCCGAAGATGGATTCCTCGATCAGCACATTGGCGCTGGGCGAGACGGCCAGACCGTCGCCGGCCATGCGGCGCACCTCCTCGACAGTGCGCGCGAGGCCGGAACCCAGCCCACCCATGGTGAACGACGGGCGTACGACGACCGGCAGGCCGAGTTCCTCGACGGTCTCGACGACCTCGTCCATCGTGAAACACACTCGGGAGCGCGCGGATTCGCCACCGACCTTGGCGACGATGTCTTTGAACCGCTGCCGGTCTTCGCCGCGCTGGATGGCCTCGAAGTCGGCGCCGATCAGTTCGACGCCGTACCGGTCGAGCACGCCGTTCTCGTACAGCGCGACCGCGGTGTTCAGCGCGGTCTGGCCACCGAGCGTGGCCAGCAGCGCGTCAATCCGGTTGCCGCGCTTTGCTTGCTGGGCGATCACCCGCTCGACGAAGGCCGGGGTGATGGGCTCGACGTAGGTGTGGTCAGCGAACTCGGGGTCGGTCATGATCGTCGCCGGGTTGGAATTGATCAGGCTGACCTGCAGTCCCTCCGCCTTGAGCACGCGGCAGGCCTGGGTGCCCGAGTAGTCGAATTCGCAGGCCTGGCCGATGACGATGGGCCCAGACCCGATCACCAGGACGTGGTCGATGTCGGTGCGCCGCGGCATTATCCGCTCCGCTCTCTGCCGCGAGCGTGCACATTTGTAAGCAATTTGCGGCGTGTCGCCGTACAGACACGCACGCTCGCGGAGGATGGGAGGGCGGTCATGACCGCGCTCCCGACATCAGGTCCACGAACTGGTCGAACAGGTACTCCGCGTCGTGCGGGCCGGCCGCCGCCTCCGGGTGGTACTGCACCGAAAAGGCGCGCCCGTCGACGAGTTTGATGCCCTCGACGACACCGTCGTTGGCACAGGTGTGGCTGATCTCCGCCGGGCCGAACTCGGTGCTGAAGGTCTCACCCGCCTCGCCCTCTAATGCGAACCCGTGATTCTGGGCGGTTATCGCCACCCGCCCGGTCGCGTGGTCGATCACGGGCACGTTGATCCCGCGATGCCCGAACGTCATCTTGTACGTGGAGCGGCCCAGCGCCCGACCCAGGATCTGGTTGCCAAAGCAGATGCCGAACAGCGGGATTCCCGCCCCGATGATCTCTCGGGTGACGGCCACGACGTGGTCTGCCGTCGCGGGGTCGCCGGGACCGTTGGACAGGAACACGCCGTCGGGTGTGCACTCGGCGATCTGGTCGAACGTCGCCGACGACGGGAGCACGTGGCTGCGGATGCCGCGGCGGGCGAAGTTTCGCGGCGTGTTCGTCTTGATGCCGAGGTCGAGCGCGGCCACCGTAAACCGTTGCTGCCCCTCGGGTTCGACGACATACCCGTCGGCGGTGGTCACCTCGCCGGCGAGGTCGGCGCCCAGCATCGGCGGCTGGCTGCACACCCGCTCCAGCAGTTCGGCGGCATCGGCGACGGCCTCACCTGAGAAGATGCCGGCCTTCATGGAGCCCCGGCTGCGCAGGTGCCGCACCACCGCACGGGTGTCGATGCCGGCGATTCCGACGATTCCTTGGCGGGCCAGTTCGTCGTCGAGCGTGCCGGTGGCCCGCCAATTGGATGCCCGCGGCGACGGGTCGCGCACCGCGTAGCCGGCCACCCAAATCCTGTCGCCGCGGCTTTCGGCATCCTCGTGATTCCACCCGGTGTTGCCGATCTGCGGCGCGGTGGCCACCACGATCTGGCGGTGATAACTCGGGTCGGTCAGCGTCTCCTGATAGCCCGACATGCCGGTGGAGAACACCGCCTCCCCCAGCGTCTGCCCGACGGCGCCGAAGGGCGTGCCGGTGAACACCCGGCCGTCCTCCAGCACCAGCAGCGCAGTTTCATTCACTGTTTCGCCTCTTTCAGCCACTCGGCGTATGACCGCCGGTCGTCACCACGAAACCCGGTGTCGATCTCGGCGCCCGACGGCAGCCGCCACCGAATCGCCAGGATCCCGTCCGGCGGGACGACCTTGCCGGCCAGTCCGCGCTCGGTGCGAATCTCGGTGATGGACTCGTCGGGAATCCAGATCGGCCGCGCACCGCTGCGTTTCACCATGATGCCCTCGGGATAGCGGGTCAGCACTGCCTTGGCGCGGTAGCCCAGATCCCCGAACGCCACCCGGTCGAGCCAACTCGGCGCGAGTGTGCTGCCGACGTAGAGACCGCGCATTGGCTCGGTGAGCGGCGCGGAGACCGTGTCGGGCAGCGTCGGCAGGCTGCCGATCAGCTCCGCTTGCCGGCGCGCCCGTCGCAGCCAGCCGCGCGTCATCACGCGGATCGCCAGAAACGCCACCGCGGCGAGCACCGCCGCCATGACCAGCGACGCGATCAGCGTGGGGGTGTTCATGCCGGGCACTTCCCGTCGCGTGCGGTGATCTTGCCGCGCAGCAGCGTCGCAGTGACGGTGGCCGGCAGGGTCATCGCCTCGTACGGCGTGTTGTCCGACCGGCTCGCCAGGTCGGCGCCGCGCACCGTCCAGGTGGCGTCCTGGTCGACGACGGTGAGGTTGGCCGGCTCGCCGAGTTCGAGCGGTCGGCCGTGGTCGGGCAGACCGGCGATGCGCGCCGGGTTCTCGCTCATCACCCGAGCCACGTCGCGCCAGCTGAGCAGTCCCGGCTCGACCATGGTCTGCACCACCACCGACAGCGCGGTCTGTAGCCCCAGCATGCCCGGTCTGGCGTTGGCGAACTCGCAGACCTTCTCGTGCTCGGCGTGCGGCGCGTGATCGGTGGCCACGCAGTCGATCACCCCGTCGACCAGCGCCTGCCGCAGCGCGGCCGCGTCGGCGATCTCCCGCAGCGGCGGGTTGACACGGTTGCGACCGTCGTAGGTCGCCAGCCGGGTGTCGTCGAGTGCCAGGTGGTGCGGCGTTACCTCCGCGGTGATCGAAATCCCTTGTTCCTTGGCCCATTTGAGGATCTCCACGGTGCCGGCGGTGGAGGCGTGACAGATGTGCACCCGGGCACCGGCATCGCGGGCAAGCAGCACGTCGCGCGCGACGATCGACTCCTCGGCCGCGCGCGGCCAGCCCGAAAGCCCCAACCGTGCCGCGTTGGGCCCTTCGTGCGCAACGGCGCCCACTGTCAGCCGTGGCTCCTCGGCATGCTGCGCGATCAGCACACCGAGACCGGTGGCGTACTCCAGCGCGCGGCGCATCACCAACGGGTCGTGCACGCAGATTCCGTCGTCGGAGAACATCCGCACCTGCGCGGCCCCGGCCGCCATCAGCCCCATCTCGGTGAGTTGCTTACCGGCAAGTCCCACGGTGACCGCGCCGACCGGATGCACGTCGACGAGGCCGACCTGCTGTCCGCGGTGCCAGACGTGGTCGGTGACCACAGGGCTGTCGGCCACCGGGTTGGTGTTCGCCATCGCGAATACCGCCGTGTAGCCACCCAAGGCTGCTGCGGCCGAACCGGTTTCGATATCCTCGGCGTACTCGCGGCCGGGTTCGCGCAGATGCGTATGGAGGTCGACCAACCCGGGCAGCAGGATCTGCCCGCGTCGATCGATGACATCTGCGTCGTCGGGGATGGCGAGATCGGGCCCCACGTCGGCGATCTGGCCGTCATCCACGAGCACGTCCACGGGGTCACCCTCGCCGTACGGCCGCACACCCCGGATCAGGAGCGTCATACGGACACCGCCGCGGTACTGTCTCCTCTTCGCGCAAGCGGCTCATCGGCCTCAGCACCGACCAACAGATGGAACAGCACCGCCATCCGCACGTGGACACCGTTGGAAACCTGTTGCAGCACAGCCGATTGCATGGAGTCCGCGACGGCGGACGAGATCTCCATGCCGCGCAGCATGGGGCCCGGGTGCATCACGACCGCGTGGCCCGGAAGCATCGCTTGCCGACGCTCCGAAAGCCCGTAGAGCACGGAGTACTCGCGCGCCGACGGGAAGAACCCGCCGGTCATCCGTTCGGCCTGCACGCGCAGCATCAGCGCCGCGTCGGCGACCGGCAGCTCGGCGTCGAGGTCGTAGGAGATCGTCACCGGCCAGTCGTTGACGCCGACGGGCAGCAGCGTCGGCGGTGCCACCAGCACCACCTCGGCGCCGAGCGTGTTCAGCAATGCGACGTTCGACCGCGCCACCCGGCTGTGCAGGACGTCGCCGACGATCACCACCCGTTTGCCCTCGATGCCGCCGAGCCGCTGGCGCAGAGTCAGCGCGTCGAGCAGCGCCTGCGTCGGGTGCTCGTGAGTGCCGTCGCCGGCGTTGATCACGCTCGGACCCTGCCCATGTTCATCGACGGTCCACTCGGACAACTGCTGCGCCGCCCCGGACGCGGAGTGCCGGATGATCAACGCGTCGGCACCGGCGGCGCGCAGTGTCAGCGCCGTGTCGCGCAGCGACTCGCCCTTGCCGACGGAGGAACCGGTTGCGCTGACGTTGATGACGTCGGCGCTCATCCACTTGCCCGCCACCTCGAACGACACCCGAGTCCGGGTGGAGTTCTCGTAGAACATCGTGATGATGGTGCGGCCGCGCAGGGTGGGCAGCTTCTTGACGTCGCGGCCCAGCAGGGCCTGTTTGAACCGGTCGGCGTCGTCGAGGATGGCGACGGCCTCATCGCGGGTGAGGTCGCTGGCCGCCAGCAGGTGCCGTGTCATCGGGATATCACCACGCCGTCACGCCCGTCGTCCTCGCTCAGCAACACGTGCACGGTTTCGCCGCGCGCGGTCGGAACGTTCTTGCCGACGTAGTCGGCCCGCAGCGGCAGTTCACGGTGTCCCCTGTCGACGAGCACCGCCAATTGCACCGCCCGAGGGCGGCCGTGGTCATTCAGCGCGTCCAGCGCCGAGCGGACCGATCGCCCGGAGTAGAGGACGTCGTCGACCAGGATCACGAGGGCGTCGTCGATGCCGCCATCGGGAATCGTGGTGTTCTCCAGCGGCCGCTGCGGCTTGCGTCATGAGGTCGTCGCGGTACAGCGTGATGTCGAGGGCGCCATGAGGGACCGTGACGCCGGAGAACTCCGCAATCTTGGCAGCCAGCCGCCTGGCCAGCGTGACGCCGCGGGTCGGGATGCCAAGCAGCACGACGTGTGGCGCGTCGGGCACGCCGGGGTCGTCTAGGGCGGTCTTTTCGATGATCTGATGGGCGATGCGGGAAATGGTGCGGCCGACGTCCGCCGCGGACATCAATTCCCGGTCGGTGGAGGTGCCCACTAGCGACCCCGGACCTCCTTCTCCGCCTCGCGGGACGGATCGTTAAAGGATGTCAAACTCCGGCGAGCCTACCACCGGGGAGGGACTGATAGCGTTCCCCACATGGCGCTTCGGCGGGAGAGTCCGGTGCGGGGACGGCGGCTGCGGCTCGACGAGGCGCTGTTCGAGCGCTTCGTTCGATGAGTCGGGCCGGCTACTTGTTCATGCTCAACGTGGCGCCGCGGATAGACAAGGCGGTCATTCCTCGCACCAACGGCCGTCTTAGCTCGGCCGGCATCGACAAGGTGGGTCTCGTCACCACGACCGGTGCGAAGTCCGGGCAGCAGCGGACCCAACCGCTCGCGCTCCTCGACGACGGCGACGGGCTGCTTGCGATCGGCTCAAACTACGGGCGGGCAAGCCACCCGGCGTGGAGCGCCAATCTGCTGGCCCACCCCGAGTGCACGGTCGAATTCCTGGGTCCGCCCACGCAGTACCGGGCCGAACTGCTCACGGGCGAGGCCCGCGCCTCGGCGTGGGGGACGGCCGTCGACTTCTATGCCGGCTATGACAGCTACCGGAAAAACTGCGCACCCCGCGAGATCCGGGTCTTCCGCCTGCGCCCGCGGTGATCACGCTCGACGACAACCGGACGCCGATTCAGGACGCGGTCGACGCCGGCTTGCTGTCCGGCGCGGTCACGCTGGCGTGGCGCAACGGCGAGATGTTGCAGGTCAACGAGATCGGTCACCGCGACGTGGACGCGGGCCTGCCGATGCAGCGCGACACGATCTTTCGCATCGCGTCCATGAGCAAGCCGGTCACCACCGCCGCGGTGATGTCACTGCTCGACGAGGGCAAAGTTTGCAGCTCGACGACCCGGTGACGCGGTGGCTGCCCGAGTTCGCCGACATGCGGGTGCTCGACGATCGGAAGGGACCGCTGGACCGCACGAGCCCGGCCCGGCGGGTCGTCACCGTCGACGACCTGATGACCCACCGCAGCGGGCTCGCGTACTCGTTCTCGGTGACCGGCCCGATCTCGAAGGCTTACAGCGCGTTGCCCTATCGGCAGGACCCCGACACCTGGCTGGCCGAACTCGCGAGCCTGCCGCTGGTGCATCAGCCCGGTGAGCGGCTGACCTACAGTCACGCCACCGAAGTGCTCGGCATCGTCGCGTCGCGGATCGAGGGCAAGCCGCTTCACGAGGTGATCTCGGAACGGATCTTCGAGCCGCTGGGCATGACCGACACCGGCTTCTGGGTGACGCCGGAGGGCCGGCGCCGGGCGGCCACGATGTACCGGCTCGACGACGACAACCAGTTGCGGCACGACGTGATGGGTCCGCCACCGATCACCCCGCCGCCGTTCTGCCACGGCGGCAGCGGTTTGTGGTCCACCGCCGACGACTATCTGCGGTTCGTGCGGATGCTGTTGGCGGGTGGCGAGTTCGACGGACGGCGGGTGCTGTCAGCGGAGTCGGTGCGATTGATGCGCACCGATCGGCTGACCGACGAGCAGAAGCTCCAGCCGTTCCTCGGCGCGCCCCACTGGGTGGGCCGTGGGTTCGGCCTGGGTTTGTCGGTGGTGATCGACCCGGCGAAATCCCGGCCGTTGTTCGGGCCGGGCGGCCTCGGCACATTCGCGTGGCCGGGCGCATGGGGCACCTGGTGGCAGGCCGATCCGACGCTCGATCTGATCCTCATCTACCTGGTGCAGAACTACCCGGCCGCGTCGGTGGACGCAGCCGCGGTGTCCGGCAACACCTCCCAGGGGAAGCTGATGTCCGCGCTGCCGAGGTTCGTCCGGCGCACGTACCGGGCGTTCGAGCGGTGAGCGCGCCGAGCGCTGTTTTATCGCGCCGCCCTGATCACTTGCACCAAGCTGAACTGCCACCGCTCGTAAAGCCGGAAGCCCATACCGTTTGGAACCGCAAAGGCGGGCGTGTTGCCGAACTGTGGGCCGGGTGGCAGCGGCGACCCCTGCTCGTGCTTCGGCCTGGAGTTGTCGGCCTGGGTGATGATCCACAGATCGCGGCAGTGGTGCAGCGGGCCGACGACAGCCTCGGGAATGAGATTGGTGTCGAAGATGGCGTTGTGGTCCGTCGCTCGTTGCCAGAGGCTGATGTCCATCAGCTTGCGGTATGCGTCCGGGCGCGCCGCCATCAGTGGGCGCATCGGGGCGGGATGGAAGGTCACCGTGTCGTTGACCAGCAGGCAATCACCCGGCGCCGCCTTCGCCGTGATCAGATCGGCGACTTGACTGTAGTCCATTCCCCATTTTGCATACGAACCTCGTTGTACCACAGCGTAATTAGGCGCGGCGGCGAGGGCGAACAGACACAGGAGGCCGGCGACCATCCATGGCGATCGGACCAGAGAGTTGATGCACACACCTAGGACCAGTGCCACCGCGGGTGCGGTGAAGGACAGATAGCGGGGGGTGTAGATCGGCTCGGCCAGTGCCGACCGCAGCAGGATCAATGCTGTGGGTATCGCAAGCCATGCGATCGCAAAGACGACCAGTTCCCGGTCGCCCCCGGCAAGTCGCCTGGACGTGCAGAGCCACAACACAATAGCTGTCGCCACGACGAGCGCCGACACAATCGCGAACGGCGGACTCCTCTCGAAATATTGTTGAACCGCCACATCTTCGACTGTCCGGCGGCCAATCGGTGCAATCCAGTTGATCTGGTGCACTTGACCGATGACCACAGCCACAAACGGCGCCACAGCGCCAAGGACCAGAACCGACGTGATCCCGAACCGCACGACGACCGTTCGTCTGCGGCGGAACGCGAGAATGAAACAGAGATGCACCAACGACATCAACGCGAGGTACACGTCGAGCAGAATCGACACCGCGAGCACGACCCCGTACGACATCCATATCCATGAACTGTCGCGGCGTGATGCGTGCACGAGCAGCACGCCCAGCCACACGGCGGCCATCATCGACATGGCATACGGACGTGCTTCGATGCCCGCCCACGTCGCCCTGGGCAGGATCGAGCAGATTACACCCGAAGCGACCCCGGCGGTCCGCGACGAAAACTGCTTGCCCAGCACCACAACTCCGGCCGCGGCACCCCCGATCGCGAGACCGCTCGGCGTGCGCGACCAGAACTCCGTCGGCGGGAAGATCTGAAACCAGCCGTGCATGAGCAGGTAGTACAGCCCGTGGACTGCGTCGACGTCGCCCAGCATCTGCCACAACTGACTCAGCGAACGACTGTAGGAGGCGGAAATCGTCGCCGCCTCGTCGTACCAAAATGACGGGCGGCCCGCGCCGGCCAGACTCACCGCGGCGCCCAACAAGCCAACGACCAGGGGATCCAGCACCGCCGGCAACCGCGGCAGCCCAGCGCGATTCGACCCGCGTTCGCCCTTTAACTCACCGGCATCGGAGGCGACGCTCACCGCGCGGGCCAAGACAGGTCAGTTGCGGATGCGGGTCTTCACCACACGCGAATCCAGTCGACCAGCATCGCCGCCGGGAAAATGCCCCCGCGGGGATCGCCGCCACCCGAACCGCCGACCGCAAGGTTCAAGATCGCCATCATCGGGTAGCCGGGGTTGTTGAACGGCCACCGCAGGTCGTCTGGTCTGCCGTGGACGCGTATGGGGGTATTCGGAACACTGAAGTATGGATTCGCGCCGTCGACGTAGTCTCGCCAGAACTGAAAACCGTCCTCGCCCCAGTGGACTCGCCAGTTGTGCCACCCGTTGTCCACCAGTCCCGGGATCGACTTCCCCCGCCACGTTTTCCCGTTGGATGCCGCGTGGACGGTGGTCCCCGGAGGCCACGCCCCGTTGCCGTACCACTCCATAATGTCGATTTCGCCATCCGGCAGAGGCTGCTCATTCAACAACCAGAACGCCGGCCAGGCACCGGGAGTGAGGCAATCGAGTTTTATTCGCGCTTCCCAGGTGGTGTTGATGCGCCCCTGCCATGTGCTTCGGACTCTGCCGCCGTAGTAGGTCGGGCCTTCCTGGGTGCCAAGCAGGACGAGGTTGGAATTGCCGTCGAGGAACACGTTGCGGCGATCGTCGCGGTATATACCCAACAGCGGCGGGTTGACCGGGTCCTGCCAGTGCTGCACGATCCACTTCGCCCGATCCGGGGGTGCGCCGTGCGGGCCGTCGAACTCGTCGTTGAAAAGGTAGGCGCCCGGAACGGCGCCACCCGGCGGCTGCGCGGGCGGTGGCGCGGCACCGGCACCCCTGGCGAGGACGGCTGAGCCCAGGCCTCCGGGACTGACATCGCGGCTGCCAGAACCCCCATCCCCGTCATCATCATCATGCTGCGGCGATCCATTTCAGGCATAGCTCAACATAGAAGCAGGAACGTCCGACCGGGCGCAATTGGGGTAGGCAATATCGACGCTAGCCCTCGAGCTCGTCGCCGTCCTTCCTGGGACGATTGCCTCGGGGAATCGGCAGCATTCGCCAAACCGGCAAGTCACGCCGGGTTTCGTTGTCGGTGACGTCGGTGAGCGCCCGCACCACGGCCTGCGTCAAACCCATGATCGCGGCCATCACGGAAAGCAGCGGCATGAACGGCGTGGCGGCCGTACGGACCGTACTGATACGGCGGGCCACGATCATCCGTTCGACGGAGTGGTACAGCCACGCCCCGGCGCCCAGCGCAGAGATGGCCAACACGGACGCCACGATCGCCCAGTCGAACGCCGCGCACACCACGGCGCCGATCACCACGCTCGCCGCCAGCACGCTGGCGACGACCACCCGCAGCTCCAGTCGATTCACGTACCTCACGGCGAACCGTCCGGTGTTCCCCGCACCGCCGCTGCCGCCGCGCGGATCTGTGGTGTCACCAGCATGATGCGGCCCAGCACACCGTTGACGAACCCCGGTGATTCGTCGGTCGAAAGTTTCTTCGCGAGCTCCACCGCCTCGTCGACCGCCACCGGCTCGGGCACGTCCTCGGCGTGCAGCAACTCCCACACCGCCACTCGCAGGATCGCCCGGTCGACAGCCGGCAGCCGCTCCAGCGTCCAGCCCTGTAGGTGCGACGAGATGAGGTCGTCGATGTGCGCGAGGTGTTCGGTAACCCCGCGCGCGACCGTCACGGTGTAGGGGTTCAGCGGCGCCACATCGGATTTGTCGGCGGCCAGTGCGGTGCGGGTGTCGGCCACCTCCGCGGGAGTCACCCCCCGCGCTTCGCCCTCGAACAGCAGGTCTACGGCGCGTTTTCGTGCTTGATGACGGCCGCGCTCAAATCGACGGTCAGGCATTCACCCGACCCAGGTAGCTGCCGTCGCGCGAGTCGACCTTCAGCTTGTCTCCCGTGTTGATGAACAGCGGAACATTGATCTGCGCACCGGTTTCCATCGTCGCCGGCTTTGTGCCGGCGCTTGACCGGTCACCCTGCAGCCCAGGCTCGGTGTGGGTGACGACGAGTTCGACGGTCACGGGCAGCTCGATGTAGAGCGGCGTGCCGTCGTGGAAGGCCACCTGCACGGGCATGTTCTCGAGCAGGAAGCGGGCGGCGTCCCCGACCAGCGACTCCGGAATCGGGTGCTGCTCGTAGTCCGCGCTGTCCATGAACACGAAGTCGGACCCGTCGCGGTAGAGGTAGGTGGTGTCGCGCCGGTCCACGGTCGCAGTCTCGATCTTCACCCCTGCGTTGAAGGTCTTGTCAACCACCTTGCTCGACACCACGTTCTTCAGCTTGGTCCGCACGAAGGCCGGGCCCTTGCCGGGTTTGACGTGCTGAAATTCGACGATCTGCCAGAGCTGTCCGTCGATTTGCAGGACCAGCCCGTTCTTGAAATCGGCCGTGGTTGCCACGCGCGGTTGTTCTCCTAATCTCAGAGAATCGTGAATTTACCCGGTTTACAGATATGCCCAACTTAGCGCTCAGCCCGATCTGGCAGCGCTGCTGACCTCTTGGCACATCGTCGACGATAGGGCGATCCTTCCGACCGACCAGTTCCGGGCCGAAAGGTTGTCGATGTGGCCACGTTCAGGCGACTCGGTGTTGTTCGCTCCGATCGTGTGGGATGCGTTGGCCGACCCGGTGTCGGTGCCCGTGTCTGATTTGGCGCTCGGTGTGGATGCGCCGCCGTCGAGGGATTCGGCGACGGTGTGTCTTGCTGGTCGCCGCAACGATGGCCGACTACACGCGGAATGGTATGTGTCTGAGCCGGGTGTGACTTGGTTACCGGATTGGGTTGCGTCCCATCTGGGTCCGCGAGTTGCGTGCCGTGGTGGTCGATGAGCGTGACGCGCTGGCCGACCTCCACTGGCGGGGCGCCGGATCAGGCCCACGATGGTCGGCAGCCGTGATGTGGCGAACGCCGCCGGACTGTTGTGGGATGCCGTCGCCGATGGCGCGCTGACCCGATCGCGGCCAGCTCGAGCTGACGCGCGCGGTGCTGTCGGCGAAGCAGCGCCCGATGCTGGGCGGTCAGAGTTTCGGGTGGGATAGGAAGGCACCCGGTTCGTCGGTGTTGATCGCGGTGTCGCTGGCTTTGTTCGGCGGTTGGGTGTGTCCGCCCAGCGCGGCCTCGCCGTCGTGAGGGGTCGTACGCGCGGGAGATGATCATCCTCGGCTGAAAACCCCAGGACGGCCGCCGGATTCGGCCCATCCCGGTCACCCGCATAGCTTCGGGTATAACTGCCGGTATGGATATCGGTACACCCACCCAGGATGAGATCAACGCCATGAGCACCCGGGAGTTCAAGGTCTTCGAGAACAGGCCTGCGCCGCGCCGCCGGCCGGCAGGGACTGCGGCTGGAGAAGTCGCGCCGACGCGACCCGCGGGCACTCGGCTACGGCACGTACATGCTCGTGGACATCTACACCGACGGCGCCGTCGCGTCGCATCTGCAGAGCGGCTACGGCCTCGGGCTGGAAGACGTCGCCCGCGCACTGCAGGAAGGACTTGGATCACGCCCTCAAGACCGACGATGAGCGACTGCTCCAACACTTTTCGTAGGCGAGGATCTGCTCGCGGGTAGCGGCCCGGGCCGAGCTGGCAGGCGCAGCGCGATTCGTCGCCGTCGGCGTTGGCGTGGGCGCAGAACAAGCGGGCGGTGGTCATGGTGGTGGTCCTCGGTGTGTCGACCGGGGTTAGCTGATCCCCAAGATAATCTGACCGACAGCGCTGCCTGTTATCCTTGTTTTCGCAGGTCAAGCACAGCGTTGACTAGGCCAGAATCGTCAGTTCCTTGGGGAACCGGGTAAGCAGTTCTGGGTCTTTCGACACGTCAGTAGGCGAGTTACTGCCGACGACCAGCGTGTCCTCGATGCGGACGCCGCCGCGGTCGGGTAGGTACACGCCGGGCTCAACGGTGACCGTCGAGCCGCCATGCAGTGTACCCGGCGAGGTGGCACCGATCCCGGGCGCTTCGTGGATCTGAAGGCCCACGCCATGACCCAGTCCGTGCCCGAAATAGTCGCCGTAACCGGCGTCGGAGATGAGCCGCCGCGCCGCGGCGTCGACGTCGGCGCACGGCACCCCGGGCGCCAGCGCCGCCCGCCCGGCCCGCTGCGCGTCGGCGACCAATTGGTAGATGTCACGCTGCCACTGCGCGGCCGAGCCGAGCACAAAGGTGCGGGTCATGTCCGAGTGATAACCGCCGACGAGCGCGCCGAAGTCGATCTTCACGAAGTCTCCGGTGGCAAGCTCCGCGCCGGTCGGCCGGTGGTGCGGGATCGCCGAGTTGGGGCCCGCGGCGACGATCGTCTCGAACGACACCCCGTCCGCGCCGTGGTCGAGCATCAGCGACTCCAATTCGCGGGCCACCTGCCGTTCCGTTCGCCCCGGACGCAGACCGCCGCGTGCGAGCAGATCGGTCAGCGCCGCGTCGGCGGCTTCACACGCCAGCCGCAACAGCGCGATTTCTCCGGCATCCTTGATCTCGCGCAGACCCTCGACCATGCCCGGCGCGCGCACCAGTTCCACACCGCTTGCCGCCCGCGCCAGCGCGTCGTACCCGTCGACCGTCACCACGTGGCTTTCGAAGCCCAGCCGAGCGACACTGCCCGCCGCCGCCAGCCCGACCAGGTGCGGCCCGCACGACCGCTCGATGCTGACTCGCACGTCGGGGGCCTGATGAACCGCCTGGGTGCGGTAGCGCCCGTCGGTGGCCAGCATCGTGCGGCAATCGTCGTCGGCGTAGATCAGCAGGGCGGCGTTTGAGCCGGTGAAACCGGATAAATACCGCACATTGACCAGGTCGGTGACCAGCATCGCGTCCAGTCCGGCGGCGCCGAGTCGATTTTGCAATCTGGCTCGCCGCTGCGAATGTGTCACGGCGCTTGACGGTACTCGCTAGGCTCTCCCCCATGAGGTCATGGTTACTGCGCGGGCTGGTGTTCGCGTTCCTGATGGTCCTGGTCCGGCTCGTCCAGGGCGCGATGATCAATACCTGGGAGACCAAGTCGGGGATGATCAGCGTCACCCTGATCGCCTTGTTCGCCTGCGCGGTGTTCGTCTGGGCTTTCATCGACGGCCGCGCCGACGCGCGCGCCCAGCCTGATCCCGACCGCCGCGCGGACCTCGCCATGACGTGGCTGCTTGCCGGGCTGGTCGCCGGCGTGCTGTGCGGTGCGGTGTGCTGGGTGATCTCGCTGTTCTACAAGTCGTTGTATGTCGGGAGCCTCTTCAACGAGATCACGGTCTTCACGGCGTTCACCGCGCTGCTGGTGTTCGTCGCCGCGATGGTCGGCGTGGGCCTGGGCCGGTTCCTCGTCGACCGGGGCAACAAGAACCAGCCCGCCCGCCGTGGGGGCGACGACAACAACCCCGACACCGACGTCTTCGCCGCGGTGCAAGACGACGGCAGGACTCAGGGGCGGCCGGCGAGGTAGCGCAGCGCCAGCAGGTAGCCCTGCACCCCGAGACCGACGATCACTCCGGTCGCCAGCGGACTGAGGTAGGAGTGGTGCCGGAACTCCTCGCGGGCGAACACGTTTGAGATGTGCACCTCGATCAGGGGCTTGCGGAGTTCGACGCATGCATCGCGCAGCGCCACCGACGTGTGCGTCAGGCCGCCGGCGTTGAGAATCACCGGTTCGTCGGCGTCCGCGGCGCGATGAATCAGGTTGATCAGCTCCGCCTCGCTGTCGCTCTGCCGGACAACCGCTTTCAGGCCGAGCTCGGCGGCCCCGCGCTCGATCACGGCGACGAGCTCTAGGTACGTAGCACTGCCGTAGACGTCCGGCTCGCGCAGACCGAGTCGGCCCAGATTGGGCCCGTTGAGCACGTTGACCGTCGTCACGATTGCCCCACCTCCGCGTAGGCCGCCGCCAGCAGCGACGGATCCGGCCCTTCGAGTCGGCCCGGCTTGGCCAGTCCGTCGAGCACCACAAACCGCAGCACCCCGGCGCGGGCCTTCTTGTCGCCGGACATGAACTCCACGAGCTGCGGAAACGCACCGGGGTCGTAGGTAACCGGTAGCCCCAGCGACGTCAGGATCGCGCGGTGGCGGTCGGCGGTCGCGTCGTCGAGCCGACCGGCCAGCCGCGCCAACTCCGCGGCGAACACCAAGCCGACCGACACCGCGGCGCCATGTCGCCACCGATACCGCTCCCGCCGTTCGATGGCGTGGCCCAAGGTGTGGCCGTAGTTCAGGACTTCGCGCAGCGCGGACTCCTTCTCGTCGGCGGCGACGACCTCGGCCTTGACCGCGACGGCACGCCGAATGAGCTCGGGCAGCACGGATCCCGCCTCATCGAGCGCGGCCGTCGGGTCGCGTTCGATGAGGTCGAGGATCACCGGATCGGCGATGAACCCGGCCTTGACCACTTCGGCCATGCCGGCGACGATCTCGTTGCGCGGCAGCGTCTGCAGCGTCGCCAGGTCGACCAGCACGGCCCGCGGCTGGTGGAAGGCGCCGACCAGGTTCTTGCCCGCCTCGGTGTTGATGCCGGTCTTACCGCCGATCGCGGCGTCCACCATGCCCAGCAACGTGGTGGGCACGTGCACGATCGACACCCCGCGCAGCCACGTGGCCGCGGCGAAACCGGCGACGTCGGTGGCCGCCCCGCCGCCGAGGCTCACGATCGCGTCTCGACGGCCCAGCCCAATGCGGCCTAAAACCTCCCAGATGAACCCCAGCACCGGCAGGTCCTTCCCCGCCTCGGCATCCGGGATTTCGATTCGGTGGGCGTCAATCCCGTTGTCCGCCAAGCTGGTTCGGATATTCTCGGCCGTCTCGGCGAGGGTAGGCTGATGCAGGATCGCCACCCGATGGGTGTCCTCGAGCAGCCGGTTCAACTCGCCTGTCAGCCCCCTGCCGATGATGACCGGATACGGCGGATCGACCAGGACGTCAATCGTCTGGCGACTGGTCATGGCCCGACTTCCCGCGTCGTCCCCCTGGCCTCCGGCCGGGTGGGGGTACTCGCCGGCTTGCGTGCGGCCAGTGCGGCGGGCGTGATGGGCGTGGAGGGCTGGGTCGACACCGCGGGGGCAAGCGAGACGGGACTGCGGCGCCCCCTGGGCCGGCGTCGACGGGGTCGCTGCGGCTGCGGGTCCTCCAGCCGGGACACGATGAGGCGGACGACCGCGCCGGGGTTGCGTCGGCTGGTGTTGACGCGGATCGTCGCGACGCGGCGGTACAGCGGGACGCGCTCGGACATCAGCGACCGGTACTTCTCGGCGCAGTCCGGCCCGGCCAGCAACGGCCGCACGGTACTGCTGCCGCTGGTGCGGCGCACTCCCTCGGCCGCGGAGATCTCGAGGTAGACGACGGTGTGTCCGGCCAGCGCGTCGCGGACGCTCTTGCTGGTGATGGCGCCGCCACCCAGCGCCAACACCCCGTCGTGTTCGTCGAGCGCGGCGCGGATGACCTCCGCCTCGATGCGGCGGAACTCCTGCTCGCCGTCGCTGCCGAAGATCTCGGCGATGCTGCGGCCGGTCTTCTCTTCGATTGCGGAGTCGGTGTCCACCAGCGTGACCTCGAGGGCCCTGGCGAGCCGACGTCCGATCGTCGACTTGCCCGACCCCGGTAACCCGACGAGCACGGCCTTGGGCGCCATCACCGCTACCCCGACGCTCGTTCCTGGTCAGGTTCGTGCTCCGCGACGGCAGCGAGGTAGGCGGCGATGTTGGTTTTGGTCTCGGTCAGCGAGTCGCCGCCGAACTTCTCCAGCGCGGCGCGCGCGAGCACGAGGGCGACCATCGTTTCGGCCACCACACCGGCGGCCGGCACCGCGCACACGTCGGACCGCTGGTGGATCGCGACGGCCTCATCGCCGGTGGTCATGTCCACCGTGGCCAGCGCGCGCGGCACCGTCGAGATCGGCTTCATCGCCGCCCGCACCCGAAGCGGCTGACCGTTGGTCATGCCGCCCTCCAGGCCGCCGGCACGGTTGGTCGACCGCAGCACTCGGCCCCGGCCGGTGCCTGATGTCGCCGACTCGGCGGCTCCGGGATACATCTCATCGTGGGCCACGCTGCCGCGCCGACGGGCGGTGGTGAACCCGTCGCCGATTTCGACCCCCTTGATCGCCTGAATGCCCATTACCGCCGCGGCCAATTGGCTGTCGAGCCGGTTCTCGCCGCTGGTGAACGAACCGAGCCCGACCGGCAGATTCACCGCGACCACTTCCACCACGCCGCCCAGGGTGTCGCCGTCGCGCTTGGCGGCCTCGATCTCGTCGATCATCGACTTTTCAGTGGTTTCGTCATATGCGCGCACCGGGCTGGCGTCGATCGCGTCGAGGTCGGCCGGCTGCGGCGGCGGGCCGTCGTAGGGTTCCGACGCGCCGATCGAGATGACGTGCGAGAGCACCTCCACGCCGAGCGCCTGCCGCAAGAACAGCCGGGCGACGGTGCCGGCGGCGACCCGCGCGGCCGTCTCCCGGGCGCTGGCCCGTTCCAGCACGGGCCGGGCGTCGTCGAAGCCGAACTTGAGCATGCCGGCGTAGTCGGCATGCCCGGGTCGCGGTCGGGTGAGCGGGGCGTTGCGGGCGATGTTCTCCAACTCGGCGGGGTCGACGGGGTCGGGGGCCATCACGGTTTCCCATTTCGGCCATTCGGTGTTGCCGATCTCGATCGCGATGGGGCCGCCGAGCGTCACGCCGTGCCGCACCCCGGCGAGCATCGTCACCTGGTCTGCCTCGAACTTCATCCGGGCACCGCGGCCGTAGCCGAGACGGCGACGCGCCAACTGCGCGGCGATGTCCTCGGAGGTCACGTGGACTCCGGCGACCATGCCCTCCAGCATCGCCACCAGTGCACGGCCATGGGATTCACCGGCCGTCGTCCATCGCAACACGCGTCCCATCTTCCCATGCCGGGTTGGGGCCGAAGCCGGCTACAGCACGACCAGTGCCGCCGCCGCCAGGGCGGCCGCCGACATCGCGGGCCCGTGGGGCACCGTGCGGCTGCCGCGGCGGATCAGCGCAACCACGCCCCAGGCCGCCGTCAGCAGCGGTGCTGCCAGCGCCGCGAGCAACCATACGGCGAGGCCGAAGGAGCCGGTCAGCGCGCCGATGCCCAGCGCGAGCTTGACGTCGCCCGCGCCGATCCCAGCGGGCGCGACGAGATGCACCACCAGATACAGCCCCGCCAGCGCCGCCGCCCCGGCAAGAGCGGGCCACCCGCGACCCGCCAGCACCGCGCACGTCACGATGACCGCCGCGCCCGGCAGCGTCAGCCAGTTCGGCAGTCGTCGCTGGAGGACGTCATAGACACTGAGCGCCGCCAGCCACACCGCCGCCGCAGCGCAGAGACCCACCCCCATGGAGAAGACGCTACGTCAGCGCAGCGCCGCCGCCATCGCGTCTTTCGGCGCGGGACGGCCGGTGAACTGCTCGACCTGGGCGAACGCCTGGTTGAGCAGCATCTGCAGCCCGTCGATGACGACACCGCCCGCGGCCGCGACGGCGGCGGCCAGCGGCGTGGGCCACGGGTCGTACACCGCGTCGAGCAGCATCCGGGCGTGCCGCAGCGGTGCCAGGTGCTGGGCGGCCGCGTCGGCGGGAATGGTGCTGATCACGGCGGCGGCAGCGGCAACATCGTCCGGCAGGGCGGGGTCGTCGAACGGACGCCAGACGGCCGCGGCACCGACCGCGTCGGCGAGCGCGAGAAGCGGCTCGGCCTTGGCCGGGTCGCGCGCGACGACCGTCACCCGCCCGGCGCCGAGCCTCGCCACGGCGACGACCGCGGCGCGCGCCGTGCCGCCGGCACCGACCACCACCGCGTCACCCGAGATCGCGCCGAGCGCGCCGGAAACCCCGTCGACGTCGGTGTTGTCGGCACGCCAGCCGTCGACGGTGTGCAGCAGTGTGTTGGCCGAACCGACCAGGTCAGCGGTTTCGGTGCGCAGGTCGGCGAACCGCAGCGCGGCGAACTTCGCAGGCATCGTCACCGACAACCCCACCCACTCGGGGCCCATCGCGCCCACGAGCTCTGGTAGCTGTTCGCCGGTGCACTCGATGCGCTGATAGGTCCAGTCGTGCAGCCCGAGCGCTCGATATGCCGCCAGATGCAGCTGCGGCGACTTGGAGTGGGCGACCGGAGAACCCAGCACCGCGGCCTTGCGGCGTTCGACCGCGAGCGTGCGCATCTGTAGGTCACCTGTCGGCGTGTCGGCCGGCAGACTGGGGCCCCTCCCGCTTGCGGGGGAGCACGTTCGCGGGGGAGGCGAGAGGCTCATCGGCTGCTGTCGAGGACGCCGTTTCGCTTCGCCAACTCAATGCTGGCCAGATGCTGTCGGTAATCGCGGGTGAACAGCGTGGTGCCCTGCATGTCGACGGTGACGAAGAACAGCCAGTCGCCCTCGGCGGGGTGTTCGGCCGCGCGCAGCGCATCGTCGCTCGGCGAACAAATCGGTGTCGCGGGCAGGCCCACGTTGACATAGGTGTTCCAGGGCGTCGGCCGCGCACGATCGGCGTCGGTGGTGGCGACCTCCTGACGGTCAAGTGGGTAGTTGACCGTCGAGTCGAACTCCAGCCGCTGCCGAACCTGCAGCCGGTTGTAGATCACCCTGGCCACCTTCGGGAAATCTGCCGGCTTGGATTCGCGCTGCACCAGCGACGCCACGATCAGGATCTGATACGGCGACATCTTCAACGCTTGGGCGGTGTCGAGCAGGCCGTGCTGGGTGTACTTGCTGGCGCTCGCTCCGATCAGCGTTGCCATGATGTCGCGCGGCGAAGCCGCCGGATCGATGTTCCACGTCCCCGGTGCGATCAGCCCCTCCAGCCGCCGATGGTCGTTGCCCATCGCGGTCACCGGTGCGATTGCCCAACCCGGGACTCCAAGCGCGGCCGGCGATTCGTCCTGGGCGACCGTGCGCAGATCGGTGACCGAGACGCACTGCCGCTGCCCATCGAGTATCACGCAGGAGGCTTGCGATATCAGCGTCAAGATGCCATCGGTGACGGCGTTGGTCTTGACATCGCGGATGTCGTCGAGTTGGCGACCTTCCGGGATCACCAGTCGCCCCACCCTGCTCTGCGGGTCGGTCAGCCGCCGGACTGCGTCGGCCGCCGGAATCTCCGTGCGCAGTTTGTAGAAGCCCGGCTGTATTGCCGTCATCGCTGAATTGTCTTCGGCCGCATCAACAAACAAGCGCACGGTCGCCACCACCCCGTGGTCGAGCAGGGTCTGCCCGATCGCGGTGGTGGAGTCGCCGGCATGAATCTGGATGACGAGGTCCTGCGTGCCTGTGCCGGTGTAGTCGCCGCTCTGCCCGAACACGCTGTGCCAGAGTTTCGAGCCGAGGAAGACGGCCGCGACGATGACGATGGCGAACACCGCCACCGCGATCGACGCGGCGGCACGGCGACGACGCCGAGAGCGTTGCTCCTTTATTCGCTGAGCACGGGTCGATCGGTGCCGCGGCGGACCGACCGCCACCGGTTTGGCACGCGCGCCGGGCTCGCCTGCCCTCGGTCGCTCGCTTCCCCGGTAGCGATGCTCGCCGTCAGCCACTTAGCCTCCGGCGCTGATCCAGCCAACCCTGCAGGATCGCGACAGCCGCCGCCTGGTCGATCACCTTGCGCTGACCTTTCGCCCGCACGCCTGCCTCGCGCAGCGTCCGCTCCGCCACAACTGTGGTGAGCCGCTCGTCGGCCAGCCGCACCGGGGTGGGTGCGACGCGCGCGGCCAGCGCATCGGCCAGCGCGATCGCGTCCCTCGCCGACGGACCAGCCCGATCGGCGAGTGTGCGCGGTAGGCCGACGATCACTTCCACGGCTTCTACGTCGGCGGCCACTTGCGCCAGCCGCCGCACGTGCTTACCGGAGGAATCCCGTCGCACCGTCTCCAACGGAGTCGCCAAAATGCCGTCCGGATCGCTCACCGCCACGCCGATGCGCACCGTGCCCGCGTCGATCCCAAGACGACGACCCCGCCCCGGGTCGTCGCTGCCAGGCCGGTCCGGCAGGCGATCTTGTTGGACGGGCACGCGGCTAGCTCCTGGCGATTTCTGCGCGTAGCGCGGCCAAGGCCGCATCAATCCCCGCGGGCCTCCGCCCAGAACCCTGCGCCAACTCCTGTTTGCCGCCGCCGCGGCCCTCCACCTCGGCGCCCAGCTTCTTACCCAAGTCGCTAGCGCTCAAACCCAATTCGGCCGCGGCGGCGTTGACGGCCACCACGTACGGGACGGTCTCGTTGTCGCCCTCGGCGATCAGCGCAACCACTGCGGGTTCACTGCCGAGGCGGCCGCGGATGTCGCCGGCCAGGTTGCGGAGGTCCGCGGCCGTTTCCCCCGACATTCGCTGCGCCACGAGTCGGACCCTACCGATTTGCTCGGCGCCGGCGACAGCGTTCGCCGCACTCGCGCGGGCCGCCGCCTGCCGAGACCGCTCGAGCTCCTTCTCGGCCACCTTGAGCCGCTCGACCAGGTTCGCCACCCGCGCCGGCACGTCCTCGGACGGCACCTTCAGCGACGACGCCAGACCGGCCATCAGTGCGCGCTCCTTGGCCAGGTAGCGAAACGCCTCCATCCCGACATAGGCCTCGACGCGGCGCACGCCGGAGCCGATCGAGGACTCGCCGAGAATCGTCACCGGACCCACCTGTGCGGAGTTGTGCACATGCGTCCCGCCACATAGCTCCAGCGAGAACGGCCCGCCGATCTCGACCACCCGCACCTCTTCGGGGTAGTTCTCGCCGAACAGCGCCATCGCGCCCATTGCCTTGGCCTTGTCCAGCGAGGTGGTGAAGTCGTTCACCTGATAGTCGGCCTCGACGGCCTCATTGGTGACCTCTTGAATTTGTGAGCTTTGGGTGTCCGATAGCGCGCCCTGCCAGCGGAAGTCGAAGCGCAGGTAGCCGGGCCGGTTCAGGGAGCCGGCCTGAACGGCGTTAGGGCCGAGCACCTGACGCAGCGCGGCGTGCACCAGATGGGTGCCGGAGTGGCCCTGGGTGGCGCCGTGCCGCCAGCGGGGGTCGACGGTGGCGACCACTGTGTCGCCTTCGACGAACTCGCCGGACTCGACGTTGACGCGGTGCGCGTAAAGGGTCTTGGCGATCTTCTGTACGTCGGTGACCGCCGCGTGCGCGGTCTGGCCGGCGCCGGTGCCGCTGATCGTGCCGACGTCGGCAAGCTGCCCGCCGGCCTCGGCGTACAGCGGCGTGCGGTCCAGGATCAGCTCTATTCGCTCAGGGGCCGAGCCGGCGGCTCCTTGTTGGTGCGCCACCACGGGCACGCGCTTGCCGTCGACGAAGACGCCCAGCACCTTCGCCTCGGAGGTCAGCTCGTCGAACCCCGTGAACTGGGTGGGACCGGCGTCGATCAGCTCGCGGTAGGCAGAGAGGTCGACGTGCGCCTGCTTACGCGCCGCGGCATCGGCCTTGGCGCGCTGGCGTTGCTCGGCCATCAGCGCTCGGAAGCCGGCTTCGTCGACGGTCAGGCCGGTCTCGGCGGCCATTTCCAGCGTCAGCTCGATGGGGAACCCGTAGGTGTCGTGCAGCGTGAACGCGTCCGAACCGGTCAGCACCGTGGCACCGGAGGACTTCGTGGCCTGCGCGGCCTCGTCGAACAGTTTTGATCCGGCGGTCAGGGTGCGGTTGAACGCCGTTTCTTCGGCCACCGCGATGCGTTTGATCCGCTCGAAGTCGACGACCAGTTCGGGATACGACGGACCCATCGAGTCGCGCACGGTGGCCATCAGGTCGCCGACGATCGGCTCGTCGATGCCCAGCAGCTTGGCCGAGCGCACGATGCGGCGAAGCAACCGGCGCAGCACATATCCGCGGCCGTCATTGCCCGGGCTGACGCCGTCGCCGATCAGAATGGCCGCGGTGCGGCTGTGGTCGGCGATGATGCGGTAACGGACGTCGTCGGCGCTGGATGTCGCCGGCCCAGCGGCCTGATCGTGCGGGCCGTGGTGTCCGTACGGTCGCGGCGCGACGCGAGCGACCGTGTCGATCACCGGGCGCAGCAAGTCGGTTTCGTAGACGTTGTCGACGCCCTGCAGCACACACGCCACCCGCTCCACGCCCATGCCGGTGTCGATGTTCTTGCGCGGCAACGGGCCGAGGATTTCGTAGCCCTCCTTGGCCGGCCCCTCGCCGCGGATGTTCTGCATGAACACGAGGTTCCACAGCTCGATGTAGCGGTCCTCGTTCACGGCCGGGCCGCCCTCAGGCCCGTAGTGCGGCCCGCGGTCGTAGTAGATCTCCGATGACGGGCCGCACGGGCCCGGGATGCCCATCGACCAGTAGTTGTCGGCCATGCCGCGGCGCTGGATCCGCTCGGGCGGCAGCCCGGCGACCTCCTGCCACAGCTCGGCAGCTTCGTCGTCGTCGAGATACACAGTCGCCCAGATCTTTTCGGGATCCAACCCGTACCCGCCCTGCTCGACGGGACTGGTGAGCAGCGTCCAGGCCAACTCGATCGCGCCGCGCTTGAAGTAGTCGCCGAACGAGAAGTTGCCGGCCATCTGGAAGAACGTGTTGTGCCGGGTGGTGATTCCGACCTCGTCGATGTCCGGTGTGCGGATGCACTTTTGAATGCTCGTGGCGGTGGAGTACGGCGGCGTGCGCTGACCGAGGAAGTAGGGGACGAACTGCACCATCCCCGCGTTGACGAACAGCAAGTTGGGGTCGTCGAGGATCACCGATGCGCTGGGCGCCTCGGTGTGGCCCGCCTTCACAAAGTGGTCCAGGAATCGCTTCCTGATCTCATGTGTCTGCACTGTCGTCGTTGTCCTCGTTCGTTCGACCGCACTACCCTACCGGCCTGCATCTGGTCAACGATCGAGCCGATCGCGCGGTGCCGCCGCCGTCACCCGCCGATGAAGCTGAGCCGGACCGAGCGTCGGGGATTGTCCCGGTTGAGGTCGACGAGCACGACGCTCTGCCACGTGCCCAGCAGCGGCTTTCCGCCCAGCACCGGAACTGTCACCGATGGCGCGATCAGCGCAGGCAGCACGTGGTCTGCGCCGTGACCGGGCGAGCCGTGGGCATGGCGGTAGCGGTCGTCGCGCGGCAGCAATCGCTCCAGGGTGTCGACGAGGTCGTCATCACTGCCCGCTCCGGTCTCGATGATCGCCACACCGGCCGTCGCGTGCGGCACGAAGATGTTGCACAACCCATCACCCTGGCCCGCGCAAAACGCGCCCACCTCGTCGGTGAGGTCGACGAGGCACCGCCGCGCGGTGTCGACGTCGAGCACCTGTGAGTCCACTCCGCCAGGGTAGATCCCCGCGTCGGCGCACCCCATTGCCACGGCGAATGTAACGGAGGAACCTAATCGGTGGACCGGTAGCGCCATCGGGGCGCTGCCCCGACAGAAAGAGGGGTGGACCGTGCGTGCACGTTCTACCACCATCCAGGCAATGCCGGAGTCCATCGACGCGGGAATTGCGCACATGCGCGATGAAGTGCTGCCCGTACTGGAGAACATCGACGGGTGTGTCGGCGTGTCGCTGCTGGTCGACCGCGAGTCCGGACGCTGCATCGCCACCTCCGCCTGGGAGACCGCAGACGCGATGCGCGCGAGCGCCGAGCAGGTCCGGCCAATTCGCGATCGTGCCGCGGAGATGTTCGGGGGCGGCATCGCGTCCGTCGACGACTGGCACATCGCGGTGTTGCGCCGCGACCACCGGTCCGGAGAGGGTGCCTGTGTGCGGGCCTCGTGGCTGAAGCTTCGGCCGGAGCAGTTCGATCGCGGCATCGACTTCTACATCACTTCGGTCCTGGCGGACATCGAGGAGCTCGAGGGGTTCTGCAGCGCAAGCCTGCTCACCGACCGCGAGTCCGGGCGTGCGGTGTCCTCGGTGACCTTCGACAGCCTCGACGCCATGGAGAAAAACCGCGACCAGGCCAGGTCGCTGCGCACAACAGCGCTGCGTGATCTCGGCGCCGACCAAGCCGACGTCGGCGAGTTCGAGCTCGCGCTCGCCCACCTGCGGGTCCCCGAGATGGCTTGACGCTGCGCCTTGCGCAGCCCAACCGATGACTTGTTAATTCACGCGCGGGTTTATTCGTGCCTGCCCACGGGTATGTGAGCCACATCTCATCCGCCCTTGGGAGGTAGGCATGACCGTCACCGGTTTGATCAGCGCAATCCTGATCGGTTTAGTAGTCGGCGCTCTTGGGCGCCTTGTGGTTCCGGGCAAGCAGGCCATTCCCATATGGCTGACCATCCTCGTCGGGATCGGTGCTGCGCTGCTTGGCACAGCTATTGCGCGTGCACTGGGAATCCCCACGGCCACCAGCGGTGTCGACTGGCTCGAGTTGATGGTTCAGGTCATCGTCGCCGCGATTGGTGTGGCCCTGGTTGCCGGCCGGTATGGGCGACGGCGGACAGGAGTTCTGCGGCGTTATTGAGCCGTCGGCTCACCGCGACGCCAGCAGCGCATCGAGGCGCTCGTAGCTTTCGGTCATGCCGCCTTCCATGCCCGATGACAACAGGGCGTCGCGGGCTTCGACCGTCGGGCAGATCGACCGGCCGCCAAGCCGGGTGCGTCCCCCGAGATCCTCGAACGTCATGAACTCGATGTTCACCATGTCGGGTGCGCCTTCGAACTCGAAAGTCTGCACGACGAACTCGTTGTGACGAACGGTGTGGAAGACACCGTTGAACCAGTACTCGCCGCCGTCGGGCCCGCGGTGCAGGTAGCGATAGCCACCACCGGTGCGGAAATCCCAGCGCTCGACCTCCATCTGGTTGCGCCCGGGTCCGAGCCACTGCTTGACCAGTTCAGGGTCGGCGTGGGCGCGAAACACGGCCGCCACCGGAGCGTCGAACTCGCGGGTGTAGTCCATCGCCAGGGTGTCGACCGGAGCCCGCAGCTGCAGTGCGTGTGTCATGACAGCGTTCCTTTCTTGGGTTTCGTTGCGATGTGGGTGAAGTCGTCGGTGGTGGTGATGGTGGCCAGCAGCGAGTCGAGGCGGCGGTAGTTGCGTTCGGCGGCAAGCCGGTAGCCGTCGATCCACGCGGTGAGGTTCTCCAACGCCGCGGCGTCGAGGTGGACCGGGCGACGCTGCGCATCGCGGGTGCGGGTGACCAGGCCTGCGGCCTCGAGCACCGCGATGTGCTTGGAGATCGCCTGCTTGGTGATGTCGAACGGCGCGGCCAACTCGTTGACCGTGGCGGGGCCGCGGGACAATCGCGCGACGATCGCCCGCCGCACCGGATCGGCAAGCGCCATGAACGCCCGGTCCAGGTCCGCCTCGCCCGCGTCGACGCTGATTCCCATTGTCAACCCTTACATTGATCAACCGTCTAGTTGACAACATACCCACACAACTGCGTCACGCCGAGGATGTCAGCGTTTCTTGCGGATGATCGCGCGCAGCCGGTCCAGCCGAGCCGCGATGTCTCGCTCGGCGCCGTGGGTGGTGGGCCGGTAGTAGTCGACGCCGACGAGCTCGTCGGGCGGATACTGCTGCGGCAGGACGCCGTCGGGATCGTCGTGCGAGTAGCGGTAGCCCTGCGCGTTGCCCAGCGCTGCCGCCCCGAAGTAGTGCCCGTCGCGCAGATGTGGCGGCACCAGCCCTACTCGACCCTTGCGGATGTCTTCCATCGCCGCGCCGAGGGCGGTGGTGACCGCGTTCGACTTCGGCGCGGTGGCCAGGTGGATGGTCGCGTGCGCGAGCGTCAGCTGGGCCTCCGGCATCCCGATCAGCGCGACGGTCTGCGCGGCGGCCACGGCCGTCTGCAACGCCGTGGGATCGGCCATGCCGATGTCCTCGCTGGCCAGAATCATCAGCCGGCGGGCGATGAACCGGGGGTCCTCCCCCGCCGTCAGCATCCGCGCCAGGTAGTGCAGCGCGGCGTCGACGTCGGAGCCTCGCATCGACTTGATGTAGGCGCTGACGACGTCGTAGTGCTGGTCTCCATCGCGGTCATAGCGGACGGCCGCCTTGTCGAGCGACTGCTCGACGGTCTCGACGGTTATGATGCCGGCCGCTGCTCCCGCCGTTTCCGAGGCGACCTCCAGGGCGGTGAGCGCGCGTCGGGCGTCGCCGGCAGAGAGCTGCACCAGCAGCTCGACGGCGTCGTCCTCGACGGTGACCTGTCCGCCCAGGCCGCGCTGGTCGTCGATGGCGCGGCGTACGACCGTGCGAACGTCGTCGGCGGTCAAGGGCTGCAGCGCCAAGATCAGCGACCGCGACAGCAGCGGTGCGACCACGGAGAACGACGGGTTCTCAGTGGTGGCCGCCACCAGCAGCACCACCCGGTTCTCCACCGCCGACAGCAGCGCGTCCTGCTGGGTCTTGGAGAACCGGTGCACCTCGTCGATGAACAGCACGGTCTGCTGGCCGTGAGAGGAGGGCACTCCGGGCATTTTCGATGACCGCGCGCACCTCCTTGACCCCCGCCGACAGCGCCGACAGCGCCTCGAAGCGGCGGCCCGTGGCCTGGGAGATCAGCGACGCCAGCGTCGTCTTGCCCGTTCCCGGCGGCCCGTAGAGGACGACCGACGCCGCCCCGGAGCCGTCGACCAGGCGGCGAAGCGGTGAGCCGGGCGTGAGCAGATGATCCTGGCCGACAACCTCGTCGAGCGACGCCGGCCGCATTCGTACCGCAAGTGGCGGCGCCAACCCGCTATCGGATGCCGGCCGGTCGGACTCGTCGCCGGGCATGTCGAACAGACCGTCGGACACGGTTCCAGGCATACCACGCCGGGGTGACCGGCTCCGACGCGGACGCTCGGCGATCGCCCGTCCACGGTTTCGCCAGGCGCTGTCGCGGCGGCCTAGCATCACGGCGTGCTGTTGAACCGGGCCACTGCCGAGGGCATCGCGAATGGCGACATCACGCTGGTGCTTCGCCGCTGGGACGCGCCGCGGGCCAAGGTGGGCGGGACACAGCGCACGCCGGCAGGCACGATCCGCATCGACGACGTCACGGAGTATCCGGGTGATCACCGCGTCACGGAGGAGCAAGCCCGCGCGGCCGGCTATCCCGACGCCGCATCCGCTCAGGCCGAGTTGGATCGTCGCCCGGCGCGTCACACCTACGCCATCGCGGTGTCCTACCTCGCGCCCGATGAACGCCCGGCACTGGCGGCCGACGAAACGCTGACCGTCGACGACGTCGCGGCGATCGCCGGCCGGCTCGAGCGCTGGGACGCCGCCAGCCAGACCGGACCGTGGACCCGCGAGTACCTCGCCATGATTTCCGCGAACGAGGCGATCCGCGCCCCCGATCTCGCCGCGCGCGTCGGGCTGGACGTGCCCCGGTTCAAGCGCCGGGTGCGTCAGCTCAAGGGATTGGGCCTGACGATCAGCCTCGCCGTGGGCTATCGCCTCTCACCGCGGGGCCGGGCATTCCTGCGCGCCAACGAGCTTCGACACGCCTAGCCTGCCGAGGTCACCTCATCGACGATCGTGTGGATGAATCGCATCTTCTCCAACACCGCAACCGGTAACACGAACGGATACAGGTCTGGTTTGCCCATTGAGCGGTTCACCATGTTCAACGCCCACGCCAGCGGCAGCCACATCTCGATGATCGCGTCAAACCCGCTGGGACCCAACACCCGTCGCTCATACGTCGCGTTGGCCGGGGCGAAGCTGAACGCCGCGGCGGTGTCCAGAGTGTCGCGGATGTGCAGGTAGTGCGCGAAGGTCTCCGCCCAGTCCTCGGCGGGATGCATCGTCGCGTAGGACGAAACGTAGGTCTGGTCCCACTCTGGCGGTGCCCCCTCGCTGTAGTGACGGTCCAGCGCGGCCTGATAGTCGGCGTCGGGATCACCGAAGAGCTCACCGAACCGCTGCAGGTACTCCGACGACGGCGCGACCAGGCGGTAGAAGTAGTAGTGGCCCACTTCGTGGCGAAAGTGCCCGAGCAGCGTGCGATACGGCTCGGCCATCGCGAGTCGCAGCTGTTCGCGGTGGACGTCGTCGCCTTCGGCCAGATCCAGTGTGACCACGCTGTTCTCGTGGCCGGTGAACACCTTGTCCTGCTCGCTGGAGAGCAGGTCGAACGCCAGCCCGTGATCTGGGTCTTGGTCGCGTCCCACAATCGGCAGCCGCAGTTCGGTCAGCTCGGCCACCAGCCTGCGCTTGGCCTTCTCGGCGTCGGCGAACGCGGCCAGCGCCTTCAGGTCGGCGTCGTCGGGCCTGGTCCGGGTCAGCGCACACGAACTGCACAGCTGCCGCACCGGCTGCTTGGAGACCAGCCAATTGCACTGCGCCAGATGCAGGTTGGCGCACAGCTCGTACTCATCGGCGGGCGCGAAGCCCGGGCCCGCGGGGCCGTCCGGATCCTTGATGACCAGCAGCGCCATGTCATCGAGCGAGAAGCCCAGCGGGCTGTCGCACGACAGGCACACCGAGTTCTCGAACGACAGGTGTTGTCCGCAGTTCGGGCACACGAAATCACGCAAGAAGCACATCCCCCTCGAAAGGCGTCACGTCCACCGCGACATCGATGACGCTGCGTTCGGAGTCGGTGTAGATGATCCCCCGCAGTGGCGGCACATCCGCATAGTCGCGGCCCCACGCCACCACGATGTAGCGCTCGTCGACCATCTGATCGTTGGTCGGGTCGAGCGCCAGCCACTGATCCCCCGGCGTCCACACCGCGGCCCACGCATGGGTCGCGTCGATGCCGAACATGCGTTCCTTGCCGGGTGGCGGGTCGGTGGCCAGGTAGCCCGAAACATAGCTGGCCGCAAGGCCATTGGCGCGCAGGCAGGCGATGGCCAGCCGGGCGAAGTCCTGGCAGACGCCCTCGCGGGCGACCAACACGTCGGCGACCTGGGTGGACACCGTCGTCGATCCCGAGCGGTAGGTGAAGTCGGCGAAGATGCGGAAGCACAGGTCGGTGAGCACCTCGATCAGCGGGCGGCCGGGCGCGAAGCTCGGTGCCGCGTACTCGCGGACTGCGTCGGTGATCTCGGGTGGCCGCAGATCCAGGCTGAACTCTCCTGCCAGCACCCCGTCGGAGCCGGACGGGCGCGCGGCCTCCCACGGTTGACGCGTTGGCGCCGACGAATACCACTGCGGCGGCACCGGATCCACCTCGACGACGGAGGTGCTGGTGACCGACAGGGCGCGGTGCGCGGCCGTGACGTGGAAGTACGAGCTGATGTTTCCGTAGGCGTCGCGGCTGGTGGAGCGGTCGGCGGGTTCGGGGTCGATGCGCAAGTCATGGGACAGGCAGCGTTGCCGCGCCGTGTCGCGGGGAATGAGGAAACCTCGGCCGTAGGAACTGGTCACCACGTCGGAGTACCGGTACAAGGTGCGGTGGGTGATCCCGTAGCGGCGTGTCATGGCAAGACCCGGCGTTCGTCGGGTCCCCACAGCGGCTGCATCTCGCCCGGCAACGCCAGCTGCGTGGCAGTGATCACGTCGGCCAGCTCTCGCAACCTCGCATCGGTACGGTCCAGCAGACCGGCCAACTCGGTGCGCCGCCCGTCGGCGTCGACGTCTTCGAGGTCGGCCGGGTCGAGCCGGCGCAACCGCGTGCTGATCTCCTCGACCAGCCGCTCTGGGCGCGATGACCCCGATGCCTCCGGCAGGGCCTTGAGGTCGGCCCGCAGCCTCTCCAGCTGGAACGCCAGCGACCGCGGGTTGGCCCCGTCGAACAGCACCAGGTCGGCCACCGCGGCGACACTCACCTTGCCCAGCGTGCGCCGTCGGTAGGTCACCGCCGATTCGCACGCTGCCAGCATCGACTCGGTGACGGTTTGCTCTGCGCCGGCACTGAGGGTTTGTGTCAGCGTGCCGCGCAACAGCGCCACCAGGCCGAGGCCACGCTCGATGCGTTTGCCGATGTCCATCATCGTCCAGCCGACGTCATGCACCATCGACTCCGCGGCCACCCCCGACAGCCCCAGCATTCCGGCCAGTGCCTGCCCCTGCGCCGACGCCAACAACGCGTCGCCCTCGGCGAGAGAATCCGGCGGCACAACGGACTTGTGGGACAAGGCGTGCTCCGCCCCGGCGAGAACCATCCAGGTGTCGCCCGACAATTGGTCGCGCACCCCGCGCGCGGCCAGGCCCAGCCGTTCCACCGACTGCGCCAACGACCCCGGGACGTCCCGGTCGACGGTGAGCGACCACAGCGTCGATAAGGCGACGGCGATCATCTCGGCGTGGTCGCCACCGGCCCGGGTGTCGGTGCCGGTCAGTTGGCCCAGCGCGGTCAAAAGCACCGGCACACAATCGCTTTCCTCCATCCCCTGCCGGTGCCGGTACTCGTGATAGCGCTCGCGGGTGACGATCAGCAACCGCGCCACGCTTTCGGCCCGCTCGGCGTAGCGTCCGATCCAGAACAGGTCCGACAACACGCGCGGCGAGCTGATGCCCTCGACGTCCGCACCCGCTCATCGCGGGCAGTTCGACCGACGGCACGGTGACCGTATCGGCGCGTGCACGGTCGGTCGGCCGCACCCACACGTCCTTGGCGGCAACGGTGTTCAGCTTGTACGCGGCGGCACCGGGCGCCAGCACGTAGCCGAGACCGCCGATCATCGGCGCGTAGCCGCCGCGCTGCGCCACCGTGAACAGCCGCATCCCGATTCTGGCCGACTCGACCGCGTCGGTGCGGTAATCGGTTGGCGCGGAGGAGAACTGCGGCACCTCCTGGCCGATCCACTGCCACGGCGACGCTTCGATACGGGCGGCCAGATCACTGCGCTGGCGCAAGGACAGCGTGGGCCCGACCACAGTCTCACCACCGACGGTGTGCTTGATCAGCAGCGACGACAGGCGCGAAAGCAAGTGGGAGCGTTCGGCATCAAATCCTCCCCAGTACACCGGCGCGCTCTCCAGCAGCAGGGATTCGCCGAGCAGATGCTCGGCCAGCAACGGCATAAACCGCAGCAGGCCAGGGCTTTCCAGGATTCCGCTGCCGAGCGTGTTGACCACGGTGACCGCCCCGCGCCGTTGCACCTCCACCAGCCCCACGACGCCCAGCCGCGAGTCCGGGCGCAAATCCAGTGGATCGGCGTATTCGGCGTCCACGCGCCGCAACACCACGTCTACGGGCTTGAGGGTGCCCAGCGAGCGCATCCACAGCCTGCCGTCGCGCACCACCAGGTCCGCGCTCTCCACGAGCGGAAAGCCCAGCACCGTGGCCAAATACGCTTGGTCGAAAGCCGTCTCGGAATAGATGCCGGGGCTGAGCACCACCACGACGGGGTCTTCGGCCGCGTCGGGCGCGGCGTCGATCAGGGCCAGCCGTAGCGCCTGGGCGAACGGCGATGTCGGCCGTGGAGCGATCCGCTCGTACAGGTCGGGCATCGCGTGCGCGACCACACGGCGGTCGGCCAGCGCGTAGCCGGCGCCCGACGGTGCCTGCGTCCAGTCGGCATTGACAAGAAACGCCCCGGATCCGCTTCTGCTCACGTCGCAACCGTGCATGAACAGCTGATGGCGGCCGGGGACCTCGATGCCGCGGGCCGCCCGAACATAGCCGGGATGACCGAACACCAGCTGCGGCGGCAATTCGCCGCGGGTGATCAGGCGCTGCGGTCCGTACAGGTCGCGCAGGACCGCGTCCAGCAGCCGCGACCGCTGCACCAGCCCGACCTCCAGCACGTCCCAGTCAGCCGCGGAAACCAACAGCGGCAACCCGTCGAGCCGCCACGGGCCGGGCTCAGCCGTGCCATTGGTGACCGCGTCGCCGGAACGGTCGATCTGGATGTAGCTGATGCCGTCGTTGTCGACGAGTCGGTCCACCACCGACCGCAACTGGTCCAGCCCGGTGCGACCCCGCTCACCCAGCACCTCGGCCAAATCGGCCCACCCGGGCCGGACCTCGCCCGTCTCGTCGAGGAACTCGTCGTAGGCGGCCTCAGACCCGCCTCGGGGCTCGAACAGCGCCCGTTGCGTTCGTGTGGCGCGGTATCCGGCGAGAACCATTATCGAAGAACGGTACGCACGCGTCGCAGGTCGAGGATGCCCGGCGCGCCGACGTCGGTGGACAACCGTGCCTGCTTTTCCCGAATGTCGGACAGGTCGACCGGCCCCGGCGTGAAGCCCGTCGTCTCGAAGCGACGGTTGCGCCGGGATTCGGCCTCGACCGCGTTCACCGGCGGCTGTTCGTATGCCAGTCCGCCCGGGTGAGACACGTGGTACGTGCAGCCGCCGCGGGACGTGCCGCTAGCCCCGCTTATGTCGATCAGTTCGAAGCGCAGCGGAGAGTCGACAGTGATGGTTGGGTGCAGCGCGCTGGGCGGCTGCCAGGCCCGAAACCGCACCCCCCCAACCTGGACGTCGGGGTTGTTTGTGGCCAGCAGCGGCACAGGGTAGCCGTTCGCCGTAACGACGTAGCGCTGTCGGTCGGCGCCGATGATGCGGACTTGGATGCGCTCCACCGACGAATCGACGTAGCGGGCGGTGCCCCCGGCGGTGGACTCCTCGCCGAGGGTGTTCCACGGCTCGATAGCGCCGCGCAGTTCGATCTCCACGCCGTCGAACACCGCGGTTCCGATGCGCGGGAACCGGAACTCGGTGAACGGATCCAGCCAGCTCGTCTCGAAATCGATGCCGCGCGTACGCAGGTCGGCGGTAACATCGGCGATGTCGTGAATCACGAAGTGCGGCAACAGATATCGGCCGTGCAGGTTGGCACCATGCCGGATCAACGGTGCGTGCAGCGGCTCGTCGGCGAACCAAGCCACCAGCGAGCGGACGAGCAACGACTGCACCATCGCCATCTGGACATGGGGCGGCATCTCGAAACCGCGCAGCTCGAGCAACCCGAGCCGCCCGCGCGCACTGTCGGGGTTGTACAGCTTGTCGATGCAGAACTCGGCGCGGTGCGTGTTGCCGGTGATGTCCGTCAACAGGTGCCGCAGCGTGCGATCGGCCAGCCACGGCTTGGCACCTCGCGACGACAGCCGGGCGATCTCGGCGAACGCGATCTCCAGTTCATAGAGCGCTTCGGTGCGGCCTTCGTCGACGCGGGGTGCCTGTGAGGTGGTGCCGACGAACCGGCCCGCGAACAGGTACGACAGCGACGGATGCCGCTGCCAGTACGTCAGCATCGAGACCAACAGATCCGGCCTGCGCAGCAGTGGCGACTTTTTCGGAGTGACACCGCCTAGCGTGATGTGGTTGCCGCCCCCGGTCCCGCCGTGGGTGCCGTCGACATCGAACGACTCGGTGGTCAGTCTCGCCAGTCTCGCCTGCTCGTAGAGCGTTTCGAGCTGCTCCTTCTGCTCGGCGAAGCTGGCCGTCGGTGCGACGTTGACCTCAATCACTCCCGGATCCGGGGTGATCGTCATCGACCGCAGTCGCGCGTCGGGGGGCGGCTCGTAACCCTCGATGACCAACCGGCAATCCACTTTTGCGGCCGCGGACTCCACCCGCGCGATCAGGTCGAGGAAGTGTTCGAACCGTTCGGTCGGCGGCAGGAACAGGTAGAGCAGGCCGGCACGGACCTCGGCGACCATCGCGGTGGGGGGTGCGGTGTCGTCCTCCTCGAGGAGCGCGTCGACGTCCTCAACCTCAGCGGGCGGCTCACCGTCGGCCGCGAGTGGGTCGGCGTCGAACCGGGCACGCGGCGGCTGCCAGCTGATCGAGTCCAGCGGCAGCCGCAGCCCCGCCGGCGAATCGCCGTCGACGAGCACGAGCCGACCGCGGCGCAGCCGCCAGTCGGCGCTGGCCCAGCCGCGGTCGTCCTCGCGGCGGTGCAGCGGCAGCACGTACGCGGCGGGCACGGACGTGCCCTCGTCGAGCCGGGCGAGCAGCGCGGCACGCGCGGCCACGGTGTCGTCGGTCAGGTCGTCCTCCGGCGCGACCGGGTCGCCGGCCGGCATCCGCGCCTTCGCCGCCAACCGGCTCAGGGGGTCGGGGTAAGCGGCCCGGACCTGGGTGGGGGGAAGGCCGAGGCCGTCTGCGATCGCGAGCAGCAGCCGCCGCGCGGCATCGCGCTCCGTGGGCTCGGTGGGGTCAGTGGGCTCGGTCTGCTCATTTTTCCAAGGGTCGGCAAGCCGGGACTCGTCGTGCCACAGCGGCCGCCCGTCGGTGCGCCAGTACAGCCCGATCTGCCAACGCGGCAGCGGCTCGTCCGGGTACCACTTGCCCTGGCCGCGTTGCACCAGGCCCTGCGGCGCCCACACCGCCTTCAAACGTGCGGCCAGGTCCGAGGCGCGCTGCCGCTTGTGCGGCCCGTCGGCGGCGGTGGTCCACTCCTCGTCGACCTGATTGTCGATCGAGACGAAAGTCGGTTCGCCGCCGACGGTGAGTCGCAGGTCACCGGCTGCCAGGCGCTGGTCAACCTTGGCGCCGACATCGCAGATCGTCGCCCACGCCGCATCGGTGTACGGCCGGGTGACGCGCGGGTCCTCATGCACCCTGATGACGGTGTTGGAGAAGTCCATCACCGTCTCGCAGACCTCGGTGGCACCGGTGATCGGCGCCGCCGACGCCGGGTGCGGCGTGGCCGCCAGCGGGATGTGCCCCTCGCCGGCGAACAGCCCCGAGGTGGGGTCGAGCCCGATCCAGCCCGCGCCGGGAATGTACACCTCGGCCCAGGCGTGCAGGTCGGTGAAGTCGGCGGCCGGTCCGGACGGCCCGTCGAGCGCCTCGACGTCGGACGTCAGCTGCACGAGGTAGCCGGACACGAAGCGGGCGGCCAGGCCCAGCCGGCGCAGGATCGACACCAACAACCACGCCGAGTCACGACACGATCCGACGCCACTGCGCAGCGTCTCGTCGGGAGTCTGGACGCCGGGTTCCATCCGCAAGCTGTACGCGACGTCGGCGTTGACCGCTCTGTTCAGCGCCACCAGGAAATCGATGGTGCGCGTGGGCGTTTCATTTTCCAGGCCGCTGAAGTCGCGGACCCACGCCCGCACCCGCTCGCCGTCCTCGTCGACGGGACGCAGGTACGGCTCGAGATCGTCCTGCAGCGTCTCTGGGTAGCAGAAGGGGATCCGTTCGGCCCAGTCCTCGATGAAGAAGTCGAACGGGTTGATCACCTGCATGTCGGCGATGAGCCCCACGGTGATCGTCAGCCGCCGGGTTCGGTCCGGGAAAACCAACCGGGCCGCGAAGTTGCCGAAGGCGTCCTGCTGCCAGTTGATGAAGTGGCCGGCCGGCTCCACCTGCAGGGAGTAGGCCTCGATCGCTGTGCGGGAGTGCGGCGCGGGACGCAGTCGCACCACGTGCGGATGCACCTCGACCAGCCGGTCGAAGGTATAGCTGGTGCGATGCTCCAGCGCCACTTTGATGCCCACAAGGCAGATAACACCACAGCGCGCGGCGGATTGCAGCCGCTGAGCTCAGGGGCTGCGTGTGGGTTTGTGGTGGGGGCCGGCGCGTAGGTGTACCCATAGCACGACGATGCCCGCCACCACGATGCCGCCGAGGTTCAGCGCCAGCTGGGCGGCGGACTCCCCGGCGACCTCCCAATCCCCCACGGTGGCGGCGACGACGGCGAAACCCGGCCAGCGGTCCGAACTCCGGACCGAGCACCATCGCGCCGACCACGGTCACCGGCGAGTCGCTCACCACGCCGATCGCGGCGATCAAGCACGCCAGGCACAAGAACAGCAGATAGGTCACGTTGAGGGTGGATTCCTCGCGGGTCCTTTCGGCCAGCTCGTCCCACACCACCGCGTCGGCCGGGTCGCCCTCGGCCTCGCGTTCGGCACGGTACGCCGCGGTTGACAACACCGTGTCGACGACGTCGAGGGTGATGGCACCTCGCTCGCACAGCCCGAGCGCCTTGAGCGCGCCGACGAAATCGTTGGCGGCTTCCGGGCGATGTCGGCGGTGATCTCGTCACCTCTGGGCGAAAGCGCGGCGTTTCGGTATACGACGACATGGGTGGCGCCGGGCTCCTTGTCGAGAACCTCGAGCACCTGATCGGTCAGTTCGAAGGGCGCGATGACCCGCAAGTGCAGCACTTGACGGACATTAGCGCCCCGACTGTCAGAATCGGTGTCATGGCCAACTGGGACGACGTCGCCCGGATCGTCGCGACGCTGCCGGAGACGGCGGAGGACTCGCCGCGCTCCTGGCGCGTCCGCAAGAAGCTCATCGCCTGGGAACGGCCGTTGCGCAAGGCCGACCTGGCGGCCCTGGGCGATGACGCGCCCGATGGCGACATACTCGGCGTGCGGGTGCCCGACGAGGGGGTGAAGTTCGCGTTGATCGCCGACGACCCGGGGGTGTACTTCACCACCCCGCATTTCGACGGCTACCCGGCGGTCCTGGTGAAGCTCGAGGAGATCGACGCCGGCGAGTTGGCGGAACTCGTCACCGAAGCGTGGCTCGCGCAGGCGCCGAAGAAGCTGGCGCGGCAGTTCCTCGACGGGTAGCCCGCACCCGTAGCTCGTCGGGCGTCACGAGATGTCCGCGGCTGCGGCGGCCGGCGCGTCGAACGTAACTACGCAGGCCTTTCTCCGGCGTGTCGTGCGAAACTGTCGCGCAAACCTTTAGGCGCGGGTCAGCTCGAACAGCGGGATCACCCGGCTGGTCTTCGTCTGGTACTCGCCGAACCCGGGCGCGAGGGCCACGATCTGTTCCCACACCGCATCCCGCTCGTCGGGCGGCAACTCGCGGGCGTTGACGTCGTAGGCGTCGGTGCCGACCTCGATGTACGCCCGCGGGTTAGCGCGCAGGTTGTGCACCCACGCCGGGTTGACGTCGGCGCCGGCAAAGGAGCCGATGATGATCATCTTGTCGTCGATCGTCAGACAGGCCAGCGGATTCAGCCGCTGGCGCCCGGATTTCGCTCCGGTGGTGGTCAACAGGAGCAGAGTGGCGCCCTCGAACGGGCCGCCGACCTTGCCGCCGTTGGCGCGAAATTCTTCGACGATGCTGTCGTTGAAGGACTTCAGATCCGGATTTTCTTCGGTCATGTCTTGTCAAGCCCTTCCGGTTCGGCGTCTATTCCTGATTCCTTCCGCTGCTGGGCGGTGATGGGCGCCGGCGCGTTGGTGAGCGGGTCGACGCCGCCGCCGGTCTTCGGGAATGCGATGACCTCGCGGATCGAATCCATGCCGGCCAGCAGTGCGGTGATGCGGTCCCAGCCGAACGCGATCCCGCCGTGCGGCGGCGCGCCGTATCGGAAGGCGTCCAACAGGAATCCGAACTTCTCCTGTGCCTCCTCAGCGTTGATGCCCATGACCGCGAACACCCGCTCCTGGACATCCCGGCGGTGAATACGCACGGAGCCACCGCCGATCTCGTGGCCGTTGCAGACGATGTCGTAGGCGTCGGCGAGCGCGTTCGCCGGATCGTCGTCAAACGTGTCATCCCACTCCGGCTTGGGCGAGGTGAACGCGTGGTGCACGGCGGTCCAGGCGCCGGAGCCGACGGCCACGTCGCCGTGTGCGGCGGCCTCGTCGGCAGGCTCGAACAGCGGCGGGTCGACCACCCACACGAACGCCCATGCCTGGGGGTCGATCAGGTCCAGCCGCCGGGCGATCTCGATCCGCGCCGCGCCGAGCAGCGCTCGCGACGACTTCGGCGGGCCGGCCGAGAAGAACACGCAGTCGCCGGGTTGCGCGCCGACATGTGCGGCCAGAGCGGCGCGTTCGGCGTCGGACAGATTCTTGGCCACCGGGCCGCTCAGCGTGCCGTCCTCGCCCACCAGCACATAGGCCAGCCCGCGATGGCCGCGCTGTTTCGCCCACTCCTGCCAGCCGTCCAGAGTGCGGCGCGGCTGCGAGGCCCCGCCCGGCATCACCACGGCGCCGACATACGGCGCCTGAAACACGCGAAAAGGCGTGTCGGAGAAGAACTCTGTGCACTCGACGAGCTCCAGGCCGAACCGCATGTCGGGTTTGTCGGAGCCGAAGCGCCGCATCGCCTCGGCGTAGGTGATCCGCGGAAACGGCATCGGCACGTCGTAGTCCGATCAATCGCCCACAGCGCAGCGACGATCTGCTCCGACAGCGCGATCACGTCCTCGGCCTCGACGAAGCTCATTTCGAGGTCCAGCTGGGTGAACTCCGGTTGGCGGTCGGCGCGGAAATCCTCGTCGCGATAGCAGCGCGCGATCTGGTAGTAGCGCTCCATGCCGGCGACCATCAGCAACTGCTTGAACAGCTGCGGGCTTTGCGGCAAGGCGTAGAACATCCCGGGCCGCAGCCGTGCCGGGACCACGAAGTCGCGGGCACCCTCCGGGGTGGAGCGCGTCAGCGTCGGGGTCTCGATTTCGACGAAGTCGTGGCGGGCCAGCACCTCGCGGGCGGCGGCATTGACCCTGGAGCGCAGGCGGATCGCCGAGCCCGGCCCGTCGCGGCGCAGATCCAGGTAGCGGTACTTCAGCCGCGCCTCCTCGCCGGCGGGCTCGTCGAGCTGGAACGGCAGCGGGTCGCTTTCGCCGAGCACGGTGAGCGAGGTCGCGTTGACCTCGATGTCCCCGGTGGCGATGTCCGGGTTGGCGTTGCCCTCCGGCCGGATCTCGACGACGCCCTCGACCGCCACACAGAACTCGGCGCGCAGCCGGTGCGCGCGGCTCAGCACGTCAGACTCGCGGAATACCACCTGAGCCACCCCGGACCCGTCGCGCAGGTCGATGAAGATGACCCCGCCGTGGTCACGGCGGCGGGCCACCCAGCCGGCAAGCGTCACCTTCTGCCCCGCGACGGCGGCCCGCAACGAACCGGCGCCATGGCTGCGCAGCACGAAGACTCCTGTCTAGTCGCTCGGGGAAGGGTCCGACCAGTCTAGAGGCCCACCGCTCCTCACTGATCACCGCGGCGAGTGAGAAACTACGGTTGCCGACACACCGAAAACCACCGCCGTGGCTTCTCGCTCGGCGCAGTGGCTTCTCAGGCGATAGCCGTCAGTACAGCCCGGCCCAGGCCTCGCGGCGTGCGCTATCGGGGTCGTCGACGACGACGTCGCGCAAGGTCTGGATCACGCGGGTGGCGCGCTGCGGCACCTCGTAGCGCGGCCAGCCTTCGACTGTGCCCTGGCTCGCGAAGTCCAGCCACGCCCGCTGCATCCGCCGGCCGACCGCGGGCTGGATCCGGCGGCCGAGCGGATGGATCAGCCGGCCCAAGTACGAGCCGTAGCTGTGGTGGATGTGCACAATCTCGCTGCCGTGGGTGGCGCCCATTCCAAGTGCTCGCAGGCTCCAGCCGACGTGGTCGAAGCGGTAGCAGTACGTCGGCGCCAGCGCGCTGTAGGCGTCGACGAACGCCCACGTCGGCGCGCCGAACATCACATCAGAACCGACGGCGATCGCGGCCCGTCTTCCCGGATAACCCGGGTACGCGGCGAGCACCCGGTCCCCGGCCTGCGGCGCCACTCGCTGGAAGTACTGGTCGACCAGCGCAGGCGTGGTGGGCAGCATCGGGGGCTTCCCTCGCTTGAACAGTGAGGCCTCGTGGCTGTTGACACCAATGATCAGCGGCAGCCGGGCAATCGCACCAGCACGAGCGGCATCGATGGGGTGGCGCGGAAGGAGGTCGCCACCGTAGGTCAATCCGTAGGCCAATATCGGGGTGTCTGCGGCGCTGCGCAGGTGCACCTGACTGGCAGCCCGCCGCAGCCGGCGCTGCGGCAACGTCTTGAGGCCCGACGCGTCGACCCCCAACTCACGCAAGAAGTCCTCGGCACGACGGGCCCGCAGCTGCCGGTCGGCGATCAGCGGCAGCGCGGGGCTCTGCGCGATCGCGCGCTGGAACAGTCCGTCGGCCGCAGGGCTGGCCAACAAGGCCAAAACCGATGTGGCGCCAGCAGATTCACCGAACACGGTGACATCGTCGGGATCGCCGCCGAACGCGGCGATGTTGTCGCGGATCCACCGCAGCGCGGCGATCTGGTCGCGCAACGCGAGGTTGTCGTCGAAGCCGTCGCCGAGGCTGGACAGTTCGAGTCCACCGAACACCCCGATGCGGTAGGTGACATTGACCACCACGACGTTGCCGTTAGCGGCCAGCCGCGACCCGTTGTACAGCTGAAACTGCCCGGCGCCGAGCATGAAAGCGCCGCCGGGGATCCAGACCATGACGGGCAGTGCGGCTGTCACGTCCGGCGACCACACGGTCAGTGTCAAGCATGCTTCGTCACGGACCTTGGGGTCGTCGCGGCCACCCCCGACGAACGACTTGCCCTGCGGCGGCAGCGGGCCGTGCTCGACCGCGTCGCGCACCCCGCTCCAAGGATCCAGACGGCCGGGCGCCCGGAACCGGCGATCGCCGATCGGCTGTTCGGCGTACGGCACGCCGCGCCACACGCCGACACCCGCCTCAGCAGCCCCGCGCAGGGCGCCGCACGGCGCATGCACGACGGCGGAAACCCCCGCATCCACTGCCACGACTGGATCGTATGTGAAAAGCTGAAAGCGACACCGACCCTAAGCAGCGACGGAGGTGTGCGATGACCTTCCACGAGGGCATGCAGATCGACACGAGCACCGCGTCGAGCAGCGGCGGGGGCGGCGGCGGTCGGGGACTGGCGATAGGCGGCGGGGTCGGGGGCCTCGTCGTCCTGGTGGTGGCACTGTTGCTTGGTGTGGACCCTGGCACCTTCACGGCCGGACAACCCACCGAGCCCGGGATTTCGCAGCCCGGTTTCGACATCAGCCAGTGCCAAACCGGTAAGGACGCCAACAAGATCGTGCAGTGCCGGGTCATCGCCACCGGCAACGCTGTGGACGCGGTGTGGACCAACCTGCTGGGGTCGGAGTACGAGCGCCCGCGCATTCAGTTGTTCAGCGGTCAGGTCGACACCGGCTGCGGGGCCGCTACCAGTGAAGTCGGGCCGTTCTACTGCCCGGTGGACCGAACCGCCTACTTCGACACCGACTTCTTCGACGTGTTGGTCCAACAGTTCGGCTCCAGCGGTGGGCCGTTGGCGCAGGAGTATGTCGTCGCGCACGAGTACGGCCATCACGTACAAAACCTGATGGGCGTTCTCGGCCGCGCGCAGGGCGGCGCGCAGGGCGAGACCGGCGCGGGGGTGCGCACCGAGCTGCAGGCCGATTGCTACGCAGGCGTGTGGGCGCACCATGCGGCAAGCACGATCCAGCAAGGCACCGGGGTACCGTTCCTGGAACCCTTGACCGACAAGGACATTGCCGACGCGCTGTCGGCGGCCGCGTCGGTCGGCGACGACCGCATCCAGCAGCAGGCGACCGGCACCATCAACCCGGAGGCGTGGACGCACGGCTCGGCCGAGCAGCGGCAGAAGTGGTTCACCCTCGGCTACCGGACCGGTGACCCGAATCAGTGCGACACGTTCAACGCACGCGATTTGGGTTGACGGAGGCTAGAACAGGGTGGGCTGTGCGGGCGCGGCCTGAGATGCGGCCGACGCCAGCGGAAGCGGTCGCTGATCTCCGCCCAGCCCATGTTTCGCGATCAACGGCGCGGCCCTCGCACGCAGCATCTCGCGATACTCGCGCGGCAGATACGCACCGCGCCGATACAACCGCCGGTAGCCGTCGACCAGCTCGGGATGTGACCGGCCCAGCCATCCCATGAACCAGCCGCGGGTCGAGCCGCGCAGATGAAGGCCGAACACCGTCACACCCGTCGCCCCGGCATCGGCGATGCGGCCGAGCAGTGCGTCCAGGTGCTCGACGGAGTCGGTGAGGTGCGGCAGCACCGGTGCCACCATGACGTGGCAGCTCAGGCCCGCGTCATGGATCGCGCCGATCAGCTCCAGGCGTGCCTGCGGCGACGGCGTTCCGGGCTCGACGTCGCGGTGCAGCTCCGGGTCCGCGACGGCCAGCGACACCGCCAAGCTCACCGGCACCCGCCCAGCCGCGTCGACCAGCAGCGGCAGGTCGCGACGCAGCAGCGTGCCCTTGGTCAGGATGGAAAACGGGGTCCCGGAATCGGCGAGTGCGCTGATGATCCCCGGCATGAGGGCGTAGCGGCCCTCTGCGCGCTGGTAGGGATCGGTGTTGGTGCCGAGCGCGACGGTCTCGCGGCGCCACGACGGCCGATGCAGCTCCCGGCGCAGGACATCGGCGACGTTGATCTTGACGACGATCTGGGTGTCGAAGTCGGCGCCGGAATCGAACTCCAGGTACTCGTGGGTCGGCCGAGCGAAGCAGTACCGGCACGCGTGCGAGCAGCCGCGGAAGCCGTTGACGGTGAACCGAAACGGCAGCGACGCCGGAGTCCCGGGATCTTGTTGATCGCCGACTTGCACAGCACCTCGTGAAACGTGATGCCCTCGAACTGCGGGGTGCGCACGCTGCGCACCAGGCCGAGGCGCTGCAGACCCGGCAGGGCGCCGTCGTCGAGGCGCACTTTCTGACCGTCCCACCGCACGCCACTATTCGAACTGTTGTTCGACGCACTGTCAAGTCGCCGCGCCGGTGCTTGACTGACCACCGTGACGGAACTGCTGTTCTCCTACGGCACGCTGCGCCAGCGCGAGGTCCAGTTGACGACGTTCGGCCGGGAACTGAACGGCCAAAGCGACGCGATCGTGGGGTTCGAGCTGGACTACGTGACGATCACGGATCCGCACGTGATCGCGACCAGCGGCAGCGACCGCCACCCGATCCTGCGGGCCACCGACCGACCTGAGGCCCAGGTGGCCGGCACGGTGTTCACGATCACCGGGGCGGAACTGGCCGCCGCCGACCAGTACGAGGTGGACGACTACCGGCGAATCGAGGTGCCGTTGCGGTCCGGGCGGCGGGCGTGGGTTTACGTGTTCGCCGGTTAGGTTGAACAGCGTGGATGTCGATCGGGTGCGCCAGGGGCACCTGCTGCGCTCGTTGAGCCGGTTCGGATGTGACAGAGCCTAGCGCGATAACCGCGAAAGGACCTCCGCGACAACGTCTTTCCGCGCTGCAGCAACCTGGTCCCCGCTCGCGAGGTCCTTCAGCTTGACGTCGGCATCCGAGTCTTTGATCAGGGCGAGCGCAGCGCCCGACCGGTCGGCGGCGCGCAGCGCGCTCTTGAGGCTGCGGTCGCCGTAGGCGACGTCGACCCGAACCCCGGCGGCCCGGAGCGCCGCCGCGAGCTGCCCAAGCTCCAGCTTGGCGTCCTCCCCCACCGGGATCGCGTACACGTCGCACTGGGATGCGTCGCCGACCGTCTTGCCCTCGGCCCGCAACGCCAGCATGGTGCGGTCGACGCCGAGGCCGAAGCCGATGCCGGAGACGTCCCGGCCGCCGAGTTGCCGCATCAGCCCGTCGTAGCGGCCCCCGCCCCCGATCCCCGACTGGGCGCCGAGGCCGTCGTGCACGAACTCGAAGGCGGTCTTGGTGTAGTAGTCCAGCCCGCGCACCATTCGGGGATTGATGACGTACGGCACGCCAAGGGCCTCGAGGTGTGCCCGCACGGTCTCAAAGTGCCGTTTGGCGCTGTCCGAGAGGTGGTCGAGCATCACCGGTGCGTCGGCGGTCATCTCGCGGACGTGCGGGCGCTTGTCGTCGAGCACGCGGAGCGGATTGATCTGCGCGCGCTGGCGGGTCTCCTCATCTAGGTCGAGCCGCAGCAAAAACTCCTGCAACATTTCGCGGTACTGGGGTCGGCAGGTGTCGTCGCCCAGCGAGGTGAGTTCGAGCCGGAACCCGTCGAGGCCGAGACCGCGGAAACCGGCGTCGGCCACTGCGATCACCTCGGCATCGAGTGCGGGATCGTCGACACCGATCGCCTCGATGCCCACCTGCTGCAGTTGCCGGTAGCGACCCGCCTGCGGGCGTTCGTAGCGGAAGAACGGCCCGGCGTAACACAGTTTGACCGGCAGCGGGCCGCGGTCCAGGCCGTGTTGGATCACCGCGCGGATCGCGCCCGCCGTGCCCTCCGGTCGCAGCGTCACCGAGCGGTCCCCGCGGTCGGCGAAGGTGTACATCTCCTTGGACACCACGTCGGTGGACTCGCCGACGCCGCGGGCAAACAGCGTGGTGTCCTCGAAGATCGGCAGCTCGACATGGCCGTACCCGGCGCGACGCGCAGCCTGCAGCAGGCCGTCGCGAACGGCGACGAACTCGGCCGACTCTGGCGGCAGGTAGTCCGGAACGCCCTTGGGTGCCTGGAACTCGGTCACGCGCTCAGTCCCTCAAGGAACGGGTTGGTGCGGCGCTCGGCGCCGATGGTGGTGGCGGGGCCGTGCCCCGGCAGTACCACGGTCTTGTCGTCGAGGACCAGCAGCTTGGTGACGATCGAGTTCAGCAGGTCGCGTCCGCTGCCGCCGGGCAGGTCGGTGCGACCGACGGACTGCGCGAACAGCGTGTCGCCAGTGAACACGACGTCGGCGGGGCCGGTGTCGGTGTCGTCGGTGATGCGGAAGACCACCGATCCGCGGGTGTGGCCCGGGGTGTGGTCCACGGTGACCGTGATCCCGGCAAGCTCCAGCTTGTCCCCGTCGGCCAGCTCGACGACCTGTTTGGGTTCGGAGAACAGCGCACCGAGCAGCATCTGGCCCAGCCGTGGCCCGAAGCCCTTGATCGGGTCGCTGAGCAACGGACGGTCGGCGGGATGGATGTAGGCCGGGACGCCGAAAGTCGTCGCACACCTTCTGGGCCGACCAGATGTGGTCGAGGTGGCCGTGGGTGATCAGCACCGCCGCAGGGGTCAGCCGGTGCTTGTCGAGCAGTCGGCGCAGTGGGCCGGCGGCGTTCTGGCCCGGGTCGATCACGAGGGCCTCGTTGGTGCCGCTGCCGCCGTCGTGGCGCGCCACGACATGGCAGTGCGCCTGGAACATCCCCGCCGGGAAACCGGTGAACAACACGCCCTTAGTTTTCCACTGCCCGCCGGAGTCTCGGAGCCGGACCCGCGCCCGGCTTAGCGTCGCGGCGCGCGTACCGGGCGATGCGCCCGTCACGCCGCGAGCCGCGTCCGAGCGACCGCGGCACGAAGCGCGGCAACGTCCGGGCGACCGTCCGGCACGCCGGCTGAGCGTTCCAGATCGGCATGGCACACTCGGTGGCCGAGTGCAGTAAATAGCACTGACATGGAACGAGGAGGACTTCGGCGGTGCCGACCAACAAACAGCGGCGAACGACGGCGCAGCGCAAACTGGAGCGGCAGCTCGAACGGCGGGCACAGCGGGCGCGCATGCGTCGCCGCGGGGCCATCATCGCCGTCTCGGTCGTGGCGATCGCGGCGGTGGCCGCCGTGGTCGGGTTCGTCGTGATGAAACGATCCGACGACACCCAGACCGCGTCGGACACCACCACACCGCCGACCGCCGACGTCGATAACTACCTCGGCCTGCTGCCGCTGTTCACCCCGCCGCCCGGCCTCGGAGCGGATTGCCAGTACCCGCCCGCAGCACCGGCGGCCAAGCCGGTCAACCCGCCGCGGACCGGGCAGGTGCACGTCGACCCGGAGCAGGTCAGCGTCAGCATGATGACCGACCAGGGGCCGATCGGCATTCAACTGCTCAATGGACGCGCGCCCTGCACCGTCAACAACTTCGTCAGCCTCGCGCAACAGGGTTTCTTCAACGACACCCGTTGCCACCGGTTGACCACATCACCGAAGCTGGGAGTCTTGCAGTGCGGCGATCCCACGGGCGCCGGACAGGGCGGTCCCGGCTACCAGTTCGCCAACGAGTACCCCACCAATCAGTACGCCCCGGACGATCCGGCGGCAAAGGCACCCATCCTGTACCCGAAGGGCACGCTGGCGATGGCCAACGCCGGTGCGAACACCAACGGCAGCCAGTTCTTCCTGGTGTACAAGGACAGTGAGTTGCCGCCCCAGTACACGATCTTCGGCAAGATCGACGACACGGGCCTGGCCACCCTGGACAAGATCGCGCAGGCCGGTGTCGGCGGCGGCGGAGAGGACGGGCAGCCCGCGACGCCGGTCACGATCACCTCCGTCCAGCTGGACTGACGTGGCTAGTCGGGAGCGCATCGGCGCTCTGCTGGCCGTCGTGCTGGCGGTGGTCGCGTTGGTCGGCGGCTGCACCCGCGCCGTGGACGGGGCACCGACGACGGACCCGACGCCGGATCCGTCGGCACCTCCTCGCCTACCACGACGCCCCCCGCCACAACGTCGCCGTCGGTGCCCGCGGGCAACGCACTGCCCCCGTTCGACCCGCCTGCCGACCTCGGCGCCAACTGCACATATCCGGCCAGCACCGATCCAGCGGCCAAGCCCGCGACCTCGCCGCGCTCCGGGCCGGTGCCGACGGAACCCGCGCTGGTCAGCGTCAGCATGGTGACGAACGTCGGCCCGATCGGCCTGCAGCTGGACAACGCCAAGGCGCCGTGCACGGTCAACAACTTCGCCAGCCTTGCGCAGCAGGGGTATTACGACGACACCACCTGCCACCGCCTGACCAACGCGTCGACTTTGTCGGTGCTGCAGTGCGGGGACCCCGCCGGAGACGGATCCGGCGGCCCTGGCTATGAGTTCGGTGACGAATACCCCGTCAACCAATACCTCCTTGGCGACCCGGCAGGCGAGGAACCGGTGGTCTACCCGCGTGGCACATTGGCGATGGCCAATGCCGGGCCGAATACCAATGGCAGCCAGTTCTTCCTGGTTTACCAGGACTCGGTATTGCCGCCGAAGTACACGGTGTTCGGCACGATCGACCAGACGGGACTGGAGACCCTGGACAAGATCGCCGCCGGGGGCGTGGTCGATGGCGGTGAAGACGGCAGCCCGGCCACGGATGTGACGATCATGTCGGTGCGGTTGGACTAGAGGAGGATGTGTCGATGAGCGACGATGCCGGTGAGAGCCACGAACCCGAGCCAGCCGAAGACACCGAAGCGACCGTTACCGAGGAAGCCGCAGTCGCGACGGAGGTTCGCAAGAGACGGTTTTCGTTGCGGCGCAACAGGAAGGCGCGCGGCGAGAAGAAGCCGAAAAACGATAAGCCTGTCGCGGTCAAGGCCCCCATGCAGATTTACGAGCCGCTGAGCGCCCGCATCTGGATGGCACTGCTCGTCGTCGCCGCAGTGGTGACCGCGCTTCTCGTCTTGGTGTTGACGAACTTCTTCTAACTATCTCAGCGCGGCGGGCGAAGCACCTTCATCGCCGCGCGCATCACCGGCTCGGGCAACCGGTCCTTCATCGCGAGCCCCGCATCCGCCGCCCGAGACCGCAGCGGCGTGCCGCGGCCGAACAGCCGGTTCGGCGGCCCCCGGACGGTGCAGATCGATGTGAGCGGCGGCTTGCCCTCCGCTGCGCCCAGAGCCGCGGTAACCAGCACGAACGGACGTAAACTCGCGGCCCGGCGACCAATAATGCGCCGACATCGACGTTTTGCAGGAGACACGCCGAGCAACGTCTGCAAAACGTCGGTCTCGGACGCACCAACGCTTCAGGCGGCCAGTCAGGCGGCCGACGTCACGCGGTAGACGTCGTAGACGCCTTCGACGTTGCGCACCACGTTCAGCACGTGGCCGAGATGCTTGGGGTCGCCCATCTCGAAGGTGAACCGGCTGATCGCCACCCGGTCGGCCGCCGTCGCCACCGACGCCGAAAGGATGTTGACCCGTTCGTCGGCCAGCACCCGGGTGATGTCGGACAGCAGGCGGTGCCGGTCGAGGGCCTCGACCTGGATCGCCACCAGGAACACCGAGGACGGCGACGGGTTCCACTTGACATCGATGATCCGCTCGGACTGCTGTTGCAACGACTCGGCGTTGGTGCAGTCGGTGCGGTGCACGCTGACGCCGCCGCCGCGGGTGACGAATCCCATGATGTTGTCGCCCGGCACCGGCGTGCAGCATTTGGCCAGCTTGGTCAGCGTGCCGGGTGCCCCCGGCACCAACACCCCGGTGTCGTCGGTGGTGCGCTGGCGCACCGCCATGGTGGCCGGTGTGGACCGCTCCGCGAGTTCGTCTTCCGCGGCATCGTCGCCGCCGAGCTGGGCCAGCAGCCGCTGCACCACGTGCCGCGCCGACACGTGCCCCTCGCCCACCGCGGTGTACAACGCCGAGACGTCGTTGTAGCGCAGCTCGCGGGCCAGCGCGCCCATCGAGTCGGCGTTCATCAGGCGCTGCAACGGCAGGCCGCCGCGGCGGACCTCGCGCGCGATCGCGTCCTTGCCCGCCTCCAGCGCCTCTTCGCGGCGCTCCTTGGCGAACCACTGGCGGATCTTGGCCTTCGCCCGCGGCGACACCACGAACATCTGCCAGTCCCGCGACGGCCCGGCGTTCGGGGCCTTCGACGTGAAAATCTCGACCACTTCGCCGTTTTCGAGCTTGCGCTCCAGCGCCACCAGCCGCCCGTTGACCCGGGAACCGATGCAGCGGTGCCCGACCTCGGTGTGCACCGCGTAGGCGAAGTCAACCGGCGTGGAGCCGGCGGGCAGCGTGAACACGTCACCCTTGGGGGTGAACACGAAGATCTCTTGCACCGCAAGGTCGTAGCGCAGCGACTCCAGGAACTCCCCCGGGTCTGCGGCCTCCCGCTGCCAGTCCAGCAGTTGACGCATCCACGCCATGTCGTCGATCTCCGCCGCGGCGTGCGGATGAACAACGGCGTTGCGGCCCTTGGCTTCCTTGTAGCGCCAGTGTGAGGCGATGCCGTACTCCGCGGTGCGGTGCATGTCGCGGGTACGGATCTGCACCTCCAGCGGCTTGCCCTCCGGGCCGACGACGGTCGTGTGCAGCGACTGGTACACCCCAAACCGCGGCTGGGCGATGTAGTCCTTGAACCGGCCGGCCATCGGCTGCCACACCGAATGCACCACTCCTACCGCGGCGTAGCAGTCCCGGATCTCTTCGCACAGAATGCGCACGCCGACGAGGTCGTGGATGTCGTCGAAGTCGCGGCCCTTGACGATCATCTTCTGGTAGATCGACCAGTAGTGCTTGGGGCGACCCTCGATGACCGCGTTGATCTTGGACGCGCCCAGCGTCGAGACGATCTCGGCTCGCACCTTGGCCAGGTAGGTGTCGCGAGACGGCGCGCGGTCGGCGACCAGGCGCACGATCTCCTCGTACTTCTTGGGGTGCAGGATCGCAAACGACAGGTCCTCGAGTTCCCACTTGACCGTCGCCATCCCCAACCGATGCGCAAGTGGGGCAATGACTTCCAGTGTCTCGCGGGCCTTGCGGATCTGCTTTTCCGGGGGCAGGAACCGCATGGTGCGCATGTTGTGCAGCCGATCGGCGACCTTGATCACGAGCACCCGGGGATCGCGGGCCATCGCGATCACCATCTTGCGGATGGTCTCCGCCTCGGCGGCGGTGCCGAGCACCACCTTGTCCAACTTGGTCACGCCGTCGACCAGGTGACCCACCTCGTCACCGAAGTCGGCCGTGAGCGCCTCCAGGGTGTAGCCGGTGTCCTCGACGGTGTCGTGCAGCAGGGCAGCGATCAGCGTGGTGGTGTCCATGCCCAGCTCGGCCAGGATGTTCGCCACGGCCAGCGGGTGGGTGATGTACGGATCGCCGGAGTGGCGGAACTGCTCGGCATGCTTTTTCTCGGCGACTTCGTACGCCCGCTGCAGCACCGATATGTCGGCTTTCGGGTAGATCTCCCGGTGCACCGCCACCAGCGGCTCCAGCACCGGGTTGACCGAGCCGCGCTGGGAGGTCATCCGCCGCGCGAGCCGCGCCCGCACCCGTCGCGACGCGCTCGATGGCTTCGACTTGTCGGTCGCCTCGGGCGCCGATGTGGCCGGAGTGATCTCGGGCGCCGCCTCGCTGTGTTCGCGCGCGTCGAGCGGAGGCGTCTGAACGGCTTGCGCCGCTCCCGCGTCGTCGGCCGCCATCGTCACCTCCCTATCAATCCCCGATCCTCCGAATAAGGATATCGCTCAGACCAGGTGCAAGCTGGTGACCGGCAGCGGAGCGATCACTTCACGCCCACGCAACGCCTCCAGCTCCAGCACCACCGCGGCGCCGAGGACCGTCGCGCCGGCGTCGTCCAGTAGCCGCGCTGCGGCGGCCACCGTCCCCCCAGTGGCCAGCACGTCGTCGATGATCATGATGGTGCGCCCGGAAAGCGGCACACCCTCGGCCGGGATCTCCAGGGTGGCTGTGCCGTACTCGAGGTTGTACGTCTCGCTGAGCACCGGCGGCGGCAACTTCCCGCCCTTGCGCACCGCCAGCACCCCGGTGCCCAGCCGCGTGGCGACGGCGGCTCCCAAAAGGAAGCCGCGCGCGTCGATGCCGGCGATCAGTTGCGCGCCGGAGGCGATCTGGGCGAGCGCGTCCGTCACCGCGGCCAAGCCGTCGGGGTCGGCGAGTAGCGGCGTGAGGTCCTTGAACAAGACCCCGGGGGACGGGAAGTCGGGCACCTCGCGGGTCAGCGACGCGATCATCTGGGTGATGTCGCGGTCATTGATCATTCGCTGAGAACCCATCGATCCATGTTCCATCCCGCGCCCCAGCGGGTGGGGTTGTTGCTCACGGCGTACATCTTCTTCGAGGTGATCAGCGTGCGCTGCTGACGGTACAGCGGCAACGTCGGCATGTCGGTCCACAGCAACCCCGAGCCGTCGGCCAGCAGCCGCGCCAGCATCTTTGGATCGTTGGTGGCGGCCAGATTGTTGATGATTCCGTCGACCGCGGGGTTGGAGTAGCCGGACAGGTTGTTTCCGTTGCCGGTGTGGAATTGGAACGCGTCGATGGCCGACGAGCCGCTGGAGCCGCTGCCGGTCGCCCCGCCGGTGCTGGCCAGTAGGGCGTCTATCTCGTTGCCCCGCAACGCCTGTGGCCCGACGTTCTCGGACGCGACCTCCTGAATGACGATGCCGGCCGGACCGCACGCCTTCGCGATTGCTCCGACCGTGGCGGCGAGCCGGGCGTTCGGCGACTGGTAGCCGATTCGGACGGTCAGCGGCTTGTTGCCCAATACGCCCCTGGCGGCGTCCGGGTCGGACCGGACGAACTGACTGCCGGCTCCGCTCTCGGCGGCAACGAACGCGTCCTCGCTGGCAGGATTGAGCCGCGAGTTGGCGATCGGCACCCCGGCGTTGCCGGCGATCTGTTCGCGCGGCGTACAGAGCGCCAAGGCACGGCGCGCTGGTGGCGCCGACAGCGGGCCGGCAGCCGCGAAGATGAGCTGCTCGACGCCCGCCGACGGCTCCTCGGTGCGGTTGTAGTCGTCGGGCACGGTGAGCGTGCCCGACGACCCGGTGGCCACGTCGACCACGTCGAATGACCCGTTGGTGAGCCGGTCCTGGATGTCGGCGTCGCGCGGCCAGACCGTGATGCGCCGGGTGATCGGTTTGGTACCCCACCAGCGGTCGTTGGCCACCAGCACGACCGAGCCGTCGTTACGGACGGAATCCAGCTTGTAGGGTCCCGACGACGGGAACCGGCGCAGATCGACGCCCGGTTTGAGGTCCCACATAGTGCTCCACGCCTGCGCGATCCGGGCGACGACCGGCGCGTCGTTGCGTTGCAGCGCGCCGGTGACGTCGACGCGCAGGTCGTCGGCGATCACGTGCGACGGCATCATCGCCGTCGCGGAGAACAATTGGGAGAAGTCGGCGAACTGCCGGTTCGGCGCGAACGTCACGCTGGCCTTCTTCTGCCCGGGCAAGCACTCGACCCCGGCGATGTCGGCGTACCCGGCACGACTGGCGGCGTCGAACCCCGGCAGTCGGCCGGATTGCGAGGCCCACGCGAGGACCATGTCGTCGCAGGTAACCGGTTTGCCGTCGGAGTACACCGCCTTGTCGGAGATCTGGTAATCGAGCAGCAGCGGTTCCCGCCCGACGACGGCGACCGTGCCGAAGTCGTGGTCAGCGACGATCTGGCCGTCCGGGCCGTGGTAGCCGAACCCGGTCAACGCTCGCGCGAAGGCTTGCGGTCCGGCCGACGCCGCGCCCGCGACGGTGTTGGTGTTATAGGTGGTCAGCGTGCCGTCGACTGCGTAGGCGATTTCGTCGGCGGCGGTCCTTCCGCACGACGTCAGCACGAGCGGCACCGCTATCACCCCCGCGGCAACCACAGCCAGTCCCCGCAAGCGAAGCGGCCGACGCCGGTTAGCCATGGGCTAGGTCCGCCGAGTGGCCCGCTTGCCCGACGGCCGTGCCGGTCGGACCGGTCGCGCGCCGGGTTTCGGTTTGTCGGGGCCGGGTATCCCGGTCGCTTCGCTCCAGCCCGCCGGGCGGTCGCGCTTCGCTCCAGCCCGCCGGCCAACGCGGCCACCGGTTCGTCAGAACCCTCTTCTGTCTCCGACTCGTCGGCCGGAGCCTCGGGCGCCGCCGCGCCCTTGCGCCGCCGCGTCACCCGGCGGGTGTGCACGCGCACCAACTCGGTGTGTTCGCGCAGCGTCACCAGCAGCGGCGTCGCGAAGTAGATCGACGAGTAGCAGCCGACGATGATGCCGACCAGCTGCACCAGCGCGAGGTCCTTCAGGGTGCCCACGCCGAGCAGCCACACCGCGACGACGATCAGGGCCAGCACCGGGATCACCGAGATCAGGCTGGTGTTGATCGACCGCATAAACGTCTGGTTGATCGCCAGGTTGGCGTGCTCGGCGAACGTCCGCCGGGTGGTGTGCTCGAAGCCGTGGGTGTTCTCCTCGACCTTGTCGAACACGATCACGGTGTCGTACAGCGAGAACCCGAGAATGGTCAGCAGACCGATCACGGTGGCCGGGCTGACTTCGAAACCCACCAGCGAGTAGATCCCCGCGGTGGTGATGAGGTCGAAGCCGAGGCAGGCCAGTGCGGCGACGGCCATGTAGCGCTCGTATCGCACCGTGATGTACAGACCCGCCAGCACCAGGAACACCGCCAGCGCCCACAAGGCCTTCTCGGTGATCTGGTCACCCCAGGTGGACGACACCGCCGAATCGCTGATGGCGTCAGGACTGGGCTGGCCGTCGGGCCCCTTCGGCTGAAACGCCCGATATAGTGCGTCCTTCAACCTGATGGTCTCGTCGTTGGACAGGGTCTCGGCGCGGATCTGCACGGTGGCCGAGTCACCGCTGCCGACGATCACCACCGACTCGGCATCGGTACCGAGCGTCTGGCGGAAGACGTCTTCCACCTGCTCGACGCTCGCGTCAGTACGAGGCATCGACACCTTCGTGCCACCGACGAAGTCGATGCCGAACGTAAAGCCCTTGATCGCGATGCTGGCGATCGCGATCGCGATGATCAGCCCGCTGATGCCGAACCACAGCTTGCGTTTGCCAACGATCTCGAACGCGCCGGTGCCGGTGTAGAGCCGCGTGAAGAAGCCGTGCTCCGGGGCCGCGGAGGTGTCGTCGACTTCGCTGTCCAGTTCGACCGCCGTCGACTCGACAATTTCGTCGTCTTTGGCCATCCGTCTACCCCCGTCCCGTCGCTTGGGCCTGCCTCGCGGCGCTTCGCTCCAGCCCGGCACGCCGTTCGCGCGCGATCTGCTGCACCGCTCCCAAGCCGTTGAATGCCGACTTCGAAAACAGCGTCGACTTCGACGCCAGGTACACCAGCGGCCATGTCACAAGGATCACCACCACGACGTCGAGGATCGTCGTCAAACCCAACGTGAATGCAAAGCCCTTCACCTGGCCGATCGCGAGGAAGTACAGCACCGCGGCGGCCAGGAAGCTCACCGCATTTCCCGAAAGAATGGTCTTTCGGGCACGCACCCACCCGCGCGGCACGGCTGATCGGAACGAACGGCCTTCCCGGATTTCGTCTTTGATGCGCTCGAAGAACACCACGAACGAGTCTGCCGTGGTGCCGATGCCGATGATCAGACCGGCGATGCCGGCCAGATCGAGCGTGTAGCCGATGTAACGGCCGAGCAGCACCAAGAGCGCGTACACCATGGCGCCCGAAGCCACCAGTGATAGCGCGATCAGCACCCCGAGCACCCGGTAATACAGCAGCGCATAGAGCAACACCAGCACGAAACCGATCGCACCGGCGATCAGACCGGCTCGCAACGACGTCAAACCCAGAGTGGCCGAGACTGTTTCGGCCTCCGAAGACTCAAACGACAGCGGCAGGGAACCGTACTTGAGTACGTTGGCCAAAGCGCGCGCTTCGTCCGGGCTGAAGGTGCCGGTGATCCGAGTCCGGCCGCCGGGGATGGCCTCCTGAATCTCCGGTGCGCTGACCACCTGGGTATCCAGCACGAAAGCGGTCTGCGTGCCGACGTTCGCGGCGGTGAAATCGGCCCAAACATCGGCCGCATCCGACTTGAATTCCAGTTCGACCACGTTCTGGGCGCTCTGCTGATCCAAACCGGCACTAGCGCTCTTGATCTGGTCGCCGCTGATGATCGACTTATCCAGCAGATAGATCGCCTGGTGGTCTTGGTCGCAGGTGATCAACGGCAGATTCGGATCGTCGTTGCCGGTCAGCGGATCCTTACCCTCGCAGCGGGATTTCGCGAGCTCGATAGCCGCGAGATTTTGCAGCAGCGGACTCGTGCTCTGCCGCAGCGCCTTGGCCCGGTCGATCTGGTCCGCCTGTGCTTTGAGTGGGTCCGGCGGCGGCTCGGGTGTTCCGGGAGCAGGTGTTCCGGGCGGTGGCGGCGGCGCGGGAGTGGTCCCGCCGGGTGTCGGGGTGGGCGTCGGTTCCGGCGAAGGCGGTGGTTGATCGGGGAACGGCCGCGGCTGCGCCGGTGGCCGCTCAGCCGGCGGCTGTCCGGCGCCGGGCGGAGGGACCGGTGGTTGCCCCGGTGGCGGCGGCTGGCCGGGTGCCTGGCCGGGCGGTGGGGCCGGCGCCCCGGGTGGGGGCGCCTCGCCTGGTTGGCCGACACCCAGCTGGGCGAGCAGCGCGTCGATCGGGATCGGCTGCCCGATCACCGGCCGGATGTAGAGCCGCGCGGTCTGCCCGAGGTTGCGCGCTTCGCTGCTGTCGTTGCCCGGCACCGTGATGACGAGGTTGTCGCCGTCGACGATGACCTCGGAGCCCGACACGCCCAGGCCATCGACGCGGGACGAGATGATCTGCTGCGCCTGATCGAGCGCCTCACGGCTGGGTCTTGACCCGTCCGGTGTTCGCGCGGTCAGCGTGACGCGGGTGCCGCCCTGCAGGTCGATGCCCAGCTTCACCTTGGCCTGCCTGTCTCCCGTGAAATACACCAGCGCGAACGCGCCGATGAGCATCACCAAGAACGCTAGTAGGTAGCGGGCGGGTCGCACCGGTGCCGATGGCGATGCCACGTTGCTTCGGTCTCCTCGAGTTCAGGTTTGTTACACCGGCACCCTACGTGCCGGTGGGTGGCCCGTCGTGTAAGCGGTCAGCAAACAGCCGTGTCAGGCTCGGTCAGGCGCGACCGGTGTCGCGGGTGGTGTCGGTGTCGGTGGGCGTGTCGATGAACTCAGCCCCGCTTGCATCCTCGTCCAACTCGGTCTCAGGCTCGATCTTGTCGCGAACCGCCAGCGTCATCCAGGTCGTCACCACCCCCGGAGCGATCTCGAGGTCGATGGTGTCGTCGGTGATGCCGGCGATCGTGCCTTGAAGGCCCGAGGTGGTGTGAATACGGTCGCCGACGCGAAGCGACTCGTGCAATTCGATGGTGGCCTGCATCGCGCGCTTCTGACGGCGCGACGCGAAGAACATGAACGCTCCCATGATGAGGAGCAGCGGCAGGAAGACAAGCAGATCCATGACAGTCTTTCGTGTTGTTCGGCTGGTCGGACCCCTCGGGTCAGTCATCGGGGTCTCGCAAGCCACCAGTGTGCCACTTGCGATCGACGGCACACTTAGCCGGACGCGTATTGAATCATCGACTCGGAGGCGGCGACGCGGCCGCCGACGGTGATGGTCAGCGCGTCGGGGCGGATCTCGTAGCGGGTGCCGTCGACCGGGTTGGTGACGTCGAACCCGCCCGACGAGCGCACCGCGTTGGGGAGTTCGATGCCGGCGCCGTCACTCAGGCGGACCCCGCGGTAGTAGAAGCTTCCGGGGCCCGTCCGGCAGATGACCAGCACCGACTGGTCCGTTCGGGCGATGACGGCCGCCGGGTCCGCCGCATCGCATCGCGCGCCCGGGTAGTTCAAGAAGCCGTGAGCGTCAGTGCCCGACACGGTGCCCGACAGCGAGGTGGTGACAGGGGACGGCGTGGTGGCGGTGGCTTGCCGTGATGTCGTCGTCGGCTGCGTCCTCGGGGAGGTGGTGGGCGCGGTGGTGTTCTGACCCTCCACAACCATCCAGATCACCAAAACGAGGGCAGCGGCCAGCAGTGCCGCCGCCACCGTCGCGACGATCGTCTGTCCTCTCGTCAGCCCGCGCTGCGCCGGCGGCGCCGCGACCGGATACGGCGGCGGTATCGGCGCGAGCACCGTTCGCGCTACCGGTGCGCTCGCCGCCGCGCTGGCCGCGCGTGCAAGCTCACCGGCCGTCGCGAAGCGCGCGCCGGGTTCCTTCGCCATGCCGCGGGCGACGACGGCGTCGAACGCGGCGTTCACATCGGGCCGCATCACGCTGGGCCGCGGCGGTGGTGACAACAGGTGAGCGCTCACGGCGTGGGTGAAGTCGCGCGTCTCGAAGGGGCGCCGGCCCGTCAGGCATTCATAAAGCAGGCAGGTCAGCGCGTAGACGTCGGCGGGCGGGCCCACCTCCGCGCCCGTGAACCGCTCGGGCGCCATGTAGGAGAACGAACCGATCGCCGCCCCGGCCGTCGTGAGCCCGGTGTCGGCCAGGCCGTGCGCAATGCCGAAATCGACGAGGTACGCGAAGTCGCCCGGCGCGAGCAACACGTTCTCCGGTTTGACGTCGCGGTGCACAAGGCCGTCGGCATGCGCGGCGTCCAGCGCCGCGGCGACCTGCCGAATGATCGCGGTCGCTCGCTGCGGGTGAAGCGGGCCCTGCTGTCGCAGCACCGTCTTGATATCGTCGCCCTCGACCAGGCGCATGTCGATGTAGAGGACGCCGTCGATCTCGCCCCAGTCGTGCACCGGGATGACGTGCGGCTCTTGCAGTCGGGCGGCGACCCGCGACTCTCGGCGGAACCTCTCTTGATAGCCGGGATCTGCCGCGAACTCACGGCGTAACAGCTTGAGCGCGACGGTTCGGCCTTTGACGGTGTCGTACGCCCGGTACACCTCGCCCATGCCGCCCCTGCCAAGCAGCGACTCGAGGTGGTAGGGCCCGAACATGGTGCCCACGCGTGAGCCGCCGTTCGGAGATGTCATCCGCGAAATCATTTCACCTTGCATTCGGGGGCGCCGCTTCCGACTACGCTCAGCCCCGGGGACGTCGTCGTGAGGAGAACCCGTGACCACCCTCGAACAGAGCCGCCACCTCGTCACCGACATCCCCGGTCCCCGCTCGTCGGAGTTGATGGCGCGCAAGACCGCCGCGGTCGCCCGCGGCGTCGGAAACACGATGCCGGTCTACGCTGCGCGAGCCGGTGGCGGGATCGTGGAGGACGTCGACGGCAACCGGCTCATCGACCTGGGCTCGGGCATTGCGGTCACCACCGTCGGCAACGCCGCGCCGCGCGTGGTCGACGCGGTGGGTACGCAGGCCGCCGCCTTCACCCACACCTGCTTCATGATCACCCCCTACGAGGGTTACGTCGCGGTGGCCGAGCAGCTCAATCGGCTCACGCCAGGCTCGTTTGACAAGCGATCGGTGCTGTTCAACTCGGGCGCCGAGGCGGTGGAGAACGCGGTCAAGATCGCACGCGTCCACACCGGCAGGAGCGCGGTGGTGGCGTTCGACCACGCCTACCACGGCCGGACGAACCTGACCATGGCGCTTACCGCCAAGTCGATGCCGTACAAGAGCGGCTTCGGCCCGTTCGCGCCGGAGATCTACCGCGCGCCGCTCTCCTACCCCTTCCGCGACGGGCTGATCAACAAGGAACTGGGCACCGACGGCGCGGCCGCGGCGCGGCGGGCGATCGACGTGATCGACAAGCAGGTGGGCGCGGCCAACGTCGCGGCCGTGATCATCGAGCCGATCCAGGGCGAGGGCGGGTTCATCGTCCCGGCCGACGGTTTTCTGCCCGCCGTGCTGGCGTGGTGCCGCGACAACGGCGTGGTGTTCATCGCCGACGAGGTGCAGACCGGATTCGCCCGCACCGGCGCGATGTTCGCCTGCGAGCACGAGGGCATCGAACCCGACCTGATCGTCACCGCCAAGGGCATCGCCGACGGGCTGCCGCTCTCGGGCGTGACCGGCCGGGCGGAAATGATGGACGCCCCGCACGTCAGCGGGCTGGGCGGCACCTACGGCGGTAATCCGGTGGCGTGCGCGGCGGCGCTGGCCACCATCGAGACGATCGAGGCCGACGGCCTGGTGGCGCGGGCCGGCCAGATCGAGCAGGTGATGAAACAGCGACTGGGCCGGCTGCAGGCCGAAGACGACCGGATCGGCGACGTGCGCGGCCGCGGCGCGATGATCGCGGCGGAGCTGGTGGCATCCGGCAGCGCCGAGCCCGACGCCAACCTCACCCGTGCGCTGTGCGCCAAAGCGCACGCGTCCGGTGTGATCGTGTTGTCCTGCGGCACCTACGGCAACGTGCTGAGATTCCTGCCCCCGCTGCCGATCGGCGACGACCTGCTGACGGAAGGCCTCGACGTCATCGCCTCGATCCTGGCCGACCTGTAGTGGCCGAAATTGGGGGCACCGCCCGCTTGCGGGGGAAATTCCAGGACGTGATTTTCGATGATTCACAGCCCTCACTTCTCTCTCGGCGTGCTGGTGTGACGTCATGAGCACGGCATTCGTCACCGGCGGATCGGGCTTCATCGGCGGCCGTCTGACCGAACGGCTCGTCGCCGACGGCATCCACGTACGGGCCCTCGCGCGCTCAGATCGGTCGGCCGCCGCGGTGGAGGCACGGGGCGCCGAAGCGGTCCGCGGCGACCTTTCCGATGTCGAGGCGATCACCGCGGGCGCGACGGGCGCCGACACGGCCTATCACCTGGCCGCGCATGTCGAGCAATCGGGCCCCTGGGCGGATTTCGTCCGCGACAACGTCACCGGAACTGAAAACGTGCTCGCCGCAACCAAAGCCGCCGGCGTTGAGAGCTTTGTGCACTGCGGCACCGAGGCGGCCCTGATCGCCGGCGAGCCGCTGCGAAACGTCGACGAGACGGCACCGCTTCGGCCCGACTCGACGGCGCCCTACCCGGCGACAAAGGCGCGCGCGGAGCAAGCGGTGCGGGCCGCCGATACCGACGGCTTCCGAACCGTCGTCATCCGCCCGCGTTTCGTCTGGGGCGTCGGCGACACGACGCTGCTGCCGTCGATGATCGAGATGGTCGAGTCGGGCAAGTTCGCCTGGATCGGAGGCGGGAAACAGCTCACCGACGTCACGCACGTCGACAACGTGATTGAGGGACTTCTGCTCGGCGCGCGGCACGGCCGCGGCGGCGAGGCCTATTTCGTGACCGACGGCGAACCCGTGGTGTTCCGCGAGTTCGTCTCCGCGCTGCTCGAGACCCAGGGCGTCACGGCACCGAAGCGATCGATCCCAACCTGGCTGGCCGGTCCCCTCGCGGCCGGCTGTGAGGGACTGTGGCGGATAGCGCCGCTCCCCGGTCACCCCCCACTGACGCGATTCGTCTACTGGGTCTCGTCGCAGGAATGCACCATCGACATCAGCAAGGCCCGCCGCGAACTCGGCTATCGGCCGATCAAGGAACGGGCCGAGGGACTAGCCGAGCTACGTGCGGCGGGCCATCGCTAACGAATCAGCGAGCGTGCAGCGCAAGCAGCACGATCGTGATCATCGGGAAGGAGCCTTGGCGCGACGAGCATCACCAGTCCGATCAGCAAGATCCAGAGCAGGCTGGACAGCGCGGCCAGCGACGGTATCCAGGTGTGCACGAGCGGCAGGACACCGAGAACCGCGAAAGCAGCGGTCCACCTCGGCAGCACACCGGTGCGCCAAATGATCATCGATGCCGCGAAGATCATTGCCACAGCGCCGATTTGGCAATAGTGGTACAACCACGTCGCCAAGGTCAGCAGTGGCTCATTGAGCTCCGTGATGATCGCGTCCCCGAACCGCGCCACCGCCATCGGGTAAGCCACCTCGGCGGCGAATCCTCCTGCGGTGAGCGTGAAGAACAACACGCCGCCGGCAAGCGCTGTGTACACGGATGCAGTGGGTCCGGACGCCTGGCGCAGCATGGCGATGAGCACGCCGAGGAACGCCAGGCCGAGCAGGATATGCAGCAGCGGCAGCATGCCCCTGGCCGCGACGAATGCCGTGCCGGCGCCGTAATACTCTTCGGGCCTTCCGACAAAGTAGGCCGGGATCATCGCGACCGCGCAGGTGACCCCGAACGCCCCGCCGAATCTGACTGTGGCGGTGTCCAATGTCACCTCCTTGCTAGTCGAACAGCCCCGCCTGACCGAATCCGTTGACTCCGCTGGGCGGCGTGATACCCAGATGTGTCCACGCTAACCCCGTCGCGACACGCCCCCGCGGGGTTCGCGCAATCATTCCGGCCCGCACCAGGAATGGCTCGCAGACCTCCTCGACCGTCGTGGCCTCTTCACCCACCGCGACCGCCAGCGTCGACACGCCGACCGGCCCTCCGCCGAAACTGCGGATCAGCGCGGTCAGCACCGCGCGGTCCAGGCGGTCCAGCCCGAGTTCGTCGACGTCATAGACCTCCAGCGCCGACTTCGCGACATCGCGAGTGATGACGCCGTCGGCTCTCACTTCCGCGTAGTCGCGAACGCGCCGCAGGAGCCGGTTGGCGATGCGCGGCGTGCCCCGGGAGCGGCGGGCTATCTCGGCGCCCGCGTCGGCGACCAGTGCGATGCCGAGGATGCCCGCCGAGCGGGTCAGCACCTGCTCGAGCTCGGCCGGCTCGTAGAAGTCCATGTGCGCGGTGAAGCCGAAGCGGTCCCGCAGCGGGCCGGTCAGCGCACCCGACCGGGTGGTGGCGCCGACCAGCGTGAACGGTGCGACCTCGAGCGGGATTGACGTGGCGCCGGGGCCCTTGCCGACGATGACGTCGACGCGGAAGTCCTCCATCGCCAGGTACAGCATTTCCTCCGCCGGCCGCGCGATGCGGTGGATTTCGTCGATGAACAGGACGTCGTGCTCGACCAGGTTGGACAGCATCGCGGCCAGGTCTCCCGCCCGCTCCAACGCCGGCCCCGACGTCAACCGCAACGAGTTTCCCAGCTCCGCGGCGATGATCATCGCCAGCGACGTCTTGCCCAGCCCCGGCGGACCCGAAAGCAGGATGTGATCCGGTGTGCTGCCGCGGTTCTTGGCACCCTCGATGACCAACTGCAGCTGCTCACGCACCCGAGGCTGACCGATGAATTCGTCGAGCGATCGCGGCCGCAGGCCGGCGTCGATGTCGCCCTCGCCGACGGTGAGCGCGGCGGACACTTCGCGTTCGTCGCGGTCTTCGGGCTCGAACTGGCTCATTTGGTCTTACCCAACAACGACAGCGCGGCCCGCAGCGCGTTCGATGTGGTGGCGCCATTTTCGCCGGCCAGCACCCGGTCGGTGGCCTCCTCGGCCTGCTTGGCCGCAAAGCCAAGGCCTACAAGCGCTTCCACGACCGGACCGCGCACCGCGTGACCGTTGGTGGCAGGCGCACCGGATATGGATGAGGCCGCGCCGGCCGTCCTTACCTTGTCGCGCAGTTCCAACACCATGCGTTCGGCGCCGCGCTTGCCAATGCCCGGCACGCGGGTGAGCGCCGTGACATCACCGTCGGCGAGGGCCTGGCGCAATGCGGGCGCCTCGTGCACGGCCAGCGTCGCCAGCGCGAGCCGGGGCCCGACCCCTGAGACGGACAGCAATGTTTGGAACAGGTCGCGGGTTTCGGAGTCGGCGAAGCCGTACAGCGTCATCGAGTCCTCACGCACGATCATCGCGGTGACGAGCCTGGCCTCGGTGCCGCGGCGCAGCGTGCCCAGCGTCGACGGCGTCGCGTTGACCCGATAGCCGACTCCGCACGCTTCGACGACGACGTGGTCGAGCGCCACCTCGAGGACTTCTCCGCGGACCGAAGCGATCATCTTGCCGCCTTCATCTTCTTCTCCTCGAATTTCTTGCGTTGCTCCGCGGCCAGCGCCTCGGCCTGCGCCATTCGGGCCAGCATCGGCGCACGCCAGCAGTGACAGATCGCCAGCGCCAGGGCGTCGGCTGCGTCGGCGGGTGCCGGTTTTGCCTGCAGGGCAAGGATTCTGGTGACCATTGCGGTGACTTGGGCCTTGTTTGCGCCGCCGCTGCCGGTGACCGCGGCCTTGACTTCGCTGGGGGTGTGGAAGTGCACGTCGATACCGCGGCGGGCGGCGGCGAGGGCGATCACTCCCCCGGCCTGCGCGGTGCCCATCACCGTCGAGACGTTCTGTTGGGAGAACACGCGCTCGATCGCGATCACGTCAGGCTCATGCGTGTCCATCCAGTACTCGGCGGCTTCGCTGATCGCCAGCAGTCGCCGGTGCAGCGGCATGTCGGTGGGCGTGCGCACCACGTCGACGTCGAGGGCGATCACCTGCCTGCCCCCGGCGCTTTCGATGAGGGACAGCCCGCAGCGCGTCAGCCCCGGGTCGACTCCCATGACTCGCACGCGCCACCCTCCGTCATGCCGAACAACTGTTCGACAGAACTTTAACGAGTTGATCTGACACACCCGCGCAACGACACGCGCCGCTAGACCCGCGAACTCCGTCAAGGCTCGCAGGAAGTCGTCCCTTGAACGACGCTCAGTCCTCGTCGAGCTCGGCCATCACCTCGTCGGAGATGTCGGCGTTGGTGTACACGTCCTGCACATCGTCGCTCTCTTCGAGCGCGTCGACCAGCTTGAGCAACTTGCGGGCACCGTCGGTATCAAGCGGCACGATGACCGACGGCTGAAAACCCGCCTCGGCCGAGTCGTAGTCGATACCGGCGTCCTGCAAGGCGGTGCGCACCGCCACGAGATCCGATGGCTCGCAGACGACTTCGAACGCGTCGTCGAGATCGTTGACTTCTTCGGCGCCCGCGTCGAGCACCGCCATCAGCACGTCGTCCTCGGTCAGTCCGTTTTTTTCCAGAGTCACCACTCCCTTGCGGGAGAACAGGTATGCCACCGATCCCGGATCGGCCATGTTGCCGCCGTTGCGGGTCATCGCGACGCGGACCTCGCCGGCGGCACGGTTGCGGTTGTCGGTCAGGCACTCGACCAGTACCGCGACACCGCTGGGCCCGTAGCCCTCGTAGGTGATGGTCTGCCAGTCCGCGCCGCCGGCCTCCTCACCCGCGCCGCGCTTGCGGGCGCGCTCGATGTTCTCGTTGGGCACCGAGCTCTTCTTGGCCTTCTGGATCGCGTCGTAGAGCGTGGGGTTACCGGCCGGGTCGCCGCCCCCGACGCGCGCGGCCACCTCGATGTTCTTGATGAGCCGAGCGAACATCTTGCCGCGGCGGGCGTCGACGACGGCCTTCTTGTGCTTGGTGGTGGCCCATTTGGAATGGCCGCTCACTTCGGGTGTACCTCTTTCCTCACTTCTCCAACGAACCGCACGAGTCTACGTGGATATCCATGCCTTACCGCACGGCGTCGGGCGGCGTCAGCGCGACGATCCGGTAGCCCACTCCGGCCGGCCAGCCAAGGTGGCCGTGAACGTGTACCTGAATCCAGGTCGGCGTGCCCGACGGATCATCGGTGAACACCGCGGCGGCGCCAACGATCGCACCCGTCTCGCCGGACCCGGCGAGCACCGCCGAGATGGACAGCGTCGCGTCGCCGAGCGCCGCGCGCGAATACGGCAGGCTGTCCGGCACAAAGAACGACGCCTGGAAATTCGGCACCCGGATCCCCTTCGGCGCGTTGGGCGACCGCCGGAGCAACAGGCCGGACACCTCGGGCTTGCCGTCGAACCACGCCGTTCCCACGTACTCGGTCCGCCGCGCTTCGCCGCCGCCGGGCAGCCGCACCAGCGTGTCGATGCGCGGCTGTGGCTCCACTTCGATCATCAACGTCATCAGGCGGAGCTTAAGCGAGATTGCCGTCGATCTACGGGTCGTGCGGTCACGCTGGCGCAGCCGGACTCCAGAGAGAGTCCACAGCGGCTCGCCGACCGAAATCACGGGCGCGACTCCCTTCAGTCGCGTGAAAAGGCGCCTGCTGCTTCACGTTCCAGGTCGAGGCACTGTCAGGCCCGGCCGGTGACGATCTCGACGAACAGCCGGTGCACCCGTCGGTCACCGGTGATCTCCGGGTGAAACGCGGTCGCGAGCATCCGGCCCTGCCGGACCGCCACGACGTGGTCCGCAGCACGGGCCAGCACCTGCACCCCGTCACCGACCCGCTCCACCCACGGCGCGCGGATGAACACCGCATGCACCGGTCCCTCGAGTCCCTGGAAGTCGATGTCGCCCTCGAACGAGTCGACCTGCCGACCGAACGCGTTGCGCCGCACCGTCATGTCGATGCCGTTCAGCGGGACCGCGCGCCGGCCGTCGGCGCCGGCGTCGAGAATCTCGCTGGCCAGCAGGATCATCCCGGCACACGACCCGTACACCGGCATGGCGTCGCTCACCCGCCGACGCAGCGGCTCAAGGAGCTCGAACTCGGACAGCAGGTGACTCATCGTCGTCGACTCCCCGCCGGGGATCACCAGCGCGTCGACGGTGTCGAGTTCGCCGCGGCGGCGCACCGTCGACGCGTCGGCGCCGGCCTCGCGCAGTGCGGCCAGATGTTCGCGAGTGTCCCCTTGCAGTGCCAGTACCCCGATCCGCGGGGCGCTCACCCTGAGTCCGCGGGTTGGTAGCCGCGCGGGTAGCGGGTCAGTCCCTCTTGCATGACCGCGGCGACCATGTTGCCGTGGCGGTCGAAGATCTTGCCCTGCGTCAACGCCCTGCCCCCGGTGGCCGACGGCGACGACTGGTCGTAGAGCAGCCAGTCGTCGGCGCGGAACGGCCGCAGGAACCACAGCGCGTGATCCAGCGACGCGCCCTGCAGATGCTCACGGTCGCGGGGGTGGATGGACCACGACGTGCCCAGGAGGGTCAGGTCGCTCATGTAGGCCAACGCGCAGATGTGCAACACCTGATCGTCGGGCAGCCGGTCGCTGTGGCGGAACCACACCTGCTGCTGGGCGACCTTGCCGGGCAGCATCCGCACCTGGTCTGCCGGGACCCGGCGCAGATCCCATTCCTCGAACTGCTTGAAGCCGCCGTCGTCGAACGATTTGAGGCCGGCGAAAAGGGGGACGTCGTCGGGTGACGGCGCGGGCGGCATCTTGTCCTGGTGCTCGATCCCGACCTGCTCGACCTGAAACGACGCCGCCATGGAAAAAATGGTTTCGCCGTGCTGGATGGCGCTGACCCGCCTGGTCGAGAATGAGCCGCCGTCACGTACCCGCTCGACGATGAACACCGTGGGCGCCTTCGGGTCGCCGGGCCGCAGGAAGTATCCGTGCAGGGAGTGGACGCGGTACTTCGGGTCGACGGAGCGCACGGCCGAGACCAGCGACTGGCCCGCGACATGGCCCCCGAAGGCCCGGTTCTGGTTTCCCGGCGTGGCGCTGACCACCCGGCCACGGAAGATGTTGACCTCGAGCTGTTCGAGATCAAGGATCTCCTCGATCGCCATGCGAGATGTTTACCAGCCGCGTTCGGCCAGCCGGTGTGAGGCCGCGATCTCCTCGACGTTGATGCCAACCATCGGCTCCCCCAGACCGCGGGATACCCGCGCGAGCACGTCGGGGTCGTCGTAGAACGTGGTGGCTTTGACGATGGCGGCCGCACGCTGGGCCGGGTCGCCCGACTTGAAGATGCCGGAGCCGACGAACACGCCCTCGGCGCCCAGCTGCATCATCATCGCGGCGTCGGCCGGGGTGGCGATGCCGCCGGCGGTGAACAGCGTCACCGGCAGCTTTCCGGCCCGGGCGACGTCGACCACCAGCTCGGACGGCGCCTGCAGCTCCTTGGCGGCGACGTACAGCTCGTCCTCGGAGAGCGACGTCAGACGACGAAGCTCGCCGCCGATCGCGCGCATGTGCGTGGTCGCATTTGACACGTCGCCGGTGCCGGCTTCGCCCTTGGAGCGGATCATGGCCGCGCCCTCGGCGATGCGACGGAGCGCTTCCCCGAGGTTGGTCGCGCCGCACACGAACGGCACCGTGAACTTCCACTTGTCGATGTGGTGGGTGTAGTCGGCTGGCGTGAGCACCTCGGACTCGTCGACGTAGTCGACCCCGAGGCTTTGCAGGATCTGGGCTTCGACGAAGTGGCCGATGCGTGCCTTGGCCATCACCGGGATGGTGACGGCCGCCATGATGCCCTCGATCATGTCCGGGTCGCTCATCCGCGACACCCCGCCCTGCGCGCGGATGTCGGCCGGCACCCGTTCCAGCGCCATCACCGCGACCGCGCCGGCGCCTTCGGCGATGCGGGCCTGCTCTGGGGTGACGACGTCCATGATGACGCCGCCCTTGAGCATTTCGGCCATCCCGCGCTTGACGCGGGCGGTGCCGGTCTGAGCGTCCCCCGCAGGCGGGTGGTGCCCCCAGGGAGACCCGTTCGAGTCCACTGCTGCAACTCCTGTCGGTAATCGCTGGTACCGGCCCAGTCTAGTGGGTGGGGTCCAGCGGTTAATCGTCCTGATTCCCAGCAGCCACATCCGCCGCGCCAGCACCGTCGAACAGCTCACTATGTGAATCGCAAAACCGATAGCGCATGCGCTATCACTTTCCGACAACAACAGACGCCGCACACCGATCCACAAAGCCCGCAAGCGCCTAGCGGATCGGTTGCGGCTCGCGTTCGGCGGGAGCATGCCCGTTGCGCGCCGCGTCGGCCACCGCGTTCGCCTCGGTGAGCAACTCGCCGAGTTGCAACGGGTACACCGCCTGGCCCGCGGCCACCAGAGCCGCGATGTCGTCGGCGTCGCACCACCGGTGCCCGTGGATGTAGCGGCGCTCCAAGGCGGTATGCCCCGTCGTCGACGGGTCGAAGCGGTGAGTGCGGCAGACGAAAAACAGCTCGTGGCTGCGAATCACCGAGTTGTTGAACTCGATGATCGCGTCGCGGCTCCACACCGGCCCGATCATCGCGGCGGCGTCGACCCGCAGCCCGGTCTCCTCCTGCAGCTCGCGCGCGGCGGCCGCCATCAACGTCTCCCCCGGCCTGGCCTCCCCGCCGACGGTGAACCACCACGTCGGTGCGGCGCCGTCGTCGACGACCGCCGGGTCAGATCCGCACAGCAGTAAGACGCGACCTTCGTCGTCAAGCAGCACCACCCGCGCCGAAGTGCGGACATTGACTCCCCAGAAGTCCCCCGTGGTTGTCGACTGCGCTCGCTCGGCGATCTCGAAATAGGTTGGCAGCGGCGCATGTCCGCCCAGCCGTAACCACCGCACCGGCCGCTGCTCCCGCAGTGCGAGGATGTCGCGGACGGCGTCGTTGTGAAATCGGCGGGCCAACAGCACCCTGGCTTCGGCGTCGGCCATCTCGCCGATCAATCCCGGACGCAGCGCCGCCAGGTCGACGGTCGCCAGCTCGGCCGACAGTTCGTTCTCGGCCGTTTCGCGTATCGAGCGCGGGGCGCGCTCGGCGGCGTCGGCCAGCGACACCAGCCGCCGCCGCTCAGGAATGTCGCCGTACGCATCAGCGGCGATGGCCCTCGCCACCACGGCTCGCCGGGCCAGGGCACTGTCGAGGGACTGCCACGACAGGTCGTACCGAACATGCAGCCGGTCGAGCCGAGATGCGGTCTGGTACGCCCACGCGGCGATCGCCAGAAGGATCACCAGCAGCACCACGGCCGCGATCACGACCCAGGTGATCAACTAATTCCCCTGGTCATCCCCCTGGCCTTCGGCCGGGTGGGGTCCCCGCTTCGCAGGGGAGTGCCCCCATCGCTTTTGCCCGCCGTCCCGGCCATCTGCACCTTGGCGCCCGTGCCCGCGACCGTTTCGTAGACCCGCATGATCTGGTTGGCCACCACCGACCAGTCGTATCGACGCACCGCCACCTTGGCGGCCATCACGTAGCGGGCCCGCAATGCGTCGTCGCCGAGAACGTCGATCAGCGCCGCGGCCAGCGCGTCGGCGTCGTCCACGGGCACCAGCCGGCCGGCTTCGCCGTCCCGCAGCACGCGGCGGAACGCGTTCAAGTCGCTGGCGACAACAGCGGTGCCGGCCGCCATCGCCTCGACCAGCACGATGCCGAAGCTCTCCCCGCCCGTGTGGGGGGCGCAGTACACGTCGGCGCTGCGCATCGCGGACGCCTTCTCGTCGTCGTCGACCTGGCCGAGGAACCGCAGATGGTCCGCCAGCGGACCGGCCTCCTCGCACAGTTCGTCCTCGTCGCCGCGGCCGACGATCAGCACCTGCACGTCACCGAACCGTGCCACCAAAGCCGGAAGTGCGCGCAACAGCACGTCCATGCCCTTGCGCCGTTCATCGAAGCGGCCCAGGAACAGCACCGACTTGCCGGGACGCGGATATCCGTCCAGCAGAGGCGCATTCGCGAAGGAGTCGACGTCCACGCCGTTCGGGATTTCCACGGCGTCGGACCCCAGCGCCTCCATCTGCCAGCGCCGCGCCAGGTCCGAGACCGCGATGCGGCCGACGATCTTCTCGTGCATCGGCCGCAGGATGCCCCGGACCACCGATAGGGTAAGCGACTTGGTCGTCGACGTGTGAAATGTCGCGACGATCGGGCCTTCGGCGATGTTCAGCGCCAGCATCGACAGGCTGGGTGCGTTGGGTTCGTGCAGGTGCAGCACATCGAAGTTGCCCTCGGCGAGCCAGCGTTTGACTTTGCGGTGGGTGGCCGGGCCGAACCGCAGCCGCGCGATCGAGCCGTTGTACGGAATGGGCACCGCTTTGCCGCCGGAAACCACGTAATCGGGAAGTTCCACATACGACGACGAGGGGGCCAGCACGCTGACGGCGTGCCCGCGGGCCACCATCACCTCCGCCAGCTGCAGCACGTGGGACTGAACGCCGCCGGGCACGTCGAACGAGTAGGGGCACACCATCCCGATCCGCATCAGGATTCATCCCCCGGTCGCTCCGCGTGCCAAGCCCGCCGGGACTGTTCCCTCAGCTTCGCGCGCCGCTCGGCCGGCAGGTCGGCCAGCCACTGCGGCTGCAGCATGTGCCAGTCGGCTGGGTAAGTGGCGATGTTGACCGCGAACCGGTCGGCCAGCGATTGCGTAATGGCGCCGACATCACCGGAGCTCACGTCGATCGGAGGCTCCACCTTGAAAGCCCAGCCGGCGCCCTCGAACCAGCCGTGGGCGGGCAGCAGCGGGGCGCCGGTTTCGATCGCCAACCGTGCGGGGCCGGCCGGCATTCGGGTGGGTTCGCCGAAGAAGTCGACCTGCACGCCCGTGCGGGTCAGGTCGCGATCCGCCATCAGGGAGACGACGCGGTTCTGGCGCAGCCGTTCGACGAGCACCTCATACGGAGATCGGTCACCGGTCAATGGCAGCACCTCGAAACCCAGGCTTTCCCGGTAGGCGATAAAGCGACGGTACAGCGACTCGGGCTGCAGGCGCTCGACGACGGTGGTGAAAGTGCCCTCTCGGCGCGCCAGCCAAAACCCGGCGATGTCCCAGTTGCCGCTGTGCGGCAGCGCCACCACGGCGCCGCGGCCGGCATCCAGCGCGGCTTCGACGTACTCGTAGTGGGCCACCGCGTCGCGGATCTGTTGCCACAGCTCGTCCTTGTCCATCGACGGCAGCCGGAAGGCTTCTCGCCAGTAGCGTGCGTAGGACGCCACCGACGCACGCATCAGGGTGTCGGGCACCTGGCTGGGCGTCACACCGATGACGCGGGCCAGGTTTTTGCGCAGCTGTTCCGGCCCGCCGTCCCGCGCGGCGTAGTAGGCGCCGGCCTCGAAAGCGTTGCGCGCGAAGGACTCCGGCATGGCCCGCACCACGCGCCAGCCCGCCGCGAATCCCCAGTCGGTCATGCGCTGCCCCGCCCGGGCGCGCCTCTCGCGGACGAACCCCGGGCTGATCGGCGCCCACCAAATCCCCGAGTCGCTTCGCCCTGCCCTCCGGGACCAATCCCCGAGTCGCTTCGCTCCTGCCCTCCGGGACCAATCCCCGAGTCGCTTCGCTCCTGCCCTCCGGGGGTCACTGCTGGCTCGCCTCGGGTTTCTCCATCTTGTCCATCGCTTCCGGGGAGCAGCGCACCGAATGCACCCGCTGACCAATGGTGACGATGCTGGCCACCGCCAGCACCCACATCGCGACGGGCAGCAGCCACGGCAGCGAGAACAAGTCCGATAATCCCGCGCCGTTCAGCACGATGGCCAGCCGCTCGGGGCGTTCGATGAGCCCGCCGTCGCCGCGCAGGCCGCTGGCCTCGGCGCGGGCCTTGACGTAGGAGATCACCTGCGAGCTGACCAGGCAGATCAACATGGCGACCATCAATGACGGGTTGTGCAGACCGAACGCCGCCCACCAGAGCAGACCACAGAAAATAGCGCCGTCGCTGATCCGGTCACACGTCGCGTCCAGCACCGCACCGAACCTGCTACCACCGCCGCTGACGCGGGCCATCGCGCCGTCGAGCATGTCGGCCAACACGAAGACGCAGACCGTAAACGAGCCCCACCACAGCTGCCCGATCGGGTACATCGTCAGCGCTGCGATCACTGCCCCGGCGGTGCCGATGATCGTGACCATGTCGGGCGTCAGCCCTACGCGCACCGCCGCCTTGGCCACCGGCGTGCTCAGCTTCACATACGCCGCTCGCGTCATCAGGTAGAAGTTGCTCACGGCTGTCTGGCCCACTCCTTCGCCAACAGTTCGCGGGTTTCCCGCAGCAGCTGCGGGATGATCTTGGACCCACCGATGATCGTGATGAAGTTGGCATCCCCGATCCACCGCGGGACCACATGCATGTGCAGATGCTCGGCCAGCGATCCGCCCGACACCTGGCCAAGGTTGAGCCCGACGTTGAATCCCATCGGTCGTGACACGGCCTTGATTACCCGGATCGCCTTCTGGGTGAACGCCATCATCTCGACGCTTTCGGCCTCGTCGAGGTCTTCCAGCTCCGACACGCGACGGTACGGCACAACCATGAGATGGCCGGGGTTGTAGGGGTAAAGGTTGAGCACCACATACACATGATGACCCCGCGCGACGAGGAGCCCGTCCTCGTCGGAGAGCGTGGGAATGTCGGAGAACGGTCGCGCCCGCACCGCGGGGTCACGCGCGACGGGCGCTTCGGCGATGTAGTTCATCCGGTACGGAGTCCACAGGCGCTGCAGGTGGTCGGGGTCGCCCACGCCGCGGTCGACGATCGTCTCGTCGCCGCCCGTCGGCTCGGGCTCGCTCACGATGTGTCACCCGCGTTCAGCAGGTCCGCCGTCGGCGAGGCGTTCTCCCGCCTGGTGATCCAGTCGACGATGGCGTCGATCGCCTCGTCGCGCGGCACCCCGTTGAGCTGGCCGCGGTCGCGGAATCGGAAGCTCACCGCCCCCGCCTCGACGTCACGGTCGCCGGAGAGCAACAAGAACGGCACGCGATGGTTGGTGTGGTGCACGATCTTCTTGGCCATCCGGTCGTCGCTGGCGTCGACCTCTACCCGCACTCCTCGGGATCTCAGTTGCGCGGCAACGTCTTCCAGGTACGGCACGTGGTCGTCGGCGATCGGGATGCCGACCACCTGCACCGGCGACAACCAGGCCGGGAACGCCCCGGCGTAGTGCTCGGTCAGGATGCCGAAGAACCGCTCGATCGACCCGAACAGCGCGCGGTGGATCATCACCGGCCGCTGCCGGGTGCCGTCGGCGGCGGTGTACTCCAGGTCGAACCGCTCGGGGAAGTTGAAGTCGAGCTGAATCGTCGACATCTGCCAGGTGCGGCCCAGCGCGTCCTTCACCTGCACCGAGATCTTGGGCCCGTAGAACGCCGCCCCGCCGGGGTCGGGCAACAGTTCCAGCCCCGACGCCGCCCCGACCTCGGCCAGGACATTGGTGGCTTCCTCCCACACTTCGTCGGAGCCGACGAACTTGTCGGGATCCTTCGTCGACAACTCCAGGTAGAAGTCGGTGAGGCCGTAGTCGGCGAGCAGGTTGAGCACGAACTGCAGAAGCGACGTCAGCTCGTCGCGCATCTCCTCACGCGTGCAGTAGATGTGCGCGTCGTCCATCGTCAGGCCGCGCACCCGAGTCAGCCCGTGCACCACGCCGGACTTCTCGTAGCGGTACACGGTGCCGAACTCGAAGAGCCGCAACGGAAGTTCGCGGTAGGACCGCCCGCGCGCCCGGAAGATCAGGCAGTGCATCGGGCAGTTCATCGGCTTGAGGTAGTAGTCCTGCCCCGGTTTGCGCACCGTCCCGTCGTCGTTGTACTCGGCGTCGATGTGCATCGGCGGGAACATGCCGTCGGCGTACCAGTCCAGATGCCCTGAGGTGTGGAACAACTGGGCCTTGGTGATGTGCGGGGTGTTTACGAACTGGTAGCCGGCCTCGAGGTGCTTGGTTCGCGAGTACTGCTCGAGCTCGGTGCGCACGATTCCGCCTTTGGGGTGGAAAACCGCCAGGCCCGAACCGATTTCGTCGGGGAAGCTGAACAGGTCGAGCTCGGCGCCGAGCTTGCGATGGTCGCGCCGCTGCGCCTCCTCGATGAGGTGCAGGTGCGCGTCGAGCGCCTGCTGGGTTTCCCACGCGGTGCCGTAGATGCGTTGCAGGCTGGCGTTGTCCTGGTTGCCCCGCCAGTACGCGGCCGAGCTGCGGGTCAGCTTGAACGCCGGGATGTGGCGGGTGGTCGGGATGTGCGGCCCGCGGCAGAGGTCGCTCCAGACCCGTTCGCGCGTGCGGGGATTCAGGTTGTCGTAGGCGGTGAGCTCGTCGCCGCCGACCTCCATCACCTCCGGGTCGCCGGACTTGTCGTCGACGAGCTCGAGTTTGTACGGCTCATCGGAAAGCTCCTGCCGGGCTTCGTCTTTGGATTCGAAGACGCGTCGCGAGAACAGCTGACCGTCCTTGACGATCTGGCGCATCCGCTTTTCCAGCGCCTCGAGGTCTTCCGGCGTGAAGGCCTCCGCCACATCGAAGTCGTAGTAGAACCCGTCGACGATCGGCGGTCCGATGCCGAGCTTGGCGTCGGGAAACATGTCCTGCACGGCCTGGGCCAGCACATGCGCGCAGGAGTGCCGGATGACGCTGCGGCCGTCGTCCGTGTCGGCGGCGACCGGCACCACCTCGACGTCGACGTCCGGCGTCCAGCCGAGGTCGCGCAGGCGTCCGTCGGCGTCGCGCACGACCACAATCGCGCCGGTTTCACCGCGTCCGGGCAGGCCCGCGTCGCGGACGGCCGCCCCGGCGGTGGTCCCGGCGGCCACCCGAAGAGGGGCTGCGGCGGCGGGACTGGCGGCGGACGTCATCGCGGGTTCTCCAAGTCGGCAGGTGTTCGCAGATCGCCGCCAATGCTATCCGTGCGAGCGGTCATGACCCCACGCCGATGGGGCTCTTCAGCCACGGCCAGTCGAGCCCTACCAACGACGCCGCCCAGCCCAGCGCACCGACTAACCACAGCGTCGCCATCACCACCCCCATGGTGAACACGAAGCCCGCGATCTGCACCCAGAGGCCCTGGCGTTTGAACCACGCCATGACCTTGTCGTAGCGGACCTTGACCCATTTGAGCAGCCGTTGAGCCCACGAGAACTCGGTGGCCAGGATGCCGAGCCCCACGAAGACGATTGCCCACCCCGGGCCCGGGTACGGAATCGCGAGGATGCCCACCGCGAGCACCGCAAGACCCACCACCGCTACGGCGACCCGATAGCTGAGTTCGGCGATCGGCCGGTCGCGTAGGCGTTCGCGCCACTGGGCCCAGCGGCGTCTTAGCGAGTCCGTCCTCTCCTTCATGGCTGGCCGGGTTTGAGCCGGACGAACAGCGCCTCACCGTCGGCGAGCAGCGTGCCGTCGTGAGTGAGGCGCGCCGCGACGAAGATCTTGCGGCCCTCGATGCGGTCGAGGCCGGCGTCGACCTGCAGGTCGATGTCGATCGGGGCGATGTGGCGGTAGTTGACGTGGAGGTACGCCGTGCGCTGGTAGAGGCTGCGGGTCAGTTTGGCGGCGGTGTAGCCCAGCACGGAGTCGAAGAGCAGCGCGATCGAGCCGCCGTGCGCGGCGCCGTTGCGGCCGAGGTGGAAGCGACGGAAGCGGGCGACGCCGCGGATCCGGTTGTCGTCGGTCTGCGCCAGTGACACGGGCACACCGGAGACGTTCCCGCGGTTGGGCAGGTCCATGCGACGACCCGACGGCGCTGTCCACTCGTCGGTGTCGTAGGGCGTCAGGAGGGCAGAGAGGTTCTCGAGCAGATCGGCGGCCGCAGTGACGACCTCGTCGGGCGCGTCGATGGCACGCGCATGGTCTTGCAGCGTCCGCACGGCCTCGATGAACCTCCCGTAGTCGGGGCCGCCCTTCGTTGTGGGGACCGGCGGGTTGAAACCGCCGCCATGGTGCCGTTCGGCGGTTTCCGGCGCCGCTTCGCTTGTATCCGCCGGATCCAATTCCCGGGTCGTCCCCCTGCCCTTCGGGCGGGCGGTACCCCCATCGCTCCAGCCCGCCGGATCAGTTGCCACGGCCTCACGCTACGTCAGCGCACCGCTCGGTAGGGTGCCGCCATGAGCGAGCCGTTGACCGATGACCAGCAGCGCAAGCAGCGCCTGGCCGTGCGCGACCTGATGCCGAAGACCCCGTTCATGGGCTGGCTCGGCATCGTGTTCGAGCGCTACGAGCCCGACGACGTCATCATCCGGCTGCCGTTTCGCGACGACCTCACCAACGACGGCATGTACTTCCACGGCGGCGTCGTCGCGTCGGTGATCGACACCGCGGGCGCGGCGGCGGCCTGGTCCAACCACGACTTCACCAAGGGCACGCGGGCCTCGACCGTCGCGATGAGCGTTCAGTACGTCGGGGCCGCCAAGCGGTCCGACTTGCTGTGCCACGGCCGGACGGTTCGCCGCCGCAAGGAGCTGACGTTCACCGAGATCACCGCCACGGATGCCGACGGCAAGGTCGTTGCCCACGCGGTGCAGACCTACCGCATCGTTTGAGCCCGCCGCGGACCCGGCCGCCGAATTCAACGGCGTGGCGCGACAGTGCGAGAACACCCCGCCATAACGTCGTACTCGGCACGAGGCCTACGGCGTCAGCACGCCATGCACCGGCGGCACGCCGCTCTCGCCGGCCATCGCAACCAACAAGTCCGCCAGCCCATCCAGGCCGACGCAGCGCCGCGGCAGGCGGTCAAACGGAAAGCAACCACCAGCCAGCATCTCCAGTGCCGCGCGGTACGCGGTCGCATCCACGCCGAGCGCACCCAGGACACGCAATTCCTTCAACACGACCGCGTCGGGTGAGAAGCCTGGCGCCCCACTACCCCAGCCGCGGGTGCCTGCGACGACCACCGTGCCGGCCGGCCGGGCAAGCGCGACGGCCTGTGCGAAGGCGGCGGGGGCCTTGGCGGTGACGTCGACGACGACGTCGGCGAGAGCGCCGGTGGCCTTCTGCAGCGCGGCGACGGGATCGTCGACGGCGACGTCGACGGCAAGGTCCGCCCCGAACGCCGGTGCCAGGGCCAGCCGCTCGGCGTCGCGGGGCCCCAGGCCGGTCACCATGACGAACGCCGCCCCGGCCTCTTTGGCGGCCGCCACGGCACACAACCCGCGCACCCCGGGACCCAGCACGGCGACCACATCACCGGGGCCGGTGCCGGGCAGTGTCACCCCCCAGCGGATGCCGGCGCCGAGCGGGTTGAACAGGGTCGCGACCACCGAATCGAGCGCCTCGGGAACCGGCAGCACCATCGAGTCGCGCGCCAGGTACTGGTATTCGGCGTAGCCGCCCCACAGGCCCGGCCGGCGGTCCACCGGGATGAATCCGTACATGTCGGCGAGGCCGTGCCGCTCACAACGTCGGTATTCCCCCGCGCGGCAGGCCGCGCAGTCGCGGCAGGACTGAAACACCTCAACCGCTACCCGGTCCCCGACGCCGACACCCCAGCGACGCGATGCCGCCGGTCCGATCGCCTCGATGACGCCGACCGCCTCGTGGCCGGGAACGAACGCGAACCCAGCCCACAGTGCGCCGGTGTACTGCTCGTGATCGGTGCCGCACAGCCCGCAGGCCTCGACCCGCAGCAGGGCGTCGTCGTCGCCGACGTCGGGCACCGGAAGTTCGCGTACGGTGAGCCGCCGCGGCGCCTCCAGAACCAGCGCCCGCGCCGTCGCACCGCCCGACATCCCCGGCTCCTAGCCGATGGCGCCGAGCGTCTCGAATTCCTCGTCGCTCAACTCGATTTCCGCGGCGGCGACGTTCTCCTCGAGGTGCGCCACCTTGGACGTGCCGGGGATCGGCAGCATGACCGGTGAGCGCCGCAGCAGCCACGCCAGCGCGAGTTGCGACGGGGTGGCGTCGTGCTCGGCGGCGATGCGTTGCAGCGGCCCGTCAGTGGCGGCCAGCGGGCCGGAGGCCAGCGGGAACCACGGAATGAACCCGATCTCGGCTGAGCCTCGACCGCCTCCAGCAGGGGCTCCGACCTGCGTTCGGTCAGGTTGTACATGTTCTGCACCGACGCGATCGACGCCACCTGCTGGGCGGCCTGCAGCTCCTCGACGCTGACCTGCGATAGCCCGATGTGGCGGATCTTGCCCTCGGACTGCAACGCGGCGAGCTCGCCGACCTGGTCTTCCAGCGGATAGTCGGCGTCGATGCGATGCAGTTGGAACAGGTCGATGCACTCGACGGCGAGGCGGCGCAGGCTCATCTCCGCCTCTTGACGCAGATACGCCGGCTTGCCCAGCGGGATCCAGCCGGTGCCTGGCCCGGTGCGCAACAGGCCGGCCTTGGTCGCCACGACGAGGTCGTCGGGATACGGGTGCAGCGCCTCGCGGATCAGCTCCTCGGACACATAGGGCCCGTACGAGTCGGCGGTGTCGATGAAGTTCACGCCGAGGTCGACGGCGCGGCGGAGTACGCGGATGGCCTCGTCGCGGTCGGCGGGCGGCCCCCAGACGCCCGGGCCGGGCAGGCGCATGGCACCGAAGCCGAGCCGGTTGACGGTCAGGTCGCCGCCGATGCTGAATGTCCCGGATGCTTTGGCGACAGGTTGGGTAGTCACGATCTCGACCGTACGCCGGGGGATGCCAGGATGACCCAATGCGATTGGCGGACTTGGCCGACGAACCGTTCACCTACTCCGAAGTCGGCGCGACGGCGGGACCGTTGCCCCACAGCTATCACCACGTCACCAAGTCAGCCGTCATCGGCAAGGGCCGTCCGCGGTTCGAGGAAGCAGCTGCCAAGGTGATGCGCTGGGGCATGCTGCGCGGCGCCGGCGCCAGGGTCAAAGCGAGCAACGACGTCGCAGAACCGGGCGCGGTGGTGATCGTGCGGCTGGGACCGGTGCGCGCACCGTGCCGGGTGGTCTACGTGATCGATGAGCCCGACCGACGAGGCTTCGCTTACGGAACGCTGCCCGGCCACCCGGAATGTGGTGAGGAGCTGTTCGCGGTGCGCTACGACCCGGCCACCGACGCGGTGCATGCGGAGGTGACGGCGTTCTCCCGTCATGCGACGTGGTGGAGCAAGGCCGCCGGCCCGGTCACGGCGCTTGTCCAGCGTGTGCTGACCACGCGATATGTCGGCGCGCTGTGAGCCGCCACGGCGTACCGTGTAAGGCCAGCTGAGCAGAGCCAGGACGGGAATTATGTCGGTGAACGACCGGATGGCGACGGAGAAAACCTATCGCCGCATCGCGGAGATCGTGCGTGCACTGCACGACCGCCCGGGGATCGATTCGTACACGGTGATTGCCGAGCTAGCGGAGCACGCCGTCGCGGAGATCCCGGGCGCCCAATACGCGGGCGTGACGGTCACGACCAACCGCAGGAAGATCGACACGCCGGCCGCCACCCACCGCTGGCCGGTGTTGTTGGACGTCATTCAGCAGCGGCACCGTGAGGGACCGTGCCTGACGTCGGCGTGGGAGAGGCAGACCATCCACATCGAGGACTTGGCGGAGGACTTCCGCTGGCCGAAATACCGCCGTGACGCGCTCGCGGAGACCCCGATCCGCTCGATCATGGCCTTTCAGTTGTTCATCGCCGACCAGTCGATGGGCGCGTTGAACGTGTATTCCGAACTGCCCAACGCCTTCGGCGAGGAGTCCGAGGAAGTGGGTCTGATCTTCGCCACGCACTCGGCGGTCACCTGGAACTCCGCGCGCCGCGACGAGCAGTTCCGCCAAGCGCTGGCCAGTCGTGACACCATCGGCCAGGCCAAGGGCATGATCATGGAGCGCTACGGTATCGGCGCCCTGCAAGCCTTCGAGATGCTGCGCAAGCTGTCTCAAGACGCCAACGTTCCGCTGGCACAGATCGCCACCGAACTCGTCGAAAAGGCGCATCCGGACGCGAGCTGACCCACCTACTGGGGGGTCTCTCGCCGTTTGCCCCCGCGAACCCGTACGTTGGAACGGTTGACGCGGGAAGGTGCAGATGACCCACGCCCTGGTGGTGCTGCTCTCGTTGTCTGCTGCCGTGTGTATGGCCATCGGCATCGTGGTTCGCCAACGCGCCACGATGGATGTGCCCTACGAGCTGGGCGTCAGCACGGCGATGATCACCGCGCTGCTGCGCAAGCGGCTGTGGTGGGCCGGCACCGCAACGGCGGTGGCCGGCTATGGTTTTCAGGCGCTCGCGCTGAGCAAGGGAACGCTGCTGTTGGTGCAGCCGCTGCTGGTGTCGTCCCTGCTTTTCGCGTTGCCGCTGAGTGCCCGGCTCGCGGGTCGAAAAGTCAATCGCCGCGATTGGATGTGGGCGCTGCTGCTGACGATGGCGTTAGCGGTGTTTGTGTCAATTGCCAAGACCCGTCCCGGCGAGTATCACCACGACTTGGCGCAGTGGGCGGTGGTGTTTGCGGTGCTGGCACCCGTGGTGGTGGTGTGCGTGCTGGTGGCCGCAAAGGTGGTCGGACGGCGCCGAGCCGCACTCCTGGCGGTGGTGGTGGGTGTGCTGTTCGGCATGCTAGCGGTGCTGACGAAGACCGTGCTGCAACTGCTCGCCGACAAGGGACCGGCTGCAGTGCTCACCGATCCCCTGGTCTATGCGCTCCTCGTCGTGGGCGTTGGGGCGACGCTGCTGCAGCAGTCGGCGTTTCACGCCGGTTCGCTGCAGACGTCGGTGCCGACGATGCTGGTGCTCGAACCGGTGGTGGCTGTGTTGCTCGGTGCCGTGATGCTCGACGAGACGCTCGCGATCACGCATGCGCAAACTGTCGTGTTGGCGATCGCCGTCGCGGCGATGGCGGCGGCGACGATCGCGCTGGGTCGCGACGAGGGCGCCTACGAGGAGGAGCTCGAGCAGGCCAAGCGCCGCACCGAGCAGCGGGTGTAGCCGCGCCGATCGGTGTGCGACAGTACGGAAATGCTGCTGCGTCTGCTGCGCCGCTATTTGCGGCCGTACCGGCAGCTGATCGCGGTGGCGGTGGTGTTGCAGGCGGTCGGCACGTTGGCGCTTGCGCCGAGCGGATCGACGAGGTGCTGGCTACGCGCTCGCAGATCGTGGATCCGGAGGAACCGATGTCCCGCAGAACAGCCTATGCTGCAAGAGATCTCGCTGAGCGCCCGCCCCGGCACCACTACGGCGATCGTCGGGAGCACCGGTTCGGGCAAGTCGACGTTGGTTTCGCCGATGTGCCGGCTGTGCGACGCCACCGCCAGTTCGGTGCTGCTCGACGGCGTGGACGTCCGCGACTACGAGACCGAGCGGCTGTGGTCGGTGTTCGGAATGGTGCCGCGGCGGGGGTTGGCAACTGTTGGCAATTGCGAAATGGGTCTTCGGTTAGATCACCGGTCTCAACCATGTCGACCGGCGAGGGGTAATGTGGTCCCGGCTGGGATCGAACCAGCGACCTTCCGCGTGTGAAGCGGACGCTCTCCCACTGAGCCACGGGACCATTCGCCCTGTCCGGGCGACGGTGTCGAAGACTAGCACGAGCAGCCATTTCGACCCCATACGCTGCGTCGATGCCATCCGTCGGCGGCAGGAGATAGATTTGTGCGGCCATGCTGGGGTCGACTATTGTTGCGGTTCGCGACGGGCGATCTCGTCTGTGGCGCGCGGATGTAGCGCAGTTGGTAGCGCATCACCTTGCCAAGGTGAGGGTCGCGGGTTCGAATCCCGTCATCCGCTCGAAGGTGCGAAGCATCAACCCCAGCGGTGGAGTGGCCGAGTGGTGAGGCAACGGCCTGCAAAGCCGTGCACACGGGTTCGATTCCCGTCTCCACCTCGATTGATTGACCGGCGCGATTAGCTCAGTGGGAGAGCGCTTCCCTGACACGGAAGAGGTCACTGGTTCAATCCCAGTATCGCGCACCAGTATAACCGCAGCTCAGAGCATATTTTTAGTTCTGCTGCACAGATCGCCAAGACGATTCCAAGACAATCGTCTGCCGAAGACGCACACTTAGCTGCGTGCGTGACGCTGTCGAAGCGATCGCCGTCGCGCGGGTCCGCCCCAATGTGTGCCGCCCCAGGGCGCCTAACGTATGACGTAGCCACAGACAGGAGACCAGCGTCATGCCTGCTTCGGATGATCCAATGGGTGCAGTGCTGCAATACGTCGGGGCGTTCAACGACGGCGACTCGGCAGCGATGGCTGCGACGTGCGCCGACCCCATGCAGATTCTCGATGGAATGTCGCCGCATGTCTGGCAGGGGCCGACAGCTGCCGAAGACTGGTGGAAAGACGTGCTCGCCGAGGGTGAGCACTTAGGCGTTCGGGCTACCGCATCGCGCTCGATGAGCCACGGCATGTCGATGTCAACGGCGACTACGCCTACGTCGTCGCGCCCGCGACGATGACATTCGACCTGCGAGGTAACCAGGTCACACAAACAGGCTCGGTTTATACCGTCGCGCTTCGAAAGGTCGACGCAGACTGGCGTCTTACCGCCTGGGCGTGGGCGAAAGGCGCTTAGTTAGCGCTGACAGCGAAAGTGCGAAGGAATGCAAAGACGCGTGCCCCTTGCTGGCTTTCTCCTAGCCAGCTATTCGCTGCCGCAGCAGTGGCAATCCAGGCCCGTCGAGCGCATCTAGCGCAGAGGTGCGTCCGACTGCAGCCATCATCAGTTCGGCTGCCCGCCCACGGACTTCCCGCCCGTAACCCCAGTTCCGATCGATGTCGTGGGCATGCAGGCGAATCCCTCGCAGTCGTCCTAGCGGAACCAGGCCGATCGGCAGCGGGCCGGTCAAGAAGTCAAGGGCTGTCGCAGTCAGCTGCAGGTCGGGTTCGAAGGGAAGCCCAAGCGGGATTAATGTCGCCGCTATGGGACAAGACCTCGGCCAGCAGACCAGGTGCTTGCGGTGGGGGCCGCCAGTAGGTTTGATCAGCGAGCTCGCGCAGAGTTGCCGCGATTTCGGCAGCTGGCAACTGCGCTGTGCGGCGCGCCATCTCATCGATTGCCCGATCCTCACTCCGACGGCGCACGCCCAGCCACGTAACCCTGAGGGTGCCCTCGGCCAGAAAGCTCATGAGATGAGCGCCCACCGTCTTTACATCCCAGCCCTTGCACAGACTCGCGGTCGCTAACTGTGCCTCATCAAGATCGTCAATCAGGTCCGCGATGCAGCGCCGCTCCTGCGTTATAGCGGCATGAATACGGTCACGGTCAGCCCCGGAGCGTAATCTCCCGAAACTGGGTGCGACTTCGCGAAGAACACTTTGTTTCGGCTGTTCGCATGACACCGATGAGTGTGGTCACCTGACCTGGCCCCACTTTGGCCGTTGTTCTTCACGAATTCTGGCCCCGTCGGGGTGGTGATCATTCCCGGCCGGGTGGGTGCGGTGTGTCGTCACGAATTTTGGCCCCACCCTCGTTCAGATCGTCCCTGTCGTCCGTCGTCCCTGTCGGTCGTCGTCAGGGAGGTCAGTCAGGATGCGGTCACGCGTGGAACTGTTCGAAAAGATCAGGAGAGACCGGCGGCTCGATGAACTGTCGATCCGCGAGCTTGCCGATCGTCATGGCGTGCACCGTCGGACGGTGCGTCAAGCGCTCGCGGCCGCGTTCCCTCCGCCGCGGCGGGTGTATCCGGTTCGGCCCCGGCCGGCGATCGATCCGTGGGTCACGGTGATCGACGCCTGGCTGCTGGCAGACAAGGACGCACCGCGCAAGCAGCGCCATACCGCCCGGCGGGTCTGGCAGCGTCTGGTCGCCGAGCATCGGGCGACGCTCTCGGAGGTGACGGTGTCGCGTTACGTCGCCCGCCGTCGGGTCGAACTCGGGCTGCTGACCCACGAGGTGTCGATCCCGCAGACGCATCTGGCCGGAGCGGAGGCCGAGGTCGACTTCGGCGAGTTCTACTCGACGATCGCCGGTGTGGTCGTGAAGTGCTGGATGTTCGTGATGCGACTATCCCACTCGGGCAAAGCCTTTCACATCGCGTTCGCCACCCAGGCCCAAGAAGCCTTCCTGGAGGGCCATGTGCTGGCCTTCGAGTACTTCGGGGGCGTGCCCGGCCGGATCCGATACGACAACCTCAAACCCGCTGTCGTGCGGGTGCTCAAGGGCCGCGATCGCACGGAGTCCGAACGGTTCACCGCGCTGCGCAGCCACTACGGGTTCGACTCGTTCTTCTGCCGCCCGGGCATCGAGGGTGCCCACGAGAAGGGCGGTGTGGAGGGCGAGATCGGCCGCTTCCGGCGGCGCCACCTCGTCCCGGTCCCCAAGGTCGCCTCGCTGGGCGCGCTCAACGAGCTGATCGCCACCGGTGACCGCCTCGACGACGATCGGGTGATCACCGGCCGGCCGATCACCATCGGGGCCGCGTTCGCCACCGAGGCGACGGAGATGATGGGGTTGCCGGCCGAGGCGTTCGACTGCGCGCGGCTGCTGCACGCGCGGGTAGACAACCGGGCCAGGGTGTCGGTGCGACAATGCTTCTACTCCGTGCCGGCCCGCTACGCCGGGCGACGCCTACCGGTCCGCCTCGCCGCACGGACCGTCGAAATCTACGATGGGCCAACGCTTGTCGCTCGCCACGAACGGGCGGTCGGACGCTACGTCGAGGTCCTGGCTCTCGATCACTACCTCGAGGTCCTCAAGACCAAGCCCGGTGCGCTGCCCGGAGCGACCGCGCTCGCACAAGCCAAAACCTGCGGTGTGTTCACCACCAGCCACCAGTCCTACTGGGACGCCGCCCGCCGCGCCCGCGGCGACGCCGCCGGCACCCGCGCCCTGATCGCGATCCTGCTGGCTCACCGCAGCTTGCCCACCGCCGCGCTGGCAGCCGCGATGGACCGGGCCGTCACCTCGGGGTGCCTGGATCCCGAGACGGTGCTCATCGACGCCCGCCGCCACACCAGCGCACTCGCGCCCGTGGTCCCGATCGGTGCACTGGCCCGCTACGACCGACCGCCACCGTCTCTGACCGATTACGACGACCTACTCACCGGGAGCCCCTCATGAGCACCACCAGCAAGCCGACGACCGCCGATGCCGCCGCGCAAGCCTCCATCGGCGCCGCGGCACGCGAACTGCATCTGCCCACCGTGCGCGCCGAAGCGGTCCGCCTCGCCGAGATCGCCGACCGGGAACGCCAAACCCACCTGCGTTACCTCGCCGAAGTCCTGGCCGCCGAGGTCGACGACCGCACCGAACGACGCCGCACCCGCCGCATCAACGACGCCAAGTTCCCGAGGCTAAAACGTCTGGCGGACTTCAACATCGACGCCGTCCCCGGCATCGCGCCCGCCATCCTTGGTCAACTGGCCGGCGGGCACTACATGGACGCCGGCGAACCGGTCGTGCTGCTCGGTGACTCCGGCACCGGCAAGTCCCACCTCCTCATCGGGCTCGGGTTGGCGGCCTGCGAACAGGGCCGCCGGGTCCGCTACATCACCACCGCACAACTGGTCAACGAACTCGTCGAAGCCGCCGACGAGCGGATCCTGTCCCGCGTCGTCGCCCGCTACGGACGCCTGGACCTGCTCTGCCTCGACGAACTGGGATACGTCCAAATCGACCCTCGCGGAGCGGAATTGCTCTTCCCGCAGGTCGAGCCTCCGTTACCCGAGCCGTAGCGGGCCGCGCGCGCCGTCGCTCAGATCCACTTGCGGAGCTTGGCGATTATCAGGGCCCCGGCGCCCAAGGCGAGCATGACCCCGATGACTATCCAGAAGTTCTCCGTTGCGTCGAAGAACCCCATCTGGAAGTTCATGCCCATCACGCCGGCAACGACTACAGCCGGGAGTAAAACTGCAGAGAGAAGAGTCAGTGACTTCATCACCTCGTTGGTGCGCTGACCAATCCGCCCGAGGTAGATCTCGAGTGAGCCGACCAGCAGATCGCGGGTGTTCTCCACGGCGTCGATGGTGCGCTCCAAACGGTCGACCAGTCCAGGCCACGGTTCGCCGAGTTCCTCGTGGAGGGCGAAGTCGGGCCGGACGAGCGGGGCGAATGCGGCGCGGTGCGGAACCAGCGACCTCCGGATCCGGGCGATCCGCTTCCGCAGCTCGACCATTTGGGGAAGGAACCCGTCAGTGATGTCTGAGTCGAGAGCCAAGAGATCCAGCTCATCGACCCGTCTCTCCACCTGCTCCACCTGGTACAGGTAGGAGTTGAGCACCGAGTCGACGATCGCCGCGAGGAAACCTGCCGAACCCAGGCCACCGAGGCGGGTGTCGCCTCTCATGGCATCGACGAAGTTCGCCACCGGCGACAAGGGGGAGTTCGCGATGGTGACGACATATCCTCTTCCCGCGATCAGGTCGAGCTGCTGCGGTTGGGTAGCCCCGTCGTCGGTCTCCTCCATGACCTCCACTACGAGGTGGATGCAGTCCGGGTAGCGGTGGAGATGGACACTGCCACTTTCACCGTGCAGTTCTTGACGGAGTTGGTCGGGGAGGTCGAGTGCGACGACCATCTCGTCGATTTCCGACTGGTCCGGCTTCGAGAGGTCGATCCAAAGCAGGTGGTGGTCTTCGAGCGCTTGGTGAATCCCCGGCTCGATGTCGACGTTTCGATCCATGCCGTCGGCGTCGAAGAGATGAGCTCGCAGCCCTCCCGACCCCGACCGAGCTGGCTGACGGTCAGTTTCTGGGGGCGAGGCCGCATCATCCTGGGTTGGGTTCTCGAGCACCCAGAGCATGGTGGCACTACTGACATCGCAATGCGGGCTGAGAGCAGTACGTCGACGAACCCCGCGATGGGCAACATCGACGACCTTGGGGCTTTCGGAAGGAATCGGCTTGCGAGCCGGCGCGAGATGTCGTTGATAGGTTTCACCTGGTGATAGTCGTGGTCGGAGCCGGCCGACCAGGGCGAGGTTGTCGTCGAGCGTCATCACGAAGCGCCATTCCTGGCAGGGCCCGACCCGAAATCCTGCCCGGCCCTGCCCCCACCACAAGAGATGTTTAGGTCTCGCCGAATCGGGAAAGACAATGGTGTAAGCGAGTCAAGGAGATCAGTATGGGAACCGATGCTTCCCGCCTCAAGTTCGAGGGCAAATGGGATCAGATGAGGGGGAAGGTCCAAGAGAAATGGGGCGACCTCACCAATGACGATCTCGACCGCACCCAGGGGCAGTGGGACCAGGTAGTTGGTAAGATCAAGGAGCGGACCGGACAGACCGCAGAGGAGATCGAGGCTCAGCTCAACGAGTTGAGCGACAGCTCTTCCTAGGGCCTGGAAGGCCAACTAAGTCAGCGCCGGACTCGCGTCACCTTGCGAGGCCGGCGCTGTCGCGTGCGGCCGGGGAGCTCGCTCCTGGCTCCATTCGAGTTCCCCAGTTTCCACGCAACTCTCACCGGACGCGGGGTGCGAACCGGGGCATCCCGGCGATCGGGGCGAAGTTGAGCCTCTGGCGGCCGGTGAGCTGGGGATAGGGTGAATCTGGGCCAGGTAGCCGGTGCGCTCCCGGACGTCGGAGAAGTTTGGTTCGCTGTCGATCACACGGGGCGTGCCTATCCCGGGTGCGTACGTGACAAAACCGGGCGCCCCCCGGCCGTTTGAGGATTCCCCGCAGAGGGTACGAGGGTGGCGACTTAAGGAGACCCATGGAATTGGTACTTTGGATTTTGGCGGCGATCCTCGTAATCGCCGGAGTAGTGGCACTATTCCGTCGTCAGGTGCTTTGGGGCGTGGTTCTGATCGTGGTCGGTCTTCTCGTCGGACCCGGCGGTGTGAGCATCTTTACCTGACGGCAAGGTGTCGCCCCGGTGGACCCACCGCGGCGCACCTAGTGAAAGTCGTGGGAGCGCTTGCCTTCTCAGCTGGGGAGATCGGCGCCGGGGTCACCTCCGGTGGCGGCTACCGCCAGGCGGGGCAGGTATCGGTTCCAGCCGGCGAGGTGGATGTCGACCTCGGTAGGGGGGAGCCCATGGTGGGCCAACCGCAACATGGTGGCGTCGCCGTCGGGCTCGAGGTTGATCTCGACCGTGCTCGTGCCAGGGGGTAGGCCGGGGTGGTCGACCCATCCCCACGTAAGCACGAGACGCCGGTTGGGCACGAGATCGATCACCTGGCCGTGGGCCTCCGTCCCGTTCGCCATCGTCATCGAGAACGCCCCGCCGGGGACGGCTTCGATGGCGGCGGCCACGCCCTGCCAGCGGGCCCACTTGTCGGATTGGGTGAGGTAGGCGTAGACGACGTGGGGCGGGGCGGCAATACGTCGCTCGACCACTATCGCCTGCGTCATATATCTTCCGCCTCGTGTCGCGGGTCCTGCTCTACCGTGCCGGCGAGCCGATCGAGGGTGCCCGCCCACATATTCTCGAGGACGGGCCGTAGGGGACCGAGGCGGTCCTTGTCGGCGCGGTAAAGCCGCCGATTCCCCTCGGCCCGCATGCTGACGAACCCGGCTCGGTGGAGCACGCCCAGATGTTGCAGACCGCCCCGAAGGTCAAGTCAAAGCTGGCCGCGATGTCTCCTGCAGCCATTTCCTGGTCCCACACCAGCGCCAGGATCTGCCGGCGCCGCGGCTGGGCGATCACTTGGAGGCTGTCCATCTCGGATCCTATTTTAGTGACGTTGAAGTTTCCGGCTGCTGGAGATATAGTCTGAACAAAGCTCTCGGCCGGAAAGGAGTTCATGGGCGTGTACACCATTAGGGGCCAGTTCGAGGTGGGGCGTCCACCAGCCGAAGTAAGGCGTTGGCTCGACAACGCCAACGGCATCGCCGGTTGGTGGTCTGACGCCATCGAGGGCGATGCCGCCGCGGTCGGCGACCGATTCGAGCGAGAATCCCGACCACCGAGGTGGTATTCGAGCTGGAAGTTACCGCGGTGTCAGACGAGGCCGTCGAGTGGCACGTTCCGGAGAGCCCGCCGTGGTGGCAAGGGACACGGATCCGCTTCGGACTGACGCCCAGCGACGTGGCGACGGTCCTCGCCTTCACCCACGGCGGTTCCACACCGAGGACCCGATCATCCCTGTGATCACGCCCGCTTGGGTCCGGTTTCGACAACCTGGTGGCCGTGGCCGAGACGGGCGTGGGCCGACCCGCAATCGTCAATTGAGCGGGTGTGAGTCGTGACGGTCGACGTGACCGTCGACACGATGATCGATCGGCCGCTCGCCGGTGGTCGCGGCCTATGTCGTTGACCCCTCGAACGCACCGGAGTGGTACGTAAACATCGACTCGGTCGAGTGGCAGACCCCGCCCCCGGTCAACGAGGGGTCTCGGATGACTTTGTTGCCCGCTTCCTGCGACGCCGCCTCGAGTACACCTACGAGGTGGTGGAGCTGGTTCCCGGAGAGCGGCTCGTGATGCGGACCGAGCAGGGGCCCTTTCCGATGGAGACCACCTACACCTGGGAGCCCAGCGGTAGTACGACTTGCATGACACTCCGCAACCGGGGCCGGCCAGAGGGGTTCTCAAAGGTGGCCGTCCCTTTCATGAGCGTCGCCATGAAGCGCACCACCACCAAAGACCTGCAGCGCCTCAAGTCCAT